>JACKFH010000006.1 GCA_020632575.1 Candidatus Omnitrophota bacterium | reverse complement strand
ATCAAGGCGACGCTCTCGTGGCGGGCGGCCTCGCCCCAATCCTCGGAGGACGGTATGAGGATCTTTTGGAGGCTTTCCTTTTCGATCCTTACCAAAAAGGGAAGCGTCTTGGCCTCGACGGTTTGGACGCCATCTCGGTCGAGGATGGGGTTTTGACTCGAGCCTTCTTCACGGTGGAAGAACCGTTCCGCGTATCCAATCCGGCGCATCCCGCGTTCGGGACCGTGGTGAGCGATGGTGACCTCTTAGGCAAATCGGGTCTCATCGTCCCGAACGCGTTTCTTCTTGCTCCGTTCGATCTCAAGGACGATGAAGGCATGACGGCAGGAGAAGTTGGACTGGACGCCGTGGATGTGGAGGGAATCGATCCCGAGGAATACGATCGTTGGACGAACAGTTATCTGGAGAATCTCGACTCGACTCCCCCGTCAGACATCATCGCGGACGCCAGTGTGTATTTCTCCTTCGAGGAAGTGAACGAGGTTTACAATGCGAGCGCGGGAATTCCGGTTTCCGCCGACGATTTGCTTTGTCTCGGACTGAACACAATGGTCGGAAAGGTCTTCCGAAGCGGAGCGGATCAAACCCCCGCCGGTTCACCAGGGATCTTGCTCGGCTATTACCCGAATCCCGCTGACTCGAATGTCGGTCTGGACGCGGTGGATATGCCGAACCATCTCCCTGAAAGCGATGAGAATGGCGAGACGGGGCCGATCAACCGGTTCGCGGGCGATATCTTCTTCAGCACCTCGCTTGACGATATCCAGAATCCGAACCGATTTACCGAGGGCGACTTGCTTGCGAGCGACAGCGGTGGCGGGAACCGTATCCAAGAGTCACAGTCGGGACTGACCGGTCTTGTCCAAGGTCCGAATCTGGGGCTCGACGGATTCGACTGTCTTGGCGATATTGAAGTCAAGATGGCGACTCGAACCCGAGTTTGTCGCCCCCTCTTCATTCCGGGAAGTGTGACGGTGGCGGATGTTACGGGCATCGCAAGGATTCCGCTATGGTCTCTGAACAGTTGCGCTGTGAAGGATTCGGTGGAGATCGCGTTCCGGTATCCGACCGCCTTCTTCGGTTCCTCGATCGCCGTCCATCCCGGTCCAAATTTCCGTCTCCAGACCCCCAAGGGAAATGGCGACGGCGAGTTCGGACCCTTCACCTTGGAACGCACGCAATATGACCAGGAGGACGAGCTGCTGGCGACTCTCGAAATTCCTCTGGTAGGAGCAAAGAAGATCGCCGATGGCACGCTGGAATGGGTCCGATTCCGAGCGGACGATGAAATCGAGACCGCCTCCTCGGTCCCACCGGCCCTCGTCTACCTGAACTTGACGCCATCCAAACCGATCCTGAAGATTCCGGATGTCGGAGGAAACGATGTGAAGGTCTGCTGGTTCCCGAATTCCGCCTCCGAAAATGTGACCGCCTATGGTATCCGTGTGCTTAACTCCTCTGGGGAAGAAGTCGCCTCGGAGGAAGTCCCCGCCGGTTCGGATTGTATTGTCCTCGAGGGGCTGGATTCGGCAAGGGATTACACAGTTGAAACCGTGGCGGTGAATGGTTTCGGCGAGAGCCGGCCTTGCGCGGTGGAGATCACCACACGACCACGAGAGAACACTTCGGTGACGTCGGTTCTTGAGTTGCTCGCGCGGGATTGGCGGCCCCTGGTCAACCCGAACCCCGATTTCCAAGGGACCGTCCCCTCGCCGGTCGATTTCAACCTGGACGATACAGTGAACTCGAACGACGCCTTGTTGTTGTTCAACCGATTGCGACACAAATAACTTCCGATGACGAGGGTCTGGGGTTGGATCTCCAGACCCTTTCGGGTTAGTCGGACTCCAGCCAATAGGGATTCCATGCCCACAAAAAAATCCCCTAGGCTGAAATACATTGGCGTGATATAGTTAGTGTTCTCGGTTGTAAGAGTTTCAATCAAATCTCATTTGTTGAGGCGCGCCAATGAAAATCGCAAGAATATTCCCACTGATCGCCGCCGCTTTATTCTCACAAACGGTTCAGGCGGAAACGCTGACTGTGGGACCCGGGTTCGGAACGGATTACAACACGATCACGAACGCGATGATTGAAGCGGCCTCCGGCGATGTCCTGCTCATTACAGATGGGGTCTACTCAACCACCTCCGGCGAGTCCTTTCCGATATTCCTGACACGCGGGGTCATTGTCCGTGCCGCACCGGGTGCGAAACCGGTGATACAGGGTGATGGGACGGAAACGCTGATGCGATCCTTCATCGCCGGCCTTATCAACCTGGAAGGCCTCACATTCATCGGCGGCGGAGGATCGGGAGATGGAGGGGCCCTCAGCTTCAGGACAGCGACAGTGACTATCCGAAACTGCACCTTTACGGGGAACAAATTGACCGGCGCGGGCGGGGCTGGAGTTTACGCCAACTTCGGGGAGATTCTGATTGAGGACTGCCTCTTCTTGGAGAACGAGATCGAGACGCAAGCCAGCGATGACTCGGGAGCCGGCGCCCGCATCGACAACGCCGATTTCCTTCTCCGAAATTGTCGATTTATCCGGAATCGGGCCATCGGCGGCGAACCCAATGGCGGCGCCCTGTTCACTCACGGCGACGGGACCATTGAGGACTGCTATTTCCAGGACAATTATACCCCTGCTTGGGGAGGCGGATTGTGGGCCGACGGCGCCAACGATCTCACCATTCGGGGATGCGACTTCATTGGCAATCGGAGCGGTTATTCGGGCGGCGGGATGTACCTCTTTTATACTGCCGCGCTCGTCGAGGACTGCGGATTCTACGCCAACTTCAGCTCGGAAACCTCGGGCGCCGGTGGCTTGACCCTGGATGGGTTCCGATCCGAACCCCACCAAATCGAGAGGTGTCGTTTTGTCGGCAACTCAAGTCTATGGGCCGGGGGCGCTCGGTCGATGCGCTCGGCTCGTCCCGAGTTCCTGAACTGCCTGATGATCGGCAACCGCGGTTTTATCGCGGGTGGAATCGGCGTCGACGACGAAGCGTATGCCACAATTCGCTACTCCTCGTTGAGCCGGAATTTCACCAACGCAATCACCGTGGAGGGGGGAGGGACCGCCGAGATTCACGACTCTCTATTCAGCGGCCATCCCAACGCGCATGTGAGATTGGCCGGCAACGGAATGAACGCGTTCTCGGTTAATAGCCTCTTCTTCGATTCCGAAGCAGGGATCTTTTCGAGCCCGACAGGCGATTACACGGATCTTGAGGCGCTCGAATCGGACCGTCAGGATTGGAACGACAATCTGGTCGGCGATCCCCGGTTCTTATCGCCGGTCACGGGGACTTGGACCCAGGATGCCACATTCGATCCCGACTCCTACCAAACGGCGCTTGTCGACGAATCCGCGAATTGGGAGTCCAACCAGTGGGTGGGAACGAATTTCACGATCAATCCGAACATCACCCAGCCCCTTCATTTCGCGATTGTCTCCAACACCTCGAACACCATCTCGATTTGGGGCGACTCCGAGTTCTTTTCCACCTCGGGAATAGCCTACGAAATCGTCGATGTTCGCATGTCCGCTCTGTCGGCCGCCGCGGATGTCGCTTCCCCAACAGGCCCTAGCACCGACTTTTTCGGCAACCCTCGTCCGGTCGATATCTTCGATCGGGGGAGGGATGATTCGATGGATGAGTATGACATCGGGGCGATCGAGATCCCGTACGAATCTCCGTTCCTGAACCCCAAGTCGGATATCAACCGAGATGGGCGAGTCGACTCAAAGGATCTCCTGCTTTTGGACGAGGCGATCAAAGAGGAATCGAAATGATTCTGTCTGAGGAATTAGAGAGAGGAGGGTTCGATCTCTTCCGTGGACTCGGCCAGTCGTTGGTCGGATTCATCTTCATCTCCGATGAATTCCTTCCAGGCCGCGATGGCCGCCTCGCGGTGCTCTTCGGATAGCGAGGCGCGAAAAGAATCGGTTAGTCGATAATGACCGCCGATCGCGCCATGATCGGTGAGGCGATGGTCCTCGGAGACATGCCCGGGGTTTAGCCAAGCATCGATCACTTTCGGGATGCCGGTGAACGAGTCGATCTCATCCGAAACGATCGCGATGTGCCAGGTCAGGTCCTGATATTTTTGGTAAATGACGATGTCGCCCGGTTGCCACTCCTCCGGCCTGGTGGAATCGTAGCGGTTGGGTAGCACTTGAGCGTAGCGCTGAAAAAATAGGTTGAGGTTGGATGTGCGCCGATGGATCCAGCTCCGATTCAGAGGTCGGGCGAAATTCTGACGTCGATTCGCCTCGATATAGAGTTCCCGTTCGCGGTGACTGTCCTCGTAGACCAACTCTTGAAGGTCGATTCCCGCGGCGCGGCAAGCCCGCACAACGACATCGCAGCAAAGCCCCCAATCGCTGGGAATATCTCCGAAGGGATACTCGATGGTGGGAAAACTGAAGCGGTAATCGGTTTGGAGATCGGCCATGCGTTTCGCGGCCGACAGAATATCCTCGGAGACCGAATGAGAATCAACGGCTTCCTCGGCTTGGAGCCAAGCCAATGACTGAAGGTTGCCCGATTCGATTTTTCCTTCCACCCCCGGAAGGAAAATCATCGCGAGCGCGAGCGCGGCCTCGAACATTCTTTCCCTCGTACCCACAAGATCCATCGCATTGAGCGGCGATGAATCGCAAGAATTTCACCATAGGCATTCTTCGAGAAACGGTTCGGGAAATCAAGAGCGTCGCGCATGCCGCAGAATCCCAGCCGGGACATTATCCAATTATTTGGTCGAGCGATACGAAATGGACCGAATGCGAATGGTCTCACCCTCCTTAACATTCAACGCGGGGTGCACCCCGACGCCAAGGAGCGCCCCCCGATATTCGGGATGTTCGGAAAGATCGACCGTATATGTGTGGAATTCCCCATCGGGATGGATCTCGAAATCGAAGGAGCGCTCCTCCTTGAAGGATTGATCCTCAAAAGTCTTCCAAAGGATCCGACCTTTCTTGGAGTCTCCCTGGTAAGCCATATCGATCGAAATCGTTGGCATCTCCTCGGCCTTCCAAAACTCAGTAGGTCCAATGACCAGTGGATTTTTTTGCGAGGCGGTCAGCCGGATTTCTCCCTCGATCGGCCACCCCTGGTCCTCGGCCCCCCGGTAGACGCAGTGCTGGCGGTCGCTCTTGAAGATGTAGTCCGGTTTCCGGTCTGTCCCGTGGTTTTGCTTGACCCAATCGCGAATGGCCTGGAGCGAATCGACGATCAAGACATACTGGTAATCGTAATCGATGTTGTAATCGATGATCTCTTTCGTGCGGGGGGCCAAGTAACCGGTGCTTGCATCTTTGGGGCCGCCGACACCGGTTTTCCCGAAGAATCCGCCGTTGTATTCGAGAGTTTCCGGGGACCAGACCCCCAATCCCCAATCCTCATCATTGACCAGGGCCGCCCAACCCTCGGTCGCCACCCAATAAGACCAGGGCGAGAACCCCTCCTCCAACTTTTCGTTGGTCCAGACTTTGGTGAATCTTTCGAGGTCCCCATCGGTGAAGGGTTCTTTCCCGGTGTAGCTCATCACCTTGTAGTAGGGGCCATTGGTGTAGACCGCCGGGAGTTCCTGGGCGCGTGGCGCGTAGCGGGTCTTGTCCTCGCGGTGGTTGATCATTCGAGCGCGCGCGTGAACGCGGTTGCCCTCGAGATGCAGCCAGCTCTCGAAGATGCACTGGGCCGGCTCGTTGTCGAGAGGCCAATGCATGGGGATGCATTTCACATAGATCTCTTTCCCGTCATTGGAGTGCTCGAGGATCTTGGATTGGAAGCCTTTGTAGTCCCCGGATTGAATGGGATTCCAGCCGATTCCCATCCAGGTTGAGTTCGGCGATTTCCCATTGGGCTTGTAGGGGACCGGTCCGGAATAAAAAGACATCTGAACCTGTCTCCCCCAATCGTGGCTGTTGATCAGGTTCCCCGGTTTTTCCTTCGATTCGAGAAGAGTGATGGAGCCGCCCAAGTCGAGATCGACCCCCAACCGAATCGAATCGTTTTCGATGATGGACAGATTCTCACCGTAAACGCTTGAGGACATCAACAAAAAACCGAATAAAGACAACCATTTCCACACGATGCCGCACCCCTTTCATCAATCGAGAAACCAGGATTGTAAGACGATCGCCAAGTTTGGGAAGCAAGGCGAGGCGACCGAAAAAAAACGAAAAAAATCAATTGACGAAACGGGGGAAAGATCGATAATCTTTTCGTTGTGCGTTTCTAATAATGATCCTAAATCGACTCCACACCCTCCGGGAGGAAAACCGTTGCAACACTGGAGTGAAACATTGGTGAAGATCTTTTGCTCATCGCTCCAGATTGGGATTGTCGATCATCGTCACCGATCGCTCCTCTTTTCCTTGAGGGATGATTCTAGTCGACCTACGCCTTAGTCCGAGAGAGACCCTTTGGGGCCCATTCCTTTTCTCTAGGGGAGAGAAGGAATGGGCCTCAGGCGTTCGTTCCCACCGCTTGCCATTCAATTTCACTCCCGCATACTTCAAAATCCTTAGCAAACAAAACGACCGACATGAAGATCGCCTTTTACACCAAATACGACCGCATGGGCGCGAGCAGCCGTTACCGAACTTACCAGTTCCTCGAGAAATACTGGGAAGCGGGAATCGAGACGCGCACCTTCCATCTTTTTCCCAGCCTCTATCTCGAGGAGCTTTACGGTGGCCTTCCCTTTTCCGCGTCCCGTCGGGAGCTTTTCGCGAAGCGACACCATGACCTCGAACGAATCAGGGAATTCGATCTCGTGGTCATCGAAAAGGAACTCTTCCCCTTTATCCCAGCCTTCATGGAAAAGAAGTATTTCGAGGGCGCCAAGAAATTGTTGCTCGATTACGACGACGCCATCTTTGTCAAATACCAGAAGCACCCCAATCTCCTCGTCCGACTTCTCATGCGCCACAAGCTGGACCAACTGATGGCATTGTCGGATGGGGTAATCGGGGGAAATCGATTCTTGTGCGAATACGCCGACCGTTTCGCGCCGAGGACCTGGCTTGTTCCAACCTCGGTCGATGTCGACAAATACATCCCGCACGACCAGGACCATGAAGGATTGATTTCCATCGGTTGGATCGGAACGCCCATCACCGCGAAGTATTTGGAGATTGTTCGCCGTCCGATGGAGCGTTTGGCCCAGGTTGTTCCCCTTCGTTTCATTGTCATCGGGGCCCCCGCACCGGACTGGCATGGAGTACAAGCCCAAAGCCATCAATGGTCCGAGGAGGACGAGGCGAAACTGATACGGTGGATGGATATCGGGATCATGCCCCTCGAGGACACGCTCTGGGAAAAAGGGAAGTGTGGATTGAAACTCCTCCAGTACATGGCCGGGAATGTGATCCCCGTTGGCTCGGATGTGGGCGCCAACCGTGACATCCTCGAGCAAGGAGTGGATGGGTTCCTCTGCAAAACCGAGGAGGATTGGTTTGAGACTCTAAAGGATTTGGCCGAAAATCAACAGAAGAGGGTTCAGGTGGCCGAGGCCGCCTCCCGAAAGGTGCGGCAAGAATACTCGATTGAGGTGGCCGCCGCTAAACTGATCGAGATCTTCCGAGAAGTGACGGGCATTTCCCAATGAAACAAGTGATCCAAAGTCTCAGGTCCGGCGAATTGGCTGTCGAAGAGGTCCCCGCTCCGATTGTCGTGCCCGGGAGGGTTCTCGTCAAAAACCGGTTTTCGTTTGTCTCCCCGGGAACCGAGCGCGCCAACCGAGAGATCGCCAAGAGCAGCTTGCTGGAAAAAGCCAGACAGCGCCCGGATCAGGTCAAAAAGGTTCTCGAAAAGATTCAAACCGAGGGGTTTTCCTCCACGTTTCAGAAAGTGAAATCGAGGTTGGAGGAGCCGGTTCCTCTTGGGTACAGCTGCGCGGGCGAGGTCATTGCTGTGGGAGATGGGGTTGAGGGAATCTTCCCGGGGGATCGCGTGGCCTGTGCGGGAGCGGGTTATGCCAACCACGCCGAAATTGTCTGTGTCCCAAAAAACCTGGTGGCCAAAATTCCCGAGGGTGTTGCCGAGGAAGAAGGCTGTGCGGCGACTCTCTGCGCCATTGCCATCCAGGGGGTGAGAGTGGCGGACCTTCGACTTGGCGAAGCGGTCGGTGTCATCGGCTTGGGTCTTCTCGGGCAGATCGTGGTGCAACTGCTCAAAGCGAACGGCTGTCAGGTCTTCGGCATCGATCTGGACTCGGGTTCCGTGGACCGGGCTCGTTCCTTCGGAGCGGATCTCGCCGCCATCCGGAGCGAGGATGTTGAGAAGTTGGCCCTTTCGATGACCCAAGGCGAGGGTCTCGATGCGGTCATCCTCACTGCCGCCACGGACAGCAACGATCCGGTGGAGTTGGCGGGGACCCTTTGCCGAAGGAAGGGTCGGGTTGTCGCGGTGGGGACCCTGCCCATGAACATTCCCCGCAGGATCTACTACCCGAAGGAACTCGAACTTCGGCTTTCCACCTCTTATGGTCCGGGCCGCTACGATCCGGAGTATGAGGAGCGCGGGAAGGATTATCCCTATGCGTATGTTCGGTTTACGGAACAACGAAACCTGGAAACCGCGCTCTCCCTGATGGCCGAGGGGAAATTAAAAATCGCCCCCTTGGTGACGCACTCCTTTTCCATCGATGACGCCAAGCAAGCCTACGCGTTGGTAGAGGGCGAGACCGAGGAAAAATCCCTTGGCATTCTGTTTCGGTACGGCGATAAGGTTGAGTCTCCAACGCCTTCCTCCCCTCAATCGATGGAACCGCATGATCAAATCCAGATCGGAATTCTCGGTGCCGGACAATTCGCTTCAGGAGTGCTCTTGCCCCGTATTCAAAAAATCTCGGGTGTCGCGATGTCACACGTAATCACCGGTCGGGGGGCGACCGCTTCCACTGTCGCCAAACGATATGAGATTGCCAACGCCGGATGCGACCCGATCGCGGTTTATCAAGATTCATCGGTGGACGTGGTTTTGATTGCCACCCGTCACCATCTTCACGCGGAACAGACGATCGCCTCGGTTGAATCTGGTAAACATGTTTTTGTCGAGAAACCCTTGGCGTTGAACCGTGAGGACCTGTCGAAGATCCGAGAAGTTGTCGAGAGGAAGAATCGAGTCGTCATGGTGGGATTCAATCGACGCTTCTCACCGATGGCCCGAGAGGTCAAGCAGTGGTTCGAACCGAGGACCGGGCCGCTGGCGATGCTGGCGAGGATCAACGCGGGGCGGCTCGAGAAAGGTTCTTGGCTGCTGGATCCCGCCGAGGGCGGAGGGCGAATCGTCGGCGAGGTTTGTCATTTTGTCGATCTTTTCCAATATTGGTCCGGGTCGCGAGTGGAGGATGTCCAGGCGACTTGCCTTCATTCGGAGGGTGGCGATCAGAACATTTCGGTTCTTCTTCGGTTTGCCGATGGTTCCACAGCCACTCTTGTGTACACGGCCGAGGGGGCGCAAGCGGTTCCGAAAGAATATTGTGAGGTTCACTCGGGAGGGAAGAGCGCTCAATTGGACGATTTCAAAATGCTCACCCTTTCCGAAGGCAACAAATCCCACACCTCCAAATCCCGCGCACAGGACAAGGGGCACACAGCCGAGTTGGAGCATTTCTTCGATTGTCTGAAGGCGGGAAAAATCCCAGAGCTGAGTTTTGAAAGTTGTGTCGAAACGACAGAGACAACCTTTCGGATTCTGGATGCAATCAGAGGCGTGTGATTCTCTTCTAATTCTCACTTCTCGAATTCAAGAACCGAGTCATCCCCTCCGCCACCTCCTTGGGTTTCTCGCTTGGCAAACTGTGGGAGGCTCCGGAGATCCACACCAGCTTAATGTTCTCTCGATCCGGGATGTACATGGCTTCCCGGGTTGGTCTCGGACGGTTGCGGTCTCCATAGAATTCGATGATGGGAAGGTCGGTGGTTTTCATGAACTCGAACCCGTCCCATCGTCGCCACGCGGTGGCGAATTCGTTCATCGCCTCCTTGCCCCACACAGACTCGACTCTCAGGCGTTTCGCCGCCCGCTCTTTCGCAAGATCCGGGCGAAGGGTGCTTCTCATGTCGGAGGCAAAGGCTTCCTTGGCAGTCTTGTAGGTGGTCCAACCCTCGACCGAGAGAACCCCCAGAGTTCTGTCCGGCGCCGCACGACCGATTTCCTTCGAGATCATCCCGCCCAGGCTGTGACCCCCGAAATAGGCGCGCTCAATGCCCATTTGATCGAGAAGCCAAAGAGTGTCCTGGGCAAGATCCTCAATCGAACTCTCCGGCTTCGGGGGCCAACTCCCGCCATGCCCCCGCATGTCGATCAGAATGATCGGAAGATCCGAGGGCAAGAAACTTACCACCTCGTTCCACTGTGTCGCATCGGAAAAGGTGCCCGGAATGAGAACCAGCGGGTCTCCCTCACCGGGGCGCGTCAAACAGGACAAGGTTCCGTAATCATCCTCGAAGGTGCGTCGCTCAAAATCGGGTGGAAGGGTTTTGCGTTCCAGAGTGATTGCCCCGAGCCGCCAGACCAGATTGGGATAATCATCGTGGTGATCGCTCCTCAATATGCCCTGTATCAAAAGGCAGGGGCGATTGGAGTCGTATTCCAAGAGTTGATCCGAACCCGAACGAATGAACTCTCCATGAGACACCTCCTCAGTCCAGCGGGGGTATCGATTCCAATAAAGAAGTTGTTCGCCCGTGGCGTAATCGTCGGTCACTTTCTCCCAAGGCCCCAAGAGATCTTTTGCCTTTGCCAGCCCGAATTGCCGAGCGCCATCCTCGCCACGCAATTCATAAAGGAGGTGGTATTCCGCATTCTCTCTCGCCTTATAAACATGGACCGCCTCATGAACGGGAGCAAAAACGGTTCGAGTCGGCCCCCAGCCATGGGGGAAGGAAGTGAGAGCGGTCGTCCGGACCTTAACCTCCTGATGATTCTCGGTGTAGAAGAGATAAGCCTGTTCTTGATCGCAAATCACCCAGAAATCGATCCATTTCCTCGGCGAATCTTTTTCGATCAGAGGCTTTGGAGGGGACCATCCGGGCACATCCCAGATCTTGTCGGACACGGAATAACAGGGTTGATAATTCGAATCGCGGGTCTGGAAGATCAAATACCACTTGCCTTGAGGCTCGAAATAGAACACTTGGGGCGCCGCGGCATAGGATTCAGACTCGCCTCTCAATTGGTGAATCTGGATTTTCTCGGCGTTTCGAAGCCCCGAAAAAGTTTCGGAGGAGGCATAACCGATGGAGTACTCTCCGAGTCCCCGAGCGGTGAAGAACACATGCCAGGCCCCATCCGACCAGACAACGGTCGGATCTTTGACCGAGGTTTCACAGAAGGTTCCCGCCGGTCCCGGTTCGATTAGCGGTGTTGGGCCCGGTTTCCAGTTTGGACTGTCCGGGGCGCTGGCGGAGGCGTAGACGGTGGAGATCATGGAAACCGATAGGATCATCGAGACGACGATTCGAATGGACATGGTTCACTTCTCCCGATTCTTGGGTGTTTTGAACAGGGGCGCCTGACGAGGAATAACCTCCACCGATTCCACACCCGGAGTCTGTCTGAGCCGATCCACAAGGACCTCGGAGGCGACAACCCCGTGGGGTGGAAAAACCTTGGACCGACGTTTGATGAGAGTCAGCGGATTGAGCGAATCCGGGATGGAAACCTCGAGTTCGGTGGAGGGTTCGCCGAAATCGAGATGAAACCAATCGGCCAGTTTCTGGATATCCTCGATCAATGGAGTCTTGGGATCCTTGATCCGGACCCGTATGGTCGCCCAACTCGATTGGCGAGTGAGGATTTCGTCGATCGTCTCGGCGGAGGAGAGCCGGAAGAGCGGCGGCATGCAGTCGTTGGGGGTTGTGCGCGGCGCGGCGTTCACAACCAACTTTAAAGGTTCTCGAAGGTGAATGCGATGACCATCCAGGCGGGGCTCGGGGAGAAAATCCTCGGGCAGCAGAGAAAGGACCCGTCCCTCCTCATCCTCGATGACACAATCGCCCCGATTGGTGTGGAGAAGGAAAAAAGCCGAAATACCGGGTTGATCCAGTGGGGTGTCCGCATCTGCTCCATGGCGGGGAATCGAAAAGACCTCGAGGTCATAAGACCAACCCACGAGCAGGCCGGATTTTCGAAGCGGATCGGATTCGGAATCGATCCAATCGTTTGGAATCTCACCTCGAAATTTTTCCAATGGGCTTCCGCTGAGCGGCAACCTTAATCCATACAATTCCCAGTCGATCTGGCTTCGCTCATCGAGTTCCTCGTGTGGCCGACCCTGAAGTGGATCGGTGCGCGGATCGGAGGAGGAGTCCAGTTGAAAAAGAGTCTGCTGGAGAGAACTGGCGGACACTGTCCGTCGATGATATTTCGACCGCGCCAATTCAATCTTTCGCTCGCGCTCCTCGTTCGAATCGTTGAAGTAGCCGAGACGGATCAACATCTCGACGATCGTTAGATTGAGGTGATGTTCATGTTGGTTCAACCAGACGGGGAAAGAGAGGTCCTTTCGATCGGAAAACGATCGAGAGAAGAGATCGTGGATTCCCCGTTGAGGAATCTCCGAGGCGAGTTCCGCCGCGATCTGCGGCCCAATGCCGTAAAGGTCGGTGAGTCCCGCTTCAAGGGTCGCCGGTTCCGAGGATCGCGGAAAGGCGATGCCACGAGAGTTGGGAGGAACTCTCAATCCGAAACCCTCGGAACGTAAGAGCCGATAAATGCTTCTCCGTTCTTCAATCTCTCCGGAGTGCAGGAAGCCCGCCAAGACAGCCCAGGCCGCGGGATCCGATTCGAAAGCGTCCATACAGGCCAAAGTCTCAGCGGCCTTCTTCAGCGACTCGGCCCGGTCGGGGAGCGGGTTGGGGTGTCCGAGAAAATCGAGAAAGGCCTCGCGGAAGTTGGAAGTGAATGGCCCGGTTTCCTCCCACTCCTCCTCGGGGGAAAGGAATCGATGGACAGTCTGGGCGGGCCAGTCGAGCGCCCTGGTCATGGATTGGGTCAACGAGTCTCGATACAAAATCCAACCGCCGGTCGATTGGGTCTCCTCCTCCAGGTGACTGCCGATCCTCGCGGCGATTCGGGAATCGAGTTCGGTCCGCTTAAGGAACGCCTCCCAAAGATCCCACCAGGGTGGAGGCGCTCCGGATTTCTTTTCCAATGGACGAATCGCCGCCTTCCGCCGAAGCCCCGGACGGGCGCCCCAGAACGACCAATGGTGAGCGAGCGTTAAATAATTCGCCAAGTCCTCCAAGCGGTTGGGGGTCGATTCGATGATCCATTTCCAGAGCAAGGGGCGGTAACCCACGGATTCGGGGAGAGTCGCCAAACGGATGAGGGACGCCGATTTTCTCAACGCCTCGAAATGACCCGTGTCATCCAAAAAGGGTTTGCCGTAAAAGACCCGCCCGGTTTTCTTTTCGATCCACTCGGTCACCGACTCCTGGTTTGAATTCACGGGCGGCGAGGTCTCGGGAAGGCCACGGTATCGAGTGGCGCAGGCGAGAGTCAGAGAGGGTTTGGGGCGAAGATTCAGATTGAATCCGCCCAGGGCCATGCGATTCCCGATTGTGAATTGAACCCTTCCGCTCTCCTCACTGTCGGAGCGGAACGCGATGGCTCGGCCAGAGAGGTGGAGACAGGTTCCATCCCGAAGCTCCGATTTTTGTTCGGTCAGATACCTCGGCGGAGCGGGAGGTGTTTCGGGTCGATTTCCCGAGAACCCGAGATCCTCCCACTTGGGAAGGATCCTTGCCCCGGCCCGTTCGAGTTGGATGATGGAGTCTCCGGGCGGGCCAGATATCAGAGCCGCTCTGGTTTCGCCAAGAAGGCTTTCGGCGGCGGTGAGGAGGTTCGATTCCCAACCATGCGGGCACTCCACCTCCAGGCTCAAGGAATTGTCCGGTTTCGGGGAAAGGGAAGTCGGTTGGAACGGGAGCTCCGCTCGGACGGGGTCGACTCTCGACAGGCCCAACAGATGCGCGAAGAGCGAGGCCCCGATCCATGCGCCCGACGGGCGAAGAGTCCCGGGGGGCAGGCCGACCCTCCGGCGAAGATCCCACAGCAGCAGGAAGAGGGTGGGCCACTCGGTCTGCTTGAAGTATTGGAACTCTTCGTAGAGGCGGTCTTTGTACTCGGATCGGTTGATATGCCCGGTGGAGATCGCGATCTCCTGGGTGATGGTCCAGAAGAAGGAGTGGGTGTCGGTTCCGCGCGGCGAGGGGTAAATCGGCGGGGTCGACGAGAAGAGGCGTTCGATCTCCTTCCCGCCTACGGCCAGTTTCTCGACACGGGACAACGCGCTGGAGAGCCCCTGGAGCGCGACCTGGATTCCCTCGGGGTGTTCGACCATCAACGGGGACTCGATCTCATAAGGGGTCGGGGAGGGGAACAGGGTCCGCTTGGCGGCGCCCCAGAAACGCTCCCGGTCATTGCGATAAGCGGCCCAATGGACCGCGAGGGGGGGCACTTTCTTGGGAAGTTTTTCCAGACGGCTCAACCTGAGTCCGAGTTCGCGTTCATCGGGACCGCTGTAGATTCCCCCGAAACAGGTTCTCGAACGGGGGAAAAGGTCGAGGAGTCGTTCCAGATGCAGAGCGGTTCGCCAGGGACGGCGCCCGGAGATGACTCGTTCGAAGGCCGACCCGGGCGGACCTAGGACAAGGTGTAACCCCTCGGAGAACTCCATCAAGGTTTCGATGGGCAGGTTTTCCCGCTTTCGCCCGCGGATCGTGTCGAGCAGCGCGACCAAGTTTTTGAACCCGGCCCACTCCTCCGCCAGCAATGTCACAGTCTCATCGGAGGTGGAGGGGCCATCGCGCAGATCCTCCGGAACCAAGTCGAACACATCGCGCGCGTCGCGAGAGGATTCCAAATCGAACGCTAGGTTAGTTGTCATTCCGACAATCGGTTGAATGCCACGAGCCTTGCAGGCGGCCAGGAACGAAGGGACCGAGCCGAGGGAATGGCGATCGACCAGCGCCGCCGCCCGATACCCCGCCTCGGCGGCGGCCTCGACCAGTAGCGGCGCGGGGACCAACCCATGCGGGAGATGCGACTCCGATTGAATGGCGATCAAGGGTCCAAGCGACATGAGAGGGGAATTTTTTCGGAACCGGCTCCCCCCGGCAAGCCCATCCCTCTGGCGGGAAGGCTGACTGTCCATGATGGAGATGCTAAAACTCCCCCATGGCTCTCACCCTCGGACAAAGACTCTTCGCCCACGGCGGAATCTACGTCGCCTCCCGGCTGGCGAATCGGGGGATGGGGATCGTTCTTTTGCCCATTTATGCCCACTATCTCGGAACTGAGGGGTATGGGATTGTCAGAATATTGGCCCCGTTTGGAGTTTTCGCGGGTTTGTTGTTCGCACAAGGGCTACCCGCCGCATGGTTTAGGCTTCGGTTCGACCAGGAGGGGTTCAGCGAACTCAAGGTTTTCGAGTCGACGGTCATTTGGTATTTGATCGCATCCACCACCCTAGGAGTTGTCCTGGTTTCGTATTTTGGGGGGGCGATATCCCAGTGGATTACTAAAGGGATCCCTTTTTTCCCTCTTGGATTTCTCACGATCGTTGGTGCGGGACTGAGTGTCTTTGCAAATCTCTATGAACGGAAGCTTCAAGCCGAGCAGCGCCCCGTTGCCTTTTCAATTTACAGTGGGATTAGGACCCTCTCCACTTTGCTCACCATCATTCTTTTTGTGGTCACCTTTCAGTGGGGCGTCTTCGGTAAAATCAGTGCGGAGGTTCTGTGTACCGGGATCTTGGCAAGCGTCGCATTTCTCATAATCCGGCCATCGAGTCCCTGGGAATCTTCAACTGCTCGGCTCAAAGAAGCCCTTGATTTTGGCCTCCCACTCGTTCCGCATAGCCTCGCGATAACCACAAATGAAATGGTGGGGATCCTGGTGATTAATAGTGAACTTGGTCTCGAGAACGCTGGAATCTATGGTGTCGGACTGACAATTGGAGCGGTTTCATCGGTCCTGACCGTTGGCCTCAACCAAGCGTTCAGCCCGATCTTTGTGAAGGCGGTGCGCGAGAGTGAGAAAGCCGAGTCTCGCGGGGATTCGCAACTGGCCTCGGAGATACGGTCACAAGTCGCACGTTCCAATCTTCTCATGCCAGCCCTCGTCGGCTGTTTCGCTCTGGCGATCACCACGATTTCCAAAGAAACGATTTATTTTCTCACACCGGAGGAATTTCACCTCTCCTGGAAAGTGGTTGCTCCAATCTCGGGAGCTGTTATCGCCATCTCATTTTACAATTCTTTCAATCAGTCTGTCTTCTACAATCCCAAGCGCATCCGGTGGGTCGCGTTTGTGAGCATCTTTACCGCGGCGGTGAACCTTGGTTTATGTGTCTTCTTGGTGAGAGAGTTTGGTCTCATGGGAGCTGCTTTCTCGGGGTTGATTTCCAACACCATCATGGCCCTCCTCATCTTTTGTCTCGGGAAATCCGCAACTGACCTGACTTACCGATGGACAAATTGGCTGGGAGTTATTGGCCTCATTTCAATGGGTCTAACCATTATTTGGTTTCTGGATGCTTCTATTGAGGGATTAATCCCTTGTCTCTTAGCCAAGGTCATGACACTAACGTTTTTTGTCTATGGAGTATTCAATCTGGCGGGTGTCGCTCCCAGGCACGCCTTCAGATTTGCATCGAATCTCTCGGAGAGAATTAGATCCCCGCATTCCAAGAAGTAGCGATTTCCGTGAGATTTTAATTTACTTGTCGAAAATAATGTGGTAACTTTCAATTTCTAAAATGGTTAGCGTTCGGTTGCGATGCTTCCATTGCTTTTCCTTTGAGGGGGTGTTGGCATGGGTCTTCCAATCCCGAAATCTCCAAAATCACACATTCGGTTCATCGCGGCTGTGGCGGTCACTTTTCTTGGACTCCAGCCAATTCCCGCCGATCCTATCACCTTCAATCTGACTCATTCTATTTATAATCCAAATCCCTCGAGCGGGGCGAGTTTCGGCGCTCGTGTCGCCTTTGCGGGGGACTTTGTTCTCATCGGCGCCCTACTTGCCGATATCGATGATGATCAGGATGGAGCCGCTTATTTGTACCACGCCTCCACCGGGGAATTGGTGAGGACATTCAAGAACCCAGCGCCCAACCAGGGAGATTTGTTCGGCTCCGGTGTGGCCTGGATGGGGAATGAATTGGTGGTCATTGCGGCCCGAGGGGACGATACAGGTGTCGCTAATTCTGGTAGAGCATTCGTATTCGATATCCGGTCAGGGAATATGATTCAAACAATCGAGGGTCCAAATCCAACCAATGGAGGATTCTTCGGGCATCAAGTCTATCCCTTTGGGGAGAATGTGCTGGTGGCGGCGCCCAACGATTCGGTCGATGGCGTGGAAACTGGTGGCGTTTATCTATTTGATCCCCGTACAGGCTCCCTTCTTCACGAATTCAAAGACCCCAACCCCGCGGATGGAAACGAATTCGGTTGGAACATCGACTCATTTGAAGACTATGTTTTGATTGCCGCGGATCGAGATGATTCCCTCCGGGAGGATGGCGGCATTGCCTATCTCTTTCGTGGTTCGGATGGGGCGCTACTCCAAACCTATCAAAACCCGTTTCCAGGAACCGGAGACCGATTCGGGATGGGGACCGCCATTGTCGATGGAAAAACAGCGGTCATCGGAGCCGGTATGGACTATGTCAACAACACGCGTTCCGGGGCTGCCTTCGTATTCGATCTACTCTCTGGCGTTTACCAGAGACCCCTTTACCCGCCAAGCCCGCAAAGCGGTTCGCTTTTCGGAGTTGCGGCTCCTTACAACGAGTTTGTCATCTTAGGAGCGCAGCAGGAGAACAACGGGGGGAGAGCCTATCTTTTCAATCCATTGAGCGGTGAAAGGGTCTACAACTTTGTCGATCCTGTTCCCGGCAATGGCGGAATTCAATATGGAGCCCGCACCGCGGGTTATCGAAACAAAGTTATTGTCGGCGCCTTCGCGGATGACACCGCTGGCTCGAATGCCGGAGCCGCTTTCCTTTATGAAACCCCCTCTGTGGCCACATGCGTTCAATCGGGAACAATGGATTTTCAATGCGCGGGCTTCTTTTCGGGGACTCCAACGACCGACGAACTGAGAATTCAGGTTGTTCAGGGCGACTCGACCACGGGCGGGTGCGACCTCGAGACAGTCGAATCTGGCGATATCCTCGTGGATTTTGCGGTGGATTGCGCTGCTTTTACTGGACTGTCTAGCCCTTCTTGCGCCGATATTTTGGATGAAGTGGTCTCACAGTTCGGCTTCAATATCACCGCCCAATCCAATGGGTTGGTTGAATGGAAGTCTGTAACGCCGGGACAGATCGAACTGTATGGGCAGGTTCCCTTTTCAGTTTTTGTCCATGCAACTGAGTCTGGAGCCGTTTCAGATGAAAGTTACTCTCTCGGAACCTGTCCCGTGGCGAACCTGTGCGATGGCGTTGAGGGAAATGAGGTTGGAGGTCTCCACAGTGATGGGCTAGCAATTTCTTTTCAAGAATTTGTCTGTCCACCGACTCCCACACCAACCCTGACAATTACCCCAACGCCAACCTATTCGCCCACTCCAACCTTTACCAATACGGCTACCAACACTCCAACTCCAACCGAGACGCCAACCTTTACGCAAACACCCACGTCGACTCCGACTATCAGCCCCACCAATACTTCGACCCCGACACCGACTTGGACATCCACTTTCACCCCGACACCGACTCACTCTCCAACTCCAACGAATGGCCCGCCCTCAGCGCCCATTGTTAGCATCTCTCCATCCAATCCAGACACTCTGGCGGATTTGATTTGCAATGCCACGGGGAGTGTCGACCCAGAGGGAGCCACGGTCAGCCTCAATTATCGATGGTTTGAGGATGGTGAACTAATTGCCGGAGAATCTCAGACAACGCTTCAACACGAACTGACAGTTCGAGACAGACAGTATCGATGTGTGGTAACGCCTTTTGATGGGACGGTTAACGGGGCCACCGGTCAGGCGGTGGTTACTGTTCGCAACACTGTCCCTACAGCGCCGAAGATAGGGATAGACCCGTCCGATCCCACCCCGGATGACGAGTTCCAAATCCTTATTACCGACGAAAGCACTGATATTGACGAGGATCCAGTGGTCTACCTGTATGAGTGGTTCGACTCATCCGACGGTTTGGCTTATACCTTCAGACCCGAGCTTTCAGGTTTACTGAGGCCATTTAAGGCAGGGGCCCATATTCTGACCGCTTCCGATGCAAGCCTCGTACAGGCTGGGGAATATTGGAGAGTGGATGTCACCCCTGTCGAGGTCCCTATCGGAATCGCGCCCGAGGAGCTCGATGGTTTCACCGGAGACCTGACAACTGGCCAGGCCGTGACGATTCACTGGTTCGTTTTTCCCGACCTAGATGGTGATGACGCTGTGGGACCGGAGGACATTCTTTTCATTAATGCGGTTTGGGGAAAGGAAAAGAGCAGTCTTTCGGAAGAGGTCCGAGGTCTCCTCTTCCGTGAAGGTTCCTCGGATTCGGACCAAGTTGGTTTGGAGCATCTCTTGTCAATAGCAATTAGATGGCAAACCAAAAACGAGTGAACTATGAGAGCATCCTTCTAACCAGGTTCCGAAAGCGTCTCTTGAAGAATCGGATTGCTCGGGTCGAGCGAAGTCTCTCCTCGGCAATCCAGTTGAGTTTCTTTTCGACCTCCCATTGAAGGTCGGTGTCCAACACCTTCTGTTCCAGTAACTTGCGGCTTAAGAGGACTGCAAAACGGTTGTATCGAAATAGGTCCGCGATTGCCAGTGCATGAAGCCCAGCCACCTGATTCGAATTTGAGGGATGAAGATCGTCCCTGAGGAAGAGAGATTCAGTGCCCACCATTCTGGGTCGATCCAATTCAAGGTTTTTGCCATCAACCACATGGGGCCAGGGTGAGTTGTGCATTATATGAAACAGGAAGAAGCCACGTTGGTTGAGAAACCACTCCAATTCCCCGGTTAGGTGTTGCCCGCGATGGATGGGAGAGTGCCAAGATTCAACCAAAACCCCAAAGGAAGTCCTTAGAGAATTCTCGGCGCCCTGCAAGGCTTCGAATTCTGCGGAATGGATATCCAACTTGATAAAATCAGGCGAGGGACAAAGACCCTGGTCCACCGCCTCATCAATTGAGATCGATTCAATTTCAACCACTTTCTCGGTGGTTCTCTGGGGAGCGCCCACATGATCTGGGAAGGTTCTTAGCAATTCCAAATCCGGTGGATAAACCGAGGAAGTTGCGGGTTGATGAGCGATATGGACTTTGACAGTCCCTGTTTCTTTCCATAGCGCCTTGTTGATGAAATGCCTTCGAACCCTTTCTTTCTGCGTCCCTTTGGGAGCATCCACATCTGGATCGAATGCCACGACCTCGAGTGGACACGCGACCGCGCTAAAGGGGTCAAAGAGTTCCCCTCGCGCTCCACCATCAATCAATGTAAGCGCTCTTCCCTGAGTTTGTTTCAGATACAAATCGGAATCGATAAAAAGTGGTTTTCGGGCTGCATAGTACATGGATGCGGGATTGAAGCAGATTCCCTAAATCTCGCCAACCACATCCTCTTCCACGAAGGCGGGGACGTGGTTCCATTCGATTCGGGAGTAGCCGTCGCGGGTTTCTCGGAGGACGACCTTGGTGCCCGAGTTCAGCTCGTAGAGGGTCTCGTTCGAGCCGGGGGAGGCGGTGGCTTTGACCGAGTCCTGGAGGACGATCGCCTCGCGGGTCCGGTCCTCGTCCCAAACCTTGAACCCGGCCGAGAAGAGTTGCAGCACGAAGAGGATCACGATCGCGCCTTGGAGATAGCCGAAATAAAAACGCTCGGTGAACCGGAAACGGAAGAGTCGGGCCAACAAACAGAGGACCAGCAACAGATTTAGGACCCCCAAGAGAATGAAAGTCTCGTTGCGGGTGGTCTGACGGTGCAGCAGCAGGAGGGTCTCCAGCGAGCCCGGGAGGTGATCCTCCTGATCCTCCTTGTCGATTAAAAAAGTCCGGGCATAGGCGAGGTTGTGCAACAGATCGGGGCTCCTCGGATGCAGTTTTCTCGCCTTTTCATAGTAGAGGATCGCCTTTCCAAAATCTCCCATCCGGAAAAAGGTGTTTCCCATGTTGAAATAAAGATTGCCATTGACCAGCCCACGGTCCTCGATGGCCCGATAATAGGCGGCGGCCTTTTCGAGGTCGTCGGCCTCATAAGACTGATTGGCCAACTGGAAGATCTCGGCGATCCCTTTGCCATGGGTGTCCACCTCGACCGACTCCTTGGGCTTCTCGGTCGGAGTCGGAATCGGACCGGCGCCCACATTGAGGCGAACCTCGGAGGAGGCGGAGAGGGGCGCGGAATCGTTGCCGCTGCCGAGCTGCGCCATCGAGTTGTCGGCAATGACCAGGGGAAGGACGAGAAGGACTGGGAGAAAAAGCTTCCGAATCACGCCGAGAAACCCTCCAGTTTTGTCCGGACCTGCTGAAGCAGGTTGGCTCGCACTTTCGGGCTGGTCTCCCCGGGGGCGTAACGGAGAGCGTCCAGCTGATCCAGAACCTCCGTCATCGACTCCGCGAACTCCGGACCCGATCGAGTCTTGGAAAGGGTGTCCACCAACTGCGAACGGGTCATCCCACGGGTGGAGAGTCCCAATTGCGCCGACAGGTGATCGTGGATGGCGCTCTCCAACTCGGCGAAGAATTCCGATTCGCTTCCCTCCAAAAGGGAGGTCGCTTTGGCGAAGCGGCCCTTGAGCCGGCCTTTCGACCGAACCTTCTTGGCGACATCGGGGTTGGCCTCGAGGTAGTCGGCGCGTCGGCGATAGGCCAACAAGAAAAAATACCCAAACCAGGGGGCCGTCATGAAGGTCCAATATCCGAACGTGGCGGTGACCGGCGTCCCCTCATCCCGAAGACTCGCCGCGCCGGTCCGTCGGATGTGACGGAAATCCTGGCCGGTGACCCGAATCCGTTTGCGTTTTCCCTTGTAATAGGTGATCGATTGACCTTCATCCGGTTTGACCTTGAGGCGAAAGGGTCCCCTTTGGAGAGTCCGATACGATTCGGTCTCCGGATCGAAATAAGAAAACGTGAGAGCGTCGATCACATGCTCCCCCTCCTCCCGGGGGATCAGGATGAAATCGTACTCGACCGTTCCTCGGAGCAGGTCGCCGCCGAATTTAATGTCGGAATTCTTCTCGACATCGTACTTTTCGATCTCGGGGGGGAGAGTCAGACTCGGCTCGGCGATCGTGTCGAAATTAGCATTGCCAATGATGGTGACCTTCAGAGTGACCGACTCGCCGACAGTCACCTCATTCCGAGAGAGGTCCGCTTTGAAACTGAAATTCCCGACCGCGCCGGTGAAATCTGGGGGCCGATTCTGGGCCGGCAACGGTTTGACCTTGATCTTGACCGGTTTGCTGATCACGGGGCCGCCGGTGACCTGCTCCACTGGAACCCGCTTGGGCCGTGAAAATGAGAAAAAGGAATCCCGAGGGTCCCCCCTCAACTCGACCCGCGCCTTCAGCTGAATCGGCCCGACTTCGAACTCGCCCGCCTTGAGGGGAAAGAGAGCGTAACGGATGCCATGGATCTTCATGTAGGTCTGGCCGTTGACAATGGTATTAGTCTGATTCTTAGATTGA
Source organism: Candidatus Omnitrophota bacterium (assembly GCA_020632575.1). GTDB lineage: Bacteria > Hinthialibacterota > Hinthialibacteria > OLB16 > OLB16 > JACKFH01. The sequence goes on along the minus strand of JACKFH010000006.1, from coordinate 226,965 downwards.
TCCTCGATGCGTTTGAAGATGAAATCGTTGAGAGCGTTCTCGAGACCGGGGGCGTTGAGATCGACCAACCCACCAATGCGATCGTAGATATAAAAATCGAAAAGGATTTGTTGTCCCTGCCAAACCTCGGTCTTATCCACCTCCGACTCGACATAGATGGGGGGCGTCTCGCCCTCTTTTCTGCTTTGGTCGCGAGGGTCGACGATCTGAATGATCAAAGGATCGGCCTCAACGCCGCCCGCTTTGATCCCCGCCAAACGGAAATTTCCGATCTGACTGGTTTGGGCGAGAAAGTGGTAGGTGAAAGTGGTCTGGATATTCCCATTCAACGACATAAAAGATTTTGAGGGCGCTACTTGAGGATTCCGCCGAATGGTCAGATTCGCGAAGTTGGGAATTTCCGGAGCGGGGGGCGTGTCACCGTCCGTTGAGACAGAAATCTCCAGGGGGAAAGTCTGGCCGGCAATCACCTTTTCATAGTCGCAGTTGACCTTGACCGAGAGGATTTTCGCGCTGGCGGAGGATGAGAGGATGAGCAGCCCGGAGGCCGCCATGCAAAGGGAGAGAAAGAGGGATCCGGTATTCAATCTCACCAATCCTTCTCCACATTCCTCTGCTGTTGACGACGCGTTCTCGGACGTTGTTCTGGCAGGTTATCCAAAAGGTTCCGGGCCATCTCCTCGCTAATAGTCAGGGTCGGCATGGCGGTGGGTTGTTCCTCGCCTTGTCCCTCCTCAAGGTTTGCCGCCTGGGCGGGGGTCGGTGTCGGTTCTCCCTCGCCGGGTTGAGGCTGAGGCGTGGGGGTTCCTTTTTCCCCTTCTTGTTGAGAAGCCTGTTGCTGTTGCTGCTCCTGCTGTTGTTGGTTCTTCTCTTCGGAGTCTTTGTTCTGGTCCTCTTTGTTCTCCTCTTGCTGACCCTGATCCTGCTGGTTTTGTTCTTGCTCGGATTCCTTTTGCTCTTGGTTCTGTTGATCCTGATTCTGTTGTTGCTGGTCTTGCTGCTGCTGTTGATCCTGAGGCGGTTGACGGCGCATCAGGTTCTTGATCTCGCGTCGGATCATTTCCAGATTGTATTTCGCGTCCTCATCCTCTGGGGTGCGCTTCAGGGTTTCTTCATAATCCTTGATGCACTGCTCCAGTTTCTTGACATAGTCCTGGACGGCTCCACCCGCCGCGCCCTCGCCACCGGCTGTGGCGACCGCCGCTTCGTAATCGCGCTTCGAGGCTTTGTAACGAGCGTTGCCGAGATTGTAATACGCCTTCGCGGCCATCGAGATATCGTCGGCGCGCGTCGATTTTTCGAACAATTCCATGGCGCGATCGTACTCATCCTGACGGTAATAGGCCGAACCCAGATTGAAATTCAATTCGGCCGAAAGCGGTTCCAGATCCTGGGCCTTCACATACTCCGAAGCGGCTTTCTCGTAGTTCTCCTCCTTAAAAGCCTGGTTTCCAGGCTCCGCGATATCTCTCTTGAAGGGGTTGGCCGCGAAAGAGGCGGTCACAACCAGCATGAGAAACATTGGCGACCAAGCCAGGAGGACGTGGGATTTAGATCTGTGAGCGAGTGAGATCGGGTTAGACATAATCCAAAGCCTCCTCGCGAGCCGCGTAGCGATTTTTTTTCTTCTTCCGATCGGAAAGACAGACCTCGATGAGGAGAATGGCGAATCCGATAAGAAGGGGGATTTGATAACGGTCCTCATAAATGGTTGTGATGGTGGAGGTCAGTTCCTTGTCTTCCTGTTCGCGGATTTCCTCATAAATCTCTCGCAATTCCAACTGGCCGCCTGTGGCTTGATGCCACCTGCCGCCTGTGACCGCCGCGATTTGCTGCAAGGTGTCGATATCCAGCTTAGTGGTCACCCGCTCCCCCTTGGAATCGCGGACATAGGTCACCGAACCGGAATCGTCCTCGATGGGGATGGGGACTCCCTCGGGTTGACCGATTCCGATCGCGTAAATGGTGATGCCTTGTTCCGCCGCCTTCTTGGCGGCCTCGACCGGGTCGCCTTCATGTCCCTCGCCATCGGTGATCAGAACGATGTTTTTGAAACCCTGCTCCTCGGTGACAAAAGCCTTGGTGGCCACATCGATGGCGTCGGTCAGGTTGGTCCCCGGGGTGGGAAGCCAGTCCGTATTGACCTCCTCCAGGAAGAGGGAAGCGGCTCCGTAATCGAGAGTTAAGGGACACAAGATCTGCGCCTCTCCCGAGAACACCACCAACCCGATCCGGTCCCCCTCTAGCAGTTTCATAAAACTTTTAATCTCCTGCATCGCCTTTTCAAGTCGGTTGGGGGTGAAATCCTCCGCCAACATGCTACGCGAAAGGTCGAGCGCGATGACGATATCCTGCCCGGCGCGCTTCACCTCTTTGGTGCGTGTGCCAAACTGCGGTCGCAGCAGCGCGAGGATCAGGAAAAAGACTCCGACGCCGATTAACACTTGCTTGCCGATCTGTTTGTCCCGGTCGATGCCCTCGACCAGTTTGCCGACCAATTCCATGTTGCCAAAAGTCTTGAGCGCGTCCAAACGGGCTCGCCACCTGGCCCGGAGAAAGAGGAGCAGGACCGGCAAGATCAGGAACAGTATGATGTAATTGGGTTCGCCCCATCTCATGGCAGAATCCTAAACCTTGTTTGCGATAGGAAGACCTCGAGGAGGATCATGCCCATGGCCATCATGGTGAAGAGCGGGAAATGCTCAATGTAGCGGTGCTCTCCCAAATCCTCGATCTTGGTCTTCTCGAGTTGGTCGATTTCATTGAAAATGTTTCTCAGTTGCTGCTGATCGGAGGCTCGAAAATACTCGCCTCCGGTCATTGTGGCCATCTTTTCGAGCGTTTCTTCATCGATTCTCACTGGTTGATTCTGGAAGAACTCGCCCACCAATGGGCTTTGAACAAGATACGGGGCCTCTCCCGAGGTGGAGCCGGTTCCGATCGTGTAGATCTTTACGTTTTGAATCTTGGCGATGTTCGCGGCTTGCAGGGGGTCGATGCTGCCGGCGTTGTTCTCGCCATCGGTCAGGAGGATGACCACCTTGCTTTTCGTTTGGGAATTCTCCAAACGTTTCAGGCAACGAGCCGTGGCGAGCCCGATCGCCGTGCCATCCGGGATGGTTCCATCCATGCCGATCGATACGCTTTTGAGGATCTCCAGAAGAACTCCATAATCAAGCGTCATCGGGCATTGTGTGTAAGCGTCGCCGGCGAAGACCACCAACCCGATTCGGTCGCTGTTCCTCTTCTTGATAAAATCCTCGGTGACTTCCTTGGCGACATCGAGACGAGTCCTCTTTTTGAAATCCAGATCCATTGCCGACATGCTTCCGGAGCAATCCAGCGCGAGTAGGATATCGACCCCTTCGGTGTAATTGTTTTCCAAAATGGTTTCACGAGATTGCGGGCGCGCGGCGGCGACGATCAAGAGAGCCAAGGCGATTAGTCGGAGCGCCATCACCGAGTGTCGCCACCTGAGCGAACTCGACGGGCGAATCTTTTTGAACCGGGTTAAATCCGAAAAACGAAGCGCTCCACGCCGGTTGCGTCGAACCCACGATGCATACCAAGCGACCAATGGCAGCAGGGGAAGTAGGAGAAGGAAATAAGGATCCGCGAATTGCATGGTAGTCTATGCGGCCTCCTGAACTTCTTCCGGCGATCGAATCACTGGATCCGGAAACCTTTTGGTTGCGTCGATGACCCGTTCGGTGGCGAAGATCCAGGCGAGCAAATGTTCCTTCGTATCGGTCGCTTTGGCGAATTTCAAGAGGTCGGTTTGACGCAGAATCTCCATCACGTCTTCCTCATGGGGCGTCTCTCCCGATTTCCCACCCAGGGGAGCGCGTCGAAAGTGAGTGTCCAATTGCTCGGTGGTCATCTCCAGGGCGATGATGCCAAGCCGCCTCTCGAGGTACTCCCGAAGGATTTCCGATAGTTCGAATCCGTAGGTCTTGCAATCCGCCGCATCGGGATTGGGTCCCCACCCCTCGATCTTTTCTCGAAGGGCGCGCAATTTCTGGAAGGCCACTTCGTGTTCCGGTCGGGGGGGAGCCGGGGCCACCACCTCGTCTTCATGCCTCCGGAATCGCCAGATTAAAAAGCCGGCGACCAGAAGGGCCAAGAGGCAACCGGCAACCCATGCGACCCGTGTCCAAGAAATCCCGGAATAGACCGGCACCGGCTCGCGGATGTCTTTTAATTGAAGGGTCTCGTCGTCATCAGGGAGGACGCTGGCCACTTTGATGGTGATTGGCTGGGTCTCCAGGACTTGGGTTGCCCCGGATGGGAGTTTGATGGGAATCTGGATCGGCGGGATGACATAGTCCTCCGGGGTGAAGGTGGAGAGGGTGTAGACATCGGTGGTCTCCCAATGATCTTCAACCATTTTGGGATTCCCTCGCTCGAAGTCGAGGATTTGAAAACTTTCGAGCCCCTTTCCCCAACCCGGTTTTTGAAGTTCGACGCCTGGGTCGTAGGAGATGTTCATCTTATAATGGATGCGATCGCCGATGGTGATTTCAGAACGGTCCACCTCCACCTCGACCGAAGCCGAGGGCTCCTCTTGTCCGAAAGTCGCGGGGGCGATGGTCAATAGCAGAGCGAGAAAAAGAACCAGTCGTTTCAGGATCGGCATCCTAGTTCAATCGCTCCTCATGCACTCGCACTTTGTGGGCTTTCATCAATTCTTCTACCAACTCCGCTTGTCGTTCTTCCTGCTTTTTGGCGCGGAGGTCCCTCTCCACCACCGGTTTGGCCGCGGCGAAGTCTTTTTCTTTGCCGTCGGTTCGATTGAGCAGCTTGAGTAGGTGGTAACCTCGTTCGGATTCGATGGGTCCCCCGACGCCGTCTCCTTCGCTCATGCCAAAAGCGGCCTCGACCAGAGGGCGGACTTTCCCAAAACCGGGAACGGGGATATCCAGAGGATCGACTGGCGGTTCGCCAACCAGACCGGGAGATTGTTGCCTCAGGACACCCAGGCGTCCGCCCTTGTCTTTGCTGGTGTCATCGATCGATTTGGCCTTGGCGACCTCCTCGAAGGTGGAACCGGACTTGATATCGTCCAGTGCCGCGAGCGCCGATTCAACATCGGGCAAGAGGATATGCGCGATTTCGACTGTGGTCGGATCGGCATAGTGTTGTTTGTTCGCCTCATAGAAAATCTGAAGGTCCGAATCGGAGAGATTCACTTTTCCAGCAACCTCTTCCTGCATGAGTTTGTTGGCGAGGAGGCTGTCCTCCATGGTTTGGATGCGGCGTCGGAACTGGGGATCTCGATCATACCCTTTCCTCCGCGCCGCTTCGGCGAACAGTTTGTTGGCCACCATTTCTTGGAGAATTCTCTGTTTGCCCTCCTGGCCGGCGAACTGTTGCTGCCGCATCTGGGGGGGGATTTCTTTCCAGACCTCGTCGAAGTCGTTGCGTGTGATCGAGACTCGTTTTCCGATGGTGGCGAGCACATCCTGTTCATCAATCTCTGTCTCCTCGGTCGCCTCTTTGGCTCCGAGTTCCGTGGCGGCGACCAGTTCCCGTTCAGCAGCTCCGGAACGTCCCAGGTCTTCCAGGCACTGGGCGGAAAGTTTCCGCGCCTCCTTCTTGATCTCGGGATCGACATCGGAATACAGGTGGGTGACTCGGAGGAATCTGGCCAGGGCCTCCTCGGAGTCTCCGACTTGGTCAAGCAACATCTTTCCAGTGTTGAAATCGATATTGGCTTTCTCGGCGTCGGAGATGTTGGCCCCCTTAACATATTCATCGTAAACCTCGGCGGATTTTTCATAGAGTTGATTCGCTTTCAATTGTGAGGCGAAATCCCTCAATGACTCGGCGTCGCCCGAATCCGATCCAGACGACAGGGAATGCGCGCCGGTCAGGGAATAAACTTGGAGGCCCACAACGGCCAGCACTCCGATCAGTATGAGAGTGAGTAAGAGCGATTGGCCCTTCATGCGCTCATCTCCTTTGCGCGGCGTTTGAAGAAATTGATCAATGGCAGGACATAATCCGAACCTGTGTTGACATCGATGGAGTCGACCGAAAGCGATCGAAAAGTCTTCTGTCGCTCCTCACCTTCGATACGAGCGTATTCCGCGAACATCTCACGAACATCCGGATCGGAGGTGTCGATGACGATCTCCTCTCCAGTTTCCGCGTCTTCGAGTTCGAGAATTCCGATCGGGGGGATGTCGACCTCGCGCGGATCGGAGACACTAACGCTGATGACATCGTGACGCTGGTTGGCGATCGCCAATGGTTTTCGATAGGCCTCGTCGGTGAGGAAGTCGGAGACAAGAAAGACAACCGCCTTGCGCTTTTGGACCCGCTGGAGAAATTCGAGCGCGTTAGTGATGTTGGTGCCTCTTCCCTTGGCGCGGAAATAGAGGAGGTCCCGGATCAGTCGGAGAACGTGGGATTTACCTTTTTTTGGAGGGACGTAGAGTTCGATGTCCTCGGTGAAGATGATCAGGCCCACTCGGTCATTATTCTTAATGGCGGAGAAGGCGAGAAGGGCGCAAAGCTCGGCGATCATTTCTCCCTTCATCCGTGTGGTCGTCCCGAAATGCGAGGAACTGGAGGCGTCGACCATGAGGAGAACCGTGAGTTCGCGCTCCTCGACAAACCGTTTCACATGAGGTGTGCCCGTGCGAGCGGTGACATTCCAATCGATGGTGCGAACGTCATCGCCGATTTGATATTCGCGCACCTCATCGAATTCCATACCTCGCCCCTTGAAGACAGAGTGGTACTCTCCTCCAAGGACATCATTGACCAGGCGATTAGTTCGTATCTCGATCCGGCGAATTTTTTTGATCAGTTCTTTGGGTAGCATGGGTCAGGAATCGATTCGGGATTATCCGTCTTACGGCACCTCGATCTGGTCGAAGACCTTTTGGATCACATCCTCCGGAGTGATTTCCTCCGCCTCGGCTTCATAGGTGAGGATGACTCGGTGCCGGAGAACGTCCATGCCGATCGATTTGATATCCTCGGGGGTGACATACCCGCGCCCCCGGAGGAAAGCATGCGCCTTGGCCGCAAGAGTCAGGTTGATGGTCGCCCTTGGAGAGGCCCCATACGAGAGGAACTCTTTGAGATTCAGCCCATACAACTCCGGATTCCGAGTGGCGAAGACCACATCCACGATGTAACCCTTCACCTTGTCATCGATATAAACGTCTCGGACCACATCGCGGGCCCGATTGATTTGATCCAAAGAAACAATTGGCTCGACGGTCGGTTCATCATGCGAAGTCATTCGATCCAGGATCAGCAGCTCCTCGTCACGAGTCGGGTATCCCACTTTGAGTTTGAGCATGAACCGGTCGACCTGCGCTTCTGGAAGAGGATACGTCCCTTCTTGTTCGATCGGGTTCTGGGTCGCGAGGACCAGGAAGGGGTCGGGCAGGGGATAGGTCTCCCCGCCGATGGTCACTTGTTTTTCCTGCATCGACTCGAGGAGAGCGCTCTGGACCTTTGCCGGCGCCCGGTTGATTTCATCGGCGAGAATGATGTTGGCGAAGACCGGCCCCTTTTGGGGAATGAACTCGGCGGTCTTCTGGTTGTAGATGAGCGTTCCGGTTAAGTCCGCCGGCAGGAGATCGGGGGTGAATTGCAGCCGATTGAAATCGGCCTGGATCGCCCGTGAAAGGGTGCTGATGGTCATTGTCTTGGCCAGCCCGGGAACGCCCTCGAGCAAGCAGTGACCCCGTGTGAGGAGTCCGATTAGGAGGCGTTCGATCATGTACCTTTGACCGACAATCACCTTCTCGATTTCACTGAGAAGACTTGGTACGAACGCACTTTCCTGCTTGATCCGTTCGGTGACGGCGGAAATGTCCACACTCATTTTTTCATGAACCTCTTTCTTGGTAAATTTGTTTCAGGGAGGACAGAACCTTACGGGCCTGTTTTTGTGTTCTTTCCATCTCTTCCGGTCGGGGTTGGTCGGGCCGGTATTTACGCTCCTCGATCTCTCCGGAGAGCGATTTGAAATCTTCTTGGACTTGGCCTTCAAGTTTCTTAACCATCGAACAATCGCTCAGTTTACGCGGGGCCGAACCCTGACAAAGAGTGCAAGCCGCGATTAGCGTCGATTCCAAGGCGCCATAAAACTCACGGGCCTGACCCGCTTTTTGTAACGCTTCGCACCGCTTCAGACTCTCCTCGACGGGTTCCCAGGGATCGGGTCGATCGGTTTCAACCTCCCCCTTCTTCCGGTTGGATAGGATAAAGAAAAAGAAGGCCGCGACGATCAGAGCGCAAACGCCGCCGATAATCCAACCGTTCTTTTTCAACTTCTCGGTCATCACCTGACCGGCCGGAGGGGGGCGGTCGGTGACATTCACTGTTTTGCCAAGAATGTCGACTGTTTTTGTGGAACTGTCTTGAAAAAGGATCTCAACATCGACATCCGGCAGGTCGTATTTTCCTGCTTTCTTGACGGTGAGATCATAGATAAAACTCTTCTCGCCCCTCGGACCGTGTGCTCCAGCTTTGGAGACCGATTTGATGCGGGTGTCCACCTGCTCGATCTCTTCGGGCCAGGCTATCTCTGGGGGGTCTAGGCTCAGCCACTCCTGCTGACCTTCCCACGAAAGGGTCAGTGTGTAGTGGAAAACCTCTCCGGTGAACGCTTCATCCGAACTGAGTTGACTGCTTCCCTCAATTTCATACTCGGGTGTTGATTCGGACTCTTGGGTTATGGGTTGAATGAGTGCATCGGCTGTTTGGCTGAATGCTGGAGACACACCGGCAATCGGTTGGAGAGATACAAGGAGGGCAAAGAGCGGGATGTACGACTGAATTGATTTGGGACGGGGCTGGATCGAATTCATTGTGAGGAAATTAACTCGATGGAGCGTTCCTTTTGGCGATGACTCGGTCTCGGAGGCGATTCATCTCCCTTTCCGCCTTTGCCTTCTCTTCAGGATACGGTTGAGAGAGGTGTCGGATAACGGCGAGGCCCGAGACGATCCCCTGCCAAGCCTCGATCGCGGTGTCTGTCGCGCCCTTCACCTCGGAGTCGGTCGCGATCTTTTCCAGCCGAGCGATGGCCTCCCCGGCGCGGTTGATCGCGGGGGTGTAGTTCTGGATCGACCATTCGTAACTCTCGATCGCCTCGACCATGTCCCCCTTCCGTTCGCTTTCCATTCCTTTTTCAAGAAAGGCGCTCGACCGCTGGTAAAGAATGACCGCGGCAAAAAACAGCAAGACCGTCAGCCCAATCGCATAGGGAAAGACGGTCCTGGCGAATTTCACTTGACGCTCTTCGCGGAGGATTCTTTTTTCTTCGAACTCTTCGATTTGGTTTCGCTTTTCGAGTCCGATTTGGCTGAGGTTTCCGAACTCTTGGAAGATCCGTTGGTGGTTTCCTTGTCCTTCTTCGCGGCTTCTTTGTACTCGGAACTCCGGTAATCGGTTTCATAGAAACCGGAGCCTTTGAAGATGATTCCGGCGCCGGTTCCTAGCATTCTCCGAACCTTGCCGCCCTTCTTCAGATGAGAACACCCCTCCGGATCCTTGAAGGTTTCAAGCGGGGAATCGAGCATGCTTTGAAAGTGCTCGAAGGTGTATCCGCATTTGACGCATTCATAATCGTAAGTCGGCATGGTTGAGAAACCTCTTCGCCCAAAAACTCAAACCGGCGAACCGCCCCCCTAAAGGGGGCGGCCGCTCGCCGGATTCTTGCGTTTATTTATCCTCAGTGACCTCGGCGTCGACAACTTCCGCTTCCTGAACGCCTTCGCCGGATGAGGAACCATCCGAACTCGACGCCCCCGCGCCGGGTTGCCCGCCAGCCGCTTCTTGCGAGGCTTGCTGGTAGAGGACCTCGGCGAGTTTGTGGGAGGCGGTTTCAAGCGCCTCTTTCTTCGAGTTGATTTCTTCGATGCTATCACCCTCGAGCGCCTTTTTCAGGTCCTCGAGCGCGGATTGGATTTGTCCCTTGGTTTCGGCGTCGAGTTTGTCGCCATTTTCTTTTAGCGCTTTCTCGGTGCTGTACGCCAGAGCGTCCGCCTCGTTCTTGGCGGCGACCATCTCGCGATGCTTCCGGTCCTCCTCGGCGTGCGATTCGGCGTCCTGTTGCATCTTCTTGATCTCGTCCTCCGAAAGTCCGCTGGAGGATTCGATCCGGATGCGCTGCTCTTTCCCGGTTCCAAGATCCTTGGCCGAGACATGAACGATGCCGTTGGCGTCGATGTCGAATGTCACCTCGATCTGCGGAACCCCACGCGGGGCCGGCGGGATGCCCTCGAGATTGAACTCGCCGAGCAAGCGGTTTCGAGAAGCGATTTCACGCTCGCCCTGGTAGACCTTGACAGTCACCGCGGGCTGGTTGTCCGAGTAAGTCGAGAAGATCTGCGACTTCTTGGTCGGGATCGTGGTGTTTCTCTCGATCAATTTGGCGAAGACATCGCCCGCGGTCTCGATGCCCAGCGAGAGCGGGGTGACATCGAGAAGGAGCACGTCCTTCACCTCATTTGAAAGCACGCCACCTTGAATGGCGGCGCCGATGGAGACCACCTCATCGGGGTTTACCCCTTTGTGGGGCTCTTTGCCGAAGAGTTCCTTGACCGTCTTCTGAACCAGTGGGATACGGGTCGAACCCCCGACCAGAATCACTTCGTCAATCTCGCTGGGAGATAGGCCAGCGTCCTTGAGAGCGTTCTGGCAAGGAACCTTCGTTCTGTCAACGAGACCCGAGACAAGACTCTCGAACTTTGCGCGGGAGATGCGCATGTTCAGGTGCTTGGGTCCGGTCTGGTCGGCGGTGATGAAGGGGATGTCGACACTGGCTTCCATGGTGCTGGACAGTTCGCACTTTGCCCGCTCCGAGGCGTCCTTCAGACGTTGCAGGGCCATCGGGTCCTTGCGAAGGTCGATGCCATTCTCCTTCTTGAACTCCTCGGCGATGTAATCGATCACCACTTGATCGAAATCGTCGCCACCCAAGTGGGTGTCGCCATTGGTGGCTTTCACCTCGAAGACGCCATCCCCCAATTCGAGGATGGAGATGTCGAAGGTGCCGCCGCCGAGGTCATACACGGCGATCTTTTCATCCTTCTTCTTGTCGAGACCGTAGGCCAACGCGGCCGCTGTCGGCTCGTTGATAATCCTCAGGACTTCGAGTCCCGCGATCGCGCCGGCGTCTTTCGTGGCTTGGCGCTGACTGTCGTTGAAGTAGGCGGGCACAGTGATGACCGCTTTTTCGACCTTGGCTCCGAGGTAATCCTCGGCGGTCTGTTTCATTTTTTGCAGCACGCGCGCGGAAATCTCCGGCGGACTGTAAGTTTTGTCATTGATCTTCACCACCGCGTTGCCCGATCCATCGGCGACCACCTGGTACGGGACCTTGGTCACTTCCTCGGGCACCTCGGAGAGTCGACGCCCCATGAAGCGTTTCACTGAGGCGACTGTCCGGGTCGGGTTGGTGATCGCCTGCCGTTTGGCGGTGATGCCGACGAGCTGTTCGCCGCTGTCGGTGAAGGCCACGACAGAGGGAGTCGTCCGATTCCCCTCGGCGTTGGTGATCACCGTGGGCTCGCCGCCTTCGATGACGGAAACCACGGAGTTTGTCGTTCCCAAATCGATTCCTATGACTTTGGCCATTGTTCTTCTCCTTCTTCTACTCTCTCATCTTTCGATTCGTTGATTTTCTTCGTGTCCCTGGCCGGGCGCTTTTAATTACCCGCTCCCGCCGATACGACCACTTTGCTGGGTCGAATCACTTTTTCCCCGATCCGAAAACCGGGTTGATACTCCAACGCCACGTTTCCTTTCGGGATCGTTTCGTGCGGCTGTTCCGCCAACGCCTCATGGAAATTCGGATCGAAGGGTTCGCCCTCGGCGGGTATCTTTTCGATCCCTTTCTTTTCCAGAAGCGTCCAGACTTGGCCGCGAATCAGTTGAACCCCTTCTTTGATCGCGTCGGCGTCACCCTCGCTTTCGAGAGCGCGGTCCAGATGCTCGAGTATTTCGAACAGGTCCCGCACCGACACGGTTTCGTTCAGGAGATCTTCCTTCTCCTTGGTCACTCGACGGCGATAGTTTTCGAACTCCGCCTGCTTGTATTGAAGATCTCGCAGGTAATCCTCGGCTCTGAGCGCCTGATCGCGGATCTCCTCGAAGGTCATCGTCTTTTCGCCCTCTTCGGTCTGGATCAGGATCGGCTCGTCCTCCAATTGGGCGGCTCGTTCCAGCGCCAGCTCGCGGGCGGATTTGACCTCGCCGGTCGAATGTTTTTTCTGTTTTTCGTCAGTCATCGCTTGTTTCTTGCTCATAACCTTCCATTCCCTTGGCTGGACCCCCAATCGCGCGAGAGCGACACTTCGCCCACGCGGTTCCCTTGGCGGATCTGGAATTTGACGGTTCCTCGGTCCTGAAGCATGTGGCGAAGACGGCGAAAATCGCCGATCGTCTGGATCTTGTAGCCTTCGATACCTTGGATCAGGGTCCCGGGGGACAACCCCTTTACGCCCGCGGCGCTCCCCCCATCCACGGAGACGACCACCACTCCTTCGTCAATGGGAACGTCCAACTTGTCCGCGATTTCGTTGGTGATCCCGGCCACGTTCATTCCGAACCAAGAATCGATCTGTTCAATCACTCCGGCGCCGGGCATCCCCTTGGTCGGGATCGGGATATTGATCCTGTCGACCTGGCCTGTGTTGGGATCGACCCGCAACACAGTCGCGATGAGAGGCGTTCCAATTTCATGCTCCTCGAGAGCGCGCCAGAATTCCGAACGGTTGCTGACATCCTTTCCATCCACCTGGATCAAAAGGTCGCTTTCCTGAAGTCCAGCCTCGACCGCGAGACCATGCGGTTCCAGTTTGATCGCGAGCAAGCCGCTGATGGATCCTCCCGCTTTCAAACCCAAGCGCTCGGCTTGGCTTGGATGAATGCGCTCGACTGTGTACGGGTTCACCATCCGCAGTCCAAGCCTTTCCTCGAGGGAGACCATTCCTTCCACAAACTCTTCGTACACCTGCTTCACTCGCTCGACCGGGATCGCGAATCCAATGCCGTCCGAACCTCCGCCCTCGGTGGCGATCAGGGTGGCGATGCCGATTAATTCGCCTCGAATGTTCACCAGTGGGCCGCCGCTATTGCCGCGGTTGATCGCCGCGTCGGTCTGAATCATTCCGAAATAGGGTTCCGGACGATTTGGGACCTCGATCATTCGTTCGACCGCGCTGACCACGCCGACCGAAACGCTGTTCTGGAAGGTGAGGGCGCTGCCCATCAAAACCACCGTTTCGCCCATCATCAGATCGCTGGAAGTTCCCCAATCGATATCGGGAAAGTGGCGGTTCTGATTGGGCTTGGGTTCGATCTGAAGGACCGCCAGGTCGAAATCGTTATCGACCCCGATCATGGTGAGGTCATATTCCTCTCCATCGGTGGTTGTTCCGGTCAGACGATTGGCGTCCTGAACCACATGGGCGTTGGTGATCACGATGCCATCGTGATTGACAATGACTCCGGAACCCGCCGAGGAGTAGTTCTTTTCCTGGATGAAAGATCCCATTCCCCAGTTTCTGCCCAAACCGAACCCCTGGAAGGGGTCGACCAGGATTTGTTTGCGGACATCGGTTTTGATGGTAATCACCGACTGGCTGAGTTTTTCAGCCACCTGAACCACTGGGGTTCTTCTCTCGAAATCAAGCGGTCTCGATTGGGCCGCGATTCCCACGAGAAGGGCTGAGATCACGAATCCGACGGTCGTTTTATTCATAGTTCTCCGTCCCATCTTTCCTGGCATTCGAACAGGAGTAAGCATGTTGAGTGCCAACCGGCCTTTGATCTTGAGTCACGGGGCGTTTCTTGTCGAAATGCCTGATTTGGAAAGATTTAGACGCCCCACCCCATGGAGTGTTATCTACCTTTCCCCAGTTTTCCAAACGGTCTCCCTGACTCGGTGCGCCGAAATGACTCAGGAAAAGGCCTCATGCACCTTCCTATAAGACCCAGCCGATGAGGGAAAGAGGTGCATCCTCCACCACTTGTCGCTTTTCTCGCAGAAGAGAATCCACAGGTAGAGGCCGGACGCCAACGGCAGGATGGTGAGATCGAATGCGAGAATCAGACTGTAGATCACGCCTCCGAAAAGGAGCGTTCCGGAAAATGGAAAGAGAAAGAGGTTTGAAATGCACCCCACAAAGCAAATCCACCCCAGGAGGGTGATCGGCGCCCGAGCCCTCGGAAAGAAGCGGAGCGACTTGAGATTCACATCGATCAACCCGGCTCCTGTCAAAGCCGCCGCGGTCATGAGGCCGAATGGGGGACAACACAGCAGACCCACCAGAACCAGATAGGGGAGGCTTTTGGGATACAAAGTCACATTGTCCGCCAATCGGAAAATACTCAGAAATGGAATGAAACAAAGAAGCGAGACATACCCGAAGGAGACCGAGGCCAACCGGATAAGCGTGATCGGATCGGATGGTGAGATGAGCCCGATCGAACTCAGAACCATGGCGGCAAATGTGGAAAGGACTCCGACGCTCCAGATGGCGAAACCCTGGCGCATGTAAAAGTGCCACTTGCCGAAGATCATATCGGTCGGATCGATGGGCGCGGCGAGCAGAAAGATAGAGGTTCCTCGGCGGATCTCCTTCCTCAGACTGTTCGAGGAGAATCCGACAGTCGCCATTAACATGGCAAGACCGATCATGAAGGCGACCAGGATCACCGCGGGATGTCCTCCCAGGACCATCAACACGGTCAATGAGAGGATGATCCAAATGGCGAACCGTCTTCTCGGTTTCCAATGACGATAAACTTCCCGTTCCTCAAGGTCGTGAAAGACTCTCCACCCCTCCGAAAAAGAGGAATGGGTCCGTCGACCGCGCTTTAACCAACGCCAAAGTCCCCGAAAACCTTTGACTTCGGAGAAATTCTGGGGGGCTTCGAGGTCAATGGGGAGCCGTTTCCAATTTCGAACCGTCCCGAGAAACAGGAGGGCCTGTAGGATGAGGTGGCCGATCCACCCAGGGAGAGCGGGAGGATATGTCGATCCGAGATTTGTCGTGCCGATGAGTTCATAAGAGCCAACCATCCCGATCGGGGATATCAGAGAAAGCCAAGGGAGGAAATGGGATAGAGCGATGGGGCCCGAGGAACCATTGGCGGTCATCGTGGAGATGCTCACAGCGGTTGAAAGAAAGGGGGGCGCGAAGACCAGGAGAAACAGGAGCGCCCAAGCCGTGCGAGTCGTTTTCAGAGTGTCGGCCCCCCGACTTCCAACGAACAATCCGATCAGGATCACCGTGTTCAGCCAAATGGCGAGGTTGGCAATTTGGTAAAAAAACTCATCCGGAGGAACGCCCCCCAAGATGAAAACCAGAGATAGGAAGGGAAGGGAGCCAATGAAAATGAGCCATTCAATGGCGAGAGGGGTGAGGAGTTTTTGAAAGACGAACGAGATTGAGGAGAGCGGCGCCACTTTGAGAAGCGTCGCGGTTCCCGCTTCCATTTCATACGACATGATTCGGATCGAGGATTGGAGGGCGTGGAAGGTCAAAAAGATGAAGTAGCCCACAGTAACCAGTGTGTAAAAAAGCGCTCGACTCACCGAGGCCCGATCGGTTAATTCTGCGATGCGCGCCCAATGGACCGAAACCGAGATCACCAGCACCGAATAGAGCGCGCCCGCCAGAACGAAGACCCGCTTCTGGCGAAGCAAGAGGACCAATTCCTTGTTCAAGATGGCCGTGTTCACGGGGAGAAGGGTACTTAGACGGGGAGCGCAGTCAATGAAAAATCTTCAAATTCCGCTTCCGTTTTCAGATCCCATGTGACTCTTATTGGACGATGGTTCGGGTATCATGGAGAAAGCCTTGTCAAGTGCTTGCATTAATTATCCGGATTTCTCTAAACCCAGTGACTCGATCCTCGATCCTGGGTTACAATAGGCGCATGCAACGAAGAAGTTTTTTTCAATCCTTTGTGGCCTTTGTGGGGTCGATCGTTCTCGCTGCGGTGGGGCTTGGCACAGCCATTGTCCAGGGTGTGGGATCGGTCCTTCATGGCAAAGGTAAGGATGAAAACTGGATTAAAGTCGATGAAATCGACCATCTTCTCCCAGGGCAACCCCAAGAGAGAACCATTTCTTTTCGAACCAAGGACGGTTGGGAGGAAAAGACCGAGCATCAAAAGGTTCTGATCATTTATAAGGATGGGGAGCCGGTGGCTCATTCTCCATCCTGTCCCCATCTCGATTGCCCGGTCTCGCTCGTTCCCGAAGCGGAGAAATTCATTTGCAAATGCCATATGTCCTACTTCGACGCCAAAGGGGATGTGATCGAGGGACCCGCGCCGCGCGGTCTCGATCCGCTTCCCACTAAGATCGAGGATGGCGTCTTGTATTGTCGGTGGGTCCGCTACCAAAGCGGAGGCTCGCAGGCGGTGGAGGTCTGAATGGGTGGGGGGGATTGGTTGAACGACCGCCTGGGTTATCGAGATTGGATTCGGAAATCTTTCGGACGCCCCCTCCCCGATGGCGCGAGTTGGATCCGCTCCCTGGTTTTCGCGCTCATTCTTCTTTTCGTGTTCGAGGGTCTCACCGGGTTTCTCCTCTCGCTCTCCTACTCGCCAAGCACCGAGACCGCTCACGCCAGCGTCGAATACACGATGAACGAAACGCTGATTGGCGGGTTCGTTCGGAATCTTCATTTTCATGCGGCCAGTCTCATTCTCGTGGTCATCACATTGATTGGACTCTGTTGCTTCTACCAGGGAGCGTACAAGGGCGGGAACGAAGCAAGTTGGATTCTGGGGGTGATTCTCCTCAATCTGGTCTTCGCCTACACGATCAGCGGTTTCCTCCTCCCCTGGGATCAAAACGCCTTTTGGGGGACCAAGGTTCGGACCTCGATCATGGGGTCCACCCCGCTGGTTGGACCGATGGTTCAAAAAGTGGTTCAGGGCGGGACCGACCTCGGCAATCTCACCTTGACCCGCTTTTACGCGGGACACTTCTTTTTGATCCCGCTTGTCACTGTGGGGGTCTATTTCGTTTACCGGGGGATCAAGAAGCATATCTGGAAACGGAAAATGGTCGGGGTTGAGAGTCCCGAAACACTTCCGACCTATTGGCCCCATCAAGCGGCAAGGGATGTCACGATGGGTTGTTTGGTTCTTGCGGTCCTTTTCGGAATGTCGTTCGCGGTTCCGATCGAACTCGGACCCAAGGCGGACCCGTTGCTCAACTACCCGGCGCGACCCGAGTGGTTCTTCCGGTGGCTTTACCAACTGCTGAAATACTTTCAGGGATCGGCTCAGATTATTGGAACCATCGTCATTCCAGGTTTGATGGGTGTCATTCTGATCCTGATTCCCTTTCTGGATCGTTCGGAGAAACCCGGGTTCGGACAGAAGAAACTCCTGCTCACCTTCCTTTTGGCGATTGCCTTGTTTTGCACGGGCCTCACTTCGATCGCTTATTACCACGATCTCGAAACGGGTCATTATGAGGAGGTCGAACTCTGGCAGGCGAAGGCCGACCCGGAATTCGATGTGGACACCTTCTATAAATCGGAATGTTTCGAATGTCACGGCAGCACGGGAAGCGGGTTGCTCGAGGCGACTCCCGATTTCGGCGATCCTGATTTCTGGTCGGGGTCTCGCGCCGATGTCTATTTGATCAAGGCGATTCTCGAGGGGATTCCGAACGAGACGCTTCCCGAGGACGAGCGCATGCCGGGGTACCAAGACAAGATCAACGCGGATCAGGCCCTGGCGCTGATTGAGTTCAAGTTGAAGAAGTTCCCCGAGGAGGAGTGAGGACCATCGATCGTTCCAGTGTCCATCACTTCGAGTGGTAAAGATTCCGTAGGGCCGAAGGGAGATCGGGGAATTCGAATGAAAATCCCTCCTCCCTCAACAGGTGCCTGTAGCGCTCTCCTTTGTTCCCCTATGGATTATCGGTTTGAAAGAGGGCTCGGAGCGGTCGCGAAGTAAGCACCGTTTCGAATTGAGAAGTCAATCGGTTCTCCCATTCTCTTTTTCGTTTTCATTGACTTCTAGAATTAACGCGTAGAGATCTTCCGGGCTGTAAACTGGGATCTCCGATTTCTTGAAACCTTTGGCATCCCGGGTTACGACAGCATCCACCCCAACTCCGAGGCCCGATTGGTAGATCACGGTATCCTCAAAATCCGCCAGTGGCGAAACTATTGCGGAATCAAGTATGGCTTTATTGACCTCCGCGATTTCGAATACAGCCAGCAAATGTTTAATGGCTCTTTTGGCGGTGGAACGACCCACATTCTTCGCAATAAGGTATTCAATCGTTGTAATGGAGTTAGCGCAAAGGCTTCCATCGAGCAAACCGCCTTCAACTCGATTCATAAGCCATGCGGAGATCTCATGGAATGGCTTCCGTTTTAAGAGACAATCAAGGACGACATTGGTATCAAAAATGACTTTCAAAGGTATTTCTCTTCAAGGTGCTTTTTATAATCCTGTTCATCAATATCGGATCCCTTCAACAGCCCTGCTAATGCTTTTGTATGCGGGAGGAGTTCCTCCCGCTCCGGCTTTCGAGTCAGGACCTTGAGATAATCCGAAACTATTCTGGAAAGAGATTTCCCTTCTTTACGAGCGTGTTCTTTCGCTTGCTCAATCACTTCTCTTTCAAGGCGAAGTGTCAGTTTCGTTTGCATCGATGCACTCCCTTTGATACGTCACGATATGCATTCAATGTACGGCACAAGCAACCCGTATGCAACGGTGAGACCTAATACCGCCGCCCCAACACCCGATACTCGAACATGCCCATCGCCACACCAAGTCCGGTTGCGATCGCGTCGGTGAAATCGGCGAACTGACCCCTTAGAGCAAACCACCATCCTTTGTTTTTTTTCAAGAAAGAGATCCAGTTACGGGTCAACCAACAGTAAGCCGCAAACGAAATCAGGGCAAGCAACCAAAGCGGCGGATAGATCAGTCCCAAGAAAAGGAAAACCAGAGTTAATGCGACCACGGGGAGTCGCAACATCGCCGCCCGGGTGTTTGTGCCAAAAGATTTTCCCTTTTCCAGGAATTTCGATTCCTTCTGGCGTTGCATCAGTTTGGCCAGGTCTCGGCTGCGGTTAAATTGGCTTCGATAGAACCCTTTGGCATCGAGGAATTTGTCATGAACCACCTCGAGTCGCTTCGCGAGGTAGATTTTACCACCGGCGGAAATCAGACTCTCACCCAGCGTCCGATCCTCGACACTGGCCGCGCGAATGTTGCGGTCGAAACCATTGCCCTTGAGAAAGAAACCCTTTTGAACAGCCGTCAGACTCGTGTAGGTGGTGTTGATCCAATCCCCGAGTTGGTTGATCACATAGTGGTTGTATAGGTTCTTGTACTGGGAGAAGAAGTTGGGGTGCGGGCAGTGTTTGGAGAAACTCCCCTGAACGCATTCCGCGCCAGTCTCGGCGAAAGCCTTTCTCAGGTTTCCGATCAGATGATCGGGGAGCCAGACATCGCTGTCGGTGAAGACAATGATCTGTCCTCTCGCCGCGGCGACTCCGGCGGTGCGCGCGGTGGCCGGGCCGGAGTTTTCCGGGAGGCGGTGATAGAGGGCTCCCATCTCCTCGATCAGGGGCCGCAATTCCTCGGTCGAAGCGTCATCCACCACAACAATCTCAAAATCGTCATCCTCCTGACGGCGCACCGACTCGAGAGTCTTCCTCAACGTTCGGGAGCCGTTATAGACAGGAATGACAATGGAATAGAAATCCTTCTTCGGCATGGCGGTGGAGATCCTAGCACGAGTGAGAGAGTTATCATTAGTAGCCCGACTTCTCCCCAGCCCCGATCCCTTGGCTCCCTTCGCGGCAAGATGCCGCTCCCACGGCTTGATCCTGTTCCCGGCAAGTGAGGCGCCGGGTCGGGGCGGTTGGGGCGCCGGAATTCATTCCGGCTCGGGCCTGGGTTGCGTGAGAACTTACGGAGATTCCACGATCATTGTCACGGGTCCGTCGTTGACAATGGAGACCTCCATCTTGGCTCCGAATTCGCCGGTCTGGACAGCGATTCCCTCGATCTCCATTCGTTTGCAAAAGTCCTCATAAAGCGGGATCGCCTTTTCGGGTCGCGCGGCGGCGACAAAGCTGGGACGGCGACCCTTCCGGCAATCGCCGTAGAGGGTGAATTGCGACACCACCAATGCGGCTCCTTCGACATCCTGGAGGGACCGGTTCATCTTACCCTCATCGTCCTCAAAGACCCGGAGTCCCGCGATCTTGAGGACCATCCAGTCGACCTCCTTGGTGGTGTCGGTTTCATGGATTCCAAGCAGAATGCAAAAACCTTTGCCGATCTGCCCGACTGTCTCTCCATCCACCGAAACCGAGGCTTGGCTGACCCTCTGGATGACCGCTCTCATCAGCCCTGTCCGGGAAGAATGATTTTGGGACCTTCACCGGAGGAGGCGGGTCTTCCATCGGGAGTGATGATCCGGCTGGCCTCTTTGGCTTGTTCCGGTGTGGCTTGTTGTTTCGATCTTTCGGCTATTTCTTTCATCCTCGGATCTCGGATTGCCTGGACAAAGGCGAGCTTGAGCTCATCGATCATGTGGGCGAGATCCCGTTTTTCGTCTGGCTCGAGGTTGCCTTCCGATTTCTGTTTAAGAACTTCGAGGATGGCGATGCTTTCCTGGACCGCCTCGAAACTCACAAAGATTTCGCCAGTGACCGGGTTCGGCATCGCGCCGAGAGCCATGGCTCCCTGATTGAAGAAGATGGAGGCGATATGGAGGAACTGGATTCCCTCTTCTTTCCGGTCCTCGGCCGGTTTTTCGGGTTGTGTCTTCTCTGCTTCCGACATTTCGATTCTACGCTCCTTCATTCCAGGCTATTGGTTCGAATCTTTAGACGCAACGAATGAGGGTGTCAACGCGTGATTCTCCGGTTGCGGGAAGGATCCCGCCGCCCCCCTTCACATCCCCGAAAACTTACCGATGATTGTCATATCGAGAAATCCATGGTTTCGGGAGGTTTTTCCAGTGGCGCAACGACTCAAAAAGGCGGTCATTCCAGCGGCGGGGTTCGGGACACGGCTCCTGCCCGCGACCAAGGCTCAACCCAAGGAGATGCTTCCGATCGTGGACCGTCCCGCGATTCAATATGTGGTCGAGGAGGCGATCGCCGCCCACCTTCCGGATATTCTGATCATCACCGGGAAGGGCAAACATGCCATTGAGGATCACTTCGATCGGAATTTCGAGCTGGAGGAGGAACTCGGAAAGAGCGATAAACGCGAGGCGCTGGAGGAAATTCGTGAGATTATCCGCAAGGCGAGACTCCACTATACCCGTCAGAACGAGCTCCTTGGATTGGGCGATGCTATCCGATACGCCCGCGACCATGTCGACAAGGAGTCTTTCGCGGTGCTTTTGGGAGACACCCTCTTGAGACCCTCGGGGAGTTGTCTAAAAGAGTTGGTGGCGATCCATGAGAGAACCGGCGATGCGGTTCTCGCGGTCGAGGAAGTCCCCGCCGACAAGGTGGATCGATACGGCATCTTGGAGATCGAGAGTCAGACCCGCGACCGTGAGTTCAAGGTGAAGCGGATCATCGAAAAACCGAGTGTCGAGGAGGCGCCAAGTCGTCTCGCTGCAGCCGGCCGATACATCCTCCTCCCTGAAATCTTCGAAATCCTGGACACTGTTCAGCCCGGCAAGAACAACGAAATCCAACTCACCGACGCGCTTCAAATCCTGGCCCAACAAGGGCGACTCCACGCTTACCAGTTCGAGGGCAAACGCTACGATGTGGGGAACAAAACCGATTATGTATTGACCACCCTGGAATACGCGTTGGACCGCCCCGATCTGCCCGGTATACGAGAAGCGGTGCATGAGATCTTAAAGGGGAAATAGAGAAGATCCGCGACGCGGTGATCGAGGCGGAGAGATTCGATAGGATCCTTGGTGACTCGTTAAGCCCAGAGGTTTTGGATGGGAACCGCCACGAGGTCGTGTCCAAAAGGAACAACCTCGGATCCGGTGTAAAGGATGACCCCACGCAGGAATTTATCCCCACACGTCTCCCGCATCATTCGGAGCCCTCGAAGGTCATTCTTTTTGATCGACTGCGCGGCTTTGACTTCAATCCCCACCAAGGCGCCTCGAGGATCGGTCAAAACAAAATCAACCTCCTCCCCCGAATGGGATCGGAAGTGAAAGAGTTTCGCCCGACTCTCGCTCCAAGAGAGTTCCTTCCTTAGCTGGGTCATCACAAAGTTCTCCAAAATTCTTCCGAAAAGTTTACGGTCCTCCCTGAACAACTGGGAGTCGGCATCCAGAAGATGGCAAAGGATTCCGGTGTCGGTGAAAAACACCTTTGAGGATCGAACCATCCGTTTCCCAATGTTTCCGGACCAGGCCGGTATATGCTGAATAAGGAATGAGGCCTCCAGCAACGAGAGGTAACGTTTCAGGGTGGTTTGGGGAAAGCCTGTGGCGCGCGACACCTCGGCGAAATTCTGAAGTGATCCGACGCGCGAGGCGAGGAGCCGCAGAAGCCTCGGGAGATCGGTCAATCCCTCGATATTGGCGAGGTCCCGAACATCTCTCTGAATTAAGGTGGTCAGATACGACTCAAACCACTTGTCGCGTCGGCCCTTCTGTTCCCGGGATACGGCCTCGGGAAATCCGCCGGCCAAGATCCGATCCGACAGTTTTTTTTCGCTCGCCTCTACGGTGGAGAATCGGTTCTCACTGTCAAATATCCTGTCGACAAAATCCTCGCGCGTCCCCTGCAGTTCCCCTTGGGATAAAGGCCAAAGCTGGAGAATCTCCATCCTCCCCGCCAAGGTCTCGGAAAGTCTTGGCAGCAACAGCACATTCGCGGAACCAGTCAAAAGAAATCTTCCCGGTTTCCGATCCCGGTCGACAGAGGCTTTGATGGCCAAAAAGAGTTCGGGAACCCTTTGAACTTCATCGATGACCAAGGGCTCTTCGACACTCTCGACAAAACCTTGCGGATCCTCCGTGACAGCGGAAAGGAGGGTGCTGTCATCCAGCGTCAAATACCTGGCCCGGTGTTCGTTTTCGGCGATTGAGCGGACCAATGTGGTTTTTCCACATTGACGCGGTCCATGGAGGAGGACTACCGGAGTGTCCCGCAATGCGGCGAGTAACCAGGGCCGAACCTTGCGTTGGATCATGAGGGAAATATAACCACTGAGTGGCTGAAAATCAACCACTCAGTGGTTGATTTTCAGCCACTCAGCCAACTAAACCTTTGGGAAGTGACGAAAGTTCAATTTGATTCCGGGAAAATCGCGCTTCAAACCCGTCGCCCGAAGGCCCGCCAGATCAGCACGATTCCGATGAACACCAGGGCCATTAGGACATAGGTCAGAACAGGGATGGCGGGCGGTTGTTTCGGGAACTCGAGGGCTTTGCCGCCCTCGCCGGAGAATTGACCCAATGCCATCGCCGAGCGCCACCACCTCACGTCAATCCCACGATCGGAAAGCTGTTCGACCTGAGTTGTCGCCGCCTCCTTGTCCAAAGGGTTTCCCAAGAGGACTATCGACTGAGGTTTGAAATCCGGATCTTCGACAAAAGGGGTCAGATCATGGACCCGGTTATTATGGAGGTTGAGTTCCTCCAGGTTCTTGTAAACGGTCAGCGGCGCGACATCCACGATCTTATTCGAGTCGAGGACTAGTTTGGTGAGATTGGTCAGATTCGCGATCGGGGTCACGCTCTCGATTTGGTTGTTGCCCAAATGGAGCCAAATCAATTCTGAAAGCGAGGAGAGAGGGGAGAGGTCCCGAAACTGGTTTGAGTAGGCATACAACCGTTTGAGCTTGTGAAGATTGGCGAGGGGCGAGAGGTCGGCGACCTGGTTCTCGCCGATGTTGAGGCCAATCAGATTCTGCAGATGGGCCAGCGGAGCGATATCGCTGATTTTGTTCAATCGCAAATCGAGAGCGATCAATTGCGGGAGTTTCTCGAGAGGGGTTAGGTCCGAGATTTGATTAACCGCCAAGTCGAGATAGGTCAATTCCTTCATCCCGGTGAGTGGCGTGAGGTCGGTGATCTCATTGGCGTGGAGCAGAAGTTTTTTCAAATGAGTTAGCGGCGCGATAATCTCAATGCTGGAGAGTCCATTGTCCCCGAGATGGAGGTACTCGAGTTGGGTGAGCGTGGAAATTGGCTTGAGATTTCCAATCCGGTTTTGGTGCAGCCCTAATTTCTTGAGTCCTGTGCAGTACTCGATTCCTTCAACATCCAGAATTTCGGCGTCCGTGGCGTAGAGGACCTCAATCCCGGCCAGGTCCGAGACTTCGATATTTCCCTCTGGTTTGCCGAGGGTGTCCCGAAGAATCGCTTCAAAATTCGGATCGGGAATCCCGACAACCGCCGCGGTGGATGGGGACGGGAGAAGAGGCACACACAGGAATGCCAGTATTGGGAGGAGCCAATGAGATTGCGGCGACCTCCCTCGATGAAACCAACTTACCAAACAAAAGACCATTCCGGATTCCTCTCCCGGTCAAATTTCGAGGGAGGAATTGTGAAATCTAAGACGCCACTGGGAAAGTGATTCAAGGTCGGGTCATACGGATTCCCTAATTCGTATTCTTGCGGAAATCAGAACCGGGTTCGGATGGATGCTCAGTCGCTGGAGGCGGAACTCTTGCGGGAGATTTCCTCGACCGCGTGGAGCAGTTCATCGAGCTGGAAGGGTTTCCTCAGAATCTTGTCGGCGCCATAGGCGGCGGCCTGATCGATCTCTTCGTTGGATGCAAGGCCGGTGACAACCAGGATGGACATTCCGGAGGTTGTCTTGCGTAATTCCTCAAGCACCTCGAGCCCGTCTTTGCGCGGCATCCTCAAATCGAGAATCATCACGTCATAGACTTTGTTCTCGAGACGTCCCATCGCCTCGATTCCATCCATTGCCTGTTCAACGGTGTAGCCGGCGTCCCGAAGAAAATCCCGCATCAGATCGGAAAGTTGTTTTTCGTCATCGACAATGAGGATGCGCTTCTTGCCGGACTTCCGAACGGGGCGTTTCCCGGAGGATTTCCGAATCGGGAGAATTTCCGCCTCGCCGGGGCAGGGGAGTTGGAGCGTAAATGTGGTCCCGCGTCCGACCTGGCTGTTGACAGTCAGTCGGCCTCCATGGTTGTCGATGATTCGGTGCGAGACCGCGAGTCCCAAACCGGTTCCTTCGCCCTCGCGCTTGGTGGTGAAGAAGGGATCGAAGATGCGGCTCAAATCGTTGGTGGGAATGCCCGGCCCAGTGTCGGTGACATGGATGTTCACCATGCCGGCTCCATCGATGTATTCGGCGCGGACCGTGAGGATGCCTTCCTGGTTCATGGCTTGGATTGCGTTGACGAACAAGTTGACCAACACCTGCTCGATCTGACGGCCGTCCACACGAAGTTCCGGAACGTTTTCGGGGACATCGATCATGGTGTCGACATGGTTGTCTGGGAAACGATGCCGAGCCATGTAAAGAGCGTTGTCGATCAAAGGCGCGATCCGAGTGTCGGCCACCTCCGGCTCGGCGGGTCGCGCGTACCCCATCAGGTCGCTGATGATCTTCGAGATCCGCATCGTCTGATTGATGATGGAATTCAGCGATTCGGCCTTTTCGGGATCGCCCTCGCTCATGAGAAGGATCTGCGCCTTGCCCGAAATGACCGCGAGCGGATTGTTGATCTCATGCGCCGCTCCCGCCGCGAGACGTCCAACCGAGGCGAGCCGTTCGAAATGGAAGAGTTGGCGATGGGCCTCGGACTCGCGCCGAAGAGCGTCGGTGGCCGATTCCGATTCGCGCTGAACACGACGGAACAACCGGACTCGTTCGTACAGTTTCGCGGAAGCGTCGAGCAGAGATTCGAGATAGTTTCGGTATCTTGTCTGCTGGAGTTTCGATCCGGTGGTGTCGATGAAACACTCGCCTTGGATTTCGTCGCTAATGTTGATTGGAATGGCGAGCAACGACCCGGTTTGGAGGATCCTCATCACGGAGTCCCGAAGGTTCATTCTCTTGCCGCTCGAGAGAACCGTTTCTCCCAGCAAGGAGACGGAGCTTCGACCTCGCATTTGGAGGCTTTCGCGCTCCTCCTCCACCAGATTGAGGACTCGATAAAAGGACTCAGGCCTGGAGAGGCCCTCGGTGAACAAAACCCCTTGAACCGTCTGGTAGGAGGTGTCATGGGTGAGCACGAGCGCCCATTTCAAATCGATAAAATCTCGGATCAGATCAACCGCTTTGGCGAGAACATCCAGTTCGGGGCCATCGGTGATCGACAGGTTCGCGATTTCGGAAAGTTTTTTTAGAAACCCTGTCCGCTCTCGGGTTTCGACAAGCTCGACTTCCGCCTCCAACCCTCGGCCGGCGAGAATCCGATTGGCGTCCTCGAGCGACTTGAGGTAAACCTGGATTGTGGGCGTTTCGAGGTCGAGCACCTCCCCCGCAGCCTGCACGCGTGGGAGCAGTTCCTCGGTGAAGTCGGATAAGTCATCGCTGTCGAAGCCAAAATTCTGTTGGAGCCAAAGATCGTCGTTTTGGAGGTATTGGTTCCCGGCGTTCCCGATACGGCTTCGTCGGACAAGGTGGTCGGCGATATAAACAATCCATTCGAGGTGTCCCGAACTCTCGGATTTGTCCTGGTAAGCGCCGGGGTTTTGATGGTGGAGCCAGATTGCTTTACGGAACTTCTCCGGAAGGTTCCATTTCTCGGCGATCCATTTGCCGACTTCGGTGTGAGTCACGGAGAGGCTCTGCTTTTCGTGTTCGAGGAGTGTTTGGCTTCCGGCCGAGGCTTTGCGGACCACCTCCATATAATCCTCCGGCATCACGGTGAGCAGTCCAAGTTTGCCAATGTCATGGATCAGGCCTCCGAGGAAAGCCTCTTCGGGGGAGGGGTAAGAAAATCTTTCGGCCAACATTTCGGAGGCGATGGCGACCCCGAGATTGTGTCGCCAAAACTCATCCGGTTCGAAGTCATTGGTCCAATCGGCCTGATAATCCGCGAAGAGATCCATCACTGTGACACCCAAAGTAATGCACCGAAGCGCGTTGAGCCCCAGAAGCGCCCCAGCGTGGTGGAGAGAAGACACTTCTTTCTTCAGGCCAAACTTGGCTGAATTCGCAACCTGAAGGACCTTTGAACTCAGGCTGGCGTCTTTCGAAATCAAGTCGGTGACATTGGCGAGGGAGACCTCGGGATCGTTCCATCGATGGACCAGATCGACAGCGATCGAAGGGAGGGTAGGAAACTGATCGAGCTCGAGAATCCTTCGATTGACATTTTCCAAATTGGGTCTCTGGGCCACTAGGCGCTCCGACAAGGACAATTAAAAGTGACGACCTCAAACGCGGTTGTCAAACTGTCAGAATTATCGGCTCTCAGGGGGTAACCTTTACCCAAAACCTTTCGCTAACTCGAATAGGTTCAAAGAGATAACTAATCTTTAGCGGAGGGAACCCGAATTTGGAGAGGCCCTCTGTTAAATCCCGCTCCTTCTTTCATTTCTGTGGCGAGGGCCAAATCGGATATGGTGCAATCTTTCAGGTAGGTTTCGATGTTTTGGCGCACTGCCATCCAGCGTGTGTGGAGAGGACAAGGGTTCTCATCGCTACACTCCGCCCATCCGATGGCGCACTCGGAGAAGCCCTCCTGTGCCGACAGGCAACCCATGATATCCCACAGGGTGACCTCCTTGGGATTAACCAGCAACTGATATCCTCCACCAGGTCCGCGCAGAGCACGGACATACTTCCCTCGCGCCAAGGCCTTCATGACTTTGGAGAGGTGGTGACTCGAAATGTTTTCGTGTTCGGCGATCTCAATAACGCTCGTTGAACGGTCGGTCTCTTTTCCCGCTAAATAAGTGAGTGCGCGAATGGCGTACTCAACGGGTTTGGCATAAAGCAGGGCCATGGACGGTGTCCTTTCGGGATGAAATATGAATTTAATTCGACATTTTAGTCACGGATCGGTTTTCTAGTCAAGAAAATTAGTATTCAAATGCAGAAAAAGACCAATTAGTCGGGCCTCTCCCCATCCTATCGCCAGCGCACTCGTGCTTGCCGTCGATATCGGCGGATTTAAGAAAAACTTTAGATCTAAACTACCTGATTTTATTAAGTTTAAGATTTTAAGCCTAATATGAAGTCTGGATTTTCATTGACATGAACCCAACTCTATGTTTTCATTGATGTTGTAAGTGATTCATTTAGAGCAAATCTAGATCGATCGCAAGAACGGTTCTCCATGAGGGGATCAGGAAACCGTTCGGCTGGGAGGGGATTCCAGCCGTGGCACAAACATATTGAGGGGGAAAACGATGAGGAGAAGTCTCTTCCAAATGGGGCTCCTCGTTCTTGGCCTGACTCTAATCGGAGTCCAGGCGGGGAATGGGGTGGTGTATGAAGCTCCGCATTACCGAACAGTCGAAATGCCGGCGACTCAGCAGGTATCCTGGGGAGCGGGAATGTCGGGCTGCGGGTTTCAGGACAACTGTTGTCAGCCGAACTGCGGGATGCCCGCGAATTGCGGTCAGCCGAGTTGTGGACAGCCGAGTTGCGGTCAGATGGGGTGTCAGTACGGCCCATCTCCGGCAACGAAACTGACACGAGGCATCACGAATGTGATCACGGGGCCTTTGGAGATTCCGAAGAATCTGTTCTGCGGATTATCCAACTGCAATATCCAGCCCTTGGATGGGCTGGGCGTCGGGATAGTGCGGGGGACCGCACGTGCGGTGGAGCGAGTGGGGATCGGCATGTGGGAAGTTGTGACCTTCCCCTTCCCGGATTTCCAGCCTCTGCTCTGCCCGGAGTTTATCAGTCTGGAGTCGTGCGACGCGAACTGGCGGTATGGCAACTATTGCGAGATGCCTTGCGGGGTGTGTTGCAACCCATGCCAGGGAGCGGCGAGTTTCATGGGGGTGAGGAACCCTGGTCCGCCCATGCAACCCAATGCGCCGATGCAGCCAATGCAGCCGATGGAAAAACCGGCTCCGGCGTTTGAGAAACAATTGCAGTCGCAAGCGCCGCCGCAAACCAACGCGGCGATGCCCGGGATGAGCGCCAAACGCGGCCCAGTCACCTACCCGGACGACTATCTGAAATAGCTTCACCGGCGCAAGTTGCCGGATGGGTGGGGAGGGACAAACCTCCGACTGTCCTTCCCCATCCGGCTCAAACCCAGGAGCCAGAGACAGGAGGTTTTCTGGAATCCGGATTTGAGAATTGACACTGGAGTTACTCGGGTCCCCGGCTCATCGAGCCGACCCGGGCAACACGCAACCAAGACCGTTTCATGCTTTCGCCCTCGGTTTGGCCAACAAGACGAGGGCATTTTTTTATTTTGCGCGATTTTCAGAGTGGGAGATACAGGACGTTGTTCTCGATCTCTTCTTGCGAAACTGCTCCAGCCACTAACTCAAGATTCGACACGAGTTTTCCAACTGAAACTCGTGTCTGCGGAGCAAATATCACTCCTGAGAATGGAATGCCCTTGCGTATCCTGGTGGCAGCCTCGACCAGGAAATCGTCATCCTGTGTGACGAGAACTCGATTGAGATGAGTTGCCCGATCCAAGATCTCTCGATCACCCCAACGGTTCGAACCATCCTCGTAAGCCGTTAAAACATCCACCGAGCGGAATCGAAGGCCGATGGCCGCCGCCCGCGGCACATGGTGATCGAAGTAGAAGGCAAGAGACACTACGAACCCGCGAGACCTTTAAGTTTCTCCTGCAACGGTGAAGGCGGAAGCGATTCTCGAATCTTCTCAATTAAGTCTTTGCGTCTCTGGATGTCACAATCGATAGCCTCTTTGTGATCCCAATAGTAGGCGAGCGCCGAATGGATTTGCCCCATGCCGAGATAAGGATGCTGGAAATGAAGCTCCTCGGGACTCCATCCATGGGAAAGGTGATTCAATACCAACTCGACCACCTTCATGGTGGTCCCTTCAATCATCGGGACTCCCTTTTCGTCAAGGAGGATGTGTTCGTAAGCAGTTTCCTTGGTCATTTCTCTCCTCGTTTAGTCAATATTATAGGATAAACGATCCTCCAAATTTGGCAAATGTCTGGAAGCAAGTTCGGATCAACGGAACATTCCCGCCAGCCCCGTCACGAAGTTCCAATCTTCTCCCTGCGCTTTTGCCTCTTACGCTCTTAGGACGCAAGCAGACGATCTGCTAGAGATCGAACCAACTCCTCATAATTGACACCCCCCTCCTCACCCCGTAGCTTACCCCTCATGAACCAACACGCCGCCGACAATCCCACCGCTTCGCGTTGGCTCGACCCTCAGGTCGTCAGTTCGATCGAGTCGCTCGAATTCCTGGCGACTCAAGTGGTCGAGGGGTTTATCACCGGTCTGCATTCCAGTCCCTACCGCGGTTACAACCAGGAATTCGCCGAACACCGCCAGTATCAGCCGGGGGATGAACTTCGCTATCTGGACTGGCGGCTTTTCGCACGGACCGATCGGTTCTATGTCAAACAGTTCGAGGCGGACACCAACCTTCGGGCGACGCTGATTTTGGACGCCAGCGAGTCGATGGATTTCTCCGGCGAGGATGTCCCGCGCGCGGAGGGGAGCGCCCGGGGTCATCGTTCGGGACTGACCAAACTCGATTACGCCAAACGGCTCGCCGCTTGTCTTTCACACCTTTTGCTCAAGCAGCGGGACGCCGCGGGACTGGCCATTTTCGATGAGACCCTCCGGGACTACATTCCCGCCCGCGCCAGCTCGAATCACCTCCGAAATCTGATGCAATCTCTCGATTCGGCGGTTCCAAAAGGAGCCACCTCGATCGCCTCCATTCTGAATGAGGTGGCCAGCCGACTCGCGCGAAGAGGCGTGGTTATCCTGATTTCCGACCTAATCGATGAGCCCGATAGGGTGTTGGAGAGCCTGAGCCACCTTCGGTCGAGACGGCATGAAGTGATTGTTTTCCATATGCTGGACCGTCAAGAAATCGATCTTGACTACCGAGGAAATATTCGCTTCCTCAATCCGGAAGGGTCTGATACGATAGACTCCGATCCGGTTGCTTTGAGGGAAAGTTATCGGAAAGAATTCACAGCGGTTGTGGAAAAGTATCGACAGGGATGCTTGGAACACCGCATCGGGTATGAACGGGTAGTCACAGACACTCCTTTAGAAAAAGTATTGCCGTCCTTTTTGGTGCGGCGCGGAGCGATGGGTGTTCGAGCCTGAGGGGTTCGGCTCATGGTACACAGACTCGTTTGAGATGAAGGGGCCTTCTTGCGAATGAAAATCCATCACTGCGAAGTGAGAGGCGGACGAGCATTGCTCGCCGTCGCATGCATGCCATTTCTATTTCCGATCTGTGGCGCGCAAGCCGATCGGTTTTATCTTTCCGAGGATCGCCTGATCGAGGGGATTCTCATCCATGAAGATTCCAAGTCCGTTTCCTTTGAACTGGATGGCGCCGGTGTGTGGACGCTTTCCCGGAAGGCGCTCTATCGGGTGGAGAGAGAGAGTCCCGGCGTCTATTGGATCCGCGTCGGAGACCGTCACCAGGACCGGGATCGAATCGACCAAGCGCGAAACGCCTTCGAAGAAGCCGCCAAAGATCCGAAGACCCGCAAACAGGCGGAGGATCGTTTGAGAGATCTGGACGCCCCCGTGGTCGAGGAAACGCTGGTAAAAGCGATCGAAGAGGATGAATCACACCGTCCGATGGAAGAGATGGTTGAGGAATCCGAGGATCCCATTGCCAAGGCCGCAAAACCTCAACCCGCTACTCCGCGCGATATTCCGGTGTCGGGGATCGCGAAGGAAAGGAAGTGGGTTGACCAAGTCCGTAAGTGCGCGAGCGAACAAGGCGTCGATCCCCTTCTCGTCCGAGCGATCATTGAGGTGGAGAGTCGCGGCAACCCGAAAGCCACCTCCAGAAGTGGCGCCAAGGGTTTGATGCAGTTGATGCCTCAGACCGCTTCCGCCCTGGGAGTGAAGGACCCCTACAACCCCGAACAAAACATTCGTGGCGGGGTCAAATATCTGGGTTACCTGATGAAGCAATTTGCGCATGTCGCGTGGCCGGATCGAATGGGGCATGTCGTCGCCGCCTACAATGCCGGACCGCAGAAGATCAAGGACGCCGGCGATTATCGTCGGGTTCCCGCGGCTAGCCGTTACGCCGACAAAGTCCTCGCGGTTTATGAAGAACTCAAAGAGAACCTATCCAGCGAGGTCGCGTTAGCCAGCCAAGGCCCCCGCTACTGAGTGTGAGAAAGTGAAGGATCACCTTCGAAACGCCCTTCATCAGGTTCCTCGATTCGTTTATCTCCTCCTGTTCATCCTGGTTCTAGGTTGTTCACCCAAGGAGGAGGAGACAACCTCCCCCGCTCCTGACCGAAAACCCTCACCCACTCCCGCGGGAAAGCCCTTTGTGATCCTTTCCGACGCCACCGACTCGGACCAGCGTGTTTTGGCGGGATGTGTGGAAAAGTCAACGCCACTTGGAGAGACCTACTTTTATCGTTGGGAGAAGCCCTCCGAATCCGAGGGGCGCTGGGATATCGCACTGGTTCGACCCTGGACTGTCTCCTCCCTGGAAGCGAACGCGGTCGATTTGCTTCCCCACTTGGAAGAGGCCTACCCAAAATATAAGCACGACCTGTTCGTTCCGGTGGACGATCTGGTCGATGAAGCGACCCGACTCCTCTCCTTCCCAATCGTCCTGGCGCCTGAATTTCTGTTTGCGATGAACCATCCTCAATGGAATTTCCAGTTTAGCAAGGAGATTTTCGACAAGGAGATTGCGGAGGGGGCGAAAGTCGGGTTGGTTGAAAGTCCGCTCGCGGACTTCTATCGGGAGAGTTTAGGCATCCCAGAATCGCAGACGGTCGCGATCGATTTTCGAAATCCTGACAACCCCTTTTCGAAGGGAGAGATCGAATTCGCGATTGGCCCCAAGGGTTGGCTTCTCGAAAAGCAGGTCCAGGGCCTTTCAGTGATTAGTCTCGCGGAGGCGGGTTTGACCGGCGCTATTCCCGACGCCGGGTACCGGGCGATCGTTGCCAAGGATTGTGTGGACTTGGAAATCGCGGAGAAGATCTTTGCCAACCTGGTCACCGAGGGCCAGCTCTGCTTGGTCGGAGTTCCCGATTCGTTTCCCATACGGCGATCTATCTACGCTTCCCCGAGAGTCCAAGGTCCCCTAACTGCCTTCTATAAAAAGGCCTTCGACCAGACCCTGTCCAATCTCGATGGAAAACCCTTTTCCGAATAAGGAACGATTTCAGAGCGAGTCGAGGATGCGTTCGGCTATTTGCCGGGTGGTCTCAGGTCGGAGATACTCGCCAGAGGCGATCTTCTCGCGAGCCTGCTCGACCACATCGACACGGATGTCCGGGCTGGCCTTGGCCAGTTCGGAAACCCTCGCAATCTCCGCCACTTTAGACGATTGCGGCGAAATCTGGACCTGATCGCTGATTTGATTGACTTCCTGGGACTGCTGAACTCGCCGGATTTTCGACGAAGAGAATTCGGGCGGCTGGACGCCACCCACGCCTTGGATGTTACTCATAGATTTTCCCCCTCAAAATGCGCTGTTCCCACCCACCAAATCCCCCCGGATTCCCCAACATGGGTCACAGCATCTCTATCATAGTAGGTTATCGGAACCGATCTGTGAAGGTTAAGAGATTTTTGGCCAAAGAATGAAAAAAAAGCGGGACGGCTCGAATGAGCAGTCCCGCTGGGTTTGAAAGGGACCGGCCACCGCCTGAGGGGGAGGCAGTGGCCGGGGCTGGGATGGGCACCAGCCCTTATAATAAAGGGCACAGCGCGTTCTTGGCCAAAGAGCAGTAAGCGCGCACCCTCCTTCGATATGAGTCGGCTTCTTTGTTGACTGTTTTAGGCGGGATTTCGAGCGAGGTGATAAACTTCAGTTGAAGGCCCCTCGCCTTTTTCTCCATCCCTGACCTGCTATAGAGTTTCGTCCGAACTTCCAGAAACTTTATGAGCAAAAAAATCGTAAGTGTTCTCATCGAAGTAAGTTAAGATTTTTCAATGGGTCCAGAACTCGGGGCCGAGATATCGGTTGCCCATGACGCTCCGCTGGTCCAGAATCAGTCCATGTCGAAGCGGGGGTGATTGGGCATGGTGGAGCGTACGGATCCATTAAGTCCGGAGCAGCGCGAGCGGACGATGAGGGCTGTTAAATCGGAAGACACCGGTCCGGAGTTGCGGGTGCGAAAGCTGATTCATTCAATGGGATATCGATACAGCCTCCATCGAAAAGATCTTCCAGGGAAACCGGATATTGTGCTTCGATCGAGAAAGAAGATTGTCTTTATCCATGGCTGTTTTTGGCATGGTCACCATTGCCCGGCTGGGAGCAAAAAGCCCAAGACCAACGCCGACTATTGGGAACGGAAGATCGAGAGGAATGTCCAGCGCGACCGCCGAAGCCAATCCGCCCTTCGCCGGGGGGGCTGGTCGGTCGCAGTGGTTTGGGAGTGTCAAACGAGGAATCTCGAGAAACTTGAACGACGACTGAGGACTTTTCTGGAGAAGTGAATGATTGATTCGGGGGATCGGGGAAGGGGGTGCTACGAGTTCTTTGCCGGCGGGGGTATGGCCCGTCTGGGATTGGGACCGGAATGGACTCCTTTGTTCGCCAATGACATCTGCCCGAAGAAAGCCAAATCCTACGTGAGGAATTTTCCGCCCGGTGACGAATTCTCCTCGGGGGACATCCGGAATCTCGATCTGCAAGACCTTCCAGGGAACCCGACTCTCGCCTGGGCCTCCTTTCCTTGCCAGGACCTTTCCCTTGCCGGGGCCCGCGGAGGATTGAAGGGAAAGCGGAGCAGCACTTTTTGGTCCTTCTGGGAGCTCATGGAGGGCATGGAGCGTCAGGGAAGGCCGCTCCCCATCATTGTCCTGGAGAATGTGGTTGGAGCCATCACCTCAAATCGGGGTGAGGATTTCCAGACCATCGTTTCGACTCTGGCGAAGAGTGGATATGGGGTGGGTCCGATGGTCATCGACTCCGGGTTGTTCCTCCCGCAATCTCGACCCCGCCTTTTTGTGGTTGCGGTCAAAGAGGACCGCATGGATTTCTCGGCTCTCAGCGAATCCGGCCCAAAGCATCCTTGGCATACGCCGGCCTTGCTTCGGGTTTTCGAAAACCTCCCCAATGCTCTGAGGAAACATTGGATCTGGTGGAGGCTGCCCCAGCCCGAAGCGAAGAATATCGGACTCTCCGATCTGATCGACAAAGACATGGCGGATGGGGTCCGCTGGCACACTGAGGAGGAGACCCAGCGCATCTTAAATATGATGTCTCCCGCCAACCGTCAGAAGGTTGTCGAATCGAGCGAGAAAGGGAACCTTCAGGTGGGCGCCATCTATCGCCGGACCAGGAAGGATTCCGAGGGCCGTAGCGTTCAAAGGGCGGAGGTCCGTTTCGACGAGATGAGCGGATGTCTCCGCACCCCGGCGGGCGGATCGAGTCGACAAACTCTGCTCTTTGTGGAGGGAGACACAATCCGATCTCGACTCCTATCACCAAGAGAAGCTGCTCGCTTGATGGGCGTTCCGGAGTGGTACCAGTTGCCCGAGAATTACAACGAGGCCTATCACCTGATGGGGGATGGGGTGGTCGTGCCGGTGGTGTCCTGGTTGGAAAAGCATTTGCTCCGGCCACTGAGCCGAGGAATCGCCGAGTCGACGCACGCAATGGATCTCGAAAGGGAAGGTTCCGATTCAATGCCTTCGGCGAAAGCTGTTTGAATCACGGAAGGGCGCGGAGGCGGCCGGAATTACACGGAAAACAACCAAACAAAAATCTTCGATTTTTGACCTTCCGTGCTCTTCCGTGATTCAAACAACGGAGGAAACCAAATGGCCGATGTCAAACTTTATGGAGCCGAGGGGGATGGTGTCAAAGACGATACCCGATCCTTGCAGCATGCGGTGGATGAGGGGGCGGGGGACCTTGATTTAGGGAGTGGGGTTTATCGAATCACCCAGCCCATTCGGATCGAGCTCGCCAAGACTGGGTACAAGGGGATCTCGGGGAACCGAGGAACCGCCAAGGTGATCATGGCTGGGCCAGGCCCCGCTTTTCAGGTCATCGGCGATCATGAGGGCACCGCCGCGCCAAAAAGTTTTAAAGAAAGCACTTGGGAAAAGACTCGATTTCCCGTATTCACTGGCTTCGAGATTCTCGGGGAGCATCCGGATGGGGATGGCCTCGAACTCTTTCGAACCATGCAGGCGACCGTTTCGAATGTGCTGATCCGGAAGTGCCGGATCGGCATTCGTCTCAAAACCCGCAACCGAAACTTTTTGCTCGCCGATTCTCACATTTACGAGTGCTCGGACACCGGCCTCCTCTTGGATGAGTGCAACCTTCATCAGACCAACATTATCGGGAATCACATCAGTTACTGCGCCCGCGCCGGCATCCGCCAATACAAGGGGCAACCGCACAACATTCAGATAACCGGGAACGACATCGAATACAATTCGGGGAGCGACGAAACCTCGGGCGAAATCCTCCTCGAGGCGGGCGATGGAGAATACACTCGCGAGTTCACCATCGCGAGCAACACCATTCAAGCGACCCCGGATGCGAAGGGGGCCAACATAAGGATCCTCGGCAATCGACAGGGCGACCCGGTTGGAGCGCGCCTTATTACGATCACGGGTAACATCATCGGGAACCGGGCTCGCAACATTGATATTGAGAACGCAAGTTTTCTGACCCTTACCGGGAATATCATCTACGATGGGACCGAGCTTAACGCGAACTTCAAGAACTGCGCGAACATTGTTCTTTCCTCGAACACGATCGGTTCGAGGGAGGTCGATTACACCGGCGAGAAGATCGATGGCGTCCGGTTTGAGGACTGCCATTCAGGGATGGTGACCGGGAATGTGTTCAACGATTGTTGGCTCGGCGACAAGGAATCGGGCGGCGCGGTTACCCTCAAAGGCTGCCGGGAGATCGCGGTGACGAACAACCAGATCCTCGACCCGCTTCACCGAGGGGTCTGGATCGAGAGTTCGAGCGGGTGTCGTATCGGCGATAACACGATCCTCGACCGCCGCCCGCGGAGCAAAATGGTGGAAAAGATTGGGGGGGATGGGAAAGGCGAGAATCGAATCGAGGAAGGTTGAGTTCTATTCCCCTTAAGATTCCAACCCATCCGGGTGCGGAGTCCGTTCCTCCGGACGGTGGTGCCACCAGAACCGTTTGGGATACCAGTGGAGACGACCGGGGAAATACTCATCGGCGTAATTCTCGAGTCCCAGCTCGTTGATCCGTTCGCGGACCTTGCAGTCCTCCTCGAAAACTTCGACCGCATAATCGACTACGGGAAACTGTTCCTCGACTCCCAATAAAAAGAATTCGATCAGGTCGCGCTCCTCGAGGAAATCATCGAAACTCCAACCGAGCGATTGGTTGTTAGTGGAGACATATCCCTCTTGGTAAGCGTCGAGGAGGTATTCAAAAGCCTCGCCCACCTGCTTCTTGATCTCTTTCTTGTTTTCGAGAACGTACTCGTAAGCGTCCTCGATCGCGCTGTTGACCGAGGCGCCGGTGTATTCGTCCAGTTCGTATGAGTGATCCTTGAGTATTCGTTTGTAGACTTTCAGGCGTCCGGCCCCCGCCATAAGGAAGAACACCGGTTTCCAGGGCAGATCCTCCTCCAGATCCTCTTCCTCGATTGCATCGGTCTCACCGCGGAGGTAGTTGATGAACCCCCCGTAACCGGAGGCGTACTCCTCCAATTCTTCGGCGATCCTCTTTAGATCGGATTTGGAAAGCTTGCTGGCCATAAAAAAACTCCTCAACGATTTGGCTTCTAATCTTGATTATTCCGTTCCAGTCTAACACTGGTTTGAACACGGGCGCAATGAAAAAGGGTGCTGTGGTGTGGGAGGACTGGAACCCTCGGGTCGGTGAAAATGCTCCCATGGCCTTCACCCCGACTCTTTTCCCACTTCCGTTCCGTGAGCGTTTCGAGAAGAATAGCGCGCGATGAGTCCGACTTTTCCACACCAAGCCAACTGCGATTTTTCCCTCACTGAGGATCCGGTCGAAGTGACCGTGGTGGTGCCGGCTTTTAATGAGGAAGAGGCCTTGGGCGAGGACATCGAGGGTATTCGGGAGGCGCTCATTCGGCATGGCGTCCCTTTCGAAATCCTCGTGGTCGACGATGGCTCCACCGATACGACCCGGCAAGTCGGTCTGGATCATGGCGCGAGGGTGATCTCCCATTACTCGAATCGGGGTGTCGGGGCCGCTCGGAAGACAGGAATCAAGGCGGCTCGCGGCGAGATCATCGTGATGATCGACGCCGACAATTCCTACCCGGCCGACCAAATCCCCGTCCTTCTCGGATACATGAATCGTTGCGACATGGTGGTTGGCGATCGTTCCATCGAGGCGGGGACTGTGCCTCTGCTCAGGAAATTCGCCAAACGCTTGATTCGCTGGCTGGCCTCCTACCTCACACGTCAGAAGATTTACGATTTGAACAGCGGTCTCCGGGCCTTCCGCAAAGAGACGGTCCTCCCTTATTTCAACATCCTTCCGGCCGGTCACTCTTGGGTGAGCACGATCACGATCGCCTATCTCGCGAGCGGGCTGACAGTCAAATATACGCCGATCGATTACTACAAGCGAACCGGGAAATCGACCTTCAAACCGATCGGAGACACGGCTGGTTTCATTGGGCTCGTTTTTCGCACCATTATGCTATTCAATCCGTTGCGCTTCTTCCTTCCCGTGGTCGGACTCCTATTTCTTCTATCGGTTGTTAAAGGCGTTTGGATCGATAAAGCATGGGGCCCGAATCCCTTGAGCGACTCGACTGTGATGATCTTCATGACCGCGGTGATTCTGATGGCGCTGGGGATCATTGCGGAAATTCAGGTCCGCCTCTGCCGCCAGTGGTGAGGCAGGGAAAAGGTTTTAGGGGGTCGGCGACGCCTGACATGGGCCAGGGCGAGTAGAGGGTGTCAGGCAGAAAACGCCGCCGACCCCGGGAGCTCATTTTCACGGGGATTCCGGCCCGAAAGGGACTTATTTCCCTCCGAGCGGCTCCCTCTCTCTTCCTTTTTCTGAGCATGGGGGATGCCATTGACTGGTGTGGGCCCCTTAACTTGAATGACCTGAGTCGGTTATCGGCGAAAGTTGGCGCTTGGTTCCTATTCCTTGAGGAGTTCTTTATTCAACAGTGACAAACAATTGTTTAACCTAGGCTGTGGATAAGGCAAAAGACGTTCAAAGGTGGGTGACTCACTCGAATCCGCCAAC
The DNA here is from genome assembly GCA_020632575.1 of Candidatus Omnitrophota bacterium. Lineage (GTDB taxonomy): Bacteria > Hinthialibacterota > Hinthialibacteria > OLB16 > OLB16 > JACKFH01. Next base: position 187,666 of record JACKFH010000006.1, on the reverse strand, counting down.
GTTCGTGTAAGGGTGTCAAATAAGAATTGGAGGACTGGTTCAATGATGAAACGGCATGCTCAAGCGATCCTGATGGTATTGGTTTTCACTTTACTCGGAGTCCCAATCGCGGGAGCTGAAAGCAAGCAGGAAGCGAAGAAGGCCGAATTGGAGATAAAAGTGGATATGGATTACCTCCTGTATCTACCGAAGGGTTATGGAGAGGAAGAAAAGAAATGGCCTCTCATGGTGTTTCTCCATGGGCGAGGCGAAAGTGGAAACGATCTCGAAAAGGTCAAGAAACATGGTCCACCGAAGTTGATTGAACAGGGGAAGGAGTTTCCGTTCATCATCGTTTCCCCCCAATGTCCGAGAGATCGTTGGTGGACCGAGGTCTACATCGACGCCCTCATCGACAAGATTGTGGACGACTACTCGGTGGATGAGGATCGGATCTACATGACCGGGCTTTCGATGGGTGGTTTTGGGACCTGGAATTACGCGGGCATGCACGCTGACCGTCTTGCGGCGATCGCTCCGATTTGCGGGGGAGGCGATCCCATTCTTGCCTGGTCGCTGAAAAACCTCCCAATTTGGGCGTTTCATGGGGAAAAGGATCACACGGTGCCTGTGGAAAGAACCAAAATGATGGTTGAAGCGGCGCGTTCGAGAGGAAATGACGAGGTCAAGATGACAATCTACCCGGACGCGGAGCATGATTCCTGGACTGAAACCTATAACAATCCGGAGCTCTACGAATGGTTTCTGAGTCACACTCGGAAGAAAAGATGAATGCCTGGCCGGATTGGTTTTCGGGTCGTTACCAATGGGGTTGAGGAATCGTTTCTTCAATCAGCACGATATTACCCCCTAACACCCCAGTAAGTTTTGTGCGATTGGCCCTCTTGCCCAGGAGGGCCTTTCTCTTTTTGCGGATGCCGCGGAATTGGATCGGCGCCCCTCGTTCAGAGACGGGGGGCGATGTGATACATTCCCGCCTTTGTTAATGAAACCGGATCGGGGCTGAGTTCTCCTCCGATTTCTCAATCCCAAAATCAGGAGCGGTGTCTCATGTCATCCGACTATCTCAACGAACTATTCGATCTCGACGGCAAAGTGGCCGTGCTTTTTGGAGGAACCGGCGAATTGGTCGGAACGATCGCCGAAGGTTTCGGCAGGGCGGGAATGAAAGTCGTCCTATGCGGTCGCAGCGAGGAAAAGGCGAATGCTCGAATTGCCCAAATCCAGAAAAATTCTCCCTGGGCCGAGACTCTTTTTTGTCAAGGCGAGGTGAACAATCGCGAGGATATTCAGGCGACCCTGCATCAGACTCTCGATCGTTTTGGCCAAGTGGACGTGCTCGTCAATGGCGCCGGAGTGAATTCACCGACCCCTTTTCTCGAGATTTCCGACGAAGAGTTCAATCGGATCATCGACACCAACCTCCACGCGGTGGTCGCCGCTTGTCAGATCTTCGGGAAACACTTTTTGGAGGAGGGACGTCCGGCGGGAATCATCAACATCACCTCGATCTCCTCGAATATTCCGCTCTCCAAAGTTTTCACCTATTCCGCTTCAAAGGCGGCGCTCCTCAACCTGACTCGCAACCTCGGTCGCGAGTGGGCCAAGCAGGGAATCCGAGTCAACGCGCTCACTCCAGGCTTTTTCCCCGCCGAGCAAAACAAGAAGATCCTCACACCCGAGCGGACCGCGCAGATTCTCGGTCACACGGCCGCTGGAAGGTTTGGGGAATCCGAGGAACTGATCGGCGCCGCCCTCCTGTTGGCCTCTTCCAAGGCCGGATCGTTTATCAATGGAGCGGAATACATTGTGGATGGCGGTTTTTCGGCGATGACGATTTGAATTGCTAACATTGCGAGAGATCCTGGAAGGACTATCATGAGATTGTCTCGATGAGGGATCCATAATTCTCCTCTATTCTCGGGAAGGTAGGTTTTCATGATCGAGTTCAACCTCGATGAGTCCAAACTTGTCCTTCATATCCATCCCACGGGACCCCTGCGAAAAGAGGATTTCGACAACCTCGCGGAGACTGTCGATCCGATTATCGAACGAGAAGGCAATCTCAACGGTCTGATCATTGAAACCGCGGGTTTCCCGGGATGGGAAAACTTTGGCTCGGCGATCCGACACTTCCGCTTTGTCCACGATCACCACAAGAAGATTGAGAAGGTCGCGATCGTGACAGACTCGAAACTGGGGGAGGCTGCGGAGCACATCGCCTCACATTTCGTTTCGGCTGAGATCCGGCATTTCCCCATTGGTGAAATCAACGAAGCAAAGGGATGGATTGCTTCAATCGAAAAGTCCGATTAGGGCTATCTTTCGCAAAGAAGTCTTCGGAGACATCATCAATAGGTTCGTTGACCTCGCAAGGGTCTGTGGATATCCTACCCTGGCTGTTGTATCTAATTCTTCAATTCTCCACCTCAAAAAAGAAAGGGGATTTCAATCATGAAACCCTTCCTCCTTTTGCCTCTTTCTCTAGTCTTGATTCTTGGAAATGCACAGGGTCAACCGTTGGAAGAGTTCGACCCCGAGGCTATTGCCGGGATCAGGCTATCGTCTGAGCGCTATGTCGAAGCGTTCAATCAATATGATGCGAAGTCGATTGCGAATCTCTGGGTTGAAGATGCAACTTATATCACCTCCACGGGAATCGAACTGCAGGGTCGTGCTCAGATTGAAGAGGCCTTTGCCAAGTTTTTCGAAAACAATCCTGGTGTTTCAATTGGAACGGTCGACTCCGAAATCCTCTCGGTCAGCGGAGAGTGGGCGGCCGGAAGCGGGATCGTTGCGGTGACCTTTGAGGACGGGACAGTGGATGAATCCGAGTACCTGGTCTACTGGAGGAAGGTGGGCGACGAATGGCTGATACAAGCTGAAGGAGAAACCGACCCCGAAGACTCTCCTTCTCCCAGTTTCTTCCTCAGGGATTTGGAGTGGCTCATTGGAAATTGGAGAGACGAAGGAGATGAAGTAACTGTCGAGAGTTCTTATGAATGGTCCATCGAGAAAAACGACATTCGCGGATCGTTCAAAGTGATTCGGGATGGAGATCTGGAGATGGACGGACTTATTCGGATCGGATGGGACCCGATTGAAGGAAACATTCGGTCTTGGACTTTCGATTCCGATGGAGGGGACGCCGAGGGAGCCTGGTATGAACAAGATGGAAAATGGTACATAAAGAAACTCCATGTTATGCCCGATGGGCAAGTCGGTTCTTCCGTTTCTGTTTTCAACCCGATCGATGCAAACCACATAGAATGGAAGTCGATCAGCCGAGAGGTAGGTGGGGAAATCCTACCCGACGTTGGACCAGTCAAGATGGTTCGGATCTCCGAAAACCAGTGAAGGGAGAAAAGACGATGCTCAAAAAAACAATCAAACTGATCCTTGCTTTCCTCTTGATTGGCGTTTTGGTAATAGACACAGCGCTCTGTCGAGGACTCGCGGGAGGTGGAAGCAGTGGTGGCGGAGGAAGAGCGGGAGGGGGTGGGGGAAAATCCATTAGTCGTGGACCCTCAATGAGTCGGGCGAAACCATCGACTCGACCCGCATCACGCCCATCGCCCTCGAAGCGACCTTCCATATCGCAAAGACCTTCAAGTTCCCAACGACCTTCGATTTCTCAAAGACCCTCCCGCCCCCAGCAGCGACCAAGTGGAGGCGGAATCGGCCAGATGCCGAGCCGTCCGCAGTATGGAGGTGGCGGAGTCTCGACTCGACCATCCACCCGACCCGCACGACCCTCGGTCCCATCGACTCGTCCGTCCTATGGTTCGGGGAAACCCAGCAAGAACGATTTGCAGAATTTCTTAGGCTCCGGAGGACGCCCAAGCCAATTGCCCTCCACAAAACCGGGTGGTGGTGATTTCGGCAGACCTGGAACCCCCAGCCAACTACCCTCGACTCGACCATCTCGACCAAGCGGCGATCAAAGGCCGAGCCGTCCTGGGGATGGGTTTGGCGGCCAGCGCCCCCAACGACCGGGTGGGGAGAACCGGCCCGGAACCCCCAGCCAACTACCCTCGACTCGACCCGGGGGCGAAAAACCGAGCCGTCCCGGTGATGGCGCGAATCGTCCGGATCGTCCGAGCCAGCTCCCAATTACAAAACCTGAAAAACCTGATCGTCCTGGCGGCGGTGACCGCCCCGGTCGTCCTGGAGACGGTAACCGCCCCGAAAGGCCGGACCGTCCCGGCGGTCCAAATCGTCCGGATCGCCCGGATCGCCCAGACCGTCCCGACCGTCCCGACAGACCTGGAAAGCCAGATCGACCCAACCGCCCGGGCCGTCCCGGCCATGGCGACCGATGGGATCATGTCCATCGAGACTGGTATAAACACTACCATCATCGGCATTATTTCCACGGTGGATATTGGGGAGGATGCTATCACCCACGGTGGAATTACTGGTATCGCTGCCGTGATTGCAACTGGTATTCTCATCCCCTGACGTGGATGGCTGTGGGATCCTTCGTTACCGCGGTTCTGACCCCGAACCCGGTTTATTACACCTATGGTCCAGGCGAGACCGTTTACATCGAAGGGGACACAATCATCCTCAATAACGATCAACAGGTGCCGGTCCAAACATATGTGGAGCAGACCGCCACCATTGCGGATTCGGCCCCGGAAGTGGATCCAGAACAGGTGGAATGGATGCCGCTGGGTGTGTTCGCGCTTGTCGACGACGAGGATCCGGATCCGACGCAGGTTGTTCAACTCACGGTGAGCAAGGAGGGCATCCTGGCGGGGATGTACCAGAACACCACGACGGATACGACGGTTCCGTTGGAAGGAATGGTGGAGCCTGAGACCGGCAAGGCGGTTTTCAAGCCAGCGGAGAAGGATTATCCGCTGGTCGAAACCGGGCTGTATAACCTGATTGAAGATAACGCTCAAGCGCTTGTCTTCTATGACGCGGATACGGTACAGGAGAAGACGCTTGTCCGATTGGACCAGCCGGAGGATGAGGAAGGCGTGGAAGGACAATGAAAGAGCACCTCATGCGTATCTGGCGATTTCACGAATTTGGACCGATCGAGAACCTCCAATTGGACGAGGTCCCCACTCCCGAGCCCGGGGCAGACGAGTCGCTTGTCGAGTTGGAGTATGCAGCGCTCAATCCCGCCGACAAGTTCTTGGTGAACAAGATGTATCCGCGACCCGGGAAACCGCCGATGGCGGTGGGGCGAGATGGCTCCGGCCGGATTGTAAAACCTGGAAATTCGGGACGATTCAAAGAAGGCGATTCGGTGGTCATTCTCCGGAGCGATATCGGCGTTCGTCGCGATGGAACCCTCGCCGAGTTTGTCACCGTCCCCGAGGAGTCGCTGGCTCCCTTGCCCGATGGATGGTCCTTCGAGGAAGGCGCCGCGGCCCCACTCGTTCACCTGACCGCATGGCGAGCATTGGTCCATCAAGGCGAGATTCATCCGGGTCAAACTGTTCTGGTTACCGGCAGTAGCGGTGGGGTCGGCACCGCGGCGATCCAATTGGCCAAAGCCTTCGGTTGTCGTGTCTTCGCCATGTCGCGCAAGGAAGAGAAGCGGAAGGAACTCCTCGACCTTGGCGCCGATCACGCCCTCGATTCCAGCGACCCCGGAAAAATGGAGGAAGAAGCCAAAGCAATTCTCGGTGAGGAACGAGTCCACCTTGTGGTTGAAAACCTCGGCGGGCCATTCCTGCAGACCAGCATCAACCTTTCCGGCGAACACGGTCGGATTCTTGTCATCGGTCTCCTCGCAGGTCTCAAGTCCGAAATCGTCCTTGGCCAGATCATTTTCAAACAGACGCGCATCGAGGGAGTCCAAGTCGGCGCTTGGACAGCCGAGGAAGCCCAAATCGCCTGGGCCGGAATTGTCGAGAAACTGGATGCGAGCAACCAACGCCCGGTCATCGACCAAGTCTTTCCCTTCGAGGAAGTTCAGGAGGCCTTCACCAGGTTGGATGAAGGGCCGCTTGGGAAGGTGTTGGTGCGGGTAAAAGATTGACGCTGGACTGATGCTGAATCACGCCTCCGGCTCGGTCCTTTCCCACATCGTATTCCCATTCGAAGTCTTTCCCGGGGTGACAATCCGGACAAAGGATGCTAACTGTACTTAAATGCAGTGAGTGGAGTGCGATCCGAAATGTCGGAAAACCAAAGTCGCCCACCGGAGGGGCGAATCCTCATCTACGAAGATGGCGCGTTGAACCTTCAAGTCCGCCTGGATGGGGAGACGGTGTGGCTGCCGCAGCGACTCATCGCCGACTTGTATCAGGTTTCAGTGAAAACGACGAATGAGCATTTGGTCAACATCTACAAGGAGGGAGAACTTGATTCATCGGCAACTATCCGGAAATTCCGGATAGTTCAAAATGAAGGTCGACGGCAGGTTTCACGATTGATCGATCATTACAACCTCGATGCCATACTCGCTGTCGGATATCGAGTCAGATCCGGTCGAGGGACGGCGTTTCGCCAATGGGCCACAGCCCGTCTTTCCGAACTTCTGGTGAAGGGGTTCACCCTCGATGATGAGCGCATCAAAGCGGGTCGAACCATCGGGGGGGATTACTTCGACGAACTCCTCGAGCGCATCCGGGACATCCGGACCTCCGAGCGGCTTTTTTACCAAAAGATCACCGACATTTATGCAACCAGTATCGACTACGATCCCAAATCGGAGATCACCCAGTCTTTTTTCGCGACTGTTCAAAACAAACTCCACTGGGCCATTCATGGTCAAACCGCCGCCGAAATCGTGCATGGCCGTGCCGACGCCTCGAAACCGAACATGGGTTTGACGACCTGGAAAAACGCGCCCAAGGGACCGGTCCGAAAGAAAGATGTAACCATCGCCAAAAACTATCTCACGCGCGAGGAGATCCAGGAACTGAACCGCATCGTTTCGATGTACCTCGACTACGCGGAAGACCAAGCCCGGCGGAAGAAACCCATGCACATGACCGAATGGGCGGATAGAATGGACTCCTTCCTTCAGTTCAACGAGCGAGACGTGCTCGCTCACGTGGGTCAAATCTCTCACGAATTTGCCGAGGAACACGCTCTCACGGAGTTTAGGAAATATGACGCAGATCGAATTCGGAAGTTGGCGGAACTGCCGACCAGCGATTTCGATCTCATGGTGGACGAGGTGAGGGGAATTGAGAAATCGGAGGAGGGCAATCCGAAAGAGGGGGACAATGAAGCCTGAGGACCCCGGTGCGCAAGGGATCAGAGACCTCCACTTTATCGCCCATCGCGAGATCCAATTGCACACCCCCGAGTTTGATGAATACTTCGAAATGTCGTGGAGGTTCCTGTCATGACTCCACAAGATTTGCTGGTTCCCTTCGAACAAATCGAGCGATCCATTCTCCTGATACTGGGGGAGAAGGTGATGCTCGATTTCGATCTGGCTAAACTCTACGGCGTTGAAACTCGGACCCTCGCACAGGCGGTCAAGCGGAACATGGAGCGGTTTCCGGAAGATTTCATGTTCCAGCTGACAAAAGAGGAACTCGAGAATTGGAGGTCACAATTTGTGATGTCCAATCCAGGTGCAAAAATGGGCTTACGCAGACCCCCCTACGCTTTCACCGAGCAAGGAGTGGCGATGCTCTCCAGTGTCCTGCGTAGCCAGAGAGCCGTCCAGGTCAATATCGAAATCATGCGCGCCTTCGTCCGGTTGCGGCAAATGCTTGCCTCGCACGCGGATCTGGCGCGGAAGTTGGACGCCCTGGAACGCAAGTACGACCGTCAATTCAAGGGGTCTTCGACGCCATCCGAGAGCTGATGTCCCCAAAACCTGTCCCTCTCAAACGGGAGATTGGATATCATACGACTGGCAAGGAGAGGAAATAAGAATCGACAGGGGAAAAGCGAGAAGGATTACTATGGACCCTTATGACTGGCGCTTTATTGGTTTCCGTTCTCTTATTCTCCTCTTTCTCCTCGGCTGTGGTCAGTCGCCGATTCCAAGCGAGTTCTCCTACCGGATCCAAGAACTAGGATCTCTTGGCGGAAACGATGTCCTGCCCTATGCGCTGAATAACCGGGGAGAGGTTGTCGGGGTTTCGGGAACCCAGATTGGAGGAACAAACGCCCACGCTTTCTTCTGGTCGAAAGAAAAGGGGATGGTCAACATCTGGAACAAATTCAGTGGGGTAACGCCAACGGACTTCAGCCGCGCAATGGTCATCAACGATCAGGGTTGGCTGGTCGTTTTTGTGAATTCCCCCAGTGACATCGTATACCGAATGGACCACGGCATCCTTCCGATTGAAAAGCCGGAAGGTCGATCGTTGAATTTTGTGGATCTCAACGATGACGGAATGATTCTTGGCGCCCACTACGATGCTCACGGCGCTTGTGAGCCCTTCATTTGGAGCGCGACCGATGGGTTCGACTACTTCGACGGCCCCGGCTGGACCCTTCGAAATCCGATTGCTCTGAATGACACTGGCGATGTCCTGATTCAAGCCGCGACTCAAGACGGGACCGTGACTTGCTCGTTTCTCTGGAAGCGCAACGATGGATGGAAAAGATTGCCTCCACTCGATGGGTTCGAAAACTGTTTCGCAGTCGATATGAATGACAAAGGACAAATCGTCGGCGTCTCATCCCCCAGCACCCAGGCCCCTGGAATAATGAGGACCGGTTATGTTGCCTGTCTCTGGGAACCGGATTCCGTGAAGACACTCGGCGAGGACATTTACCCCACCGCCATCAATGGCGAAGGGACGGTTGTCGGTCGAACAAGCGATCGAAATTCGGCGGTTGTCCTGAGGGATGGCGTTTGGAGGAATCTCTCCGATCTGATCGAGGAAAAATCCGAATGGCTCAATTTTATGGAGGCCACGGATATCAACGATTCGGGCCAGGTTCTGGGATATGGTTTCAAGAAGGACGGGCAATTTGGGTTCATCTTAACGCCGCTATATGAACAACAAAACGAGTGAATCATTTGCGCTGGAAATCTCGAGTCGGCCAGGGCTACGCCCCATCCCCGCTTTCCTTTACCATTCCCCACATGTCACATCCACTCAACCTTCAAGACGTTGTCACCATCACCAAAGAAGCGGGACAAATTCTCCTCGAAAAATTCGAGCAGGATATCGATATCGACCTGAAGACCCCGGACGATGTGGTCACCGAGGCGGACCACGCCGCCGAGAGATTCCTCAAAGAGAAGTTGCTCACCCTCTTCCCCGGCTCGGGATTTCACGGCGAGGAGAGTGGGCAGGACCTTGGGTCGAACGGATACACCTGGGTGGTCGACCCCCTCGATGGGACTCACAACTACTCGGAGGGGATTCCTCTTTGGGGGTGTTCGGTCGGGTTGCTGGACTCGGAAATGAAACCGGTGCTGGGGGTGCTTGATTTTCCGACGGTGAAAAAGACTCAATGGGCGGAGGCGGGGGGCGGCGCGTTCCTCGATGGGAAACCGATTCATGTCTCGACCGATCCCCTGATTCCAACTTCGGTCATCGGGGTTCAATCGAAGATTCGCCTAGAAAAATTTCCCGGGCATGTCGAGTACGCCTCGCGGTATCACTCCGCGCGGTCTCTCGGATCGATCGCCTATCACGGCTACCTGGTCTCGACCGGCCGGATGCGGGGGAGCGCCGATCTCAAAGTAAGGCTTCATGACATTGTGGCGGTCACGGTCATTGTCCAAGAGGCGGGTGGTTGGGTCTCCGATCTGGATGGGATGCCGATTTTCCCGCTTCAGAGGGAATTTCCTTACTATGTTGACGCTCCCGTGCCATTTTTCGCCGGGGACCCTGTGACCGGCCCCGATCTGCTAAAAGCGCTCTTTCCGGACGGAACGCCCGATGGGACTTTTGGGGAATAGGGTAAATCCTGACCGACCGGCATGACAGGACCTGTGAAATTGCCTTAGTATCCAGGCTATACTAAACTCAGAATACGTTTTCTTGATCTGTTTAACGGAGGACATTTTTAAATGAAGTCGCTTTTTGGATGTTTTCTCTTGGCCTCAGCCTTGATCGCCACCTTCGTATCGGCCGCGCAATCGCAAACTGTCCCTTACCGGACAAGTTTTGAAGAACCCACTTTTACTGTCGGCAACCTCGATGGGCAAGACGATTGGTCGAACATCTCGGACCCGAATGGCGCCGCCGCGATCCAAAGCGAAGTGGCCGGAGGCATTCGCCGAGGGAGTCAGTCGTTGATGATCGAACCCGCCTCAATCATCGGCCGTGACCTAACCGCGCCTTCGCAACAAGTCATCTATGTCGATGGTTTTTACCAAGGTCCGACCGTCGATTTCATTCCGGACGCGACCCAGATGGAGGATGCCGGCAGCTCTCTGGTCCTCTTTCATGTGACCGAGGGGGTCATGGGCTTGGATGGCAATGGAAGCGGTGGTGGGAGTTGGATCGCCTCCGGTGTCGATGTCTCAAACGATTCTTTTCAGAGAATCACCATTCGCCAGGATTACAACGCTCAAACTTGGAACCTCTATGTGGACGGTGACATGGTCCTCGAAGGCCTGGGGTTCAAGGACAGCACAGTGACCACGCTTTCGGGGATTAATATCGAGACCTCAAGCGATGGCGAGGGATTTCTCGATGATTTCTCGGTGACCACCACGCCGCCCTCGTTCCTTGGGGGTCCAGCGCTGTTCTCCTTTCAAGCGGAGTGGGTGCAGAATTCGGGCGACCTGAATTGGGACATCTCTCCCCTCGAACCCGATGGTCAGGTGAACCCGAAAGACCTCATCGAACTCATCGGAGGGACGGAATAGTAACCACACCGCTTGGGAGAAAATCCACGACCGACCAGATAAAAGAGCGTTTCGACAGCGATGTCGAACGATTCTCGAATCTGGAAACGGGCCAGCAGGCGACCATCGACGCGCCTCTCGCGATGGAGCTTATCACCCAGGCCGCCTTGGCCTGTTGCCCCCACCCAAAACTTATCCTCGATATCGGCTGCGGGGCGGGGAACAACACGCTCAAACTTCTCCAATCCGTTTCTCCCGTCCATTGCGATCTGATCGACCTGAGCCTCCCGATGTTGGAGCGAGCGAGGGAACGAATCTCGAAGGTCAATGAGGGCGATATCCGGACTCTCCAGGGCGATTTCCGCACTATTGAACTCCCATCCGACCACTACGATGTGGTCTTCGCCGCCGCAGTCCTCCACCACCTTCGAGACGATGCCGATTGGGAAGCCGCATTTAGAAAGATCTACGAAATCACTGCGCCAGGAGGCTCTGTTTGGGTTACGGACATGGTGTCGCATGAGTCCCAAATGGTTCATGCGCTCATGTGGGAACGTTATGGTCAATACCTGGAATCGCTTGGAGGTTCGGAGTACCGGGAAAAGGTGTTCGACTACATCGACAGGGAAGACTCACCTCGACCGGTCACCTACCAAATGGAACTCCTCCGAAAGGTCGGATTCGATCAAGTGGAGATCCTTCATAAAAACTCTTGCTTCGCCGCGTTTGGGGGGATTAAGGGGTGAAGAAAACGAAAACTGGGAGAGCCCTCCGAAGAGAACTCTCCCAGCTTTATTTGATTGTCTCCCGATGAATGGAATGGGAGCGATAAGAACACCCATCATTCATTCTTATATTGCAGTCCATCATCTTCGCTTTTGAGAGGAGATCATCGGACGCCCTGGTGTCCTAAACCGCGATCTTCTCCGGGGTCGGCTCCTGCTTTCCCACGGATTCGGACGCGGTCTCTGAACTTGCCGAGGTTGCTGGCATTTCGACAGCATCGTCATTTTGCATGGTGACGGCGTTAAATTCCCCGATGACTTTCTCTTCGATCTGGCTCCGTAGATCCTGACCGAGCGGGTGCGCCACATCGGAGTAGGTCCCATCATGACGCTTCCGGCTGGGCATCGCTACAAATAGACCATTCTTTCCCCGGATGATTCTCAGATCGCGCACAACAAAAGCGTGCTCGAACGTAATGGTCGCGAAAGCCAAGAGCCGATCGTCGTTTTGATTGACGGGATAGACTCGAACCTCAGTGATCTCCATATTCTCACCTCCTTTCTCACACCGAATTCACCTTCGGCGAGAGGCTGATTTCCCCGCCACACAGGGCGGGGAAAGGAGAGAGTCTCATCATCACAGGGCGATTATTTCTTCTTCTTCTTGTGACGATTCTGGCGCAGTTTCTTGCGACGCTTGTGCGTGGCCATTTTCATGCGCTTTCTTTTCTTGCCAGAAGGCATTCGAGCACTCTCCTTATTCGTAGTTTATCGATCTTTCAAACAGTGCGTCAACTTATTTCAGGGAATATTTCCCCGAATGGGTATTTTTCCGCTGATCAAGGGTTCAGAAAACCGGCGGGGAGTGTTGCGCTAATCGATTTCAACGTCAAGTTGCCTAAAAGGCCAACCTATTCATCCTACCATAATCCCAATGTTTTTCAATCGATGGCTCGCCGGGCTGCTGTGGGAAACCTGTGGAAAAGAGGCCTCTCAGGGGTCTGTTGAAAAGGGATTGATTTTCCGCCCCGGTCTGGAAAGAATGGCCGAGTCACCGCAATCGGCGCGTCTGTAGCTCAGTTCGGATAGAGCAGTGGTTTCCTAAACCATTGGTCGCAGGTTCGAGTCCTGCCAGGCGCACCAGTTATTCCTGGGTTTTCCTCATTTGATTGGCCATATCCTCGGCTGCTTTGCCTGCCGCCTCCGCGTAATCGCTCCCGTTTGAGGCGTACAAGATGGACCGGGAGGCGTTGACTAGGCCGTGAATCCGCCCCTTTGAATCTTTGCTGGCCTCGAGCGATTCCTCGAGGGACCCGCCTTGCGCGCCCACACCCGGGATGAGGAGCCAACGATCCGGGGATTTGGATCGGAGCGCTTTCATTTCCTCCACCTGAGTCGCGCCGGCGACCCAGCCCCAATTCGGTTGCGGGAATTCGCTCTCGAAGATGGAGGCCATTGCCTCGAAAACTCGTTCCTCGCCAGAGGTTTTCAGTTTCTCGACCTGTGAGGCGGTGGGATTCGAGGTGATTCCCAGGACAAAGGAGAAACGATCCTCGTAATCCAGGAATGGGGCGATCGAGTCGCCGCCCATATAGGGGGCGAGAGTGACTGCGTCGGCGTTCATCTGTTCGAAGACGAATTTCGCGTAGGCCTTCGCGGTGTTTCCGATATCGCCCACCTTGGCGTCGAGGATGACCGGGGCATTTTCTCTGGTGCTTTCGATCAAGTCAATCAGAATTCGGTGTCCTTCGATCCCGAGTGCCGAGAAAAAAGCCCAGTTGGGTTTGTAGACCACCGCGTATTGATGGGTCGCCTCGACGATTCGAGTGAGGAATTCAAAAACCCCCGCCGCGTCTTTGGAGATTCCCTCAGGAAGCTTGGCAATATCGGGATCGAGACCGACACACAGGAAACTCCCCTTGGAATCGACACCCCTTTGGACTATTTCGAGAAACGACATGACAACACTCCGGTGGACAGGTTTTCTCCTCGACTCGAGGTGAGGGTGGTTGTACCTTTAAAAGACTGTGAACGTCAAATCCCCCGAGCTCGAGACGACTCGTAATTCGAACTCCCTTCATATCATCCAATGGGCGTTGATCCTTGTGGGGACCTTGATCTTTGTCGCCTGCCTATTTTGGCGACTCACTCCCGAATTTGACGCGCCCAGCCGAGTGTGGGAGACCTTTTTAATTCTGGGCGTGGGCCTGTTCCTCGTGGGTCTTCTGTTGGATTGGCTTCCACCGGCAATCAGTTTGTTCATTGGGTCTTCCATGGCCACGCTCTTATTGAGTTTATCCATCCTGACTCTCCTGAGAATCGACCCTTTCGAAACGCTGGATGTCCTGATTTTGAGGCTTTTCCCCCCAAAGGTGGGGATTTGGAAATACGACCCGGTGTTTGGCTACAACCAGCGTCCCGGCGCAACGGGTCATTTCACCAAGGGACCGATCGATGTCGACTACCATATCGATCCACAAGGGTTCCGAGTCACTCCAGATCCGGAAGACCCGGTTGGGCGGATTGTCTTTCTCGGGGGTTCTTTCACCTTCGGAACCGGAGTCGAGGACGATGAACCTTATCCATCGATCCTTGGAAGAGAGTATTGGACGGACTATAAAGTGCGAAATCGAGCAGTGACGGGATGGGGCACCCAGCACGCATACCTCTCGCTTCTCGATGAGATGAAGGAGGAGGTTCCTCCGAAGTTGGTTTTCTATGGTTGGATCGCGGCTCACCGCGAGAGGAACTACATCCGAAGATCCTGGGTCGACCACATTGGTCGGCGCTGGGGTTTGACCCAAAACCTTTTCGGAGTTTCGGATTTTCGCAAACACCCGCACTTTGAGATCGAGAACGGAGAATTGGTTTTCAAAGGAGTCGTCGGTCCGAAGGATGTCCTCGATAACCCACCCGACCTCCGTGAGAAGGAGATCTCCATCACCCAAGAATTCCTCAAAGAGATGGATCGCCTCTGCAAAGAGATGGGGATCCCGTTGTTTCTGTTGAATCTACCGGTCCAACTCGGCTCGAACCCTCTCGAAGAGAGCGGGACCATCGAAATCCCAGACTATCTACTCGAGACCATTGAGCAATACGGCATCAATTTCATCGACCTCCAGTCCGCGCATCGGGGGTCCCTGCCAGGGGACAATCATCCCAGCCCGGAAACCCACCGAGCCATTGCGGAGGCGCTTGCCGCCAACCCGGAAATCCACACAATCCTTTATCCCTCCCAAGAGCCGATGGAATCCGGGGACGGCTAGGCGCTGAGGAGATCCCACGAGGCTCGCCCTCCCGTCTAGATCGTCTTGGCAAACAGTTGAAACCGAGTGGTCGAAAAGGTAGAATTGCCACTCGTTTTGGGTAGAACTCCAGCCGTCACGACGAGCCTAGGGCATCGCCCCGAGGCAAGCGTAGAATCGAGAGTTTCCGGACGCCTCCATCTGAAAAGGGGGCATTTTCGATCCGAAGAAAAGTCTCCCAAAAATTGGTTGAATTACAGCATCAACGCGCCCGGGTTCGGTTCCGGGTAGCTTACCGGGCGCCGTCTGACTGATTCATGAAAACCTAAAGAAAACGAGTCAATCTCGTACCAGAAGGAGAAACCGATATGCCGATTGTTGATTACCCCAAATACTGCGAAATGCTGGATAAGGCGAAAGCCGGAAAATATGCATTCCCAGCCATCAATGTCACCACGATGGACACCGCCAACGCCGCCATCGAAGGATTCGCCGAAGCCAAGAGCGATGGCATCATCCAAGTGTCGACCGGAGGCGGAGCCCACGCCAGCGGAAATCTCAAGGACATGGTTCTTGGATCGATTTCCCTCGCCGACCACATTCGTTTGATCGCCGACAAGTACTCGATCAACATCGCCCTTCACACCGATCACTGTCAGCCCGGGAAGATCGATTCCTTCCTCAAACCGCTGATCGCCGAAACCGCGAAACGCCGCGCCGAGGGGCGCCCCAATCTTTTCCAAAGCCACATGTTCGATGGAAGCGAGCTTCCATTGAAAGAGAACATGGAGTTGGCCACAGAGCTTTTAGCTCTCTGCGCCGAGAATGAAATCATTCTCGAGGTTGAGGCCGGGGTTGTGGGTGGCGAGGAAGATGGAGTTAGCAACGAGGACGCTCCGGCCGAGAAGTTGTACACGACTCCCGGCGACATGGTGGCGGTTCATGAGGCGCTCAATCCGATCGGCGGTCGTTTCATGTTCGCCGCGACTTTCGGCAACGTTCACGGCGTCTATAAGCCTGGCAACGTGAAGTTGCGTCCGAAGATTCTGAAAGAAGGACAAGAGGCCGTGGTGGCCAAATACGGCCAGGAGGCTCATTTCGACCTGGTGTTCCACGGCGGGTCCGGTTCGGATCTCGCGGATATCCACGAGACCCTGGACTACGGTGTCATCAAGATGAATGTCGACACCGACACCCAATACGCCTTCACTCGGCCGGTCGTGGACCACATGATGAAGAATTATGACGGTGTCCTGAAGATCGAGGGCGAGGTCGGGAACAAGAAGCTGTACGATCCACGCGCCTGGTTGAAAGCGGGGCGTGAGAACATGGCCAAGCGTGTTCTTCAGGCTTGTCTCGATCTGAAGTGTGACGGTAAAACCTTGGGTTGAGAGACTCTACCTCCACCCAGATCCAAGTAAATCACGAAAGAGCCCTTCCGATGCATACGCCCGGAAGGGCTCTTTTTATTCGACTTTGGTCACTGGTGATTTGAGGAAACGTCTCAACGTGTGTTGTTCTCGATGTAGGTGTCGAGCGCCGCTCCGAGTTGTTTCAATTCCTCCTCGGAGAATTCTCCCGACTTCTGAAACATGGTGAGAAAGTGTTCTCGGTCCTTGGGAGTCGCTGGCATGAAGCCGATGGATTCCTCATAGGTGTCCGAGGTGGCGAGTAATTTGCCGTCCGAGTCGAAGATCGCATACCACGGGAGTTCTGGCTTCTCGCCAGCCATTTCCGTGAGGAGATCCCGTCCGCCTTCGATGGCGTCGATGTCGAATTCCGTGTCGATGAAATGTTTTTGGAAGATTTCCTGAACCTCAAGCGTCTCGAGAAATCCGGCCAACTGCCAACAACCGGGACACCACGGCGCGCCGAATCGGACGAAGAGGCTTTTATTGGTTTCGCTTGCTCGGAGCAGGGATTCCTGGAGAATTTTTTCAGCCTCTGTCAGGTCGTCGGTGTTCTCGCTTCCCGAGTTCTCCGATTGGCTCTCTTGATCGGAGGGATTCTCATCCGTCTCGAATGATTCTTCGCCCTCCTCTCCCGACTCGACCTCTTCCTGGTCCCCCTCGGAGGATTCGCTTGACTCCCCAGAGGGTGCATCCGAGGGGCCCTCAAAGACCCCCTCCTGGACAACCTCGCCGCCGCTCCCCGAGAGACCGCTCAACAGCGAGGATGCGCCCCAGAAGAGAAGCCCAATTCCGATAAAAGTCCCAAGAATAACCAACAGTGCGCGGATTTCTTTTTGGCTGTCCATAGATGTTCCAAAACCCCTCCTCCCCCGATTTGGAATATCCTAGGTCCAAATAAAGGTGGGGCAAAGAGCGGGAGGGATGGGAGGGAGGGATGGGGCTTTGGTGTGCGCTTCCAGAAAACGCGGAAACGCGGATCAACAATACAGAAACATTTGGCAATCGGGACGAATGGCTCAGTGCGAAAAAGCGGTCTCCAAGATGGCAGTGCTATCCAAAGAGAGATCCTTCCCCATTTCCCTCAAGTTTTCCTCAAGTGAGTGGAGCCTCTCGACGAACCCATCATAGGCTCCAGTCGCCAGCCGCTCCGCGTTCTCGCGATAGTAGTCGATAGCGGAATGGAGGTTGGCAACGTATTCGGCAAAATGTCCGGAGGGATATTCGATCAACCCGAGGGACTGTCTTCTCAGTTCGTCACGCATGTGATTGACGTAGAGTTGAATCTCTTTGAGGAAGAAATGAGGACGGTCCTTCGCGACCTTCCGTTCGGCTCGTCCATAAATCTGATCGATCATTTCCCTGAGGGAAAACACCTGACTGAAATGCACAATATTCGGGCCGCAGCAGATGGCGGGCGTCGCTTTGAGATCGATGCCATTTCGGATAAGGGCTCCCCCGGCCAGATCGCGACAGAGGCAGGTCTTCTCGAGGGTCTCCTGAATCATGGCGGTCCGGGTCGCCTCGGAGATTTCGGTGTTTTCTTCGAGAACCTCCACCTTCTTCTCCTGGTAACTTTGCGCGCCAAGGCAGAGGAGTTCCTCGGAAAACTCCGCGCTGCTCACCAGGAACCTCCTTGGGCAAGGCGACCCCGGCGTGCCCGCCTCAATACGATCCCGACGGAGATTTTCGCTTCCCGAGGTCCTGAGGGTCCAGAATGGGACGCCCAAAGGAGAACAGCGGGAGAGTTGAACCTCCTCTTCGTTCGATTCGCAAAGCCTTTTCAGATGATCGTCATCCACATTGCAGACCTCGGGCACGAGTAAAAACGGAGTTCCCCAACCCGTCCCATCGACACTGTAGAATTCGCGGAGCAGCCGGTCTTCATCCGCGGTTCCAATTCCTCCCTGATAGGTGACTCGGACCGGAAGAGGGATTCCTTGAGGAGCTTTGCCGAGAGCCTCCAGAGCGCGATTGAAGATTGGATGCAACTGATCCACCAATTGCGCGCGGTTCTCCCTGAACTCCTCGAGGATCGGGCCAGCCACCATCCCTTTTGTCGCGAAGGCATGGCCTCCGCAGTTCAATCCCGATTCGATCCGATATTCCGAAACCCACAGCCCTTTCTTCGCCAGGAATTTTCCTTGAATCAGGGCCGATCGGTAATCGCTGACTTTGAGGATGATTCTCTTCTTGAGGAGGCCGCAAATGGTGGGAAAGAAATCCTCAAACTCGGCGGCGTAGGCGTAAAGACCCTGGTTCATTCCGGCGGAGAAGACCACGGCGCCTTCCACATCGCTTTTCGCGAAACCGCGCAGAGCCGATTTGGCGTCCGAAAACTCGGGCGGGGGCGTCTCGCCTTGTCGATTCGCGCGGAGACCATCGATCTTGGTCATGATGTTCACATCGATCGAACCGGGTTGGACCAAACTCCGCAGTTCCTCCCGCAATTGCTCCTTGCGTGATGGATTGCCGCTCATGGTCATCTCTTCATAAAGATGGCGAACCGGGCCATCTGGGAGTAGTTCGAAGTACTTTTCGATTTCGGACCCTTCCGTGAAGTCCTGGCCGCGAATCTCCTCGACCTGCTTTCGGACGAGCCGGTGGACGAGGTTAAGGTAGGCCGTGATCCTCTTCGCTCGGGAATCCTCTTCACCGGGTGAAATGGGATGGAATTCCTCTCCCACCCTTTCGGTATGGAACTTTCTGATTTTTTCAATGAGAAAATCATCGACCACTGACACAACCGAGGAGATCCCATATCGAGCCACTTTGATGGGTGTGTCGATGGTGAATCCGGTTCCCATGACTGGTATGTGGAAGGTATGAGAAGATGGGTTCATTTGGGGGCCTCTGAAAAAGGGGGATTTTGTGGTGTTTTCGTAATTGAATACTAATTTATAGTAGGCCAAATGTCCACAGTCGGGTCATTCGGTTTCCACTCCGATTCTTTCCGGCCTTTTAATTAGCGTAGGTCGGCACGGTTTTGTAGAGAGGTGACGATTCCAGCACTTCCGATTCGGCTGTGACCGCTTTGCGGCGGAGGCTGGATTGGTTCGGATCCGGTTTGATGCCGGTGATATTCATAAAAACGTCGCCCTCGAAACTGACCTGGACGTGTTCAAGGCCAATTTTTTTGAGGCCTTCCTTCCATTCCTGGCCGGAGAACCATTGGGATCCCAGGTCGCGTCGGCTGGTCAAGAAGGCCACGCGGCCCCCCGGCCTGAGGAGACCATACATCTGCTGGATGACCTGCCACCGCTTCTCTTTGGGAAGCATGACGAGCATGAAAGCGCTGACACAGCAATCGAATTCCGGTTTCAATGGCAGGTTCAGCGCATCGCCATTGAGGAAAAGGAGGTTTTGATCGAGTTTCTTTTTGCGCCGGGCTTTTTGGAGCATTCCCATGGAGAGGTCGATGCCGACGACCCCCTTGGCTTTCGGTTCGGCAAGGTAGGTGAGAAGGCCGGTCCCGCATCCCACATCGAGGACCATATCGCCCTCCTCGATGACTTCATCCATTAGGGCTCCGGCGGATTCGACATATCCCCGAATCAACCGGTGGTAGAGTAAATCGTAGAAACGTCCGATAACGTCATAAAACCAACGTGTCATGGAGCGGTTGGAACTCACCGGATTCCGCCCGGCGTTCCGCATCACCGCGATTTTCCACTGCTTCATTCCGTTTTTCCTTGGGAGGCTCGAGCCCCAACGCTACATCGGGAAGCCCATCGCCCTTGAATTCAAACCTTACAATCATAAGACTTATCGGGAATCAATCCAAGGGAGAGTGGTCGCGCTCGGACCCGAGGCGCCCATATATGCAGTGGTCGATTCCTCCCTCGGTTTTAAGACCTTCTTTATGCCGAACCCCCTGGTAGAATGAGGTTCACTTACCCTATCAAGATACAGATGGATTGCTGAATAACATGAGTCTTGCACAAGAGATGGTTTTTCCAACGGAAGAGCGGGGCGCCCCGAGAATCGGATTGCGCTTATTTCTGTTGGGTCTGGCGGTGTTTTCCGTCGGCGTATACGGGCTGGTTGAGGACATCCTCTGGATCGCTCAACCCTTTTATGCCTTTGCCTGGTGGGGATACATTTTCATGCTCGACGGCTTCTGTTCGATGAAACGCGGGAGTTCGATTCTGACGACTCGTCGCCGTCATTTCTGGCCAATGGTCATTTGGTCCATCACCTTCTGGTATTTGTTCGAGGCTTTGAATCTGCGCTATCAGAACTGGTACTACGTGGGCGCGTTTCAGAACCTGTTTATCGGCTATGTCTTTGGCTGGTTCGCGTTTGGCACTGTGCTGATCGGGATGTTCGAGACCTACGAGGCGGTTTGTGTCCTCGGGTTTTGGAAGAACTGGAAAGGGAAGCCGCGCCAATACGCTCCATGGGTGAGTTACGCCTGGCAAGGATTGGGTCTGACCATGCTGACACTGTCCGTGGTTTTTCCGACCTATCTTGCCCCTCTGATATGGGGGAGCCTCACCTTTATTGTCGATCCATGGAATTACCGAAATGGCCGACGGTCCCTCCTCAAGGACCTGGAGCGCCGTGATTGGGGCACGGTGGCGCGGATCATGTTCGGAGGATTGGTATGCGGCGCGGTGTGGGAGAGCATGAATTTCTTCGCTCCGCAAAAGTGGATTTACACAGTCCGAGGTCTGGAGAATTTCAAACTTTTCGAAATGCCGCTTCTTGGGTTTCTTGGGTTTCCGGCGTTGGCGCTGGACGGGATGGCTTTCTATTCGTTTCTCTCCTACGTGTTCTTGGGGAACGAAAGTTGGGAGCACCCCGATGATCTCGGTCAAAAGCTGGAACCTACTCCCCAACGCCCGCGTTCCCTCTTCTGGAAGACCGTGCCGTTCCAACTCCTGTTTTGGGCGGTAACCATTGTTTTCATCAAGCAGGTCAATACGGGTTCTTATCGGATGGACCTGACCGACCTTCCGGGTTTGTCTCCTGAAATGGTTCAACCCCTCGAAGCAAAAGGGGTCACCCGGCCCCGTCACCTCCTCATCCGATCCAAATCCGAAGCGGGTCGCAAAGACTTGGAGGAGACATTGGCCTTGGCCGATCCCGACCTCGATTCAATCATCGAGGAGGCGGAACTTTTCACCTACAAGGGGATTGGAGCGATCCATGGACCGATGCTTCAATCGGTGGGAATCACCAATGTCCGTCAGCTGGAAAAGGAGGACCCGGCCGAACTACACCAACGACTGGTCGACTCCTGCCAAGAGACTGGGGAACGGCCGCCGCGGCTCGATATGGTGCGGGTCTGGGTGTTGGCCGCCAGGAACCGTGGGATTGTCATGCGGGCGGAAGCCGGAGATCTGTAAGGTTCCTTTGTCGTCGTCTTCCCCGTGAAACTAACGAATGCGGAGGGGTTTGATTGTGCGGACTGGGCAATTCTTTGCTTTGATTTCTCTTGTGACGATTCTTTGCTCCTCTTCACCAGCTGAAACCGAAGGACTTTCTCAGAGGGTTCACGTCCATTACTACGGGTGGTATGGGAATCCCGAGACTAATGGGCATTGGTCCCATTGGGATCATGCGGTGACCTCCAAATCGGGACCCCCGCCCGGCAACCACAAACCGCCGGAAGATATCGGATCTCCCTTCTACCCCCAACTCGGTCTTTATAGTTCTCAGGACCCGGACACGCTGAAAGCGCATCTCGAAATGATCGCCAAAGCGGGGATTGGAGTGGTCAATTTCTCGTGGTGGGGTCCTGGGAACGCGGACGATCGGGCTCTTGAACTGCTCTTTGCCGAGGCCGCAAAGAAGGGAATGAAAGTCAATTTTCACATCGAACCCTATCCCGGACGAAGCGCCGAATCGGTCAAGGAAAACCTGGGATACTTGATCGACAAGTTCAAGGGTTCCCCCGCCTTATACCGCGACGCGGACCGTGATCATCTTCCCATGTTCTATGTGTATGACTCCTACCTCATCCCGACCGAGGAATGGGGTTCCATCCTACGTTCCGATTCCCCCAACACCATCCGGGGAACCGAACACGACGCGATCATGATCGCGCTCTATGTGAACCAAAAGGACAAGCGGCTTTTAACCGAGGGCGGATTCGATGGGGTCTACACTTATTTCGCCACCAAGGGTTTCACCGAGGGATCGACCCCGGAGAACTGGAAAGAGGTTCGCGATTGGACCCGTTCGCTCGGCAAACTGTTCATCCCCAGTGTTGGACCGGGCTATGACGATTTGCCGATTCGGCCCTGGAACAAAAAGAACTACCGTGAGCGAGAAGGGGGCGACTATTACTCGACGATGTTCGAGTCGGCGATCGAAGCGCGACCCGATTTCATTTCGGTCACCTCGTTCAATGAGTGGCATGAGGGGACTCAGATCGAACCGGCGGTTCCGGCGAAGTATGGCGAACGCCAGTATAGGGATTACCTCCCGCTTAAGCCGGACGGCTATTTGGACCTCAGCCACAAGTGGGTGAAGGAATTTGAAGCCGTCCAAGCAGAGGAGCAATGAAAGTCAGCGCGGCCGGAATTCGGGCCAAGAGAGCGGAATGTTTTCGTCCTTCAACCGTATTTGATAATCCTCTCGGAGCTCCTCGGTGTGATAAACCTGATGGGGGTTCTTTCCGTTCTTTAAGCACCAAGCGGCGAGATAACCCGCAGCCTCGCCCACGTTCCACTCGACGGGATGGAGGCGGTAGCACCCATTGGTGATGTGTGTGGTTCCGATATTCTTGCAGGCGGCCAGGAGGTTGGTGACCCGCACCGGAATGAGAGAACCCAGGTGGATCTGAAAGGGGAGGGAACTGATGTCGATGTAGTTGTCCCCGCCCGTGCTCGGATGGAGATCGATCCGGTAACTCCCAATCCCCACCGAGTAACCGAATGGCAGGGCTTTGACCTCCTCCTTCGGCAAGCCGGTGATCTCCATCCTCATCTCGGTCCCGACATGCGCTTCGGTGATGGTGAATTTGGAGACCAAGCGACGGGATTCCCGAATATACGGCGCCTTGGCGAGGCCATCTTCCGTTCCCGTGATTTCGGGACAGAGCCGCAGTCCCGGCCAACCCTGGCCCTTCTCGTCGTCATGTGGCGCCTCGGTCTGAAGCCAGTAGAGAAGGGATAGGCTGAGCTGTTTGGCATCCCTTGTGTGTCGCTCTTTCTCCTCGGGGGAGATGTTGAACAGATTGCCCTCCACATAATCGTTCATCGGCCAGTTGATCAGTGAAATGTCATGGCCTGGGAAACTCGGTTCGTAATATCCCGCGTAACGGATCCTCCGATATCTCCAGAATCCGCTGACTTCGTTCTTTCCCTCGCGGATTGGGTCGATAGGCCGAGAGATGGGTTCAAGAGTGATGGGGTGTGTGTACGACTTTGAGAGAAGAGGGCCAGGCCACGGTGGAGAAAGTGGCGGGACATAGTTCCGCCAAAAATCATACCGATCCGGTCGATCGATGGTGTGATCCTCGCCGTGGCGATACTCGACAGGGAAACACCAGGTGATCGCCTGCATATTGTCGGGGGCCGCCTTTTCCGGAGCGTGCTTTTCACCGGTCTGGCCTTGGGACTCGGCGCCTGTGACATGCTCGACCTTGGCGAGGTCGAGAAGATCGCCAAGTTCGGTGGCGTCGAGGAAGTAGGGGGCGTGGATGATTTTCTCGCCGCCATTCGCTCGGTCCTCGAGACGCACCGCGCGAATTTCATCCCCTTCAGTCTGAGCCCCGACCGGGACATGTTCGAGGAGCACCCGCAACTGACCGTTGGCTCGGTAAGGAGCGAGCATTTCCTCGAGCGCCGCGAGGGCCGCACGCGGCTCGCAGCAGACCTTGGAGACATTGCCTCGGCCTGGATTGAGGAAAGGATCGGTTAGAGCCTCATGGGTGAGCGGATAGTTCCGCTTGTAGTAATCCCGTATTCGCTTTCGGAACTCGGCATAGGATGGGTTCGCGATCGATTCGATCCAAGGGTGTTCATCAGGTGGGACGGCTTGAGAGGTGACTTGTCCCCCCAGCCAGTCGGTTTCCTCGGTGAGAACCACATTCAGCCCTGCCTTAAGGGCAGCCAAAGCCGCGGCGCAACCGCCCAGACCTCCGCCGATCACCGCGATGGAGGTTTGGAGTTCATGTTGTGAACTAGCCTCGCCGATTTGGTGGTCCTCAGTCTCACTCGCTGCGATCCCAGCCATGCTTGTCATGGCGGCGGTCCCGATCCCAGACTGCAGAAAGTTTCTTCTTGACCAAGGCTGGGGCATCGTGAGGGATGGCTCCCTTAGATCACTCGCTGTCGAGATGGCTTTGGTATTCCGCGCTGTTCATCAGGGAATCGAGATCCGATTCATCCGATGGCTCGATTTTGAAGAGCCATCCCTTATCGTAGGGGGATTCATTGACCCACTCGGGATGGTCGTTGAGTTCCTCATTGACCGCGGTGATCTTCCCGGAGACCGGGGCGTAAATATCGGCCGCGATCTTCGTGGACTCGACCACGCAGCAGGCGTCCTTGGCGGAGAACTCGGAACCCACCTCGGGGAGGTCGACAAAAACGATGTCGGTCAACTCGTGCTGAGCGAAATCGCTGATGCCCACCACAAACTCACCGTCGGATGTCAGCACCCACTCGTGGGATTCGGTATATTTAAGATTCTCTGGAATATTCATTTTCTTCCCCTCAGTTTTTCATGATTCACCGCTTCACTCGATCCTGAATGAAGGGGGTTTTCACCTTCTTGGCGGGATTGTTCTTTCCCCGGATGACAATTTCAAGTGATTCCTCGACAGAATCTTTCCGGACCCTTGCCAGCCCGAACCCATTGGGCATCCGACTGGAGAGGCCTCCGCTTGTCACCACTCCAACTTCCTCGCCATCCACCACCACGGGATATCCCTCTCGGGGGATTGCCTTCTTTTCCATGGCGAAACCGATGAGATTGTACCGAGGTTCGTTCGATTCGATGGCGGAACGGCCAATGAAATCGCCCTTTTTCGAAAGCGCCCAACGGAGGTTCGCTTCGTGCGGGCGAATCTCCTTGGTGATTTCGTGGCCGTGGAGAGGATAAGCCACCTCGAGACGCAACAAATCACGCGCTCCCAGACCGCAAGGGACCGCTCCCGCCTGGATCAGTTCCTTCCACAACATAAGCCCCTCGCCATTGGGGAGAATGACCTCGAAACCGTCCTCGCCGGTGTAACCTCCACGGATGGCAAGGTATGGAACCCCTTGGTACACGCCTCCGACCACATCCATAAACTTCGACTCGGAGTGATCGTCGCCAGTCACTTCCGTCAGAATTCGTTCGGCCTCGGGCCCTTGGACCGCGATCATGACAGTTGCTTTGGAACGGTCGATCAGATCGGTCCCATCCGACAGATGGCTTTCGATCCATTCCCGATCGGATTCGAGATTACCGGCGTTGACCACCAGCAGAAACTCCTGGTCGGCGATTCGCGCCGCCATGAGATCGTCCAGGACGCCCCCATCCTCATTGAGGAGAAGGGAGTACCGCTGTTTTCCTGGCTCGAGCGTGGTCATGTCCCTCGAGAGAATTCGATCCAGGTCCTCGACCACACTGAGGCCGCTCAAGAAGAAACGTCCCATGTGGGAGACATCGAAGATGCCGCACTTGTTTCGGACTGCGTCTGATTCGTCAACGATGGAGGTGTACAGAACAGGCAGGTCCCACCCGCCGAAATCGACAAAACGCGCTCCTAGTTCTTCCTGAAGCGGGGCCAGCGGGGTCCGTGGGTTTTTGTCACTCAATGATGAATCTCCTTTTCTCGCACGCTTGCCAGCCGATTCAAATCCGGCCGCCCTAGAGCATTGGTCGTGTGGAGGAAGCGAATGGCAAACGCATCAACAACCGTTTGGTTAACTGGAATCTTACTCGACATCCTGTTTCGGGACAAACAGGCCGATGCTGCTGGTGAAACCATGGATAAAAGTTTGTCCTCCCACCGGTCCAATTTCTCCGGCGCAGAAGAAACCGGCGGATGGGATGCCACCAGTGGCGGTTTGGATCATATCGATGTCGTGATTTCGCTCGGGAAAAAGTTTCAGGCCGCGTCCATTGCAATTGAAGACCGCCGCGGCCACAGGTTTCTTGATTCCAAGCCTCGCCAAATGATGGTTAAGCAGTATGGAGAGCTCTTCCTCGGCGGTATTTGCGTCGCGGACCTGGAACTGCATGGTTTGTCCGAGCGAGATGTGATCGTTGATCACCAGATACCCTCTTTCGGGGTCTCCCCCAATCAAATTCCGAATTAGAAAATCGCCCTGGTCAAAGTCCGTTTTATACTCATCGATCACCACGCCGGTCAATAGCGCGGTCGAGGCCAATCGTTGGTCCTCCTCGGAAAGTTCCGAAACAATCTCCTGAAGGACCTCAAAGGCGGAGCGATTCCCGAGAGTCTTGATGACGTTTCTTTCGGCATCGGTGACCATCAGCGGGCGACCGATTGGGCGACAACCCTGCGAGACCACCGGGAGGATTTCCAGAGGACCGGTGAGGGAGAACCCGACGAGGCCCTCCATGTGGGTGTCTTCATTCAGATAGAGTCGATTCGACCCGGGTTGAAATCCCGCGCTGGCGAGACCCCCCAATTTGGGCGCGCCGGGGTAGACCGAATCCAATTTGGATAGCAGGTCGCCGGTTTGGATCGAAAAGGGATCGGGAAGCAACACGAACGAGGGGTCTTCATCTGGACGAGCTCCGAGAATTTCCGCCGCGATTGCTGCGTCGCCGATTCCCGAAACATTCTGATGGGTCAAATGAAAGGAATTGAGTTGGCACTCCGGCAGATTCCCGACCAGAAGAGCCAACGCCGCTTGGTCCTCGTATTCCTGGTCCGACCCGATGACTCCGCCGGCGGTGCAGCCAACCATGCAGGTCGGAGAAAAAGTTTCATTGATCCGTCGGCTGATATCCACGCAGGAATCGGCGAAATGGCCTGTGGTGAACAGAATCGCTAGATCGGCTTTTTCCGAGCTGAATCCTTCACGGATCTGGAAGAAGACACTATCCAGCGCATCTTCCACGCCCATTGAATTGGAAACACCCGAGGCGAACTGAAAGGACATCAAATCGTTGTTCTCAACCTCGACGCGCCGGCAGAGAGAGATGCCGGGTATCCAGACTTGGGAGGACTGTTTCGCCGACAAGGTATTCATCCACCGCCCGGGCGGCCTCTCGGCCCTCGGCGATCGCCCAGACCACGAGCGACTGACCTCGTCGCGAGTCGCCGCAAGCGAAGACCCCATCGACCGAGGTTCGGTAATCGTCATCGGCTTGGATGTTGCCTCGCTCGTCCAATTCGACTCCCAGTTCCTCGATCATTCCATCTTTTTCCGGTCCCACAAATCCGAGGGCGAGAAGAACCAGGTCGGCTGGCCACTCGAATTCGGAGCCGACCGCCTCGATCATCTTCATCTGGCCGTTTTCGCCTTTTTCCCAGTCGAGCCGGACGCCGCGCATCTTTTCAACCTTGCCGTCTTTACCGACGAATTCCTTGGTGAGGAGGGACCAATTTCGTTCGACCCCTTCCTCATGCGAGGACTCGGTTCGGTATGTGAAAGGATAGTAGGGCCATGGCATGTTTTCGGTCCGCTCTTCGGGGGGTTTCGGGAAGAGTTCGATATTCTTCACCGACAAAGCGCCCTGCCGAATCGAGGTGCCGATGCAGTCGGAGCCGGTGTCGCCGCCTCCGATGACGATGACATGTTTGCCTTTGGCAGTGATGCTGATTTCCTCCGGGATGTCATCCCCTTCCAACCGCTTGTTTTGTTGCGGAAGGAAATCCATAGCGAGATGGATGCCATCCAGATCGCGACCGGGGATTGGGAGTTCGCGCCCCTTTGTGGCGCCCACAGCGATCACGACCGCGTCGAATTCCTTGAGTTTTTCGGTGGGATAGTTCTTTCCCACCCAGGTGCTCGGTTTGAATTGAACTCCCTCGGCCTCCATCACGTTGAGGCGGCGTTTGACAATCTCTTTGTCGAGCTTGAAATGGGGGATCCCGTACATGAGAAGTCCGCCAATTCGATCCGATCGTTCAAAAACCGTGACCGTGTGGCCGGCTTTATTGAGTTGATCGGCGGCGGCGAGTCCGGCTGGACCCGAGCCAATGACAGCGACAGTCTTTCCAGTCCTTTCGGCGGGAGGGTGCGGGACAATCCAGCCCTCCTCGAACGCATGCTCGACAATCCCGACCTCGATTTGTTTAATGGAGACAGGGGGTTCGATGATTCCCAACACACACGCCTTCTCGCAGGGGGCAGGACAAATCCGTCCAGTGAATTCCGGGAAATTGTTGGTGAAATGGAGGCGGTCAATCGCTTCCTTCCACTTTCCTCGGTACACTAGATCGTTCCAATCGGGAATGACGTTTCCAAGTGGACATCCTGTGTGGCAGAAAGGAACCCCGCAATCCATGCAGCGAGCGCCCTGAGTCTGCAGTTTCTCATCGGGAAACCGGACCGGGATCTCCTTGTAATCTCTGATTCGTTCTTCGACTGGACGGTACGTAGCGGTCTCGCGCTCGTACTCCATGAAACCTGTCAACTTACCCATGCGTCGTCACCTCTTCACCCGCGCCAACCGTTTCAGCGATGCGCTCTCGTTCGAGTTCCTCGAGAGCGCGCTTATAGTCGGTCGGCATGACTTTCACGAATTTCGGCAGGACATCGTCCCAATTCGCAAGCATTTTCTCCGCGACCGAGCTGCCCGTGTAGTGCTGGTGGTTTTCGATCATTCCCTTTAGAAGGTCGATATCGGTTTCGTTTTCAACGGCCTCGAGATCGACCATTTCCTTGTTGCATCGGATCGGAAAGGTTCCGTCCGGATCGTAAACATAAGCGATTCCTCCGCTCATACCCGCCGCGAAGTTTCGGCCGGTGTGTCCGAGAATGACCGCGACACCGCCGGTCATGTACTCACAACCGTGGTCTCCGACTCCTTCGACCACCGCCCGGACGCCGCTATTCCGAACGCAGAACCGTTCGCCGGCGATCCCTCGAACATAGGCCTCGCCGCTGGTGGCCCCGTAGAACGCGACGTTGCCGATGATGATGTTTTCCTCTGGGACGAAATCGGATTCGCGGTCGGGGTACACAATCATTTTAGACCCCGAACATCCCTTTCCAAAGTAATCGTTGGCGTCGCCTTCCACCTCGAGGCGAAGCCCCTGGACTGAGAAGGCCCCAAAACTGTTTCCGGCCGATCCACGGAAATGGATGTGGATCGTGTCCTCCTCCAGAGCGTCACGGCCATAGCGGCGAGTGATCTCGCTCGACAACATCGTGCCGACCGTTCGGTTGATGTTCTTGATCGGGATATCGATCTTGACCGACTCTTTCCGCTCGAGGGTTGGAGCGGCCAGTTCGATCAATTCGTTATCGAGAGCGAGTTCGAGACCATGATCCTGTGGAATCTGGCAGTAGGTTCCAACCTCCGGACCGACATCCGGTTTCGTCAGAAGCGGCTTCAGGTCGAGGCCGCGCGCCTTCCAGTGGTCGATGGCCTTCGAGGTTTCCAGGCACTCGACATGTCCCACCATTTCGCTCACCGTTCGGAACCCGAGATCGGCCATGATCTGGCGCAGGTCCTCGGCGATGAAGGTCAGAAAATTGATCACCGCTTGGGGATCGCCGCTGAATTTCTTTCTCAATTCTTCGTTCTGGGTGGCGATGCCCACAGGGCACGTATTGAGATGGCATTTCCGCATGAGGATGCATCCCAGGGTGATCAACGCGGTGGTGGCGAAACCGAATTCCTCGGCTCCTAGCAGGATGGCCACCGCGACATCCCTTCCGGTTTTCAGTTGACCGTCGGTTTCCACAACAATTCGGCTGCGCAGGTCGTTGAGGACCAGCGTCTGATGGGTTTCCGCGAGGCCGAGTTCCCATGGAAGGCCTGCGTGTTTAATCGAGGTCTGCGGACTGGCTCCGGTGCCGCCAGAATCTCCGCTGATCAAGACAACGTCGGCGTGTCCTTTCGAGACTCCCGCCGCCACAGTCCCCACGCCAACCTCGGAAACCAGTTTGACGCAGACTCGGGCGTTTTTGTTCGCGTTTTTCAGGTCGTGGATTAGCTGGGCCAAATCCTCGATGGAGTAGATGTCGTGGTGGGGCGGGGGCGAAATGAGGCCCACTCCCGGAGTCGAATACCGGACCCTCGCGATCACCTTGTCGACCTTGTGACCGGGGAGCTGACCGCCCTCGCCGGGTTTCGCGCCTTGCGCCATCTTGATCTGCAGCTCGTCGGCGTTGACCAAATACTCGTTGGTGACCCCGAAACGACCCGACGCGACCTGCTTGATCGCGCTTCGCCGCAAGTCTCCATTGGGATCGGGAGTGAAACGGACCGGATCCTCGCCACCCTCGCCGGTGTTTGATTTTCCGCCGATACGGTTCATCGCGATAGCCAGGGTTTCATGGGCTTCCTTGCTGATCGATCCGAACGACATCGCGCCAGTTTTGAATCGTTTGAAAATGGCCTCGATCGGCTCGACCTCGGAGAGAGGGATCGGTTCACGAGTCTTTTTGAAACCGAGCAGTCCGCGAAGCGTGGCCAGTTTCTTCTCGTAGTTGTTGGCCAAGTCGGTGAACTCGTTCCAAACATTGCGACGGTTGTATTTCACCGCCTCCTGGAGTTTGGCGATGGCGAGCGGATTGTGCATGTGGTACTCGCCATCGCGACGCCACTGGTACTGCCCGCCCGAGATCAGGGGACGGTACTCCTTCACATCGTGCTCGGGGAAAGCGTAACGATGCCGCTTCAGGGTCTCCTCGAAGACCTCCGGCAAGCCGATCCCCTCGATCCGGGAGGCGGTGTCGGTGAAATAGCGATCGATGAAGGCCTTATTGAGGCCGATCGCCTCCAGAATCTGCGCCCCTCGGTAACTTTGGAGGGTGGAGATTCCCATCTTGGACATCACTTTGAGGATGCCCAGCCCGACCGCCTTAATGTAATTCTTGCTCGCCTTCTCGATATCGATCCCAGGCAACATGCCATCGAGGATCATTTGTTCGAGGGTCTCGAAGGCGAGGTAAGGGTTGACCGCGCAGGCGCCATAGGCCGCGAGGACGCAGTAATGATGGCATTCACGGGGCTCGCCGCTTTCGAGAACGATCCCGACTTGGGTTCGTTTTTCCTCGCGAACCAAATGTTGGTGCAGCCCCGAAGTGGCGAGAAGAGCGGGAATCGCCATTCTGTTTCGACCCAGACCTCGATCGGAAAGGATCAGAAGGGTCGCTCCCTCCTCAATCGCTTGGTCCGCCTCGGTGAAGATTTCCTTTAAACGATTATCCATTCCATCCGCGCCCTCGCTCGGATCGCAGAGAATGGAAATCGTGTGAGACTTCAAGCCGGGTTGATCCAGCTCTTTGATCTGTTGCATTTGCCGGTTGGTGAGGACCGGTTGGGGGAGGTTCAATAACCGACACTGTTCGGGAGTTTCGGCGAACAGATTGCCCTCCGATCCGACAGTGGTTTCCAGCGAGGTGACCAGCTTTTCGCGGATCGCGTCGAGGGGTGGGTTGGTCACCTGGGCGAACAGTTGTTTGAAATAGTTGTAAAGCAGCGGAGCGCGGTCCGAAAGGACGGCGAGGGGGGTGTCGTTCCCCATGGATCCGATCGCTTCCTTGCCGTCTTTGGCCATCGGCGCCATCAGGAAACGGAGGTCCTCTAAGGAGTAGCCCCATGCTTGCTGCCGTTCCAGAAGCGTTTTCTGATCCAGGCCGGCAACCTCGCCTTTGGGTTCGGGAAGGTGTTGAATTTCCACCCGGTTTTCATGAATCCACTTGCGATAGGGATGACGATCGATGAATTTCTGTTTGAGTTCCTCGTCGGTGACAATTCGCCCGAGTTCCGGGTCGACGAAGAACATGCGTCCGGGTTGCAGACGTCCCTTGGAGCGGACATTGGCGGGATCGATCTCGAGCACTCCGGACTCGGAGCCCATGATGACGAGGTCATCCTTGGTCACTGTGTACCGCGAGGGTCGCAGGCCATTCCGGTCCAGAACCGCGCCGATACGAACCCCATCGGTGAAAGGGATTGAGGCGGGGCCATCCCATGGCTCCATCAGGCAGGCGTGATACTCATAGAATGCACGACGGTCATCGGCCATGGTTTCATGGCCATCCCAAGGTTCAGGGATCAACATCATCATGGCATGGGCGAGGTCGCGACCGCCCAAAACCAGCATTTCCAGGGCGTTGTCTAAGGTTGCCGAATCGCTAGCGTTGGGGACGATGACCGGGAAAATCTTTTTGAGATCCTCGCCGAACAGGTCCGACTCCATGAGACCTTGGCGGGCCTCCATCCAGTTGATATTCCCGCGCAGAGTGTTGATTTCTCCATTGTGCGAGAGATACCGGAAGGGTTGGGCCAGATCCCAACTCGGGAAGGTGTTGGTGCTGTATCGCTGGTGCACCATGGCCAAAGCGCTGACCAAATTCTCATCCTGAAGGTCGAGGAAATATTTCTGAACTTGGTCGGCCAACAACTGTCCCTTGTAGACAAAGGTCTTCGAGGAAAGGGTTGGGACGCAGAAATAAGACCGCTGTTTGAGTTCGGACTGGCGGACCCAATTCTCGATCCTCTTGCGGATGACAAAAAGTTTCCGCTCGAACGCCAAATCGTCGGTGGCCGGAACGTTCCCTTTCTGGATGAAAATCTGGGATATCGCGGGCTCCACCTTCTTGGCGGTCACCCCGATGTGACTGTTGTCGGTCGGGACTTCACGCCAACCCAGAAGGATTTGCCCCTCTTCTTGGACAATTCGTTGGAATTCTGCCCGGCAGGCCTCGCGGTCGCTTTTCTCCGGGGGAAGGAAGACGAGTCCGGTTCCATACTCCCCCTTATCCGGGAGGTCGAAATCGAACTGGGCAGTGTGCTTCTTGAGGAACTCATGCGGAGTTTGGATGAGAATTCCAGCGCCATCGCCGGTCAGTGGATCGCAACCGCAAGCGCCGCGATGAGTCAAATTGACCAGGATTTCCAGCGCGCCAGTGACGATGTTTCTGGAGGGAACGCCCTTGAGGTGGGCCATGAAACCGACACCGCAATTGTCTTTTTCATTGGCCGGATGATAGAGGCCGGTCGGTTGGGGGTATCCTTGTCTTTCCATGCGAATCAGATCCTCACTCTAAATTGCCGCCAAGAGACGGTTATGCCGTGCTCCAGGTACACTTTGACCAGAGAAATGTTCAGAAAACCGCTTTTGTTAAGCTTTCTTCAAGGTTAAATTTAGCACCGGTGGGATGTGGATACCGGGAAAATCATCGTCTGAGTGGTTCCCAGCCACGGGGCGTTTCCCGATCTTACTCCCGAACCCTCACATTACCTTTCTCCAAGCCAAGAGGCAACCCCTTTCTTTGGGAAACACGAAAGTTAGGAAGGATATCGGTTCAGGCCGGATTGAGGATCTACGAGGAGAGATAACGGGGCAAACTAGTCGAGGAGGAAGGAGAATCGGAGTTTCGATAGCCTTTCAGATGGTGGAGATACCTTTGGACACGCTTTTCCATGGACAAGGCTTTTTCATGGTACCGGATGGAAGCCTCAAAGTCTCTTTGATTGTAGGCTTCGATGGATTTCCGGTCGTAACGGACGATATCTTGACCGAGTCTTTCGATAATCGAGGCGAGTTCCGTGCTTTTCATGGTTATCGACCCTTCCCTTTCTATAGATGGATACGGAGGGGAGGTTTCGTTTGTAACGAGTCAGGGGGTATCGAGCGGCGACTTGACGGAAAATTTACGAAACGCTTGTTGAGGCTCTAGCGACCACAACACCTCTTGAATTTCTTCCCCGATCCGCAGGGGCATGGATCGTTTCTGGAAACCTTGGTTTTGGGGGGGGAGGCGACCCGGGTCGCCTCGGCTTGACGCCTCATCTCGGCCTGTCGACGCTGTTCGGCCAAAGCCTCTTGTTCAAATCGTTGCTGCTCGGCCCGCCATTCCGCCGCCAGGCGTTTCAATTCTCCATCGGCGTGATCGAAGAACTGGAGATAGGACTTGCAGAAATGATTGGACCCTTGGTCCGCCGGGTCTCGTATTCGGTCTTTCGTGCATCCTCCGTAACAGTGTTGTTGGTAATCGCAGGTCCCACATTCTTCCGGCATGTCGGCCTTGAGTAGACCAAACTCCTTCTGCTT
This sequence comes from Candidatus Omnitrophota bacterium, assembly GCA_020632575.1. Lineage (GTDB taxonomy): Bacteria > Hinthialibacterota > Hinthialibacteria > OLB16 > OLB16 > JACKFH01. The sequence continues at coordinate 153,389 of JACKFH010000006.1, read as the reverse complement.
CTCTGAATTGAGGAGATGGATCAATCGGCTTTCCATCACATTTCCCAGCTTCCAATCCGACTCCACGAAGAAATCGCAGGAATAAACGTCGCCATTGTGTTCGACCACGACATAGCAGCCACATTCATTCAGAAGTGTGCACTCAGGGGGCTGCATTCCGACATAGGTGTGAAAAACGGAATCGATATAACGGACCGAGGTGGTCGGTTTCCCGTGCTTGAAATCGGCTTTCCAGCAGTCAAAGATCTCGCAGAGGAATTTGCCATAATCCAGGGCGGAGACGGAAAACTCGGCTGCACGGTCGGGTTGAAAAGGGTCGGTTTCTACGCACGGGATGAATTGCATGAATTCGATCCCGAGTTTCTTATGGTGTTCGTAAATCTCTCGGGCATATTGAGCGGAGTAATTGTTGACCACTGTCAGGGCGTTGTACTCGACCTTCTTGCGAGACATTCGTTCTGCGGCTTCCTTGACCATCTCATAGGTTGGCTTCCCGTTGCGGGTGACCCGATAGTGGTCATGGACATGGGGGGGGCCATCGATCGAGAGTCCAACCAGCCAATGGGTCTCTCTCAGGAAATCGCACCAATCGTCGTCGATCGAGAGACCGTTGGTTTGGAGGCCATTTCCGACACTCTGTCCATTGGCTCCGTATTGTTTTTGGAGACTGACCGCCCGTTTGAAGAAATCGAGACCCATGAGGGTCGGTTCTCCCCCTTGCCACCCAAAAGAGACCTGCCGTCCCCCATCCCGCATCATCTGGCGGATCATCTCTTCCTGGACTTCCGCGGACATGGCTCGACCATGGAGTCGATCGAACCCCCGGCCATCGTTCTGGAATCCAGGGCGGACCACCCCGGCGCGATCCAGATAGAAACAGTAGGTGCAATCGATGTTGCAGTCGGCCCCGGTCGGTTTGACCAGGATCGATGAGAGAGGCTTGAGGAGCGGTAAGGTTTTCATAACGACGTTGCTGAATTCTAAGAATTAAAGAGGAGTGTCGCAACAACCAGAGTCGCAATCGCCCGGGCGGCTTCCGAACCTTTCAATCGGATTATTTGAATTCACACAAAAAAGGACAAAAAACGCCTTCCCTTTTTGCGTAATGAAGGTATCCTCTATTCCGCCTGTGGGGGCGCAAAAATTTCATTTTGAGTACGGAGCGCACGATCCATGTTCGACCAAATCCGCCCAAAACCGAGAGCGAAATGGGGTTTCACCCTCATCGAGCTCCTGATTGTGATTGCCATTATCCTGATTCTCATCGCTATCGCATTGCCCAATTTTCTGGCGGCCCAGCTCAGGGCGAAAGTGACCAACGCGAGGGGTTGTCTGCAAACCTATCGGACCGCTCAGGAGGCTTACTTCACCGACTTTAATCAATATGTTCCAGATGTGGATGGCGGGGAGGTGACCCAGTTTCCCCCACACTTCGAATGGCGTAGCCGTCTTCAGGTGTCCCGTGGTGTCAATTGTGGCAGGAGCGAGATCTGCTCTTTCATGTTGCTCACCTCTCCGATCGCGTATGTCCGGGACCTTTGTAAGGAACCCTTCATCGCCGAGTTTGACGATGGCATGGCCACAGGCGGTCGCAAAGACGTCTCGTATTTCGAGTATGGAACCTATTTGTCGGGAGGGGTCGTGCCGGGTTATCGGAACGACACTCGGGACAATTATGTATACGGAAAACAATACGGTCTCCAGTATGTGATCATCAGCCTGGGACCCGACACGGAATACAATTTCAACTATGGCCAGGGGTGGCAGTATTTGGGATCGAGGAACTATTTCGGTCTCTCTCCGGCCTACAACCCGACCAATGGGACGAGATCCCGAGGGGATCTCATCGTTTCCAATCGCGGGCATGAGGGATGAGCGGTTTTGGAAATGCCTGAATAGTGAGGAGAAAGTTTCGCATTGTCATTTTGAGTGTGCTTCTCCTATCCCTGGGCGGTTTCCTGTTGTTTCGTTATTACTCCCCGAAAGCGCACTTGGAGCAGAGGATTGTCGGACTCTTCGGTGAGGATGTTCCCATCGCGTTGGCCATTGACACCCCCTATGATCCCGACAACCACCATCAGACCTACAAGCCTTTTGTAACGCTCATCGACCCCGCCAATGGCAAGGTTTTGACCAACGGGGCGGGGGGGGTCGATTCACACCACCGTGGACTCTTTATCGGATGGAGTGAGGTTACGGGATCGAAAGGGACCTTCGATTTCTGGCACATGGAAGGCGTTTCACAGAGACATCGTGGGTGGATCCAAACCGCCACTCAAGAAACCAACGGAATACATGTTCAAGCGGTCGAGTGGTGCGGCCCCGATGGGGAGGAATGGATCGCGGAGACTCGGACTTTATCGGCGACTCGTCTCGATGAGGGCCTTTGCGCTGTCGACTTCGAATCGACTCTCCGAGCGGTGAATGAAGATCTAGAACTTCGCGGCGATCCTCATCATGCCGGGATGCATGTTCGACTTCCCAATGAGGTCTGCTTTCATTATTGGACGACTGAATACCTTCTGCCTGCGGGATCCTCACGACTGGAGGACGATTGTGTCGAGGGGGCATGGTGGGTCCGCTGTTCGGCGACAATCGGCGGGAATCGCTACTCCCTTGTTCATCTCACCCATCCCCAGGGTTTTGAGAAACCACCGATTTATTCGATTCGGAGGTACGGGAGGTTTGGCGCTTTTTTTGAGCCTGATCTAAAGAGAGGTGAACTCAAAACTTTTCAGTTTCGAGTTGTGTATGGTCGAGGTGAAATCTCATCCGATGATTGTCGTCGGCTGTACGAAGATTTCGCGCATTGATTAAGGTAGTTCACCTGTCCCAAGCGCCTTTCGGATTTCCGATTTGTTTTTCTCCACCACGAACGGATTCGATTTGGCCAGGTTGTCTTTCCGATTCCCGGTCAACGGGTCCACCCACGTTCCGAATGGATTGAATTCATTCTATTTAGGATCTGTTGGATAAATCCCGCAAGGGATGAACTCATTCCCGCCTCGAAGGATGATCCCGATTATTCATCCCCATAGGAGATCGCGTCCGGCAACTCGTTCACATCTCCCATCCTTCTTGGAAAGTGTTTCGCAAGTTGATCCCCCGCCAATCGAATTCCTTCCGCCAGTCCCATCGCGATCAGGCCGGCTTGAAAATGGTCGGCCAGGACATCGCGGATATTATCCCAAAATCCGTCTGGGACTCGGGAGTCGATGCCATCATCGCCCATGACCACGAATTGGCGATCCTCCACCGCGAGAAAGAAGAGGACTCCGTTGCGAAGAATTGTCTTCCTCATCCCAATGTTGAGAAAGGTTTCGCTCGCGGAACGGGCGATATCCTCCCCCGCTTTGTTCTCCAGGTGGACCCGAATCTCGGCCGAGGTTTTTCGCTCGGCCTCCCGGATTGCTTCGAGCACAAAGGCTTTGTCCTCGGACGTGAAGAAATCTTTAAGGTCTTTCATGTTGTCACCAACTCCCCGAGGCGCCGCCGCCCGCCGAGAACCCGCCGCCGAAGGAGGAGCCTCCACCTCCCCAACCCCTCGAACTGTGTCCGGCTTGGAGCATCTTGATCAGGAGCATCAGGAGCGCCGCGGCGTACATGAAGAAGATCCACCCCCAGCCGGTTTTTCCTGAGATCATGCAGGAGATCCCCGCGATGATGCAAATGACAATGAGGACGCCCACCGCGATGTGCCATTTGTGAAACTCGTACCAGGAAATCGGTTGGGTGACTCGAGTGACGACGTCGAACGCGCCAGCTTTGAGCCCTTGGCTGTAATTGTCTGCTTTGAAATGAGGGATCATGGTCCCATCGATCACATCCTTCATAACCGAGTTGTAGGCGAACCCATAACCCGCGCCCAATTCGATTCGACACTTTCGATCTTGGATCGCGGCGAGGATGAGAACGCCATCATTCCTCGGCATCTGTCCGATCCCCCAATCGTTGAAGAGGTGAGTCGCGAAACTCTCGATGCTGGAGTCCGCCGTTCCGTAGTCGCGAATCGATCCGATGGTGACCACGGTGATTTCGATGCCGGTTTGATACTCGACACGGCCCAGCTGGTCTCGAATCGCTTTGGCGTCCTCGGGACGGATCACTCCCGCGTAATCGTTGACGTACTCATCGACTGGCGCGGGATAACCTCCGGCGGTCCGGACGGAATCGGAGGGTTGCCCCTGTTGCTTTTCATTAAGACGATCCTTCCAAGATTCGTCCTCATTGCCGCTTGCGACTTCGCTTTGATTGGGTTTTCCGGTGGTCTCTTCAAGTGACGGATTGACCAACCATGATCGAAGGAAGGGATAGGAGTAGGGATGCTGAAGCATGTCGACCACGAAGATCCCGATGCCAAGCACAAAGACGATGGCGAACAACCACTTGTGCCAGATCCGCTTCGAATCCCGTCCCTCGTCGGTTTCACCACGTTCGGCCCCAGTGGCCACCGGCAACTTGTTCAGCCATCGGGAGGCTTTCGCGTGTCCCGGTTCCTCGTGCAACACCTGGGCCCAGGTTTCTCGGGCCTCCTCGAAATTCCCCATTCGATAGTGGCAGGCGCCGATCATGAAGAGCACCTCGACATTTCCGGGATCGCGAAAACGAAGGGCGCGGAATTCCGCGAGAGCCTGCTTGTAGGACCCGGAGCGGGCGATTTCGGCGGCGTTTTGGAATGCGTCTTGGTTGTTGGACATCGATCTTTCCCAATGGAAACGACCCGACGGATTGAAACATGAATCGTTCCCGCTGAAGAGGGGTTAATCAGGAATTATGCCAGCAGGTTCCGCCGAAAATACTGATGTTTTTTGATTTTGAACGCAAAGGATTGGCGTAGATTACCAACTGATTTGGTGTTTTATCTCTGACTCTGAGACAATGGCGAAATCCTGAACGAGGTTGATCCGGAGGAAAGGATTCTCGGCACAACGGAGATGGGTGAATGTCAAACCTTGCCGCCCACCGCGGTCACCTTTTCGAAATTCTTGAACCTTGTGAAATCGAATGACTCGGTCGCTGCTGGTTTCTCCTCGGGTTCTTCCTCGGTGTACATCATCCAAAGTTCTTCGAAGGCTTCATTGAAACCGCGTTGCTCCGCGTACTTCCTCGCGGCGCGTCCCATCTCAGCGCGTCGCGTTGGGTTCTCCACCAGGAAGGACATCTTCTCCACAAGTTCCTCGACACTGCCGCCCTTAACAATAAACCCAGTCTCTTCAGGTATCAGATTCTCCTGAGGTCCGCCCTGATCGGTGACAATCACCGGGATCCCGCTGGCCTGAGCTTCGAGGACCACATTGCCGAATGTGTCCGAGGAGCTGGGGAAGACGAGGACATCGCAGGAGGCGTAGAGGACCGAGAGATCCTCTCCTGAGAGGTAACCGGTGAACACGACAGGGAGATCGCTCAACTGCTCGGTCATCTCCTTGCGGTACGGGCCATCGCCGGCAATCACCAATCGAACGGACTGTCCCGCCTCCACCAGCTGGCGATAGGCCTGGGCGAGGAGATGGAGATTCTTTTCCTTCGAGACTCGACCGACGAAAAGAAGGTTGATCTTTTCTCTCGCCTCCTTCGAGGGTTCCGGGAAGTAGTTGATTCTTTTCATCGGGTGGTAGCGTTCGGTGTTAACGCCGCGTGGGTAGTGGCGGATCTTCTCGGGTTGAACTCCGTTCTCGATCAACTCGTTGCCGGTCGCACGAGAGGGAACAAAGACCGAATCGAGTTGGTTGTAAAACCAGACCATCGCTTTCCAAACCAAGTCCTCGGCGTAGATGTCCTCGGTGAGGGCTCGAGCGAATTGTGGGAACGAGGTGTGATAAGTCCCACTCACTGGAATCTGCAAAATTTTTGCGACACCGAGCGCCGCCAAGCCGACCGGTCCGGGAGTCGAAATGTGAAAGTGGGTGAACTCCTGGTCATAACAGTAGTTCAGCATCTCTAAGAACGAAGGGCAGGAGAGTTTCAATTCCTCATACTCGGGGAGGGTAAAATCTCCAACTGGTTGAAAATGTTTGATCCCTTCTTTCACGGGCGTCTGCGCCGGGCAGCAGGTCAACACTGTGTAATCCTTGCCAAGTCGACGAGCGGTGACCGATTGCTGCCTGAGGGTTTTGGCCACGCCGTTGACATCGTAAAGGGTGTCGGTGAAGTGCGCGACTCGAGCGCCCGTGGTTTCCGCCAACCCTTTCTCGGTTCCCCCGCAGAAGTGGTCGAGCACCTCGGCGCTCCATTTTCTCTGAGTCGTGAAGTGGGAGAATGCCATGAAGTATGGACTCAATAAGGCATAAAGCGCTCCCGCCGAACCGATCGAGGCGAAGAGGTCGAGGAGACGGTGATTGGCGAAACGGTCAATGGTGGCGTCGCCGAATTTTACCAGAACGCGGTCGGTGATGGTGTTGACGAACCGGAAGAGGTTGCGGTCGAGTTGGGCGGCGGACCCCTCTCCCTTCTCGAGAATCCGAATCAACTCTGGATCCTCGGCGATCAAACGCTCGGCCTCTTCCTTGATGAACTGAAAGAGGGTGTTTTCGACTGGCGGGTGGTCCGGGTTCTTCTTATCCCGACGATTGAAAAGAATGTGGAACCAGTTCGGTCTCGATTCCTTCGACTCGATCTGTCCGCCGAGAGTCTGGTCGAGGTACCGTAGGAATGGGCTAAACCCGGAGTATTTTCCGAGATCGAATTTTTTCCGATAGAACTGGTAGGAGATGCCATAAACCTTTCGCGCGAACTGGTGAGGAGTGGACCCACGCGCGAAGGTCTGAGCCTTCCCTTTTTCGACCGCGCTCCAAAACTGTTCGAGTGTGCGAGCACCGGGAACTTCTGTGTAGGCGCTGCCGTAGTGGAGCATGCAGTGATCGTCCGAACCAGCAGTGATGTTCTTATTCCAGGGTTCGGGGAAGCGAGGGACGATGCCATGACGATGGATCATCTCCTCGATGTCATCCGGTCGAAGCGAGTAAAGCAACTCTTGAACGACCGCGTTCATCCTCGGGTTGATGTCCCCATTCCATTCCCAGTTTTTAAAGAGAAGGATTAATTTCTCGACATGAGAGAGGGTGAGGCGATCGTTGACCGCGAAGAGGGGATGGGCGCAGACATTCCTGATGTTGTTCCGGCGAAAGTAATCAACCAGATCGAAAATGTTTTCGCGGGCCTCGGAGAGATCGCGGTGTTGCTCCTCGGTGATATCGTACGCAAGAACATGGACCTTGCAGCGGTCATCGGGGAAGTAGGTCGTGTACTCGCAACTGATGAAAGTATTGGGCAAGTGAGCGATATCGAGGCAACCTTCGATCACGTTATGATCGGTGATGGTGACCGCGCCAAAGCCGTTTTCGATCGCCATCTCATAGAGGCGAGTCGGTTCGGTGAGGCTTTCCGGGCAGCCGAGTTTTTGCATGATCCACAGAGAGGGTCTCTGCGAATATTTTGAGTGACAGTGTAAATCGATTTTCATTTCCTTTAATTCTTCCCCATCCTAAATTTCTCCCATTCCAACACTTACATTTTTCGTCATGAGATGTTATGGCAACCCTAGGAATGTGTTTGTTTTTGGTTAGGAGGTTGATTTTTCGGCTATTGGGGTCGAATGCGAGGTGGTTGTCGGGGCGTGTGCGGGGTTCAGAGTGATTGTGAAGGGAGCGGGCGTTGGTTGATATCGGACAATGTGGTCGTTGAGGCTCGAGGGAAACGACCCGAAGATTGACAGGCCTCACCCTAAATCCTAGCCTAATAGAATCATGACGTCCTCAATCAACATCCCTCTGGACTCCAATATGGAGGAATTGCTTGACGCCCTCAGTCAGGCTAGCGGAAAGACTCCGGCCGAAATCGCCACGGAAGCCCTGAAGAGATACTTGAGGCTTCAGCGCTTCGAGGACCTGCGACAGAAGGCCATGCCATTCGCGGAAGCGCGCGGCTACCTCACCGATGAGGATGTCTTCCCTGAAGTTTCTTAAATTCTCACCACCAGCTAACACCGATTCTGAATCAGGGATTAGAGATTGAGGATTCTTCTCGATACGAATGTCCTGGTCAGTGGATTCACAACTCGCGGATTGTGCGCGGATGTCGTTAGGGCGGTCACCTCAAATCATGATCTCATAATTTGTCCATCGCTTTTGGTGGAAACTCGCCGAGTGTTGAGCGAAAAGTTCAGAATGGACCAAGCGCTCGTGGATTCGATTCTCGATTTGATTACGGAAGCCGGGGAGCCAATCTCCGAAGAGCCACTCGTTCAAATTCCGATTGATGACCAAGACGACATATTCATCCTGTCCGCGGCGATCCACGGAGGCGCCGAGTGTTTTGTCACCGGAGACCGGGAGATTCTAGGTCTGGAAAGTGTTGAGGAGATGAAGATCTTCTCCCCACGACAGTTTTGGGAACTCATTACGCGGAACGAGGGATAATCGAGATTCATCCAACGCGCCCCATCGGTTTCAGATTCTTGATCTCCTCCGCCGAGTCGCTCCTCATCGCGTGCCAGAGGTCCCAGTCCTGTTGGAGTCCGAGCCAGAACTCGGCGGGCATTCCGAGGACTCGCTCCAGGCGGAGGGCGGTGTCCGGGGTGACCGAGCGTTTGCGGCGGATGATCTCGTTGAGTCTTGGAAACGAGACGCCGAGACGGAGAGCGAACGCGGTTTGGGTGACATCCATCGGCTTCAAGAATTCCTCCACCAGCATTTCCCCCGGATGACTTGGCGGGCGATGCTACGGCAGGGTGCGTCCTTTGCGCACGTGCATTTTCTTCTTGGTGATAGTCTGTGATTTCGAGTTCGCTGGCATCTTCGTTCTCCCAGTAAAAACAGATTCGGTATTGGTTCACACAGCAACGCATAATCATTTTGGAGTCTGTTTCAACAGACGGCTCTCTGCGTAGCGACGGAATTGATTCTGTCGCGGACTTCGTCGCTGGCTGCTCCCTTGGATTAAACCTTACCATCTTCCATCCGAACGACGAACATGTGACGTATGATCTTCAATTGTGGGCCCGACGCGCCCTGCCGCGGAATCAATTCCGCGGCTACACAGAGAGCCGTCCGTTAAAACGGACTCGCCCCTAGCCGTGGGAGTGAAGGGCGCCAACCAGTCCCTGAATCTTCCTTTTTGAGTTACCTTAGTCCCTGCGATCCACGGTGATGGAATCTCGATGAACACAAAAAAAACTCTGATCGAGGCCGCTTTGCTCGGCCTCTTCCTGTTTGCCTTGCTTGCCATTCTCGGGCGGGGGTTTGGCCCCTACTGGGACTCCTGGTTTTATTACGACCAGGCCTCGCGGTGGGGGGATTGGTTCGGATCCTGGTGGGGTGGGGAAGAGGCGCGGTCTCTGCTGGAGGAGCCGGAGTGGTATTTTCCGGACCAGACCGAGTATGCGCGGCATCCTCCGTTCCTGGAGATCGGCGGCGGTTTTTTCAATGGCCTCTTTGGGGGCGTGATCGGAGAACTTTCCAGTTGCCGGTTGATAGTCGAACTTTTCGCGGCGCTCTTCTCGGCGGCCTGTTATGTCTTCCTGAAACCTCGATGCGGGAGAGGGCTGGCGATTCTTGGGGTTCTCCTTTTCTGGGGGAGTCCGAGATTCTTTCTGCACGCTGTCTTATTCGCGATCGATGGATTGATCGCGGCAGTCTATGGATTGGCGCTGTTGAGTTTCCTCCTCTGGGACAAGGGGCGTTGGGGGAAGGCGGTCATCTTCGCGGCTCTTGTCCTCGGACTGCTGACCAAACTCCAATCCCTGTATCTCTTTCCGATCCTTTTTTTGTGGCTCGCTTGGAAGGTTTTCATTGATCCAAACCGGGAGATCGCCTGGCGCAATAGACTCGCGAGGGAATGGGGCAAGGCGGCGCTCCTCTCCACCGCCGTCTTTGTCACAGCCTTCATCCTGTGGCCCGCGAACTGGATGAACTGGCCGGAGGGTTTTAAGGCGTATCTCGAATTCATCTCCCGTCACTCGAACATCCCGGTTCTTTATTTCGGGAAGTTGTATGTCTCCGAATCGCATCCGCCTTGGCACTACCCCTGGGTCTACACGATGATCGCGGTTCCGCTTTGGATCACCCTTCCGGTGATTGTTCGAGCGATTTGGTTCGGAGTTTCGATCCCAAGGAAGGAATTCAAAGATTTTTATTCTGAGGAATTCCTCCTGTGGATGGGAATGCTTTTTCCCCTCCTGGTCAGTTCCATGCCACAAGCCCCCAAGTACGATGGCATCCGGCTCCTCCTTCCCGCCTACGGTCCGATGACTCTTCTTGCGGCCCTGGAGATCTCACGCTGGTGGCATTGGGGGATGGATCGCTACGGCGAAAAACTTTCCTCGATGATTCGAACGGCGCTACTGGTATTACTGATGCTGCTCGTCCTTTTGCCGTCGCTTCGGATCTATCCGCACAACCTGGTTTACTATTCACCGTTGATCGGCGGGCCGAAGGGAGCCCACGCCGCGGGGTTCGAGTTGGAATACCTGGGAGTGACTCTGCACCAGCTGAATCCGGTCCTCGCGGAGAATGCGCGACCTGGAGATATTCTTCTGCTCGCCGGGGCCAATGCGGTGGTTCATCCAGACCCTAAAGAATCGTGGCCTCCCTTTCCCAACGGAATTCTGGTCGCCGATTTCAAACTGCTGAATGATTTCGAAAAATACTTTCCTGGATTTGATTTGAAGAGACATCAGGTATTCGCTATTCTCAGCAGCCGTTACGCCGACTTGCGGGAGACGGGGGAATTGGTGCTCGAAAAAGTCCCCCCTTTGGCAATGGTGGAATATGAAGGGGAGCGGCTCTTTTCGCTGCATCGGATACCGGAGAGATTTGTGCGGGAGTTGCCGGCTCTTATAGAAGAGGATAAAACCACCCCTTAATCATTTGGAGGCAAACCTCATGCAACTCGAAACTGATGTCCTTGTCTGCGGCGCCGGGTGCGCCGGACTTTCCGCCGCTCTCGCCTCGGCGCGAAATGGCGCGAACACCTTATTGGTGGAGCGCGCGGGATTCTCGGGAGGCATCATCACCTGTGTCGGTCTCCCCTTCTTTGATGGCATCGCACGGAAAAGTGACAAGAAAGTCTTAGTCCGTGGCATCCCGCTTGAACTCCTCTGGCGAATGGGGGTCTGTGAGATGGGGGCCGACACGATTTACAAACACAATCCGACCATCAAAAACATCGAACAATTCAAACTGCTCGCCGATGAATTGATCGAAACCGAACCCCGTCTCGAGGTTCTTTATCACTCGTTTGCGGTCGAAACCAACATGGAGGGGGATAGGATCGGCGAGGTCCTAGTCGCGACAAAAGAAGGGTTGGTTCCAATCAAGGCGAAAACGGTGATCGATTGCACCGGCGACGCTGACATTGCGCAACGCACTGGGACGCCGATTCAAAAGAGCGAGGAACTCCTCCCGATGACGATGCACTTTCGGATCGGGAATGTCGAACGGGGAGGCGATCTAAGGACCCCGTGTCAGAATGCATTGTTGAAAGCGCAGGAGGCTGGCGACCTTGGGCTCTTTTATGGTCCCGGTCTCAGTTTCATGTTTGCGGATGACGAGGTTTATATCCACGCGATCCGTGTCCTTGGCGACGCGAGCCAAGTCCGGAGTTTGACCCAGGCGGAAATCCAAGGCCGGAAAGATGCTTGGACCATGTACGATTATTGGAAGCGAGAAGTCCCCGCATTCAAGGACGCCTACTACATTTCGAGCGGACCCTACATGGGCATCCGCGAGACCTGTCGCATCGAGGGAGTCACCAACCTGACCGAAGAGGATGTTCGGGGGGAGCGACTTCGTGATGACGCGGTCGCGACGGGTTGTTGGTACATGGACATCCATCCGCAGAAAACCACGCTTGGTTCAGCCAACGAGGGTGAGGGATTTCAACCCGATTTTTACGATATCCCCTATGGCAGCCTCCTGCCCAAGAAAGTGTCCAACCTCCTGGTCGCGGGGCGTTGCCATGGCGCGGATCGGATGGCGGCGAGTTCCTCTCGAGTCTCGGTCACCTGCATGGCCATGGGGCAAGCCGCCGGAACGGCGGCCGCATTGGCGACGGATGAAGGAAAAGGCGTTCAGGAATTGGAGGGAACCCAGGTCCGAGCCATTTTGGAGGCCCAGCACGCGGGTCCTTACCGCGAAGGGTGAGGGGCCGAGTTAATTTCCGACCCTTACCAATTCCTTCCAGGCTTCCTCTTCGAGGTTCTCCCAGGTTTTCCGGACGATCCTCGCCTTCCTTTCCAACTTGACCGGGTTGGTGATCGCCACCTGGTCGGTTGAAAAGGGTTTCTTGAAAGATTCCTGGGAGTCTAGGATTTCAACCAAAATGACTCCCTCCTGGGTTCGATAAGTTCCCTCGAGCCAACCTCTCGTGTCGAGGCCGATCTTCTCCCACGTCTCCTTGGAAAGTTGCCCCCCTCGGTAAAGCCAGTCGGTTTTTTCTTCCAAACCGGGGATTTCTTCTCGCCATTTTTCAAGAACCGCTGTCGGGGTGGTTTCGCCCAAAACTTCGGAATGAAGCTGGGCCATGGCCGCTTCGAGATCGCGGTATTCAAATTCGATGTCGGCGGGACTCCGCTCCGTATCGGTGGCGGAGGAGAGCGGAGCGAGGATCCAGCGCACCCGATAGCGTTCGGGGATGGTGAACTTGCCGGGGTTTTGGTCGTAATAAGCTCGGTATTCCTCGGTGGTCGGCTGAGGGGTTTCCGAGGCCAGGCGATTGGCGGTGTGCATGACCCAGTAATAAGCCAAGGTTTGGTCTCGCAGGTTTTTCCATTTGGCGATTTCAGTCGCGGCCTCACCAAAACCCGCCGCTTGGGCGTCGAGATGCAGCAAAGAGGGGATCACCAGACGGTTGAGAGTGGTCTGGGAGGCCTTGTCGATTTTGTGGCTCATCATCCATTCCTGTCGGTGAATGGTTTTCATGAAATTCTTGAAATCTTCGGGTTCCCATTTAGCGTCGCCGATCTCCACCACATAGGGGCTCTCCGGCTTTTTGCGGTGGGCGCCAGGGAGTTGATGCTCCAGTTGAATCGGGTGGATTTTGTACCGATCGGTTTGGGTCTTGAGGTCCTCAAGATAGTTCTGAATCTTCGCCTGTTTGAGAGGACCTTCGAGGAACTGCCGGATTCGATCCTTGATGTCCTCATATTCCATGATTACGGATGCCTCTGTCCTGTCCTCCAAGCGGATGATTTGGAAGCCGTACTTGGTGGAGATCACCGGACTGAATTGACCCGGCTGGAGGGAAAGCGCGGCTTGTTTGATAACGTCTTGAATCGGTTCATCGAGTTGAAAAGGGCCAGCCGATTGGACCTTAGGCTCCCCCGCGCATTCGCAGTTACCGGCGACCTCCGAGAATTTTTCAAGCGAAATCGAGGAATCGGGAGAGGCCGAATCCACTAATTTCTTTCGGGCGATTTCGAGTTGGTCGCGAAAACGTTCGATATCGGCCTTCGATTTAAGTTCGGTGGTGTCGCAGAATATATACTGAAAACTGAAGGAGGGCTGTTTGAGAAATCTTTCCCGGTTGTTGTCGTAGTAATCCCTCACCTCGGATTCCTCGACCGAAACATCCTTGGTCAGATTGGCCAGGTACGCTTCCGCCCCAACCGAGTTTTCCAGGGACCAAAGCCGCCATTTAAGTTCCGGCGAGGATTCCGGCAAACCCGCCTCCTCGGCTTTTAGGGCGCCAAGCCGGTCGCGCGCGATGGTTCGCAACCAAGCCTCTCTATCGCCTTGCCCATTCGAGCGGTCGCGGGTGTATTCGAGATCCCACTCGGTGATCTGTCGGTCGCCGATTCGAGCCACCACCTGCTCAAACGGGTTTGCGGGGGTTGGTGTGGTTTCACCGATCAAAAAGATTAGACTCAAAAGGAATAGGGATCTCGGCATTGAACGGACCTCGGAATCATTCAAAATGAAAAATCAAAGAATTCGAACCGGTAATGAGGATAAAGCAATCATCCTCCTTTTCAATCGCTAGAACGACTCACCTGGGTGTTTCGTTATCCAAGGAGTGCGGCGGGTATTTGTCGAAACATGGGCTACATTAACGGTTTTTTTGAGCATCTTTGGATTCTATCGGTGGACGCGGCCCCTTATCTTTTGGTTGGGTTTGGAATTGCCGCACTGCTGCACCTCTACCTCCCAACCCATTTATTGCTGCGCTTGCTGGGGGAAGGACGGTTCCGTCCGACATTGACCGCGGCGTTGATTGGAATCCCTCTTCCGTTGTGCTCCTGTTCGGTGGTTCCGACCGCGGTTGCCGTTCGCGAGAAGGGAGCATCGCCTGGAGCGACACTGTCGTTCTTTATCTCGACTCCAGAGACAGGTGTGGACTCGATTCTTCTAACCTACGGAATGATGGGCCCCATCGGTCCAGTGATGGCGGTTGCGCGCCCGCTCGCGGCGGGACTCTCGGCGCTGTCTGCCGGAATCTTTCTGGATTTCTTTGGCGGGAGTCTGGAGAAGAATCCGATGAGAAAAGGTGAAATGGAGGTGGACAAGACAGCAAGCGCCTGTTCGAGCAACCAACCGTGTTGCGGCCAAGAGGCGTCCGAAGGGGATTGTTGTTCGACCCCGGATTCGAGGGGTGCGAAGGATGCCTCCAAGTTAAGAAGATTCTTAACGGCTTTCCGCGACTCCTTCCTCATGTTGTTTGACGAAATCGCGTTCCTTGTGGCCATTGGTTTAATCTTTTCGGCGTTTCTGGCGTCACTTCTTCCGGACGATCTCGGCCTATCGGGGGCGCTGGGTTCTCCGATTGTGGAAATGGGATTGGCGATCCTGATTGGCCTTCCCATGTATGTCTGCGCCACCGCCTCCACACCGCTTGCGGCGGTGTTAATCGCCAAGGGCCTTTCTCCCGGGGCGGCCTTGGTCTTCCTCTTAGTGGGTCCGGCGACCAATATTGGGACGATTGCTCTTGTCAGAAAATTCCTAGGCAATCTGGCGATCATGGCGTACTTGGTGTCGATTGTCGCAATCTCGGTCCTCTTTGGCTTGGTGGTAAACGCGCTATGCCAAGACGTAGCCCTTGATTTTTCCGAAATTTCACCCGCGTTTGAGGGGGGTCCTGGGGTGTGGGGGTGCGCGATTTTCCTTTGGATTCTATTGATTTGGAGAGCCAGCGGTCGATTTTCATTTTTAGGGCGGCAAAAAACTTGAGCTCCGGAAAAGTTTGCCGATAAGTTAGGGGTAGACACGGAGTCGCTGATGAGATAACTTTGTTATCGAGTCAATGAAAAGTGGTCCCGTGCTCAACTGGGAAAGGGAAGATTTCTCCCCAACCAGAGAGGGGTTGCTTTTCAAGGCTTAAGTGTATTACATTCTTGTCTACCTGATACGCGGGTATTCAAGAAACCTGCCTTGAGCAGGGTGGTAAATATTAATAGGAGGAATTGATGAGCATGAAACGGGTAGTTTTAGGTCTTGTTGTGGTTCTTGCTCTTGGTATGGCCGCCGATGCCAGCCAAGCCTTTATCTTTGGTGGCTGCAGCAACAGTTGCTGCGCTTGCGCCCCTTATGAAGTGAAAGTGAGTTACACCCCGATTCAGCCGCAGCCAGGCGAGTGCACCTACTGCACCTGCTTGCCTTACGGTTGCCCGGATGGCGCTCCGATGGCTGGCGCTTGCCCGCCAGGTGGCGCTTGTGGTATCGGTGGTATCGGTGGTGGCTGCGGCCTGAATGTCTGTGGCATTCTCGCTATGCCGGTTAACCTCGTCGGTGGCGTTCTGGACTGCGCCTGCAACCTCGTCGGTGGCGTCCTTGGATGCTTCGGCGGTTGCGGTGGCGGCTGCAGCTCCTGCGGCGTCGTTCAGTAAGAGCAGCTTTTAGATTGTTATACTAAAGAGGCTTTTACTAATTAGTAAAAACTTTGGGGGAGGATCGATGAGATCCTCCCCTTTTTTCTTATTTATCCATTCTCTTCGGATAAGGGATTTGAATAGGCCGTGATGAGGTCGAAACTCCACTTCCTTCTCGCCTGCTTGCCAGCCCTCGCAATAATCGCCCAATCTCAAACAGTGGACCACACGGCCTTCCAACGGGCGCCGCGGCTTCTTGAGGTCGAAGCTGACACCCTCCCCACCACTGAAGCAATTGGAACTCCGAGTGTCCGAACACTCCTGGGGTACACGCGACGGGTTCTACACCTCAAGGACAATCACTCCTTGGCGGTCTTTTCATTCAGCGGGTCGGCCCCGGCAAACTGGTTATTCCTCATCGACAGTCGCGATTTATCCGTAAAAAGATTCTCGATCCCCAACGATGACATCGCCTCGCATGGGGCTGCTCTGGGCGCGGACGGGAACATTTACATTATGCCTTACGGCAACGGTCGCGCGCACATTTTCGATGTCAGTTCCGAGACCTTTCAAACCATCCAATCGGACCTCCCCAAGACCGACTACACATGGGACGCCTTTGGGGCCTCCAACGGAAGAATTTATTTCGGGACGTATCCCAACGCCTATCTCGGAGAGTTCGATCCAAAGGACAAACAATTCGATTTGATTCGCCAAGCCGTTCCGGGAAAGAAATACACGATTGGATTTAGCGAAACCGAGGACGGAAGGATTCGATTCAAAGGTTGGGGCCCGGGAGAGACCTGGATGATTTTCGATCCTGAGACTCGATCGCTGGCCAAAGAGGAAGTATCCGAGTCGCAGCCGATTCAGGCTGGATCCCAAATGTCTTCCGTGCAAAACAAGGAGCCCATCCTTCCCGAGGGCGATCAGAACATCTCCAGCCGGATCAATATCGGCGACAGACGTTTTGCGATCACCTTCCCGAGCAGCCGATTCTATGAGGTTGGGGAGAGCGGGGAACTGATTCTCTGCGGGGATCCAAAAGCGCCGGCGGAGAACTGGTTTCTGGAGACGTGCGATGAAGTTCTGATCGGAATCAGCCACTTTGGAGTCATATTCCGGTACGACCCGGAAAGCGGCGATTTCAAGTCAAAGCAAATCGACAATCACGCTCCGGGTGGAAACGGAATCATGTTCATCGAGTCGCTTGGCCCGCGCTGCGTCATCGGAGCGAACTACAGTCAACAGAACCTTTGGAAGATCGATCCCCAGACGGGCGTCATCGACCATAGCAAATCCATGATCGCAAGAGTGACCGGAGAACCAATGTGCGCCATTGGACACCAGGGAAAAGGATATCTCGGAGTTTATGTCTCCTCCTTGATTTGCCGTTACGATCCCGACCTTCCTTTCGAATTTGGAATCAATCCAAAGGAACTGATCGAACTCGGCGCGGCGTACAAGCAGACGCGTCCAAGGGACACCGCCATGGATCGCGAACGAATCTTCATGAGTTCCGATTCCCAATACGGGGAGCTCGGTGGGGCGCTCGCGGTAGTCGATCCGGAGACTGAGAATATCAATGTCCATCATCACCTGATTCGGGACCAAAATTTGCCCACCCTCGCCTTCGATTCGGAATCGGGCCTTCTTTGGGGAGGCACAGACCGTTGGGGGCAGATGCAAAGCCATCCTCCCACACAAGAGAGTTCTTTGATCTACGCCTTCGATCCGGAAACCACGAAGGTGGTCCATCGAATCGCCTCATGGCCTGGGACCGATGTCACCAATGTGATCGGGGCTTTGCCTGGAGGCGTATTGGTGAGCTCGGCCAGCAATGAGGTGGCTTTGATTGACACCCGCACTGCGAGGATTCTATTCAGGGGCCCAGTTGAATTCTCGATTCCAAGGAGAATTCGGATCGGGTCGGACGGCGAGGCATATTGTCTGACCGGGGGGAGCCTCTGTCGATGGAATGTCCAGGAAAATCTACTCGAACCCATAGTCCGGTCGGGCGGCGCCAGCTATTTCACGGAAGCCGGGCCGATGAACTGGGTTTTTGCCGATTCGACCACGGTTTATCGGGTTCAAAACCCCTAATCCTGGGTTTCAATCGCGTCAAATCGTGTATAATCAAAAAGCGTGGCTGGGAACCCGCACTTTGATAAAAATTTGAATCTATCGTAACCATCTAATATTGTTCTGCTTAGACTGGTTCGGATAAAATTGTGCATTAAGGTTTGGGGGAGAACGGACCGATAAGGGAGAGGACCATGTATCTCAAACCGTTCTGCTTTTTTCTAGCGTTTTCGCTTTTCGGAACGCCAGTCCGGGCCGAGGAGCCGGAAACTGTCGTGATCTCCCCAGGGCGGGAGATCCAACCGGCGGTTCCGAGGCCGATTCCCTCCAACCAAGGCGCCGGCGAGATGATTGAACCCGGCCCGATGGAGCCAGAGATGCGTCCGATAGGGGCGAGTGGTCCGGATGCCGGTCAAATGGAGGCGGGCCCACAACTCCCCGACGCCGGACCTCGGCTCCCTCAAGCGCCGGTTTACAACTGGAACGAGGCTTGGCACGAGAAGCCGGTGGCGATTCTCGGCATCGACATCACCAATTTCCCAGAGGTCATGGCGGTGGTCTCCCTGCGCAAAGATCTGTACACCCCTGTCGACGATGTTCGACTCAATGAGATCAAGGTCTCGGAGGATGAAGCGCCCCAGCAAATCACGAGTCTTGCCCCGTGCATTCCGGATCGGATTCCCGGGGATCCATTGAGCATCATGTTTCTGATCGACGCCAGTGGGAGCATGCAGGAATACATCGATGTCGTTCAATCCTCCGCATCGCGTTTTGTCGACCGTTTCGCCGAGGATGACCGAGCGGGAGTCGTGGCGTTTTCGGACCATGCGGTTCACACCACTCCATTGACCGACAACAAGGACAAGGTCAAGACCGGGCTATTCGAGATCAATCCGCGGGGATTCACCGCGCTCTACGATTCGGTGGATATGGGAACACGGCAGCTCGCGAACTGCCAAGGAAAGAAAGCCATCATCCTGGTGACCGATGGCAAGGATGATGACGGCACCGGCGTTCCGTTGTCTCGGGCGACACTTGAAGGCGTGATCGAGCAAGCCAGAATGTGGCGAATTCCGATCTTCGCAATCGGCATCGGCGATGAGATCAGTTTGCCAGCGCTCCAATCCCTGGCGCGGAAGACAGGCGGGGAATTTTTATTCGCACCAAGCGGAGAAGATGTGGACGCTCTCTACTCGATTGTGGCGCGACGGTTAGGGCGCGGGGATCAGGGATACTATCAGTTGACCTACCGGACTTCTCAGTACGAGAAGGACGGGACGACTCGAACGATCATTGTGAAATACCAGGGGGACGCGGGAGCGGCTCAGTATCCGGCTCCCAGAAACCTCTTCTGGCCGCTGTCGAAAGTCTTCGATTGATTCTAATTTTCGGATTTCTTCGGCTCGACCGCGGTCGTACGCAATCCCGGATCATCTCCCTCTTCCGAGAGATTCAAAAAGGCGAGCATCTGCTTGTCATACATTTCGGCATGCTTGGGATCGAGCAGGTTCATTCGATACTCATTAAGCATGATCAGTGAGGCTTCAAGCCACTCATCCCACCCCTCCTGACTGACGTTGTTCCAAATGAGATCGGAGTAAGGCCCGGGGTAAGGGGATTTCTCCATCTTCTCGGCTTCTTTCCCAGTTCGCTTGCAAATGATTTTTTCACCCATGAGCGGAAGTCCCCTCCAAGAAAAACAGTTTCTTCTTCCATCTTAACAGCCAAGACCGTGATTGCGATAGAGAAAGAGGTCCCAGCGGGGGACTCCGAACAAAGTCTCGGTTGCATCCTCTACAGTCTCGGTTAGAATTGTCAAATGGGCAATATAAGACGTGAATCCCACTGGCTCCGCAACACGTTGATCGTTCTCGTCATCGCGCTGCCAGTGGGATTCGTGTTCTGGAAGAGAATACAGAACCAAAGGATGCTCGATTTCTCATTGCAGATGACCTCCGAATGGGAGCAACAAATCTGGGAGGACATGAAATCGAAACCGCTAGACGTGTCAACTGATTGGCTTGGCGAACCAGAGCTTCCCTCCGATCTCCTGCAACTCGTGGAAGTCAGTACTCCTGGCCTTCATTACGAAAACTGGGACTACCCCGATCAAGAACTCCTGGAAAAACTGCGGGATGGAAGAGAGTTGTCCGCTGAGGAGAGGGAAGATATTCTCGATTACCTGAAATCCCAGAACGTGCGTATTGAAAGAGTCTTAGAAATTGTGGGACATTCCGAATATCAATTCGGTGTCGGAGACTTCGGTCGATTCGAAGGTGGAATGAGTTTGGGCCCGATTCGAGTAGCTCTCACCGTTGAGGTCCGGTGGGCAATTCTTGACGGCGACTGCGCCGAAGCGGTGGATGATATCCTCCATCTCATTCGATTAGTTCGGCACTCTCCACCTATTTCAACCATCGACTTTGTTACGACTCGTTCCACTATTGAATCCGGCTGTTCTCTTGTCCACGAACTGATTGGGTCATGCTCTGAAAAGAATGAACTGCGGCGGCTTTGGGATGGATTGTTGGAACTCCGTCCCGAGATCCGCCATTCCGAAATTGAAAATGTACTGAATTACCTCGCATTTCAAGAGATGAAAAACATGGAAGACCTCGGCTATTCCGCCGAGTTAGAAGAAGGAATGACACTCCTTGAGTACAAATACGCCTGCTTGGACAAAGGGGTTGAGTCTGAATTGAATCGGAATCCCTCCCTTGCGCATCTGTGGGAAGCCTTTATTGGATACCCACTGGAAAAATTTTCTGGGAAATACGACATCCTCTTCGCTGGCATGCTCTCGAGTTCTCTTGATCTATTCCCAGATTTCTACGCAGCCAACGCTCAAGTTGATCTTGCATTACTCAACCTCGCAAACCGAATCCACGAACTCAAGGTTGGAACCAAAGTGAATAATTCTTCCGAATTGGTTCCAGAGTTTTTTGAGGAAGTCCCCACCGACCCTTTTACCGGCGAGCCCTACCTTTGGGATGTGGACAAGGAAGAATTCTATTCGGAGGCGGTGCGTGAACAGGAGGCGGAAAGGGAGGAAATGCGAATGAGTGGCCTTCCTCTTGCTTCGGGGAGTTCAACTCCACGTTAAATCCATCACACGGAATCGAACTCCGCGCGAGCGCAGTCTTGGGGGAAGAACGATGTGGGGCCATAGCCCCGGACGTCGCAGGTTCACTCCTTGGTCAAAGAAAACTCCAAATCACGCGCGGGCTCTCCATTGGGATCGGTGATCCTAAAGACAAACCCCCAATCCAGCTCTTTGTTGCAGACCTTGATCAGAATGGGAGTGGTTCCCTTCGGAAGTGTGTAAGGGATGACATCCCGGTCGAGGGTGGCGCGGCTGTCATAGGGGTAATCCATGACCAATTCTCCGCCCACCCACAATTTCCCTGAGTCGTTCGTGCCGATGCGGAGTTGAACCTGCTTCTCCACGGGGCTGGTGACATAGCAGAGAGCGTAGGCGCAAGTCCATTCATCGGGCTCGAAAACGGGTTTGAAGTCAACCGATGTGGCGGGACCCTCCTGATGAAGCGCCTTCCAGGAGATTCTTTGGCCGTTCACCCCCTCATACTTGGCGTCGAGGTCAATCCCCTCCTCGGGAGGGAAGACCGTTGAGAACCCACTATTGTCGGGATTGGGGAAAGGTCCGATCACATTCCAATCGGTGATGGTTCTTAGATCCGCCTTGAGGTCGACATCCTCTCCAGAAAAAATCTTCAGGCCAAACTCCCAGGCGTCCTGGTATTGTTGGCTCTCGGTGTTCTCGAGACCGGGACGAGTCGGGACGAGTTCAACTTTGACATCGTCTCCGGGGCCGACCAACTGTGGGAGGGGGATTACGCCGAGGTCCTTGGAATAGTCTTTCAGTTCGGCCGCCCGAAGTTCCTTGGCGAGGTCCACCCACTTCGGATCGGTCACCATTTCCTTCTGAGCCAACGCCTGGAGATGAGCCTGGATATCCTCTTCTCCTTCATATTTCTCCAAATCTCGGCCGATCAATTGCTCCTGGGTGTAAGACCCATAGATCCAGTTGTATCTCGGCGACAACATTAACGTGGATGCGAGACCTTGTTTGAGTTCGGCAAAGGGGATGCCGGGGCCATACAGACGGTAATCATCCGAACTGAAGGGCCAGAGGCCGGCGGTGATCGAGCACTTTTCTTTCCAATACTTCCAGGCTTGGTCACTAAGGATGCGATGGAAGAGTTCGTGGCAAGACCAAACGTGCCCGAACATGTAGTTGATGTTGCAGTGTCGGTAGGTGTATTCGGTGCAATAGTGGAGCCCGCCCGGAGCATTCTGACGGGCCGCCTCTTCGATCCATGCCTTATGAATGTGACCTCCCAAGCCGAGTCCCTGTTCGGGGAAGGTGAGGAAGATCATGTCCGGGAATTCATCGTACAGGATCTGGAGAATCCGTGTCGCGCGCTCCTCGATTTTTTCGACAAGGTCCTTCCGTGTGTACCCATCGTAATCGTAACCCTCCCAATCGAAGACATACTGCTCGTTGATGTACTCGATATCGAGGGCGATGCCATCGAATCCGGCCTCTCGGGCGAAGATAGCGAACTGACGGAAGTTGTTGTTGGCTCGTTGCCAGAGGATATCGTCGAACCAATCGAGGGTGTGGTCGAAGGAGATTTTCAGAAAGGTCTGTTGATCGTTCCCTCGGCAGATCGCGGCCGCCTTCTTCGCCTTCTGGAGAGTCTCGTCGGACTCCCCAATGGTCCAGGGCTTGCCATCCGTGGACCAGATATCGGTCGACCATTCGCGCGCCACATAGTCGACAAAGAAGGCGTCGATGCCTCGCTTCTTCCACTCGGCGGCGTCGGCCAGGATGTTGTCGAGCCCCGCTCCGAAGAAGATGGTCTTCGGTTTGGGAAGGTCCTCGACCTCGCCATAGGAGAGGCCGGGGATGGCGGCCTCGGATTCCTTGCGCTCGAGGTTGGCGGCGTTGAGGGAGGGGGTAGTTTCGCAGAAAAAGAAAAAAACTGTAAAGGCTAGCGTTAGTCTCTTGAGCAGCATTGTGTGTACCTCCCGAATGTTGTCAGACCGCAAGAAAGTACGGACGGAAAAATGTGTAACGTTCAATATTAACTTGGATTCGATCCAGGTCGTAAACCAGGGGCAGGTTCCGCACCCAGGAGTATGGCTCATCGGAATGTCTCGTGCTCCATGTATGACATGAAGAATGACCACATTCTCATCCGCAATTGTAAAAAGGATTCTGTACTTCCCCGCCGCTTGCCAAACAGGAGTTGGCGTACTTCGATTTCAAAATAATCGTCTTCTGGGGCAATGGGGCATCGTTCTGGATAAACCTGCAATGAGTCGATCGCAGCCACCAATTTGTGGAACCATTCGGTGGCTAATCTTCGAGATCCCGACTCGGACAAGATCCACTCAAAAGCTTGACCAATCTCCCTTTCAGCCGGACCGGAATACTTAATCCGGTATCCCATATCTCTGTCGCATTTCAGCATGAACTTCGGAGGCTGACCTCGTTTGGCCCGCTTTCATCGCTGCTATTCCACGTTTGATTCCTTCGATCGCGTCCAGCCGATCTAGAATCTCCTGATAGGACCTCGCATCTTGGACAATCAGTTCCGGCTTACCTTTTACGGTAAGAACAATCGGGTTTCCGCTTTTCTTCATTTGCTTGACGAATTTTGAGGTCTCTCTCTTGAACCCCGTCAGGGTTTGTGTGTCGTCCTTCAAATCAACCATGTTTAAGATCTCCCACACTTAAAACGATCTTCCATTTTTATGCTGACTTTCGGCGGAAGGAATGTCAAGAAATTTTCTCATTCCTCTCCAAACCCAACCCTCTCCGAGACCGCCGTCCTGTGCCGTTGCGGCGGATTGCGCGACACGAAAAGTTCCGCGATCAATCCGGTGAAAAAGAACTGGGCTCCCAGGATCATGAGAAGCACCCCAAGGGAGAGCATGGGGTATTTACCGGAAATGGTTCCTTGGGCGAAATGTAGGATCGAGAGGTAAAGGCTGATTACGAATCCCAACCCGCCCAGGACGAAGCCGATTCCACTGAAAAGATGGGCTGGCCGTTCGGAGTATTGGGAAAGGAAGAGAATGGTCAGGAGATCCACGAAACCTCGGAAGTACCTTTCCCACCCGTAACGGGATTTCCCATGGACCCGGGGGTGGTGTTGGACCTCGATCTCGGCGATCCGATACCCCTGATGCGCGGCGAGGACCGGGATGAAGCGGTGCCACTCGCCATACAAAGTCAGGCTTTTCACCACCTCGGCCCGATAGGCCTTGAACCCGCAGTTGAAATCATGAAGGGGGACTCGCGATATGAAACGGATCGCGCCATTGAAGATTCGGGAGGCGATGACTCGCTGAGAAGGATCGTGCCGGGTCCGTTTCCAGCCCGAGACAAGATCGTGCCCCTCTTCGAGTTTTTCCAGGAAACGGGGGATTTCGGAGGGATCGTCCTGGTTGTCGGCGTCCATGGTGAAGACAATGTCTCCGGTAGCTGCATCGAAACCGGCCGCCAGGGCGCTGGCTTTGCCGACATTCTTGCGCATCCGGATTCCTTTGAATCGAGGGTCTTCACGGGAGAATTTCGCCATTTTGGCGTAGGTGGAATCGGATGAGCCATCGTCGATAAAGATCACTTCGAAAGACTTGTTCAACGGTTCTAGGGAGGAGACTAGATTCGCTCGCAACTGATCCAGGTTTTCTTCCTCATTGTGAGCCGGAATGACAATGCTGATATCCAATTTCGCGCCCTTTCTCTCCACATTCCCCGATCCGAAAAGGTAGAACTTTTGGGCCGCCGAGGCTATCCCGGCATCTTCGGTCGATTGGGGTTGTCAATGCGGGTCAAAAGGAGTATGAATCCGGGCTTTAAAATTGAAAAAGTAGCAGGGATTTCCACGGGATGACCGGGAAAAAACCGGACCCCACACCCAAGCGCTCCAAAACTGGTCAGGCGGGCTCTCGATCGGACTGGCAAGCGGCCAGTCTAGCCCTCTCAATCCCGGGCTTGTTTATAGCTGGGCCTTTGGTAGGGTACGCTTTAGGTTGGGCTTTGACCACATATCTCGGGTGGCCGTCCTGGGTTCTCGGCGCGGCCACGATACTGGGATTGTTTTCCGGGTCGTATGAATCCTATGTCATCCTCAAGCGGTTGAGCAAATTGCAGGACAAGAGATTTAAAAAGAAAACCGACGATGATTCGAAATAAACCGATTTTTCTTTCAGTTCTTTGCTTCTTCGGCCTCCTGGCTTGGGTGGCGACTCCCATTGCGGCTGTCGCTCAAGAGCACGGTGACGCTCATGTGGCGGAAACGCATGAGGAGGTCCATTCCGAAGACTCGGAGCACGCGCATGAGGGCGAGCAGGCTCACGCTGAAGAACACGCCCACGCCGATGGACAACACGAGGGCGAACATGGCCACGAGGAGCATGGACATGGCGATCACCCGCCGGAAGTTCCCGATCTGCTTATGATGCTCTCAACAAGAGTCAGTCCCGACAGCCCGCTCCAGTATTGGTTGAGCGGACCTGGCCGGGTCATGATCAATTGCGCGGTCATCACATTGCTCCTAATGTGGTTGGCGAAGAAACTAACTGGCAATCTTGAATTGATCCCCAAACGCCGGGGACAGAGTTTGATCGAACTTTATGTCGAGACGGTGGATAATTTCATAACCGAAATCTTGGGCAAGGAGATAGGTCGCAAGTATCTCCCATTTCTAGGGACGCTGGGCATCTACATTTGGTTCATGAATCTCGCGGCGCTTGTCCCCGGATTCATGTCGCCCACCACCTATCTCCAACAGACCTTCGCCCTCTCGTTGTGTGTCTTCGTCTATGTCCAGTACTCAGCCGTGAAGTACAACGGTGTCGGGGGATTCATCTATCACCTGATGGGGTCACCAGTGGGAGTGGCGATGTGGATCATGATGCCGCTCTTTTTGATTCTGCATGTCCTGGGAGAGCTGATCAAGCCGGTCAGCCTCGCCCTTCGTCTCCGCGGCAACATCCTGGGTGAGCATATCCTGCTCGGCGTCTTCGCGGGGATGGGAGTCATGATTCTTCAGTACATGCTAAATTCAATAGGCATCCCGACAGAATATCTCTTTTTCGGCATTCCGATCCATGGACTGTTGCTGCCCATCGCCTTGATTGGCTCGACCATTCAAGCGCTTGTTTTTATGACCCTGTCCGCCATTTACATTTTGTTGGTTCTCCCGCATGACGATCACGATCATGACCACGATCACGCGGGACGTGTCGAGGCGGGGGCGCATTGAAACAGAAACACACCTGAGGAAATCCAGGTTGAAAGATAAAATGGTGAACCCTTGAGGGATTCCTCGGGCGAATCCAAAGTTGGTTTAAAAGTTCTAGGAGGATTTAAGAAAATGGAAGCAATTGCCGCTTTATCGCTCGCATACCCGATTGGTTTGGGACTGGCCGCTCTCGGTTCCGGTCTCGGATTGGGCAAGGCCATCGGTTCCGCGATGGAGGCCATGGGACGCCAGCCGGAAGCGATCGGCAAAATTCAGATCGCCATGATCATCGGTTGCGCGTTCATCGAGGCGTTGACCATCTACGCTCTGATCTCGACCACCTTCATCGGCGGCATCGCGACCGGCCAGTAATTCGTAATCGGCAATGAACACGGACCCCAGTCGGAGTTGTCCGTCTGGGGTCTGTGATTGACCGACGAAACAACCCGACGTCCATGATCGTGGAACGTCGGAGCACCGGAGGAAAAGATGGACGTATGGAATTTGGCGTGGTTTGGATGCCACGTCGTTCTCTTCGTGATCCTGGTTTTCGCCCTGAAGAAATGGGCATTCGGACCGGTCACGAACCTGCTCGACGAGCGAAGCAAGTCGATCGCCGACCAATTCGCCGAGATGGAGCGGATGAAGGCCGACGCGGCCAAGATGCAGGAGGAGTACAAGACTCAGCTCCAGCAGGCCCAAGCCGAGGCTCGCGAAACGGTTCGCAGGGCTCAGGATGACGCGGCTCGCGCGGCGGAGCAGATGAGAACCGAGGCTCAGGCGCAGCTCGAGAAGACACGCAAAGAGGCGCAGGAACGCATCGCGCATGAGACCGAGATGGCCAAGGCCGAACTGCGGAAGTATGTGGCCGACCTCTCCGTGCTTGCCGCCGAGAAGTTCCTGACCGAGGGGCTCACCGAATCTCAAAGGAAATCTCTGGTCGATTCGACTCTCCCCGAGGTCGAGCGGACCATTTCCAACAACTAAAGGTTTCGATACTGACCGATGGCTGTCGATCTACAAAAACTCAAACGGAAAATGCGAGGGGTCACCAGCACCAAGCAGGTGACCAAGGCGCTTCAAATGGTTTCGGCCATGAAGATGCGCAAGGCCCAGGAGCATTCGGAGAAGAGCCGGGTTTATCGGCGCGGTCTCAACGAGCTCATGGCGAGCTTCGAGGAGTCGCCGGCCGATGCGGTTCCCGAACTCGCGGTGGTTCCCTCGGGCGAAAAGATCCTGGTGGTCACATTCGCCTCGGATCGAGGTCTTTGCGGTCCCTACAACTCGAATGTCTTGAACGCCGTTAGGTGGCTTGCCAATGAAAAAGGCAAAGACAACCTCGAAATCAAAGCGATGGGAATCAAAGTCGGCTCGGTTCTCCGGCGACGCGGGTTCAAAGTCCTCTCTAGTGAACGTCGTCCCGCTTGGTCCCATTTCGGACCGCGAATTCAGGAACTGTCTCGGGAACTCCTCGAACTCTGGAACTCTGGCGAATACCGTGAAATCCGGTTGATCTACAGCCATCTTCGAGGGATGACCGTTGTTCGTCCCGAACCCGCTGTTTGGCTTCCGATCGAACCGACAGAGGGGCAGGCCGAGGAATCGCGTTCCGGGGGTGGGGATTACTTTATCGATGAGGCGGTGACCGCTCCGGTCCTGGCTCAGGCGGTTCAACGTTATTTAACCAATGAACTCCTAACGGGATTGCTGCAATCCGAGGCCAGCGAGCATGTGGCTCGAATGGTGGCCATGGACAATGCGACCCGCAACGCCGAGGAGCTCTATTCGACGCTCCAACTCACCTACAACAAAGCGCGTCAGGCCAAGATCACTCAAGAGATCTGCGAGATCGTGGCGGGCGCGAACGCCGTTTAAGACGAAGGAAGAGGAAATCTGTCAGCGATGCCGTTACAACTGAAACTGAGTGTTCCGACCAACCAAGTCGCCGACATGACAGTCGAGTATGTGCAACTCCCCTCGGAGGAGGGAAGCATGGGCGTTTTGCAGAATCACGCCCCGCTTCGAGCCGCCTTGCAGCCGGGAGTTATGACCGCGAGGGATTTGGAGCACAAGAATCATTACTTCTTCGTTTCCTCGGGTTTGGCCATGATCAAAGACAATGTGATCACGGTCCTGGCCGATTCAGCCGAACGCGCGGAGGACATTGATGAGGCTCGGGCGCAGAAAGCGGGCGAACGAGCCCGTGAGCGGATTCAATCCCCAGAACCGCATACGGACATTGCCCGAGCGGAAATCGCGCTGGCCAAGGCGATTGCTCGGATCAATGCGAAACATAAATTGGGGGCGTTGCATTAGAACGGCCCGATTCACGAATAGGTCGCGCGAGTCGCACCGGCCTAAAGACCGGTGCTCGATGAGCGAAGGCTGCTGTCGCAGTCTGAACCAAGTCAATCAGCCTCACTCTCGAGGCTTTGTTTTTGTCGCGACGGTCCGCAAATTTCCATCCGAAAGATGACCACTGAAGATTCGACTCTTTTTCAACCGCCAGTCCCTGGTTTTAAATCTGGGTATGTCGTCCTTGTCGGTCGCCCCAATGTTGGGAAATCGACTCTGATGAACGCCTTTTTAGGCGAGAAACTGGCGATCGTCTCGAACAAACCTCAGACCACCCGTCACCGACTCCTCGGGATCTACAACGACGAGGGGTCGCAGATCGTCTTTCTGGACACCCCCGGCATTCACAAGCCGAAAGAGGCGCTGAATCAGTTCATGGTGGATCAGGCCCTGAGCTCGATCGGGGATGGCGATTTGATCGTCGTCTTGCTCCCCGCCGATGAGATGTTCGGTCAGGGAGATCGGTTCATCATGGAGCGAGTTCGGCAAAGCGGAGTCCCCTTCCTGGCGCTGCTCAATAAAATTGACTTGGTGAAGCCCGATCGGCTTCAGATTGCCTGGAACCATTTCGAGGAATTGACCGAAGGCGCAGTGGCTCAGGTTGCCATCTCGGCGCTGAAAGAGGCCGGTTTGGAGGAGGTTCTTCAGGTGATCAAGGATCAACTCCCCGAGGGCCCAAGGTTCTATCCCGAGGATGTTCTGACCGACCGCAGCGAGAATTTCTTGTTGGCCGAGCTGATCCGTGAGAAAGTGATCCGGTTCACGCGCGAGGAGATCCCGTACGCCACCGCGGTTCGGATCGTTTCGGTGGAGGAGAAGGACCCGGAGAATCCGATTGTGGTCCATGGGGCGATCGCGGTTGAGCGGGAGAGCCAAAAAGGGATGCTCATCGGAAAGGGCGGGGAGATGCTGAAACGGATCGGCACCAACGCTCGTGAAGAGATGGAGCGTATCCACGACCGGAAATTCTTTCTCGACCTCAAGGTGGAGGTGCGTAAGAATTGGCGAAAGGATCCCAAACAACTCAGGCGACTCGGCTACACCGAGGACCTCGCCTGATCCCGAAGAACCTCACGGAATTATGGGGGGAGACTCGACCGCGAACGGCCAGTAGTAGATTCCCGCCAACACCACGACAATCCAACTGATGATGTTCATGATGGTTCCGCTGAAGAGCGAATCGCGGATTCGGAAGTAGTCGGAGTCGTAGCAGATCGCCATCGGGGGCGTTCCCATCGGAAGGCAGAAAACCAAGCCGCAAGGGATCGCCACCGCGTAGACAATGGTCACCAGAGGAATGCCCGCCTCGAGACCCATTTCCAAAGCGAGCGGCAAGATGATGGTGACCGCCGCCGCGTTGCTAATCCCCTCGGTCAACAGTTTCGAGAATGCCATCAGCCCCGCCAAGAGCAAGACTGGGCCAAATTGATGGCCGGATAAGGTGAAGTTGACCAACCACTGACCGGCGTCCGTTCCATCGAGAGTTTTCCCAAGCGCGATCGCTCCCGCGTACATCAGGATGACCCCCCAGTTCACATGCTGCTGGCAATCTTTCCAAGTCAGAGTCCCCAACAGGAATAATCCGGCGGAGCCGAGGATGGCGATAATCGCGAGATTGCCGGCCAGGTCCCCTTTATAGCCGGAAATCACCCAACCGATGACCGTGACAAGATAGACCGCGCCGACTTTCATTTCGTCACGGGAAATGGGGCCCATCTCGCGAATGTCCTCCTCGAGGACTTGGTGCGCCGCGCGGACATCTTCGATTTCCGGGGGGTAGAGGATTCTTAGCACCCAATAGGCGAAGAAGAGCATGACCAAAGTCACGGGCAGTGCGGCGATCACCCAATCCACAAACGAGACCATCGACCCCGCTTGAAGTTGATGGCGATCCATGAACTGTTGATAGAGTTCGAGCGCCAAGGGGTTCCGGGCTCCGCCGAGGAAGGTGGTGATGCCCCCGATGATCGATCCCCACGCCAAGGCGAAAAACAAAGCCTTGCCATAGTTGGATTTCCCCTTTTCCAAGTTTAAGGAGTCCGCGATCTGAATCGCGACAGGGTAGAGGAGGGCGGCCACACCGTGCTCGGGCATAAGACACGCGAGAAAGGCCGAGGATAGGAGAACTCCCAAGAGAAGGAGGTCCGGTGTCCGTCCAAAGGAGGCTAGGAAAAGGACCGCCATCCTTCTCGACAGGCCCGATTTGACAAACCCGCCAGCCATGATGAGCGCTCCGAGGATGAAGAAGACCGTGTTGCTGCCGAAAAGCGAAAACACCTCTTTGGGTTCGCTGATCCCGAGGAGGGGGACAATGGCGAAGATCATGAGGCTGGTCATGGCCAAGGGGATCGGCTGGGTCATCCAGAAAAGGAGGCAGAAAGCGAACACGCCTATGGCTTTCTGTCCCTCGGGAGAGAGGTTGGCGGGGTCCCAGGCGGGGCCCCAGGCGGCGATCAGGAGAATCAGAATTCCCAGTGGAATGACTAACGGACGGATGCGGTTCATGACAGTTTCTAACTAGACTCCGATTGGTTCAAGCCATTGCGATGAGCATCGGCGTTGAGCCGACCCACCCTAAAAAATAAAAAGACCCTGCCGATATCGACCGCCGGGATTGAAAATTATTTCGAATCTGTGACAACCAGATTGGCCCGGTCGGGAAGTCTAAAACCCCGTATTCCGGTGTCAACAGTGGAATGCGAGGTCTCTAGCTGCGGCCGGAGACTGACAAAAAAATAACCAATCATCCTGTCGACAGCGATAAATCCTTTGTTAGAATGAGATAATGGACTTATTGCGCGTGTGGAGCGCATCTTTTTCAAAGGTGAGGATATGAAATTCAAAGGTTTCCTTTCGATACTTCCGATTGCCGCGGTCCTGTTATGGACCGTGTCCGAATCAGCCCCTATTCATCCCGCATCAGCTGACCCGCTGACAACCGAACAGGAGACGGCGCTGAAGTCTTTGGTTCAGGATTTGGAACAGATCAAATCCGACCCGGAGAATTTGAAAACGATCCAAGAGCAAATCGCGGAAGAGCAGAAACGCGCTCAAACCGGGATCGAAGAAATCGATCGAAAAATCTCCGAGTTGAATCAGGCGATCTCGGACTCCGAAAAGACCCAACAAGAATTGGTCGACCGGCTCAAAGCGCTTCAAACCGGAAAATTCCTCCTTCAACAGACGAAGTCGGAAGAACCGACGAAGACTGAGGAAATCCAAAGGCCAGTCGCCAAACTGACCTCGGCCAAAGGCAAGGTCGATTTCCGTAAGCAGATCCGACCGATCCTTTCCAACAAATGTTTCCTTTGCCATGGCCCGGATGAAGAGGATCGAAAAGCGGGGCTTCGTCTCGACCTGAAAGAGCACGCCTTCGGTGAAAGAAAATCCGGCAAGCACCCGATCGTTCCGGGAGATCTCGAAGCGAGCCTGGTTTATCACCGGATCACCACGACGGATGAGGCCGACCGCATGCCTCCCGCCGGATTCGAGAAGCAGTTGACTCAGGAAGAGATCGATCTGATCACCCAATGGATCGCCGAGGGGGCTCATTGGGAGCAGCACTGGTCATTCGTACCCCCAAAGCGACCCGAGATTCCCGAAACTCAACTGACGGATTGGGCTAAAAACCCGATCGATTCGTTCGTTCTCTCCAAACTCGAGGAGAACGGGCTCGAACCCACGAAGGAAGCGGATCGACGGTCGCTGATTCGGCGTCTTTATCTCGACCTAACCGGCATTCCGCCCACGCCTCAGGAATTGCACCGATTCCTGGAGGATGACAGTCCGGATGCCTATGAAAAGGAAGTGGATCGATTGATTTCCTCGCCCCATTACGGGGAAGAGATGGCTCGTCGTTGGATGGATTTAGCCCGATACGCAGACACTCATGGCTATCATATCGATAGTGAGCGGTACATGTGGCGTTGGCGCGAATGGGTGATTAACGCTTTTAATAACAACAAGCCGTTCGATGAGTTCACAGTGGAGCAGCTCGCGGGAGACTTGCTGGATCATCCGACCTTGGATCAAAAGATCGCGACCGGTTTCAATCGGAATCACATGATCAATTACGAGGGGGGCGCGATTCCCGAGGAATACCGAACCCAGTATGTCTTTGACCGCGTTCAAACGATGGGGACGACCTGGATGGGGCTGACTCTCGAATGCGCGAAGTGCCACGACCACAAGTACGATCCGGTCTCGCAGAAAGAGTTTTATCAGTTCACCGCCTTTTTCAACACGATTTCGGAAAAGGGATTGGATGGCCAGCGTGGCAACGCTGAGCCAATGATCAAGGCGCCGGATGAAGAACAACGCACCAAGTTGGCGGCGTACGACAGTCAGATCTCGGACTTGAAAACGGAACTGGATCGCCCGATTCCGGAACTCGACGAGGCCCAATCCAAATGGGAGAACGAAGTCAGTCAGAAGCTGCAGGACCGATGGACCGCGCTCAACCCCTCCAGCGCCACCTCGATCGAGGGGGCTTCGATGAGAGTGCTCGAGGACAAGTCGGTTTTGACGAGTGGAGCCAATCCGGAGAAAGACGTTTACGAAGTCGTTTTCCCCGAAACGCTCGCCAATGTCCAGGCGATTCGCCTCGAGGCGTTGACCGATGAGAGTTTTGTCGAAGGGGGGACTGGCCGATCCGAAAACGCCAATTTTGTCCTCTCCGAATTCGAGGTGGAATTGAAGAACGATGCTCAACCCGATCAGGTCAACAAAGTCGAACTGATCGAGGCGCAGGCCGATCACTCTCAAGAAGGGTTCGACATCGCGAACGCCATCGATGGCAACGCCGAAACGGGTTGGGGTGTGGATGGATACGAATTGCGCGAGAACCGTTCGGCCATTTTCACGCCTAAGACTCCAATCTCCACTGGCGAGGGAATCCACCTGAAGGTTCGTCTCAAGCATGAGTCGCAATACGCCGGACACAACATCGGGAGATTCCGCGTGTCGGTCAGTTCCGATCCGACCATGGCCCCCTCGTCCTTTGGGAAATGGTATGTCTCCGGTCCCTTCAAAGCGGTCGATGGGCAGACCGCCTACAAGACCGCTTATGAGCCCGAGCAGTCAATCGATCTCGAGGCCACCTACGAGGACGGCCGGCAGAAATGGACCCTCGCGACTCCGATGTATGAGGACGGAAAGATACATCCCCTCAGCGGGGATGTCGCGGCGACCTATCTTTACCGAACCATTCAGTCCCCCAGCGATCGCTCGATGAAGCTTTCGGTGGGCAGCAACGACGCGGTCAAGGTTTGGCTCAACGGCCATGTTGTCCATGACAACGATGTGCAGCGCGGGGTTGACGATCAGCGCGACGAGGTTGTCTTGAACTTGTCGAAGGGCGAGAACCAGTTGTTGATGAAAGTGGTCAACTACGGAAACCAATACGCCTTTTTCTTCGATAAAGCCGAGGAGCAAATGGGCGAGTACCCGACCGAAATCGAAACCATACTGACCCTTGCCAAGGAGGATCGGAGCGAGGGACAGAAAGAACAACTCAGGAATTTTTATCGGCAGACAAATTCCCCCGAGTGGAGGGAACAAAAACAACAGTTGGCCGATCTCGAACAGAAGCGGAAGGAATTTGATGAATCGATTCCGACCACAATGGTGATGTCGGAAATGAGCGAGCCGCGAGAGACTCATTTCCTGGTGCGAGGTCAATACGATCAACCCGGCGATGTGGTCCATGCCGCAATCCCAGCGGTGTTTCCCGCGCTTCCGGAAAAAACGGAGCCCAACCGCCTCGGACTGGCGAAATGGTTGGTCAGCGACAAGCACCCATTGACCGCGCGAGTTACGGTCAACCGGTATTGGCAACACTATTTCGGGACAGGCATTGTCAAGACAGCGGAGGATTTCGGATCTCAGGGAGAATGGCCGAGCCACCCCGAACTCCTGGATTGGTTGGCGGTGGAGTTCATGGAGAGCGGTTGGGATGTGAAGCACATCCAGAAATTGATCGTGACATCGGCCGCCTATCGTCAGGCCTCGGTGATCACCCCCGACCGTTTGGAGAAAGATCCCAAGAATCGACTGATTTCACGCGGCCCGCGTTATCGTCTCGAGGCGGAGTTGGTGCGTGACAACGCTTTGGCCATTGCCGGGTTGCTGAATCGGAAGATCG
Organism: Candidatus Omnitrophota bacterium; assembly: GCA_020632575.1. GTDB lineage: Bacteria > Hinthialibacterota > Hinthialibacteria > OLB16 > OLB16 > JACKFH01. Next base: position 118,735 of record JACKFH010000006.1, on the reverse strand, counting down.
GAGGCAGCAGCGTCAAGCCTTATCAACCGGAAGGGCTTTGGGAGGAGGTCGCCTACGGTTCCGGCTTCTCGGCGCAATCCTACGACCGGGATGATGGTTCCGATCTATACCGCCGGGGTATGTACACCTTCTGGAAACGTCAATGCCCGCCTCCGGGAATGCTGGTGTTCGACGCTCCCAACCGTGAGGTTTGCACCTCGCGTCGCGAGAGGACGAATACGCCACTCCAAGCGTTGGCCCTGATGAACGACCCGGTTTATCTCGAAGCCGCGAGGGTTCTGGCGCAAAGAATGATGATCGAGGGCGGCGGAACGCCCCAGGCGAAGGTGGCTTACGCCTTCGAGCGAGCCACTTGCCGTTTGCCGAATGAAAAAGAGACCGAAATCCTCCTGAACATCTATGGGAAGCAGCTGGAGGATTATCGTTCGGATACTGAAGCCGCCGAAAAGTTTGTGAGCGTTGGCGAATCCCCCATCCCGGAGAATTTGGACAAGGCGGATCTCGCGGCGTGGACAACGGTGGCGAGCATGATTCTGAATTTGGATGAGGCGATTACGAAGAGTTGAGGATGGGAAAGTATGAAAAACTCATACTGAGGATTCTCAAGGCTAAATCGGACAACAACATAAAATTCGAAGACCTCCGAAATCTACTCCTGAAATTGGGCTTCGATGAAAGAGTGAAAGGTAGCCACCACGTTTTTCGAAAAGAAGACGTGGTTGACAAAATAAACATCCAGCGTGACGGCCCATTGGCTAAAGCGTACCAGGTAAAACAGGTTAGAAGGGTGATCGTTGAGAATGACCTCTCCGGATTTGAAAACCAATAAATACGAAGTCATCCTTTATTGGAGCGATGAAGATCATTCTTACGTAGGTGAAGTTCCCCAACTTCCGGGGTGTATGGCACATGGTGAAACTCAGAGTGAGGCTCTCGAGAATGTCAATGAGGCCATCGAACTCTGGATCGACACCGCCAAAGAATTCGGAGATCCCATCCCAGAACCGGCTGGCAAGCGACTAATTTTGGCATAGAAGTGACAGATGAGGAAAGATTTTGAACGAGGTGAAGAACGATGGATGAACTGCAAAAAGAATACGCGCGATTGATGACCCGGCGACATTTTTTTGGGTTGTCCAGCATGGGAATCGGGACTGCCGCGCTGGCCTCATTAATGGGAGGAAAGGCGTTTGCCGCCGGGCCGGACCTATCGACCGGGGTCGGGGCGCACCTCCAACATCTTCATTTCGCTCCGAAGGCCAAACGAATCATCTATATGTTCATGTCGGGCGGACCCTCGCAGATCGACTTGTTCGATTACAAACCGGCCATGCAGGCGCACAATGGCGAGGAACTCCCCGATTCGGTCCGGAACGGGCAGCGACTCACCGGCATGACCTCGGGGCAAGATTCCTTCCCGATGGCCCAATCGATCTTTAAGTTCCAACAGCATGGGGAATGCGGCCACTGGTTCAGCGAACTCATTCCTCAGATCGCCTCGAACGCCGACGATATGTGTGTCATCAAGAGCGTCAACACCGAGGCGATCAACCACGATCCGGCAATCACCTACATTCAGACCGGTTCTCAGCAACCTGGACGACCCAGTTTGGGCGCTTGGTTGAGTTACGGGCTCGGCAGCGCCAACTTGGATCTCCCCTCGTTTGTGGTTCTGCTTTCCAAGGGGAGTTCGATGCGGGATGCTCAGCCCCTTTTCGAGCGTCTCTGGGGACCCGGATTCCTGCCCTCGGAGCACCAGGGGGTCAAATTCCGTTCCGGCCACGATCCGGTCCTGTATCTGTCCGACCCGCCCGGGTTCAATAAGGACATGCGACGTCGCATGTTGGATGGCCTTGGCGAGCTCAATCGAATGACCGAGGAGACCTTCGCCGATCCGGAAATCAACACGCGAATCGAGCAATACGAGATGGCTTATCGCATGCAGACCTCGGTTCCGGAACTCATGGATATTTCCGACGAACCGGAGAATGTCCTTGAGATGTACGGGCCGAATGTGAAGAAGCCGGGGAGTTTCGCCTCCAATTGTTTGCTGGCGCGGCGTTTGGCGGAGCGGGGTGTGAACTTTGTCCAGCTCTTCCATCGTGGCTGGGATCAACATTTTAATTTGCCGCGTGACATCGCTCTGCAATGTGGGGATGTCGATCAGGGATCCGGCGCTTTGGTGAAGGACCTGAAACAGCGAGGCATGCTCGACGACACGCTGGTCATTTGGGGCGGCGAATTCGGAAGAACGATTTATTCGCAAGGGGCGCTATCCGCCGACAACTACGGTAGAGACCATCATGGCCGTTGCTTCACCATGTGGATGGCTGGCGGGGGAGTGAAACCCGGCTTCAGCTTGGGCGAGACCGACGATTTCAGCTACAACATCATCAAGGATCCGGTGCATATCCATGATTTCAACACCACCATCCTCCATCTCATCGGAATCGATCACGAGAAACTCACCTTCCGCTACCAGGGAAGGGATTTCCGTCTGACCGACGTGCATGGGAATTTGGTGGAGCAGGTCCTCGCCTGATCTGAGGGATCAACGCAAGCGGAGTTGGCTGGCGGGTCTTTCAGGGATGATTGGCGCGTAGCCGGACAACAACTCAATGATTTCCTCGTTTCTGTTTTCGTAGCGGGGATCGTAATTGTCGGTTGTCCAAGTCGATCCATAGAGTCCCTTGTCCAGGCATTCGAAGTGTCGGGTCCCATCGACCTCTTCGTGGGGAAAGGTGTTGTCGAGCATTGACTGGATTCGGGCGAGGCGGCTTACCGGGTCGAGTCCCCCAAAGGCTTCGGTCCTCTGGCTCGTGTCTCCATCGTTGCTGATCAAGACCGGTTTTCCAACATCCGAAATACCTTGCGGCGCGTCAGTCGATTTGATGTGATAGGACACCAAATCCACCTTTCCATAGGAAATCGCCCATTCCCTTAACAGGGCAGCCTCGGGGTTCACCGAGATGATCTTGCTCCCTTGGTAATCGGGCCGATGCAACAGGTCGTACAGACGGTCGACCACATCACGGTCGAACTGGGGGGAGGTCGTGTCCAATCCGTGTGTGTCGGGCTCATTCACCGCCTCGTAAATGACGTTCCCGAAGTTCCCCAGTTCATCCACCACCCGATCGATCAACGGACCCGTTACCTCCGACCACCATTCCGAGGGGACATCGTTGAATTGACCCGGACTGGTGAGGTAGTCCTGAAAATTGTTGACAGTGTTGTAGGGGAAATTCGGCCAACGGTTGGTTGAATTGTCCCCGGTGAGCGCAACTCCATCGAAGAGACAGACCTGGACCACGATTCCCCGTTCCTCGGCCATCCCAACGAAATTCTTGAGTCTGGAATAGAAGGCGTCGTTTTGTTTTAGGAGGTCGTACCGACTTGCGCGACTCCCCTCGAAAGGGGTGAGGTCGTTGGTCCAATGAAAGAGAACCCAGACACGGACCAAGTTGATCCGGGACTCGGCCAAGCGGTCAAAAAACGTTACGCTCTCGAACGAGGATTCGCTGACCATGCCATAACAACCATAACCCACGAGGCGGATCGGCTTGTTGTCGACCAAGAGTCGCGATCCGGCGCGGGTCAGCGTCATGGACTGGGAGGCGAGGGGGAAAGCAAACAGAAGTACTGCAATCGATTTCAACACCCAAGACGGCCTATTTCGAGGCAGATCAAGCATGAGTAGCCTCCAAATAAATCGCCACATTTTCTCCAGGAATGCCACTCTGGACTTTGGGGTGGGTGGATTGAGCATTGTGGATTTGCGAAAGACCATCAATGGCTGGGGAGGAAGGACTCGAACCCTCAACATCTTGGACCAGAACCAAGCGTTCCACCAGTTGAACTACTCCCCAGCGGTTTCCTGAATGTTTTGCGAACTCCCAGGGGATGTCAAGGCTTTTGAGGAGGCCTCCCATCGCCAAACTCTGTCGAGAGCGTAAACAAGCAGGATCCCGCGGGCCGTCCAGCACGCCGTTCGTATCCAATTCGTGGTGACCAGTCCAGACCAAGAATCCTGGCGGAACCCTCGCATCAGTTGGTTGTGGTAATGGACCGAGAAAGCGAAAGTCGCGAACCAAATGATCCCGACCAGTAGAGCGCCAGCATAAGGCATCCACTTGGGGATGCGTCGGTCATCCTGGATGAGCCAAAAACCGGCCAAGAACAATTCGACCAACATCGGGGCCGCGACCACATAAGTGATCCACTTAGTGTGGAGGGCTTCATAGGTCTGGAACTCCTCCAAACCGACCTGGGCAAAGAGAGGGTAATGGACGACTTGGACTGTCCAAATGACGCCGGTCATGAACCAGGCGGTCACGAGTTGAATTAGAATCATTTTCATGGATCGAGAAGATAGCAGGGGTTCGGCGCCGATTCCATTTCATTTAGAATACCGCCGTTGGATTCCATTTTTGGAATGTGGAGATCTTGGGTTCTATGCGTCGCTCTCTTTGTGTCAGTGTCTTCTTTGGTTTGCTATTCCCAGCCCAATGGGCCTTTCCTGAACCTAGTGAGATCTGGCGTTTTTCCCTTCCTCCCAATGCGGCCGCGGATGAGGCGATCCGACTGGCGATTCAGGACCTGAACGAGACTGGACAACCCCTGGGTCTCGCGTTCGAGATTTCGGAAGGCGCCCCGACTGATAAGGATAATTGGATCTTGGTCGGCGGACCCGATCGAAACATCGCGGTTCAGCGATTCATGGCCGAGCGTGACCTTGATCCAGTCAAGGATTATTTTCCACAGGGTTTTGGTCTTCGGACCTTTTCGAATGGCGAGAAGCGGACGCTCCTCATCGCGGGCGCTTCGCTTGTTGGCGACGTTCGAGGGCTGTACTGGCTCTGGGATCGAATTCGGGTGCACAAAAAGATTCCCGATCTGAATGAAGTCCGGGTCCCCGCACTCAATCTCCGGGTCGATTGCCCCTGGGGCAAGAGTTCCCCCGGCGGCGGGAGCGAGGCGAGATTGCGGAACTCGCTGCGTTACGGATTCAATTGGGTGGCCGGGCCGCCGGTTCTCGATCTTGTTCCTTGGGACTCCGAACCGGAGGCGACTCGTAACGCCTCAAACCGTGAGCGAGCGAGGGAGTTGATCGAGTACGCCCACTCCCTCCACATGAAAATGTTTTCCTTCTCGCATGGGTTCGCCCATCATCCCTCCCTGATTCGAGAGGTTGGGGCGACTCTTTCGCCCTGCGATCCGAAATTCTGGGAAGCGGTACGGGAGAAGTACCGGAAACTCCTCACCGCGCTGCCCGAACTCGATGGCATCGAAATCTGCAATGACGATCTCAGCGGGTTTTGGGACGACTATGAGATCTACGATCCAATGCACGAAACGCCGGAGTGCGGTTGGTCTTATACGAAGCGGTTTCGTGAGTTTGTGAAAACCGTCTATGACGTGGTGGTCGGCGAGTTCGGCAAGACCTATTTCCATTTCACTTGGAGTCTGGTCCTGCACGAACTGACCACTCCGGAGGTTCATCGAGAGATCTTCACCGATGAGATCCCGACCGAAAATTTCTATCTCAAACCCAAGATCACTCAGGGGGACCGTTGGTGGCACCAGCCCTACAATCGAACTTTTAATCTGACTCCTCACGAGTCCGTCGTCATGTTCGAGACGATGAACTATTACGAGGGGGGACGAACGAACATCTTCCCGACCTTCGCGGGGGAGTATTACCAATCCGGACTTCAGACCTTTTTGATGCCCGAGGATTCGAAGGTAGTCGGTGTGGCGCTTGGGGGTGGGATGCCGCAGAATGGGTGGGGGACTCGGGAGGCCTACGATTACGTTCTCTACCGTCTCCAGTGGAATCCCAATGAATCCATGGAACAGATCGCGAAAGATTTTTGTTCCATTCATTTCGGCCCGGAGTTGGCGGAGGCCATGGCCGAGATTTACCTCCTATCGCCCCATGCCTACAAGTACGGTCTTCATATCGAACCGGTCTCTTATGGCCAGTTCAATTCCTTCCAGCACATGCGTGTTGGGACATTCCCAGAGATGGGGATTCCGGCGATTGACCAGGGAAGGGAACATCTCGAGTTTTGGAAGCGCGTTTATCTTCGTTGCCGGCCATGGATGCAGGAGACCTTGCAGGATCTCGACCATGGACTTGAGGTGGCTGAGGAGATGGTTGGCAAATTCCAAGAGATAAAAGGTCGGTTCGAAGATTCCGAACTTGCCGTCGAGATCAAGAACCGTCTGACCATGACCCGCCTTCTGATCCAGACCAACAACCGTTATGTCCGCGACGCCTTCGCGCTTTTCGATTATTTGGAGGAACCAAGTGTCGAATCGAAGAGTCATTTGGAAAGAGCCCATCAACGACTCATCGCCGCGAGAGAAGCATTTGCCACGTCCCCGGGCTTCGGCTACCAATTGTTCGGAGTCGATCTCCTGCTGAAGAAGTCCGCCGAGGCGTTGGAGAGCATCGATTCAACACGATCCCTACTTCGGGATGCGCCGACACGACAAGAGATCGAAGAGACGGTGGCGAATCAGCAAGCCCGATATCGATCGGTGTTAGAGGAGCACGGAGATGAAGCGGTTCTATTTGGGCGATTCGAGGCGCAAATCGATGGGAACGATATTCTTATCATCTCGGGGACCGAAACCGAGATTCATCACATGAGATGGGATCATCCTTCAATCAAAACTTTGGACATCACCAAGCCGCTTCCTCGGAAAGAGGTGACCGTCATCCCCAAGGACATCGAATCTCGTCCTCTCCATCCCTTTGTGCTGGAGCAGCCGACTGAGGCAAACGACTTCACGGCGCGGATCTATTTTGAAGATGAACCTGGGGGGCATGGCTGGGTTCGCTGCGAACTCTACTATGTCGAAAAATCACCCGAGGAACTGGGTTTGTCGATTCCCTGGTTAAGATGATGAGGCCAAAGCCCTCGGTCTACGAGGGGCCAAAGGGTCTTTCATAAAGATCTCCCCTTGAGGGAGGCAACTCCGCCGGCCCGCGGGCGCGGTGTTTGCTAGCCACCACCTGAAAGATGCGAAGGGAACCGTCGGCGAATCCCAACGAGACCCCCGCGAGATAAGCGATCCACATGCGGTACTTCTCGGGTCCAACAAAAGAGATGGCGCGTTCGGATTCCGCCTCCAACCTTTGGCACCAATATTTACAGGTTAGGGCGTAGTGTTCACGCCACCCCTCGACATCATGAACCTCGAATCCGTGCGCTTCCAACGATTCCACGGTGTGCCCAACATGGTCCAACTCGGACCCGGGGAAGATGTATTTTAGAATCAATCGATTTTCCGGTCGAATTTTCTTGAACTTTTTCAGATCCCTTTTCGCGCGACGGGTGATGCCGTGATTGAGGAGAATGCCGCGGTCTCTGAGCAGGGAGTGAATCTTCCGGAAGTATTGGGGGTATTGGGCGATTCCAACATGCTCATACATCCCGATGCTGGCGATCTTGTCGTAGGTTCCTTCAAGTTCGTTGTAATCGCGGAGTTCGATGGAGACTCGATCCCGCAGTTCCATCCTGTCGATTTTATCCTGCGCGAAATCGAATTGTTTTTGAGAGAGCGTAACGCCATGCGAGGTGACGCCGTAGTGCTTGGCGGCGTAACAGATCAATCCGCCCCAACCGCAACCAATGTCCAGGAGTTTTTCCCCCGGCTTAAGTCGCAACTTCCGGCAGATCATTTCGAGTTTGTTCAATTGAGCCCGTTCCAGTGAATGAGTCCAGTCGTTGAAGTACGCGCATGAGTACTGCATCTCGGGGTCGAGGAAGAGTTTATAGAAATCATTGCTCAGATCGTAATGAAACTGCACAAACTCACGGTTGTCTCGGTTGGAGGCGGTTCGACCGGTCTCGTCACGATTGTATCCAAGTTGCACTCGATCCTTTTCGTGGGTTGCGAACAGGAATTGGAGAGAGGATTTGACGAGGAGCGACTTCTTGATCTCCCGGAACTTAATCTTCGGGCGAGTCTTCCGAACGCGCTCGAAGAACTCGATCAAGCTGGGGGCTTGGATTTCGATTCGACCATGGACGTATTCACGGAGGAGGTTTTCGAGATTGGGGCCCCGAAGCAGCGAACCGAGGACCCCTGGACCGGACAATGTCACGACCAAGTCCTCCGCCGCATCCCTGCCCATGGGAATCAGGGATCCATCCCAAAGCCGAACATAAAATGGCGCGTTCGCCAACTCGGCAAAGTGCTCGAAGAGGCGTCGCGCTGCCTCTAAGCGCTTTCTTTCGGATCCATTTGTTTCGACGATGGCGACACCCCTCTTAGCCTGGATGACGAAATGATCGTTGGGATAGGAATGGGGGTCAAGGCGTTAAGAGACTGTCGTAATACTTTCGAATCCGCTCGCGCCAGTGAGGCGAGACGTTTTGGAGATCTTTTCTTAGGAGCCGCGCGAGGTCTTCCTCCTCCTCGCCCTCGAGTAAATCGGGGAGCGTGGAAGGGGTTTCCTCGACCATGATGTCATCGGTGTGGAGAGCGCGTCTCTTTTTCTTGTAGCCCTGGTTGTGAATCGATTTCTCGGCGTCCAGGAGTCTCTGGACGATGTTCTCCTGAAGGTCGGTGACTCGATCGTTCAGGATGCCCTGGTCGAGGTCTCGCTCGACATCCCGCATCTGGTCGCCCACTCCCTCGAGAGTGCCCGTGCGCTCCTTAATGCCCTTGTATTGCTCCTCCAACGCTTCCAGCTGGCGTCTTGTCGCGGCTTGTTGTTGGGCGATCTTCTTAAGCTGTTCCTGTGGCGAAAGTCCTTGACTCTGGGACTGGCCGGGCATTTCCTCGCCGGGTTTTTGGCCCATCTTGTCTTTCAACTTTTGAGTCTGCTCGTTGATCCCCTTTTGTTGGGAGAGCATCTTCTTGATTCCTTTGAAATACCCCTCGAGGCCGGAGGAACTCTGGCTTTGCGAGTTGGTTTCATCGAGGGATTCGATGAGTTTTTCGATCGCCTCATTCACAGAGGCCAAGGCCTGGTGGGAACGCATCGAGACCGCGATGGGGGAATCCTCCTCCATGGTCTGGGTGTTTCTTTTCCACTGCTCCGCGGCGCGGTCGAGTTTCTTGACCACCTCGAAATCGGCGAATGGGTTGTCCTTGGCCAGATCGGAAAAATCCTTCGATAGTCGGGAGGATTCCTGACGATACCAGCCCATCTCGGTCCCCATGCGACTCATCCGATCCACATTCGGCCATTCCGCGAGCCCCTTGTAACGTTCCAGGTTGCTGTCGGTCCCCTCCCCCTCGCCCGAAAGAACGAACGAGCGATCGAGAATCTCTCGCATCTTGGCGACAATCTCCTCCATGTCGGGCCCGGAACCATTGCAGCACTGCCCCAAGGATTGGGCGAGTTGTTGCATCTTCTGTCCGGCTTTGGATTGACTCTTCGCCGCCTGTTTCATTTGGTTCTGTTTGAGCTGGGACTGCGCACTTTGTTGAGAACCCTGGATCGAGTCGCACATCTCGCCCTCGTTCATCTCACTCAACCTTTGGGCGAGTTGGTTTTCTTTTTCCTGAGCCTTCTCTGTCAACCGTTTGAGTTCCTCGATCAGACGATCGGTCTCCTTGTTGAGTTGCTCCTGGCGCTCGGCCATTGCGCTGTTTTCCTCGGAGGGCTGTTGTTGAGCCTCTTCGGACTTATCGTCCTGCGAGTTCTGAGCGGTCTGGCTCTCCTGTTGAGCGGCCTCCTTTTCGTTTAGACCGTCCTTGTCGGCGGATTCTTCCTCTTGCTTGGCTTGGTCGCTCTTTTCGCCGGAGGCGGTTTGCTCTTGTTCCTCCCCGTTGGCATCCTGCTTCTTGGAATCCTCGGAAGAGGTATTTTCTTTGGAGGAATCGGACTCGGATTTGGCGGATTCCTTCTGTTGATCGGAATCGGCGGTCTCTTGTTTGGACTGACCGTCCTCTCCCGATTCCTGCTTCTCCTCGATCTTCTTCTCGAGATTGTCGATCATCTCATCGAGACGTTCTTCCATGTTTTGCTCGGAATCCTCGACACCCGATTCGGGTTCGGCGGTATCCCGCTCCACCTCCTCCTTGTCCTCCTCGCTCAGTTGGTCCATGGTGGAATCTTTCAGTTCCTCCTGCCGCTGGGCGAGTTCCTCGGCTTGATCCCGGAGAGCCTCCAGCTCCTGCTCCATCCATATGTTTTCCAGGAGAGCGAGTTGACGATCCAACTGTTTTTCGAAGTCTTGGAGAGTCTGTTCTGTTTGCTCCAATTCCTCCGGTCGAAGTTCATCCTTTTGAAGCTGTTTGAGAGTCTCTTGGAGTTCCTGGAGGATCTTTTTGGACTCCTCGGTCATCAATTCATCCATCAATTCCTGGACCCGCTGGAATTTGTGGAGGGTTCGGAGGGCTTGATCCTCGTTTTCGCTCAACCGCTTCACCGTCTCATCGAACTGTTCACCCGCTTCAGCAAGTTTCTGCTGCAGTTCTTGTTGTTGCTGATAGGTGTCGGCGAGTTTCTTTTGAGTGTCGAATTTAAAATCGGGGTCGGTTAGATTCGAGCGATTTCGTTGAAGGTCTTTCCGGATTTCCTCGAACTGACGGTTAATCTGTTTCTGTTCATCGAGCAATTCCTGCATGCCATCGACCGATTTTTCACGGACCGAGGCCATCTCATCCAGGTTCTCCTCGACTGTGGGATATCGGACAAAGTAATTGGGACTGAGTCCCTTTCCGGGGGGGAGGTCGCCTCGATAGTCGGTCGCCTCGAACCAGTAAACCACTTGATCGCCCGGCCACAAGTCGAGCGCTGAAAGATCCAAAACGGTTTCTCCGATAAAGGGAGTCGCCCCACCCACCAACCCCGCCAGATGATCGGCGAGGACCTCTCGGTGGTATTGGCCGCCCGCGGGCATCCCGTTATCGACTCGGTAAATCATTTCAACGGTCGACAATCCAATATCGTCGCGGGCGGTCATCTTGATCGGGATACGGAGATCGGGGGGGAGAGTCACCTCGCGAGTTGGCGAGAGGATTTCCACCTCCGGCGAACCGTCCGCGACCGCGATCATGTGGAGCACATCGGACATTCCCCTCTGTCCGAACCTGTCGGAGAGAGTCAATCGGACATGGGTGTTATCCGCGAGATCGAACCGATGACTGAACGTCTCCGAGGCTTCAGAGACGAGAGGTGTGGACTCCAACACCGAGCGAGTTGGCGAGAGGATTTCGAGGGTCGAGGCGAGGACCGGTCCATTGGTCTTCCAATCGACCGCAATCCGAGATCCCTCGAACGCTTCGATTCTTTCCGAGTCGGAGACCATTGTTCGTGGTTTCCCCGTGTAATCCGGGGCTTCAATCGCAACCTCGGTGGACTCGACCGCGGGCGGGTAAACCGGAACAACCTCGCAAACCGTGCTCAAACCCTCCTCGCCCGAGAAGCAGATCTGTGTCGGACGATCGATACTGAGGCTTAGGGGGGCGATCGTATTGCTATTGTCTCCGGAGATACGGCCTACCACGCGCCATTCATTGCCCTCCGTTTTGGCGAGCAGATCCAGTTTTTGGTCCGGAGAAACCTTGGTGAAATCCACGTGTAAATAAGGATCCTCTCCTTCTCGTGAGAGAGTCAATTCATGGCGAAAGGGGACCTCAACCTTGCCTGGGAGGTCGACGGGAAAAGTGGATTCGGTGAGAATCTCTTGTTCCCCATACAGATGGGCTCGAACCAATTTTTGAGTGTATCCCGGCGAGAACAAGATGAACCCGATTAGAGCCGCCGCCCCAACCGCGCCTAGCCCCAGCAACGATTTTCGAGTGGTGGGCGAAAGGCCCAACCTCGCCCATTGCGGCGGCGGAAGTTCCTCCACCTCTTTCCTCAATGCCTTGATCAGCGCGGGGGAGAATCCAAGGTGCTTGACCTCATCGCCATGCGCGTCGAGATAAACCAGGGTGGAGAGTTCGTTGCGGTATTCGGGATGGGTTTGCTCCAGTCTCTCCAATATGCCTTTCGAATTGAACAGCGCCACAAAAAAGACCGCGACTCTCCAGGCGACCAGGACGAGGGCGACCACCCACCAGATGTACATTCCCACTTTCTGAACGCCGGTCGGCGGTTCAAGGAGGTTCAGCGCGGTCGCCACGATGAGGGACAATCCTCCGATGGCCACAAGGGTGACGACCAGGTCCAACAGACCCCAAAAGATAAAGCGCTGGTGAGTTTTGCGTAGAATCGATTTCATAGGGACTCGATCAGTTCTTCAATTTCTTTCGAGTTCAGGTCGCGGCTAATGACGACAAGCGCTTCGGGCCGGTCCTCTACTCGATGGACAACAGCATTGCCAGGGAAAACACCCCGTTTCCTCATCTTATCACAGGAATCGGCGAACTCTTCCTTATCTTCCAGGGTATCCCAAATTGTGAACCAGACAAGGACTTTTCGCCCATTTTTCGCGAGGAGGAAATACCGGTCCCCGCCCCATCCCTCCGCCGCGCGTCGAGCCTCGGTGAGCCGCAGAGTCTGCTCGAAGAGGGTTCGGGTCAGGAACTCCCCCAGGGTGTTTTCCCAGGTGCATTCCCAGCCATTTTCGAGGATTGGCTGGAGGAAATCCTCGTCGATTTCTTTGGGTGGATCATCTCTCGATCCGATTTTCTCCGGGTGAAGTATCTGTTCGGTGGAAACGGGAGGGTTTCGGTAAAAGTAATCCACTAACTCCCAGTCGAATCCATGGAATCCCTTTTTGGGAACTAATCGGTGATCCTCGACCCGATATTTCTTCATTGCGTCGAGGAGGAAGGTTTCTCCCCCGATGTAGGGAAAGATCAGCCAACCCTGGAAGAAGGGCGGCGCGGAATTGAAGGAGGCCTGGTCCATGAACAGACTGATGACGAACGTGGAGATAATCGATTGGATTCCGAGATCCTTCCCATACTCCAACATCGAAAGGGTGGCGTCCCCCTCCACCAGAGCGAGCGCGGCCAACGCTCGGTCGTCATTGTGGATATCCTCGATCGGAAGCGACTGGAGGTCGAAATGTTGGTCGGTCAGGGCATGGGTCAATTCATGTTCGAGGATGATTTGGACCAAGCCAACCCCGAGGGAGAGGTCGCCCACCACCTTCATCTCCTTGGAAGCGGGATCGTACAACCCAGCCACCTGTTCGCCGATCATCGCCAACAGCATCCGATCGACCCTCAATCCCTCCGGGATGGCGCCCAGAAGTTCTAGTGACCCCTCGATTCCTCTGAAATCGTTGTCGGTGTAAACCCTCTCCAATTCTTTTTCGAACAAGGGGTGGAGATCCTCGCGGGCGATCCGGTTGAGGGGGACCTTCTGTTTGAACTCGAGCCCGCGGATTCGAGCGGTTTCTTTTAACACCCGGTTGAAGATTTCTTGGTCGCCCCGGGATGGATCGGCCGGGCTTGGTTCGGCCAATACTGGCGACAAGACGATTGAGACACAGATTGCGATCCACCAACCCAACTGAAAGGATCCGGGTTGGCGTCGCTTGGCGAGAGTCATGACTTTATTCCGAACTGTCGATGGATTGAACACGTTTACGGAGGGTGTTTCTCGACATTCCTAAGATTTTGGAGGCTTGGACTTGGTTCCCCTGAGTCAGTTCCAGGGCTTTCTCGACCAGGGTCAGTTCCAGTTCGGGGAGGACCGGGGCGCAGTTTCCGGTTCGTTGGAGATCGGCGCGGGCTTTCTTGAGCTTGTTTTCGAGGTGGACCGCCAGGGATTTTTCGGCCCCCTTTTCGGAGGTTTCCGAATGGAGTGAGGTGGGGCCATCGCCAAGCCCGAGATCATCCGGGGTGATGGCGTGGCCGCGACACTGGACCAGGACCCTTCGAATGGTGTTCTCGAGTTCGCGGACATTCCCCGGCCATTCGTATTCCTCCAGAGTTCGCAGTGTTTCCGGCAGGATCGCGGGGGCCTTAATGCCATTGGCCCTTGAGTGTTTGTTGACAAAGTATTTGACGAGGTCCGGGATGTCCTCTTTCCGGCGTCGCAAGGGGGGCATTTCGATGGTGACCACATTCAAACGGTAATAGAGGTCCTCGCGAAAGGCTCCCTCTGTGACCATCTCCTCCAGGGACCGGTTGGTGGCGGCGATGATTCGGACATCGACCTTCTTCCCTTGCGCGGTTCCGATCCGAGTGACCACACGGTCCTCAAGGAATCGGAGGAGTTTGACCTGAGTCTCGAGGGGCATTTCCCCAATCTCATCGAGAAAGACCGTGCCGCCATCCGCCTGTTCGAGTTTGCCGATTTTTCGTTCGTGCGCACCGGTGAAGGAGCCCTTCTCATGGCCGAAGAACTCGCTCTCCAAAAGCGCTTCCGGGATGGCGCCGCAATTGACCGGCAGGAACAGAGCGTCTCGTCGACCGGAGTATTGAAACAGGGCCCGAGCCACCAACTCCTTGCCGGCGCCGCTTTCGCCGCGGATGAGAACCGGCTCGCTGGAATTGGCGACACGCCCGATGCTCTTGTAAACCTCCTGCATCGGGGCGGAGAGACCGATGATGCAATCGCCTGACTCGGAGGGCTCCTCCTCGCTTTTCGTTTCCTGGAAGTGAATGGAGGTCGCCATTGCCTCATGGGCTTGGTAGGCCCGTTGGATGAGGCGCCGCATCTCCTCCGATTCGAATGGTTTTAGGACATAATCAAAGGCCCCATGGCGTGTGGCTTCGATGGCGGTGTTGGCGGAAGCGTACGCGGTCATCAAAATGACTGACACCTTCGGCTCCAATTCCTTGATTGCCTGTAAGGTTTGGATGCCATCCATATCGCCACCCAACCGAACATCCAGAACGACCACGGAGATCCCGCCCGCACGGACTCGGTCGACCGCCTCGAGTCCGCTTGAGAACGCCTCAACCTGGAAAGGTTCGTTGGCCATCATTCGACGGAACGAATAGCGAACCGCGTCTTCGTCATCGACCACCATCACAACCGGTTTGTTGGACCCCTGCACTTTATCCTCGATGAAAGTTCTTTCGTTGAGTGAAATAATCGGAATCCCAAGGGCGGTGCTCCCAGAAATCCTAGGAAGGACAAAGTTCCATCAAATTTCCCGAGGATGTAGCCGATTCCGCTCAAATCAGAGTAACATTAGGTCTCACCGAAAGGAATGGTTCGATTCAGTTTCGGCTCGCGCCGGTCGATTAATGATGAGGGAAATGAATAGAAAAATCAGACTTTTCATGGCTTGGGCAAGCAACCTCGCGTTTGCCGGGGTGGTGCTATTCGGCCCGATTTTGGCCGCTTCACAGTCGGACTCCGGTTCGGAGATAGTCGGGGGAGCCTTTATTCCCTCGGATCAGGGGAATACCGAGGCATCCAACCCGGCGCCACCTCCGGCTCTCAAGCCCATCCAGACCTCCCCCGACCGGGAAGAACTTCCGCCTCTGCGGGAAGACACCGATGAGACGCCCGTGCTGACCATCCGCGAGAATCCCCCGCCCCGAATCAAACCGCCTTCCTCGGTTTTAAGAGAAGATTCCCCTTCTGTCATTGAGAGTGTGCGAGTTCAGGTCGAGTACAGTCCTGTCGGCGCCGATTATCGGGTTGGTCAGCCTGATGGCGGGCGTCTCGAGGCGGGCGAGCGGATGCGCTGGAAATACCCCTCCGACCTGGAATGGCGAGTGCTCAAGGCGTTTGGGTCCACCCAGGTGCAACTCGAGGATCACCACTACAAAGTTGGCGGAGATTTTTTTCACAGTTTCCGCGAAGGGAATCAAAGGATCCAGGTTCCGAAATTGGAGGAAGCCTGGCAGCGGGAAAACAATCCCAAAGCCGTACTTCCCGACCAGTCGCCGGTGAAACTCTTCGTCCAGGTCGATTCCTCGGCCCCGAAAGCCCCCCCTCCGGATGGGAATTGCGCGGTTTGGGAGAAGGGCAATCTACTTCTGAGCGATCGGGTTTCGGGCGAGATCGATTCGGTGGTGGGCGGCAAGATCAAAAACCTTCAGGTGACATCTTATGGACCGGGGATGATCTTCGGGCTTCAACCCCCCTCCAAGGTCTTCGCGTACGCGGTCAAAGTCGATTTCGAGCAACAGATTTTCGCGAATCTGGGTCGCGAGAAAGGTCGGAGCGATTCCGAATTGGAGGAGGCCAATCGCCTGCTTCAGGTCGCGGACACCTCCTCCCGAGTCGAGTGGGCCCAGGGTCGTATCGCGTATGAACAGGCTCGAGGCGCTTACCTGGAGGAGCAGAAGCAGTATTACGACATGTTCCTCCGCGGCGATCTCGATTCGATCACCCTCATCCGAAGTCAGCACCCAATCCCCCATGTTCAATTCGCGGACATTGTTTATCGGCATGAGAACCTGGAGATCAGCGCCGGGCTGTTCTCCGATCACACAGGCAAAGTTTTAATTCCGGCGGATGCTTTCCTTTGGATAAACGAGGCGGCGCCGGTCCAGGGAAGTCCCTTCGAATTCGAGATCGTCGACAAGAGCGATCCCCCCTTCATTGGTTACGACACGCGGTTTCGATCCGAGGGATCGGAGATGATTGTCGAGGAGCGGCCCTCCGGGGGGGCGGGATGGACCCCGAGAGATCTCACTTTCGATACCTATGTCTACGCCACGTTCACCCCCCCGCAAGCGGGTTTGCCCCCCGAGTACGTGGTCGATCTGACCGAGGACATGACCGGGGGCTTGAAACGACTCGATCAGGAGATGATTGTGAATGGGCGAATCGGGACGATCCGTCTCACAGAGAACGATTTCCGCATTGACTTGAATCCGGAACTTTTGATCAGTCCGATCCCGATGAACGATCTCTTAAGAAACATCCTGATCGGTCCCTTCGACCTAAGGAGTTGGATCTTCGGGCGAAGATCGCGAATCCAGCAAGCGTTTATGAAGGTCCACATGATTCCGGATCCGGTTCTCGATCCCTTCGAGGAGATGGTGGACGAACTGGCTCTCAAGGCTTATCGAATCGAGAAGGAGAAACGGACTCGGAATTCCACTTTCCAGTTCAAGCCGGCACGGATGGTTCTCAAACTTTCGCGGACTCCAAACCCGGGGAACTTCCTCGCCGAAATCTCAATCGAGGATGAGGACCTGAACACCGCCAGTGTGGCGAGATCGATCAATCCAGGGGTCGACTTGATCGATTATCTGGCCAGGTCGGTGGCGCTGAACCGGGAAGAGACCGACCTTGCGGAGATCCGCCCACTTGCGTTAAGTGAATGGAGGAGTCTGGTTCAAGGCGGCCCGGGGAACCCATAGCGCCAACCGTATCGTGCAGGAGAGGTGCGACCGATTCCTTTAGCGGGACCGGAATAAATGATCAATTTTCAGACCGAATCGACCGAAGATTTATCACCAAAGGGGTGGACAAAATGAAACGAATCCTAGCGCTTGTCGCGATTGCGATCGCGACGTTCTCAAACGCCGTTCAGGCGGACCGAATCGTCTTGATCTATGGTGACATCCTCGAGGGGGAGGTGGTCGGCGAGACCG
Organism: Candidatus Omnitrophota bacterium; assembly: GCA_020632575.1. GTDB lineage: Bacteria > Hinthialibacterota > Hinthialibacteria > OLB16 > OLB16 > JACKFH01. The sequence goes on along the minus strand of JACKFH010000006.1, from coordinate 101,302 downwards.
ACACGACGATCACATTTCGAGGCGAGTTCGGGGAACGAACCCTCATGAGATCGGATATCCGAGAGATCCAAACGGAGGGAGGGGAGAGTGTCTCTCCCGCCCCCGCTCCGGCCCCAGCCCCGAACGCGGCGCCATCGGCTCCCGCCCCCGCTCCGGTTCCGCAGGCCCAAACGGCGCCGCCCCCCATGCAAGCGAATCCGAATCCTTACGACATCCTCAAACGCAATGTCGAGATGCAGTCTCAATGGAAAGACCTGGAAATCGCTTATCTCCAACGGTCTTACATCAATGGCCAAACCATCGAAACTCAATATATCGCGCGGATTATCCCTCCCGACTATCTTCGCGCGAACTTGACCACTCCCATTCCCTCGACCCCTCAAATGCCCGAAGGGGGCAAGGTCGAGTACGATATGTACCGCTCGAAGAACAAACTTTTTCAGGTGGTTAAGATGCCGAATCAGGACGTTCAATACCTGAAATTGGACTTGGCTCGGATCGATGGAGTCAGCCCCGGCGACAATCCGGTGGAAGCTTTCAAAAAAGGTTTCGCGGGGGCGGGTAGCAACGAAAACCTAGTCCAAGCGATCGCTCGGAATAGCGCGATTATCGGGATCGAGAACACCGATGGCCACGATTGTTGGGTGCTTGAAACGGTGAACACGCCGGACTTGGTGGAGGCTCAGCTCTCCAGTCAACCCGCGGATTTGCGGGAACGCCTTCGTCAGGAGCTTTCGCAACTCGGACGCATTCGTAGTTGGGTCGGCAAGGACGATCTGATCCAGTGGCGAATGGAGAATTACAGTCGGGAGGGGGATCTGCTGCTTTCGATGAAGATGGTGACAGTCAAACCGGACCAAAACCTCACTCCCGAGCAGCTGCGCATGAAGGTGCCGAAGGGAACGGCTTCGGCCTTTGTCGATGTCACCGACATGGTCGCGGGCCAGTTTAATGAAGTGATCAACGGTTCCCCGGGAATGGTTCCGATTCCCTCGGTCGAAGATCTCCAGCGCGGTCCCGCGCAACCCTATCAATCGACCAATCCCAATGAGGTTTGGCCAGGGCAATCCCGGGTGACGCCACAACCGCAATCGGCTCCGGGGAGCGGGCCTCAGACGATTCCTCAAACATACACCTCGGCTCAGCCGGCAGCCCCTCCACAAGGGCAAGTGGCTTATTCGCAGCAGCCGCAAATGGTTCAGCAGATTCCCCAGCAGCAGATGATGATGCAACCGACGCAACAGCAGCCGATGGTTTATCAACAGCCGGTCGCCTATCAGCAGCCCGCGCCTCAGCAATACCAGGCCTATCCGCCTCAGGCGCCGTACGGGCAGCCTTACACTCAGACATACGTCATTGGCGGCCCCCAAGGGATGGCCCCGCAACAGCAGATGCAGGCGATGCCTCAGCAGCAGATGCAAATGCAAATGGCTCCTCAACAGCAACAGAGGTCAAGCGGGGGCGGGTTCCTGCAAAAGCTTTTCGGGGGAGGCGGGAAGAGTCAAAACAACGCGATTCCGATGGGTGTCAGCCCGAGCGGGAATCAGACGATGATGGTTCCCGTGGTGAACGGCCAGCCTCAGTTGCCGACCCAATAGCGACGGCGGGGGTCAAAGAGAGTTTTTCCACTCCTCCTCGATTTGCTCGGGGGTCATATTGGTGATGTCCGTTAAGGCGTCATTGAAGTCGAGACCGTCCCGCACCGCTTTGAGCAAGGTCCCCAAACCCTCCTCGCGAAGTATCTCGGCCAGGTGTTCGACCAAACCGATCGACTCCAGGTTCGCTTGACGAATGGTCTGTGTGTCGTTCATGTTTTCCAAGTTCTTCCAGGTAAGCCGCTCAGTGCCCAAGAGGAGGTTGTTTTCGGCCGCCGCCAGGAGACTTGTGATATCGCCGATCGAAAGATGGCTCTCCTCCGAAATCATGTATTGAGCCATCCCCACCGCAAACCAATAAGGGATCTCCCTCCCTCCAACATTCACGAGCAAAGTTAAAACATAGTTGAAGGTCAGGGCCTCTCGGAAGTCTCGCGATTCGGGGTCGACCCCGCTGATTCCCATCGAGAAACTTTCGCCGTAAAAATCGACCGCCGGTCGGTCAATCCATTCCGAGGCCCGAATCAAAGGCTGGTTGGCGTCGATTTTCACATGAATCTCGGTCTGGGGATTGATTTGAAAAGTGCGTGCGATCCGCAGGCGAACATCGCGCAGGAGGCGACGGATTTTCGATTCCGTGGGTTGGTCTCCGCCGCTCATTTCGAGGACAAAGAACTCGCTTTGATCGGTGATGGGCTGACCCGCCGCTTGGGCGTAGAGTTTGATTCGGTTGATCAGCCCCTCGATGTTCGGCGAATTCCCCTCGCCTCGGATGCGGAGGACTTCCTCGAGATCGGTGACCGCGTCCTTGAACGCCCCCTGCTCCCAATAGATTCGAGAACGGTCGAGGTAGGCCTCCACCTCTTGGGGGTTGATGCGGAGACATTTGTCATAGGCCTCGAGCGCGTTCTTGACATTTTCCTTCTTGAACCACTCGCGGCCTTGCATGAGATAGATTCTGGCGTGTGTTCGATCGATCACCTCGGCGGCCTGGCGCAATTGGAAACGTCTCACCACCTCCTGGGAGTTTTCGATGGATTGGATCGCGCCATTGAAATCCCCTTGCTCGAGTTGCTTGACTGCCTCGTTGTTGAAAAAGATCGCGAGGTTGGAGGCGACAATGATCTCTCTGGGGACAAGCGAAATCGCCTGCGAGCAAGCCTCGATGGCTGCCGAGGCGTTGCCGTTTTCGGCCAAGAAAATGGAGTAGTTCACCAGCGATGTGAAGTAGTTGTAAACCAGTTTGTCCTGATTGGGCTCGGCCAAATAAGCTTTCCGGAAGGCCTCGACCGCCTCCTCGTAACGGTTCTGCTTTGTCGCGCGAACGCCATCCTCGTTTAGAAGGTTCGGATCGATTTGCGGTTGTTCGCCGCGCCGTTGCGCCCATCCAGTCGGCCCAAGCAGAGGCGCTGCGAGCAATAGGACGGCAAGGACGCGGAATCGAAACGATCTGTTTGGCATCAGGACCGTAGCTGTTTTTCCAACAGCGGTTTGCAGACTCCGGGGTTGGCTTTGCCCTGGGTCTTTTTCATCACTTGCCCCATCAGGAACCCAATCGCTTTTTCCTTCCCGCTTCGAAACTCCTCGGCAGGGCCCGGGTTTTCCTCAATGACTTCTTGGATGATCGCGAGCAGGGCTCCCTCATCGCTCTCTTGCTTGAGGCCTTTCTCCTCGACCACCTCGGAGGGGCTCTTGCCAGTTTCCATCACATCGAGCAAAACCTCTTTGGCGATGTTGTTGCTGATGGTTCCTCCCTCCACCAATTTGACGAGTTCAACCAGGCGCTTCGGGGTCAACGGGCACTCATCGATTTCGATTTCGCGGTTCTGCAGTTCACGGAGAACCTCGACCATGATCCAGTTGCTGAAGGTTTTGGGGGCCGAATGAAGTCCACAGCAGGTTTCGAAATAATCGGCGATCGTCCGGTCGGAAACCAGAACGCCGGCATCGTATTCGGGGAGGCCATACTGGTCGATGAACCTGATTCGTTTGGCGTCCTGGAGCTCCGGAAGGTCGTTTTGGACCGAGTTCAACCAACCCTCGGAGATCGCCACCGGAGGCAGATCGGGATCCGGGAAGTAGCGATAGTCCTTTGCGACCTCCTTCGATCTCATTGGGCGGGTCTCCCCTTTGTCATCGTCCCAAAGACAGGTCTGTTGAACGACCTCGCCACCGGATTCGAGGATTTCGGTCTGGCGGATGATTTCGTATTTGGCCGCTCGCAAGGCGGCTTTGATCGAGCCCACGTTTTTCACCTCGACCTTGGTTCCGAACTCGTCCGAGCCCTTTGGCCGCATGGAGAGGTTGACCTCGAATCGGAGTGACCCCTCCTGCATTTTGCAGTCCGAGACATCGAGGTAGCGGAGGATTCCCCGGAGGGTTTGCATGAACACCTCCATCTCCTCCAAATTTCGGATATCCGGCTCGGTGACGATCTCGAGCAGGGGCATGCCCGCGCGATTAAGGTCGACCCAGGAAAGGCCTCTGGAGGCGGGGTCGGTGGGGTGAACCAGTTTGCCGGCGTCCTCCTCGAGGTGGATGTTGTTGATACGGATCTTTTTTTGTTGGCCATCCTTGAGATGGAGGTCCACAAAACCGTTTCTTCCCAGGGGATCGTAGTCCTGACTAATCTGGTAGTTCTTGGGAAGGTCCGGATAGTAGTAGTGTTTGCGGTCGAACGATGTCCTACGAGTGATGTCGCAGTGGAGCGCGACCGCGGTTCGCAGGGCCTTTTCGAAGGAGACCTTGTTTAGCACCGGCAAGGTTCCGGGGAGTCCCAGGCTGATCGGCGAGACTTGCGTGTTCGGTTCCGCGCCAAAGATATTGGGATCGTCGCAAAAGACTTTTGACTCGGAATTGAGTTCGGTGTGGACCTCGAGTCCGATGACGGGTTCGAATCCGGCCATCATTTCTCCTCCGAAGCTTCGTTGACCTTGCCCTCGTAGTAGTCAAGATCGCAGATCCGGACATCGTGTTTCTTGCGCAGTCTCCCTTTCCATTCCTCGAGATTTCTCGCGACCGCGTCGTCGTAGATCGACTGAAGGATTTCCTGCTCGGCGGACTCGTAAGATTCACGTGTTCCGTTTATTCGAATGATCGAATACCCGAGATCACTTTCGAAAGGATTGCTGATCTCATCCACAACCAGCGTCTCGAGAGCGTCCTGAGCGCCCTCGCTCAACTGATCGACGGTCTGGTAATTGTGTCTCAGTCCGATTGGACCCCAGGAGGATGAGGCGGATTTGATCAGGATTTCATCGAAAAGATTCGGCGAGTTTTGAAGGCGGACCGCCAAATCGTCCATCTCTTTTTTGGCCTGCTCCCGGCTTGCCTCGCTGATTTCGGGAGAGAGGGGCCAAATGATTTCGTCGTATTTGACACGATAAGGCCACCCGAACGCCATCGAATTGGCCTCGTAAAACTTCCTGGCGTCTTCTTGGGTGGGAATGGGAACGCCCTTCTGCGCTTCCTCCGCCATCACCTTACGAATTCTTAGGTCCTTTTCGAGGACCTCCTTGAATTCCTCCTCGGTCAGGTTCGAGCGACGCAGGCCCTCCTCGTAACTCGCCTGATTGGGGTGGCGGGTCTTGATCATGAGAAGTTCCTGCTCCACCTCCGCGGTGGAGACTTTGATCGAGTCGGTCGCCGCGGCCTGCAGGACATACGATTCGATCAGAAGATCCACCGCCCCCTTCCTCGCTTTCGCCAGATGAGTCGCGTATTCCGGATCGGATTCATCGAATCCTTTGGTTCGGAGAGTCATTCGAGCGCGGTTTTCGGCATCCTCCCGAGTGATCACCCTGTCATCCACTAAGGCGACCACCCCAGGGGGACAGTCCAAACTCGATTCTTTTTCCTCTTGAACCGGCTGAGTCAGGTTGAAGGGATCTTTTGTCTTGTCGGCCTTCGGCTCCTCCGGCTGAGGCTTGGAACATCCCAAACCGACCATCATTAAAACCACAAGGAGGGCCTCCACATGAATTTTTTTAAACATCAATTTCGCACCATTTTCTTTCCATTAAGTTTTTGAAACACATCCGGATCATGATGACTGGGCCTCAAAAGCGGGATTTCCACCGGATGCTCCACACCAAGTAGGTTATACAAAATGTTGCGCTCGGTTCTATCCCCTCCTATGATCAAATGAAATCACGGAGGTATCGATACCTAACCCTCAAGATGAAATATTTGAAAACCAGCATTTATCCGATTGCCGTTGCTTTGGCGGTCATTCTTTCGTCCGGGGCTTCTTTTGGCAAGGATTTGACCGGCGCATTGGAAGCCTTAAGGACCGGGAAAGGGCGTGAGGCTGTCCCGGTTCTTCGAGCCATTATCGCCGATTCCACCATGGCCGCGGCGGATTTGTCGGAGGCCTCTCGGCAGGTCTACCACCAAGCCTTGGAGGGAATTTACCAGCTTGCCTACCGGTATGGCGACGAGGATCTCCATCGGGTGTTCCAATCCTGTGTCGAGCGCGATTTCCCTGAAAATGCTGACTTGCTCACCCATCTTGGGCAAGTTTACCACTACCATGGCGACTACGGTCAAGCGCGAAAAATGTGGGAGCGGGCCCTCGAATTGGAACCTGACCACCTCGAAGCGCGTTACCGACTTCTCGAGTTGAGGGAGTGGTCCGAGTCTCCCGATGACCTTCGCGAGGACTACCAGTGGTTTGTCGATTATTACAATCGCACCGAGAAAATCCCTCCCGCCGATCTGGAATGGATCGGTCGGGCTTGTGTGAAGATCGACAAGTTCGAATGGGATGGGGCTCAGAAAGCCTACCAGGAGGCCCTTGATGCCTCCCCCGAACTCGAGTCGGTCCTGGTGGCCAAGGGGGACCTCTGGTTGGATCGTTACGATCCGGAGAATGCGGTCAAGTTTTACTCCTCCATCTTCAAGTTCAACCCGGAATCTTTGGACGCTTATCTGGGCCTTGCTGAAACTCATCGGGAGAACGGTAATTTTTCCGGACTCAAGGAGATGCTCGACCGAGCCCTGTTTCTCAATCCCCATCATCCCCTCGCTTTGGCCTATATGGCGGATGTTTATCTCTACGATATGGATTATGAGGAGGGGCAGCGTTATTTGGATCGGGGATTCGAGACGAACCCGAATCATCCCGCCCTCCTCGCGATTCAGGCCACCTACGCGATCAAGCGGAAGGACATGGATTTGGTGAAACAAATCGAGGAAAAGGTGGAGAGCCTGTTTCCCAACCCGGCGCAGTATCATTTCCTCATCGCCGATTGTCTGCAACGGAACTATTTGTTCGCCGGGGCGGACCGTGAATACGCTCGCGGCCTGTCTTTCGCGCCGAACGCCAAACGAGCGATCGCGGCCAAGGCGATGCTTCAGTCCCGAGTCTCCCCAGCCTCGGCGGAAACCGCTTACGAGGTCATGAAGGAGGCCTTTGAACAGGATCCCTACCATGTCCGATTGAACAATATGAAAAACCTCTTCCGCGAGAGGGAGAATTTCGAGGTTGGCGAATCCGAGCATTTCAAGGTTCGGTTTCCTCCGGGCGCCAAGGAAGTCTATGGGGGAGCGGCCATTCAGGCGCTGGAGGAGGGACTAGCTGAACTCTCCCAGAAGTTTCCGTACAAACCCGAGAACAAAGTTCTGGTGGAGTTTTACGAGGACGCCACCAACTTTTCATTGAGGATCTCCGGGCTTCCCGGAGCGGGATTGTCCGGCGTTTGCTTCGGGGACATTCTGATTCTCAAGGCTCCGGACCGAATCCGACCGGATGGGTTCAATTGGGGAAATGTGCTTCGTCACGAACTCACGCACATGTTCACCCTCGGGTTGTCCGACTCTCGTTTGCCCCGTTGGTACACCGAGGGGTTGTCGGTGGCGGAGGAATGGGATCCGAATATTCAATCCGATCCGCTATTGATCCAACGTTACCAATCGAACGATTTGTTTCGATTGGAGGATTTCGATCAGGCGTTCCACCGTCCCCCCGGGGTGAGCACCGTTTGGATCGCCTATCAACAATCGGGTGACGCGGTTCGTTACCTGACCCATCGGTTCGGATTCAAGGTCAACCTGGATCTATTGTCCGAGTTCGCCAAGGGTTTAAACACCAGCGAGGCGCTTGAGAATGTGGTCGACGTGGATTTGGAGACGCTCAATCGAGGCGTCCGTGCTCAAGTGGCGCGGCGTGTTCGTGCCGGGATGACTCCTCACCAGGCCGCGCAGTTCCGAGCGAAGGACGCGCCCGACGCCACGGCTGAGGCCCAACTGCCCGCGCGTGAACGGGCGTTGGTCGAACTGGACAAGGCTTATCTGAAACGGGACTGGAAGGATCTTGTGGCTCGGACTGAGGAATGGCTCGAAGAGAATTCGAGAGATGTTCCGTTCCTCGAAGCGCAAGCATTGGCCTATTACGAGGAAGGTGACAAACGCGAGAGCCGGAAAACATTGGAGTCGATTTTCGATGTCACTTCGGAGTCTTATATCGCCAATCAGATTATGGCGTGGATCGATCGCGACTACCGACGGTGGGATGACGCGGTCGAGCACTTGATGAAGGCCCATACGATCCTGCCGCGGAACATTGGACCGGAGAGTCCGATCCGGCAGGCGGAGGAGATTCTCGAGGAGCGTCGCGATTGGAAGAAACTCTATGAGGTGGTGGCGATACGGTTGAAGAATCAGCCGACCGATGGTCAGGCCTATCGCGATTTGGCCGAAAGGGCGCTGGACCGCGGTTCCTTCGAGGTGGCCCAAGAGGCGGTTCGACAAGCGGTTTTCATTGAGCCTTTCAATCCCGACACACAGATCCTGTGGGGCAAAACACTGTTCGAGGAGGGGAAGGTGGAGGAAGCGGTCGAGCGGTTTGAAGTGGCGCGAAAACTCGACCCTCAGGGAGGGAAAGCGCTTCTCGCGCTCGCCTCGGTTCAACTCGAATCGGGTTCGAGAGAGGGGGCCATTTCGTTGGCCGAACAGGCGCTCGAACTCGATCCAACTCTCGAGGAGGCGCGAGATATTATCGAGGGGCTGCCCTAAGCCTTGCGCCCCTTGTTGGAATTTCCTTTTTCGATAAGACTCTGAATCCATTATGGGCGATTGGTTCCTACGTTGGTTCACCTCGGGCGCTTTCCTTATTCTCGCGCTCTATTTTTCGGCGCCGATATTTCACCTCATCAAGAGCCGGAGCGAGAAGGCCAGACTCTATCGGCGATTGACCGCGGGAAAGTTGAATCCGAAAGGATTCGAAATGCGGATGGAGTTGGGGGAAATCTACGCTCGTTCCAAGAGATGGTCACGGGCCGAATCGGAACTGCGCGAGGCGGCCGAGATCGATCCGGAGCACGCGCATTGTCAGTCGCTTCTGGGGATATGCCTTTTCCACCAGGGCAAACACGAGGAAGCGGTCAAACACTTTGAGCGGGCCCTGGAGTTGAGGCCCTCCGAAGGATACGGGCGGACTCAGGTCCTCTTGGCGAGAAGTTATGAGGCCCTGGAGAACACAGAACGGGCCGCCGAATGGTACCAAGCGGCGCTCGAGAGAAACCTCTCAATATGCGAACCCGCTTACCGGTTGGGAATTCTCAACAGGAACCGCGAGAAGAAGGAAGAAGCCAAACAGAATTTTCAGGAAGCGGTTCGGCGCTTCTCGCCCACCGACAGGAACAACTATTGGAAGAATCTGCGGTATTCCCTTATGGCGAAGTTTCAACTCGTCGCCCTCTGATCGCTTTTCCTTTGGTTCGTCGGTATCTCATCCTCTGGCAATGAGGGCAGTAGGTGGTTCCTCTTTGGGCGACCAGAGTCCGGCGTAGGGTTCCGCCGCATTTCACACACTCCAGGCCTGCTCGACCATAGACCGAATGATGTTTTTGGTAATTTCCCGCTTCTCCGGAGAACCCGACGAAATCTCGGATGGTTGACCCACCGTTCTCAATCGCCTTTTGGAGAACCTCCATGACAGACTCCCAGAGAAGATCGATCCGCTTCCTCGAAAGATCGGCCGAGATCTGTTTGGGATGGATTCCAGCACGGAATAAACTTTCATCGACATAGATGTTCCCGAGTCCGGAGAGGACGATTTGATCGAGCAGGAGGGGTTTGATCATCCGGTTTCGTGGTTTCAGCAGCTGAAAGAAAACCTTGCTGGATAGGGAGAGCGCATCGGGACCGAGCCGATTCAATTCCGGAATCCGATCGAATGGCGTCCCGACATGCCAGACTAATCTACCGAAGCGACGCGGATCGCAGAAGGCGAGGGTGCGTTGATCATCGAGGTGAAGGAGAACATGGGTGTGGGGAAGCAGGGGAGCCTCCGCGTTTGGGAAATAGAGACGACCGGTCATCCGAAGATGAACGAGCAGCGTTTGCTCCCCCTGGAACCGGAGGGCCAACATCTTGCCACGACGATCAGCGCCCAGAAATTTTGCGGGCAGACGAGCCTCGGCGAGAGTGGGACAAAATGTAAGCACGCCGGGAAACAGCGAGTCGATTCGAGCGAGGCCCACATCTTCCAGAGAGATTTCAAGGGATTTACGAACCGATTCGACCTCAGGCAGTTCGGGCATCGGTTAACGGATCCCCGGCGCCTTATGCGACAGGTATCAACTCTTCCCGGAAGAGCGCTTCACCGATGACACGATCCAGAATGACCTCGAAATCCAGACCCGCCGCCTCACACGCGCGAGGGATGATACTGACCGAGGTCATGCCGGGAATCGTGTTGACCTCGATGATCGAGGGTTTTTCATCGACCACCATGAAATCGGTTCGGGTGATTCCCCGACAACCGAAAGCGAGGTGGGCGTTGCGGGCCAATGATTGAACCTCTCTCGCCAACTCATCGGAAATCTCCGCCGGGGTGATTTCCTCGGAGGCGCCCGCCTGATACTTGGATTCGTAGTCGAAGAATTCGTTCTTCGGCCGTATCTCGGTTACTGGAAGCACTTCGGGATTCTCTTGGCCATAAACCCCGCAGGTGAGTTCCTTCCCTTGAATCCTTGCTTCGATCAAAACCTCGCTGTCGACCAGAAAGGCGCGTTCGATCGCGTCGAAAGGATTCTCGCCAGCGGACAAGACCGAAATGCCGATGCTCGAACCGAGGTTGTTGGGTTTGACCACCATCCCATCGGGAAAATCCGCCAATGCCCTTTGGCGGAATTTCTCGGTTTCTTTCTCCCATTGATTCTTTCTCAGGAGAATCCAGTTGGGGGTGGGGAGGCCACTGGCTTGGATGAAGGTTTTGCAGCGACCCTTATCCATGGTCAGGGCGCTAGCCAAAATTCCGGATCCCACATAGGGAATTCCGAGGGTTTCCAGATAGCCCTGGATGGCCCCATCTTCGCCGCCCGGACCATGAAGCGCCAGGAACAGGACATCGATGCGGGATTTCATGACTCGGCCAGTCACCAATTCGGAGTCATTGGCGGTCGGGGGTTCGTAGGTGTCGGCGGTGGGTGGCTCGGTTCCGATGGTTCGCGGTTCGGAAAGCAGGGTGGAGTCGATGTGATGGAGATACCATTTCCCATCCATGCCGAGCTCGATGGGATAGACCTCATATTTCGTCGGATCGAGGGTCCGGACCAAGTGGCAACCCGAAGCGAGCGAGACCTCTCTCTCACCGGACTTTCCCCCCATTAAAACGCCAACTCGAATTCTTTCTTTCAACATGCGGCTCTTCTCCCCTCGGCTTCAATGATCGCCCACGCTGCCGCCGATTTGTCCATTGTAGCGAGTTGCATCCTCATCGTCCAATCCCAGTTTATAGCCCATGAACGAATGAACGGCCCTAATATAACTGAAATATCCACCGAGAATCGAGGTGGTTCAGAAAAAACTTCGCCACGAAAACGAGGATCGGAAGGACCAGAAGGGCTCCCAGGCAACCGGATTTCCCCGGTTTCTGGCTTTCTTCTTCCAGTCTTGGGCCCTCTCCCGCTTCCATGAAGATCTTCTCCCGCCCTGTGTCTGGGGCTGGAATCACCTCCGCACCTGTGGTTTTTTTTAGGAATCGGAGAGTCGGACCGTGGTCCGGATCGAGCGCAAGGGCTTGGCGCATCGCCTCTCGGTAATCATCGTTTCGGTCCACACGGAAATAGCACGCGCCCAGGGCAAGCCAGACATCCGGACTGTCGGGTTGTTCCCGGCTTGCCTGTTCGAGCAGGGGCAAGGCGGCTTCGAATTCTCCCGCCTTCGCCAGCCGCTTTCCCTCCTGAAAGGAATCACTCATTTAAACAATCATCCATTTTGAGATGAGGTCTTGGACGGTTCCATTCAGGGACTGGGCGCGCCATGTTTCGAGGGAATCCACGAATCGGTTCCAGGCCTCAATGGTTTGGGCTGAAGAAAAATCCTTCTTTCCCGGATTCGGGACTAAGCGGACTTCCTCCTTTTCCCACTCGACCAATGCGAGTTCGGAGAGGACCTCCAAACAGACCACGACATTGGTGCGGGTCATGGAGAGGGCGAACAGGTCCTTCAGCTGATTCGATTCCGAGAGCGCACGGTAGACAGTCCCCAGGGTTTCTCGCGAGATTTCCGCTTCCACCAAACGAAGCCAATCCTCGAGATCCCGTTCGGAATAACAGACCCGAACCAGCGTGTTTTTCGGACAGAGTCTTAGAAGCGACCCGAGCCAATCCCGATCGGCTTTCCGCAGAGGCGGCCAGAGGATCTCCACAATCTCGGTTTCCACCTCCTCGGGCAGTTCGCCTCCATAACCGATGGCGTTGTCACCGGGCCAATCTTTCGAGGGTAGGGCCCGATAGTCCCGCCAAAGTTTCGATTTCCAGTGAGGGTTCTTCCCGGGCAGAACCTCCATCCACCAATCCATCCAGTCCGGGCCATACCCGACTCGGATCGGTTCCTGGCTTTCGAGAGGAGATTCGTTTCGCGCGTCCCAAACGGTCAGGGCGAGTTTCCCAGTCTCATCGGTGATCCGCGAAACCTGAAGCGGGCGATAGGTCTCGGTTTGCTCCTTGAGAGGAGGGCGAAGGGAAAGGATTTGGGGGCGCAGGCAGGTTTCGCCGTTCCAATGGTTTTCACCGTACTGAAGGGAGATGTCGACCGGTCCGTTCTGGAGGTCTCGCCCCCAATCGCCAAGTCCGAATCCCATCGCCTCGAGCGGACCCTCCCACGGATCGATTTGGATTTTCAGGTGGTTGTTGCTGAACACGGAGAAATTGCCGTTGGCCTGATATCGACAGATCGAAAAGGCGGGGACCGGAAACCCGGCGCCGAAAGGTTCGAGGGAGGAGATCTCGGCCAACAATTGAGAGAACCCGCGATCGGAATTCAAAAAACCATCCAGATCGAGAGTCGGAAGTTCCGCTTCTTTTTCCGATTGCTCGACCCCTCTTTCGATGGCGGCTTTGAAATCCTCCCAGTCCTCCTTCGCGACAGTGAACCCCGCCGCGCCGGCATGGCCGCCCCCTTTAGAGGTGAACTCATCGGCGTATTGGAGGATTTCGACCGCGTGGTAGCCCTCGGGGACACGGCTGGAACCATGGACGGAATCCCCATCAAGGGCTCCCAGGAAGACCGGCAGGCCTGTCGCCTCGACCACCTTCGCCGCCGCGATTCCCAAAATGCCACGGTGCCAATTCTCCTCCATGAGGACCACACAATCCTTGGGTTGAATCTCTTTGACTTTGGACAGGGCCTCCTCCGACGCCTTCTGAGCCAGCTTCTTCCGTTGGTTGTTGATCCGATCGAGTTCGGCGGCGATCTCTGAGGCGCGGTCCGGATCTTCGGAAACCAGGAGGTCGAAAGCGATCTGTGGAGAATCCAGTCTCCCGGCGGCGTTCAATCGAGGGGCCACCTGAAACGCGATCGTCTCGGCGTTGATTCCCTCGGGTGCGCAGCGGGCGGACTCGAGCAACGCGCGCAGACCCACTGAGGGAGAGGACCGCGCTCTTTCGAGTCCATCGACCACGATTCGTCGATTCTCGTCGATGAGCGGCATCACATCGGCAAGGGTTCCAATCATGGCCAAGTCGACCGGGATCTCCTCGCGATAACGCGATTGGAAACTGGGCGGGACGAAGGCGCTCAAGGCATGAGCCAACTTGAAAGCGACACCCGCGCCGCAGATTTCATGGAAGGGGTATTCCGATCCGGGCAAGTGTGGGTTCACATGGGCGACCACACCGGGCAGATCCGGGTTGGGCGTGTGGTGGTCGGTGACGATCAGATCGATTCCAACCTCTTTGGCTTTCTCTCCCGTCTCCACAGCGCTCGATCCGCAGTCGGTTGTGATAATGAGTTGATATCCCTCTTCCTTCTTCGCCTCGACCCAATCCGGATGGATGCCATAGCCGCTATCGAATCGGTTGGGGAGGAAGACATCGGGGGCAAGTCCCACGCGACGGAGGGCGAAGCGCATGATCGCCGCCGAGGTGATCCCATCGGCGTCGTAATCTCCATGGACCACGACTCGTTCCTTGTTCTTGATCGCCTTTTCGATTCGGAGAAGGAAAGCGTCTATGCCGGGGAGCAAGATGGGATCGTGCAGAGGTTGATCTTCCGGGTGGAGAAAGAGAGAGGCTGTCTCGGGATCGGTAACGCCACGGCCGACCAGCACACGGGCGACCCAGGGAGAGATCGCGAGTTCCTGGATTAGGCGCACCAACGCCTCCTCCGGACACGCCCGTCGGACCCAGACTCCCTCGAAACCGCCAACCATCGAATCGATTCCCCTCTTCCGTCGGAACGGTTCCCCCGACCGACCCCTGATCAATACATGAAAACCCCGATTCGTGTATAGTAGGGCTTATCTTCCGATGAGGTGAGACCCATGTGTTTTTGTTGTAACCGCCTAAATCCTGGAGTTGTCCTGGCGCTGCTCCTATTCGCCTGCCTTCCCGGTGAGGGAAAGGCCTTTTTCCCCGAATTCGAGGAACAAGTAATCGATCCTGAGGCGGGAACCGGACTTGCGATCACGGTTTCGGATGTCAACGGCGATGGTAAGCCCGATATTGTGGGGGTCAGTTCGAAGGATGTGGCCTGGTATGAGAATCCGACTTGGGAGCGACACCTGATCGCGGACACCCTCCGGAATAGCAATGTCTGCATTGCCGCACAGGACCTCGATGGGGATGGGCTCCCCGAATTTGCCCTTGGCGCAGACTGGCAATTCATGAACACCGAATCGGGCGGAGCGCTTTTTCTTCTGCACCGAAAGGAATCGTTGGAGGAGCCCTGGAATGTGACGACGCTGCTGGAGGAGGAACCGACACTGCATCGGATCCAATGGGCGGACACCGATGGGAACGGGAAGAAGGAATTGATCGTGGCTCCCCTCAAGGGGATCGGGTCGACGCCGCCTTACCACCACGACAAACCGGTGAATCTCTTCCGTTTAATTCCGCCGGACCGACCGTTCGAGCAGGAATGGAAAAAAGAGACGATCGACGAGAGCCTGCATGTGGTTCACAACATCTGGCCGCAGACCTGGGAGCGCGGCGAACCGCAAAGTCTCTTCGCCGCCTCGCTGGAGGGTGTCACCATGTTCAGTTACAAGAACGATAAGTGGGAATCCCTCAACTGGGCGAAGGGGAACCCGGAGCCATTTCCCAAATCGGGCGCCGGAGAAGTGAAGACCGGGCGACTGGCTGACCAACCGGTTCCGATCGTTGCGACCATCGAGCCCTGGCATGGCAATCAGGCGGTGGTCTATGTGTGGACCAAGTTCGCGAACAATGTGGTGGAGGGATTGGAACGATTTGTTCTCGACGATGGATTGGCTCAGGGGCACGCGGTCTGGTGGTCCGATTTCGACCGGGATGGGGAGGATGAACTCCTGATCGGGTTTCGTGAAAAGGCGCGCCCCAAAGATCTGCCCGGTTTGAACATCTACGATCTTCATCTCGATCCGACCTCGAAGCAGAAATTGACCTGGGAGAAATATGTGGTCGACGATGGCGGGATGGCCACCGAGGACGCTCTGGCCGCGGATATGAATGGCGATGGTTGGCCGGACATCGTGGCTTATGGCCGCGCCACTCACAACATCAAGTACTATGAAAACCTAGGCAAGGGTAAGAATCCGAAAGAGAAGTAATCGGATAGTGAAAGATGATTGGGTCTGATTGGGTTGCGGTCGCTTTGGCTTTTCTTTTGGGGAGTCTGCCGTTCTCCTGGATTTTGGTGTGGCTGTTAAGAGGTGTCGACCTTCGGACGGTTGGCAGTGGGAACCCCGGAGCGACCAACGCCTTTCGAGTGGTGGGTAAGGGGTGGGGAACCCTCGCGCTTTTGCTGGACATCGGCAAGGGGTTGGCGGCGGTCCTTGCGCCCCACTGGTTGTCTCCGGAGACTGGCTGGCTACCCGCCGCTTGCGGGTTGGCGGCGATCCTGGGAAACGTCTTTTGTCCCTTCCTGAAATTCAAAGGCGGAAAGGCGGTCGCGACCGCCTCGGGGGTGTTTTTGGGGTTGGTTCCTCTGAGTTTTCTGATCACCGCGATTGTCTTTGGGCTTGTCTTCTGGTGGACACGTCAGGTTTCTCTGGGTTCATTGGCTGGAGCGGTTGCCTTGCCTCTGATTCTGACAGGATTTTATATAACGCGTGGAACCTACGCTCCTCACGCGACCGTGGTCGCGCTGGTTTGGTTTGCCGCCATTCTTGTGATCTTTCGTCACCGGGCCAACATCCACAGAATCCTGAAGGGCGAAGAGTTTTCCTTTCGATCCCCGGTCAAGAGCGACCCACCTGGGGCCTAATGGTCCCAAAACCTTGAGAAAACCGTGAAATCCTCTCCATTCCTTGCCGCTTCTCCGATCGGGATTTAAAATTCTATCAATCGATTAAATTTGATCTCGCAAATTCGACCCGAGTATTCGTTACCAAAGGGGGGAAACTGAATTCCCCAAGGAGATAGGAAAAATGAAGAAGGAAAGATTCGTTTTATTCGCGGTGATTGTGGTGGCTTGCGCGGTTTGTTTGGCGGTTTCATCGCCAGCGCAGGCCAGGGACAGTTGGGGCTTTTCAGTGAGCCCCGGTGGAGTCGGGTTTAGTTATGGGCATGGTCACGGGCACGGTGGTTACTGGGGGCATCACGGCGGCTACTATGGCGGCTTTTACGCCCCCCGAGCCTATTACAGCCCACCTCCGGTCTATTACGCTCCCCGTGTCTACTACGGTCCGCCGGCTTACTACGGACCGGTTGGGTACGGGTGGTATGGCGGGTGCTACTACTGATTCTTAAATTAAGATCGAGCGTTTCGATGCGAAAAACCACGGCCGCCGCCCAGCGGCGGCCGTGAAATCTTCCACTGTGATTATTCCGCAACCTTCATCCGAACGTTCCGAAACCAGAGTTCACGCCCGTGGTTCTGGAATCCGATGTACCCCTTCTCAGGGAGTTCGGAGTACGGGAAATCGAACTTGCCGATCGGTTCGGTGAGTTGGCCGAGGTCGGCGTCGATCACTTTGAACCCATTGAGTTTGACCTTCACCCGAGTCCCCTTGTTGATCACTTCCATCTCGTTCCATTCGCCCTTGGGTTTGCTCATGTTGCGCATGGGACAGAGGACGTCATAGATGGAGCCCGTAACATGCAGGTCCGGGGCATTGCCATGATCGTCCTGAATCTGAACCTCATAGCCTTTGAACGCCGGCAGATCATGAGCGGGGCATTTGAAAAAGGCGCCGCTGTTGGAGTGATCGGTCACCTTGAATTCGAATCGTAGGGTCATGTCGCCGTACTTACCGCCCGGGAGAATGATCCAGTAGTCCGTCTTTTCGCCGTTGCAATAAATCTCCCCGTCTTTCACACTCCAAGCGCTTTTTTCGAGCGGCACAAGTTCGCCTGAATTGGTGTAGGCCTCCCAACCATCGAGGGTCTTGCCATCGAACATCTGCTTAAAGCCCTCTTCGCTCTTCTTGGACTCATCGGCGGCCACGCCGGGTAGAGCCATCGCCGCCATCAAACCGATTGCCAGAGCTCCACACAAGATACGTTTCAACATCATTTCTTCCTCCACATTTTTTTCAAACCATCGGACTAGGGTCGGATTCCAATTCGGAAGGGGCGGGAATCGATCGCGAAATCGAACGCCTCATTCACCTGGGATAGAGAAAAAGTCTTTTCCACCAGGGCCGAAAAGGGAAACCGACGATGGTTCTCTTCCAAAAATCTCAATGCGAAATCGAGATCGGAAGGAGTGTAGTTGTGCACCCCCCGCACCGCAAGCATTCGGCGAACGACTGTTTCGGGAAAGACCTTGACCGGCTCGGTGGGGTGTGTCGTTCCCACCCAAATCGCCTCTCCTCCGATGCGAAGGCAATCGAGGCCGATGCGGACCGCGTCGAGAGATCCAGTCAATTCCAACGCGAGGTCGGCGCCGTGACCGTGGGTTAGTTCGCGGATTCGATGGACGATCTCACTCCCCATATTGGCGTCGAGGGTGTGAGTCGCTCCAAATTCCAAGGCGCGTTCAAGTCGGCTTGGATTCGTGTCGGCAACGACAATACTTTGAGCCCCAAGTGTTTGGGCCATGGCGCAGGCGGTGACTCCGAGCATTCCGGCGCCCTGAACGAGAACCGTTCTCCCGTCCACACTTTCCGCTCTTCGAAGCGCCGCGGCGATTGTGGCGGTCGCGCAATTGACCGGGCAGGCGGCCTCATCCCCCAGTTCAACTGGCACGTGATGGATCGAGGTTCCAGGCTTGAGATGACAGTATTCGCCGAGTCCGCCATTGAAGACCCAGTCCTCCGTGATGGGCGCGTGTCCATATTTCAGGAGGGACTCGCATTTTTGGGGGAGTCCTCGCTCGCAGTAAAAACATCGACCGCAGGACGCGGCAATGGTCCAGGTGATTCGGTCGCCAACCCCAACGGTTTTCCCATCGAAGGATTGAACCTCGCCCGAGGATTCGATCACCGTTCCTAGAATTTCATGGCCGAGGACCGTCGGGACAGGCGTTGTCCGATGGCCCTGGAAGGTGTGAAGGTCGCTCCCGCAAAGAGTGCAGAGGGTGACTCTCGCCAGGATTTCACCCTTTGCGAGATCGGGCGTGGGGTGTTCCTCCAGTCGCAGCGGCCGGTTCGCTTCAGTGAAAATTGCAAGTTGCCCCGAGGTCATGGTTTCTCCGTCCAGAATAGCGGTCCAAAATTGGTGATTGTCCCGTCAGCGAAACTTCCACTATACTTTCAAGAAGTTGAAGTTTTGTGAGGAATCGACCATGCGATCTTACCACACGCCGATCATTGTCTGTTCGTTCTTGTTCTTTTTCACCCCATCCGCGTTCGCCGACTATGAGATCTACAAGTCGGACGGATTTCAGAAGGTTCATGAGATTGTGGAAAAGAAAGAGAATGAGGATGGAACTTTCACGGTCCGGGCCAAGAAATCAAAGGACTCGGATCAGGTGGTCACCATCGAGAATGTGGTTGAGATCAAGGAGGTCCAGGCGAAATCCGGCCCTCAATACATGGAACGTGAGAAACCCACGCCGACGCCCGCTCCGACACAAGTCGCTCCCACAACCGAGAGCCGACACTCCGCAAGCGCGGATGTTCCTTGGGTGAGAAAACTCTCAAAGACCGTCGTCGCGGCGGTCATCGGCATCATCGCGGCGTTTCTCATCTTGTTCATGTGGGTGAAATCGTCGAATTGATCTAGGGCGCCTGGGCCATCGGGATTCAAATTCAATGAATAAACGACTCAGTCGTTTATCCGTTAACCGCCTGCTCCGCATCCTTCTTGTCGATGTGGGCCAACCTTCTCGCCGCGAAAGCGGCGCTCGCGTATGCAACGCCCAGAATCAGGAACCCTAGCCACAACGTGACCATGGTTGAAACCATGATGCCATCGATCAGTGGCGCCCAGGCGGGCGGCGAACTGAATGGTTGGCTTTCGATTCGCACGATTTCATTCGATGGCCTGACCCAGAGGGGAATCACAAAAGCGCTCCAGATTAAACAGGTCAATCCAACCAGAACCGCCACGAAGCATCGATGGCATTTGATCGGATTTTGTTGGAGATTCTTTGGAAAGGACGCGAATGTGACCTCTTCCGAGGGAATCCTCCAGACCTTCCAAACCTTCTTTCCGGTGCGATAGACAAGATAGAGGGCGATTGGGTAGAGAAGAAGAAGCCAAATAGGACCAAATTCTTTGAAAAATAGGTCTCCCAAATGAGAAGGATTTGCAATCAAAAAGATGAACCAAGCAACCAGGATCAAAACCCAATGAATCCTTTTCACCTTCATCTCCTAACGTGGAATTTCGGTTCACATTCCTTCATTCCTGGATTGAAGTTTATCGCGCTTTAACCGGTCTGGCAGGTTTCCTTCAGGGTTCGCTTTGAATAGGGGCGCACCTGATCCGCGATCCACTCCCGCATCCGTTGGCCCGCATCCGTTTGCTGTGGGTAGGAGATGAACCCGAGTTCGATGCCGAGGCTTTCGCAGACCTTTCGGGCCATGAGCGGCCAGACCGATCCGATGTCGCCGGTGATCGGGAGACTCTTGGGCAGGCGGGCGAAACCGGACATTTCCATCCGGAAGGGAACATTGAGCAGTTTGGTTTTCGGCAGCCCTTTGTTGATCGCCTCTTGAACCTGCGAAGAGCCCCGCTCGATTTCGCAGACCTTTTCGAGGTTGGGATCGAGGTCGATTCGAATGAGGGATTTATCCTCGAGCGAGTAGGTGGGCTGCCCCATCCAGTCGGCCCAGATGCCATGACCCGTGTAGGTCTCGAATGGGCCATCGTGGATTTCCTGAGTCAGCGCCACCGCCGATTCGATGATCACCTCCGCGTCTCCCATAATTCGAGAGACCGCGGCGGCACGGGCGGTGATCGAAAGGCTGTCTCCTATTGCCAGACCGACTCCTCCCCCTCCCACTAATTGGGGGATCGACACCAGCACTGGAACTCCTTTTCGCGCCCCCGCCCCGATCATGGTTCTCGGATCGGCGCACTGACCCGCAGCAGCTTCGAGGGAGACGCCTTGAATCTTGGCGACTTGAAGCAACTCGACTGCGAGTCGCTCGGTGCGAAGGCCCATCGGGTAGGCCATGTTCCCGGCGGCCTTGATGATGACCTCCCCCTCGGCGGCCTCGAGCCGATCCAGGAGATCTTGGTCGAGAGGCATTTCCCCGGAGATTTCCTCGAGGGTCTCCTCATCAAGAAGGGTCAATTCATAACACCCGCCCCTCGGGAGTTTTTCGGCGGGGAATCCAAGGGCGACACCGTCCACTCGCTTGACGCGGTCGAGGGTTCCGGCCATTTCATGGGCGATCACCGCCGAGCTGGTGGTGACTCCATCGATGACGCCAACCCGGATCAATTCCGCGATCAGGGTGGTGACTCCCTCATGCAGATTGGGACCGCTGCCGGTGACCACCGCCACCTTCTTGCCGGCTTTCTTCGCTTCAATGATTCGGTTTGCCGCTTCCTCGATTCGAGCAAGGGTTTGAGGGGACAGCCCCGCCTCAACGGTATTCAAAGTTTCGAAATCGACTCCCGACATGGTTCACTCCAATCCGCGTTCCAAGAGCATCGATTCGCCCCGCTTCACATCCTCTGGGGTGTCGATGCTGAAACCGCTCAACTCATTGTCCTCACATTTTGTGACCACACACTTCAGACGGTATCCGTGTTCGATGACGCGAAGCTGCTCCAGGCCTTCCACCCTTTCAAGGAGAGTCTGTGGAAGTTTGGAGAGGGTCAGCAAAAAATCTTTGCGATAGACATAAAGGCCGACATGTTCATAAACCGGATGATTGACCTCGTTGTGAGGGGCGGGAATGAGAGAACGTGAAAAGTACATTCCCTCCCCAGCGAGGTTCAACACCGCTTTGACCACACCGGGGTCTTGAAGGTCTTCCGGCCGATGGATCGGATGCACGAGGGTCGACATCGGGAGGTCGGGATCAAGCCACATCGGTTCGACCGCTTCATCGATCATCAGTGGGTCGATGAAAGGCTGGTCCCCTTGGACATTGACATAGATGTCGGCCGTGACTTTCTCAGAGGCTTCGGCCACCCGGTCGGTGCCGCTGGCCAGGTCTTCAGAAGTCATGACCGCGTTTCCACCAAATGCCTCGACCGCCTCGACAATGCGCTGATCGTCCGTCGCGACCCAAACCTCATCGACTTTTTCGGCCCGGCTCGTTTGACGGTAAACCCGTTCGATCATGCTTTTACCCAGAATGGGGGCCAGCGGTTTGCCCGGCATCCGAGAGGAAGCGTACCGGGCGGGGATGACGGCGACGGTTTTGGGATTCACGAATCAATTTCCTTCCATTCCGGCGACGAAGAGCGTCAAAGAAGACTCCGATCCTGCTCCCCAATGGAATTCCTGTCTAGGCTCGACCGGCAGTCATAGGCTCTGGCATTGAATCGAGGCGAATTCTCTCATGAAAACTGTCCGACTGGTTCCCAAAACCATCTTCTCTTCTTTCCTTTTTGTGACAATCATGGCCCATTGTGTGTAACGATTTTTTTCGATCAGAAACTAATGTTGACACATAATCGAAAAAGAGACAAAAAAAGAAGACGAAAAAAGAAGAAAGGGAAGGAAAGATTCCAAAGAAATATAGGTTTCAAGATTTTCAGACCATTTGTCTGGTGACCTGGAATAGTTCCTGCGCGAAGGCCCACCGCGCTCCGTAAGGAATGTGTTGAAGAGAGGTGCATCTATGCGAAACATGAGAAGATTTTGTGAAAGACGAGCGGCGAACCGGAAATCGAAGCCCACCGCCCAGGCAGGTTTCACCCTCGTTGAGGGGCTGGTGGCGATCATGCTGCTGGCCAGCGTGGGGTTGCTCCTTACAAGCGCCTTCTCTTTCAGCATTGCTTCACAGAATCAGGGTCGGATCGAACTCGAGGCGGCTCGCAGCGCCGGTGAGATCTTGGAAATCCTTCGGGGAACGAGCTATGACTCGCTGACGGAAGTCTATAACGGGAACCTGAATATGGATCCCCTCGGCAAGTTTCAACAACTGGTCCTTTCCGACATCAGCGACCGTCTCGAGAGAAACAACCTGGACATCTATCTCACCATCCAACCGTACTTGGGGCGGGAGACCATGAAGATTCTCCAAATCACGATCGCATCGAACGGCGTTTCGCCGGAGACCCAGTTGGAGGAAGTTCCCCCCGGGAAGATCCTGGTTCGCCAGACCACCTTGGTGACGGAAAGGGGGATCAACCCATGACTCGGATTTGTCGGGAACATCGGGAAAAAGGGGCGACTCTGGTCGAGTTGCTGATTGGATTGACGGTGGGTGTCTTGGTCACCTCCTCCGTATTCGCGGGACTGAGTCAATTTCTGATTTTTTCATCGCAGGATGAGGTGACGCACGATCTCCATGACGATCTCTATCTGACCCTGAATAACGTTCGCCGCGATCTCCGATTGGCGACCAACGTGGTCAGCAACGCGGGAACTCGTGTCACCAATGGAACCACTCTCTGTCTTCGCCAACCACGCTTGGATTTGAATTTCGATGTGGTGGCGGGGGAATACGATTATGTCACGTACACCCTGCAAAACTCGCAAACTACGGGTCAAGCGGGGCTTCTGAGAGAGGTTTGGGACGAGCGCGACGACGGGCAGCCCAATGAGTCCAAGATCCTGAACGAGTACATTGTCACCGCGGGATTTCTCTATGGGGGCAAGTCGATTTGGAATGTCGAGAATCTCACCCTGATCCGGGATGTCGAGGTTATCCTGATCGGCGCCCGTGAGACCGGTCTGGTTCGTCACGGTGGGGGTGAAACGAATATTGGCGACTATTTCGACACGGACGACCTCGCCTATATGGCGGAGTCGGGAGTGGATTTCTCGTACCTCCGCGCCTACATCGACTACATGAATTCGATCAAAGTGGACTTGTCGGTCGCGAGCACCATGGGCGCCGCGACGGTTAGAAACAAGGACGCCATGGGGATTCAAAACATTGAATCCCCCGGCGGCGCTTCCTAGTAAATCAGCGGAAAGGGGGGAGCGATCTATGAAAAAGACTATTCGACTTCTCCAAAAAAAAGAAAAAGGCGCGGTCCTGTTGATGGCGTTGTTCCTCACAATGCTCGCCGGGTTGTTGATTGTCCCGGTGTTGCAGAGAGCGGTCTTCCATCACAACGACGCTTTCAGGGAACAAAACTATATCAGCGCTTTGCATATCGCCGAGGCGGGGATCGAAGAGGCGATCTGGCAACTCACCCACGCCGATCAGGACGAGGAATGGGAGGGATGGGACACCAGCAACCCGGATATGTACAAACTGGACAAGATCGATTTCAAGGATTTTCAGGGCAACGCTCTGGGAGAGTATGAAGTCTATGTGGTCGACCCCCTTGGCGAGAGCGATCTGATCGGGATTGGAGCGCTCGGGGCCCAGGTGCCGTTCAACATCCAATTCACCGGTCAGCCGACTCTCTACTGCGTGGCGGGTGTCCCGGACATCGACTCCGTGGGGAGCGAGGTTCGGGTTATTCAAGTCGGCACCGACGAGAAGAGCGCGTTCTCTCTTGGTCTGTTCAGCGACGACGACCTGGAGATGGGCGGCACCAGTAATGTGGATAGTTTCGACTCGAGGGTCGGTTTCTATGGAGTCAATGGAAATGTCAACAGCAATGGAGACGCTGGATCGAACGGGGACATTCTCCTTTCCGGAACTCCGATTATCGACGGCGACGCGGCGGCGGGCGGGAATGTGGTGGTGGGGAACAACGCCACCATTACGGGAGATGTCCAGGGTGGAATGACCCATATCGATCTGCCTCCGGTCAACGACTTGGTCGCGGCGGCCAAGGTGAACAACAACAACAATGAGATCCCGGACGCGATCAAGAGCAACGGACAGACCTCCTCCGCTTACAATTCGGGGAACCAGACTCTGAATGTGGCCGCGGGTGCGACGCTGACTCTTCCCGGAGGGACCGTAGACAATCCCAAGGTTTATTACTTCTCGTCGTCGCAACTCAACGGAAATTCCAAGATCGAACTCGATGGGTACGCGATCATATTCACCGATGGCGATCTCACTTGGAACGGCGGGACGGTCGTTAACAACGGCGGATTCGGTCCCCCTGAAAAACTCTTGATCATGTCCAGCGGCTTGATGGACAAGGAGATCAAAATCAATGGCGGCGCCGGTTTCGCGGGGGCGATCTACGCGCCCTCCTCGCAATTGAAACTCACCGGTGGCGGCGACGTGTACGGGGCGGCGGTGGCGGGCAAGATCGATGTCATCGGCAATGGGGCGTTTCACTATGACGAGGCTTTGGGCGGGACAGGCATCTCACTCGGGTTCAAGATCAGCGAATGGGTCGAGAAACCGAGGACCTGGGATTACGCGGAAGCCAGCCCGTAGGCTAGTGAACGGACTCGCCACTTGCGACCATCACCCAATATCCAGCGGCCGTCAGACAATGACGGCCGTTTCTATATTCTCTCCCGGTTCACTCCACCTCCATCCACTCCATGCCTTCAAAATCGCGAACAGACCACTCCCCAATCTCCGAATCTCCTCTTGGTTTTCAAGGCCCCCCCATGGCCTCTCCTCTTCGCCTTTTCTTTCTCTTTCCTTCCTTTCCTTTTAACTACTTGAGACAATCCTGGCCCAAGAATCTGTAACGAAATAAAACGCGGAAAATCGGCCGCGAGAAATTGGCTAATTGGATAGTTTTTATGGATGACGAAAGTTTTTGAAAATAAGGAAAGGAAGGGAAGAAGAACTGGGAATTTATCCGATTGCGGGAGGATTCGGAAGAATTGGAACATTCTCTGCTTAATCCCAGAGGAAACCGCAAGGAGTGGATCGATGCGTATATTCAATAGTTCTCCCTTCAAGAAACCGCGCAAAGCAAGACCGAATTCTTGCTCGCAAGGTGGATTCACTCTGGTGGAGGGTTTGGTCGCCATCCTTCTGCTCGCGGGTGTTGGGTTGTTGATCACCAGCGCTTTCTCCTTCAGTTTCGCTTCTCAAAACCTCGCCCGGGTCGAGTTGGAGGCGGCACGGAGCGCCGGTCAGATTTTGGAAATCCTTCGATCGACCAGCTACGATTCCCTCACTGATGTCGAAAACGGAAACCTCAATATGGACCCATTGGGACGTTTCCAGCAGATGGTCCTTTCGGACATTTCCGATCGTCTCTACCGAAACAACCTTGCCGTCTACCTGACGATAGAACCTTACCAGACTCGCACGGAAACCAAATTGGTCGAACTTGTCATTGCCACTATTGGAGTGTCGCCGAACACCGCCCCGGAGAACGTGCCTCCGGGCGACATATTGGTCCGGCAAACCACATTGGTGACCAAGAAAGGAATCAACCCATGAGCTGCCCTTCCATTAATCGAGACGCCGAAAAAGGCGCCACCCTGATCGAGCTCCTCATCGGCCTCGGGGTCTGCCTCCTGGTTGGCTCCTCGGTGTTCGCCGGCCTGAGCCGGGTCATGCTTTTTTCCTCCCAGGATGAAATCACGCAGAACTTGCGCGACGACCTCTACATCTCCATGAACTACATCCGGCGCGACTGCCGTCTGGCCACCAATGTGGTCGCCCAAGCCGGAACGCGACTCACATCCGGAACCACGCTGGTTCTTCGTCAACCGAAGGTCGATCTGAACAACGAGATTGTCGACGAGGAATTTCAGTTCGTGACCTACACGGTGGAGGGAGAGGGCTCCAACGGAGGAGGAGGGTTGGTTCGCGAGCTTTGGAACGAGCAAGACGACCCCGAACCCATCGAACGGAAGATCCTCAACGAGAACGTGGTGACACTCGGATTCCTTTACGGCGGCAAGGCGATCGGGAACCTCGAAAACCTGACCGTCGTTCGGGACATCGAACTGATCATGATCAGCGTGCGTGAAACCGGGTTAGTCCTACAGTCGGCCACGGGGGGAGACATTGGCGACTATATCAATGTCGAAGATCTCCAGTACATGGCCGAATCCGGGATCGATTTCTCGTATCTCCGGGCTTATATCGATTACATGAATTCCTCGAAAGTGGACATCACGGTCGCCAGCTCGATCGGCGCCGCGACTGTCCGCAACAAGCGCTCACTCGGACTCAACACGGTTGAGATTCCGGGAGGCGTCTGATTTTGTATAGAAAGGAGGATCGAACCATGAATCCTTCCAACAACTCTTCCAGAAAAGACAAAGGAATGGCTTTGCTGATGGCCTTATTCCTGACTCTGCTCGCCGGCTTGTTGGTGACGCCGATTTTGGATCGCGCGGTCTTTCACCACAACGACGCGTTCCGCGAGCAACGATACATCACCGCGCTCCACCTGGCGGAAGCGGGGATCGAGGATGGCATCTGGCATTTATCTTACGACAAGGAGGATGAGTGGACCGGGTGGGACGTCAGTAATGATGAGGTTTACGAAAAGAATCGCTCCACGTTCTACGATACGTCGGGAAACGCGGTGGGCGAATTCGAAATCGAGATCCTCAACCCGATTCCATTGGGAACCCAAATCGATATCGGACCTCTGGGGAGCGCGCTTCCCTTTCCGATCATCAGCAACAGCGAGCCGACCATCATCGCCACAGCGGGTATTCCCGATATTGAGACAGTCGGAAGCGAGGTTCGAGTCATCGAGGTGGAGGCGAAAGCTCGCACCGTCTTTTCGCTTGGCCTCTTTTCCGATGAGGACCTGGAACTGGGCGGAACGACCGTCGTGGATAGTTTCGATTCCCGCGACGGTTTTTATGGGGTGGGTGGAAATATCTACAGCAATGGCGACGCCGGGTCGAACCACGACATCTTGCTGAACGGGACGCCGATCATCGACGGCGACGCCTCGGCCGGCGGGAGTGTGGTGCTCGTTGGAAACAACGCGGAAATCACAGGCGAGGTTGAAGGCGGGATGACCAAGATCGATCTTCCTCCGGTCAACACCCTGGTCGATGCGGCGAAGCTCGAAAACGATAACGCGGATATCCCACAAGCTGTCAAAAGCAACGGCCAATTGGTGGACGCCTTCAATCCGTCCACTGGAGAATTGAATGTGGTTTCCGGCGCCACACTCACATTGCCGGGGGGGACTCAGGACAATCCCAAAGTCTACTACCTTTCATCCTCGAATTTGGGAGGGAATTCCAATCTGATCGTGGATGGCCATGTGGTGATCTTTACGGATGGAAATTTGGACTGGAATGGCGGCACCGTCGTCAACAATGGCGGGTCCGGTCCACCCGAACGACTCATGATTTACTCAAGCGGAACGCTCGATACGGACATCACCATCAATGGTGGAGCGGGGTATGCAGGAGTGATCTATGCACCCGACGCTCATATCACTCTCACTGGTGGCGGCGATATTTATGGCGCGGCTGTCGGCGGGAAGGTCGATGTCAGCGGGAACGGGGAATTCCACTACGACGAGGCGCTTGGGGATGTCGGTTTGATCGCCTTCTTCGAGGTTAATGAGTGGAACGAGAAACCGAGACCTTGGGAGACGGCGTCGACCTCGGAGACATCGCCAACGTGGCAATGAACTTGACTCTGGATGAATCTGTCAATTGGACCAAAAAAACGGTCGCTCTATGGAGCGACCGTTTTTTCATGGGAAGCCGAAATAGGATTCACCATTTCCAAGTACGAACCCTCGATCAGATCCGTGTTCTCGATTCCGAAGAGAGATTTCAGTTCAGCCACCTTCCGATAACCCTCTTCTTCGGTGTTGGAGTGGCGTAGCACAGCTTCAAATTCGATGAAGTCACCCAGCTCCTCGACTCGATCCAAATGGATTCTCACATTCTCCCAGAGATAAAGTGTGCGAACCTTTCTCACTTCGGCGATCGTTCCCAGGGCGCGATCGAGGACGTCCCGAACACTCGCCCGAACGAACTCGATATGGTAATCCGACCCCTTTGCCTCGGTCGCGTCCTCACGTTCGTAGTAGACGAGATAGGTTTCCCCCGGTTCGCAAACGCGGAGTTTGAAACGACCCTTCGGGACCTTGAAGTAGGTGTCGGTTTGGCGGATGTCTCCCTCGAACCGAGCGCCGGACATTTCCTTGCAGATCCGGATCGCGCGTTCGCGGTTGGGGAGACGCGCTTTAAGTTCGATATTGCGCATTCACCTGGAATCCCATATCTAGAATTTGCGATTGCTCAGAACACATTTCGAGGGATATAATAGACAAATGAGATTCGAGTGGGACCCCGACAAAGACAAGAAGAATGTTCGCAAGCACGGGGTTTCTTTTCAGGAGGCGGCCAGTGTTTTTTACGACCCACTTGCGGTGAGCGGCCCCGACCCGGATCATTCGGAAGGAGAACAAAGGTTCGTTACTTTTGGACTCTCCTCCACGGAGAAACTGCTGGTTGTCGTCCACACATTCGGAATTGAAGCGATTCGGATTATCAGCGCCCGAGTGGCGACACGTAAGGAAAGGAGAATTTATGAACAAAGATAATCTGGGAACTCAAGATCTCCGTGATGAATATGAACCCTCGGATTTTGAGAAACTCGAGAGGGGGAAGTTTTACAAACATGTCGTCAAGAACTCGAATGTGGTTTTGCTGGATGATGAAGTTGCGGCGTTCTTCCCAAACTCGGAGTCGGTTAACCAAGCGCTCTTGTCTTTAATCAAAGTGGCAAAATCCTCGGTTAAAGTCCCCAACCAATAAGCGCACAGCGAAACGACTAAGGGAGGACCTTGCCACCTACGGCTCCTCCCGCGCCACCAAAGTCAACGCCTCCTCCATCCGGTGGTGGGGGTGCTTGCCGGCGTGGGATTTTCCATTGAAAAGCAAACTGAAGACGTATTCCTTGCCGCTTTTGGCCTCGACATATCCCGAGAGGCAATAGACATCGTCGATGTAACCCGTCTTTGCCCTTACCTTGCCTTTGAGAGTCGAGGTCTTTAGACGATTTCGCAGTGAGCCGGGATACTCACCGGAAACCGCGAGGGTCTCTTTCCAAAGCGGGAACCACGGTTTTTTCTGAATGTGGTGCAGGAGGTCGCAGGTGGTTTCGGCGGTCACTCGATTCAAGCGCGAAAGGCCGGACCCATCCTCCAGGTGCAGGTGCTCGACAGGGAGACCCTGCTCGCGGACCCATTCCCGGACGGCCATCGATCCGCCGGCCCAATTCCCCATCCCGGCCTTTTTCGCCCCCAAGGTCTTCAGGAGCGAATCGGCGAAGAGGTTTTGCGAGCGGGTGTTGATGACTTTCGCCAATTCTTTCAACGGAGGAGAGTTTTCGATGGTTAAGACTTTCCAGCCGTGACGCGGGAGGTCGGGTTCCTCGCGAGCGTCCTTGGCCTCGCCGAGGATTTCGATTCCTTCTTTCTCTAGGGTCTCTTTAAGAACATTGACAAAGTAACCTGTCGGGTCGGTCAACGCGACCACATGTTGAGTCCCTCTCGAGTCGGCGGCGACTTTTCCATACATCGCGAGATCGTTCGAATCGAAGGGGCGCCGGAAGCTGACACCGTTCTTCTGTCCTCGCGCGATGGTCCGCGCATTGTTTTCGATGCGGAGATACTTCGTATCGGGAATGGTCTCGATCCTAGGCGGAGACCCTACGGCGGTCCCGGGGAAGACTCCAATATCGAGGCAGCTATCGTTAAGAATCAACCCGCCTGAGGGCGCGGTGTACCAATTGCAGTATTCATCCTCAGGCCATTCTCTTCCCCAATAGTTTTTGTCGAAGATGCTGTCGTCGCCGTAGAGGTTCCCTTTCACCGTGCGAATATGAAGTTCCTTCATTCGGTCGGCCCAGCGGGAGAATCGAGCGGTGACATCCTTCGAGTCTTCCTCGAATCGTCCGCTGAATGTCGGGTCTCCACTCCCACGAACCAACAGGTCTCCCACGAGAACTCCCTGTGGGCTGAGTTTCCCTCGCACCAGGAAAGGGGTGCGATAACGATAATGACTGCCGAGGAGGTCGAAGGCGGCGGCGGTGACATACACCTTGAGATTCGAGGCGGGCATCCGGGGAGTTTGGGGGTTTTGTCGGTAGACCACTCGCCCGTTTTGGGCGTCGGCGATCACCACCGACCAACTCTCCTCGGGTCGAAAGATGCGGGCGAAATCCGAGTCCGTCACCGCCCAGGCCCCGTCGCGGACCGTGGTTGCCGCGATGATTGGGACAAGGAGGGCGGAGAGAGCGAAAGTTTGTAATAGGGATTTCTTTATTGACTTAAAAATTGACCGCATTGAAAAGAAATGATACACTCCCCTCGAATCTCCATCACCAGTATGCCGATTCACTTGGAAAACGGCAAGAGTGCGGAGCGGGACAAAATGGACGGCGAAAGATTTGGGCTCGACCGGATAGTACATCGAAGCGACTCGATGCATGAGTTGATTTCTCTGGCGGAAAAGGTTGCTCCGAGCCGAGCGGTAGTATTGATCACGGGGGAGAGCGGGACGGGTAAAGAACTCTTCGCGAGGGGAATTCATCTGTCGAGTCGAAGAGCCGAGGGGCCCTTTGTGGCGGTGAATTGCGCGGCGGTGCCGAGCGCCCTACTTGAGTCCGAGTTATTCGGCCATGAGAAGGGGGCCTTCACGGGGGCGGTGTCGACTCGTGAGGGGAAATTCGAATCCGCTTCCGGCGGGACAATTTTCTTGGACGAAATCGGGGACATGGCGCTTCAGTCCCAAGCCAAGATTCTCCGAGCACTTCAGGAAAAGACTATCCAACGCATCGGTAGCAACCAGGACATCCCGGTGGATATCCGAGTGGTTTGCGCGACCAATCGAAATCTATCGGATCTCGTGGCCAAGGGCGATTTCCGACAGGACCTCTTTTACCGTTTGAACGAGGTGAGCATTCGAATTCCTCCGCTTCGCGAAAGGTTGGAGGATTTGGAGCCATTGATCGAACTCTTCATTGGGGTCTTCAACCGTCAGTACGACAAGAAAGTGCGAACCATCTCACCGGCGGCGCTCCAGGTTCTTAAGCGCCACGCTTGGCCGGGGAATGTCCGCGAGTTGGAGCATGTCATTCATCACGCGGTCTTGATGGCCGATGGCTCGACCGTGTGGGTGGAACATTTGCCCAACACGACGTTCACCGATTCCGGTTTCGGCTCGAGCGAGGGGGGGCGTAGAGGAGGCGACGGGGCGGTCGAAATGATTTCGCTCGATGAGCTCGAGGCGCGTCATCTTAAGAGGGTTCTCGACCACCTCAACTGGAATAAGACTCAGGCTTCGAGAATTCTGGGGATATCTCGACCGACTCTGGATCGTAAGATTGACAAATATCGTCTAAAGCGCGAATAATACTTCTGCCGATGACATTGATTGAGCCCGGTGTTATCGAGCGAAGTCGGGGGAGAATCCTCAACCTTTCAATCCGGTCTTCAGATTCGAGTGGCGGTGACAGTGAAGCCGGATGCCCCTGCAAAGAAAGGTGGGGTCAGTGATCTTGTATTTCTCAAATCTCAAATCCATTCGCGCGCTATTCGTGTCGCCGAGGGACGCACGCACGTGCGTGCGCATCGGTGCTGCGGCGAAGTGCGCCTTGGCGGCGCTTTTCATATTTGCTCCCGGCGAAGACATCCCCTTCTTCGGAGGCGGACACGAGGAGACAGCGTGGTGTCAGGGGTTTGGCGCTGGTCGCGACGAATCCGTTTTCCGGAGCCGTCGGTCTCGCGACAGCCGTCGGTCCACACGGTACGAGGACGATTACAATCAACCTCCCCCCCCACCGGATTATCAAAACCAACAACAGGCGCCCTCCCAGCAAGAACAGGAGCCGCAGGAGCCTCCCGCTCCCGCGCCACGCCCCCAACAACCTCCCGCCGCGGTTCCGCAACCGGGCGTTCCAGGGGTCCGTCGAGCGCTTCCTCCCGGAGCGAAGCCGCTGCCACCCGGTCAGACTCCGCCCGGACAAGGCAAGGAAGGAGAGGCGGCTGTTGGCGTCCCATTACAGGGGGATCTCGTTTTACGGTTGGCTCCGCTTCAGCAGAAGGTCGCGGTGGATGAGATTGTTCCGGTTCATGTTTGGCTCGACAACCCGCTCGAAAAGGAGTTCAACGTCCTTTCGTTCGCGCTCTCGTACGATCCGGATGTGCTCGAATTCATTGACGCCCCCGGTGGGACCGCGGGAGTTCATTCCTCGTACGACCTGTCCGAAAAGACACTGGAGTCCTTCGACTTCGTTCGGGATCGAGGTGAGGATCTCTTCTACCTGAATCGTGCGGATACGGAGAACGGCATGATTTATTACCGTGCCCGATCCGCCTCCGGGGAGACCGAAACCGGTCAAGGTTTTGTGCTTTCCATGAAATTCCGAGTTCTTTCGCCAACCGATCGTTCGCCGATTCAATTTCTTTTCGCGGAATGGCCAGAGGTGTTGGCTCCTCCGATCCAGTCGGATCAGGAATGGACTTGGCCCGAGGAGATGACCTATGTGGGTCTCTTGGAATCGGAGGAAGGCGGCCCAATGGTCTTTAGGAATGTGTTGGGGGACTCCACCGACTCCAAGGATGGTGTTATTAGCGGCGGGGTGACCGTGCAGGC
Source organism: Candidatus Omnitrophota bacterium (assembly GCA_020632575.1). Classification (GTDB taxonomy): domain Bacteria; phylum Hinthialibacterota; class Hinthialibacteria; order OLB16; family OLB16; genus JACKFH01. The sequence goes on along the minus strand of JACKFH010000006.1, from coordinate 68,288 downwards.
TTTGGATAAGGAGGAGATGATCGAAAGGAAGACCACTGTTCCCGAGGGTGAACTCAAGACACTGATTGTGTTGGACCCCCCCGCCGCCGCGGTCGAGGAGGGGAAGGAATTCGACCTAAATGTCCGGGTGGTGAACCCGGAACAGGTTCCCTGGGATCAGATCCGCCTCGACATCCGTTTCGACCCTCGATTCCTGGAAGTCGTGGACCAAGACGAGGGGAATTGGGTTTCGATCGGAACGAACATTCTGGATGGTCCTTACCATACTCGTTTTCCTTTTGACTGGATGCGACAAAATTTGGTCCGTCAGGATGAAGGGCGAATTCTTTACGAAAACGGGGTGTTTCGTCAGGCGTTCGAAAAAGAGGGGACAATCGCGACCATTCGATTCAAGGGTCTAAAAACAACCGCGGAGACGCCGGTGTATTTTCACATGGACCCCTCCCCGGCCTCGAAAAGTGGGACACGTCTGAGTTACCGGCGGTCCGATGTGCTGGGAGACACCGAGTTTCCCCGGGACGGAACCATTGGCTCCACCGTCTCAATCGTACCTAGGAGAGATTATCTTTCGGCGGATATTGACCCCGTCCGCTGATTCCCCCATGATCCGTTGGGTCACTTGACAAATATTTTGATACAATCTTCACAGGGCGCGTGTCACGGGTCTAGTATTGTACCAATTAAAGTCACTGTTCCGGTTGGGAGAAATTTGAGATATGGCTTTGTCGATCGGTTTCGGATCCACCTCGCTAGTCGTCATCGATCCGGGTCGCCACACGCTAAAAGTTGGTGTTGGAACCCTTGGAGTCAAGGGGAAATCGGCGAAGATTCAATCCGTCTACACCGTCAAGACCGGTCTCGACCCCTCGGCATCTCCCGAGGAGGTGATCGAGCGCAGTGGCGTGTTGCTTCAGGAAGTCCTTAAAAGACACGGCCTTTCCGCCAAGCAAGTTTCCTTCGCGATTCCCGGTCGAGCGAGTTTTGTTCGCCAATTGCGGATACCGAAAGTGTCCGGGGATCGTCTGGATCGACTGATTCAGTACGAGGCCCGTCAACAGATTCCATTCCCCCTCGAGGATATCATCCTCGATTCTCATGTTTTCGACACGGCGGGTCCCGAATTGGCGGTCACCCTGGTCGCCATCCGAAAGAATATCGTCGATCAGTACTGCGCGATGCTCAAATCGGCCGGATTGGTGCCGGACACGATCGATGTGACGACTCTGAGTCTTTTCAATTGTTTTTACCCTCAATTGAAAGCGGCGGACGAGGAAGTGGTCGCTTTTGTCGATATCGGCGCCTCGACCACCGACATCGTGGTCTGTCGGGAAAGCCATGTCGAGTTTATTCGCAGTGCTCCTCAGGCTGGCGATCATCTCACCAAGGCTCTCGCGGACCAGCTCGGTGTCGAGTGGGACGAAGCCGAGGAATTGAAAGTGACTGTGGGTGAAATCGACCCCTCGATCGACCGTCAGACCGATCCGCTAGCGTACGGGGAGGATGACCAATCCGCGCGTGTGAAGGTGTTTCTTTCCAAATCCTTTGACGCGATCTCTAACGAGATTCGCAGGACCCTCGACTTCTATGTTTCCCAACCGGATGGCGAGCCAGTGGAGAAGGTGCTGCTGACCGGGGGAACCTCCCAGTGTCCCGGAATCGCGGAATACCTTGAGCAACGGTTGGGGACGCCTTGCGAAGTGGCGGACGTTTTTCAGGACACGCTTGTCAATGTTTCCGAGTTGGATTCTGAGCCTCTCGCCCAGACCACAGGCGTTCTGGTGGGGCAGTGCCAGAAGAACATCGGCGACGTTCCCCTCCGGATGAATTTCCTGCCGTCCTATATCGTTCGCAAGAAAGAATTCGAAAAGCGGCGTACTTGGTTATTGGTCGAGGGCATCCTGCTGGGATGTTTTGTCTTCCTTTCGATCTCAGCGGTACGAGCCAATATCGAGCTTTACGAACAAGCGCGTCAGGAGTTGGATCGTCACTTGGCGCGGCCGACCGACGGCGCCGGTCCCAAGAACGATATCGCGACTCAAATCGGCACATACATGGACAACACACGCTTGCTGGAAGACCGATTCGCGCTGTTCAATGAAATCGACAGGACTCGGGGAGTCATTTCTGAAACTCTCGCGGATGTGGCCAGCAATGTCCCCTTGGGTGAGACTTGGTTGACTCGGGTCGACGCGGACACGACGAACCTGACGATGACGGTAATGGGGACGGATATCAAAACCCTGGGGCCGTTCAAAGAGCAAATGGATTCCGCCGAACACTTGCTGGTTCCGAACATCACCTCACAGGATTTGAGATCGGATAATACGGTGGAGTTCAAGGTTTCCGCGGGCATTGAAAAAGACCCCTCCCCCGAGCAATCGGTTCTCCGGGAGAAACTTTCGAACCGAGGAGTGGAGGTTTACCAGGTCTATTTTCAAGACCACAGCACTCCAAAAGGCAGCAAGCAGAAGTTTCTCCTGGGTGTCGAGGCGCCGGATCCGGTCAACGAGGCCGAAAGAGCCGTGCTGGTGATGAACATCCTCGGCGCGGTGGGGGACGCCGCTTTGGGGTATGAGGAAGAGAACTACGAAATCAGGTTTCAAACCAGCCGAAGAGAAGAGGTCGGTTCCTACAAAATCGGGCCTCAGGAGGCGAAAGCCCTCCTCAAGGCCGAGATGGAGGTCAGCGACTTGACATTGATCCCCCCGGTTCAGGGCGGATGATCGGGCCCCTACGAGCGATCCGAGATCGGGAGTCGAAATCATCATGAAACAACTATTGGCGAAGTTGGTGCAACGTTTCTCGCAAGTGCGCGACTATGTGATCATGGTGCTGATCGGTGTGGCGATATTAATCGCCATGCAAACCTCACAGGCCATTGACGGGCAATCGCCCGAATCCATCTGGATCGGCCAATACGGGGATCAGGTTCGGACTCCAGTGAACGTTCCCGGGGGGGGGATGCCCGGTGGCGGTCTTCCAGGAGGACCAGGCATGCCGGGGGGGATGCCTGGGGGGATGCCGGGTGGCGCACCTGGCGGTATGCCGGGAGGGGTTCCGGGAGGCGCCCCTGGAGGGGCTGAGCAAGGCGGGGACATCGTCACGGGAAATATCGATTTCACTCCTGTTCCCAAGTCTGAAATCGGCCCGGTTTCCTATCACCCGGTTTTCACTCCAGCAGCCAATTTTAGCCAGTTAATCAAAAGGTTGACCACACTTCGGGAGGAGTATCAGGACGCGGTCAAAAATGGGAATATTCCGCTCGCGATCAAGAAACTTGAAGAGTATGTGAAGGACGATCCCCAAGGGAAGTTGTTGGAGTGGCCGACTCCGCCGGTCAACCTGCTGCAGAACCACAAATGCGCGGAACTCAGCCGGTCCATTTCCGAGGCGGCCAAACAGGGGGAAGCGGCTCTGCAGTCGGCGGGTCAAACCGGAGGCGATTTGCTTCAGTCGATCGAGTCTTTGGACTCGACAATCACCTTGATCGAAAGAAGCATCCAAGAGGCGGGACAAAATCAATCCTGTCTCGAAGGGACGGATGTGACGCAGGGTCAGATCACCTCGCTAGAGGACACGCATGAACGACTCCTGCAATCCCGAGAGAATCTCAACAAGACTCTTGTTCTTCAGCGTTATGAGGACGTGGTCAGACGTGTTAGCGCGATTACCGCCGATTCGGAGCCGGAGCAGGTGTCGCAAGCCATTCAATCCTTGACTCAATTCGACAGGATATTGGAAGAGCGGAACAGCGATTATCTGACGCAGAGCCAGATTGACCGGTTGAATGAGCTGAAGGCCAATCTTGACCAAAACAAGGACCAAATTGTCAAACGAGTCCGACAGGAGATCGCCCGACTCGCCACTGACGAGGCGACTGGCAGAGATGTGGAGGGGATTCGGGAGATCCTGAGGTTGTACGATATTCTGGAAGTGTTGAAGATCTCGGATGGTGACATCGCCCGCGAGCGACGGAGATGGGAATCGAACCTTTCCAAGCTCGAGGCGAGCGACGCCGTGCGGGACATGCGCGAAAAACTACGAGAAGTGCGCTCCCTGATCGATAAGGCGGAGGAAGACATTTCGGGTGGCCGAGTTCCTCAGGACACTCTCTCGACGATTAACGACAGAATGGCGGAAGTTCAAGGAATTCAAGGGCGAACGAAAGATATACGACGCGTTCCCGGGTATGGGGAACTGCGCAGCGAGTATAACGAGCTAAGGAACCTGATTAAACGATTGAACGCTCGGATCAGTAGTCTTCAACGCTGAAACGGAGGCGACTGAGAAAGCGAGGAGACGGCGCCTGAAACGAATTCATTTCAGGGTCGGGTGGGGTGGAGCCCCGACCGATTCCGTTTCAAGCCCGTTTCGTGTAGCATTGGCGTCTCGGGAACCGAACTAGGTTGTCAACCGCTATCTTGGGTCGCTAGAATCGTGTTCTCGACGTTGGCGGAAAGTCGGGGAGAGGTTAGGTTTTAAATTGCTCAAGCGCTCAAGGGCGCGGGTTAAACAAATGGGAATTCTTGGATTCTCCAAGAAAATTTTGGGTCGAGAATGTTGACCCTCAAAACAGCAGAGCGAGACGCCGATAAAAAGGCTTAAGTTGGCGCTAAGTCTCAACGATAACTAGACTTGGTAGAGAAGGGGATGTGGTTTCATTGCTCACGCATCCCTCTAATGAGGCCGAATGTCGACGTCGTATCTACGCCATAATCGGAGGATTTACTTGATGCACAGCCGCATGGGCAGGGTCTGTGCCGCAACCGCGAGGAATCGAAACGGGGTATTCGGGGTTGTAGGGACAATTATCACTCTTTCAACAATTCTGATAGGAGCGCTCCCGGTTCCCGCCGTGCTTGCTGAAAGCGCGACGTCTGTCGGCGCGGTTCACACCCAGGCGACCCCTGGGGGACGACTGCCGATCCAAGAGATCGAGAACCTGATCAAGCGCGGCGAGTTTCCCAAGGCGGATTCGGCCATCTCCGTTTGGGAGCAATCTCCCGTGCATTCCAGCATTGCCTCCAACCTCCGCAAACAACTCGAAAACGCCAAAATGGCTGCGAGAATGATCGAGGAAGCCGAAGGGCGCGCCTCGATGAGCGCTCGCGAAAGAGATGCCCGTCTCACCCAAATCGATGAGGGAACGAACAATCTTCTCGCTCAAGGAATCGCCGCGCTCAAGAGGGGCGATTACGCCTCGAGCGAGACTTCTTTCCAGCAGGTCTTGAGCATTGACCCCACGAATGTCCAGGCGCGACGAGGACTGGAAGAAGCTCGGTCGGCCGCCAGCGGAACGCGTTCGAGTTCACGCCCGCAGCTGGTCGCGATGAATGAGCCCTCCTCGAACAACCTCGGGGAGTTGCTGCTTCCAGAGGAGACGAGCGACGACGCTTCCATGCAAGAGGATGTCGCCTTGGAGAAGGCGGCTGAATTGTTTTCCGAGGGCTTTGTCGCGGAGCAAGCGGGGGATACGGAAAAAGCCGCGAACCTGTATCGCGAGGTGCTTCGTCTGTTCCCGAACTCCAAAGACGCGCAGACTCGTCTGTTGGCATTGGAATCCAAACGCGCCACCCAAGTGGTTGATGCGCAGAATGCGAAACAAGGTGATCGCGGCGACCTGCTCGTCGAAATCGCACCCGATTTCGACAGAGGCGTGCAAATGTTCAACGCCGGCAACTACTCTCAGGCGCGTCAGATGTTTCGGAAGGTCCTTGGAAAGGTTCCGGACCATCCGGCGGCGCAGCGGTATTATCTGGAATGCCAAAAAATGGAAGATTCGATGAAGGTGGCGAGTCTCGATCTCGATTACCAATCTCCCGATCGACCCGAAGTTATTCGACCCGTAAATGGGATGGAGACTCCGCCAATCGAAAGAGAGGCGAGAAGAGTCGAATCAGCCCCCGCCAAGGCTGTGGACCCGTGGTTCCAGGACTCGCCCGGCACGACCGAAAAGTTAAGAGAGATCGGCTCCGAGGAATCGTACTACACAGTCGCCCAAGCCGACTCGGCGACCGCTCCAAGCCCAATTCCCCAGAATAGCGCTCCGATGGCGCCCGCCCCACAAAACCAAGTTAACATCACTTCATCCCCGAACGACGAAGTCAATCTTCTTATCGAAAAGGGAATCAGCGAGGTCCAAAAGGGACGGATCATTTCCGGATATGAATTGTGGGAGCGAGCCATCCAGCTCGAGCCAAACAACCAAGTTGCGCGCGCCTTCCTTGACAAGTACGCCGAGGAGAAGGCCGAAGCCGACCGTCGTTTGGCCATGGACACCCAACGTGAGGAAGTTGACGACAGGGTCTCGAGGGTGCTTGACGAAAAGACCTTCGTCCTGGAGCAATCCACACCGGTGAACGTGAACGAAATCTTGTCGACCATGGGCGCTATCGCGGACTTGCAGATCATTACCGGCGAGGGGGTCGATGGACAAATCAACGCCCTTCGGACAACGGAACTCACCTACCGCGAGTTTCTCGACAAGGTTTTGAAACTCAACGGTTACACCTGGCAGCGTCAACCCGGGACCAACATCATTGAGGTGACTCGGGATATCATCACCCAAAGGTTCCCGCTAACCGAGGAGCAGTACCAGGCGCTCAAGCGGCTTGCGATGGGAGCGCTTGGCGGGAAAGAGACCGACGATTATTCCGAGGCGCTTCGCGAAGTCGTGCTGGGCAAAGTCGAAACCGACGAAATCAAGAAGAATATCGACGCCCAAGTTCCCGGTCGCACCTTCATTCTCAACAAATTCCTTCTCGAGCTCGTGGTCCGCGACAGCCGTTACAATGTCGATCTCGTGCGCCAGTTCCTGGATCTCTATCGACGCGATGAAATCGACCTGGTCGAACCGCCGATGGTGGTCGAAACCTTCCGTCTCCCGCAGACCGGTGGCGAGGATTTGGCGAAAATCATCAACTTGCGTCTATTCGGGAAAGCGGAAATCGACACCGACTTCTCGGACCAGGATCCTTACCTGGTGTACGACAACGAATCTGGCCTTCTCATGATCCGTCAGACCCCCGAGAAATTAGAGTTGGTCAAGCGGCTCATGCAGGATCCCAAATTCATCGACAAGGTTGTCGACCGCGAACTTAAAGCCAGAAAGTTCACCGTTGTGCCCGCCGAGGATTTGCGCACCGACACCCCGGACGCCGTGCTCCGACGCCGGAAGCAGGTGAATTTCACGAAACAAGTTTTCCAGAGCCTTCTCTACGGCAGCCAGAGTATCGAAGAGGCGGCGGCCGAGGGGCGAGTCATGTATCCCGACCTGGATGAGGGGACGATCGACGTGGTCGACACCCCCGAGAATCTGGCCAAGATTCAAGAGTACCTAACGGGAATCACTGAAACGACGAGTTTATCGCGTGTCGTCGAGGTCCGGCAGCGTTCAGTTGTCGATATCGCGAACTCACTGCAAGGGCTCGTGCTAGCGGTTTTGATTAGTCAACCCGTTGGTGGCGCGGGTGTCGGCGGAACTCAGCAGCCAGGCATTGGCCAAGGCGGTTTCGGTGGCGGCATCGGCGGAATTGGCGGTGGAATCGGCGGGGGAATTGGCGGCATAGGTGGTGGTATCGGAGGGATTGGCGGAGGCATCGGCGGAATTGGCGGTGGAATCGGCGGAGCCGGCGGTTTTGGCGGCGGCTTCGGCGGAGGTTTAGGGGCCTTCTCATTCCTCGGAATCATCCCCGTTATTGTGAAAGGCGATATCTCCACCAAGACGATGATCATCACCGGCTCGCGTCTCTCGGACATCGAGCGAGCGGTCGAACTGATCGAACGGCTCGACCTTCCGGTCGACCAGGTCGAAGTGGAAACCCGTCTTGTCGAACTTCAATACAATTCGAATGACGAGTTGGGTGTCCAGATGACGATCGACAACTTGTTGGAAATCGACGACGGCGGGGAAGGCCCCTCGTTGACGACCTCCAACGGAAGTTTGGTTCTCGACAGTCAGCCGGGCAACCCGGGCGGATCGAATCTCACTTTGGCTACTTTGGGCCGGACTCGGATCGAGTCGACTCTTTCCATGTTGTCTCGCTTCACGGATATCCGAATCCTAACGGCCCCCAAGATCACTGTGGTCAACGGCGCGGAGGGCGAGGTCTTCTTGGGCGAGGAAATCCCCTTCATCGACGACACCCAAAACGTCTCGCAGCCCGGCGGTAACAACCAAACCACCACGCAGCAGGTCAACACGGACTTCGAGGAATTCGGTTTCACCCTCATTGTCACACCGAGTGTGACTGGCGATGGACACATTGAAATGAATCTCGAACCGGAACTGGAAATTCCCGGCGATCGACTGGTGCTCTTCGACGCGAACGGCAATCCCTTACAGGGGCGTCCCAGCACTCAGACCCGTCGGGCGACCGTAAGGGTTCGAGTCGACGATGGCGACACCCTAGTGATCGGTGGATTGCTGCGCCGTCAGTTGAATCATGTCGAGGGTCGTTTGCCCGGTCTTGGCTTCATCCCCGGACTTTCCTTCCTCTTCACCGACAAATCGGATGTGGAGACCACTCAGAATCTTCTCATTCTTGTAACCGCCCGATTGATTGTCGACGACTGATTCAACGAAACAAAAAGAAATTGGATGACGGCCGCCAAATTGGCGGCCGTTTTTTTTATGCCATTTCGGGGGCAACCCTGGCTCCCAAGCGTTTTGCACCCCCCATTTTAATTTTCCCACACACGCCTATCATTTCCTCGGGGGATTACTGTGACGGACAAACGAACCGGCCTATTCAGAAGACAGTGGATCGTTATTGGCGCCCAACTTTTTCTATGTTGGACTGCGTCATTTGCGATGGATCCCGATACAAAGCTGCGGGAGGCCCTTGATCGAAGTTGCCATTTCATGATGGACAAAGTGGCCTACCGAGGCGGGTTCGTCATGATTTACAGCGAAGACCTTTCCCGGCGCTGGGGAGAACTGCCGGCCAGAGAGACGATGATTTGGGTGCAGGATCCCGCGACGGTCGGTGTCGGCGAGGCGATGCTCCGCGCCTATCGGGTTACCGGGGACAAATTTTACCTCGGGGCCGCGGAGAAAGTCGCCTCAGCGCTCATCTACGGGCAGCACCCTTCCGGCGGTTGGCACTACTTTATCGACTTCGAACCGGATCGAACCGAGGAGTGGTATGAGGAGGTCGGTTTCCGATGTTGGGGGTGGGAGGAGTTTTATCACAACTATGGGAACTGCACCTTCGATGACAGTGTGACAGTCGACGCGACTCGCTTCCTGCTCCACCTATACCAAGAGACCAGCGAGCCGGTCTACAAGGAAGTTTTGTTGAAGGCGCTCGATTTCTTTCTCCAATCGCAATATCCAAATGGGGCTTGGCCTCAAAGATATCCACTCGATCCCGAAGAGCTGACAGATGGGGATATCGACTACACGGAGTACTACACCTTCAATGACGATGTCATTCTCGGAAACATCCGATTTCTTTTGGAGGCTTACCGGGCGTTGGGAGATGATCGCTACCGTCGTTCGGCAGTACGTGGGATGGATTTTGTCCTCCTTTCGCAACTGCCGAGCCCCCAGGCGGGGTGGGCTCAGCAATACGGTCTCGACCTCAAGCCCGCCGCCGCGCGTTCGTATGAGCCTGTCGCCCTCTCCACTTTGGATACAGTGCACAACCTTAGCGCGTTGGGAGATTTTTTTCTGGAGACGGGAGACCGACGTTATTTGGATGCGATACCACCCGCCATCGAATGGTTGGAGGCATCGGTCATTCCCAAAAGTCACTCGACGGAGGGCCACACCCACGCCACTTTCATCGAGATTGGAACGAATCAGCCAATTTACGGTCATCGTGAGGGGACAACCAAAGAGACCGGTCGATACTGGAACGACCACAACCCGGAAAACCTTCTGAGAGGATATGGGTACACTTTCAATCTGAACACGAAGGCGATGTGGGAGCGTTATCAAGGCTTGACCAAGATGGGACAATCGGAGATTGCCCGAGCGAAGCGGGAGATTGAAAGCGCTCCGAGCTCCCCAATGGTGGCGTTAGAGAGTGTTGAGGGTGTCATCTCCAGTTTGGACGAGAGGGGAGCTTGGGTGGAGGATTTGACTTTTCCAAATACGGTGGACTATATGAACAACCCTCCGGAGAAGTTTCGCGGAATAAGAACCGCCACCTTCCTCAAGAACGCCAATCTGCTTATTGACGCCATTGAATCCGCTCGAGAGGGTGAAAAGAAATTGGAATAATGAGTTCCACACCCTCCCTAAATCCCTCGGTCAAGTTTATCATCGAGAAACATGGACGAGAAACAGACCCGTAAGAATCTGGAAATCCCGAAGATCGATCCCGAGGAATCCGTGGTCAAAATCTCCGGTTTCTTCAATCAGAAGAACATGGAAGATTTGGAGCGGGCTTTTTCAACAGTGGATCAGGCCTCCTCCAGGCATCTAACCATTGACTGCGAGAATCTCGTCCACATAGACACTCCAAACATCGCGCTCCTTGTGGGCAAGCACAACGAATACAAAGCGCAGGGAAGGGTCCTGACCCTTCGTTCGGTCCCCTCCAGCATCATCAAGATCTTAAAACTCTCCCGACTCGACGCATTGCTGAATATCGAGAGCGAGAAACCTACCGTGGAAGGCGAGGAGAGGGACGATTCGATAGCCACCGATGAAAGGGGGCCGGATCCGACCTCCGATGATCAAGACGAGCAAGTGCAACGGATTAGCCAGGCGGAAAGCCGATCGAATTTCGCGGAGGAGCTGGCGCGATCGCTCTTGGAAAACGTTTCGGACATGGTTCTCATCTTCGACCCGGAATGCGGTCGACTTCTTGTGGGGAATCCCTCTTTGTTGGAGTTGCTGGGGGGAATCGACCCTGAAATCGAAACGATCTCCGTTTACGACCTATGTCATGAGTTGGCGGGTGAGGGGAAACCTTGGGAGGATGGTTCCGCCACGATTCGATATCCCACCAAATCGATCGACCAAACCTGGCAATTCGCTGACAATCTTCGGCGCGAACTGAAGGTGACGTACATCCCGATCGACTACCCATCGGAGGGGGCGATCCTCGCGGTCTGCAAAGATGTCACTCCCGAATGGAATCTCGAAATCGAGAATCGGAATCTGCAGAGACAATTGAAGGGCACCCTCCGTGACCTGTCCTTCCTCGAAAAACGCGCCCGGGATTTCAACCGTTTATTGGAGCGGGAGCCGCTCTGTTTTTCGCTGCTTGATGGGGCGATGGAAGTCGTTCCAGAGGCCGAGGCGGGAGTGATTCTGTTGTTCAATTCGACTCTGAATCGGCTCAAGGCTCAGGCCACGATCGGGTTTCCTCGTCCGGACAGAATCGCGGAGATTTCGTTGAAGCAGGGGGAGGGGTTGCCGGGCGTCTCCTCGGAAATCCTCTGGCGCCATCTCACCATGGAGGGGGAGGGAAGCCTTTCTTCCGAAGCCATGACCATTTGGGAGGAGTCGATAAGACCGAAGGCCGTGCGGTCGACGCTAGTCCATCCGCTGGTTTCGCAGCAGGCGCAGGTCGGTTTTCTCATCTTGGTCTCTTTCGACGATCCGAGGGCGTTTCGTCGTCACGACGAGGATCTTTTGGACTCGCTCACCTTGGCCGGCGCCACGGCTCTCGAGAAATCGTTTCTCGTTGAGCGCATTCGGCACTCGGAGATTCACCTGAGGTCGATCCTGGAGTCAGTGCCGGTGTCGATCTTCTCGGTCGACGAGAACGGGCATGTGGACACCTGGAACGACGCCTCCGAACAATTATTCGGCTGGAGCGCCGGTGACGCGGTTGGCAAGCACATTTCTAATTTCTATCCCTTGGATGATTGTCCAGATGCGGAGGGGTTTCTGAAATCCTTGAAGTCTCTGGACGATTGGAGCGGGGAGATCGATATACGGACCAAATCCGGAGAGAGTGTGATCACTAGACAGATTCTCCATCCCTACCCGAACACCGAAGGAACGAAGCGAGGCTTGGTCTTTGTGGTCGAGGACATTCGAAAGATGGTCGAACTTCGCGATCAGCTCATGAGGGCGCAGAAGCTCGAATCGGTTGGGGTGTTGGCGGGGGGGATCGCCCACGATTTCAACAATCTGATCGGAGCCATTCTGGGGTATTCGAGTTTTCTCCGGAGCCAGCTGGCGGATGAGGATAAGAACACCCGGTACGCGGAGGTGATCGAATCGACGGCGGAGCAGGCCAGCCAGCTAACTCGCAAACTCCTCGATTTCGCGAAGGGATCGACCGAACAGAAGGTCCTCGCTGGGATTCGGCAGGTGCTCGAGGATTGTTACGAGCTTGTCCATCCCTCGATGCCGGTGGGAGTCAAGTTCGAGGTTTCCCTTCCCGAGGAGTCGATGGAGGTCTGGATGGCCCCAACCGCCATCCAACAGGTGGTGCTTAATCTCTGTCTGAACGCTCGGGATGTCCTTGGCGAAGACGGACAGATTGCCCTCCGTGTCGATCGGGCCAAAGAAGTTCCTTCTCAAACCGTGGTCAACGCCTCAGGGGATTCCAGCGCCAACTGGATTGTGTTGGAGGTGGAGGACAACGGCCCGGGTGTCGACGACTCGATCCGTGACGAGATATTCAAACCCTTCTTTACGACAAAATCGGTTGGAAAAGGGAGTGGTTTGGGGCTCGCGATGGTTTGCCGAGTGATTGTCGACCATGGGGGTTGGCTCCAATTGGATTCCCGGAAGGGGCGAGGGTCGATTTTTCGGGTTGGTCTCCCGCTTGGTACGACCTCTCGGGAGGATTCTGGTGCGGAGGGCGCCTCGAATGAGTCTCGCCAGAATCAGCTGATTCTTGTGGTGGATGACGAACCGTTGGTGCGGGAGCTGGCGACCACGGTGCTCGAATCGACGGGATACCAAGTGGTCTCCGCCGCCGATGGCGAAGCGGCGCTCGATAAGTTTAAGGCGGACCCCGATTCGTTCTCCTTGGCGATCGTCGATGTTTTGATGCCGGTGATGGGGGGAGAGGAGTTGGTTCAGGAAATTGCGAAGATTCGTCCCGATTTTCCCATCTTGCTTTCCAGTGGTTACGCCCCGAAATCTTCTCTCGACGAAAAAATCAAAAAGAAAGAGATCGAATTCCTCCCCAAGCCTTACAGGAGTCGTCAACTGCTTGAAAAAGTGGAGCAGATGTTGAATACCTCCCAGTGATTCCCGCGGCCTCCACGACAATCTCTCCCGAATCCGAGAAGGAAAGGAATGGAAATGCCAATTGAAGAAATCAAGAAACCGCTCCAGGACCGCCCCCGCGCTTGGGTGGATAAACTGGGGAATCGCGACCCCCTACCCGAACTCGCGCCGAGCTCGGACTGGGACTCCTATCTGACCTCTGAGATATCGGCGGCCTCGCCGGAGGAGATTTTTGTCGAGGTTCCAGCCGACCTCGAACTCGCGCTCTGCTTTCAGAGCGGATTGCTATTGTGGAACGACGCCCTTGAACCCTCGCACACGCTATCGCAGAGCCTTCACTCGGCGACAGGCTCCTACTGGCATGGCATCATGCACCGTCGCGAACCCGATTTCGGCAATGCCAAATACTGGTTTCGGAAAGTGGGGGATCACGCGGCATATCGGTCTCTCGCCGAAGCGGCCGTCCTCTTGCTCCGGGATTATGGCGATGGGTATTCGCAGACTTTCAAGAGCGAATTGGAGGTTGGGGGCTGGGACGCTTTCGGTTTCGTGGATCGATGCGAGAAGGCGGTCCGTGGGAAAGAACCGCCGGAGGTGGTGGATCTGTTGGAGAAAATTCAAGAGATGGAGATCAAGAATCTGCTTCTCTGGTGTCTTCAAAACGGGTGACGGTCCTTCAGGCGCAGAAACCAAGTTTCGTAGTAGCGGTAGCTCAACCAGGATATGAAGGTTGCTGTGGCGAAAAAGAGGACAAAAATACAGAGCCCCTCAAGGCTCCAGGGGTTGTAAGCGTGCGCCCGCCCTATGGCGCCAAGTAGCGGCCAATGACAGACGTATAGGGCGTAGGAGATTTTCCCATAGAACCTGAGCGTTCGGTTGTTCCACCCCGGGAATAAATCGACCCCCCTGACGGCGCATAGAATCATCGCTCCTCCCAAAAGATTGACGAGTGTGTACCCCCAGATGTATTGAAGATTCGCGCTCAGATAGATGGGATACCCAAAATCCGAAGCGACTCGGGAGTGGGGGTCGAGAAGTCCCCACTGATAGAAGCCGAGTAGCGTTAAAGCGATGAAGACTCCAAGAAAGACCGACCTCGGGCTGGGCAGTTTTCGGGAGTCCATCACCGAAAGCGCCGCTCCCACCGCGAAGGCGTCGAGATGAGTTGTTGGAAGGGTGTAGACGCACTGAGCCAACCGCACAGGCGGATAATCATGCGCCAGGAAGTAGAGTCCCGCCGCCCACCGGAAAAGGGGGGCAACCATGACCAAGGCAATGCACAATCGCAGAAAACTGCGTTTGGAGACCCAGTACACCACGAATGGCCAGACCAGATAAAATTGCTCCTCGATGGCCAATGACCAAAGGTGTCCGAAGTAGCGCCAAGTCATCTCCGGTTCGAAAAAACGGGCGAAGTTGTAGGTGTAGCTGAACAACCAGGGCGCCAAATCTCCGAAGGCGACCGGTTCCCCCACCGAGAGGTAGGCGAGGCTGACCGCGAACAGGAAACCGTAGTAAACCGGAAAGATCCTTAGAATTCGCCTCCAGTAAAAGCGCCCCAGGTAATGTCGGAGGCGTCGATCCTTCTGTTCCCAGAGAATTGAGGTGATGAGGAATCCCGAGAGGACAAAGAAGATTTGGACGCCTATCCAGCCGATGCCAAGCCACTTGAAATGGTGGAAGACCACCAACAGGACGGCGATGCCGCGAAGACTGTCGAGCGCGGGAACATGTTTCATCTCGATTCCATTATTTTCGGCGAGTTGATCGAATCGATGCAGCCCTATTTCTTGGACTACGAGCCCTACCGCGGTTGACGAACCAGCAATCGGGTCGTTATTGTCCCCAGCCTATGAAAAAGGTCGCCATTATTCAATCGAATTACCTCCCCTGGAAAGGGTATTTCGACATGATCCATCGGGTGGATGCGTTTGTCTTTCTCGATGATGTCCAATACACCACGCGGGATTGGCGGAATCGGAACAAGATCAAGATGGCGGATGGGAGCGCCAAGTGGATTTCGGTTCCAGTGACGGGCGGGCGCGATCAATTGATCTGTGAAGCGAAGATCGACTATTCCTCGAACTGGGCCAACAAGCACCTCGAGGCTCTTCGGCACAGCTACGGAAAGACGTCTCATTTCGACCGCTATTTCCCAGCGATTAAGGAGATCCTGGAGGGCTCGCCGGAATTGCTCTCGCAATTGAATCGGACTTTGGTGGAGAGGATTTGTGGTTGGCTGGGAATTAGGACCGAGTTGAGAAGTTCGAAGGAATTTGGCGTTCCGGGGTCGAAGGATGACAAACTGATTGGTATCATTCGAGAAGTCGGAGGGGACAGTTACCTTTCCGGCCCGGCCGCCCGCGATTACATTGTCGATGAGAAATTTGAGAAGGCGGGAATCGGCCTGGAGTACATGGACTACTCCCATTACCCGACATACGAGCAGATTTCCGAGCCTTTCGAACATGGAGTCACCATTCTCGATTTGCTTTTCATGGTGGGCGAAGAGGCTCCAAAATATATCTGGGCGGAATGAGGCTGTCTCACCCATGAGGCCCTTATAAATATTGCAGGCGGGAAGCTATTGGACCTTTCATTTCTGAATCCCTCTCTTTTTCTCCTCATCGCTTTCGCGTTGTACCTATTGTTGGCTGCCTTGACCCATAAAAAAGGAGAAAGCCAAATCGGGTCTCATTTCTCGAACTACCTGTTTGGTCCTTTTCTGCTTCCGGTTCATGAAAAACAAATCATCCGAAATGTAAATTTCTTCCGCTTCGTCATGGGGATACTTGTCGCCCATCGATTTTTGGTGGTTTTTGGTGTGGCGGTTGTAAGCAGTCCGGAGGGGATCCGGCTGCTCATGGCGAGTGGCGCTTTTCTGGGGGTGCTCATCTCGATCGGATTCATGACTCCCATCGCAATTGTTCTCTTCACCAGTCTGTTTCTGATTAGCCCTCCTCTCTTTGGAACCCTGGGCGATCAAGCGGCAATCATTGTTTTTTGGCTGCTTATTCTTCTTGGAGGGGGAAAGCACTATAGCGTCGATTCTCTTCTTTCTCGTTGGTCTCCGCTGAAGCGACCGATTGAGAGTCTTTATTTCTTTGCAGTGCGACTCACCCCGGAGAATTTTGCTCGAGTTCGTTTTTTTGGGATCATGGTTTTTTGGGGAGTTAATTTTTCGGCCGTGGCTTTCCACTTCTTCGATGAGTTCTGGCTCCAGGGCGATGTTCTTCAAGTTGCCATGGCGACAGGTTTTTGGAACGACCATTACCAATTCGCCAACGCTGTGAAGGATGGTTATCCGCTCTTGTTTCACACGCTGTGTCGGGCAGGCCTTTATATTCAGGCCATATTCGAGACTTTCCTGTTGTTATTCATGTACTTGGGCTGGCCAGGAAGGATGTTTGTCTTCCTCCAGGGCCTCGGTTTTTTTCTGATGAGTCTCCTGTTTTTCAATCTGGGATACCTTCCACTCCATGAGTTAGTGATGTGGGGAATCCTTTTCGGGTACCTGCCCGCCATGTTTCCCTTTTTAGACCGAGGCGCGAAAAAGGCGGGAGAGGAGAGGATCGCCAACTTCGGCCCTCATCCTATCAATGGCCTGATCACGTTGGCGTTCACGATCGGGTTCATCTTCAACTTGTTGAATTTTGCCAGGATTTGTGGACATCCTTGGAACGGCTATTGGCCTTGGAACCAGCCGGTGTGGCGCGCGGTTCATCGGACATTTGCTTATGAGGCGGTGAACGTATTCAATCGTGACGATCTCGCGACCGGTGGGTATCGAATGGTGCTCTATGAGGTTGATGAGGAGGGAGTTCCTATCCGCCTCGTCCCTCTCATGGATCTCAATGGAGGCAGGCTGGACTACCTCCGCAACGATTATATCTACTATGGCCGAGTTCTCCGATGGCTTCGCGCACCGGAGTCCGAGAAGTTTGTCGATGGAGATTATGAAAATCTGGGTGACAAGACCAAGCAGGTTCTCAACACGATGATCACTCTTGACGCGGCGGTCACGGGGCCGACTCCCGGTCGGACCTATCGTATGGAGATAGGTCGCAGGAGCCTTCAGGATGGAGATTACTTCCTGGTTTGGGGGGATTGGGAGACTTTGGTCGAAAAGGAATATCATCTCCAACCGGCGGTCGCTAAGAAAATTTCTAAGGACGCTCCCTTCACCTTTGTCTTGGGGCCGGGGCATTGGGGCGCGGCTGAACGAGCCGCGCGATCCCTTGAAATCCTCAAAGAGCGCCAACCTTCACCTGCCGGTCATTCTGGGTAAGAATTTCCCGGTCATGAAGATCTCCATCGTCACCACGATGTATCGTTCGGCTCCTTACCTCAAGGAGTTCTATGAACGCGCACGGGCCAATGTGACCGCCATTACGGAGGACTATGAGTTCGTTTTTGTCAACGACGGTTCTCCCGACGACTCGCTTGAGGTGGCGGTTGACATTCATCGCTCCGATCCTCGAGTCAAAGTGGTCGACTTTTCCAGAAATTTTGGCCACCACAAGGCGATGATGACCGGATTGGCCCAATCCAGTGGCGATCTGGTCTTTCTCATCGATTGCGATCTGGAGGAGGAGCCGGAACTTCTCGCGGCGTTCCAGGAACGAATGCGGGAGACGAACGCCGATGTCGTCTATGGTGTGCAGGAGAGCCGCAAGGGAGGTGTGTGGGAACGAATCACAGGGAGGATCTTTTATACGATTTTCAACGCGCTTTCCTCGGATCCGCTTCCACTGAATGTCCTGACCGTTCGCCTCATGACACGGCGGTATGTCGACTCGCTTCTTCAATTCCGTGAGCGAGAAATTCTGATTGCGGGTCTCTGGGCGATCACGGGTTTCGATCAGATCGCGGTTCCCATCAAGAAAGGTTTCAAGGGGAGCACCACCTACACTTTCCGGAAGAAGGCGGCTCACTTGGTGAACTCGATCACCTCATTCAGCAATCGGCCGCTTGTTTATATCTTTTATCTCGGCTTTTTCATCATGTGCATCTCCGCGGTTATGGCGGGATACTTGGTGATCCGTCGCTTCTTTTTCAGCATCGGAGTGGCGGGATGGGCTTCGGTCATGGTTTCCGTGTGGTTCCTGGGAGGGTTGACCATCTTTTGTTTGGGGGTCATCGGCATTTACCTTTCGAAAATCTTTGTCGAGACCAAGCAGAGACCCTACACTTTAATCAGACACATTTACGACTCGGAGAGCGGTGACCGTTAATGCCCCATGACAAGATCATTCGCCAAGTTGGCGATTACTACACCCAGAAAGTGGAAACGCATGGTCCCTCGGCTCAAGGAGTCGATTGGAACTCGACGGAGTCTCAATTCTTGCGATTTAAGCAGCTTCTAAGAGTGGCTGAGGGGGACAGTCCTTTTTCGATTAACGACTTTGGGTGTGGCTACGGGGGGCTGGTCGAGTACTTGGAGACTCTCGATTGCCCTTTCGAGTACAGAGGATTCGACATTTCGCAAGCGATGGTCGGGCGCGCCAGAGAGATCCATGGCGCCAAAGCAAACTGCCGGTTTGTCCAAGATGAAACGCAACTTGAAAAGGCCGACTACACGGTCGCAAGCGGGATTTTCAATGTGAAGATGGAAACTCCGGTGGAAGAATGGAAGGACTATTGCCTAAAGACGATCGACAAATTGGCGGGTCTGTCGAACAAAGGGTTTGCGTTTAATGTGCTGACGAGCTACTCCGACGCGGAATACATGCGGCCCGACCTTTACTACGCCGATCCCTGTTTTCTCTTCGATCATTGTAAGCGACAATACTCGCGTTGGGTTTCGTTGCTGCACGATTACGGGCTTTATGAATTCACGATCCTAGTAAGGGCCGACAATGCCATGAAGGAGTAGAGGCTTCAGTCTTCTGTTGGGAGACTAAGGTCTCGGCTCCATCGACAAAAATCGAAGGGAGTAAACGATATGGCCAACCTCATCATCTTCGGCGCGGGCGACATCGCGCGTCTCGCTCATTTCTATTTCAAAACCGATACGGAACACGAAGTGGTCGCTTTCACGGTCGACAAAGCCTATCGGGAGGCGGATGAATGTCAGGGGCTTCCACTTGTGGATTTCGAGAACATCACGGACACCTATCCTCCTTCGGAGTATCAGGCTTTTGTCGCGCTCTCCTATGCGAAGATGAATCAAGTGCGAACCGAGAAATATCTGAAATGCAAGGAACTCGGTTATGAGGTGATTTCCTATGTCAGCAGTCGATGCTCCTATCTGACCGAGCATCCGGTGGGGGAGAACTGTTTTATTCTCGAGGACAACACGGTCCAACCCTTTGTGAAATTGGGGGACAATGTCACTCTGTGGAGCGGGAATCACATCGGGCATGATTCGACCATCGACGACAACTGCTTCATCACCTCCCATGTGGTGGTTTCAGGCAATTGCCATATAGGGAAGAACTGCTTCATTGGAGTCAACGCAACACTGAGGAATTCGCTGACCGTTGCTCCGTTCACGCTGATCGGGGCGGGGGCGATCATTATGAAGGACACGAACGAAAAGGATGTGTATGTCCCCGAGCGAGCGAAACTTTTCAAGAAGAAGAGCGATGAGATCGAAATGTGAACAAGGTCTTCACCGGTGCTTTGCGGAGAGATCGAAGATTAAATCTAAATGAAATGGAAAAAGCTGGGGAATCTTTACGCCCCGGAACCCCTTCACCCGAAACTGGTGAGTCACGCCGCCAACCCGCTCCCAATCCATTTGGAGGGCGATCTCTTTCGTGTTTTCTATAGCGGCCGCGACGACAAGAAACGGTCTTCAGTGGGCTATGTCGATGTTGACATCGCCAAGGGGAAAACCGTGTATGTCCACCAAGAACCGGTCTTCGAGCATGGCGCTGATGGGAGTTTCTATTCCCATGGAGTTAGCATCGGGAACTGTTACGAGGCGGATGGGAATCGATATATTCTTTTTATGGGCTGGCAATGCCCGCCGGGAGAGCATTGGCGAGGAGAAGTCGGTCGTCTCATCTTGACCTCCGAGGGTTCGCTTGAACTGGAAGGTGATCGACCTTTCATGCCCTTGGATAAGACCGACCCGATCAGTCTTTCCTATCCCTGGGTGGAGGGTGAGGGGAATAACAATTATCGAATGTGGTACGGTTCGACCGTGAACTGGGATGCCGGGAATGGAGAAATGGTCCACGTGATCAAAGCGGCGACCTCCGAAGACGGTCATCAGTGGAGTCGACTCGGAGTTTCAGTTCCCTACGAGGTTGGCGTGGCACAGGCATTTTCACGCCCGACAGTTGTCCGCGAGCCAAGTGGCGAGTGTCGAATGTGGTTTTCCTATCGAAGCGGGACAGGGACCACCTATCGAATCGGTCACGCATTCAGCCCCGATGGGGAAGATTGGGAACTCCGGCTCCAGGAGACGGGCATCGACGTTTCGGATTCCGGCTGGGATTCAGAAATGATTGAATACCCTTTTGTCTTGCGGCATCAGGGACATTTATACATGCTTTACAATGGGAATGGCTATGGTCAGTCGGGATTCGGTCTCGCGATTCTCGATGAGAGGTGATTGAAAGGACAGCAAGCGCTATGGGTTATGTATTCATCTTTGGTGCGGTGATGTTCACCGTCTACGGAAACCTAGTTTTGAAATGGAAGGTGAATGAAGCGGGTCAACCGCCGGAAGAATTGTTCGATAAGATTCTCTTCCTCGCCTCCATCGTTCCCAATCCTTGGATTCTCAGTTGTTTTGCTGCTGGTCTTGGCGCGTTTTTCTGTTGGATGGCCGCTCTGACCAAGTTTGAATTGAACTATGCTTATCCCTTCATGAGTCTCTCCTTTATCCTGGTTGGCGTCAGTTCCGCCTTTATTTTCGGCGAAGCGCTCACCAAGGAAAAAGTCATCGGCCTCGCGCTCATTGTCGCCGGATTGATCATCGGGAGTCGTACGTGAGACGGTGTCTCCAATGCGCCGGCCTTTTCGAAAACAGCGATTGGATTTGCCCGGATTGTGGTTTCCACCCAGAAGAGCGAGAGGGAATCCGAGTCTTTGCACCCGATCTCGCCGAAATCAATGACGGTTGGAGTTCAGATTTCTCCGAGCGGATGGCCAGGGATGAGGAGAAACACTTCTGGTTTGTAAATCGCAACCGATTGATTGTGTGGGCAATTCAGAGGTTCTTTCCCGAGGCGGCAGACTATTTTGAACTTGGCTGTGGAACCGGATTCGTCCTCAGCGGGGTCCGTAAGGATTTTCCCCATCTCCGACTTTCAGCGAGTGACATCACATTGGAAAGCCTCCCGTTTGCTAAGAGACGTGTTCCAGACGCTGACGTATTTCAAATGGACGGGCGTAAGATTCCTTTTACCGAAGAGTTCGATGTTATCGGGGCATTCGATGTGCTCGAGCATATTGAAGAAGATGAGGCAGTCTTGTCGGAAATTCACCGGGCGATTAGGCCGGGTGGGGGGATCCTGATCACGGTCCCTCAACATCCATTTCTCTGGAGCGTTGTGGATGATTTCTCTTACCACAAACGCAGGTACACTCGAAAAGAACTTGTTGAAAAGGTCGCGCGCGCAGGATTCAAGGTCTCAAGATGCACCTCTTTTGTGACCGTTCTTCTTCCGCTCTTTCTACTGTCCAGATTAAGAATGCCGAAGGACCCTGGAGATTTCGATCCGGCTAGCGAATACCGAATCGGAGATTTTTCCAACGGCCTTCTCGGAAGCGCATTGGCCTTGGAGCAATCTCTAATTCGTCTTGGTGTCAATTTACCTTTTGGGAGCAGCCTGTTTCTCGCGGCAAGCAGGCGATAGTATGATAGAATCCACGGGTTGCGACCGGCAAATTGGAGGCGAATCATGAGACATGTCGCGGTGTCCAGCGGGCTGCAGGAGTCGGAGATCCGGCCATCAACTCTCATGTCCGAGTTCAAACGTCTCAGCATCGAGGAGTCGAAAACGTACTTTCTCGATCCGGGAGAGGTCGAGGAGATCGACTGCCCGGCTTGTGGATCGCACCTCAACTCAAAGGTTTTCGAAAAGTACGGGTTTTCCTATCTCTTATGTGCGGACTGCAAGAGCATCTATGTCTCCCCACGGCCGACCGATGAGGCTCTCGCCCACTACTATTCCGAATCCAAGGCAAGTCGGTATCGAGTGGATCACCTTGCGAGGAACACCGCGCAGGCCCGTCACCGTCACCAGATTGCCGCCAACGCCAATTGGATGGGGCGAATAGTCGATGAGTCCACTCAATCGACCTCCAAAAGCTACACGGATATTGGAACCACTCTCCCCCAACTCTTCGAGGAGATGGCGTCATTCGACCTCTTTGACGCGTTGACAACTTTTGAACCGGTTTCCCCGTTAGATAGTGTGTATTCGGATTTGAAGGTGAACGTCGCTGAATCCAGACCAAGCGAACAGACCGCGGTGAGTTCCTTCGAGAAACTCGAACATCAGTTTTCCCCATACGATTATCTGGTCTCGGTGAAAGACATGCTTTCCGATGAAGGTATCTTCTTTTTCACCACCCGAACGGTCAGCGGTTTTGACTTACAGGTGCTCGGTGGAAACGCCCCTTACATTTTTGTTCCCGAACATTTGAATCTGATGTCGATTGATGGGATCGAAAAACTTCTGGACCGGGCTGGTTTGGAAATCCTCGAACTCAGCACCCCGGGTCAGCTCGACCTCCAGTTTGTTCATCACACGGTGGAACAAGATCCGAATATCCGGATTCCCGCATGGATCTCTTACCTTCTGACTCATCGTGACGCGGAGGCGCACGAGGATTTTCAAGCCTTTCTTCAGAAGCACCGGCTGAGTTCACACTTAAGGGTCGCCGCCAAAAAGAAATCATGAACGATGTCCTGAAGATTGGCCTGATCGGCCTTGGAAAGATGGGGCTCACAAGGGCCCGGGAAATCGCGCGTCACCCTCAAGCCCAGGTGACTGTAGGCGCCGATCCGAATATATCGACTCATAAGGATTACCCCGAGGTCGAATGTTTCACGGATATCGGGAGGGTGATCGACTCGGATGTCGACGCGGTGTTTGTGGCGACTCCGAACCGGTTTACCCCCGACGCGGTGATCGCCGCCCTCGATGCTGGGAAACATGTCTTTTGCGAGAAGCCGCCGGGTCGGACTGTTGAGGATGTTGAAGCCATTATCGAGGCCGAAAAGAGAAATCCCGAATTGAAACTCAAATTCGGGTTCAATCACCGGTATCACGGCGGCATACAAGAGGCGCAACGCATCGTGAAAACTGGAAGACTTGGGAAGATCCTGTTTTTGAGAGGCGTCTACGGAAAGTCCGGTGGCGAGGGATTCGAAAAGGAGTGGCGCAGTTCGAAAGAGGTTTGCGGCGGCGGCATCCTTCTGGATCAGGGGATCCACATGCTCGATCTATTCCGTCTCTTCTGTGGCGATTTTGTCGAGGTGAAGAGCCTCGTTTCGACCCATTTCTGGAATGTCGATGTCGAGGACAATGTGTTTGCTATCCTGCGCGACACCGAGGGGCGAACCGCGATGCTTCACAGTTCGAGCACACAGTGGAAGCACCGATTTAATCTCGAGATCTACATGTCCGAGGGGTATCTTTCGGTCAATGGAATCCT
This sequence comes from Candidatus Omnitrophota bacterium, assembly GCA_020632575.1. Classification (GTDB taxonomy): domain Bacteria; phylum Hinthialibacterota; class Hinthialibacteria; order OLB16; family OLB16; genus JACKFH01. The sequence goes on along the minus strand of JACKFH010000006.1, from coordinate 44,521 downwards.
CTCTTCGACTCGGAGTTATGGGGATGAGACGGTGACAATCGCCCGTAAGAAATTCGATGAGGGATTCGCCACCGGAAAACCGCGCGAGGAAATCATCTACTTCGACACCGATCCCTCGTGGGAGCTCGAGGTCGCCGACTTTATCCGTCACATCACCGAGGACTCGCCTGTGGAGTCCGGTAATTCCGAGCAAGCCCTCAAAGCAATGCAACTCGTTTTCGATATCTACGCCGACGACGCGAAATAACCCGCCCTCACTTTTCTATCGCTGAGAGACGGCCGAATTGATACAATCGAAACCCGCCCGCTAATCGAAGGAGGACGAATTCGATGTGGAGAAAGAGTTTCCCTATACTTCTGGTTGGAATTCTTACTTTGCCATTGTGTGATGCGGTCGCCGACGAGTCGCAATCGCCCCTGGAACGGAGCAAACCCCTCGCCCAGGAGTTCATGAAAACGCTCATGAAGGAGCTGAGTGTCGCGATTTCTCAAGGGGGACCCGCAGGGGCGATCGAGGTTTGCAAAGAGGTGTCGGCCCAGGTCGAGAATGATTTTCGGGAAAAGCATGAGGACATCCTCCGAGTCCGACGTATCACTCTCAAAACCCGCAATCCGGAATTGCACACGCCGACCGAGGAACAACGCAAGTGGTTGGAAGGGATGGAACAGAACTGGAAAGAGAAACCCTCCCCTGAACCGGATGTGATCGAGAGCGCCACCATGACCACCGTCCTTTTTCCGATCGCCATTCAAAAGTCCCTTTGCCTGATGTGTCATGGAGATCCCGAAACCTTTTCATCAGAACTGAAGGAATCTTTGGCCGTCCATTACCCAAAAGATAAAGCGACCGGATACGAAATGGGCGATTTCCGAGGGGCGTTGACCATCGAGTGGAAGAAAGCGAATGAGTGAACCGACCGTTTGAACGGCGTTTGAGTCAAATCGCTCTCACCCTCAAGGTCAGGGCATTTCGGTGTCGTACCAGCAGCACGCGAACTGGAAGAAATCCTGTGCCGTAATTCTGGCGTCACCGCTTACATTGATGGCGGGCTCCCCATCATGGAGCGCTTGCAGAAGCGCCATCAGATCAGCCCCATCCACTCGGCCGTTCACCACGAAATCGGGAATGGGAGAGGGGCAGAGACAATCCGCTAAAACAGGGAGGCACATTGAAAACTCCGAGGTGTCGGCATGGCTGTTGGGGGTGTCCCGGAGTGTGGCGGTGGCGGTGATGAATGCCTCGGTCGAGGCGGCGACGGGAAGAGTGGCGGCAAAGTTGGCTGCGCCCAGACTGTCGGTAGAAACCAATTCGAACCCGAGGAACCGCTCTCCCTCGCCATGATTGGTTCCATCGCATTGCGAGTTGGCGAAGAACTCAATTCGAAAATCCGAATCAGGGAGGCTTTCCAGGGTTCCCGTGATATGCGTCTCCCCGCCTTGAACGGTTGCGGAGGAGAGAACCGGAAAATTCTGGAGGTTGTTGGCGCCGGTGTCCTGATCGGGCGGGGATCCAAGATCGTTCTCGGAGAGACCATTGTTATTCAGATCGATCCCGAGGGTTCCGTTATCGTAAATGGAGTTCCCGATAATCGAGACGCCGGTTCCCGCATCGCCGCCGAGAGCGATGCCATCCTGGCCGCTATGCGCTATCACATTTCCAGAGCCGGGATCGGTCCCGCCGATGAAGGTTCCATCGCCGCCAACGGCAATGAGGATGCCATCGAACCCGTTACCAAGGTTCGCGGTTCCGGCCTGGTCCGTTCCAATATAATTCCCCGAGACACGGTTCTCGACCGCTCCGGTTCCATCGATCGCGAGTCCTTCCTGGTTGTTGCCACAGATCAGGTTGCAGGCGCCGTTGCAGCCCTCTCCCGGAGTGACTCCATCGGTCCCGCCGATGAGGTTGTTGGGGGAATCATCGATTTCGACTCCCTCGCCGAGGTTGCCGATCGAAAAAAGGCCATTGGGCGTGGCGCCAATATAGTTTCCTTGAACGGTATTCCCACTGGAACCTCCGATAAGTCCGACCCCAGCGAGAGAGTTGCCGGAAATCACATTTCTCAATTGTGAGGTGGATCCTCCAATTATGTTGTCATACGAATTCTCGACCTTCACTCCTTGCTGACTGTTTCCGAGTCCCTGAGATCCAGAGGCATTGATCCCGATGAAGTTCCCTCCCACCAGGATGCCGGTGGAGGAGTCCTGAATATCGATCCCATCGTCGTTATCCGAGATCAGGTTGCGCTGTGCGGGATTTTGTCCGCCGATCCGACAATTCTCGGCCCCGCTCAGGTTGATTCCGTCCTCGAAATTTCCTCGCCCCATGGAGCCGCCAACACTTGTGCCGATGAAGCACCCCTCGATCGAAATGTTGACCCCGCCCTGAATGAGAATTCCGTTGTGTCGGAACCGGCCAATGACCAAACCTCGAATGGTGACGCCGCTTCCAGAGATGGTGAGTCCGGAGGAATTGAACACATTGATCCCGTCAAGTTCGATCTTGTAGACAGCGTTGATGGGTTGATCGATGAGGTTGCTATTGGGGATGGCGTCGTCATCCGGGCTCGCTGTTTGGCTGCCCTGAGTGAAGCCATCGATGGTGACCGCCTCGGTGATCTCTGGGTAGCCGGATTGAGGCGAGAGGGTGTGGGGCCCGAATCCCGGAATATTGAACCCGATGAAATCCTCGCCCATCGAAGCGTTTGCGTCTAAAATAGCCTGGCGCAAGGAGCCAGAGCCGGCGTCATTGACATTCTCGACCACAAAAGTGGCAGAGAAAGTGGGCGCCGCGATTGTTGTCAGGATAAAGACGACCGAACGCCATGCCATCGATGGGGTGAAAGTTTGCACGTTGAAACTCCTTTGGGAGAGGCCGAAAGACAGGATTTGCTGGGCGGCTCTCGGTTCATGGAAGTATCTTGAATTATGAGCTTTACGGAAGAGGGGGAGAGGGAAAAATGGAGAAACAATTCAGTCATTTATCGCAGTCGAATTCAGCCGATCTGTTGATTATCGGCGGCGGGATCATGGGACTTTGCACCGCTTATTATGCCGCCAAAGCGGGCGTGAGCGTCCTCTTATTGGAGAAGGACGAAATCGGTTCCGGGGCGACCCACGGCAACGCGGGTCTTGTCGTGCCCAGTCATATCGTTCCTCTCGCCGCGCCATCCATCATCGGGAAGGGACTCAAATGGATGCTCGACCCGGAAAGTCCTTTTTATATTCGGCCGCGCTGGGACCTCGATCTACTTCGTTGGCTTTGGGCGTTTCGGAGTCATTGCACCGAGGCTCATGTGCAAGCGGCTTCGAAGACTCTGCTCGAACTAAATGTCGCGAGCGCGAGACTCTATCGAGAACTCGAGGATGCTGGGGTCATCGGGGATGACTGTTATACGCGCAAGGGCCTTCTCTATGTCTATGAGGAGGAGGCCAACTTCCAGAATGGGATTGAGGAGGCCAAGCACCTCGAGTCCGAGGGATTCGAGATGGAAGTCCTCGATTCGAAGAAGGTTCGTGAACGAGTTCCAAGCGCCTCGGAAGATATCGCGGGGGGCGTGCATCATGTTGAGAGCGCTCATGTGATCCCCGACCGGCTGATGGAGCGACTTTTGAGGACGGTTCGACATCTTGGCGTGGAGGTGCATACGGGAACCAAGGTCACGGAACTCGCAATCGAGAAGGGAAGGGTGACGAGTGCGAAGACCGACCATGGGGACTTTCATGGCGAGCGAGTTGTCTTGGCGTCCGGCGCTTTGTCTCCATCCCTCCTCAAAAAAATCGGGGTGCGGATACCGCTTCAACCCGCCAAAGGGTACAGCCTTTCGGTGCGACTCGATGGAGAGATGCCTCCTCTCCCTATGATCCTCGCCGAGGCCTATGTCGCAGTCACACCAATGGGGGACCTGCTTAGATTCGCGGGAACTCTTGAACTGACGGGTGTCGACTACACCATCAGTCCTCGGCGCATTGATGGCATCCTCAAGTCGATTCACCGATTCCTGCCTGGCCTTGGAGAGTGGGAGACAGTTGAGACCTGGGCGGGGTTGCGTCCCTGTCTTCCCGATGGACTCCCCGTGATTGGGAAACCGAATGGGATCGAGAACCTCACTATCGCCGCGGGACACGCGAAGATCGGGATATTGCTTGGGCCGATCACCGGGAAGCTGACCGCGCGGTTGGCGATGGGTGAGGAGCCGGAGATGGATTTGAAGGGGGTGGGGTTGGGGCGGTTTGGGTGAGAAAACTCGATTGAAGGATCAAATCATCAGGTGCGATCGAACTCGCCACGCTCTAAAGAGACGTGGCTACGCAATACAAAGTCTGTTGAAACAGACTGGGATGGAGTCATTCCTGCGAAGGCGGGAATCCAGAGGGGGAGGTCCTGCCCTGGATACCCGCCTTCGCGGGTATGACGCATTCGGTTTCCTTTTACTAATCAGCGGCCACGCCGCTGCAGGCTCGAAATGACACTTGATAGACTCTTAGACCCTAATCCTTGCCAAGCGCTTGATTGATGAGTTGGAAGTGATGGTTCATTCGTGTGTTCTTTACGCCGGCTTTGAGTTTTCCCCAATCTCCTTTGGCGCAGGCAATCACGAGACTCTCGGAGGGGATGATGATGGAACAGTTTCCGCCGGCGCCGATTGACATGTAGGCGTCGGGGGGAGCGTCGGGCCAAGTGAGTGTGTCGGGATGGTCACGGCCGGTTGAGTTGAACCACCAATTGAAACCGTAGATGCCGGGGCCGAATTCGGTGAAATGATCGGACCCGCCCCCGAATGAGCCGATCCCGAGATAATCGTCGGTTTCAGCCTTCTTGGTGTGGGGCAGGTCCTTGGGAACCAGCGGCTTCAGGTAGTCGTCGAAGTATTTCTCGGGAAGCGCCTGAGTTCCGTTCCAGGCGCCCTTGTTCAGCCAGAACCAGGCGATGCGCGCGAAATCCTTTGCCGACGCTGAGAGACGACGGTTGCCCTCGCGAAAACTCAATCCCCTTTCGAGATTGAGTGCTCCCAAACGGTTGGGTTGCTCGGCAGCCTCTTTCGGGTCTTGCTTGAAAACCTTATCGAAGAGGGTTTTTTGGTAGAGTTGGATCGCGAAGTCGTTGTAGGCAAAGGCCTCACCCGGCCCTTCTGGGCGAGCGTAGCCACTTGTCATGGCCCCGAGATGACGAAACGTGATCCCTTGGTCCTTGTCCTTCAAGTCCCATCCGAATTCAGCGATGGGTTGATCGACGCTCTCTACAAGCCCCTCCTCGATGGCGAAGAAGAGGAGAGTCGAGAGGACCGGCTTGGCCGAGGAGAGCCAATCTCCGCGCTCGGAGGTGTCCCCCCATTCTTGGACAAGATAGCCATCCTTGACGACACACCCCCGTCCGCCGAGATCTTTCGCGAGTTGATCGAGTGGCTCCTTTTTTAATCCCACCTCCTCTGGAGATCGGGTTTCCCAATGATCGCCGGGAAAAACATTCTCCGCATGGGACAGACATGGCAGAGTTAAGAATAGCAATACGGGTAGGATGAAAAGGGGGGGTAGTCTCATGGGGAGGGGGCCTCTCTTAGGGCGGTCACTCATTCTCGGTGTCGTGCCCGAACTTGCGCTTTTCTTCCGAGTTTTGTTTTTCCTCGATTAGGCCGAGGTGTTTGGCGCGTCTTTCCCAGTTCTTGCGGGCCAGGGCCTGCATGTCGGCGGTGCTGTCATACTCATCGACAATTTCCATCCCGAGCAGCGTTTCGATCACATCCTCCATAGTCACGATCCCCTCCATGCCGCCGAACTCATCGACCACCAACGCGATGTGTTCCCGCTTTTCGAGGAATCGACTGAAGATCTCGGGGATGGGGAAGTTTTCATGGACAACCAGGATTTCGCGTTTGATGGAAGAGAGACGTTCCTCCCCTTTGTCCTGGACCAATTTACCAAGCAACTCATCCTTGAGGATGTATCCCGTGACATGCTCCATGTGCTCGCCCTGGTGAATCGGGATGCGAGAGAAACGCAAGGTTTTATTCCGATCGTAGAACTCCTGAAGGGTCATTTCCTCGGGAGCGACTTTGACCACGGTGCGAGGAGTCATGACATCCTTGACCTGAATGGTGTTGAACCGGAGCAGGTTGTGGAGAATCTCCGACTCCGACTGTTCGAAGAGCCCCTCTCGTACTCCGATCTCGGCCATGGCGAGGAAATCGGTTCGTGAAAAGATGCTTCTCGATTTGTCTTTTTTCAGGGCTTTGGTGATGAGTTGGCTAACCCAAACCAGTGGATAGAGACATGTGATAATGAACGATAAGGATTGAACGGTGAATGGCGCCAGTTCGGGCCAATAATTGGCCCCAATTGTTTTCGGAATGATTTCCGAAAGGATCAGAATCGCCAGGGTCATGACCACAGGCACGACCAAATTGGTGATGAAGGGGTTGGTTTCCTCCCAGATCATCGCGGCCTGATGTCCAACACCGATTGCCCCGACTGTGTGGGCGATTGTGTTGAGGGTCAGGATGGCCGAGAGGGGACGGTCGATGTTCTGCTTGAAGGCTTCGATCAGTTTCCCGGTTTTGGTTCCGTCTTGGAGTTTAATTTGGGCGTAAGAGGGGGTGATGCTCAAAAGGACCGCCTCCCACATCGAGCAGAGGAAGGAGATGAGAATTGCGATCAGGGCGAATACGATTAAGAGTGAAACCATAGAGTCAATGAATCCTTATTTCGATTCGAATGCGAACGCTTCTTTGACAGGTGAAGCGTTCATTTTTTTATTGTGATCGGTTTGTCTTTCTCGCCAGCGTAGAAGACGACGATTTCGACATCCTCGTCTCCCTCGTTCTTCCCATAGTGCCATTTGTCCACCAGTTCGACGAGAGTGTCTCCGGCCTTCAAAGTCATTTCCGGCCCCTCCTCGGAGACCACCGTCAATTCGCCCGACAGGACATATCCCGCATTGATCACCGCATGTTTATGCATCGGAAGTTCGGTGTGCGCGGGTATGGTGACTTTGAGGATGGTGACTTCCGGATTCTCCTTGGGGTAATCCGGGAGCGGGGAGCCATCCCACATCTTGGAAGTCTTGGCGAGGACCTCGACTCTGGCGTTGTCATTGGGTTCGGCGTAAAGCGCTAAGGCGAGGCAAACAACGACCGCCGGCAATGAGATTCTCAATACTTTCAAGTTTCGGTCCTCCCATCGATTTCGTCTGAACCTTCGTTCTTGTCACAATTGACGTTAGGTTAGTGGTTACGGAAAGGGTCGGCAACCCAATCCTTTTGGGGTTGTGCGCGCTGAATTGCGAGATCCGCCCCGTCAAGTTACCATCGACCGTTCAATTCGATTTCAATGACTTGTGAGGCCACAACGATGCGTAAATTCTTTGGTTTTGTTCTGTCCATCCTGTTTGTTCTGACTCCCTTAACCGCGCGGGCCGAAGAAGGGGTCCTTTCGAGGATTGCTTTCGGGTCCTGCGCCCGTCAGGGGCAACCCCAACCGATTTGGGATTCGATTGCCGCCAGCGATCCCGATGTCTTTCTATTTATTGGCGACAACATCTATGGAGACTCGGAGGACATGGAGGTCCTCAAGGAGAAGTGGAACATGTTGGCGAGCGAACCCGGGTATCAGAAATTGAAAGAGACCTGCCCGATTCTGGCCACCTGGGATGACCACGACTACGGGGTCAACGATGGCGGGGCCGACTATCCCATGAAGAAGGAGTCGCAAAAGGTCTTTCTCGATTTCTTCGGCGAACCTCAAGACTCCCCCCGCCGGAAGAGCGACGGCGTTTATGACGCGAAAGTTTTCGGGCCGGAGGGAAAGCGAGTTCAGGTGATCCTCCTCGACACACGCTACTTTAGAAGCCCGCTCAAGACCGAGGAGAATCCCTTTGAAGAAGGCGAGGGAGTCGGCGGTTCCTACGTTCCCGACTACGATCCCGCGTCCACCATGCTGGGAGAGGCTCAGTGGGCATGGTTGGAGGAGCAACTGAAAGTCCCGGCCGATCTCAGGATTATCGCCTCCAGCGTACAAGTGATCGCCAACCGTCACCGATTCGAGAAATGGGGGAACTTCCCTCTCGAGCGTCAGAGGTTGTTTGACCTTATCAAAAAGACCAAGGCCAACGGGGTGGTGATCGTTTCTGGAGACCGACACACCGCTGAAATTGACCGAATCGAAGGGGAAGTTGGATACCCGCTCTACGATGTGACCTCAAGCAGCTTAAACCAGGGGCACCCTTGGCGGAGCGAGGTTAACGAACACCGCGTCGGCGGCATGTATTTCGACGATAATTTCGGGATGATCGATATCGATTGGTCCCAGGAGGATCCACTGATCCGCTTACAGGTTCTCGATGGTTCGGGCAAGGTTGCGATTCAGCAGCGGGTCCGTCTGAATGACCTTTGGCCCTATTCCGAGGATTATCTACCGCCAGGTTTTGTTTCGCTTTTCAATGGAAAAGACCTGTCCGGTTGGGTGGGGGACACCAAAGGGTATCAGGCGCGGGACGGGATCTTGCTCTGTAAGCCGGGGGGAAATCTGTTCACCGAAAAAGAGTATTCCGATTTTGTCCTCCGTTTCGATTTCAAGTTCACTCCCGGCGCCAACAACGGTCTCGCGATTCGGTCGCCTTTGGAGGGAACCCCGGCCTACGCGGGAATGGAACTGCAGATCCTCGAGGACACCTCGGATAAATATCTCCATCTCAAACCCTGGCAATACCACGGTTCGGTTTATGGCATCGCGCCTGCCATCCATGGATTCAAGAACCCGGTCGGCGAGTGGAATTCCGAGGAGGTTGTGGCCAAGGGGCGGGATATCCAGGTCACCGTCAACGGATTCACCATCGTGGACATTAATCTCGATGAAGAACTGAAGAACGGACCCATGGACGGGAGCGAGCACCCCGGCGCCGCACGTGAAAGCGGCCACATTGGATTCGCCGGTCATGGGGATGTTCTCGAATTTCGAAACATCTATCTGCAACCCTTGAAGTGAACGCTTAACCGACATGGAGGTGAAGATGATGAAGACTCACGCGATCATCGTGCTGTTCGTATTCCTGACGATACCGAAGTCCCACGCGGAGGATTTCCGTCAGCTCTTAATTAGTGTGGAGAAGAACATCCGGGTCGAGGAGTGGAGTCTTTCCGGCTCCGAATTTCCCTTCAAAACGGACTCCTCGGTCTCCATCCGAAAGGACGTTCTCCATGGTGGCAAGCAGGAGGGAGTCGATGTCATCCATGTGGACAACGGCAAACTCCGCTTCACAATGATCCCAACCCGAGGAATGGGGATTTACGAAGTGGTTTCGGGAGACCTGCGCCTTGGGTGGAATTCGCCCGTCAAAGAGATTGTTCACCCCTCCTTTATCAATCTGAGTTCACGGGGTGGATTAGGCTGGCTCGAAGGGTTCAACGAATGGATGGTTCGATGCGGTCTCGAATGGGTTGGCCATCCCGGTGAGGACAAGTTCATCAATAATGTCGGCGATGAGGCGGTCATGGACCTCACGCTCCATGGCAAGGTGGCCAATATCCCGGCCTCGGAGGTGGAGGTGGTCATCGATGAGGAACCGCCACATACGATTCGAGTGCGTGGGCGGGTCGACGAGCGGATGTTCTATGGGCCGCAACTTGAACTCTGGACCGAGATTTCCACGACGCCTGGATCACTGCAGCTCACCGTCACCGATCGGTTGGTCAACGAGGGGGCGGACGATCAAGAGTTCCAGATGCTTTACCACACGAATTTCGGACCACCGCTATTGGAGAAGGGCGCCGAATTTGTCGCTCCCATTCGAGAGGTCACCCCGTTCAACGAGCACGCGGCTCAATCGATCGACCGGGCCGCGGTTTACGATGGGCCCACTCCGGGGTTCGTGGAGCAGGTCTATTGTATGGAACTCTACGCGGGTGACGACGATCTCACTCAAGTAATGCTGAAGAACGCGAGCGGGAATCGCGGGGTCTCGATGTCCTTTTCGGTGGAGGAACTGCCATTCCTGACCCAATGGAAGAATCTTCCCGCGTTGGATGCGGGATATGTGACTGGAATCGAACCGGGAACCAGCTTTCCCCACAACCGTCAGATCGAGAGGGAGAAAGGGCGAGTGCCCAAGCTCAAGCCCGGCGAGAGTCGGCAGTTTCAAATCGCTTTCGAAGTTCTTCCAGACCCATCTTCTGTCCAGAAAAGCCTTGAAAAAATCAAAAGAATTCAGGGTGGGAAGGAGACCAAAGTCAACCGAAAACCGGAGGAATGAGTCCTAGATAATCCCTCTTCTTTTTCCTCTTTTGATTTATGCTCGATATGCTACAATAATTTAAATCGAGATATTTCGGATACGAGGAGGGTTTTGGTTTGGAGTCGTCCCGTTCACTTTCCATTGATGACGGCGCATGGGGTGAAAATCTCCGTCTCAGGCAGATCTCCATTTTTGCCTTCCTTCTTGCCGTCGGTTTGTCGCTCCTCTCTCGAAACCTACCCAACCATGAGTGGGTATACGAAATAGCCAAAGCCTCTCTCAGTTTAACAGCCGTGACTGTTTTCGCGGTCGCATCGATTTTCTTGCTATGGAAAGTCCACCAGGTTTGGTCGATTCGAATCCTCTCCTTGGTCGGCGGGTCCTTCCTGATTCTCTCTCAGACTATCAACTGCGCCATCGTGCTAACAAATATTGAGACACAACCTCTGTTCGGCGGTGGGAATAGTTGGGATGTGGTTCTGCAGGACATCCTTATTTGGTCCGGGATGTTTCTGATTCTCGCCGCCTTTTATTTTTCGACGGTCAATGCAAACACCATCAAGGATCTACTTGCCAAAGAACGAGAGGAACTAAAGAACGAAATCGAGGAAAGAATTCGATCGCAGGAAGACCTTCGTCGGAGCCAAACTCTATTGAGTCGTTCGCAGGAGATTGCTCATCTCGGAAGCTGGGAATGGGATTTCGACTCGGGATCCTTCCAAATTTCTGACGAGGCGCTTCGGATACACGGGTTGTCCCCCAAGGACCGTGGGGAGGACTTGGCGTTAAAAATGGAGAGGCGAATCCACCCCGATGACCGTGAGAAAGTCAAAGCAGCGCGCGAAGACGCCATCAACGAACTCAATCTCCAACCCATTCGATATCGAGTTATCCCGGCGGATGGGACAGTCCGTCACATTGAGAGTGAAGGGATTATTCTATTCGACAAGGAGGGTCGACCGAGCCGATTAATCGCGACGATCCTGGATTTGACCGACCGGATCTTGGCCGAGGAGGAACGAGAGGAACTGGTCGGGCAGATTCAAGTTGCTCAGAAACTCGAGAGTCTCGGAATCTTCGCGGGCGGAGTCGCGCATGATCTCAACAATCAGCTTCTGACCATCATGGGAAACTCAGACATGATTCTGAGCGAACTTGGCCCCGACCAATGGCCGCGCCAAATGATTCGGGAGATCCAAACCGCAGGTGAGAGGATGTCGGATTTGTGCAATCAGATGCTCGCATTCTCAGGGAAAGGGAAGTCTCGCAGTGTGTCCGTGAATCTGACGGATGTCGTGCGAAGCATCGATCAAATGCTTAAAATTTCGGCCTCGGATCGAGCGGTCTTAGAATTGTTTTTCGAAGAATCTCCGCCCCCCGTAGAGGGGGATGTCGATCAGATCCAGCAGGCGGTGGTCAATCTCGTGACAAACGCCGCGGAATCCATCGAGAATGAGGATGCGGTGATCACCATTCGAACGGGATCGCTCAGATGCAGTCGACGGTATCTAGCGGAAGCCCATTACTGTGGATCTTATGAGGAGGGGGAGTATGTTTTCGTAGAGGTTTCGGACACAGGCGCGGGAATGGATCGGGAGACTCGGTCCAGAATGTTCGACCCCTTCTTCACCACCAAACCCGAGAAGCGTGGCCTAGGAATGTCGATGGTTTTAGGAGTGGTCCGCGCCCACCATGGCGTGATCAAAGTGGCGAGCGAAAAAGGGTATGGAACCACTGTTCTCTTGCTGTTTCCGGTGTCCACGACGCCGATCCCATCGAGGCCGACTCAGGCCACCTTCGACCCCGCCTGGAAAGGGACGGGTCAAGTGCTGGTTGTCGATGACGAAGCGAGCGTTCGAAACATCGCGAATGCCATGCTCTTTAGGTCGGGATTCGATGTGACTGTGGCCTCGAGCGGAAGAGAGGGGATTCGAATCCTCGAGGAGCACCCAGCTCGGTTCGAGGCGGTTCTTCTGGACTGGACCATGCCCGGCCTCAATGGAGTCGAGACTTACCGGAAGATGAAGGAGATCGATCCCGACATCCGGGTCATATTCACCAGCGGTTTCAATCATGACGCGTACCTGATCGATCTCGAGGACCGGGATGGCCTCGGCTTCATTCAAAAGCCTTACACTTACCGGGAACTCATTGGGGTTTTGCGCGAGACTATTGAGAAGAAACCGAAAGTGTCCGCTTCCAGGCTGGAGCTGGAGAGTGGCAACCCGGTCTAATCGACAATTCGAATCAGCGTGTCGGCGAGGATCAGATAGTTCAAAGAGGCTTGTTTGGCCGCTTGGATCGCTTCACTTGGAGTCGCCACAATCGGTTCCTCGTGCAGGTTGAAACTGGTGTTGATCAGACTGGGATTGCCGGTCGCTTCCTCATACCTCTTTAAGACATCGTAGTAAAAAGGATCGGTCTCACGGTCGATGAGTTGCGGTCGGGCCGTGCCATCGACATGAGTCACCGCCGGACATTTCTTTGCCATTTCCTGGGAACAATCCGTGGTGATGGTCATGAACCTCGCGGTCGATTTCGAGGACAGTTTCGGATAACACCTCGAGGCATTCTCCATCCGGGTGACCGGGGCGAAGGGCATGAACTCGGTCCGACGGAGTTGAACATTCAACCAGTCGTTAACCGAGGGGTCGGTCGGTTGGTAGAGGATGCTGCGGTGGCCGAGCGCGCGCGGGCCGAACTCGAGAGCGCCTCGGCAGACCGCCACCACTTTTCCCTCCGCTAGTAACCGCGCAGTCTCACCGACCAGATCTTCGGGCTGGGTGGCCTCCAAACCCGAGTCTCGGATTGATCGAGCGCATTCCTCGCCAGTAGGTTCCGGCCCCCAATAAACATGGTCGAGTCCGGGGACTGTTTCGTTCTCTCCACAGTCCCAATCCCAGCCGACCGCGGCGCCGTGACCGAGACCGCCATCGGCCATGCCCGGGAAGACAAAGACCTCCTCGACTCCCTCGATCTCCTCGATTCGCTGGTTGAGTTTCACATTCGCGAAGACTCCCCCAGACAGGACCACTCGGCTCAGTCCTGTCTGCTCGACATGGAACCGAACCCAATCGACCACAGTCTCCTCGAGCACCTTTTGAAAGGTGGCGGCGAAACGCTCCCTGCCCGCATTGTCGAGAAATCTTTTGATCTTCGGGTAGGCTCCGTAGACACAGGGTGCGTAATAGGCGCCGCCCTCAGCCCAAGCGATCCGACGGAGCGTGGCCAGATCTTCCTCGGCCGGTTCGGCGTAAGCGGCGAGTCCGGTCACCTTTCCCTCGTGACGGTTCGGAATGAATCCAAGGGCTTTGGTGGCGGCGGCGTAAAAATTTCCCATGGAATGGGGGAGATAGATTTTCTGAATTGGATGGAGGCGGATTCCCTCTCCCTTCCAAACCGTGCCGGTCACCCCGGCCCCCTGACCATCGCAGGTGACCGCGAGGCAGGCGTCGAAACCGCTCGCGACTTGGGCGGAAAGAGCATGAGCGCGGTGATGATCGACTCGATAGATCTTGGATCGGTCGATGTCGGATTGTCGAAGCCAGGTCTCTAGTTCCGCATTGAGGTCAAGCACCGAGCTTTTGTGTTTGGGGAATCGATAGAATCGAAAGGCGGCTTGTGTCAGTTTCTTGTCCAGGAAGGAGGAACGTCGTTCTTGGTTCCAACCATATTCGAGAACGGGTTTTCGAACGAGACGGATTTCCTCCTCGGCTTCCGGTTTGGCGATCGCGATCGCGTCGAAATCCTTGGGTTCGATTCCAGTGTGTTTGCAAATCCATTCGACTGCCTGGAAAGGAAAGCCCGCGTGCTGTTTGATACGGGAGAACCGTTCCTCATTGGCGGCGGCCGCCACTTTCCCATCGATGAGCGCACAGGCTCCGGCGTCGTTATCGAGTTCGCTGATCCCCAGAATTTTCATGATCGAAAGAGGTCCATGTAGTGGTTATCGACCACTCGCTCCCAATCGTAGACCTCGACCGCGCGTTTTCTCCCCGACTCTCCAAATTGTTTGCGGAAGTCGGGAGACTCCAGGAGTTTCTTGAGGGATTCTGCCAATCGGCCTGAATCGCCCGATGGATAGTGCAGCCCGGTCTCTCCATCGACCAGGGTCTCAGCAATGCCCCCAATCTTGGAGCCAACCACCGGCACTCCGGAAGCCATCGCCTCAAGGGTGGTGATGCCGAAGGGCTCGACCCAGAGACTGGGAACAATGGCGATGTCGACTTCATCGTACAGGCTTGGGACTTTTTCTTGAGGGACCCACCCAAGGTTGACGATCCATTTCTCCTCGAAATGCATGTCGAAAGCGGCGGTGATTCGGACCTCGAAATCGAACCCCTCTTCGCGGAGTTTCTTGCAGGCCTCGAACACAGTCGAAAAACCTTTGAGTTCGTCATTGACTCGGCCCGGAACGAATAGGACAGGCCGCTCTCTGTTCTGTTTCTCAACCGGTTGGAATCGGGCGGTGTCGATTCCGGAGGGGATGACATGGATCTTGTCGGTGATCGGACGGAAGAAGTCCGCGGTGAACTCGTTGTACACAATCAACCCCTCAGCTCGAGCCAACCACTCGGGGAGCCGCTTTCGATACCAGCCCGTGAAGGCGAGGGAACTCATGTACTCCTGCGAAAAATGAAGTTGAGGATGCTGGTCGGGATAACCCAGGGCAATCTTCGCCGCGCGCTTATAAAAGGATTTCCCCGGGTGCCAGCAGCGGTGACATCGGTCGGGGTCGGTCAAAAAACCGCCGTCACAAATTCGTCCCTCGTCATAGAGCCAGTAATGAAGGTTCAGGCAATTGACATCGTAGGCGTAGAGCCGGCAATAAGTCGGGACCTTCTTTGAGAAATGGTCGAGCAGATGCGGTTTCAGATGGTACCCATCGCCGAGGAAAACATAGTCGGGTTTCCACTCGCCGACCGCTTTGCCAAATCGTTTTCGCAGGTGGTAAGCGTTGAAGGTGAAACGGCTGAAATGGATCTTCTCGACCGGAAAAGGGAGATCGGATTCGATACGCCCGCGCGGATAATAGTCGGTCCAGACCGGGACAAAGAGTTTGGTCTCGAAACCTCGGCTCTGAAGGCGCGAGCAGATCTGCATGAGATCGACCCAGCATCCCCCCACCGGCGGCCAGTTGAAAGTCAAATCGATAAACGCGATACGCGGTTTTCTCTGAGTGTTCATTCGGAGTTTCAATATAGCGGAAAAGATCAAAATGGGGAGGGAAGAACGAACTTAGGGACCGCTGACCCGCCCCCAATCCTGTAGGAGAAGCAGGAGATCCGTCTCGTTCACGACACCGTCGACGTTCACATCGGATCGTTCACTAACGAAGGTCGGGACGGAAATCGGCGTTGGCTCACAGAGAAAGTCCGAATCGAAAGTCTTTCCATGCCCGGGTTCACTGCGATTAAAAGGAAAGAAATCGGGACCGGTTATTCCCTGCGCCCCCACGCCTGGGCAATGGATGTAGCTTTCATAAGTTTCGTCGAAGCCGCAAATTTGGTAACGACTGTGAGTCTGGTCAACATCGAGATTTCCCGCGTAATGAGCCACTTCAGCATAAACACCTAGAGTCCCGGAGTTATACAGAGGATACGCGAATGGCTCGAAGTTCTGTCGAGCGGGAGGGTAACTCCCAAATCCAATCGGGTCTTCCGGTATTACGATCTCCGTGGAATTGAATTCTGGGTCGTGATCGCAAGAGCCTTCCTCCACATCGGGGATTCCTTGAACGTTGACCAGATTGTTAGAGAAGAGATTGGTTAGGATCGAGACATTCGTCGCTGGATCGTCGATCCCAATGGCGATTCCCTGGGGCATTTCGTCACTGCCTTGAAAGATGTTGTTTGCGATCATTCCCGCGGCGCGTGGAAAAGATCCTTCGACATGGATGGCGTAGTCGGAATAATCGTGAAAGGTGTTGTTGACAATCCAAACCTCGGAATCATTCGAGGGGGATATGTTTTCCTCGCGCAGGTCGATACGGACACCCCCGATTGGGTCGATGCTGCCCGAAAAGATGCTGTTCGCGATGTAAACCTCGCTTGGTCTGCCTCCAGATCGTTCGCGGACTTGTATCCAAGGTTCCTCCGAAAAGTAAACAACGTTTCGGTTGAAGACTCGTGGACCTTGGTTGCCATCCCATCTAACCGGATTACGAACGTTAGCGAAAAAGCAATCCTGCACCATGCTCAGGCCCAAACCGCGCGCGAGCACCTCCCGGCCGCGCAACCAGTGGACCGAATCGTCCCAATTCTTAACCACACATCCCTGGTATACGATTCCGCCGACTGCCTCTCTGCCGATTAGGGCGCCGTCCAAATCGTACCCATGGAAATAGCTGAAGGCATAATCGTGAAACGATTCATCGACAAGACTCTTTCCATCCATTAGACAGTTTTCGAAGAGGTAACCATTGTCCGCCGAAATTTCGGGATTGATCATCGAGGTGATTTCCACATTGTTGCTCGCGTCAAAGAAATCCTCACCCAAGTCAGATGAACTCAGGCCATTCGTGAAGAGGCAATCCTTATATTCGATTCCAGCCGCTTGACCATTGAGAGCATAGCCGTTCACAAGGGTGTGCCGTATTTCGATATTTTCGATCGCGATCCCATTCCCGCAGTGAACGATTTGCGATTCGAAAGAATTAAACCTATCGGAGGGAAAGAAGCCATAGGTTTGAATCGATGCGTCCCGAACGAGGAAAACCGGCGGATTATTGGGGTCTTCTCCGCGAAGCGCCAGGGGGTCTGGGTGACTTTGGAAGGCTCTCTCGAGAGTGGTTGGAGTCAGGTTAAAAGTGTTAGGGAACATTTGGGAATCGACTCCCGCGTTCCCCTTCAGAGCGAGTTGTTCGTCATATTCACCCGGGCCGATCAGGATGAGATCCGCCTCGCCGTCGTCGTAGTCGAGCATCTCCAAGGCTTGGTTGATTGTGGTCGCGTTTCCGGTTCCGTTTTGGCGAACCACTAGAGTCCTCGCCTGAGAGGGCGTTCCGAAGGAGAGACACGCCACTGAGAGCCAGATGAAACACCGCGGGATCGGCGTAGGCATTAGGGATCCTCGACTAGCCAAGATATCGTTTCATGTCAAAGTATTCTATATCGGATATAGGGAGCAGGTCTAGCAGGATCTCGATAGTTTTTTCAGTTCCCGGTGTCGCCCCCAACTGATCGGATGTCGAATCGAAGATAGAAAAGAAAAATGCAACAAACAAAAACCCCCACCCAAAAAAAACGGATTCCCCATTTCCAGGAATCGGGGCGGTACTCCAATGAGTAGTCGAAATCGCCGGCCTTGACCGGGAAGGATTGCCAGAAGGGCGGTGACATTTCGACCGGGATCTCTTCAGCCCTTGGAATGGTCGCATACCACCCGGGCATATACACGTTGCGAATTAGTAAGCGGCCCTCGGTCGGCGCAGTCCCTGATACTCGTAGCGTCCCAACATCCCAGCCGAACGAGAGGGAGACATCGGTTGCGGATTCCACCTTATCATCTGGAACGAATTGAATCAGGGGTTGGGTCTCGAGAACCCGGTACAACATCCAAGGGCCATTCTTTTTGTCGGGTTCGACCAGGGGGGAATTGAGCGCCCGGGTAGTGAGCACGTGGGTGACACCCAGTTCCTCGGCGGAACCGAGAGTTGGGGACCAGCTGTCGGGGATCTGACCCTCGGCGAATTGACCCTTTTCGCGGAAGTAGTCCACATAATCCCCCACCTGAAAGGGATCGTATCCGCCCGCGGTCAGAATCCTGTCCGGGACACAGTTATCGAGTTGAGGAACCTCCGGCGAGACGAGGAGCCGACCGTTTGCGCCGATCTCGGACCGGACCCATTCCGAGGGAAAGACTTTTATGCGGTCGTACGATCCAAAGACCAGATACTTCTGGCAGTAGGCTCCGACATCGAACGATATGAGAAGCAATAGCGCCAGCTGCGCGAGCCAGATGTCGAATTCGGTTTTCTTGGGGCGCTGAGAGCGGACATAAAAAAGGAGGACTCCGACAGTCATCGCGAGCATGGAGAGAAACCGGAGAGCCTCCCGCCATACAACCTCCCCTTTCTCAACGGGTGTACTGAGAAAGTCTGAATTCATCGAATACCCGAACAGCAGCCCTCCAGCGAAGATGGCGACTCCGCCCCATGCGAAGGCGCGTTTGTGACACATCCGGATTTGGCTCAATCGAAAGAAGAGGGAGTTGAGGCCGAGCGCTCCAATCACCGCGAAGGGGACAATCACTCCAGGGAGGAATTTCGAAGGCGCCCGGAACTTGCCGAAGAGCGGGGCGTAGTGGTGGACATACCAGTAGATGGGGGTGTTGCGGCCAAGGGAAAGGACGAGGGCGATGAGGAGCAGTGGGAGTAGGAGGGTGAGGGCGGAACCCCTCCAACCAATTTCGGAACCCCTCCCTCTAGCCCCCTCCCCGCATGGCGGGGAGGGGGAACGGAAGATGAAGAATGAAAGGAAACCGAGGGCGGGGAGGAGGCCGATATAGACGGCCGACCAGTTCTTCCAGTCCCCCCAATAGGTGTCCGCCCGCAGCGGGGTGTAAAGGTCGGCGCGGGTTCCCAAATATTCGGGGAGGAGGAATGAGGCGAGAAACTCCCACCCAAACGAAAACTCGGTTGCGGGAAGGTATGGAAGAGTCCCAGTCCGTGAAGCGTGACGCGAGTATTCGAGTGTGGGAAGGATCTGCGGAGCGGCGAGGAGAGCCGCGCAGAGCGCGATCCCCGAGAGAATTCCGATGAGTCTCGATCGATCAGATTTCATTTGAATGAGATTCAAAACGAAAAACACGCCCACAAAGAAAGCGTTGTAAAAGGTCATTTGGGCGTGGCCTGAAAGGACCTGGAGGACGGCGAGCAGGACTCCGATCAAGGGGAGATAACCCATCCTCCTTCCCTCCTCGATTCGCTTTCGTAGGGAGTGAACAACCCAGAGGTGCCCGGGGAGGTAGATGGACGATGTGATCGTGAGCAGATTGCCTCCAAGGAAATGGATGGCGTGGAAACCACCGAGGGCGTATCCAATGGCGACGATCCCCGAGGGGAGCTCCGAAGCGCCGAATGAACGCGCAAGGAGAAAGAGAAAGAACCCACCCAGGAAGAGGTGCAGGATCATTCCGATTCCGACGCCTTGTTCCGGTTGGAAAAAGAGATCGACCGCCCGGTCGATTGGATATAGGACGGCGGACTGCATGTTGGCGAGGAAAGGGGATCCGCAAAAGGTATAGGGATTCCAAAGGGGGATGCGGCCATCCGCGATTTCCTCGGCAGTGAAGATCCGCCAGGGAAGGAACTGGTCGGGAACATCGCCCAAAGCAAAGGTCTCCCCCCTTAAGAGAACCGGGGCGAACAGGATGGATAATGCGACTGTCAGGAAGATCAGGGAGAGAAGCGTTTCTCGATTCTTCATCGGATCAGAAGAGCGGACCGGGCTTCGAGTCCTCCTCCTCCGAATCGTCGAAAACCTTTTGGGGTCCCTTGATCGGTTCGAGGTAGGGATCCTCGTATTCGTACTCGGTTTCGCTCTTCCAGGTCGGTTTTGGGGGACCGGACTCGGGTTCGGTTGACCGCCAGTTTTTAGTGAATAAGACCGCGATCTGTGAGACTCCCCGCGCGGTGAACAGGATTAAGAGTGGAAAACCGAGAAGGTGGTAATAGGGTGGGGAGGCGAGAAAAGAGATCTGGAATCCGAAAGCGCAGAGGGCGATGAGAAAGACCCAAGTTTGTCCCATGTTCAAAGTCGGCAGAATTCCGATCAAGGCGAGAAAGAACAGAGTGATTCCCAAGGTGAACAAGACAGTCCTCACCAGTATGTTCGAGCCTGTGTGGAGTTTCTGAAAGAGAACGGGGTAATCGCTCCACCAACTGGTGAACGCGCCCGCCAGAGTTCCGAACCAATCTCCGACTCCGACTCTTTTGATTTCCTCTGGGATTCGATCGAGGGATCGTTGGTAGTCATCGAGCTCTCCCTTGCCTGAGGAGATCTTAATCTGTCCGGCGCTGGGCTCGTTGCGGTTGACCAGCGCGGTTTCGATCTGGCCGGGGAGGCTGGTGGTCAGGGGAATAAAGGTCCCCATGACGATCAGGTTGCGACCCATCCAGGGCATCAAAGCGACCAATAAAGCGAGGCAGACAGTGATCCCTCCGAGCACTCCGACCATTCTTTCGTAAGCCAAAAAGCCGATGCCCAAAGCGAGTAGCGGGACGATGACCAGAATTTTGAGAGAGAAGTAGAGGGCCAACGAAAAAGTCCCGGCGGCCATGAGGAAATAAAAGAGGTGAAAAGACGGTCGGAAGACAAAGGTGAGAAACCAGACGCCGAGCAAGAAGAGAAAGGTGGCGATGCAAAGCGGCTCGATCTTCCCACACATCGCGCAAAAAGCGGGGTGGAGAAGGAGGATAAGGAAAGCGGCCCAAAAGGCGACGGGTTGGCGATAAACTTTCCAGGCAATGCGCGCTCCGAGCCAGGCGGAGAGGGCGCCTAAGACGATCTGCAGCCAGATGATCGGTTGCCAGGAATCGGAATAGAGCCATTTCTGAAGCCCTAGAAGGATTGGGTAGGCGGGCATCACCGCCGCGGTGGGTTGACCATCGATGGACAATCCATAGGTTCCCACCCAATTTTCACCGACCTGAGTGTAAATCTTCTCAGCGTCGGTCAGCGGGGAGTTCTCGAAATATTCAATCACAAAAAAACGAACCACAACCCCCACGATCAAGAGGAGGAGGACCAAGGGGGACCGCTTCAGAGAAAAGGAATCCAAGGGTTCTCGTTCGTATTCTTCCATGTCTGTCGTCATATATAATTCCGAGTTTTCTCGATTATGCGGGAGGAGTTGGAGGTCCACAATGGGGAGGGCGGAAGGCGCAAGGGTTCTCCATCAGCGGTGAGCGTCCTAAAATAGGGGCATCCCTTGAAATTGGAGTCTCATGTTATGTCGATTCAAACCGAGGTGCTTATTGTTGGAGGGGGAGTGATCGGATGCGCGATCGCGCGGGAACTCGCCCAAGAGGGAATTTCATCCACGATTCTGGAGAGAGGCGAACCGTGCCGCGAGGCCTCATGGGCCGCGGCCGGGGCATTGATTGCCCGGGCCAACGAAGCTGAGGAGGGGCCCTTACTCGCCTTCAAACAACAGAGCCTTGGAATGTTCGAGGACCTTTGCTCCGAACTCCGGGAGGAGACTGGCATCGACTCCGGGTTTCGGAAGACTGGTGGAATCGACCTGTTTCCGACCGAGGAGGATATTGCTCAGTCCGAGGAATTTCTCGGGTGGCAGCGCAAATATGGCATTGAGGTGGAGCGTTTGTCGGCATCTGACCTGCGACGGATGGAACCGAACCTGACCGATGAGATCGAGCATGGCGCCCTTTTCCCAAAATTCACCCAAGTTCGCACCCCTTGGTTTACTCGGGCTTTGCTGACCTCGGCGCTTAAAAAAGGGGCGAAACTCGAAACCCACACCGAAGTTCTGGGTTTTATCACCGAGGGGGACCGGGTGGTTGGGGTGAAAACCGACCGGGAGGAATGCTTCGCGGACACGGTCATCCTAGCGGCGGGCCCCTGGAGTCAGGCGCTTTCGCAACTTCTGGGAAGGGAGATCCCCGGCGTTCCGGTGAAGGGGCAGATTATCCTCTTAAACGACCGATCGAGACCGGTCGAACACATTGTCCATTACGGCAAGACCTATCTCACGCCGCGCGATGAAGGGCGGATCGTGGTGGGATCGACCGAGGAGTGGGTTGGATTCCAAAGGCGGAACACGCTTGAGGGGATCGCGCACCTGCTGACCAGCGCGAAAGGATTCTTCCCCTGTTTGGACAAATCCTCTGTGGAAGATGTCTGGCATGGTTTTCGGCCGCTAACATTGGATGGCTTGCCTTTTATCGGTCCCTTTGAGGGGCTGGAGGGTTTCCTCTGCGCGACGGGTCATTATCGTAGCGGGATCATTTTGTCCCCAATTACCGCAAGGGTGGTGGCGGAATCGATGCTCGGAAAGCCCCTCTCTTTTGATGTCTCGCCTTTCACTCCAAACCGAGTCCATCAAATGGAAGGGATCGATCTGTCCCCACGTTCCGATCTCCATTGATTGGGCGGGACGCCAAAATGAGTAAGAAGATGAACGCCGCTAAGACCGAAAATAAGTTCAACCCATTTGTTGTCCTGTTCCTCGTATTGTTTGGGTCATTCATCCTGGTGAGGTTATTCGCAGGAGGCGCTTTCTTTCCCACTCCCGATATTGAGGTTTCGAGAGGATCGGAAATGAAGATCCCGGACCTCGAGACTCTCGATGGGGAGGCGCGGTCGATCGCGGATTGGAGCGGGAAGGTCCTTGTAGTGAATTTTTGGGCAACCTGGTGCCCACCCTGTGTGAGCGAAATGCCGAGTCTTGTTTCGCTTGGAGAGAAGACTCGGGGAAAAAACGTCGAGGTGATTTTCGTATCGCGCGAGGAACCCTCGGAGATTAGGCCGTTTATCGAGAAACGCGAGTACCCTGAAGCGATGTATTTCCGGAGTCCGGGGGATGCCCGGAAGTGGACCTCGGAAGGGATCCCCGCCACCTATATCCTGGATTCGGAAGGGAGAATTCTGGATTCCCATGTGGGAGGCGCGAAATGGGATGGGGATGAAGTTGTGGCCCAATTGGTTGAGCTGGCGCCTAAAGCCCCGCAGAACGACGAAACCCCCGATGAAGCGTCCCCCCGATCACCTTCACCTGGTTGAAAGCCATTCCATTGAAAAGCGAAAGATATCCTCAGATTTGAAAGGCCCGCTTGGCCCGAACATCTCCAGGAATAGAACGAGGTCCCGGGAATCAATTCGATTGTCTTCAAACAGGTCCAAATCGATGGGTTCCAAAGGAAAAACAATGACCGTCACCTGTTCTGTATCTTGAAACGAGGGAG
The DNA here is from genome assembly GCA_020632575.1 of Candidatus Omnitrophota bacterium. GTDB lineage: Bacteria > Hinthialibacterota > Hinthialibacteria > OLB16 > OLB16 > JACKFH01. The sequence goes on along the minus strand of JACKFH010000006.1, from coordinate 21,374 downwards.
GGCTGCCTCCCACTCCAAAAATTGTGAGTTGAAAGGTGAGGGTCTCTGTCACCGATACGATCGGGGCCACGAAGGTGGCTGTTGCGTTATTCGGCGCAGTGATGACCACCATCGGATTGTCACCCAATTGTTCCCAGGAATATCCATTGACCTGCTCTCCCGTGCTTGCCGTTCCATCGAGCGTTACCAACTGCCCGCTCACCGCGGGATTGGGATAGGCGTCCGCCATCGCGATAAGACCTTCGCGAACTGATGTGTCCGTGGGCGTCTCGGTTGGCGTGGGAGTGTGGGTGTCGGTGGGGATTTCAATAGGCGTCTCGGTTGATGTCGGGGTGAAAGTATCGGTCGGCTCCATCGGGGTGTGACTTGGGGTTGGGGTCTCGGATGGGGTGTGAGTGTTCGTCGGAGTGTCCTGCGGGGTGTCTGTGGGAGTTTCTGTTGGGGTTGGAGCCATGAAGAAAATCTGTCCATCCAGCAACTGGATGTTGTTGTTCCAGCGTATGTCCTCGCCGGACCGGCGAGCAATCTTTGCGGTTCTAAACCTGAGGTTGGTGGACATTTCAGTGACCGGATCCACTTCCCGAAACTTGATCTTCACGAAATCCGCCGACACGGCCTTGTTGCTGTTTGCGCTGACCACCAAACGGATTTGGCCTGGCTTCCATCCACGAGAATAGTCCCGTTGGTCGTACACCAATTGATCGAAGGTCGCGCCTCCGCCCACAAGTTCGGCGCCTATAAGTTCGACCTCGTCTGTAGCGTAGGCCAGAGTGAAAGAAGTTCCCGCGATCCCTATGTTGTCCGAAGCCGGTTGATCGAGTGACACAAACATATCGACCTGTCCAGGCAGCGTTTCAAAGTAGGCGTCTTTCAGATCCAGTGTGTACGTGTCGAGTACGGTTTGCTTGAGGGCTCCTGCCGCCGCCTTCAACGGCTCAACACTCTTGGTGCCAAATCTTTGACGGATTAGATTCACATCGGCGACATCGATCGTCCCGTCGGCGTTGACATCGGCGGCCGAGCGGATGGTGTCCACGTCGGGGTCCGGAACGGAGGGCGGATTTTGAAGGGCGACCTCCTCAAGCGGCTTGCCGACCGCGATTTCGCTCACTTCGTCTCGGTCCTCGAAGTCGACATTCGCATCTCCATTGACATCGCCTAATTTGAAATGGTTGGACACGATTAGCGCGCCAGTGTCTGTCATGACAGTGTTCACCGGAGTATTGGCGTTATCTCTGAGCAGGACGCTGTCGAAACTGAACTCGCCTGTTTGGTTGAGCGATAATCCTGGTTTAAGAGGGAAGGTCAGATTGATAAAGGTTCCCTCACCATTGAGTTCGATATTCTGGCTTGAGCCAACCTCGGAGAAGATGGACACCCGCGGAGGAGAGACAGCAGTGTTCGTGGCGATTTTGATATCCTGATAAGCCTCGGTGAGTGCGGTCTGTTCAAATCCGATTTGGGTGGCGTCGACCATTGCGGCTGGGAAGTTGATGGTGACGAAAAAAGCGTTGTCCGTGATTCCGCGTGCGTTCAACGTCGATATGGGGAATCGGACAACCGATTCCGTCGTCGCTGTCCGGATGTCGGGGAGGATCATGACATACTCGCCCTCGGTTCCACTCGCTTCGCCGCTGATTCCAGACACAATCTCCGTGGTCGCGTCGGCTAAAACCTCGATTTGATAATAATAATCCTCCCCTTGCGACAACGGAGTCATCTCTCCATCTACATAAACTGGGTCGATGAGGATTTCGGAATTGACTTTGGCTTTAGAGGTGAAATCGCTGCTTTCATCCGAGCGGTAAACGTTATATCCCAACACGCCATCCAAAGGGCTGCGATCCCAAATCAGTCGAATGGTCTCTTTGCCTCCCCCGGCGCGGATGTTTGCGATGCCTTGAAATTCGTAAGATCCTAGATCGACGACTCCGAGCACGCGCTCCTTTTGATCGAGGTCCTTGTCGATATCCAGAAGGCTGTCCGGCGGTGAGGCGCTCGGATCCGGGTCATAATTGTTGTCACCGGCGTCGATGGCGGGAGAGTTGGATTGGAGGCGCAAATTGTCGTCGGCAGTCCCGCTTGTGTCGTCCGGACCATCCGGATCGGTGAAGAGAGGATCGAAAGTGTACAGGTTTAGGGTGCAATCGGTCTGGCCGTCAGGGCATCCCCCTTCGACGATGCAGTTCCTCAATACGGGATCGCAATCGAATTTATCGTTGTGGATCTGATTGCTTCCAGTAGCGGTGTTTTCCCAAAGGATGCAGTTTTGGAAAATCGGGTCGCTGTTTTGGTGGTTGTATATCCCGCCACCGCTAACGCCCGCCGTGTTATTCCAAAAGGTGACATTGGTTAGAATCGGACTCGAGTTGAGATTGTTGTACATTCCCCCACCACTGCCCGATCCTCCTGCTGAGTTGTTAGAGAAGGCGACGTTGATAAGGACCGGGTTCGAGTCATCTTGAACCATTAACCCACCGCAATTGGCGGCCGATCGATTTCCAACAAAACGGACGTTTTCCAAGTATGGATGACAGCTATATCGCACCCACATTCCAGCGCAATCGTTATCGGAGGTGTTCCCCTCGAACAAGACGTTGACCAGAGTCGGGTGGCAGTTAGTCGAACAGGACATCGCTCCAGCGATAAAGGACGAGTGGTTGTTTTCAAAAGTCACTTCCGCGAGGACTGGAGAACAGTCGTTCTGATTCGAGAGTCCCCCACCCGAACCTTGAGTCTCGTTGCCAATGAAGCGCACATTGCCCAGATCCGGAGAGGCGCCCGTATGATTGGCCATTCCGCCCCCTTGGTCGGCGGCGCGGTTTCCTTGGAAGGTGAGATTTCGAAGACGAACCGAAGTGACTCCCGAGTTCCACATCCCGCCGCCTGTGCTGGCTAATCCGCCGCCCTTGGCGTCTCCGGCGGTAATCGTGAACCCATCGAGAAGAGTCGCTTCGGAAGCGCCGAAAGCGGAAACAACATGCGTCGAGTTAAAGCCACTAATCCCGCCGACATCTGTGACAATCCCATCGGCATTGGTCATGTCGTTTCCGTCGATGTCTCCACTCAGGATGGTCACATTTTGCTCGAAATCTCTCCCGGCGAAGTCGGATTCGTCCGTCGCGGCATTTGAAAATCCGCCGTAGATCTCCACCCCCTCCGTGAGGATAAACAAGGCGGATTGGCTATTGTCCGAAATTCCGACGCCCTCATCCGGATAGTAGACTCCCTCGGCGACCCAGATTTCATCTCCTGAGGTCGCATCGCTCAGCGCGTCCTGCAGGTGCTCGAAGGCGTTGTCCCAACTGGTTCCATCGTTGGAACCGCCAGTGACTGCGCTGTTGACATATAGGGTTTCTGATACGGCTGAAAGTTGAAGAAACGAGATCAAGAATCCCACGACAGCAAGATAGACGAGGCGGCAAGTCATTTAACAACAATCCTATCCAAGAGTTTCATTCAGCCATTAGGGTCATGGTCGATCAAATAGGCGTTATGTGAAATACAAACCATGGAGCCGATTCGCTCAGGCCGTTGCGACCTGGTGGAAGACTGAGTGAGGAGATTTCTCTAGAATGAGAATCTCCTCGATAACATCAATTAAATCAATGTGATAAAGAGTAGCGTGAGGCGCCTTACTTGTCCACCGACACACACACCACGTCCCCTCTCGCGTTCCGGCAATAGATTTTCCCCTCCGCCAGCACTGGCATGGTCCAGGCTTTTCGGCCAAGAACCTGTGACCGGGAGATTTCATCGTACCCATCAGGTGAGGCCTTCGCAGTCACTAATTCTCCATTTTCGGTCAGGATGATCATCGTTTCGTTGGCGACAATCAAAGCGCCGTTCAAAACTCGCTCAGTTTGCCAGACATTTTCACCAGTTTCCGCATTCAGGCATTTCAAAGGGACAGGGCCCTTATGCATTTGGCCGTCGAATCCATAGAGATAGCCATTAACGAGAATCGAATTGGCGAAATGGTTGTTCATGTTTCCGTTTTCGTAAACGGTTCGGATTTCGGTTGGGTCGGATACATCGAAGAGCGAGCAACCCCGATTGTATCCTGTTGAAATGAAGATGTGATCATTTCCAACTAGCGTGGGGGTTGTAGTGTTGCAGTTGTCGTAAGTGTGCCATTCCCGTTGGGAAAGTGTCACACCCGTTTTCATGTCGAATAGAGTCAGTCCCGGCGCGTTGAGGACAGCCAGAATTCGTTGGTCCTTAACAGTAAATGCAATGGGGGAACCATAACCCGCCATATACGGCTCAGATTTCCAGACCACCTCGCCATTGGTTTTATTCAGCGCGAAAACGGTTCCCACATCAACGATCACCCAAGTCCCCTCGATTAAGGGAGTGGCTGAGAAAGCGTAATTGGGGAAGGGTATTTCATACTCCTTGGGGAGATTTTTCTCCCACACGATTGAACCGGATTCGGCCTCAATGCATCGTATTTCACCTTGTCGGGAAAGGTGATAGATCCGGTCTCCATCAATCGTGACCGCCGCAGCGGGTCCCCCCTCATGGTTTCGATCCAAAATGGGACAAGGGTATGAAAGCCGCCAAATTTCTTTACCCGTTTCAGCGTTGAAACAGTACAGTGTGTCCTCTCCCTCATTGTTTCCAGCAACAAGGGCGCGCCCATCGCTCACAGAAATGGCGGAGAATCCAGTTCCCACCCTTGCGCGCCAGAGAATCTTAGGGCCGTCCTTTGGGAATGTGGGATTCCATTTGGCGTCTTCCACAACACCATTTCGGTTAGGGCCAAGAAAGGTTGGCCATTCCCCAGCCGAACTGGCTTGGACCAGTATCCCGATTATCGCCCAGACAATGCTTTTCCTTTTCACGTCAAGTGCTTCCTCCGCTCGGTTCGAACTCACATCTCCTCATCGTTCCGAAAGATGATACCCTCAAAGGGTGCGTTTCAGGAACTTTTTTTTGATCCCGCTCCTACTCATTTTTTCGATCACACCTGGGTGGACCGACGCTGAAGGACTGCGTTGCGAGAGTCTCCAGTTTAAGCAGACCGGGTTCGACACGGTCTGGGTCGATCTAACCGATCGGTCTCTCCAGTTGTTCTGGAAACACCCCGACGGAGCCCGTCACCAGACTTTCCTGAATCTCAAAGCATTCCTGGAGGAGTCCGGGAAGAAACTCCTGTTCGCCACGAATTCCGGGATTTACGCCGAGGATTACACTCCACTTGGCCTCCATGTCGAAAACGGAGAGATCCTCCGTCGATTAAACAAATCAAAGGGGGGCAAGGGGAACTTTTCGATGAAACCGAATGGAGTCTTTTTCATCGACAACGGGAAAGCGAAGATTCTGGAAACCTCGGAGTACGAGGCTCAAGAGGCAACCCCCGACCTCGCGGTCCAATCGGGCCCCTTGCTACTCCGCAAGGGCGAAATTCATCCAAAATTCAACGAGGGCTCCGATAGCGTCTATGTCCGTAACGGAGTGGGGGTTGACCCGGAGGGCAAGGTGGTTTTCGCGATCAGCCAAAAACCTGTAAACTTGTTCACCTTCGCCTCCTACTTCAGGGACCGGCTCGGATGCAAGGACGCTCTTTACCTTGACGGCGCCTTATCCGGGATGTATGCCCCCTGCTTGGGACGCGAGGATATCGGTTTCAATTATGTGGGAATTTTAGCCGTGGTGGAGGATGCAAGCCCTGATTGAGGAAGTTTAAAATGGTGTCGCTCCGGGCGAATGAGAGTCTGTTTTAACAGACGCCTCTCTATTCGTAGCCACGGAATTGATTCCGTGGCGGTTTGGAATCGATGCCGAAGAATCAGTCGGTCTGATTCAACCGCGAGAAACCGACTAAGTCCGCCACGGAATCAATTCCGTGGCTACGCACATCGAAGTCCGTTGAAACGGACTCAATGCGCCGAGTGAGAGTCAGAAAGTATTTTGAAATGTAACCTCCCGACAGATTCCTCCTGACGTCGGAATGACACGGAGGGGAGTTTTCGAGAGGTATTTGAAGCACCAAACTCCAAAGGATGGAGGTCCTATCCATGTCGGAAAAACTTATCCAAAACGGGAAAATTTCCCGGCGGTCGTTCCTTAATAAGACGACCTTAGCGGGGGCGGCGATCACTGTCCCCACGATTATCCCGCGAGAGGTCCTTGCGGCGCCCGGAAGGCCCGGGGCGAACGATCGGATTATCACCGGGCATATCGGTGTTGGCGGTATGGGTCGTAGCCATATTCGCAATCACTCGGTGGCGATCTGCGAGGTCGACACCAACCACATGAAGGAGGCTTGCGATCTGGTGGTCGAGCGTGGGGGACGTTACCCGGACCAGTACACCGACTATCGCAGACTCCTCGAGCGTAAGGATATAGACGCCATGGTGATTGCGACGCCGGACCATTGGCATGGTTTGCAGTGTGTGCACGCCTGTCAGGCGGGGTTCGATGTCTATGTCCAAAAGCCGGCGTGCAACACGATCGAAGAGGGCAAGGCGATGGTCGACGCCGCCAAGCGGTATGGGCGGATCGTTCAGGTCGGCAGCCAGGGACGCTCGACTCCTGCCGCACATGCTGCGGCGACCTATGTCCAGAATGGCGAGATTGGTGATGTCAAAGAAGTGATCTGCTGGCACTCGGTCAACCGTGAGAGCGACTGGGTCAAGGATGAACCTATTCCGCCGGAACTCGATTGGGAAATGTGGCTTGGACCGACACGCTGGGTTCCCTACAACCCGATGCGTTCTCACTTCTTTTTCCGTTGGTTCATGGATTACGGCGGAGGCAACATCCGCGACCGCGGAGCGCATGTGTTTAGTGTCATCCTCTGGGTGCTGAACCGTCGCGACGCGGCCCCCGTTACGGTCGAGGCGACAGGGACCCCTCCGAAGAAAGGAATCTTCGATTGCCCGATCGATATGGAGGTCACCTACGAGTTCAAAGATCCCGACCTGAAAGTGGTCTGGGCTCAACCTGGTGTGCCGCAATCGGGTAGAGAATTCGGCGCCACCTACTACGGCACAAAAGGCCAACTCCTGGTTAATGGCGGAGATGGTGGATGCGACACCGAGGACAAGGCGATGCGTTATTCGCCCCCTCCTGGCGGCGTCCAGGTTTTCCGGAGCCCCGGGCACGAGGAGAATTTCTATAACTGCATGAAGACCCGCGAGCAACCGATCATGCCGATCGAGGATGGAGTCGCGGTCGCCGATATGTGCGTTATTGGGAACATCTCTTATCTGGTCGGGCGGAAACTCCATTGGGATCCGGTCAAACGGGAATTCAAGAACGATCCGGAAGCCAACCGTTATCTGGCCCGTCCGGGACGCGGGAGTTACCACCTCTGAACCGGAGAAAGCGCTCCGAGAAAACACAAAGGAGAAAAAATCCATGAAACGGATTCATAATAAATCGATCGGCTGGAGGGTGAGTCTAGGAGTTACGGCTTGCGCTTTCGGCTGGCTGTTGTCTGTCGCCTCCTTCGCGGGCGATGTTGATAGTCTCATAAAAAATGTCCAATCGGCGAGTTCGGAGGTTCGTGTGGAAGCGGCCGACAAGGCGGCTGAAGCGGGAGTCGACGCGCTGTTGCCATTGGCCGGCTTAATGGACAACGAAGACCAATTTGTCGTGAAGGATGTCCAGCACGCCATGATGCACATCGTTCATTACGCCGGCCGCCCGGGGGCGGAGGGAGAAGCCGAGAAAGCGGAAGAGGCCCTCATCCAAGTTCTCGAAAATGACAGTTCTCACGCCGCCAAGAATGAAGCCCTTGAACTCCTTCATTTCGTTGGGACCGAGGAAGCGGTTGACGCGATTTCGGATTGCCTCGAGGAGGATGATCTGTTCGAGGCTGCCGCGCGCTGCTTGGAGGAAATCCCCGGAGATGAGGCAACCGAGGAATTGCTCGAGGCTCTTGAGGACGCCTCGGTCGACAAACAACGGCGGATCCTCGACTCCCTTGGACATCGGGGAGATCCGGGTTCGGCGGATGAACTTGTTGAATACTATAAGGGCGCGCCGGCGCAGTTGAAAATCGACGCCCTCGACGCCATCTCTCGTCTAGGGACGCCGGTGGACGCCAAGTTCAAACTGCCCCTGATGGCCATTGCCTCCGAGAGCGCCAACCGGCGCCTTCCGGAGATTCTCCTCCGCATGGCGGATGTCGAGGCGGAAGCGGGACACAAAAAAAAGGCCCTGAAGATTTATGAGGCGTTGATGGATGGCGCCGTTTTGGAGCACGTGGTCTGCGGCGCGATGATCGGAATCGCCCAGCTGAACGATCCGGAAACCATCGGGATGTTCGGCAAGAAGATGGCCGATCCCTCCCCCGCCATTCGTGAGATCGCCGCTCAAACCATCATCAACTGGAAGGGTGGCGATGTGGATTCCATGTTGAAAAAGCGATACGAGGAAGCGACTGGAACCGAACAAGCCGCGTTGCTACGTGTCCTCGCCCAACGTGAGGTTCCCGGAGTCGATAAAATCCTCCGCAACGCGATCAACAGCGAAAATGAGGCCACCAAGATCACCGCTCTTGGTCTTCTTGGCGACTCCCCGGATGCGGACCTGGAAAATGTTTTTCTGGAGAACGCTCGCAACGAAGATCCCTCGGTGGCCAAGGCGGCTCGTGAGGGTTACCTGAAGCTGGCGGATCGCGTGCTCGCGAAGGGTGACGCTAAGCATGCTCTCGGGATGTATCTCCAAGCGTTGGAGTTCATTTATGACGATGAGACTCTAAGGAAAGCCCTGACCGGGATTGCTGGCCTTGGAGATCCGACCTCGGTGGACAAGGTGAAAGACCTCATCGACCGTGGAATCGTCCCTCAGGATGCGGCTCGAACTTACCTTTCCCTTGCCGAGGCTTATGCCAAGGCTGGCGATAAGGACAAGCAGGTTGCGATGATCATGGACATCATCGACCACCCGAATGTCGGCGAGGTGAAAAATGTCGCTCTCGATCAGTTCAAGGCGTTGGGCAATGACAGTTCGATCTTCACCAAGCGTCAGGGGTTCATTAACGAGTGGCATCTGATTGGACCCTTCCCGAACCAGAACGGCGAGGCGTTCCACAAAGCCTACTTCCCCGAGGAGAAGGTCGACTTAAAATCGGGCGGCGAGTTCAACGGTCAAAAAATGGAGTGGAAGGATGTCACGACCGAGGCTATCCCGGCGCGGATCAGCATGTCCGAGTACTTCGATCAGAATCAGTTTGTGACCGCTTACGCTTACACCGAACTAAACGCTCCCAAGGAGATGGAAGTTCAGTTGATGTTCGGGACCAATGATGGTTGCGAATTCTGGGTGAATGGCGAAAGGGTCTTCGAGGTGAATATGCCACGCGGGGCCGAGGTCGATGGCGACAAGGTTCCGGTCACCCTGAAGAAGGGCAAGAACACCCTACTCCTCAAGGTTCTCCAGGAGGGTGGCGGTTGGGAGTTCGTGGTTCGTATCGCCGACAAGGATGGAAATCCCATCGACCTGAACGAGGTCAAGTTGTTGGATTGAAGTCTCCGATTCCGTCGAATAGGTGTGAATGAATACGGTGAAACGCCGGTCTCATCAGAGACCGGCGTTTTGTTTAGACTGCCAATCTCAATGTACTTGGACGAACGGAGGCCCTAATGACTCGAGTGGTGAAGATTTTTTTCTCGCGGCGTTTCTTTCGTTTCTGTCGGCACAAGCCATTGGCCAAGGCGAGGCGCCGCTTCTGGATGACGATTTCTCCGATCTTCCGACCGGCCATCTCTTCTCGGTGGTCGGGGCGCACCTCGAGTACCACTTCCTGCCCGAGGCGGGTCCCAAAGGGAACTGGTATGTCGCGGCATTCACCTCCGATCCGGAATCGCAAAGAGCCTGGCGGGTTCTCGAGAAGGATGGCGAGAAGACCTTATTTCAATCGATCCAAAATCTGAGAAGACATACCCGCCCCATGGTGATGACCGGCGATCCTGCATGGAGCGATTACATGGTCGAAGTCGAAATGACTCCGCATCAGGGAAAGGGGAGGACAGGTGTTGCATTCCGGGTGAAGAACAGCCGGTGTTATTACTTCTTCGGAGTCGAGGGGAATCGCGCGGTTCTTATGAAAGTGAATCACGCGACCGCGTTTCACAAACCGGACGAAACGATTTTGGGGGAACGTGTGATCGAGGGGGAGACCGGAGAGCAATTATCACTGAAGGTCTCATGCACCGGACCGAAACTCAAAGCGTCGTTGAATGGCGGCAGTCCCATCGAGGCGACCGATGATTCATTCCCGAAGGGTAAGGTCGCGCTCACTTCCGATCTCCCTGTCGAATATCACTATGCCAGGATCACCACAACACCTGAAACAAAGGAGGCGATCGAGTCCGAAATCGCCGAGCGTGTCGCGGAGGAAAAGAGCCTTCAAGATGCCAATCCGAAAATGGTTCTCTGGAAGACGTTCAAGACAGAGGGAGTGATCAACAAGGTCCAAAAGGTGGATGGTTTTGGAGTTGGCCGCAATCTGCGGTTTGGCGACCTCGACGGGGATGGGGACAAGGATGTGTTGATTGGACAGGTGATCAACCATGGCCCGAAAGACCGTAACAGCGAGGTGGGTTGCATGACCGCAATGACTTTCGATGGCGACATCCTGTGGCAATCCGGAATGCCGGATCCCTGGAAAGACAATCAGACCTCCGATGTGGCGTTTCAGATTCACGACCTCGACAACGACGGTAAAAACGAGGTCATTTACTGCCGCGACTTCCAACTCACAATCGCCGAAGGCGCCACCGGAGAGACGATCAAGAAGATTTCTATGCCCGATACGCCGGAGAATGTCCGTGAACCCTATAACCGATTTCCTAAGATTCTGGGCGATTGCCTTTTCTTCCTCGATGTTGAAGGGAAGGGACACGCCTCGAATATCCTGGTCAAGAATCGGTATTCCAACTTCTGGATTTACAACAGCGATCTCGAACTTCTATGGACCGGCGAGTGCAACACGGGGCACTACCCTTACGCCGCCGACATCGATGGCGATGGGAAGGACGAACTCTCAATCGGGTATTCCCTCTACGACGACGACGGAACTCAACTCTGGAATTTGGAGGACGAGGTCAAAGACCATGCGGATGGAGTGGCGCTGGTCAACTTCAACCCGGAGATGGGGGATGAGATTCGCCTCCTCTGCGCGGCGAGCGATGAAGGCATGTTCTTCGCGGACATGAAGGGGAATATCCTCAAGCATCATTTCATCGGTCATGCTCAAAACCCGGCGGTGGCTAATTTCCGAGACGAACTTCCTGGCTTAGAAGCGCTGTCCATCAATTTTTGGGGCAACCAGGGGATCATTCACCTCTACGATTCTGAGGGGGACATCTACCACGAGTTCGAACCGGTCCATCACGGCAGCATGTGTCTTCCGATCAACTGGACCGGTAAATCGGAAGAGTTCTTCGTCCTCTCCCCCAATGTCGAACAAGGCGGTCTCTTCGATGGCTGGGGCCGCAAAGTAGTCACCTTCCCCGCCGATGGTCACCCCGAACTCTGCAACGCGGTGGTGGACCTCACTGGCGATTGCCGAGACGAGATCGTGGTTTGGGATCCTTATGAGATCTGGGTTTACACGCAGAATGACAACCCAAAGGAAGGCAAGCTTTATTCCCCAAAGAGGAATTCGCTCTCGAATTATTCGAATTACCAGACCACGGTGTCGCTGCCGGGGTGGAGGGAGGAATAAAGTCAGAATGGTAAGCACCGGAGTCACCAGACAGTAGACACATCCTTCGCCTTCCGTAGGTTCTTGTCTTTCGTCACCAGAGTCGCCTTATGAAAAAGGGCGGTCGCTGCGATGATTCGATCAGCGGGATCGGCATTAACTTCGGGTAAAAGCTCGATGGAGATCTCAACGATCTCAGGAGTCAGCGGGATGACTTCGATTTCGTAAGTCTCGATGAGAGAGTTGACGAATTCCGTTAACGTAGCCGAGATTTTCAGTCGACCTTTCCGAAGCAAATGGCCAATCTCGAGAAATGTGATGGCGGATATGGCGAGCGACTCTTCGGATATTCGTGCGGATGCTGTCTTGGACAGGTTCCCTGGAATCAAGGCGAGCCAGATCAAGACATGTGTGTCAAGAACGATCACCCCAGTGATTCCCAGTCGTCGATAGCCGGACTCTCAACGTCATAGACTTCGGCGTCCTTGGCAATCTCTTGAGTCTTCTTCGAGCCGTCTCCTTGGAATTCTCAGGGCGGCGGAGTTCCACGACCACCTTCCCACGTTTCGTGAGGACGACCGGCTCTCCAGATGCCGCATAGTCCAGGTACTTGGACAGGTTTGACCGAAAATCGAAATGGAAACCGAGATCATGGCTCTCCTTCTGTACATATTATATGTATTGCAATAAATTCCCCCAATCAACCGGAATGCTCCACCTCCACATCCCCCATTTCTCTTGGAGATATTGTGCGAGTTCGCCAAACAGACAAGTGATTTGAGTTCCGGCATTGTCCCCTCCCTCGGCGTTGCGTAAGTTCGATGGACCGTTCCAAGGCTAAAAGCGGAGGGATGTTTTTGCAATTGGAAATTTTGAGGAGCCGATTTGTTCGAAAAAGCGCGATAGATAAAAAAAGCGCCGAGTCGTGGGACTCGGCGCGGCGGACTTGACTCGGATTGCTCCGAGTTGAAAGAAGTGTCGGAGACCGGCTCCGAAGGACTCGGAGCCGACCACCGTTGGGCCGTCGTATCAGGTGGTGGCTGTGGCCACCACCGGTTCTCCGGTTTTTTCCCAGCCCTCGAGCCCCGCCTCGAAATCGTAGACGTTCTTAAATCCCGCCTCTTCAAGCTCCTTCGCGGCTCGGGGGGAGGCGTCGCAATCGGTGTTCGCGCAATAGACGATAATATCCATCTCTTTCCCTCCGGCCTTCTCTTCGACCCGATCGACGAAGTGCTCGGATTTCAGAGGGATGCTGATAGCGTCGGGGAGATGGCCTTCTCGATAGTGATCCGGCCCTAGAACGTCGATGAGGAGGAACGGTTCGTCCTTCCCCATCCGTTGTTTGAGTTGCTTTCTGTCGATAGTTTGCATGTGTCTTTCCTCCTTCCAGGTTTCCGCCGTAATTAGTGTGGCGAATGTTCTTCGGAAACTTTTTCAAGAATCATTCCGATCAATTTGGGGTTGTGCGAATGAGTGGCCAAATCGCCCAGCGACAGGATTCCCACGATCTCCTCCTGATCGTTGGTCACCAGAATTCGTCGGATTTGTTTGCCAGCCATGGTGGTGGCGGCCTCGCTGATTTCCGATTCGGCCGAAAGTAATTCAAGGTCTCCGGTTGTCATGACCTCCGAAACCGTCGTTTCGGAAGGGACGCAATTTTTAGCCACCGCGCGAATGGCGATATCTCGATCGGTCAAGATTCCGACAACCCTCCCGTGATCGATGACCGGAAGCGCGCCAACATCCTGCTCCTCCATCTTTTTCGCAGCTTCATGGAGATTTGCCGCGGCGGCAATGGATTCGATGCTGTGTGTCATGAGTTCCTTTACCTGCATCTTGTGTCTCTCTCCTTCGCGCTTTTCTGTCTTATTGACCTCAATAGAAGCTAATCTCGGAATGCGGTCGGAGAACACCGGGGAGTCACACCAAATCCGTTTAGGGGAAATCCCGAGGGTCTTTCGTGACGCACTCACTGTGGATGCGAGGAGGGATATCGTAACGGATTGAAAAACCAGTAGATGAACCCAGAGAGTTTGATACGATTTGAGAGGGAATCAGGAATTAGCCGGGCATATTCCCTTGAACTTGGCCGGTCCCTTCCGGAACGAGGATTCCGCCATGGATTCCCTGGCTGACCAGGTTGTTCTGCACCAGGTTTTGTGCGGAACCCCCACTCACTTCGATGCCTGCTTGGTAGGATTCCTTCTTCTCTCCCCCACGGATGGAGTTGTCGGAGAGGACACAGGCGCTGGAGTCGATGAGATGAATTCCACGATGCTTGGAGTCGAGAATTTGGTTCTGGGAGATCCGGCAATCCGAGCACCGCTCCAGCGTCACGGCACCGCCGGATGTTTCCGAACCCGCTTTGTGGTCGATTAATACATTCGAATTGAGATTGAGTCCCACACAATCCTTGAGAAGGACGCCATCCGAGGTGTCCGCCGGATAGCCCGACGGCCGCGAGTTGATGGTGTTGGAGCCCACCACCATATTGTGACAATGATCGAGGCGGAGGTTCCGTTCCGTGCCGCCATAAATCGTGTTTCCAGTCACAGTCACCCGGTTCCCATACTCGATGACCAGGTTCTCGTTCCGGGATCCGAGCACATTGCCTGTGATGTTGATCGCCCGAACCGCGAAGACTCCCTCCGATTCGCGACCTCGAATCCAGATGTTTGAACCGGCCGCCTCGAGGGTGGCCTGAATGGTGTTGCTGGCGATTGTGTACTCGCTGACTACTCCCTCGTCAGGAATCTCAAGGAGGATGTCGCCGCTTGGAGCATCCGCTCCCGAGTTATACTCGATGTCATTGCCGGTGATCTGAATGTTGTGAACATCGCCGTTGTGTTGGTAGATGCCGGCCTTTTTGCAGTAACTGATGTGGTTGCCCACGATGATGACCTGGTGCAAATTGCAGTTATCGAAGAAGACGCCGGTTTCGTGGCCATCGTAGATGTGCGAATTCGCTAGGAGGAAATTTCGGTTGCGTTCATAAAGGCGGATTCCATGTCGGCACTGACGGATGAGGACGTTTTGCACGGTTGTCTGCATGGTTCGGTGGAGATGGATGCCATCGGCTTTGGGGTTTTGCCCATGGATTTCGATGCCTTGGATCAATGGGAATCGTTCCTTCTCCCAGGTGTGATCTTTAACGCTGTTCGGATCGGCGGTTCCCTGGTGATTGCCGAGAATGTGGAAGGCGGGTCCCTCGCCGGTCATGACAATCCGGGTGGCCCCCATTCGCCCATGGATGCCAGTGAATCCCGTTTTGGCGGTATCCATCGTGATGGTTTTCGAGATGAGAAAAGTTCCTTTGGGAAAATCGAGTGTCCCATCGCCGTCGTCGATGGCATGTTGGATCGCGTTGGTATCGTCTCGGACTCCATCCCCTCGGCCCCAAAAAGTTTTGGATCGGACATCGCATCGGCCTCCCTCTCGAAATGGATGGAAGACAAACTTGAAAGGAAATCGGCGTCGGGTCAAGGGTGTGAAGGTTAGGTGACTTTTGACTCTCTTGTGTCATAATAAGATTTGAAGATCAAAAAACGAACAAAGGATACGGCAAAATGAACTTAAAGGCATGTCGAAGACGGTCACATTGTTTTGGATCAACCCTTTGATCTGCCTAATGAGGTGGAGATTTTGATTAAGGGCCATGTTGAGGGAAGAAATCAACAAAGACCCTCGACGATTTTGTGGGAATCATTCCCCGGAGATTGATGTTCGAGCGGAATACTATAAGGACCAGATGACACGAGACGAATGAAGGTTATTGTCGACCTCAATATTCTACTTGACGTTCTCCAAAGAAGAGAACCGCACTCTCAAATTCGAGAAAATGCTTGAACCGACTGCAAGCAAAACAGGCGGATCTCTTGATATCAAGTCACTGTATTCCGACGCTTTCATATATTCTTCGAAAAAATCTTGGGCAAAGACGTAGCCTGTGAATGTGTTGGGTTCTGCGATACATCTCGATGTGGCGCTGTGTTCTAAGGAGATTTTCCGAAAGGCTAATGATGGTCCTTATCCGGATTTTGAGGACATTGTCATTGAGGAGGCTATTGCGGAAGGCTGTGACTGGATTCTGACAAGGGATTCAAAGGTTTCAAGAATAGCCATGTGCGACCGATCTCACCCACGTTTCCTTACCAAGGCGGCCTCTCCATTTCCTTCCTCCTCAAATCCATGATAACGTGTCACCCACTCAGTGAGCACGGGAGGATTCGAAACACATCTTTTTGACGTGGACGAAAACGCTAGCCCTTGTTCTTTTGATCCCTTCGTGACTGCCCAAGGTTACGGCCCCGAAGTGGCGGCATCTAAAATGACTGTCCCTGAGGGGTTCGAGGTGAAATTGTTCGCTTCCGAGCCGGATATCCGTCAACCAGTCGCCATGGAGTTCGATCACCGTGGGCGACTGTGGGTGATCCAGTACCTTCAATATCCTAATCCGGCGGGTCTCGAAAGGGTTGAGGTGGATCGTTGGTCTCGAACCACCTACGACCGAGTTCCCGAGCCGCCTCCGAAAGGTCCAAGGGGGGCCGACCGGATCACCATTTGTGAGGACACGGATGGCGATGGGGTCGCGGACTCGTTCAAGGATTTTGTCGATGGCCTTAACCTCGCCTCGGGACTCGCGTTCGGTCATGGCGGTGTCTTTGTTCTCCAAGTTCCTTACCTCCTGTTTTACCCGGACAAAAATCACGATGACATCCCCGACTCCGATCCAGAGGTTTGTTTGACCGGGTTTGGGATGCAGGATGCTCACAGTGTGGCCAATTCGCTCACCTTCGGGCCGGATGGATGGCTCTATGGGAATCAGGGTAGTACCGTCACCGCCCATATCCGGGGCATCGAATTCCAACAGGGAGTCTGGCGCTATCACCCAGTCACCCAAGAATTTGAATTGTTCTGCGAGGGCGGGGGGAACATGTGGGGTCTCGATTTTAACCAATGGGGCGATCTCTTTTCCAGCACCAATGTCGGGCCTGCGCTCTGTCTTCATGGAGTCCAGGGCGGCTACTACTGGAAGTCCTTCGGTAAGCATGGGGATCTGCACAACCCTTATGCCTATGGTTATTTCGACCACATGAAAGAGGCCAATTATGTGGGGGGGCATGTCACGGTCGGCGGGAGTTTTTATCGGGGACCCTCTTTCCCTGAGGAGTACATCGGGAATTACATCGGAGGGAACCTTCTCTCACATGACGTTTACTGGCATGTGATCGAGCCCGATGGCTCCACCTATCGAGCGCGGCATGGCGGGGAATTGGCGGTCAGCAATGATGCTTGGTGCGCGCCGACCGATGTGACCATCGGCCCGGATGGAGCGGTTTATTTCAGCGACTGGAACGACCAACGGACCGCCCATCCCGACCCGGACGCCGATTGGGATCGCACCAACGGTCGGGTTTACCGGGTTCAGGTGAAGGATGCCGCTCCGGTTTCAGTCAATTTATCCGAGAAATCGAACAACGAATTGATCGACCTTCTCGGAAGTCAAAACCAATGGATGGTTCGCCACGCTCATTCGATTTTGACCGAAAGAAGGGATCCCTCCACATACGCCACACTCAAGGAGATGATCGGACGACCCTCGGAGTCGAACACGCAACTCGAGGCGCTTTGGACTCTGTACTCGTGTGGTGGAATGACCAATGACTTGGCCGACTCGCTTCTCCTCCATCTGAAACCCGAGGTACGGAGATGGGTGGTCCGCTTCTTGGGCGATGCAAGGGAAGTTCCCCAATCTTCCGGAGAACGACTCGTCGAGATGGCGCGGACGGAGGGGGATGTCCGGGTCCGGAGCCAACTCGCCTCGACCGCCAAACGGATTCAATCGGAATTTGGGTTACGGATCGTCAAGGAAATTGTGGCGCGCGATGAGGATGGAGGGGACCCTCACGTTCCCCTTCTGCTTTGGTGGGCGCTGGAGGCGCATTCGGTCTCGAGTCAGCGACTGGCAATGGAACTTTTTACTCAGAAGGATGTCTGGAGTTCCTCTCTCTTTCAGAAGGAAATCCTTCCCCGGCTGATGCGGAGGTATGCGGCGGAGGGGACCGAGGAGACCGATTTGGCTTGTCTCGCATTGTTGGATCGAGCAGATGATCCAACGCCTTTCCTGGAATCGCTAGGTGAGGGCTGGGGGGACCGTGGCCGAAAAATTCGTGGCATGGAGGGAGGATCGCTTTTCACCTCCTACGCTGCTTCGAACCTCGAAGCGGTCAATGAGGAAGATTCGTCCATTCGAATTTCGGGGGATCTTCGAAACGAATTGAAGACCCTTCTCGAAGCCGATCCCAAGAACCCCCAACTTCTGACGCTCCTCTGCAAGGCGGGCGATCCGGACTCTCTGAAGCGGGTGCGCGAATGGGCGTTCGATTCCGACTCCACCGACGATCACCGAAAGGTCAGTTTAAAGATCCTCTCAGAGGTTCAGGATTCCGAGAGTCGGGAACAATTTCTCTCCCAACTTTCGACTGAGACTTCTCCTGAATTCTTTGAGCCTCTTCTCGAAGGGGTTCGCCGGACCGCGAGGGATGAGGACGCGGGAGCCTTGTTGACCCTCTATCGAGAAGCCCCCGTCGATCGTCAATCGAAGATCCTGGATGTGATTCTGAGCAAGGAAGCCTTTGCCCTCGCGTTTTTGAAGCAGATCGAAGCGGGAGAAGTTTCCGCCGAACCCATCACAGTCGACCAGATCCGTCGTGTCGCGTTTTTCGAAAACCCCGAGATCGATCGTATCGTGGAGGACCATTGGGGAGCGGTGAAAGTGGGAACGCCTGAGGAAAAACTCGCTGAGATGCGTCGGCTCAACAACGATCTTCGCGCCTCCGAAGGTGACCCCAGCCATGGAAAGGAACTTTTCACGAAGGTTTGCGCGGTCTGTCATATGCTCAATGGCGAAGGGGCGGAGATCGGACCCGACCTGACCCACAGCAACCGAACCGATCGCGATTTCCTCTTGGTCAGTCTGGTCGATCCGAGCCTTGTCGTGCGAAAAGAATTTCTGCAATTCATTGTGACCACCTCGGACGAAGGTCTGTATAATGGCGTTGTGGTCGAGAAGACCCCCGGGTCGCTCACGCTGGCGAACGCCAATGGTGAAAAGACCACGCTCAACCTGGAGGATGTCGAGGACATCCGGGAATCGGATCTCTCCCTGATGCCGGAGAACTTGTTGCAAGAACTGCAGCCACAGGATCTGAGAGACCTGTTCGCGTATTTACAGAAGACGGAGTGAGAATAGTCATGAAAAAGTCGATTCCGCTAATCGCCTTGTGTTTGATGGCTCTTCCAGCGGTTGCTGAAGATCCGGGACGTGTCTACGAGAATAAACTCACTCCCCTCAAAGATCCCGAACCGATCCTCGCGGATCACCCTGAATTCTTTCAGCCAATTGTCGAGGTGGCTCGCTATGAAGCTCCGACCTTAGTTCAAGACGAGAATGCGGATTTGTCTGTGCGTGCTTGGAGGTGGTCTTACAATGCCCGCGGCATCATCGAGATGCCCAATTTTATCGACGCGAGTAAGACAGCGATTGTGGTGGTCCATCCATGGGGCATTGATGACGACAACGGCTGGATCAGCCCGGAGCCGGCGGGGGTGGCTTTCAATTGCACGCCGATCAAGAACGAGATGGGTCATCGGCAACAGAGGGAGGTGTTGGACCCATTTCTCAACCGTCTGCGCGGCAAGGTTAAATACGTTCTTCACAGCCTGCCCGGAAAAGAAGATCCGATCCGAGCAAAGATCTATCGATCCTTGGACTTGGAAATTCCCACCGCTGAGGAACGTGCCGAAGGTCTGAAGGAATTGGAGGCCAAGCTAAAAGGCTTCCACTATATCGCTGGGGATCTCCCCGAGACCATTGCCTTGTCCGATGAATCTCCCGTGCGGGATTATTTCAAGCAATTCCCGGGTCTCGATTCAGGCGATCATTACAACGGCAAGGGGTTTTGGGATCTTCCCATTCCGATCACCACCGCGCTGACCAACACGGATGAAGACATTGTGGCCTATGATCTGGAGGGTTATGAGAAGATCCGCGATACGCTCAAGGAGCAGGGGATCGAACATATTCTGATGACCGGCTACGCCACGGATATGTGTTACATCAGCACAACCGCCGGTTGGCAAAATTTTTCACCGGATTTCAATGTCTTTCTGGTTGGAGACGCGACGATGGCGACATTTCCGGCGAACAGTTCGGCCGCCTACGCAACCAACGCGGCGATTTCTTTTGCATCGTTGAATCAGTTGGTGACGCAGACGAGTTGGGTGAAGGAGAACCCCACCCCCTAACCCCCTCCGTTGGGGCTGGTTCGGAGTTGGACTCCGGACCATGAATTTGTTGGGGAGTTGCACTCCCCGTGCCGCTGCTCGCGGAGTAAAACTCCGCAAAGAATCTTTCGCACGGACTACAAGTCCGCGCGAGCACAAAGAGGGATTCATGTCATGAAACGTAGAGATTTTATTTCGTCCACAGTTACTCTCACCGCCGCTGGGTTGTTTTCTAGCCAGGCCTTCGCGCGGGATGAACAAACCAAGGGGTTCACTTGGAAAGATGGGAAGAAGTGGGTTTACTCGATCACTTATGATGAGGGGGTGATTGATCTCTTCAAATACGCGATCCCCCTTCATCGAAAGTACGAGATTCCAGGTCACCTCGCTATTGTGACCGACCAGATTGGGAAGGTTCGCATCCTGCCGGGGAGCAGCTACCATGGCTTCAGTATCATGGACAAGGACCAGATCAAGAGTCTGGTCGATGAGGGTTGGGGGGTGTCCTGTCACTCGATGAGCCATTGCGGGGTGACAGTCGAGAATGCGCAGGTGGAGGTGGTCGAGGCGAAGGCGAAGATGGAGGAGATCCTGGAGATGCCGATCACCATTTTTACTGTCCCCGGAAGCAACCATGGACACGCTCCATCGTTATTGGTGGCGGAGGATGCGGGCTATAATGCGATCATGACCATTTACGATCGGGTAAACACCATCGACACCGACTTGATGTGGCTCGGGCGCATCCCCCTCCACACCGAGTACCCCGGACCCTTTTACACTCGCTTCGATCCTTACAAGGGATTCCTTCTCGCTAGCAAAGTCGGGGGATGGGTGATCGACTACAATCATTGCCCGATGCCCAATAAACCCGTACACCCCGCCAAAGATGTGACCTCGGAGGAACTCGAGCAGCGATTTCAAGCGTTGAAGGAATTTGGCGGAGACGATGTCTGGATCGCCGACTGCAACGAGGTGGTGGACTACCTGCTGAACGACCCAATCGCGCAGCAGGCGAGAGCGAATGCACCGGATCCATTGGATGATGTGTACAACTTGGAAATGCGACAAACCTACTCTGTGCTGAAGGAGGGGTGAGGGAGCGCCTCGCGACTATTTTTCGATTTTTGGGAGATCCCCCTCGGAAAAGTGAAGACAAACCTCCGGGTGCATGGTGTATAATCGGAGTCTTTCTCCATCGTTCACAAAGATCCCACTCGATTTGTTGTCTTCGAGAATCGGATTGTTTTCGTATTTCTCCCAATTCAGCAAGTCAGCCGAAGTGGCGAGATTGGTCGTCCATTCCTGGGGACGGGTGTTGGCCTTTAAGCCATGATAAGTGGCGTAGTATCGGTCACCAATTTTCATCACTTGGTTCATCGCGATCATTTCCTTGTCATAGGCATCGGGACCGGGCAGCAAT
>JACKFH010000059.1 GCA_020632575.1 Candidatus Omnitrophota bacterium | reverse complement strand
GAAAACAACACTTTCGATAACCTCTACCCCACCAACCATCTCTACTATGGCTACATGGACTTTTTCTCGTGGAGGAACGTCCACAACCCGAATCTGAAACTGCATTGGAAAGCTTCCGATAAACTGACCTTCAAGACGCACTGGCATATGTTCTGGTTGGACGAACCTGAAGATGACGCTTGGTATAACGCGGGCGGTGGCGTTGTCAGGAACGCGGCCGGGAATGACGCCTCGAGTTTCGTCGGCCATGAACTCGACATAGTCGCCTCTTATGCCTGCTCCGATAAACTCAACATGGAACTGGGTTATGGCCACTTCTTCGCCGAGGATTATGTTCGGGACACGAGCCCGAATGGGCGTGAGGCGGATGACGCCGACTTCGTTTATCTCATGACCACCCTGACTTTTTGAGCCAAGGGGATATCGCCGGAACTGAGAGTCCGAGGCGATTAGAACTTCGGCAATACGGTTTTCGACTCGGAGGGAATGAGTCGTAGCGTTCCCTTCTCCGCCGGAAGGAAGCCTTGTTTCCGGCCCTCCCCCTGGCCGGTGAGAAGCAGGGGGGCTCCGTTCCAGAGGACACCGCGGATCTGTGAGTTCGGCCCGGTCTCCAGCAAAGTTCGATGCGAGTTCGCCAGTTTCGCCTCCCACTCACCCCGATCATTGAGGCTGAAATCCTCCACGGTGACCGGCCCGCCGAACTCGAGAAACGCTCCCTCCTTGTTCTCGATTCTGAAATGCGTTCCCGAGTATTGGAGGGAGAGATCCGCCTCTCCAAGGGGAAGATTCCGAATGCTGAATGTCCGGTCTGTGAGGTTCTCGGTTTGGAATTTTAGCCCTTCTCCCTCATCCTCCTCACCCATGATTCGCGTGATCTCTCGATAACTCCGACGCCACTGCGTTAGTCCACGAGCAAGGGTTTCGACCTCCCACTCGACTCTCCGCTCGGGGTAGGGGTTGCGTACATTTCTGTCGGCAACTTGCTCTCCCTTTAAAGCGCCAAGAAAGGCCTGGAAATCTTTCGCCGGCCCATCAAAAAAGATGCCCCAAACATCATTCGGATTCTCGGTTTCAAAGGTATTGGCAAGGTCCGGCAATAGATCCGGCGCAAAGGTTTTCGCCCACGAGAGGGAGGCGTTTTTCCAATCCAGCCAGAGTCCCCCCGAGGTTCCCGCATTCGAGGAAGGGTTCATGGCTACGCGGTTTTGATTCCGGTTGATCAGCATCTCCAACCACCATCTCGCGGAGGACAAAGCGGGTTGGTCGAGATAAGCGAAGTCCCCCTCGATTCTCGGTCGATTCGACTCGTCCCGCTCAGCTGCTTCCGATAGAAACCGATCAACCTGATCTCCGTTCATCAGACCGGTTTGAGGCTCCCAAAAGTGGAGGGGTCGATCGGGAGAAATGTCAAACTCGATGGGGGGGATGCCATCTCCGGTTTGAAAGGTCCCAGGTTGGTCAAACTGAAGGCGGATGGGTTCGGCATTTAGGCTTTGGACTTCGAGAACTGTCCGGTCAAAGGTGACCGAGAAACTCGCGTCCGATGGAACGGGTTCAACGCGAAGACGCAGCTTCCCCGCGCGGTTGCATTGAAAAGAGGCCAGCAGTCCGTCTGTCCGTTGACCCCACTTGAGTGTGGCTGTTGGGATGTCCTCCCGGCGGTTAAGCGGTCCCCGATCTCCCCAATTCCATAGGATCCCCTCATCGAACCGCTTGAACATTTCGGCTTCGAACCGGGCCCCCTGGTAGTAGACCCCCTCCCATCGACTCTCCGGCCCACTCTCGGCGGCTCGAGTGGGAACGAGGGGCAGCCAAGACTTTCCTGGTTGCCGCCACTCTAAAAACACAAACGCGCTTCCGGAGTCATGAGAATAATCGAGCCGCAGTTGGTAGGGTCTCTGTTCAAAGAGAACTTCGGCGGTGACCCCCGAAGCGGATTCGGCGGTCACGAGTATTCCTTTCCCGCCCACAAAAAACTCCGCCGGACCATCCGACCTCAGTCGGAATTCATAGTCTCCCGGTCCCGGTTCCCAGATCCCTCGCCAGCGCGCCGAGAATTCATCGAACCGGTCCGGCTTCGCGACTGGCCAAGAGGCGGAATGGTGGGACCCATCCCATGAGGAAACGCCATCTAGCCAGCCTGATTCTTCCGACGGCTCCGAGGACTCTTTGGGTTGGAAGTCGAGGGTGAGCGTTCCAATGGGCGCCTCACCTTGGGTCAGCAAAAAAGTTTCAGGGGAGTCCTTGACCCCAGCGATCAGGGACGCGGACTCGACCTGTCGGGGAGTGAGGAAGATGAGCGGGGGAATGAGGATAAGAAATCGAATCATCATATTGGGGGCTTCTGGGCGTTTGATTGAATCATGGAATCGCATGGAAGGAATGGAAGATATGGAAAAAAGCGATACGAAAATCTTCGATTTTCGTATTTCCATTGCTTCCATGGTTTCCATGGAGTTCCATGATTCAACCTTTCCCCCAGCCAAATCCTTGCCTTCTGGCTCCCACGGAATATCCTTATTACAGGCTTCAATGGGAGGGCCACTCATGGTTTCCGGATTAGAGGGCGCGCTTTCGACTCAGCAACTCGTAGCGCAATTACTCCAGGCCTCGATTGTGCAAGCTCTTGAGCCCGCGACCGATATCGCCCTGCTCAACCTTCACCTCAACGCGGGTGGCAATCCCGAGGGAGTTGGCGAACTCATCGACGTGGTCGCTTGATCGATTCCCCTCAACCCACTTCCGGTTTGACTGACTTTCTGGCTTTTGAGGATTTTTCCGCCGCCTCGATCATCGAAATGATCCGCAATCCATCCTCCCCTTTCACCACCAGTTCCTCTCCCAACGTCAGATGATCCGCGATGTTCCGATAGTAGGCGTGCCAGTCGCCCTTTTCGAAGGGGACTCTACTGACCACCGGTTCATCGGAATCTTTGTACGAAATGACATTCCAAAAGTCTTCACCCCAACCCTTCCAGGTGGCGGCGCCCTGAGTTCCCAGGACCCGCCAACGGTCCTTGGGAGCAGCCGCGAGGTTGGATTGTTCGATCGTCGCGGTCACCCCGCTCTTGAAGCGGAGGGTGGCTAGAGCGTGATCCTCATTCGTGACCGCATGCCAGTTCCGTTTGTGAAAATGCCCAGCCACATCGATCACCGGCGAGGGGATCAGATCGAGAAACCAATCGATGAAATGAGCGCCCCAGTCATGGAGGCATCCCCCTGAAATTTTCTTGTCCGAGCGCCACCACCATCCGGGGTGCTCATACCCGCCGCTGAAAACCTCGATTTGAAAGATCTCGCCGATCGCACCGGAAGCCACGATCCGCTTGAGGGTTGTGTAATCGCCATCCCATCGTCGGTTGTGGAAGACCGACAGCATTCGTTTCTTCCGTTTCGCGGCCCCGACCATTTTCTTGGCCTCCGTGACTGTGATGCACATCGGTTTCTCGGTAATCACATGCTTGCCCGCGTTGAGACACTGCACCGCGAGGGCGGCATGGGTGTTGTGCGGAGTGACCAAGACCACCAAGTCGAGTTCATCCATCTGAAGCAGCCGACGGTAGCTCGGAAACACGGCAACCGAGGGGAAATCCTCTTTGGCGAGCGCGAGTCGAGTCGAATCCAAATCGCAGACCCCAACCAACTCCAACCCCCGCGTCGCCTCGATCAGCCGTCCGTGTTCCCTCCCCATGTTGTAAGCCCCGCCATACCCGATGACCCCACATCGGATGGGGTCTGATTCCTTCACCCCCCGCGTCCACCGAATGGAGCGAAGAAGAATCTTTTGAAAGGTCGGATCGCCGAGTGAGCGGGCGTCATGACCAAGGGCAAAGTAGACCACCTTCCCCTTCCCTTCTTGCCGAAAAGTCAGGATAGGTTGCTTCCCGCCTTGCCAGCGGGCGGTAAGCAGGATCTCCGAATCGCCAGCCAGATCCTCGAGCAAATAAAGTTCGTCCTCGACCTTGAAAGGGGGGATTCGTCGAGTGATGGGGTGATCCGTTTCGGTCGGCGCCACCTCGAATCGATGAATCGGCCCGTGATTCGAAAACCGCCAACCCAGGAGACGGCCATATTCCGGGTTATCCAGGAAGGAGGCGGTCGCGCAGTGGAGCCCAATCAGGGTCTTCCCTTTGGAGACCCAAGTGACGAGATCGCTCGTCTGGTTCTTGGAAAGGCGCTCCTCCTGAACATAGAGGATGAGAACATCGAATCGTCGGAGACCGGCCTCCGAAATCGGTTCGAGATCGAAGGAAAGGGTCACGTCGAAATCGACCTCCGAGGCGAGACGTTCCTCGATCAAATGTCCGGCCATGGCGAAATCGTGAATTCGACCGGTTGAGACAATCAGGATGCGAGTTTTCTTTGGCATAGGCTTTTGTTCAGAGAGGTCCAAGCGGGTAAGATTCCAAGAATTCCACGATTCCACCCATAAAGGTGACCAGAACGATAATGACCATAACAAGACCGAGAAGACTCAGAATGATCAGCAGGGTGGTCATCAGTTTCTCGGCGAGCGACATGGGACCGGTCTCGCTCGAGGCGACATAGGTTCCGGCCAGAAAATCATGGAGTGCGCGTCGGTCCTTGTTGAAAAAAGCGATCAGGTAACCGAAATAGAAAACGCAGGTGCTCAGATAACTGGCCAGGAATCTTCCGACGGATTGAACCATCGTGAGCGGTTCGAGTGTGGAGACATCCACAATCCGCATCCCCAATAAGCGCTTGCCCGGGGTCATCCCGCTTTCATAGTAGAAGAAGGGAATGAAAAAGAGATTGACCACAAAGCCGATCGCCGTGGTTCCCAGCTGAATTTGTGAGCTGTTCTCGAGAATCCAATCGACCGCCTCCCCATCGGTGGGCGCGTTGCCAACGACATAGAGGGAGAACATCGCAATGAAGGGAACCGTGGCGAGGTTCAGAAGAATGCTGTCGATGAAAAAGGCGAGGGAGCGGGCGGAGAGGGAGGCCGGTTGAACCTGAGGAATGGCTTGGGATTCGGTGAACAACCCGGTGGCGGCCCCAGTATCGGTCAGGAAATCCGGACCAGCCGGTTTCGTTAAACTGCTCAGTTGGGTTCTCGCTTGATGGTGGAATGGATCGAGAGCGAGGCACTTCTCCCAAGCAGTTCGGGCAGCCTCCGGGTCTTGGGTCCTTTTGCAGGCGAGACCGAGATAGTAAAACGCCTCCGGAGACTCGGGCGCTTCGAGAGTGAGCTGCTCGAGCGCGGCCCTCGCTTCCGCATAGGCGCCCTGTTTGGCTAGCTCCAGAGCCTGAGCCAACCTTTGTTTTAGAATTTCGTTTTCCATTGGGGGTACTCTAGCGAAGCGGGATTCCGGCTTGAACCCTCGCGGTGGGGTGACAGATGGACTGATTCCAGCCCTTTCTGGTTATCGAGCCGCCCAAAATCTCCTACCATGAAGCACTTGCTCAAACGCTTCAGTCGGGAAAGGGATCGCCCAATCATGTCGAGATCGGTCGCCGAACTCAAAAAACTCGCCCTCAACCAGAGACAGACTTTTCATCGGACCGTCGCCACCGAGGTCTATCTAACGGATGAGGGCGCCTTGGTGGTCGCCAAACTCCATGACAATTACCACGACATGGAGATGGCCGTGCTGGTCGACCGGGAATCCTATGTGATCAAGGACATCGACGCGGTGATGAACCGATACCCGTTCGAAACCTGTGTTTTTTCCTGGATGAGTTACAAACGGTTGATCGGCCTCAAGTTGATGGGGGGCGGAGTCCTGCACAAAGTCCATGAGATGATTCCGAGAACGGATGGATGCACCCACCTCTACACAGCCCTCGAGGCCTGCCTGCGCGCTCTGTTCATCGGCGCTGGGTATGAAGATCTCAAATCGGGCGCCCAGAAAGCCGCTAGGAAAGAACATCAAGATATGCTCCGACAGCACCCCCTTACCAAAGACACTTGTGTCAGTTTCCGCACGGATGGACAGTTACCCAACCAAGAGGACTCGCCGCAATCGAATAGTCCCGAGGCGAATGGGTAATCCCTCGATGACCGAACTCCACTTTCAACTCGGCCGAGAGCGAGAACTCTGTCTCTACGAACTCGACAATATATTGAGCCTTTCCGGTTATACCCTTCAGGACAAGGGCCTCCTTCTTCCGGGGGTCTCCACCAACGATTCCAATTTCGATCCGAAGTCTCTTTGCACGCCGCTCGGAGGGTGTGTCCGCGCTATCGAGCGGATCGGGGACTACTCCGAGGATTTCTTGATGGAGGTCGAATCGGGGGCGTGGTTCCTTCCCGAGGGTCCCTGGGCGATCTCCGCATTGGACACGAAACTTCGTTCGGAGCGTGAGAAACTGCGATCCTCGGTGAAAACACTGGTCAAGCAGAGTGACCAGGCGCATGGCCGCGAGGAACGCCCCAAGCCCGGCGAACTGGATCTCTCACCGGCAAAGGTTCAAGAACTCGGATTCGCGGACACCGGTTCGGAACTTTGTCTTTGGAAAGAGGGCGGAATGATCCTGGTCGGGATCACCCGATGGGTGTTCGACACCCATGGGTTCGGCGACCGCGATATGAACAAACCCTTTCGTCCGCGCCGAAGGGGATTGTTACCGCCTAAGCTCGCGCGTCAGATGATCAACCTGGGGAGGACTCCCAAAACCTGGAAGATCCTCGATCCCTTTTGCGGGTGCGGAGTCACTCTGTTGGAGGGTTTGGATCTCGGATTTCAGGTGGCTGGAAGCGATAACCGTGATGAGGCGATCAAGCAATCGGCCAAAAATGTCGATTGGTACTTGTCGCAATCCGAAAGCGCCTCGAAATCCAGCGTTGCTTTCATCGAACGGATCGACGCTCGCCAGCTCTCCACCAAGATCGCTCCACTCAGTCTAGACCTTGTTGTGGGCGAAGGGGATCTCGGACCGCCCATTCAAGGGAAGCTTTCGCGCAAGGCGGCGGCCGGTTTCAGCGGTCAGCTTGAGCCGCTCTATTCGAGAACTTTCGCGGAGGTTCGCACGACCCTGAGGCCCGGTGGACGTGTCTGTCTGGCGATCCCTTTCTGGCAACCGAATGAGGGGGACCCGATCTTCATCAACATCGAGAGAAAACTACGCCTTATCGGTTATGAACCCGCATTCGATGAGAAGGGTTTCGAGCCGTTTCTCTACCGCAGGAAGGATCAAAGGGTGGGTCGGGCGATCTATGTGCTGAAGTCGCCGGAATGAGAGATAAGGTTCAACGGTTTAATGGGGCCGATCGCACAGTGGACTTTTTGCTCAACACTGTGGGAGCGGCTTCCAGCCGCGAAAGGGGGTCGCCTCTCTGTCGAGCACCACGGTATCGCGGCTGGAAGCCGCTCCCACGGCGCTGGGTGAGGCTGGAAAATCCTCCGCCTCAATCCAACTGATGAACCGGAAGGCTCCTGAGGATGCTTCGTTTGAGGCCCTGCATTTGCACCAGAATGTCCCGGGAGCGTAGGACCGAGCGGACAAGCCACTGGGAATGAATCAGGTCCTGCTCGGTGAGCATCTCGTAGTGCTCGTCATGCACAGTCGGAGCCATCTCCGCTAGGATGACGCGGACTCTCTCCTCCTCCTTCTCGTCAAGGAAGGGGAGCATCAGCGCCGAGAACGAGAGGAGCCGTTGCTTGGCGGTGACCGGAAGACAGGAGCGACGGATCTGCGAGAGGATGGGGTGGGTGAACCAGGACTCCCATTCGACCGCTTTACCGTTGTAAGCGACCTCGGGGTCCTTTTCGACCACTTCCATGCATTTGGATAGAAACGATTCCATTTTTTCTCCCAACGCCCCCGAGGGGTAAACCGGTTGCTGTGGCTTTGGCTTGGGTGGAGTCATCGGGGGGATGTAGTCCCGATGCATCTCCCTTTTCCGAATGGGTGCGGGTTCCTCCTCCTCCGGCTCGGGCGGGTCCATCTGCTGAAACAGAAAGGCCTGACCCTCGTCGTCGTTGGATAACCACATTTCCCGCAGTCGATTGAAACCCATTTCGCAAGAATCCCCCAATAAGAAAAGCTTTCCCCGCCGGGCTGAGCCCCGACATTCCACCTCTGGTCTCTCTTAATATCGTTTCGAGAGATAGAAATCTAAAGTAAAAAATTTGAATGGGTTAAATACTGATTTTTTGTGCAGGTGAAACTCCCCTATCGCGTGGCAAAGTGATGAGACCCCGCATTCACTGGATTCTGAAAAAGGCCATTGACTGGACCAGGACCGTATATACAATTAGTATGTGCAATTCAATTGGGACGACCAGAAGTGCAGAAAAACGACCAGACGTGAAACCAAAATCTTCCTCGACCGAATCCAAGACTGATTGGAGCGTACTCAAGAAGATGACCGATAGTGAAATCCAACTGACAGAGGAGCATCCCGAAGCGACCCTCGAACAGACCGTTCGAGGAATCGTGAGAAAGGGTCTCCAGCCGGTCCCAACGAAGGAGGCGATTTCGCTCCGAATCGATCGGGACGTTCTCGAGTGGTTCAAGGCGCAAGGGCCGGGATATCAGACTCGCATGAACGCGGTTTTGAAAGCTTACCGTGACGCCTCGCTTTGAGGCACCGAACCGCGTCCCTTGCGTGACTTCCTTTTCGACGGGGGAATGGGCGGATCTGGTGGTTGGATCTTCTCCCCACTAGCAGTTCCCTTCCGTCCCACCCCACCCCGCACTAAGATGCAACCATGCCGAAAGCCTTTGAAAAACCGAGTTCTTACTCCGATCTGGCGTCTCTGAAGAAGGCGCCCAGCCTTGTGGTGGCCGGTCCCGAGGGAGAAATGCTGGATATTCCGGAGCTCGCGGCGACTGTGCGCTGGGGACGCGAAGAGATCGTGCCGGACCACAAGGAATGGGGCTCGATGCCGGATGGGAGCGACCTCTACCTGATGCCGGGCAGAAAACCGGTGGGGTATGACCGTCGGACCGGGGAACGGGTGGTGGTCGAATCGTATGAAGGCGTCCCGGTGACCGCGGTTTCGGCTTTTGTCGCCCCGGCCTACACCATCCACTTCCACTCCAATTTCGAAACGGAAGAGGATGCACCCGACCTGCCCCTCTACGCTTACTGCGCGGTGGCTTGGGAGGAGGGGGATTTCGTGGTTCCAGTCGAGCGGGTCGACTCGGACCATCGACAGGACTGCGATCAGTTCGATCCCGAGGAGGTGCATGCCTGCACCTTCGAGATGATCGCCGAAATGGAGCACAATCGTCTGGCGCAACACCTCATGCGCAACTGTGTGCTGACCTACAACTGCCCCGCAGCCAGAAATTTTGCGCTCGGCAGGTGGGAGATGCCGATTCCCTCCTCCGCGGTTTGCAACTCACGGTGTTTCGGATGCATCAGCAAGCAGCCGAAAGAGAACGGCTTCCACGAATCGCAATACCGTCTCGATTTCATTCCGAGTGTCGATGAAATCGTCGAGATCACTGTCCCCCACCTCGAGTACGCGCCACGCCCCGTCGCAAGTTTTGGCCAGGGTTGCGAGGGGGAGCCGCTCACCAACCCCGAGCTCCTCGAGGAGACCTGCCGAAAAATTCGGGAAAAGACCTCCAAAGGCACGCTCAACATGAACACCAACGGGTCCAAACCCGAGGTGATCCGAAAACTTTTCAAGGCTGGGCTCGACTCCATCCGCGTTTCGTTGAACAGCCCGATCGAATCCCGGTACAACGCCTACTATAAGCCGGTCGATTACACGCTGGACGATGTCATCCAGAGCCTGCATGTGGCCAAAGCGATGGAAAAATGGTCTTCCATCAATTACCTCGTCTTCCCCGGAGTCACCGACACCCCAAGCGAAATTCGCGCGCTTCTCGAAATGGTCTTCGACACAGGACTCTCGATGATTCAATGGCGGAACTTGAATATCGATCCGGAGGCTTACCTCGATCTACTTGGAGAGGAAGACCTGGAAACTCCACTCGGTATGCGCTGGGCTATCGAGAAGGTGCATTCTCATTTCCCGAAGATCCGCAAAGGGTATTACAACCCTCCGGTCGGACGGCGAGCCTGGAAGCGATGAAGGAATCGTGAATTCGATGGCCGATTGGAAACCGAGCCTCCTCCAGCAGTGCGGCGCCGAGTTCATTGGCACCTTCACCCTGGTCTTTTTCGGAACCGGCGCGGTATTCGTCGCGGTCCTGACTGGCGCCCTCGAGGGCCTGATCCAGGTCGGCATGGTTTGGGGACTCGCAATCGCACTGTCCATTTACGCCACCAGTGCGATCAGCGGAACGCACATCAATCCAGCGGTCACACTCGCCATGGTCGCTCTACGCGATTTCCCTAAAGCCAAAGTGATCCCGTTTGTTTTCTCACAGTTGTTGGGAGCCGTGATGGCATCTTGTGTCCTTTTCTTTCTCTTCGGCGATTTCTTGACCGACTTTGAAATGACCAAAGGAATCGAGCGGGGAAAACCCGGAAGCGAACTGAGCGCGATGGTTTTCGGAGAATACTTTCCCAATCCCGCGATCGGCGGAGTGCTGGAGACAGATCATGCGAAAGTGGGAGTGATCCAAGCGATGCTCGCGGAGGGAATAGGAACCGCGTTTCTGGTCTTCTTCGTTTTCGCCCTCACCGAACCACGCAACCACCACCGTCCCGATGGCACCCTCTACGCTCTCTTCATCGGACTGACCATCACCATCCTGATCGCGGTGATCGCGCCCATCACCCAAGCGGGGTTCAACCCCGCGCGCGATTTCGGTCCTCGCTTAGTGGCCTTCTTTTCCGGTTGGGGTTCGGTCGCGATTCCCGGTCCGCGAGGCGGTTTCTTCACTGTTTACATTCTGTCGCCATTGGTCGGGGGGCTTTTGGGCGGAACGATCTACGAAAAAGTAATTCGTCCCGCTTTGCCGGACGCCTAATTCGGGAGTGGAATCCGGTGGACCGAAATGGCAAGGGTGGAATTCATCCCCCCGTGTGATTGATCAAATGAAACTGATCGCCTCGTAGGGTTTCAATGCTGAGGATTCGGGCGAAACATTCGGACTTCCTCACCTTGATCTTGTCGCCGGCGTCGAGTTCCACCCATTCCGGATCGTTATCCGCCGCCGCTTGGGCTGGCCCTCTGAGGATGGTGGCCTCGATCTCGCACGTCTCTTTGAGAACGAGGTGATTCACCGGCTCGATGCTGTTGTTGAACGCCAAACCGATTCCGACCTGAAAAATGCTGTGGGTGATGCTTCGATAATACGCGCTGCTCCCGAACGGAGTCGCAACAATGAGTCCATCTCCGACAATCTCGCCCATGTGATTGCGGCCATCGATTTCAACCTCATACCGGACCGCGCTGCTCAAAATCTTGTTGTGAATGATGATATCGTTCAGGGCAATCAACTTTCGCCCTTTCACCTCGGCTTCGAGTTTAAGGAACCGTTGTTCACGGAGTGTTCCCTCCACGAGCCTTTGGAGAACCATTTGGGCGTCGGTGTCCCGGT
The DNA here is from genome assembly GCA_020632575.1 of Candidatus Omnitrophota bacterium. Classification (GTDB taxonomy): domain Bacteria; phylum Hinthialibacterota; class Hinthialibacteria; order OLB16; family OLB16; genus JACKFH01. The sequence goes on along the minus strand of JACKFH010000059.1, from coordinate 3,585 downwards.
GACGGGTGCTGGTTTTCGAATTCCGCAACCCCAACTTCGGGATGCCCGGGTAGAGACGTTCGGCTCCCAGCAGCGCGCCATCCCCCCCGTTTGAAATCACCACCTCGGGTGAATCTTGATCGATGACGAAACCGTATTCCGCCACCAGAGGTTCGACTTCATCCAGGTCTCGTCCGACTAAAGCGACTTTCATGTCCCCTTCACTTTCAAATCTCTTTGAGCGCCGCCTTGAAGATTTGGTTTATTTTCTCAAAAGACTCCTCGGGATGATAGGCATGCGGGGAGACTCGGAGACGGCCATCTCGGACCGATGTGTAGAGGTCACGTCTCTTGAGCGCTTCATAACATCCGGTTGGGTCGCCGCCCGGAGGAATCAAAGTCAGAATCCCCGACCATTCCTCTTCCCCCCGAACGCTGTGATCCTCGAATCCCAGGTCGAGAAGTTTGGATCGGATCCTTTCCGAGTTCTGTTTGATTTTCGTTTCGATATTCTCGCGTCCAAACCTCCCCACAACCTCGAGGGCCGATTGGAGCCCAGCCGCGCCGTGGAAATTGAGCATTGCGTTTTCGAAACGGCGGGCGTCGGGGAGGAGTTCAAAGTTGTAATTCAGGTAATTCAGAGAATCGACCATCGAATCGGCCCCCACAAAGGTGGTGGTGAGGCGATCCCGGAGTTCGGGCGTGGTGTAGAACAAAGCAATCCCGGTTGGCCCCAAAAGCCATTTATGCGAGCCGGTGGTGAGAGCGTCGATCCCCCACTCCTCCACCTGGATGTCGAACACCGAGAAGGACTGAATCGCATCGACAAAGAAGAGGATCCCGCGTTCCCGGCAGATCTCTCCCAATCGTTTGAGATCGTGACGGAACCCGGTGGCGAATTGGACATGCGATACGGTCAGAACCTTGGTCCGGTCGGTGATCTTGGCCTCGTAGGCCTCAACCGGCAGCCGATGGTTCTCATCCTCCTCAACCCAGACCAGCTTGGCCCCTCGCTCTTGTTGCGCCCACCAGGGATAAACATTGGCCGGATATTCTTTGGAGGAAAGGACTATTTCATCGCCCTCCTTCCAGTCGAGACCGCTCGCGATCAGATTGACCCCATAAGTCGTGTTCGGAGTCACCGCGATATCTTTGGCCGACCCACCCAGAAGTCCTGAGGCCAGTCGGCGGATGTTCATCAGCTCGTGGTACCACTCCGGTGTATGGGCTGCCCCGCTTGTCAGGACATCCTCAAGGTGAGATCGCATTCCCTCGGCAACCGCCGAGGAGACCGGCGAGACTCCAGCATGGTTCAGCCAGATGGTTTCACCGAGGTTTGAAAAGAGTTGTTGGTATTGATTGAAATCGATCTTTGTCTGTTGATCCATCCCTTAAGGGTAAAGGCGCGGCCCCGCCCTTTGTAGCCGGCACTCATTTCCCTTGCAAAATGCCGTGGGAGCGGCATCTTGCCGCGAAGGCCAGCCCACGCTTTCGGGGCAGGGATGCCCCTCCCACGGCTAGACCAGAAACCCGGCAAGTCACTTGGCGGCTTATGGAGGTGGGAGCGTTGGGTGATGCCACCTGTCCAGCAATCCGAGCAAGTCTTCCTCCACCACCCAATACTTCGATCCAAAATCGAACCGGTAGAGTTCGGGAAATCCACTTGTCTTATTTTGCCACTGAAGAACCAGCTGAAAAAGATCTCGGCTGTCCACTCTCCCGTTAAGATCCTGGTCCCCATTCACCTCGAACGGCACGATGGGAAGTTCATAGACAAGCAGATTGTTTTCTTCATTCGACTCAAAGACTTGGTGCTGGGTGTCCACTGACAGACCGAGATACCTCGGTCCGACGCTTGTTCCGAAACTCACACGAGGGAAAGTCACTGTCACTGGATCTGGGCCCTCGATCGGGATCTCCGATTTCCCCAGATAGGTCGAGCCGAATTCCGGTGTGTCGGAAACATAAAGAGTCACCTCAACCGAGCCAAACGTTGGGAATCCCTTGTTCTGGATTTCCGCCGCCATGGGACCAGTGCTCGAACTGGAAGCATAGAGCGGATAGAGCATTCGGACCCCGATCAGATCGGAAAGATTGTCCGCCGGATGAAGATGAGTGATCCCCTCGATATCGTCCCAGTGCAGGTCCTCGGCGGTCGAGGTCGCGTACATCATGGCCCAGCGGCTGGCGGAATGGTCGAGTCCGATGAGATGTCCGATTTCATGCAGCCCGGTGGTGGTCAGGGTTCTCTCGGACCAACCAATGTTGGTGTTGAAGACGATGTCGACATCGTGGATTCGGCCATTCATCGCATGGGTATAGGCGATAGCGGTGGGAGAAAAGAGATCGTTTCCAAGATCGTCCCATAGGATGTGACACTCGCCATCACTCGCCACAAACCCGGGTTTCATCCCCTGATAGACCGCATCGAACTTGGAGGAGGGAAGATCGGCCCACCGGTCGAAGAGCTGCGGGATCACTTGTTCGCCCACCCCCTCTTCCGTTTCGGTCGCGACCGCCGGATCGATCCAGTAGGAGATGGGAAAATCGGAAACATCCCATGTCGAGTCTCGGACTTCGTAGGCGCAAGCGGAAGGAAGGAAGAGAATGAGGGTCAGCAGGAAGAATCGAAATCGAATTCCCATGGAACCGCGCCTCCTTTTGAGAGCTGGGCGGTTTTCGGCTTAAAGACAAAGTATTTTAGAGCTGGGGCGAATGGCGATCAAACGAATAATTATCCCATCGATAGGGGTAGGGAAAGCGCATTGGTTTGCGCCTCCCCTCCCTCCGAACCGGACGTGCGATTTTCCCGCATCCGGCTCTCCGGTCGGTGGTTCACCGCGTAGCGGATTGACTGGCCAAGATACGGGCTTGCGTTAGATTGAAAAGCCCGCGCTCGGCGAAGTAGGCGTTGGGCCATCTGAGGTGATCCCATCCCTGTCCTCGTCCCTTCCGTTTTCGACGCTTTCGCAGGATGCTTCGCAACCGCATTCGCACCCAGCCGTCCAGCGGCCGGAACGTGGCCAAGTTGCTGTGTTTGTAGTATTCAAACCAGCCCCTCAGGATCGGGTTCAGGCGATCGATCGTTTCTTCCAGACTACGGCCGTTCGTACGTGGGGTTTCCTTCCGGATCTTGTCCTTGAATTTCTTCAGGCTCTTCTTGCGTGGCCATCGATGGCCTCGCTCGAAGTGGTAGCCCAGAAAATCAAAGCCTCCCTTCTGGGAGGTGTCGACGATCCGGGTTTTCTCCGGGTGCAGTTGGAGTTCGGCGGTCTCCATCCAGTCTCGGATCATCTCCAAGGCTTGATGGGCTTCCGCTTCGCTCCGGCATAGCACCACGAAATCGTCGGCGTACCTCACCATCTCGAATCCTCGGTCCGCCGTCAGGTGGTCCAAAGGATCGAGATAGATGTTGGACAGTAAGGGCGAGAGAACCGCGCCTTGCGGTGTCCCTTCTTCGGGAACCCAGTATCTCACCTCCTCCAGGATTCCTTGTTTCAGGAATGCCTGAACGAGGCCGAGCACCTTTCCGTCTGTCACCTTCGCCTCGATCCGTTCCATCAATCGGTGGTGCGGGATCGAGTCGAAGTAACCCTTGATGTCCGC
>JACKFH010000058.1 GCA_020632575.1 Candidatus Omnitrophota bacterium | reverse complement strand
GGGGAGAAGGGTTTCTTTCTGTTGACCATTGCCGCCGATCCCATGCCATCCTTTCCGAGTTCTTCTCGGGAAATCTAACCCGGGAAGCCAAATGATACAGGGGGCGCGGGTTTGTCTCCAACCGGATGGATGTCCCTTGTCACTTGCGGGAAGTTTCACTAGTTTCCCTCTTTTATGAGGGTTCGAGTTCTCTTCTTCGCAGGGTTACGAGACCTGGCCGGCAAACGTGAACATGAGTACACCCTGGATGAATCCTCCACATTGCTTGATCTCCATGACCGGATTCATCGGGATTTTCCCGCGATGGCTGGAATCGAAAAGAAAATCAGGTTAGCGGTTAATGAGGAGTACGCCACGCTGGATCGCCCATTAAGGGATGGAGACACTGTGGCGATGATTCCGCCGGTGAGCGGCGGTTGAGAAAACCGGATGCGTGGAGAGACCCCTCGAAAACGGGCGGTGGCCCTGAGATACGATCCGGAACTGGACCCCGCGCCGCGTGTGGTCGCGAAGGGTCGCGGGGTGATCGCGGAGAAGATCCTGGAGGTCGCCAAAGAGAACGATATCCCGATTCACGAGGATCCCGATCTGGTGGAGATCCTCGCGGCGATCGATCTTGGGCGCTTGATTCCGGCGGAGATGTATTCGGCGGTGGCTGAAATTCTCGCTTTCCTTTATCGAGTCAATGACAAGGCGAAAAGGAGAGCGGCTTAAGTGAGGTTGAGTCAGTGATTTTTAGATTTTTTTCATTTTTCCTAATCGCGTTTCCCCTGCTGTCGGCGGAAATCTGCGATGCGATGGAAGTGACTTTCCATGTCCACGACCAACGAGTGACGCGGGATGAAAACCGCGCGTTCCAGAATGTGCCCCTCTCCGGATGGTGTGTCATCACCGATCAGGCAGGGCGTCATTATTACCCGGTCGAGTACGCGGTCCCGGACGATAAACCGAAGGGTTATTTCTATTTCTGGGAGCACTTCACAGTCGATCTGAAACCCGGAGTCCCTTACACCATCCGGATCGAGAAGGGATTTGGATGGAACGCCTATCAAGAGACGCTGACTCTCGAGAAAGACCAGACCGAGGCGATCGTCAAGATGTCCCCCTGGATCAGTCTTGGACATCGACGGTGGTTGGCGGGGGATTTGGACACCCGTTTCAGAAACATGGACCCCTCGCTCGCAATGGATTCTCAAGGATTGTCCCTGATTTGCCGTGTCGTCCCCAAGGCGACCGCGACCACCGATGTGGAGAAGCGGGCCAATGGTTTTAACCACCTGCCCAACGAACGCGGATTCACGGGGCGGGATTGGGCGTTCGAGAATTTCAATGTGCTGGGGACCATCCAGGAGGTGGTGTTGGAGGATGAAACTCCTTTCTCGAACACCGATCTCTACCATATTCAGAAGGGGAGGAATCTGGGCGGGTATATCGACGCCAAAGTTCCAGAATCTCCCGAGGTTCCAGTCGCCGCGGCGCTCGGTCTTGTCGACTACGCTCGTGTGGTCGGACCGGAAAAAAGCCAGGACGAAATTTGGGACGAGTCCCGGGTGATCGCTCGGTTCAACGCCTACTACGATTTACTGAACGCCGGTTTTCGCATCCCGGTCAGCGCTGGAAGTCTGGCCCAGGAAAGGGAGCCAATCGAGAAAGACCGTTTGGGGGCGAGTCGTGTTTACGCCCGAATTCCTGGAACCTTCTCCCTTGGCCGGTACCTGAAGGTTTTGACCGAGGGCCCGACCTGGGCGAGTAACGGTCCGATGATCACCCTCTTGGTGAACAAGAAGGATCCCGGCAAAGAGTTCGAGATTTCGCCCCAGCGAAAGAGAATTCACATTTCGATGGGGGCCCGTTCGGATCGGCCGATCGATCGACTGGAATTGATTCAGAATGGGAAAGTGGTCGAGACGCTGGTGGGGTCTTCGACACAGGATTATGTGGTCAAGGATTTCGATTACGAAGTGAACGAGCCGGGGTGGATCGCCGCGCGGGTCTTCGAGAAACCGGTTGAGGGCGAAGAGGGGATTCGCTACGCTCACACAAGCCCGTTCTACCTGAAGGATCGCGATTCGATCTCGATCAGGAAAGAGCCGGTGGAGGATCTGAAGAATCGCGTTCAGGGTCTGATCGAGAAAGCCGAGGCGAACCCTGACATTGCGCCGGAAGAAAAGGAAGAGATGCTCAAGATGTATAGTCAGGCGATCGACTTCTATCAAAAACGGTTGGACAAGATTGCCAGCGCCAAGGATGAGGGTTGATTTGCTTGGATCGAAAGATTGCGATCTCACGAGCGATCGTCACATTCTCATTGAAAATCGAGCGGTGATCCGGCCGGTGCGTGCGGCGCTTTCCGGCTTTGCGCCCACCTCCAGCCGCCAGCAAGGTTGACGAAGATTGCTGGCCACGCGAACAGATCCCAATCGTCGTACGAAAGCGTTGGATCCCAGACCATGGACCAAGCGAGAGTGAGGCAAACGGTTAGAATGAGGCCTCCCTGCCAACCGTTCCATCTCCCCCAACCGAAATACATCAATAAGAGAATTCCCAGCGGCATGTTCAAAGCGTGAAGGACAAAGACCTCCCACCAGTGTTGGCTGGAAAAGAGCGTGTATCGGTTGAGAGGCTGCTCACCATGGGCGAGCGGGAGTATCCATTGTCCCTGAAAGTGTCCGGCGGTTTCCAGTGTGATCAGCAAGAGATTCGCAAGTCCAAAGAGGGAAATGATGGCGACCAGGATGACTATCACCGTCCTTCTTCTCCAAGGATAAAGCGCGTAGATGGCTCCGGGCCAAGCCATCAGGGTTATGGGATGACAGACCGCGGCTAGCCCTAAGAAAATAAAGCAGCCTCGAGCGCCTTTGCGTTGTCCCATGGACTCCTTCAGAACCACCACGGCCCATAACGAAAGCGCGAATGGCCAAGCATAGTTTTCGACATGACCAAGAAAAATGAAAATGCTTTTCGACAAAAGAAAAGGCAACCAGACACAGAGGCTTGTCGAGAATCGAAACAAGGCCGCGAAAAAGAATCCGCCCGCGAGGGAACTGGAAAGACTGACGCACTCAGCGGGGGTCCAGTTCCAGCGATCGAGCCCGAGCCAAAGCGCTCGATGTCCCGCTGTCACCATGGGAGCATGAAGGAAGAGGTAGAAGGGACTTTCGACTCTCGATAAAGTGTCCGCGGTGTCGCCTCCACTGGGACGGAGATGACGGAGGTGAAATAGGAGGGCTGGAACCAGAATGACGAAGAGACAGATCCAAGCGGTCTTCTTCAGCATGAATGGGGACAAGAAACTGACTTGGGAAAGGTTGATTGCATCTTATGGAGAGGCCTTTCCCAGACATGCTTTCAATCTCTTTGCTTCTGGCAGTTCTTTCAGGGTAACAGCAGTGACCCATACGGGAAGGGGTGGATGTGAAATAGGGCGAGCCGCGCCTAATTATGCCGAACCAGACCGTAGCGATGAATCTTGTTGAACAAGGTCTTGCGATCGATTCCCAAGATCTCGGCGGCTTGTTCTCTCTTCCAATTGCAGAACTCCAGGACCTGGTAAATGTGATTCTTTTCCACGTCGGCGAGCGGCGCCGGCAGGGCTGGGTCCGAGGTTTCCCCGACATCAACTAGGAAAGAAAAATCTCGTGAGGTCAGTTCCTCGTTGGGAGATAAGACCGCAGCTCGTATCACCGCGTTCTTGAGCTGGCGAACATTCCCCGGCCAGGGATAGTTGACCAGCCTCTCGATGGCCTCGGACGAAAGTCGGTGGGGAATATGCCTCGCGGATTCGTGGTACTCGGACAGAAAGTTTTCCGCGAGCAGGGGGATGTCCTCTTTCCTTTCCCGCAAGGGAGGAAGCGGGAGAGTGACCACTTGGAGACGGAAGAAGAGGTCCTGCCTGAAGAGCCCCTCCCGGACCTGCTCCTCGAGGTCCCGATTGGTCGCCGCGATTAAACGGACATCCACCTTGATGGTCTGTTCGCCGCCGACTCGGGTCAGTTCCCTCTGTTCCAGGACTCTGAGGAGCTTGGCTTGGATCGGCAATGGGAGCTCCCCCACCTCATCGAGAAACAGACTTCCCATGTGCGCCCGTTCGAAACATCCCGCACGACGATCGTCGGCGCCTGTGAAAGCCCCCCTCTCATGGCCGAAGATTTCGCTCTCGGCGAGAGAGTCGGGGACCGCGGCGCAGTTCATGGTCACGAATGGGCCGGCTTTTCTAGGGCTTCTGGAATGGATGGCTCGGGCCACCAGCTCTTTTCCGGTGCCGCTTTCACCTTGAACGAGGACGGTCAATGTCGATCCGGCGGTCTGCTCGATCGTGTCAAAGACCTTTCGAATCGCGGAGCTGTTCCCGAGCATGGAGAACCGGCCTTTGATGATTTCGCCCATGGCCTCGTTTTCGGTTTCGAGTTCCTCGCGCCGTTGGCAATTGACCAGGGCCATTCCGATGAGTTCGCTGATGACCGAAAAGAGTTTCAAGTCCTTGTCGTTAAACGGGCGTTGGTCGGGCGACCTCGAGAGCTGCAGCGCCCCAAGCGGATGCCCGTAAGGAATCAAAGGAGCGGCGAGAGCCGAATGGATGCGCAGGCTCATCACACTCCCGCTTTCGGCGGAAAGCCCCTCGGCGGCGGCGTCGCGGAATAACAGGGTCTCCTTCTTATCGAGGGCTCGTCGGATAATCGTTTTCGAAACGGGGAGACTGCCTTGATCGGGAGTGCTGGTTCCCGCGACCAACTCGAATTCGGCCCCCTCGCTCGAGACCAGAAAAGCCGCTCCTCCACTCGCGCTAAAGGCCTTGACCAAATCATCGACCACTTGCCTGAGCAGCGGTCTCGGATAGGTGTTGGAAACCAAGCAATCGATGGTGCGGTAAAGTGTCGCCAGATCGCGGTCGGAGCGGATGGGGCGCCCTCGTTTGCTGAACTCCTCGCGGAGCTGCGGCACTTGTTGGTTTTCGACCACGTCGATGACGGTGGCGTCGATGTCCTCTCGCGGGCTGACTTTGGGAGGATGGGGGCGGATGTGTTCGGTCTCTTCGATGGTTAACCGCCACTCGATCGGACCGGTCCGAATCGTGTCGCCGGATTGGAGCCCCTGGATCTGGACTTTCGTTCCGTTGACAAAGCTCCCATTGGTGCTCGCCTGATCGAGAATACGGCAGAAGGGGGGCTCCCACCGGATGGTCGCGTGGTGGCGGGAGACGCCGGAAGAGTGAACGACGATATGATTGGACAGATCTCGGCCAATCGTATTGGAGCCGACAACCAGGTCGATCTCCCGACCCGCTTGATCACCGGATGTCTGCACCAGTTTCGGCATGACGAGTCACCTCTACCGCGGCGTATTCCAATTGCGAATCTTTTCCCGAAGCGTTTCGCCCACCCTGTCGATCGCGACTCGATCCTGCTGCATGGTGTCGCGATGACGTATGGTGACCGCCTGATCCTCGAGGGAATCGAAATCGAAGGTCAGGCAGAATGGCGTGCCGATTTCATCCTGTCTGCGATATCGCTTGCCGATGCTTCCGGTCACGTCATAAGAGGTCCGGAAACCTTGAGCCCGTAACGATTCCTCCAGTCGGTGGGAGGGGTCGACCAATTCATCCTTTTTGGACAGTGGGAAAATGGCCACGGAGATGGGTGCGATGTTGGGGTGGAATTGCAGGACCGAACGGGTCTCCCGCTTGTGCCCCTCGCCCTCCTCCTCGACTTCGGCGTAGGCTTCGCAAAGCGCCATCAGCACCGAGCGATCGACTCCCGCCGAGGTCTCGATCACCTTGGGAACATAAGTCTGGTTGTTGACCGGGTCTCGATAAGACATGTCTTTGCCGGAATGCTTGGCGTGCTGAGAGAGATCGAAGTCGCCTCGGTTGTGGATCCCCTCGATCTCCTGCCAACCCATCGGGAATTTGAAAGTGATGTCGACCGCGGCTTTGGCGTAGTGGGCCAGTTTATTCGGGGGATGGGGCTCCCAGTTCAGATTTTCTTTCCGGATTCCCAAAACGTCGGTGTAGAATTTGTGCCTTTCGCCTTTCCACCATTCGTACCACTGGTCGTCCTCGTCCGGGGGGATAAAGAACTGCATCTCCATCTGCTCGAATTCACGGGATCGGAAGATGAAAGCCTTGGTGACGATCTCGTTGCGGAAGGCCTTTCCGATTTGCGCGATGCCGAACGGAACTCTTTGGCGAGAGGTCTGTTGGATGTTCTTGAAGTTAACGAAGATGGCTTGGGCGGTTTCGGGGCGGAGGTAGATTTCGTTGGTTTGCCCCTCGAGCGCGCCCAACTGAGTCTTGAACATGAGATTGAACTGTCTCGGCTCGGTCAGCGTGCCGGGCTCGGTCGCGTCCGGTCCGATGACTCGGTCGCGTTCGGGAATGGGGATCTCAGACAGAGGAACGACATTGAAGTCCTCGATGGGGATTCCCTTGGTCATCTTCTTGACCTTTTTTTCGACCTCCTCGGCGGCCGCCTCGACAAAGGCGAAATAGGGGAGGTCCTCCTTGACCGGATGTTTGTAGACCAGGAGGTGATCCTCGCGGTAGCGTTTTTTCGATTCCTTACAGTCCACCATGGGGTCGTGGAATCCGGCCACATGACCGCTGGCGACCCAGATTTCGGGGTGCATCAAGATCGAGCCATCCATCCCGACCACATTTTCGCGGGCGTGGACCATGTACTCCCACCAACGGTTCTTGATGTTGTTTTTGAGTTCAACACCGAGCGGGCCATAGTCCCAACAGGCCCCCAATCCACCGTAGATTTCGCTGGACTGGAAAATAAAACCCCGGCGTTTGGCCAAGGAGACGATTTGATCCAAAGTGAGTTGCTCTGTCATTTGAATAGAAAACCTTGTGCAGCCTTTCGAATAAAGCCTGAAAAATAACCGAAATTCTCGGAAAAAACCTTCAGGATCGCCCCAACTGGGCGCGTTTGCATGGGAAGACTTTAGCAGGGTCGGGGTCAATGTGGTATGCCTTGGTGGAAAAGTGAAAAAAAGGGGGTGACAAACGGACTCGACAGTCATATAATACCTGTACGCGTCCATTGATTAGAAGGCTTCACTTCCTAAAATGGATGCCGAAAATGAGTGGAAGGTGACAAGGCGAACCACCTAATACGTAGGCTTCTGAAGTTGCTTTTCTTGACAACCCAAGTTTTTTATAGACTTGACAAAGCAGCCGAAGGCGCCCTACTATTGCGGGTGATGCGGGCGAATAGCTCAGATGGCTAGAGCGCCTGCCTTACAAGCAGGATGTCACAGGTTCGACTCCTGTTTCGCCCACGTCCCACAGCCTCGCGGCCAACACGTTCATTGGCGAAGGCGGGTGAGCGGCAAATTTGGTTGGCAACAACGGGGCCGTAGTTCAGTTGGTTAGAATGCCTGACTGTCGATCAGGAGGTCGCGAGTTCGAGTCTCGTCGGCCCCGCCACACCAAGCCAGTTATCGAGCCGAGTTCGGCTCGCTGGAAATAGAGTTTTGAGAGACCGTAAGAGAGATCAAATATTGAGGAGGATCGGAAGATGAGAAAGTTAGCAATCTTCTCTGTTTTATTGGCAATGGCGGTCGCGCCCAGCTACGCCCAGGATATCGCGGGAACTTTAGGTTTCGACCTGGTTCCTGGAGCCCCAGTCTTCGACCTGAGTAACAACGTGGTCGATGACGACTCCGACATCGACACCGCTCTGACAGTGAACAATGGCGAGCAGTTTTCGACCTTGATTCGCTTGAACGGAGCGCAGGACCTGCTCGGTGTGACCTTCGATTTTAGTTTTGACGACGCTGTCCTGAATGTCGTCACCGTTCGCGAGACCCGCATGGACATCGATTTCAGCGGCGACAAGTCCTTCCAAGAGTTGAACGACATTGTCGGCTTCTTCCTGGATGAGTTCGGCAGCGGCGGCGATGGCGCTGTTAACAAGTTTTCGTACACCTACGACGATGGAACCGGTTCCATCACCACCTCCCCTGGCATCCTGATCGACCTGGATGGCGATGGCCTCCTCGGGTTTGTCGAGTTGAACGACTACATCAATGAGTTCCTCAACGAGTTCGAGAACAAGGACGTCCCCTTCTGGACCGAAGTGGTCGCCAAGAGAAGCGGCTTTAACGAGTCCGTTGAAGTCTTCGATCTGGTCAGCGCCATCAACAATGGCGGCCAGGCCACCGATAACACCGTCGTGCTGCTTCGTCGTCCCGACACCAGCGCCACCGGTTTCGGGTTCGATGGCAATGCCATCCTTCTGGAAGTTGTCTTCCAAGCGGTTGGGGCGGGCAGTTCCGCTATCACGATCGATCAGGCCAGCGGAATTCTTGAGACATTCACCGACATCAATAGTGACATCAAGACTTTCGGCGCCGGACAACTCGTGACCTCGACCGTCACCGTCAACTAAGAACAAAAAGAATAGACAATGGGCTCCTCGCCGAATGGCGGGGAGCCTTTCAAGATTCGAAAAAAGTTGTTATATCGCCTAAACCACCAATGGGGGCGAACGGAAGATTTCCGAGGAGGGTATTCCATGAAATTTTTAGAAATGAATAAAGGTCGCCTAGCACGGCTCTCGATCGCCTTCTTGGTCGCCGCGCTCAGCGTTTTGGTCATGCAGCCCCAGGCCATGGCGCAGAGCCAGGCGGTTCAGATCGACCTCGATCGAAACGCCGATGGCATTCAATCCGCATTAGAGGTGACTCCCAGTGGTGGAGCCGCCGCAATTCAAGGCGCGGTTGTTGTAACCGGCGCCATTTCCGACACCGTCGGACAGTACGCGATCGAAGTCCAAGCCTCCAACGACGGCGGCGGTGACGCAGTCGATTGCACCATGACCACCTTCGCCGATGGGGAGATCACTTCCAACCTCGGAAGCGAACTCTGCACCGCGAACGCTTTCCGCAAATCGAGATTGTTCGTGAGCCCGGAAGTCCAGATCGGGGATGATGGCGTCCTGACCGTTTTCACCTTCGACGTCAGCCTGATGATCGCCGATGGTGAGAGCGTCGCTTTCTCCTTCACCTCGACCGCGACCAACCCACAGTTTGGCATCACCGTCAACTCGCAAGCCCGCACATTCGGCGGCACCTCGAGCAGCATGATCGAAACCGTTGGCGCAACCGTGAGCACCGCGGGTGGTGGCGGGACCCCGACCAACACTCCGACCACGCCGCCGGCGACCTTCACCCCGGCCCCGGATTGCGAAGACACGGGTTACTACATCCTGGATTCCCTTGGTGGCCGTCATGATGTCGGAACCAACGTCGTTCAAATCACCGGTCCTCTCTATTACGGACGGGATGTCGCTCGCGACATGGAAAACGTGACGATGGATCCAACGGGCGGACCTGTTGCCGACCTCGCCGTTCTCGATTCCTATGGCGCTGTCCAGTTTGTCGAGAATCCGGGCAACGCTCCGGCGCAGATGTTCTACTTCCCCGAGGGTTCCGACCCAGCTTGCGGTTACGCGGTCGATGTTGAACTGACCGCCGACTCGCAGGGCTTCTGGGTTCTGACCGAGGCTGGCGGAATCTTCCGCGCGGGCACCGCTTTCAGCGGCGGCGATCCGCAACTCGGTAACGACGCCGCGGACCTGTGCGCGACTCTGAACATTCCGTTCGGTGGCGGTATTCCGCGCGATCCGAACGTGGGTGACGACGATGTCAGCCCCCGTGGCATGATCTCGGCCGTTGGCTTCGTGGTGGTTGAAGGATCGGACGCCGCGAATCCGGATGGGTTTGTTGTCCTCGACTCGCAGGGTGGCCACTATATCTTCGATGGCGCTGGCAACACGCTTGATGATGGTGTCACCAACAGCATTCTCTCGGGTTCGACTGTTTATCCGTTCTTCCCGGGTCTCGATATCGCTCGCGACATCGAATTGCACCCCGCGAAGACCAACACGGCCGGTCTCGTGATCTACGATGGATGGGGCGGTATTCACCCCGTTCCAGTCGGTTTCGATCTCGTGAACGATCCGCCGCTGACTCAGGTCGCCTTCTTGAGGAACATGGAGCCGGCGCAAACCACCACCGTGGGTCTTCCCTACATCGTGGCTGGTTTCGACAATACCGGAAGCACCTCGGGAACCGTGCTTGACGTTGACTCGATCTTCAGAGACATTGAGTTCTGCGCCACCACCAGCGGCGACGGCGTCTATGTGATGGACGCTTACGGCGCTGTGTTCGCCTTCGGAAACACTCGGGCCGACGCCAACAGCGTGGCGCCTCGTTTCACTGGCGGACCGTACTTCTTCCCGGACAAATTCGCGCGCGACCTCGAACCGCAAACCGAGGTGGAGCCGGAAACGACCTTTGCCGTCGACGCCAATTAAATGTCGCCGACTGGTCGTAAGGAAGACTGAGAAAAAGCAAATAGACGTAGAATGGGTGAAACTGACATAGTGTCAGGATCTCCTTCGGTCTCTCTCAAAAGAAAGGGGAGGTGCACAACCTCCCCTTTCTTGTATTTATACCGATCCACCAAAGATTCCCCGCTAGAAACATGTCTTCAATTAGATCCCTCTATCTGACAGCCAGTTTGCTAACGATCCTCGCCTCGCTACTCTTTGTGGAGACGATCGGTTCGGCAGGAATGGCTACATGGGTGCGGGACAACCAATTGGGGGATCTGGAAATTCAAGTGGATAAGGGGTCCACACTGGCGAGGGTTTCGGGAACGGTTTGGGAAGAGGATGGATTTTCTTCCGCGGCCATCCCCTCGCTCTACGGTCGAATTTCCGGGGTGGATCGAAGACTCAAGAGTGGCCGTTATCACTTTGGACCGAACTGGTCTCCATCCCAGATCCTCGAGCAATTGGAGATCGGCTCGAATGCTCCGTTAACCGTGGTGCTAACTCCCGGCTCGACCCTTCGACAATGCGCGGAGAAAATAGAAAGCGCCGGATGGATCGAATCGTCCACTGACTTCATTGCATCCACAACGGGCTCAAACGCCTTGCTGGTGTCCGGCAGGGGAACCTTGGAGGGATTGATCGCGCCCGAGACTTATTTCTTTGAAGGAAAGGAGAGGACAGACGAGGTCGTGAAAACACTTCACGGACAATGGATATCCGAAATCGACACGATAGCGGGAACTCATGAACTCAAGGCGCGCATGAGAAACGGTCTCTCTCTTTATGACACCATCATTCTGGCCAGCCTGGTGGAAAAAGAGGCCGCTAATTTGATTGAAATGGCTACTGTGGCAAGCGTCTTCCATAATCGACTCCGAAAGAACTGGCCGATGGGATCGGTGGCGACCATTCGATACGCCTTACACGATTGGGACAGGAAGGAGAACGAGATTCCGGTGAATCTGAAATCTCCATTCAACACCAACCGAAAGCCGGGGCTCCCGCCGCACCCCATCTGTTCGCCAAGTCCGGCGGCGATTCGAGCGGCGCTCTATCCCCCGGAAACCCCTTACCTTTTCTTTGTGGCGGATGGCGAGGGCGGCAGCACCTTTAACGAGAAGCACGAAGACCATATTCGTGCAGCCCGCGATTATCGAAAGAGGGCTCGGGAAAGATCCGAGTCCAAATAGATCTTCATTCTAACTCGAGCATCAGGGTGTGGACCGAATACGGGGTCACGTCCAAATTGATCTTTCCTTTCGAAGTCTTCAGTGGGGTGAGATTTCGTTCGACTAAGTTGGAGGCCCAGGCTTTCTTGACCGGCATCCGAGTTAACACCGTGCCGACGCCCCGGTTTCCCTCGCATTCATACACTCTTAGAACCAGCCGTTTACCATCCTCCTCCCGTTTGAGAGTCTCGATCATCAGGTTCTTGGAGGAGGTTTCCAGCCAAGAGTTGGTGGAGGGAAGCGGACCAAGGCTCTTCTTCGGCATTCCGATTGTCATCGGTGCGTTCAATTCCGCCGCAAGGGGAACAACGCTGCCGTGGCGCCAATCGCCCGAGTGGGGAATCAACGAGTAGACAAATTCATGGCGTCCCTCATCAGCGTGAGGATCCGGATGAACCGGCGCCCGCAAGAGAGACAACCGCATCACATTGCCGAGGATGTCGGAACCGTATTTACTGTCATTCGCAATGGCAACGCCGTAGTTCCCCTCGGACAGATCCATCCATCGGTGGTGCGGAACTTCAAAACGCGCGCGATCGAACGGGGTGTTTTCATGAGTCGCCCTTTCGATTGACCCGAATTGAATTTCATAAGTCGCTTTGGGGGATCGAATGTTGACCGGAAAGACCGCCTTGAGCAGGACATGCTTCTCCCACCAATCGACGGAGGTCTCGAAATCGATACGGGGAACATTCGAATAGAGGACCATCCGCTGTTTGAGTGTCGACCGCTGGGTCCGGCGAACGATTTCTATCGAGGCTCGAACCGGGCCGGATTCCGCGATCCCTATCGATTGAACATCTTCCCAATCCCAAGCGTTCGAATCGACGTTGAAGTCGTAATCCCAGGCGTCGTGCATGTGGGGAAGGTCATGGAAAACTCGCAGGATGTTGGACCGTTCCCCTTTAGGGAGGACTTCGCGATTTGCTCGCTTGTCATAGAGGCGTCGAATAAAACCTTTAGGATCCAATTCAACAACGAAAAACGGGTTCTCGATTCGGCTTTCCGACACCTTAAGCGAATTCTCGATTGCGAGCGAAGACCGATTCTTTACGATCCGTAAGGTGGAATGGCCGACAGACGGAACTCCCGAGGGCGCGATCCAAACTCGATCTTCGCCGGAGAGGTCTCGTGACACCTGAGATGGAACTAGATCGCCATCGCAATCAACGACAATCTCATCGGCTTTAAGTTTCAATTCAGCCTTGGGAAGACCCACCGGATCGGTCCGGTTCCACCCCTGAGAATTAAAGACCACCAATGGACGGCCAGGCCCGGTCGTGTCGATCTTCTTCAGATAGTTGTCGAGCGCTTTGGTTTTTAAAGCCATCGATCGAGACATGGCTGACCGATAGATCTCGTCGGTTTCTCGATAAAGCGCCTCCACCGAAGATCCGGGGAGGATGTCGTGGAATTGGTTGGTCATGACATCGCGCCAAATCGATTCGAGTTCTTCGCGCGGGTAAGCGGACCCGAACACGCACCCGAGGGCGGATAGGAACTCCGTCTCCCGCAAGAGGACCTCCATCTTGCGGTTGTACCATTTGGTTCGAGCCTGAGTGATTTGACAGGCCCGATGCAATTCGAGGTACAACTCGCCGTTCCAGACGGGAAGGGAGGCGGAATCGATTTTCTCCCGCTGCTCATTGAAATAGTCCGTCAATCGTCCGAATCGAACCTTTGGAATTCCCGCGATGTCATCGAGTCTCTTCCCATTCTCGATCATTTCCTGAGTGGGGCCGCCGCCGCCATCTCCCCAGCCGAAGGAAAAGGCGATTTCATCGAGAACATCCTTCTGACGAATCTGTTCCCACTGTTTCTTGCATTCCTTCGGGATCAGGTTTCCATTGTAATTCAGCGGGGGCATCATGGCGTGGATTCGAGTTCCATCGATTCCCTCCCAGTGGAAAGTGGTGTAGGGGAAGGTCGTGATCATGCTCCAGTCGATCTTGGTGGTGACAAAGAAATCGACCCCGCATCCCTTGAGGATCTGAGGGAGACTCCAGCTATACCCGAAAGCGTCGGGAAGCCAGCAAACGTTGTTGCGAACGCCAAATTCCTTTTCGAGGAAGCGGTTCCCATACAGGAATTGGCGGATAATCGCCTCGCCACCCGAAAGATTACAGTCCATTTCGACCCATGCTGGCCCCGCGGGATCCCAACGACCCTCGGCCACGCGCTTTTTGATCCCTTTGTACACCTCCGGATAATGTTCCTTCACATACTGATAGAGCTGCGGTTGCCCTTGAGCGAAGGTGAATTCGGGATTGACTTCCATGAGGTGCAGGATGGAGGAAAAGGTTCGCCCGCACTTTCGCTTGGTTTCTTGGAGAGGCCACAACCAAGCCGTGTCGATATGCGAATGGCCGCAGACAAGAAGTCGACCGTCATCCGGGTTGGCGGGGAACGGTTTCAATTCATTTTTCAACCAGCGAGCCGTTTTTCTGCAAAGGCTCCTGAGGACGGAAAGATCCTCCGGGTAGGGTTGCAAGCGGACCATGGCCGACGCTAGGACTTCCAACAACCTCTGGAAGGTCGTCGACTTGCGATCGTGGGTCTTCAATACATCCAACGCCACCTGAAGATCCCAGCAAAGGGAATCGATGGCTTCGTCAACCCGGATGAATTCGGCACACTCGAATTTCCCGTAATACTTCGGGGCCGGGTGTTGAATCGCCTCCGTGTACGCCTCCACCTCGATGCGAAGCGGTTTCTTGAGGTGGCTGGCTTCAGTGATTCTGAACGTTTTGTGGTTTTCGGAGATGCCATGGAAGGGCTTCCCATTGATCGAGATCAAACCCTCACGCGCAATCCCGAGGTGGAGAACGACGAAAGAACCGGATTGCACCAGACGTTTGGGAACCTGCGTCTTGCAGCGGAACCAGGCCGTCCAATCGGGTTGGCCGTCCCCCCAGTGGGTTCCCGCACCGATGCGTTTCCATCCGCTCTTGGGCGGATTTCCCGGGGGCTGATTGTTTCCCGCGACTGAAATCTCCCATCCTTCGATCGCATGAGAGTCAACTCTGCTGAGTTGTTTCAGCTCGTTCAGTTGTTCCTGGATCTGGATGATCAGGATTTCTCGTTCCTCGGGAAGATGCGCTCTCATGAAAAGACAGACTCCTGGAT
This sequence comes from Candidatus Omnitrophota bacterium, assembly GCA_020632575.1. Taxonomy (GTDB): domain Bacteria; phylum Hinthialibacterota; class Hinthialibacteria; order OLB16; family OLB16; genus JACKFH01. The sequence goes on along the minus strand of JACKFH010000058.1, from coordinate 520 downwards.
ATGGTATGGCTCAATTGGAGATTTGGACGGCTGGAATCAGAAATCAGAACGTCCTATCTGTAAAGGGGCGGACTCTTGATCAGACTTCGGGAAGTTCGTAACCCTCCCGGTAATGACGAGAGACTAGTTTGTTCGCCTCCTCGTTGTTGGTGAATCGGCACGACACCGAGTCAAAATGCAGTTTGTCGCCCACCCGTGTCGCGATGTTTCCCATGTGAACCAGGGTGACGGTTTCAAACGCTGTTTCGATGGGCGCGGTCAGTTTGGATGGATCGTTGGCTTTGACCGCGTCGAGGAAATTCCTGGGATGATCCGCAAAAGAATCTCCATCGGCGATCTGTTTGGGCTCCTCGCCTTTCTTGTGGACGACAACACGTCGCGGATCGATTCCGAGGGTTCCTTCGTCCCCATAAAAGACGGCCCCGTTGTGGAACCCCTCGAGGGGGTAGTCGGCCCATAACCGCATCTCGTACATCAACAGGCAATCGTCGTATTCGAAAGTGGCGACCTGCGTGTCCGG
>JACKFH010000057.1 GCA_020632575.1 Candidatus Omnitrophota bacterium | reverse complement strand
AGACCACCTGCGCCGAGATTCCCTTCTCGGCGCAACTTAATCAGGAATCCCTTCCCGCGAATAGGACCGACCAGCCTCATCCTCTCATCCAACTCTCCGGCGTGCGATGGCACGAAGGGATTCGTGCGGAAGTGAGTTCGAGAAAGGAATCTCGAACCAGGTGAACCAGGTGATCACGCCCCTCCGTCATTCCCTAACCCCACCCGTCATTCCTCAACCCCACCCGTCATTCCCGCGGAGGCGGGAATCCAGGCCCCGGCCTATGCCTTCCTCCGCCCCCTCTTCTTCTTGGGCGTGTCGATCAGCGGCGCGGTGAGTTGTTGGTAGAGGTCGAAGAGGAACTCGACGCGTTTGCGTTCGGAGTCGAAGGGTTGGGGGCGGTAGCATCGGTCGACGGCGCGGTCGAGGGAGCCGGTCAGGCTTTTGACCTTTTCCTCGAAACTCGCGACGCTACGCCGTTTGATCCCGAACACACGGAAGAAATCGTTCCAGAACGATTGAGCCTCGGAGCGTTCGCTTTCGGCGTCGCGCCATTCGGCGGCGAATTCCATCGCGTTGGAACGGATCTCGGAGAGGGAGAGTTTCATGCGAGCCTCCAATCCTTTCGGACAAGGTCAATGGAGGGAGAGTCTAACTTGATCGGTGGATATGTGAAGCGCTTGATTTGAAGACATCGGATGGGAATCCGATGGGGAAAGGAACGATGCGGAGCAACGTTCCAGCGCCAGTAATCGCGGCTGGAAGCCGCTCCCACGGGGAAAATTGCCGTGGGTCCTCATGGATTGGAGACGCTCTCCCGAATTCGGATCGCCACCTCGGGGTCCACCATCGCGGCGGTGGCGATTTGGACGGAGTGGGCGCCTTGGTCGAGGTAGGATTGGACATCCTCGGCGGTGGAGGCGCCGCCGACTCCGATGAGTTTGAGGTCGTGGTGTTTCTCCTGAATGATCTCATGGAAGGTTCCGACCTGTTTGAGGGACTCGTCGAGGGTCGCTTTGCCACAGATGCCTCGGCATTGGCCCTCGAACAATAGGTTGCCCTCCTCATCGCGGACCTTGGTCGCGACACTGTTGGTCATGGCGAGCCCATCGACATACGGGCCAACCGCGCGGATGAGCCAGTCCGCCTCTTTTCGTGTGGGGACGTGACCGACCTTGATCAGGTAAGGCGTGTCGCCGATGGCTTGCCGAACCGTCTTCGCGACAAAGCGCGCGTCCTCGTGCTGCTGATAGAGCTGACCATCGGGAGAGGAGACATTGGGGCAGGAGAAATTGGTTTCCACGACATCCGCGCCGCTGTCGACCGCCCACTTGGCGCATCGCGCGTAATCGGCCGCGAGCTCCTCGATACCCCATCCCTCGAGAACCGATCCGACCACGGAGACCGAAAGGACTTTCCCCTTCGGAAGTTTCTTTCGCGTCGTTTCCACATCCTCCCGCCACACATCGGGGGCCTTCGATGGCATCCCGAAGGAGACCGCCCAACTCCCGGTCATTTCAAGAGTCGTGGGACACTCCGGCTCACCGCCGTGAAGCGGTTCCGTGTCGACCGGTTGGAGGTTGGGAAGATCGTAACAGGCGCGCTCTCGGGTTCTGACCGTTTTGTAGGTAAGGACATCGAATCCGAGTGAGGCGTAATAGAGAACCCATTTCCCATTCAAAAGGGGGCCGGCCGGCATCCCCAATGGGGAGCCGGTGGGAATCCCCATGAAGTCCCATTCACCGGGGTAGTCGGGAACCTCGATGTCGACCGGATCGGGGGCATTTTCGTAATTCCAGTCATAAGATTTGGCAATGTCGTAACGGAAGAGATCGTGCTGAGTCGTCGGCATGGAAAACACCTGTCACTCGAATTTTGAATGGAACATGGATATTTTGCGCCAGATCGATTATTTTTTCAAACGGAAATCCTCAAAAAGAGCGGGCCTATGAAAAAGAAAATTTTCGTCATCCTGGTTTTGTTGTTCATCGGCGGAGGTGTGTATCAGGTCATTCACGCCGAAAAACGGGTGCGCGTCGAGGCGGTGGCAAAAGCCTCGCGATACGATTCGAGAATTCTTCGTGATGTCTGGGGTGTCCCGCATGTCTACGGGAAGACCGACGCCGACGCTGCTTTTGCTCTGGGTTACGCCAACGCCGAGGACGATTACGCGACAATCCAGGAGGGACTGCTCATGGTTCGCGGAGAGCTCGCCTCGGTCAAAGGGGAGGAGGGAGCGGTCACCGACTACCTAATCGAACTTCTGAAAACTCGAGAACTGATCGACGCCAAATATGACACCGACTTGAGCAAAGAGACCCGCGCCATCTGCGAGGCTTACGCGGATGGGGTCAACCTCTATGCCGCTATTCACCCCGAGGAGATGGCGCATGGGGTGCTGCCCTTCACCGGAAAAGATGTGGTGGCGGGATTTGTTTTCAAGGGTCCCTTCTTCTATGGGTTGGACAACAGGATTCAAGAACTTTTTGGGGACAAACGGAAACGAGAGGTTTCCCAAAAGGTGGCCAAGGCCAACCCGTTCAATCCCTACACCCAAGGTTTTCCGATCGGCTCCAATGCATTCGCGATCGCGCCGAGACGGACCCCGGATGGGAAGACCCATTTGGCGATCAACTCACACCAACCCTGGGAGGGGCCGGTCGCCTGGTATGAAGCCCACATCACCAGCGAGGAGGGTTGGAACACTTTCGGCGCGAGTTTTCCCGGTTGCCCAGTGATCCTGGTGGGGCACAACCCAAGTCTGGGGTGGGCGCACACGGTGAACAGTCCGGATCTGGTCGACATCTATGTCCTGGAGATGAACCCGGACAATCCGAACCAATACAAATACGACGGAGAGTGGCGGGATCTCGAGGTTCGACAGGTCGGAATCAAGGTCAAACTCTGGGGACCGATTAGTTGGACCTTTAAACGCGAGGCGCTGATGTCAGTGTATGGACCCACAGTCCGTCGCGATCACGGGGTCTACTCCATCCGTTATGGGGGGATGCAAGACATCCGTCAGGTGGAACAGTGGTACCGGATGAACAAGGCGCAAAACCTCGAAGAGTTCATGGACGCGATGAAGATGCGGGCGATTCCCTCGCTGAACTGTGTCTATGGCGACCGCGAAGGAAACATCTTTTATCTGTACAACGCACGATTTCCGAAGCGGGCGGAGGGGTATGACTGGGAGAAATATCTTCCGGGGAACACCTCGGAGACACTTTGGAAGGAATACCTTCCGTTCAGCGCTCTTCCGCTTGTGGTCAATCCGGAATCGGGGTTTGTGATCAGCTGCAACAACACACCCTATCGCTGCACTCTGGGAGAGGACAATCCCAAACCGGAAAACTTTTCGAAAACGCTTGGCATCGAGACCCACATGACCAACCGCGCGCTTCGAGCCCTGGAACTTTATGGCGGGGATGAATCGATCACGACCGAGGAGTTTTACGATTACAAGTACGATCTGTTCTATTCCGAGGATTCGGAAGTGGCCGAGGCGGCGAGAATGATCGCCTCGGTGACGGACGCCGAGGATCCGCTTGTGAGGGAGGGAATCGAACTGATCCGGAAATGGAATCTCGGAACCGAGTTGGACAACCGATCCACCGCCATTGCCCTGCTTGCGATCAACCCGAATCCCGACGGAGGTTATCGGACTAAAGGTCTGGAGCAGATGCTCAACAACATCAAGAAATACGGAGCGATCCTAAAAAGATTTCATGGTCGGATGGATCCAACCTGGGGCGAGGTCAACCGGATTGTTCGCGGGGATGTCGACTTGCCCATCGATGGCGGGCCCGATGTCCTCCGAGCGGTTTACAGCATCTTCAACGTGGATGGACGGCTCAACCGATTCGAGGATGATGGCCGTTTGGATGGCAAGGGAGGCGATTGCCACATTCAGATGGTGACCTGGGACGAGGAAGGGCGGGTCGATTCGCAAACGATCCATCAATACGGTTCGGCAACTCTCGACAAGACCTCTCCGCATTACGCCGATCAGGTGGAGATGTTCGCCAAACATGAGATGCGACCGGTCTGGTTCACCGAAGCGGAGGTGAGGGACCATTTGGAGAGTGAGTATCGGCCGGGGGAGGAGCGCCCTTAGTCCTGTGAAGTGGGATTAAAGATCGATCAAATCGAAGGTTTCGATCGTTGGGTGACCGTGATCGGAGACGGGGGTGTTTCCTGGACGGATCGCGAGGAAGGTTTGGAGTCCCGCTTCTCGGGCGGCGTTGAGTTCCTCCACATTGTCGCTCAGAAAAAGAATTTCGTTGGCGGGGAGACCATAGGCGGCTGTGATTCTTGAATACGAATCCGCTTCCTTCTTGGGACCGGTGGTTGTGTCGTGGTAATCCTCGATGAATGGGGTGAGGTCGCCATGGTCGGAAAATCCAAAGAGGAGTTTCTGGGCGAGGACACTACCGGATGAGTAGATGCGGATACGTTTCCCCTGATCGGTCCACCGCTTGAGGGCGGGCGGGACATCCTCGAAGACGATTCCCTTGAGAAGCCCCTCGCGATACCCCTCTTCCCAGATAAGTCCCTGAAGTTTTTTCAACCCGGTGGTTTTGCGGTCTTGGTCCATCAGGTAAGCGGCGTAAATGCTGCCATCCTCGAAGGGTCCGATCTCATTCTTCACCAAGTCCGGTTCTTTTTCCCATTCCTCCTTCAGGATTTCGACGGCTTTTTCAACCTCGGGGTTCATGGTTTGGATGCAGGCCGAGCGAAGCTCCTTCCTCGCGAATGGAAAGAGGACGTCGTAAACGAAAGAGATGGGAGTGGTGGTCCCTTCGATGTCGAGAAGAATGCCTTGGATGCTCATTCCTTACTGGATCCCGCCGGCGGGAAAATAGTTGGGTCCCATGCAAAGCGGCTGGTGAAGCGTGTCCGCTCCGGAGTCGGTGTAACGCGGAGTCCAACCCGCCGGGTCCTGGAAGAGTCGGATAGCGCGAATTGTTTTCTCCTCACAGAGGTCGAACCAGTGGTGCGTCCCTCGGGGCACGTTGATCATGTCTCCCTTCTCCACCTCGATGGCGAAGATGTCGCCCCCTTCGGGGTGGACATGGAAGACGCCGCGTCCCTTCACAATAAACCGGACCTCATCCTCGTCATGCCAGTGCTCCTTGCTGAATTTCGCGAGCATGGCGTCGAGACCCTCGATGTCCGGTTTGACATTGATCACATCGGCGGTGACATAGCCCCCCTCCTCCTTGAGTTTTTGGATGGGGGCGTCATAGGCGGCCAGAATCTCCTCGGACTCGGCATCCTCGGAGAGGTTGTCGGACCCCTCGAACCGGCGGTACCAGATGCCGTATTGGGAGAGATACTTTGAAATCTCCTCGGGGTTTTCGAGGACCTTTTCATCGCCTCGGATAGTGAGTTTGGCCATGGGGGTCTGCTCCTTTTGATAACTCTCGACTCGAATCGATAACCTCTCCTCCTAACCCCCTCTCCACATTGTGGAGAGGGGGAACTTCTATTCCCCCTCCCCGCGAGGCGGGGAGGGGGCTAGGGGGAAGGGTTATAGGGTCTGAACGTTGTCCTCCGTCCAACCAGCTCGAACAGAAACTCGAAAATCTCCACATGCCGATGCGCCTGTTCCAGGGTCTCTCCCCAAGTATAAAGGCCATGGCCCGCGATAAGAAACCCATGCAGATCGCGGTTTCGGCTGTGGCGGAAACGAATCTGCTCGGAGAGATCCTGCATGTCCTGGGTGTTGGGGAGGATGGGGACATGAACCTTGTGCTCGTGGGTTTTGACACCTTCGAGACCTTTCAGCATTTCATAGCCAGAGATCGTCATCCCGGCACGGTCGACAAAGTGTTCTCCGAGGAGGGTGTTCCAGATGGAATGGGTGTGGAGGATACAACCTGCGTCCTCCCAGAGTTCGGCGATGACCGCGTGGAGAAGAGTCTCCGCTGAGGGTTTCCCGGTCTCGCCCTCCACCGGCTTGCCTTGGGAGTCGACCAGCACCAAGTCCTCGGGGGTTAGGCTTCCCTTCTCTTTCCCGGATTGGGTGATGAGGATCCGAAGCGGGTCGCGCTCGGTGACAATGCTGAAATTCCCGCCGGTCCCCTGGCACCAGCCATGACGGTTGAGTTCGGCGACACAGGCGCAGAGGGAGTGAGCGGGGGAGACTTCGATTTGGTTCATATTGATCATCGGAAGACCGAGATCCCAGTTGCCCTCATCTAACCAGACGATCTTCCCACCCGATTCCTTTTGCATACTCCAGAGTCGGGCGCCGAGCGCCTTCAACGCAAGGTCTATGGCCTGTACGGCGTCGACTCCTCCCACTTCAAGTACCCGATCGTTTCCCGCACCGAGCACTTGAATGGGACAGCAATAGTCGCCGTTATCCGAGAACACTTTAGGCATTCCCATGCGAGCGGTAATGATTCGGTCGGGGTTATCCGAAAGGGTGAATTGTCTTTCGGCGATGATGGTTCCGATTTCTTTTGGATTCATTTGAGGTCTGCGCCGAAGATATGTGAAAGGACTTGAACTGCCTAGTACTTGTTGTCATCCAAAGAGAAACTAAGCGACAACGCTTTGTCGAGATTGATACCCTCACTGACAGGTTGTCCCATCGAGAAGGCAAGATTCTTGTAAGGCGCTCTCGGTTTCACCTTCTCGGAACACACCAAGGCATCCCTGAGAATTGTCTCGACATACTGGTCCAAGGAAGAGCCGCAAGCCCGGGCTCTTTGGGTCAAGCGTTCGGCCAATTCAGGATCAAGATTGATGATGATTCCCATGATATTCAGTTTAACACGAACGGAATATGGCTGGACAGAAAGACTTCAGGATCGAATCATTCCCAAACATTTAACACCGGCATACCCAAGTCTGAGAAATGATCTGTATTCCGAGTGACCAGGCAAAGCCGATGGACAATGGCGGTGGCGGCAAGCAAGCCGTCGATTGTGGGAATCATCCGACCATTCCGTTCGGACTCCCCGATCAAGACTCCCCATGCTCGCGCTGTTTCGGAACTGATTGGGAGCACTCTTCCGACGAATCTCTCCTGGATGTCATTGTCCAACCAATCCTGGAGTTTGTTTTCCCTTACGGGGTCTTTCAGTTTGCTGATCCCTTTCTGTATCTCTCCCAAGGTCAAGACGCTAATATAGACATCCTCTTCCACACAATCCGCCAACCAGTTCTTTACGGAACGGTGGGGCCTGCGCTTGACGACTTCTGAAATGACGCAGGTATCCAGGAGGAATTTCAAAGATCCACCTCACGTGGAAAATCTCGATTCCTTTCCAGATCCAAACCCTGAAGGGGCGAGTTTTGGAAAAACTCCAGTAGGGTTCCTTTTCTTCCATTGAGTTTTCGGAACTCTTCCGGGGAGATTAGAATGGCTGCGTCTTTTCCATGGCGCGTAATCGTCTGAGGACCCTCGGAGGTGGCAAGGTCCACAAGTTCGCTCAATTTGTTTTTCGCTTCCTGCATCTGCCAAATCTTGCTCACGGCCCCATCACCTCCTTTTTTCATCCAGACTGTCTAGATTTATCATACATGAAAAACCGTCCAGTGCAAATGGGAAAAACACGCGCTCAGATCCACCCTCACCCCCCCATCATCCCCGGCTCGTCCGCCGTCGGGCCATAAACCTGGGGCAACGGAACATCGTTCATTCGGAGGTAGACATCGAGTTGGCCCCGGTGGTGGATCATGTGGTTGAGGATGAAGAATCGGAGGACCGCCATTCGGGGCATTTCGAGGGCGACTTTTCCGCCAACCTTCATTTGCCACATTGTCAGGAGGCTTTCGTTGGAACACGTCGCCAGCTTCTCCTTGGCCATGGCGACATTCTTATCGAAGGTCTCCAACAAATCGGCGTTCGACTCGGCGATGAAGGGTTTGTACTGCTCGGGATCCATTTCGAAAACATCCTTGTCCACTGTCTCTCGGGTCCACTCAAGCGAGTTGGCGATGTGGGAGGCGAGTTCGCACATCGTGTAGGACTTCTCATGAGGCTTGTACGAGAACTTATCCTCGGGGACTCTTTCCAAAACCTTCCGGGTGTTGGCGGTTTCCATTTCAAATTCTTGGATGAAGGGGTCGATCAGGTTCATGGCAATATCCTCTCTTCGATGGTTTCGGTGAATGGGGTAGTTTCAAGAAGGCTGGCTGTGATGGCAAGCTAGTTTTTGGTGAACTTCCGCACCACACAATTAGGTTCCAGGTTTAAAGCGAGTTTTCAGGCCCGATTGCCACCAAAGCTTTTGGCCATCTCCCACGCGTGTGGGATAACCCTGAGATTCCAGTTTGGATTGGATTTCGGCTACATCGTACTTCATCTTTTCTTCGAGCCGCCCCTCGAGAAAATCGTTATGCCGGTCCCAGTCGGAAACATAATGGAGCCCCCCGCTCCGAACATAATCCCAAAGCAGAAAAAGAGGATATCGGGAATCGGGAGTGTACAGATTCATGTCGACTACAATTCTGTTTCCGATCTCGTATTGGTAAGGAATGCGGCTCTTTTCGATCTCGGGAACGTTCCCGATAAATGGCGAGGCGGCAAACATGATTGCCGGCAAAGAAAGATAGGCGATAACTTTCGGTTTCCGATGCATTCTCTTCTCCTCGGGCCAACAGGGATCACTGTCGCGGAAAAGAATGATTTCTGGAATACGTCAAATAAAAAGAAAATACATGATCATTGAAACAATCGATACCTGTAATATATCCGATTCCAAGAGGCGTGTGAAGTTTTTCTTGAATGAAAAGATTAGGCGGTGGGACGGGTGTGGAAGGAATCCTGAGAGGGGGGAGAGTCCCAATCGACTTCAAGATCCGCAACATGCGAGAGGGGCGGGCCGCTTCCAAGGGCATGGCGGAGGTTCTCCAAATCCTCCTGTTCGCCAGTGGCCAGCACCTCCACCTGGCCGGATCGGAGGTTGCGAACCCAACCCTTTAACCCGAGGGAGGAGGCTTTGTTCTCCACAAAGAATCGAAACCCAACTCCCTGAACTCGGCCTGAAACGATGGCGTGCATGGTTTTCATAAGTCTAGATTAACACTGGATTTAGGTGGATTCCAACCCAGAACTTAACGCTTGTTGAATCAAATTTGTGGGATTATACAAAAAAGTATCGACAACCGCATTTCAATCGGATAGACTACTTGCGAGACGTACCACCTCGCCAAAAATCGAGTGGACTCGTATAAGGGTGCGAGAGACTCAAAACCTGGAGGAGTCGGATGTTATCGGAACTACGGGTCAACCATTTTGTGTTGATCGAATCGGAAGAGATCAAGTACGGTGAAGGGCTGAATGTCATCACCGGAGAGACTGGAGCCGGGAAATCGATCATTCTGGACGCCCTCAATATGGTTCTCGGCGAGCGCGCCTCGAGCGATTTGATTCGTCAGGGGAAGGACCAAGCCACTGTCGAGGCAGTCTTCGACCTCGATCTCGGCTCGCCATGCTACCGGCGCCTCGAAAAGGTCTTCGATGAATGCGGTCTGGAACTCGAGGAAACCCTCATTCTCAAGCGGACTCTGAATTCGAACGGGAAGAACCGCTGTTTTGTGAACAACTCCTCGACCACACTGAAAACTCTGAATGAGATTGGCGGCTTGGTGGTGGACATCCATGGTCAACACGAGCACCAAACCCTTTTGAATCCCAAAATGTATCTTGGCATCCTCGACGCTTTCGGCGGTCTGGAAAAAGAGCGGGAGGATATTCGTCAGTCTTACGAGGCTTGGCTCGAGGTTCAAAAACAGTACCAGGACCTGCTTGACCAAGAACGCGAAAAAAACCGTCTGCTGGACCAGCTCAAATTCCAGGTCGAGGAGATCGAAACCGCCGATCTCAAGCCGGGCGAGGAGGAGGACCTCTCCAACGAGCGCCGTCGGCTCCGCAATTTCGAAACCCTGAACCAGAACTGCCAATCGATTCTGGGCGCGCTGGATGGCGGCGATGAGGAAGGCGGCGCGATCACGCTATTGGGTCGGATTCAGGACAGCCTGGAGACGCTCACCGAAGCCGACCCGCAATTTGTCGAAAGCCGCGGCTTGGCCGATAACATCGTTTATTCGTTGGAAGAGATCGCCCGGACTGTTCGCGATTACCACGCCAACCTGGAGGAGACTCCAGGGCGGTTGGAGGAGATCGAGGGGCGTTTGGCCCTGCTCAAGGATCTCAAGAAGAAATACGGCAACACCCTCGAGGATGTCTTGGCGTTCCTGGACGAATCCAAACAGAGTCTGGGGCGTCTCGAGAATTACGAGGAAGAGAAAGCGCAATTTGAGGGTAGGTTCAAAGAACTTTCCCGTAAACTCGGGAAGCTGGCCACCGAACTCTCTCGGAAGCGTCGTAAAGTGGCCAAGCAACTCAGCGGCGAGATCACCCTGGAACTGCGGCAGCTCGGCATGGAGGCCGCGAGGTTCGAGGCCGAGGTTTCGGTGATGGACCTTTCCAGCAACCCGAACGCCCACCGCATCGAGTACCCCGAGGACGATCAATCCCCGATCACCTCTCAGGGGTGGGACAATCTGAATTTCAAGATTTCCGCCAACGCGGGCGAGCCATTAAAAACCCTGAAACAGGTCGCTTCGGGTGGCGAGATTTCCCGCATCATGCTGGCGATCAAAGCGATCTTGGCGCGGGTCGATCAGGTCGACACGATGATCTTCGACGAGATCGACACGGGCATCGGCGGCAAGACCGCGCATGTGGTCGGCGGCAAGATTAAGAATCTTTCGAAGGAGCGTCAGGTGATCTGCATCACCCACCTCCCCCCGATTGCATCCAAAGCGGACCATCATATACTCATCGAAAAAGGGACCGATGGAGAGACCACCTCGGTGACCGTGAAAGAACTCGCGGCCGAGGGTCGGCGCGAAGAACTGGCCCGGATGCTCGGGACTGGCGCCACCGAGGAGAGCCTGAAACTCGCCGAGGAGATGCTCCAACCGGTGACCCAATAATTCGAGGGTTGACCAATTGAAGAAAGTCTGCGTAACCGGCGCGGGCGGGTTCATCGGATCCCACCTCGCCGGTTTGCTTTTATCGGGGCATGAGGTTTCGGCCTTTGTCCGTTATGTCAGCACCGGGTCGATCGGCTTGCTCGCCGAGCATGAGGCCGCTTCGAACCTGACCGTGCACCGGGGCGATCTCCGCGATGTCGACGCTTTCCGTCAGGCTGTCGCCGGTTGCGATACCCTCCTCCACCTTGCCGCGCATATCAGCATTCCTTACAGCAAGATTCACCCGCGTGAGGTTTTTGACGCTAACACCCAGATGACCATGAATGCCCTCTCGGTTGCCCATCAGGAGGGGCTGAGCCGGGTGGTCCTCATTTCCACAAGCGAAGTTTACGGCAGCGCGCAAACTATCCCAATCACCGAGGAACATCCGCTCCACCCGCAATCCGTTTATGCCGCGAGCAAAGTCGCTAGCGACCAACTCGGTCTAGCGTGGAGCCGTCAGATCGGCGGACCGGAGATTGTCATCCTCCGCCCCTTCAACACTTACGGCCTCGGTCAAAGTCTCCGCGCGGTGATACCCACCATCATCCGTCAAGCCCTTGCCGGCGATGAAATCCATCTCGGCGCCACCTCCACCACCCGAGATTTCGTCTATGTCGAGGATACGGCCCGAGCCATCCTGCTCGCGGGCGAGGCGCCGGACTTGGATGGAGAGGTCATCCACGTGGGCACAGGCGTCGAGACTTCAGTCTCGGAAGTTGTGGAACTTGTCGGCGAAATCCTGAACAAAAAACTTTCGGTCATTTCCGAGCAAGAACGGACGCGGGGAGAAAAGGAAGAGGTCGAGCGATTGGTGGCCGACCCCAGTCGGGCGAAGAAGTTATTGGGGTGGGAGGCGAAGGTGGGTTTGAGAGAGGGATTGGAGCGGATGGTGAGGGAGTTGGGGGAAGGTGCGGGGGAGAAGGTGGGGTATCAGGTTTGATCGTGGCGTCCGTAGTTTTTAATTCGCCTTCGGGTGAGGTCAGTCTTTCCAATCCTCGAATGGGTTTCTCAATGCAGTAATGGGGGTTTGCTTGATACGTGGGATCTCTTCCTTCAAGGAACCGAGGTTCCTCTTGAAATCCTCCGGCCACTCATCGGCCGGTTCTAGGATGATTTTTGAACCCTCCTTCCGGACCGAGACCTCGGTTTGGCCCTCGGGGAAACGGCAGTCCTTTGGCAGACGAATCGCTTGGCTGCCGCCATTCTTGAAGATTTTGGCTTTGAGTTGGTCCATAAGTTTAGTATAGACTGGCATATATACGGGATCAACTAATCGGTGAAACTCCGGTTTTCTCGACGGAGAGGTCCCACCCCGGGGTCTCTTTTCGAACTCGGGCCGTTACAATTTATCCATGACTCCAATGATCCAAGGTGGAATTCCCTTATGTTCTTAACAGGCGCCATCCTGATTGTCGCGACCACTCTTTCTCAACCGCTCGATCCACCATCCAACTTCGATCCCGAGGCCAAGATGATCTACAGCGACAAGGACTCGGGGCGTCTTCATTCGGCCCGAGGCACGGCGGGATGGGTGGAAAGGTTGGTCGAAAATGGGACGCCTAGCGACCTGAAACTGGCCGAAGAGTCGCTCGAGGCGCTCTTCGCTTGTCAGGAATTGCACCCGGACGATCCGCACTACGGGAACTTCCGATGGTATTTTGAGGACCCCGCGGTCGAGGACCTGAATGCTGTCGAGTTTGTCCTCGAACATCTCATTCCAATGATGATTCGCCATGAAGACAGTCTTCCCGACGCGGTTGCCGAAAAGGTCCGTGAGAGAATTCGACTCGGTCTCTCGGAGATCCGAAAGATGGATGTCTCGGTCGGCTACACCAATGTGGCCACACTCGACATCCTCAACTCCTGTCTGGGCGGAGAACTTCTGGAGGACCCGGAGATCACAAATCGCGGACGTCAAAAACTCCGGATATTTGAGGCGTTTGTCACCTCCAATGGGACGGTTCTGGAATACAATAGCCCGACCTACCTGCGAGTCACCATGAACGCCTTGGGCAAACTGATCGGGTTGACCCAGGATCGGGAGACCCGTGTTCGGGGGAAAACGCTCGCGACCCGACTCGCGATCGGAGCAGCGCTCCATATCCATGAAGGAACAGGGCGACTTGCAGGTCCACACAGTCGAGCCTACCAGCCGACTGTGGCTTGCGAGGACAGTCCCGAGCGAAACAATCTTCTCAACTGGATCGAGGAGGGGGTTGTTCCCCAATGGATCGGCTCCGTGTTGGACAGATCGAAGGGGTCCTATCAGATTTTCGAGACCGCGGCCCGGGATTGGAACATGGGCCTCTCCACCTGCCTCACGCCGCGATTCGCGATGGGGGTGGCCACTCGCGGGCTCGGCGAGCAATCCAATGTTTTTATGATTCACGCCAACCGTCCCGAGTCGGACAAACCGGGGGTGGTTTACTCACGCTATGTGGTCGGCGACAAATGGCTGGGCGATTTCTACCACGCCACCGACCGCTCGATGTCCCGAAACTTCAATGAAGAGGGAGACTTCTGGGGAGTTCAGAACGGGCCTCGCGCAATCGGACTCTACAAACCTCCCGCATTGCATTATCAAAAGAGCGCTAAGGCGGTTCTGATTTGGACCCGTCGGGATTTGATCGATGAGACCTGGGCTGGGGACCGGAAGGTCGAGGACCTCCCCGCCGAGGTGGAGCCTGGGGAAACGGTGGTCGTCAGGATCGGCGAGGCGTATGTCGGTGTGCGCCCGCTCACCCTCACCGACCTCGGCCGTGACGCTCGGGTCCGGCTCGTCGAGAAGGCCGGTGATCTGGTCTTAGAACTTCCCAACTACCAGGGACCGAAAAAGGCGTTCTGGGAGTTGGAGTGGCCAGGCGGGTTTTTCAAGGGACATCCCCAATGCGGCTTCTACTCCGAGGTCTCCAGTGTTTCCGATTATCCCTCCGGCAAGGAGTTCGCGGCAAAAATCTCGGAGGGAACACTCACCGAGAAAACCGATCCCCCCATCACCTACAGCGGCAAGGAGTCTCGCCTCTGGTCGGTGAACTACACACGGGACGGTCAATCGGTCGGCATCGAAGTCGACCTGATGACCTGGACCCTCCTTCGTCGGTGGACCGAGGAGGGAGACCTGGGCTGGCCAATGCTCGAATCACCCTTCATGCGCCAATCCGCGAGCGGCGAAATTCAGGTGGGTGGCGCCACACTAACCTGTGGCAAACATCCCGCCTGGTTGTACGCCGACTCCGATTTGGAACTTTATGCTGTGGGCTATCACGGGGAAACCGCGCCGCTTTCTCTCAACCTTCCCAATGGAACCATTCGGGTCGAGGCCATGTCCGCTGGAACGTTGGTCTGGAATCGCGGGAAGGTGGAGATCGAATCGATCGATCCAGGTGTGCAATGGAAAATGATTCAATAAACCGGGGGGGTGATTCACTCGAGGTGGGAGGTCCGAATTATCCCTCTTAGGGAGAGTTGTTTCCCCCTTTATTTCGCCAGATAGGAACTTTCCGCCAAGAGTCCGAAGACAAACTCCCGAGTCTTGCGGTCGATTTCCAGGATGGTTTCGAAGTTGATTTCCGAGGGATCCTCGTGGTGGTCGAGCGCCTCCTGGATGAGTTCCGCGATTTTGCCGAAGGGGATTCTTTCCTCGAGGAAAGCCGCGACCGCGACTTCATTGGCGACGGATAGAACCGCCGGATACCCGCCACCCTTCCGGCAAGACTCGAAGGCCATTTTAAGGCAGGGGAATTTTTCGTAGTCCGGCGAGGCGAAGGTGAGTTGTCCCATCGCCGCGAGGTCGAGTGTGGGGTCTTTGCGCGGGAGACGCTCGGGGAAGGTGAGGGCGTATTGGATCGGCACCTTCATGTCCGGCACCCCCATCTGAGCGATCACCGCCCCATCATTGAATTCGACCATCGAGTGAATGATGGACTGCGGGTGAATGACCACTTCTATTTGATCCACCGGTAGGTCGAAGAGGTGATGCGCTTCGATCACCTCCAATCCCTTGTTGAGTAACGTGGCGGAATCGACCGTGATCTTTCTTCCCATCGCCCAGGTCGGGTGTTTGAGCGCCTGCTCTACGGTCGCGCCACGAATCGATTCGGCATCCCACTCCCGGAACGGTCCACCCGAGGCGGTGATGACAATCTTTTCGATGGCTTGGCAGTTTTCGCCCTGGAGGCATTGAAGGATGGCGCTGTGTTCGGAGTCGATGGGGATGATAGGACGATTGAGTCGCCGCGCCTCGGCCATCAGGATATCGCCGCCCATGACCAGGACTTCCTTATTTGCCAAGGCGACATTCTTCCCGGCCCGGAGCGCGGCGAGGGTCGGGACTAAACCCGCCGCGCCGACAGTGGCGACCACCACAGTGTCAGCCTCATCCAGTGTGGCCACCTCGGTCAGCCCCTCGAGATCCTCCGAGGTCCAACGGCAGGGCGAAGCCCCATTGAGATGGCCGTTGGGTTGGCTCGCGGTGGCGACTTTGGGGTGGAATTCCTCAATTTGTTGGTTGAGGAGGTCCAGGTTGCGGTACCCGGCCAGACCGACCACCTCAAAAATATCGGGGTGATCGCGGATGACATCGAGAGTTTGGGTGCCAATCGACCCGGTGGATCCGAGAATGGAGATGCGTCGTTTCATATCGTCGGGGAGTATGCCAGAGGGAGAGGGCGGAATAAACAGTGGGGTTGGGGGGCGGCC
>JACKFH010000056.1 GCA_020632575.1 Candidatus Omnitrophota bacterium | reverse complement strand
GGCCTAGAACTAGCCTTTCGACCTCTTCCGTCCCATCCGAAGGACTTCGTCGAAGTGCTTTTTCTCCACAGGTTGGATCGAGAGGCGCATGCCTCGCTTGGTCACCATCATTCCCTCGAGCTTGGGGTTCTCCTTCAGTTCGTTCAGGGGGACTGCCACGGAGAATCTTTCGACGAACTCCAGGTCCACCATCATCCAGGTCGGATTCTTGGGGTCGCATTTGGGGTCAAAGTAATGACTGTCCGGATCCCAGGCGGTGTGATCCGGATAGGCTTCCTTGCAAACTCTCGCGACTCCCGCCACCCCGGATGGTTTTGAGTTGGAGTGGTAGAACAAGACGCCGTCGCCCACCTTCATGTCATCCCGCATAAAATTCCGAGCCTGATAATTCCGGATCCCATCCCAAGGCTCGGATCCCTTCTTTTCAAGATCCTCAATCGAAAACGCATCCGGTTCCGATTTCATCAGCCAGTATTTCTTCGCCACGTTGACACTCCCTTAGAGTCGCTTTAATCCACTACATTCTTGTCAACCAATCGGTAGACCGTCCCATCCCGCGTCATGAATTTGACCACATAAATCTCCCCCGCCTCGTCCTGACCGAAACTGCTGATGAGGTAGCCGGTCTCCGTGTGAAGGGTTGGTGCACGCTCCCAGTTCCCCTGATCGTCTTGGCCAATGCTCCAAATCTTTCCCAGACAGTAATCGGCGAAGAAATAGCGCCCGACCATGGATGGAAATTTCTCGCCCCGATAAACATACCCACCGGTCATGGAGCAACCCTCTGGATGCTCGTATTGGGTGACCGGGAGAGTGAGGCCCTCCTGGTTGCAGTCCTCTGGCGGGTTGAAACAGGCGAATCCCTCCATGATGTTCCACCCGTAGTTGCCCCCCTTCTCGATGATGTCGACCTCTTCACGAGTGCCTTGGCCGACATCGCCCGCGAAGAGAAGCCCGGTTTCACGGTCGAAGGAGAACCGCCAGGGGTTCCTCATCCCATAAGCCCAGATTTCGCTCGGGCCATCCTCGGTGAGTTTGGGATTGTCCTCGGGGATCGCATAGGGATCTCCCGAATCGACATCGAAACGAAGGATCTTTCCGAGAAACGTGTCCAGGTTTTGGCCGTTTCCATGGGGATCGTTCGCCGAACCGCCATCGCCCAGACCGAGATAGAGGCATCCCTCGCATCCATCGTGGGGGTTGAACTCGATCGACCCGCCGTTGTGGTTCCAAAAAGGCTGCTCGACCGGACCAAAAACAATCTTCTCTTCGGTCTTGGCCACATTGGGATCGTCGGAGACCAAGTACTCGGCGACAATCGTCGGGGCGGGATACTTTTCTTCGGCGTCCAGCGAATGATCTTTCTGGGAATAATGGACAAAGAACCGGCCGTTGGTCTCATAGTTCGGGTGGAAGGCGAGTCCCAACAATCCCCTTTCATCGCCGGTGTCGTCAGTGGACGCCACTCGATCCGCCCCCTCGGGTCCGATATCGAGAAACGGTTGCGGCAATCGGTTCCCCTCGGGATCCAAGATCCAAATCTTGCCGAGACGCTCGACCACGAAGAGCCGCCCGCTTCCATCGCCCGCGTGCGTGGCGAGAACCGGGAATTCGAACCGACCGGCGACCTTCTCGAGGCCGAGTTCGATGTCGGAGGCGTGCGCCACCGTTGCTAAGAAAACAAGTGAAAGGATGGATGCATACGATTTTGTCATAGTCAAAATTCTTTCATTGGCGGATTAAGAATCGGGATTATTTTTCCGGGGGTTTCTCAGGAAGGACCAAATCTTCCTCGGGAAGGTCGATCACACTGCCCCCCTCGGGGATTTCGGCGTGAGCGGCCCAGAGGATGCCATTGCAAATGGCGCGTCGAAACTGCGGGATTCCAAAATTGTTATGGAAATGTCCAAGGGTGCATCCGAAGCTTCGCCAGCCCCCCTCATGGTCCATGACCCACGCGACCACCTGATCGGTCCCGTCGACATTCACCTTGATCACCGGTTTCGCATTGTCATTGAATTTCAGGTTGAGGTAGTACTCATCCAGGAGTTCGTAGCTCTCCCATCCCCTGCAAACCGGATGATTCGGATCGACTTGGATCAAGGGGCGCTGGTCCACCTTCAAACCGGAATGGTCGAAATGAAACCACCCCCCCAGAATATTCATGTACTCCGGACCGAGCGCCGCGTCACTCGTGGCGGTGGACCAATGGAGTGCGACAAACCCGACCTCCGCCTCGAATAAGCCATAGAGGGTCTCGCGATGTTCGGGCGAAAGGATGATGTCGCCGGCGGGACTCGAGTAATAAACGAGAGCGTCGACGCCGCGAAAGATCTCTGGATCCGTGGGCCAATTGTTGTCTGGACAGACCATCGCCACCACATCCGGGTTTTCGTTGAGGCACTTCGCCAGGATTTCACAACCCCGTCGGTACATGTGGGTTGCCCAGGGGTGATCGAGTTCCGTGGGAATGAGGAGGATCCTCTTTTCCGCCCAGGAGGACGTCGCACACATTGCGATCATCAAGGCGCCGACGACAAAACCGACGGAATTTCTTAAGACAGGCATGCACACTCCCTTCAAGAAGAGGTCTTTCTCACCCAGTTTGGGGTTTTATCCTCGACCGGACAAGACATTCTTCTCATATTTCCGGACTTCGTCCAACCAGCTCAAGCCAGCGGGAACATCCATGGCGGCGCAGTACTGGTCCCAAACCGCCCCATAAGGAAGCGTCTTGATCTCCTCCAAAAGGGCGAGTCGGCCTGTGTAATCCCCCTGATTCTCCAGGTCACGAAGTTTATCTGTCGGTTCCAGGAGCGCAATCAACAAGGCCTTGATCATCGCACGAGTCCCCACCACCCAGGCCGCGATCCGGTTGATACTGGCATCGAAGAAATCGAGGCCGATATGCACACGGCTGAGGAAGTCGCCACGCACCAATTCTTCCGCGATCGCCCGAAGTTCGTCGTTCAACACCACCACATGGTCGCTGTCCCAGCGGACGCCGCGGCTGACATGCAGGAGCATCTCATCAAGATAGAGCATGGTCGAGGAGATCTTTTCCGATATCGTTTCGGTGGGATGGTAATGACCGGCATCGAGACAGAGGAGCGTGCCGCGGGTGATGGCGTAGCCAAGATAAAATTCATGCGAACCCACCACGTAGCTTTCCGAACCGATGCCGAAAAGTTTGGATTCAACGGCGTCCAAGTTTTGAGCGGGATCGAGTTTCTCTTCGAGGATCTGGTCGAGGGAATCGCGAAGCCTTTCACGGGGTGAAAGACGGTCGGCGGGGATGTCTTTGTAGCCATCCGGGATCCAGATGTTGGTCACACAGGGGGTTTCGAGCTCACGGCCGAAGTGGGCCCCGATCCGGCGGGTGATGCGGCAGTGGTCGATCCAGAATTTCCGGACCTTTTCATCCGAGTGAGAAAGGGTGAATCCATCGTCCGCCAGGGGATGAGCGAAACAAGTTGGATTGAAATCGAGGCCATGGCCCTTTTGTTTGGCCCAGTCGATCCAGCCGGAAAAGTGAGCCGGTTCGATTTCGTCCCGGTCCACTTTCTTTCCACCCGTTTCGGCGTAGCTCGCATGGAGATTGAGCCGGTGATGGCCGGGAATGAGGGAGTAAGCCAGATCGAGATCGGCCCGCAATTCATCAGCGTTCCGAGCCTTGCCGGGATAGTTGCCGGTCACTTCGATCCCGCCGCCGAAACTGTCCCCCTCCTTGATCTCAAACCCGCCGACATCATCACCTTGCCAGCAGTGGAGACTGATCGGAATGGTCTTCAGCACTTCCACGGCGCGGTCCGTATCCACTCCGATTTCGGAATACTTCTCGCGAGCCAATTTGTATGTCTCGTCAATCGAAACATTTCGCGTTTGGTTAGTCACAAGGAATCCTCCAACATTTTTCAATGATGCATAGAGATGGGACAATCGGGTTTGTCGCTCTTCACCCAAAGAGTAGCCAAGGGAGATCGATGAGCCTAGAAGGGCGTGGTCTTTGTTGGCTGACTTCTTCTCTTACCTTCTCTCGAGCGCGGAGATCAAATCGTTGAGGACATCGGGTTCGTGTTTTTGGATCTCCGCCATTAAGGCTTCCAACTCGGGAAAGTAGTATTTTTTGTAAGGCTCATCCTTGGTCTTAACAGTCAGAGCATACTGGTCATCTCCCTGAGGATTGGGCTCTTTCATCACCACAATGTGGAAACCCTGAAAATCGCAGGTATGACGGTCGGTTCCATCCTGTTCCCAGGAAAGAGACTCCTCGGAGGTCGCTCTGACTAGGGCTTGGATCGCCCTTTTCCGGCTCTGTTCATCCAGTTCGACATAACTCATCACGTTCATTTCAATACCCTCCCAATCATTGAAGAATGGCCTCGGCCGCATTTTAGCATAAGTTTGCTTCCCTGTGGCGAGCCAAGATTCCGCTATTTCCTCCACCATTCAATGGGGATTCATTGGCTTTTTTCGGGCGCTTTCTGTGTCAAGACGGAAAACTGTATTCTTTACTCAAGCCATCTTATCCATAAACTTGACTTTTCAAATTGTTCATCCATAATATGGGTTGAAGGTAGCCGAAACGAGAAATATAGGCTACACTGGAAAAAAAGCGAAAATCAAATCAGACAGGGTTTCCGGGGTGAATCCTCAACCCATTGTCTTGAAACAGGGAGAGGCTGAAATGACCACTGAAGCAACTCAGATTCAAGTCGAAGATGTCGATGAGGCTGCCGGGACCGCGACCATTATTTTGGATGGGGATCTGGATTACTCGATCTACACCAATTTTAAGAAAACCATCAATGGTTTGGTCAGCCGGGGCATTCTCCAGATCACCTACGATCTTTCGAAATTGACCTACATCCAAAGCCTTGGTCTGGGAATCATCATGTGGTCGTATGTCGAACTCGACAGCCGAGGAGGAAAGGTGACCATTATCGGATCCAACGAACAGATCAAGAAGGTGTTCTTCGCCGCTCAGTTGGACACCCTGGTGACCATCAAGTAAGGCTTCTTTTCGATAGAATGGACGAAACTTGCCGGGGGGAGGGCCCTAGTGGCTCTTCTTAATCGGCAAGTTTTTTATTTTCCAATCCCGCCTTCGTCGTCCGAAATCTCCTCCGGTTCCAATAACCCCTCGTTGGAGGGCCACATGTAGCGCTCGCGATCGATCAATTCGTCGTAGGCCCCTCTATTCATGTTCCAAATCGTCCTCATCCGATTCCAACTGAAAACCGGATCTTGGGTAATAACCTTGAGGTCCTCGTAAAACTCCGCTAGGTCTCGATCCTTGAAAGAATCGACGCCCGTTTCCAGGGTCTCGATATACCCCTCTGGAATCTCACGGGTGAAATGCCCGATTCGATTCGTCCACTGAGTCGCGCCATAGGTGGGAAGCCTTGCAATCAGGGGGTCGGCGATTCCCCAAATATCCACTAAGTGTCTGTCAGGTCCCGCGTGGTATCCGTAGAAACCCAGTGTGGTCTTCACCTCGACGCCGGGTCCCATTTCACGGGCTTCACGCCCCCCTTTATCCGGCATCTCCCATCCGCGTTCGACTATGAGCAGACCGGTCCTTTGAAAATAGAATTTCCGCTCATCCGCGATCCCCTTGTTGAACCGATCGGTCTCCGCATTCCAATCGAGTCTCCCATTGCTGAGGAGGTTCGGGGTGGAAGCGGCCAATCCCAGCACGAGGATGAGAGACGCGGGAAGCATTGCGAGCGCCTTGCGGGTTGGGGCGGGGAGTCGAGAAAGGACCAGGACGGAAAGAAAGAAAGGCGCGGTGAAAAACCGTCCGCTCATAAAATCTCCGCCGATCTTCACGATGTATAGAAGGTAAAAAACAACCCCGAGAGAGGCCCAACGGAGCTGGCGGTCTTTGAGCAAGAACGAGAAAATGACCGCCGCCGCTATGGCCAGGAGAGTCAAAGGGTCCTGGTCGAGTGAGTCTAAGAAATAGAGGGCGCCCTGTTTGGCGAGCCTCAATCCGGGTATTCCCGTATGGAGTTTGGCGTAGGCGGTGTTCGGAAAGGGAAAGCCGTAATACAGGACCGAAAAGACTTCCCAGCAGATCAAGGGCAAGAAACCGAGCCCGACCCAGAGGATTCCCGACAAGCGACGGTATCGAAACGTCGAGTAAGCCAGCATGGGAAGGACCAACACGAGGGCGTCCAGGCGGTTGACCGCGACAAGGGAGCTTGTGAAGGAGAGAAGTAAGAGGTTTTTCCGGTCCGCTTCGGACCGGAGGTAGATCCAGAAAGCGTAGGCGAGAAGAAGATGGGTGAGGGGATTCTCTAGGCCGGAGGTCGAGTAGTCCACAAAGGCTTTTGAGGAGATCAACAACACTAAAGCAAGAAGTCCGGAGATTGTGGAAGAGGCCACCCGGATCGCGACCCAAGCCACCGCCCAGATGGAGAGAAGAATCGATAAGGCGACCGTGGCATAATACAATCGATTCGTGAGTACCCGCACTGTCGATAAACAGAACATCCAAAGGGGGTGCGTGTAGGTTTGAACTCGTTCTGCGGGGTTGTACCGTAGGCCGTAGCCGTTGACAAAGTTATCGACCGTTCGAAAGGTGATGCAGGCATCATCCGAAATCCAGGCGGTGCGAATCAACACAAAGGCGAACAGGACCAAAAGGAGAAGGGTCAGGCCTTTGAGATAGGCTGCTTCATCGATCCCTTTCTCCAAATCGTTCGGGGCTTCGGTCATGCGGAATCAACGCACGGAAACGCGGGAATCGGAAGGGGGGATTTGATTTTGGGAGTGGATGTTGTGCTCTACCGCGGAACGATAAAACCTGGCCTCTTCTATTTTGCCATCGTATTTGCGGTGGGATTTGGCTTGGGCATCGTGAGGGTCCTGTGGTTGGTTCCGCGCCTGGGGGAAAGGTGGGCGGAACTCTTGGAAATGCCACTGATGTTCTTTGCGATCCTGCTCGCCGCGAAATGGGTCACCCAACGGTTCAGCGTTCCCTTCGCACTTTTCGAGAGAATTGGCATCGGCATGGTGGCCTTGTCCCTGATGGTTAGTCTCGAATTCACATTGGTCCTTTGGCTGCAAGGCTTAACTCTGAGGGAGTATATCGGGAACCGGGATCCGGTTTCGGGAATAGCCTATGTCATCATGCTAGGTGTTTTTGGACTGATGCCTTGTTTGGTCAATCGTCGGTGAAGGTAGGCGTGGTTGATGTTTCAACTTCAAGAGCGGGGAAAACACTTGGAAAGTTCTAAAGTTCCCCACTTAAATGTTTGATTCGTGCTCCCCGAGAATGGGGCTTCAAGGGACCTCCTAGTCCCGGATGGAAAGCGTTGCTATAGTTCTCTTCGAAGCGTTTTATCTTGACAGATGGAGTTCGGGGATTTCCCGAAATGCGATTTTGATACGCCGTGTCGGAGGCCGAGGTCGCGTTCTTCGCTGACCCCCGCCTCACCATCTCGAATTTTCCGCCTTGTGGAATCAGTTTAGCGCTTCATGCGGTTTGGGTATCTGACCATGAACGGATCAGCCATTCTCACCCAACCTACCTTAGTACTCAATCGCTCCTGGCAAGCGATCTGCACGACCTCTGTGCGTCACGCGATCGTCTTGCTTTACCGCGGACGGGCCAAAGTAATCTCTCCCGACACCTACGAATTGCATGACATCGATTCCTGGGCGGATCTTTCCAAAATCAAATCCGGTCCGAAGGTTCATGGCGTCTCCTTTTCGATGCCGGTTCCCGAGGTGGTCATCCTCACTGGGTGCGATGTCTATCCGAAGCCCAAGGTGGTTTTCTCTCGAAGAAACATTTTCAAGAGGGACCGATTCACCTGTCAGTATTGTGGATCGCACCCGAAAATGATCGAGTTGACGATCGACCATGTTCTGCCCAAATCCCGACGAGGACGGAGCACCTGGGAGAACTGCGTGGTTTCTTGTAGGGATTGCAACGAGAAAAAGGGAAATCGAACCCCCACCGAAGCGGGTTTGGTCCTGAAATCCACCCCCAAAAGACCGGCGTGGCTGCCCTTTGTCGCCCAAAACACCTCGGTTCGACCGAGCTGGGAGAAATTCCTGGGCGATCTTTATTGGAATGTGGAGTTGGATCAGACGGAGGACTAAGAGAATCCGTCGATTGTCAAACCGCAACTAGGTCGTATGGGTCTCGCCTCAACGGGGGGGCTCTGCTATTATCCACCGCCTTTATTTTATTCACTGGAGTAGGTTTTCATGAGTGGCCATCGAGTCAGTATCGTCGGTGTCACAGGCGCCGTCGGACAAGTCATGTTGGAATGTTTGGAACAGAGAAACTTCCCTGTGGGGGAGCTGTGTCCCCTCGCCTCGAGCCGTTCCGCGGGGAAGAAAGTCACCTTCAAAGGTCAGGAACTCACGATTCAGGACCTGGAAAAACACGAGTTTCAAAAAGGAGAAATCGTCCTTTCCTCGGCGGGCGCCTCGGTCACCCGAACTTTTCGGGAAAGAGCGATCGCCTCGGGCGCTGTCATTGTGGACAACACCTCCGCTTTCCGTATGGAGGAGGGGGTTCCTCTGGTCATCCCGGAGGTCAATGGCGACAAGGTGGCCACGCATTCGGGACTCATCGCGAACCCGAACTGCTGCGCGGCGATTCTAACTGTGGCGTTATGGCCGCTGTATAAGTTGAGTCGAATCAAGCGCTTGGTTATCAGCACTTACCAATCGGCCAGCGGCGCCGGAGCGGCGGCGATGGCGGACCTTGTCAGCCAATGCGGCGAGGTTCTCGAGGGGAAGACCCCCGCACCCAAAGCCATGCCTCACCAACTTGCTTTCAATGTCTACTCGCATAATGCGGCGATCGAGGCGAATGGCTATAATGGCGAGGAAAACAAAGTGGTCGCCGAAACGCGAAAGATTTTTAACGATCCCGAGATTGGGATCGCTATCACCTGTGTTCGCGTGCCCGTCCTGCGCGCTCACTCTGAAGCGGTGAACATCGAATTCGAAAATCCCGTGTCGGTCGAGGAGGCCCGAGAGGCCATTCGATCGGCCCCCGGTGTCCGATTGGTGGACGATCGCGAGAAGAATTATTTCCCGATGCCCCTGGACGCCAGCGGTATCGACGAGGTTCTCGTCGGGAGAATCCGCTCGGATATTTCGAGAACCGATGGTCGCGGTTTGGAAATTTTTATCAGTGGAGATCAGCTCAGAAAAGGTGCGGCGCTGAATGCGGTGCAAATTGCCGAGCAGCTCGTTTGAATGCCATTTTATCAGTGAGTGGGAGGGTCAAGCGATGACCGATCAAATTAAGGAACTTATCAAAGCAGCAAAGGAAAGAGCCGTAAAAGAGACCGATTCCGAACCGGAGCCCGCGCTAACCAGCGCGGTCGATTGGCCGGTCGATTGTAAAGTGGGTCTCGGTCTGGAGGGGGCGGTCGCCTGCGAAACGACCATCGGCTATGTCAATGGTTCGAAGGGATGGTTGATTTACCGGGGTTTGGACTGTTTCGAACTCTCCGAGTTCTCGACCTTCGAGGAAACCTCTTATCTCCTCATCTTCGGAAAGCTTCCGACCCAGAAAGAACTTGACGAGTTCAAAGCCAAGCTCGGCAAGTATCGTGTGCTGACCCAGGAGGAATGGGACGCGGTCAATGCTCTCCCGCTCGGCAAAGGCCACCCCATGTCCGACCTGCGCTCTGCCGTCTCGGTTTTGGGATTGCTGGATCCGACCTCCGAGGACACCAGTGTGGAGGCCGAAACCGAGGTGGCGATCAAACTCATCGCGAAGCTGCCGGTGATCACCGGGATTGTCGCCCGCACACGGCACGGCGAGAAACCGCTTCAGGCCAATCCCGATCTTTCGTTGGCCGCCGACTTGGTCCGGATGATGTCGGGCAACGAGCCGACCGAGGAAGACGCCCGCGTCATGGATGTCTGTCTGATCCTCCACGCCGACCATGGCATGAACGCCTCCACCTTCACCTCCATGGTGGTCAATTCCTCCCTGTCCGATATGTATAGCTCGATCGTGGCCGGCATCGGAAGCCTCAAGGGCCCCTTGCATGGCGGCGCCAACGAAGCGGTTCTCAAGACTCTCGAGGAGATCGGCTCCCCGGACAATGTGGATGCGTGGTACAAGAAAGCGCGCGAGCAGAAACGGAAGGTGATGGGTTTCGGCCACCGCGTTTACAAGGCCTACGATCCGCGCGCGCGTGTGCTTCACCCTCTGGCCGAGCTTCTCTCCAAACGCGACCCCAAGATCCAGTCACTCTATGAAATCGCGGTCAAACTCGAGAGCGCGGTGATCTCGGAACTAGGGAAAGAGAAAAAAATCTTCCCGAATGTGGATTTCTATTCCGGCATTGTCTACGCCGCCATGAAGATCGAGACCGAAATGTTCACTCCCATTTTCGCGGTGAGCCGTGTCGCCGGCTGGACCGCTCGTGTTCTCGAGTATCTGAAGAAGAACCGGATCTTCCGTCCGCGCGGCATCTATGTCGGTCCGGCCCGTGAGGAGTATGTCCCCATCGACAAAAGGGGATAACTCCCGAATGGGATTCGTGAGTTTGATCGGAGCCGGCCCCGGAGACCCGGGGCTGGTTACGGTTCGAGCGCTCGAAAAATTGCGAACTTGCGAGGCGGTCGTTCATGACCGCCTCATTCCCTATCAACTCCTTGACGAAGTTCCCGCAGGCGCGGAGCGAATCGATGTCGGCAAGCATCCTGGAAAAGCAAAGGTCCCCCAAGAAAAAATCCAAGAAATTCTGATCGCGAAAGCCCGCGAGGGGAAAAGGGTTGTTCGACTCAAGGGGGGCGATCCCGGTATCTTTGGACGAGTCGGAGAGGAGATCGAAGCCCTTCAAGACGCGGGAATCCCTTTCGAGGTGGTTCCGGGCGTCACCGCCGGAATCGCCGCGGCCGCCGCCGCTGGAATCCCGTTAACTCACCGAGACATCGCATCCTCCGTCACTTTTGTAACCGGTCATGAAGACCCGGAGAGGGAGGACTCTCACCTAGATTGGGGAGAGATGGCGAGGGCCGGAACCCTGGTGTTTTATATGATCGGAAAACACCTGCCCGATATCGGAGAG
The DNA here is from genome assembly GCA_020632575.1 of Candidatus Omnitrophota bacterium. Taxonomy (GTDB): domain Bacteria; phylum Hinthialibacterota; class Hinthialibacteria; order OLB16; family OLB16; genus JACKFH01. The sequence goes on along the minus strand of JACKFH010000056.1, from coordinate 5,388 downwards.
AGGCTGATCGAATCGGGAAGACCTGAAGCCACCCCAGCCCTGATCGTTCGAGAAGCAAGCTACCCGACTCAGTCGATCGCGCTAACCACACTGGCCGAGTTGCGAGACAACCCGGAGGTCTTCCAGCCGGGGTATCCGGCGGTTCTTGTAGTGGGAGAGGTGGCCACCATGAGATCCCATGTACAGAACTCCCTCCCACTGCGCGACAAGTTGTTCGTGCTGACCCATCCGGCCGAGGCCGATGACCCGCTCCAAACACGACTCTCGCAGTGGGGCGCCGGGGTCCTTCTGTGTCCCTCCATTCGGATCGATCCAGTTGAGGAATCGACTGATCTGATCAAGAAGCTGACCCACATGGAGGATTACGACTGGGTTCTATTCACCAGCAAGAACGCTGTTCGAGCGGTGCGCGAGATCTTTCAGGAATTGGGGTGGGATATCCGCCGGTTTGGAAATGTGAAAATTGCCGCAGTTGGCCAGGCGACTTCTCGTCTGCTTGAGGATTGGGGAATCGTCCCGGACCTCGTTCCAGAGAATTTCACCGCGGAGGATCTCTTCCGCCAGCTGGAATCGGAAGGTGAAGTTGAAGGGAGAAGTTTTCTTTTTCCTTGTTCCAAGATCGCGAGGGAAACCCTGGCGAAATCAATCCTAGCGGGGGGTGGGGATTTCGACCGAGTGACCGCTTATCGGACTGTCGCCATCGAGGAGCCCTGGCATCCGGACATCCCCCTGTCGGAACTCTCCATCGATGGAATCTGTTTCACAAGTTCGTCCACGGTTCGAGGCTTTCGAGCCAGGATCGGCAGTGAGGCGTTCCAGGTTTTGGCGAACTCCACGCCCATGTACAGCATCGGGCCCAAAACCAGCCAGACCCTCGCCGAGATCGGAGCTCGCGACATCCGCGAGTCCGAGGTCAGCGATTTGGAGGGATTGTCCGATTACATCCGGAGAACGCAGTCCGAACCCGGAACCTGAAAAGAGCCCTCGGGTGGATCAAACGAGAGACTGTGGTCTAAACTCCCACTTGATGAACCACTGCCGTGCACCACGAACCTTTCTCGCGACGTTGCTTCTGTGCGTCTGTCTGATGACGCTGGGGTGCCGTCGCAATCTCATGCAGATCTCCTCGATCCCCTCCGGCGCGGAGGTCTTTGTGGAGGGGAAGCCGATCCGATACGAGGACACTAATCTCAGGATGGCGCGTCGGATCGATTCGAAGAAATCGAGAGGCAGCGCCTTGAACGCCGAGGAGCAAGCGTTCGAGGACAGGAGAAAAGAGTTTCAAACGACGCCGATCGAATATGAATTCAAAACCATCGGAGCCGGGTACCAACTCTACTGCAACAAGGAGGGGTATCTTCCCGCCAAACAGATCGTGTTCATCGAACCGAGGTGGTATGAGTATCCCCCCATCGACCTGTTTGTGGACATCCTCCCTTTCACCATCACCGACACCCGGGAGTTTTCCTTCGACCTGGTCCCCGAGGAAAGGAATGTGGGAGTTCCATGAGCAGGTCATCGCCCGATTCCCGACATTCTGGACTCTTCTTTTTCCTGATCGGGTTTTCCTGCATCGTCTTCGTTCTGGCTGTCGCGAGGCAAGTCCTCCCCCTCGGGTTCTCCTCCGAGGGAGAAGAGTCGCTGACTCGATACCAAGAGCGGCTTGCCGACGAACGAACCCAACTCCGAAATGACCTCGAAAACGAGTTGGGGGATTGGAAAGAGAAGAACCGCGCCCTGGAGAATCAGATCGCCAACCTTGAGAATCCGGAGGAGCGCACTCGATGAAAGACTTGATTCTGGTGGTTGATGGCGGTCGCTCTTACTTGCGAGTCTTCGCCCTCGACCGTGAAGGAGCGGAACACGGTTGGGAAAGGGAAAGCGGCATTCCCGCTGTCCTCGCCGATTGGGGGCCGACCGCCGACCGCGTTGTCAAAGCCTGCAAGAAACTCTTCGATAAGACCGGGATAAAGCCCTCCGCTTTTTCGGTGGCGGTGATGGGCTTGGCGGGTCTCGATCGTAAAGAGGATCAGGCGGACTTCCTTCAGCACTTTTTCGAAGCCGGTTTCCCCTTCAAGGCCATCGTCGAATCGGACGCTCGGCAGGCATTGCGAGCCGCGAACCCGAACGATCCGGTGGCCATCGGGCTATTCGGGACGGGCAGCGCCTTCTTTGCTCGGGGGGCTGACCGTGAGATTTATCGAACCTGCGGTTGGGGCGGTTTGCTCGGCGATGTCGGCTCCGGTTTCGAGTTGGCCAAAGAGGGATTCACCGCGGTCTTTCGCTCGTACGACCGAGTCAGTCCCGAGACCTCGCTCACTCAAAAATTTTGTGAGATGGCCGGTGTCACCGAGGTCCCTGAGTTCCTCAAATTCCTTTATGCCACCACTTTCGACCCAGCGGTGTGGGCGCGTTATGCTCCCACCGTCCTTCGGGAAGCATCGAAGGGCGATTCGGTCTCCCTTGAAATCGTGGACAACCAAATCGACCAAGTCTGCAAGAGCCTTTTCGGACTGACCGAAAAAGCGAATATGCCTCCCGGAACCGAAATCTTTTTGACCGGCGGTTTGATCGAAGAAGGGAAATTCTATTTCGAACGCCTCCGGGAAAAGATCGAGGCGACAGTGACCACCCACCCAGTTCGTGTCCTTCACCGTGAATCGTATTGGGGGGGATGGGAGTTGGGGAGACAGTTTTTGGAGGGGAGGGTGGGTTAGGAGAGACTGCCGACTCCTCCTTTTTTGAAACTGGTTACGGTGGGCAAAACATTCCCTTGAAGGAATATTCCTTTTAAGTTATATTGTTCCCATGAGTTGGGAGGTCGAGTACACGGACGAGTTTGGAGAGTGGTGGGATGGACTGACTGAAGAGGAACAGGAATCGGTTGATGCTTCTGTCCGTCTTCTGGAGACAGCAGGTCCACAACTGGGTTTTCCATACAGCAGTAAAATCAATGGATCAAAGCATGACCACATGCGTGAGCTACGTACGCAACACGAAGGTCGACCCTTCCGGACTTTGTACGCTTTCGATCCTCGACGGTCCGCCATCTTACTCATCGGCGGCGACAAGACGGGGCAAGACCGGTGGTACGACACATTCGTTCCAATCGCCGACCGTCTTTATGACGAACATTTGGATCAACTTCGAAAGGAAGATCTAATCGATGACTAAGAAATATTCCGAGTTGCGCTCGCGGATGTCCCCCGAATCTCAGGCACGGGCTGAGGCCAAAGCTCGAGCCATGCTTGCCGAAATGCCTCTCCATGAGCTCCGTCAAGCTCGCGGGCTGTCGCAGAAGATGTTGGCGGAGATCCTCCATGTTCAACAGCCCTCCATCGCCAAGATAGAAAAACGCACCGACATGTATCTATCGACTTTGCGTAGCCACATTGAAGCGATGGGCGGTCAATTGGAGGTTATTGCCCGCTTTCCGGAAGGCGCGATTAGAATCAGTAACTTCTCCGAAATCGGCAATTCTGACTCAACCCCGAAAGCGGGAGTCTAGGGGCGCTTTGAAATGATCAGGCCTTTGTTCCAAGCATTTCTGTTTTCCCTGATTTCTTTTGCCGCAATTCAGTGCTCCCACAGCGAGACCCTCGATTCCTGGATTCAAAAAGCGGGAAACGAGGATTCCGACAAGGAGCGCCTCGAGATTCTGAAATCACTTCGGCAATCGGACGACCTTCCCCATAATTTGGTCCCCGACCTCGACGCCCTCATCGCGGCCATCGATAAGTATGAACGCAATCCCCGACTCGATTACTTCGGACCCACTGTGCTTAAAGAACAGGACTATCCGTTTGGCGTTCCGGAAGATTCCCCCTTCTATCCGCTCACTCATCTCTATCGCGGCAGAATGCGGGTCTGGGTCATCCTCGAGTATGGCGGGATCAACAAGGAATACGAAGTTCGCCGCGCTTGGTATGACCTTGCGCGGAAGGAGTTCGAAAAATATCTCGACCACTTTCCAAATAACAGGATCGCGAAGATGTACCTCGGCGAACCCTTCCCACCCGAGAAAGAATACACCGCCCCCGAAAATGCTCCGGCTTGGGCGGTGGCGCAGAGGGAATCCTTGGAACGTCTAACCGATATCATTCATTGGTGGATCAATAACCGTCTCCAGGAGAATGGGGAGTACGGCGGCGGTTGGGGGGACGATTGCGAGATGTGGCGCTGGTGGGTGCCGGCGCTGATCGCTTTCGAGGATCCCAAGATGATCGAGGCTCAATCCTTTTTCACTCGGTCGCTCATGTCACAAGAGCACATGAAACGGGGCTACACCGACCATGTCTTCGATGTCGAACACACCGCCGAGGACTCCGCCGACGCCATCACTCCGATGATGCATCTGGAACCGGACAACCCTGAATGGTCGAAAATGGCCCTACGGCTTGCCGACCTCTTCGAAAACCTTTGGACCGGCGTCAACGAGCGCGGGTTTCTCCAATTCAAATCGACTTACTTCAGTGTCGACGAGGTCTCCGACGATCCCCGTAAAGCCTGCGACACAGTCTACCATCCCAGGGCGGTTCAACCGGCATTGCTCTATTGGCAACGAACCGGAGATCCTCGCTTGGCCGAACTCTTCTCGAAATGGATGAACACCTGGGTCGACATCACCGCCCGCGAGGAAAAAGGAAAGCCGAAGGGAATCATCCCCAGCGCCATTCATTGGCCGGATGGCCAAGTCGGAGGAATCGAAGGCCCTTGGTGGGATCCTCATAACCATAGCGCCGACCCGCTCTATGTCTGGCCAAGCGCCATGTCGATGATGACCGAATCTCTCCTGCTCACCTATCACATGACCGGGGATGAAAAATACTTGGAGCCTTTGAAATCGATGGCGAGAATTCGACTGGAGTACGGAGATGGGAACGGGAACGCGGAACCGGGTTCCGCCGAATGGTGTTCGGCCAAACTTCGAAGCCTCTCCAGTGTCGGAGCGAAATTTCACTTCCTCACAGGCGAGGATGACTTCGACGAACTTATCGAAAGAGACGGTGGAGCGTATGTCCAATATCGACTGGGCGGCGATCTCAAACCTCTTGAAAAAGAATTGGCCGAAACCGCCGAGGCGTTTCGAACAAATTATCCTGGCTACACCTCGGAGGTCCGTTACACCGACCGAGTCCTCCGCTTTCCGGCGGTCTTTGGAAGCAACGGCATTCATCCAGACGCCGACCCCAATATTAAAACACCTAATCCGAGTCTTCTTTATTCCACTCTGACTGGTGATCCCGGCGATGTCGGTTATTTCCCGATGAACGCGGTGAGATGGCTCACGGAGCCAAGAGATTTCGCGGCGTTGGTAAACGAGGCGAGAGATGATCGGTTTTCAGCCGAACTCTATCACTTCGGCGAGAACCAACGGGAATTGGAGAT
>JACKFH010000055.1 GCA_020632575.1 Candidatus Omnitrophota bacterium | reverse complement strand
ATCAGGACCAGGAAGAAACAGAAGAGGCCGGACAGCCAGTGGTTGCTTCGATGAAAGAAGTAAATCGCGCAAACCCCGGTCGAAACAAAGAGAGTGGTCTCCATTCCCGAAAAGGTGTGAAAGAGCCATATCCCATGGGCTAATGCCACGAGACTAAGAATCGCACCCAGACGATGGCGGAACCGATTGGCGCCCGCCAAACCCGAGGCGAAAATCGTGGGGAGGCAGAGCGCCAATGGGAGAAAGGAAAGGAGGAGCGAAAGAGTACGTGCACCGATGACCTCGGATCTGAAGGGATAACCGGACGACTCCGGGATCCAGGAGAGCAGCCAGGTCCAGAGGAGGCTGGTCACTCCCGCGCAAGGCTCGCCCGGATTGTAGGACCACTCACCAAGGTTTCTGAGGTTTGCCGCAAAGACGGTAAAGATCCACGCATCGTCTAGCGGAAAACCGATCGGCATCCCGATCAGGAAACCAGTGACAATCAATCCAAGGATGAGGAGCCAAATCCAACGATCACGGGACATCAGGTTCATTATCGTCCTCAAACAGGACCATCTTCGGCGGATTCCATCACGCGGAACTATGCCAAAGTCAACCCTGCCGCATTTCTCTTTTTGGACAGATTGATCAATTTTTAACAGGAACCTCTGAGAAAATTAAGATTCAAGGCCGAATATTGTTGGAAAATCTGAGTAGAGATGCCGGACCACCCGTATACGGCACGGGCCTTGCGTAATGCTTAGATATGCACCACCCAAATCAAAGGAGAGTTTCTATCATGAGCAAAGGGTATCTCATCGATATGGATGGGGTCATTTATAGAAGCAGCGAAATCATCCCGGGTGCGATCGAGTTCATCGATCGCCTGAAAGAAGAGGACATCCCGTTCCTCTTCCTGACCAACAACAGCCAAAGGACTCGGCTGGATATCCTCACTAAACTCCGAAGGATGGGGTTCAATGTCGAGGAAAACAACATCTTTACCTGCGCCATGGCGACCGCGCGTTTCCTGGCTCGGCAAAAGCCGGGGGGAACCGCCTATGTCATCGGCGAGGGGGGGTTGCTGAACGCCCTCCACTCCAACGGCTACTCAATTGTAGACCACGATCCCGATTATGTCGTCATCGGCGAGGGCCGTTCGATCACCTTCGAGATGGTCGAGGCAGCGGTCAAGATGGTGGCTGGCGGCGCTAAACTCGTGGCCACGAATCCGGACCCGAATTGCCCAACAAAGGATGGAATTCGGCCGGGTTGTGGCGCGATCGCGGCCATGATCGAGGCGGCCACCGGGATCGAGTCCTTCAGTGTCGGTAAGCCGAGCCCGGTCATGATGCGGCAGGCTAGGAAGGAGCTGGGCACAGCAACCGCCGACACCACGATCATAGGGGACACGATGGAGACCGACATTCTGGGGGGAGTCCAAATGGGGTACCAAACCATCCTGGTCCTCTCGGGCGGCACCCGACAAGAAGATTTGGTGCGCTTCGCCTATTCCCCCGATCTCGTCGTCGATTCCATCGCCGAACTCGCCTTCGCCAACCACCTACCCAAGGCGGCCTAACTTCCAAGTTCAGTCGTTTTTCGGTCTTTTTTGGCCGATTCTTGCAACTTTCATCTAGATGGGGGATACTCCTCTCTTTGTGTCACCCAGATTCCTGGAGAGGAACCCCCATCGAAGATGAAAGCGATAATTCCCGTCGCGGGCGAGGGGACACGTCTGCGCCCGCATACATACACATTGCCGAAGGTGATGGTCCAGGTGGCGGGAAAGCCGATCCTGGGACACATCATCGAGCAACTCATGGAGGATGGCATCGATGAATTGGTCCTCATCGTTGGGTACCGTGGGGACCAAATTCGCGAATATGTCAGCGAAGCATTCGATCTCAAGATCCATGTGATCCCACAGGAAAAGCGGCTCGGCCTCGGGCATGCCATTTATCTGGCTAAGGATTACATGGACGAATCCCCAAGCCTAATTGTCCTTGGAGACACCATCTTCGACTGCTCTTTCAGGGAAGTTTTCAGCGGAGGGAAAACCTCGATCGGAGTTCGCGAAGTCGAGGACCCCCGTCGTTTCGGCGTGGTCAAACTTGAGAACAACCTGATCAAAGGATTCGTGGAAAAACCGGATGTTCCTCCGAGCAATCTGGCCATCGTGGGGCTCTATTTCATTCAGAACTCGAAAAAACTTGCCGATGCACTCGAAACACTCATCGTTGAGCAGGACAAGACCACCAAGGGGGAGTATCAACTGACCGATGCCCTCCAAATCATGCTTGAGGAAGGGGAGGAGATGACCACCTTTCCCGTTACCAATTGGTTCGACTGTGGAAAACCCGAAACAGTGTTGGCCACCAACCGGTCCCTCCTTCAGAAAAAGTCGAAGAGCGTGGTGGCCCCCGGGTGCATTATTCGCGAGCCGGTTTATATCGCCGAGAATGTGAAATTGGTTGATTCGATCCTTGGCCCCAACGCCTCCATCGCCGAGGGTAGCGTGATCGAGGAATCGATCGTTCAGGATTCCATCATCAATCGGAATTCCACAGTGAAAGGGGCGCTGCTTCGAGGGTCTCTTCTTGGCGAAAACAGTCTGGTTGAGGGAACTTTCCAAAGTCTGAATCTTGGCGATTCGGCGCAAATATTATTCGGAAAAGATATCTCGGACCTCTGAGAATTTTTTTTAGATCACATTAAGAAAAGGAGAAAGTATGAGTGAAAGGAACTTATTCACCTCGGAATCGGTGAGTGAGGGACATCCCGACAAGGTTTCGGATTTCATTTCCGACTCCATCCTGGACGCTCTTCTCGAGCAGGATCCAATGTCCCGTGTCGCTTGCGAAACCCTGGTGACCACCGGCTTGGCGCTAGTCGCCGGTGAAATCACGACGAAAGCCATTGTCGACTACCGCGAGGTGGTCCGCGAGGCTATCAAATTCATCGGTTACGATGACGCTTCCATCGGGTTCGATTGGGAGACTTCCGGCGTCCTGGTGTCCATCGGCAAACAGTCCCCCGACATCGCGCAAGGCGTCGATGAATCCAGCGAGAAGGAACAAGGCGCTGGGGATCAAGGCATGATGTTTGGTTATGCCTGCAAAGAGACTCCGGTTTACATGCCCGCCCCGATTTTTTGGGCGCACCGTCTGACTGAGAAACTGCGCGACGTTCGGAAGAACAAAGAACTGGATTACCTTTATCCAGACAGCAAATCGCAGGTGACTGTCGAATACGAGGGCGACAAGGTTGTTCGTGTCGACGCGATTGTCATCTCGACTCAAACCAAGGATGTCCCGATCGAGCAGATCCGTGAGGATGTGATGAACAAGATCATCAAACCGGTGATCCCCGGCGATTACCTGGATGACAACACCAAGTACCACATCAACCCGACCGGCAAATTCGTGGTCGGCGGCCCAATGGGCGACGCCGGTCTGACGGGTCGGAAGATTATTGTCGACACTTATGGCGGCATGGGTCGTCACGGCGGCGGCGCCTTCTCGGGCAAGGACCCGACAAAGGTCGACCGCTCGGCCGCTTACGCCACCCGCTATGTGGCCAAGAATGTTGTCGCGGCTGGTCTCGCGGATCGCTGCGAAGTTCAGGTCGCCTACGCCATCGGTGTGGCGAAGCCGGTTTCGCTTCGTGTCGAGACCTTCGGCACCGGAAAGATTCCGGAGGCCGAGATCGCCGAGCGCATCCGGAAAGCGATCGATCTCAGCCCGAAAGCGATCATCGATCGACTCCAACTGCGCCGTCCGATTTTCCGCAAGAGCACCAACTACGGCCACTTCGGCCGCGAGATTCCGGAGCTCACGTGGGAAGCGACAGACTTGGCCGCGGATCTGGCGAAGTAAGTCGCTTACAGTTCATTAGAGCGCGTTTATGAAAAAGCCCCCGAGGGAAGATCTCCCTCGGGGGCTTTTGTTATCCATCAGGGTTATTGACGACCGCTTTGGAGTCCGTTTTAACGGACGGCTCTGTGGGTAGCCACGGAATTGATTCCGTGGTGGACTCGGGTTTTCATAACACGCCAAGGAGACGCACGAATGAGGTTGAACCGCTTCCGACTTCTACCTTTAGCCATTGTAGCAATCGCTTGCTTCGCCACCTTACCCGAGAGGTCACAGGCTGAAAAGGAAAACGACACATTCCGCGCCGCTTGTGTCAAAGTGGACATCACACCCGAGACTCCGCAATGGCTCCATGGATACGGGCCGCGAAAATCGGACGGGGTCCACGATAAAATCTACCATCGCATTGTTGTCATGGACGATGGTTCCGGTCCCTTTGTCATTGTCTCCACCGATGTCTGCACGGTCGACCCGGACTTTTTTCTGGAGACGGGTTCGAGACTTCAGGAGGAGACAGGCATTGCTCAAGACCGATTCTGGTGGGCGGCCACTCACACCCACGCCGCTCCACATGTCGGGCCGCAGAAACTCTCTGAGCTCTTCTCCAACAGTTTGGGAGATCGGTTCTCGATGGAGCACGATGTCGGGCATTGGAGGTGGGTGCAGGATCAGTTGATCGAGGGGGTGAAAGAGGCCCAATCGCGCCTCGAGCCAGCCAGGCTTGGCATCGGAAGCGGGACCTCCTACGCCAACATCAATCGTCGGGGGTACAATGCCGAGGGCAAAAGCATTCTGGGTGTCGACCCCGAGGGCCCGGTGGATCGACAGATCGGGCTGATCCGTTTGGAAAGGCCCGATGGATCTCCGATCGCTTTGATCGCCAGTTACGCCATGCACGGGACAGTGCTCGGCCCCAGAAACACTCAAATTAGTGGGGATGGCCCAGGCATTGTCGCCGAGTTTGTCGAAAGCAAGGTCGGCGCCCCTATGTTGTATATCAACGGCGCCGAAGGAAATGTCGCTCCCATTTACAGTGTCCGGGCCGATTTCGCTCACAGCCACATCGGCGAGTTCAACTATCTCCTCGGACTTCGCATCCTGGCGGTCAATCAATCCATTCAAGAGACCCAATCCGATGTAACGTTGAGCGTCGGCAAGAAGGTGATCGAGACGCCACGAAAGGAGGGACTCGGTTGGCTGGAGGCGCTGGAGGATTACGCCGGAGTCGGCGATGACGGCCGGAATCTTGTCTTGGTTCCCGCCTACTCCCTGGTCATCAACCGGGACACCGCGATCTGGGCGGCGCCATTGGAACTCTTCAGCGAGATCGCGCTGAATGTGCGCGCCTCTTCGCCCTTCGAGAGGACTTTCTATTATGGCCTGACAAATGGTTCACTCTTGTACATGCCGACCGAGAAGGCCTTCGCGGAAGGGGGCTACGAACCCTCGGTGTCAGTTTTCACTCCCGAGGTTGAGCGGGATTATACTCAAGGGGTGACCGAATACCTCCAAGCATTGGCGCGCAAGTAACCCCCGCAATCCGGGATCAAATCCGGTCCGCGATGATGTGGTTGACCCGACGGTTCATCCCCCATGCAGAGGCGGTCAGAATCGCGGTCACCAGGAGAGCCAACAGGAGGTAATCCTGGAGGCCGCTCATTGTCGGGTCCAACTGATCCGGCGGTCGAAGGTAGTTCGCCATCAGGATCCTCTGCCGGAAGAGAACGATGGGCGCCACCGGGTTCGCCATGTAGATGAAATCCAGTATTCGCGAATCGAAAAATCCCAAGGGTAAGTTGGCCGGATAGATGATCGGCGAACCATAGAACCAGACCATCAGCCCTAACTCTAAAAACTGGGTGGTGTCTCGGACCAACACCTGAGCCCAAGCCAGGATGGCCACAATCGAAGAAACCATGGTGAGTTCCACAAGACTGAGAGGGATCAAAAGCAGAATTTGAGGTTGCCAACTGTGGTATCCGATAAATCCAAGAAAGAGGATGAGAGCGGCCTGAGCCACCAGATAATGGATGAAGTGACTGATGGCCGAGGCGATCGGAAGAACCGGCCGGTAGAACGCCGCTTTGGTGATCAGGTGGTGGTGAACCAAATAGGCGTTGACTCCCTCATTGAGCGCCCCCGCGAAAAAGGTCCAGGTGATGATGCCGATCGAGAGGAAAACTCCGAAACTGACCGATCCCTTAAAATCGGTGAGCGTCCCGCGAATCCCGGGAAACATCTGAAACACGGCGAAGAAGAGGGCGATCAGGATGGCCGGTTTCACCAGCGACCACAGGAAACCGAAAATGGTGGAGCGGTATCTGACCCGTAGATCACGGAGCACCAGCTGTCTGAGCAGAGAGAAAGTGGGGCTGACTGTTGCGGCCATCGCTCGAGTTTAGATCATTTCGGAGCGATTTGACCAACCCCGTGAAGATGACGGAGGGAGGGGTTGCGGTCGCGACCCACTCCCTCCGGCGGAGACGGCTTTATTTCTTTTGAACGGCTTCGATTTCAAGTTGAATTTTCACTTCGTCCCCAACCATGAGCTGACCGGTTTCGAGGATTTGATTGAAACTGAGGCCGAATTCCTGGCGATCGATCTTCGCGCTTCCGGACAGACCCATTCGCTTGTTTCCCCAGGGGTCGGTGATGACACCGCCAATCTCGAGTTCCAATTCGATCTCCTTGGTGACTCCATGAAGCGTCAACTCGCCCTTGACCTCGAGTTCGTCCCCGTCCTTTTCCACCTTGGCGCTCTTAAAAGTCATGGTCGGGTATTTTTCCACATCGAAGAAATCGGGGGATCGGAGGTGCTCATCTCGCTTTTCGTTTCCAGTGTTGACACTTCCCACCTCGACAGTGGCTGAAAGCACAAGGTCCTCGAGGTTCTCCGGATCGGCCTCGATGGTCCCCTCAAACTTGTCGAAATGGCCTTCCACGGAGGAGATGCCGAGGTGACGAACCTTGAATCCGACTTTGGTGTGGGCTTGGTCGACAATGAAGGTTTCGGCCTCAGTGGCAGGTGTGGCGGCAAGTGTAAAGATCCCCACAAAGAGGGCGGGTAAGATGGGTCTCATAATAAGTCTCCTTTAGAACAATGGTGGAAAATGGGCATTTCCTATAAAGGAGAGGAACGAGCGACATCCAGCATCTGTAACAGTGAAATTCGGAGATGCCGATTAATCGAGGTCGGCCCTCGCCCACTCCGGCTCCTCCGCCACGATCTCCATCCGGGTCCCGTTTTCGGGGTGTTGGAAACGGATCTTCCAGGAGTGGAGGGTCAGATGTGGGTTCTCCGAGGGTTTGCCACGAAGATAACCGTAGAGGGGATCGGTCGCCAAAGGGCAGCCGAGTTCCTGGAGATGAACGCGAATCTGGTGGGTCCTTCCCGTTTTCGGACGGCAGATCAGGAGCGAGGTGGTGGCCCCAACTCCAACCACCTCGTAATCGGTGATGGATTCAACGCCTCGACCGGGAGAGGCGATTCGAAACCTTCCCTTTCGCGCTTTCTCCAGCGGAAGGTCGATGGTCCCTTTCCGCTTGGGAGGACTCCCACTGACCAGGGCCAAATAGGTCTTCTCGATCGTCCCCTTGTCGAATTGACGTTGGAGTTCGGCGCGGCATTCGGGTGTGCGGGCGACCAATAGGACGCCGCTCGTCCCTTTGTCGAGGCGGTGAACCCAGAGCGGAGGCTCACCGAACGAATCCTCATAGAGGTCCGCCAAAGAGGCTGCTCCGGTGTTGTCCTTCAATACCGAGTAGCCCGAGGGCTTGTTCAAGACGCGCAGATGATCGTCTTCGTGAAGGACTCTCTCTTGAAGATTCATCGGGAAGTCTCTCAGGACCCCAATCGTTCCTGACACAAAGGGACGGTTCCTAAAAGCAGGCTGTGTTCACCGAGTTCCGCCACCTTCACTTCCAACCCCTCACGGCAAAGCGGCATCGAGTGGCCGGCAATTCTTTTCTGGAGTTGATCGAACCAGGGGGAGAGCCCTATCCCCGCGCCGCCTCCCAACACAATGAGACGGATATCCAGAATGTTGACGGTCGCGGAGAGGGCTTGAGCGAGATAGTCAAGCGTCTCCTCCACGAGTTCGAGCGCGAGCGGATCCCCCTTCTTGGCGAAGTCGAAGAGGACAGGGCCTGCCCCCTCATCCGGACCGAGTTTCGAGATCGCGTCGGCCAGGGGGTCGGCGATCTCCCCATGAATCTCCACCGCCTCACAGGCGCGTTTGCCGATCGAAGTCCCGGAGCAATACGCTTCAAGACATCCATAGTTCCCACAGGGGCAGAGTCGGCCACCGGGGACCACACAAATGTGCCCGAGGTGCCCCGCGAATCCGCCATCGCCCGCGACCGCCCGGTTATCCAGAATCACCCCGCCGCCAAACCCGGTGCCCAGGTTGCCGAAGGTCATCGAGGCTCTTCCTTTCCCTGCGCCAAAGGCATGCTCGCCGAGGGCTTGAGTCACACAATCGTTTTCCATGCAAGCGGGAATGCCGTAGCGGTCCGTGATCTCCCGGCAGAGGTCGATCTCCTCCCATCCCGGCACATGCATCGAGAGAACGGGACGGTTGTTTTGGACCGGACCTCCGAAGCCGATCCCGCACGATTTGATTAGGGAAAATTTCTCTGGCTGAATCTCACGCAGGCGGTCGATCCGCTCGAACAGCGATTCGCGAATCCAAAAAGCATCCTTGTCGGCGGGACGACCCGCGCGCTGAGGATCGATCACTTGGCCATCTCGAGAGCAGAGGGCCACAATCGTTTTGGTGCCACCGATATCGATAGAGAGAATGGAGTTGCTCATGAAATTCCTTCCCGAACAAAGGGGATGAGATCCGAAAACTGTCCGAGGATCGTGTCGGGTTCTTCGCTTTTCAAGTCCTGTAACGTTCCGATGCCATGGAGGACCGCAGCGGTTCGTGTCCCAGCGGCCTTTCCTGTGCGAACATCTTTCGGGTTGTCGCCCACAAAGAGACAGCATGTGGGGTCGACGCCGAGTTTTTCGCAAAGTTTCAGAATCCCCTCCGGCGAGGGTTTGGGTTCCGCGTCCTCAAGACCGACAATCGCGCTGAACCGTTCTCGGAGTCCGTGACGCTCCAGGACCCCCTCGATCGCTTCTCGAATCGAGGCCGAAAAGATTCCCATCGGGTAATCCCTTAATGCATCCAGAGTCTGTAAAACTTCGGGGTAGGGGTAAGCGGTGGGGTATCCCTCGCGCCGGTTCACCTCCTCATAGTGGAGCGCCAACCGTTGGCCAATCTCGGGGTCCTCGATCCCGGCGGTGGCCAGCAACCTTAACGCGGTCTCCCCGCCGATCCTCATTTTGGCGTTCTCGAAAGTCGCCTCGTGATAACCATTCTCGTGGAGGGTCAGAACCGAATTCCGAGCACGGTCATCCACCGTAAAAAAGAGGCAATCGTCAAAATCGAAAAGAAGCGCGGTGTAGGTCATTGCGATGAAGGGGAAGGTAATGGAGAATCCAGGCGGGGAAAACCGGAACGCTTACTGTTTGAATCACGGAATTCCGTGGAGAAGATGGAAGACATGGAAGAACAAATTGCGAAGCAATTTGCCCGGATTCCATGCTTTCCATGAATTCCATGGAGTTCCATGATTCAAACGATCAGAGGAGAAAACCCAACCATGAAACTCGACCACGTCGCTTTCCAAGTCTCGGACATGGACCGATCGCTCGCGTTCTACACCCAGACCCTCGGCCTGAAACTAATGTTCGACAAAATCTCACAAGAACACCGCGAACGGTTTGCGTTCCTGGCATTGGAGGGGGGCAACCTCGAACTTCTCGAAAAACACGATGAAGAGGGAAACCCGATCCCTGTCGGCAAGGGCGAGCCCGAGCCGCCTTATTGTCCGCATGTGGCCATCGGAACGGACAACCTCGACGCGGTGGTTGAGACTTTGGAAAAGAATGGCATCCCGCTTTTGAAAGGCCCGCTACTGATCGAGAACGAAGTTCGGTGGCTGTATTTTTGCGACCCCGACAACAATGTCCTGGAGTATGTTCAGTGGCTCTAATCGCCCTTAGTAGTTCGTGAAGCTCCCGTCGCTCCTTTTGTAGTGAGGAGGCTCGGTCATATCCCCAGGATGTTTCTTGGCCGCTTCTTCATCGAACTCGACGCCTAAGCCGGGAGCGGTTGGAATGGTCATCTTATGGCCCTCAAGTTTGAAGTCGCAATGGTAGACATCCGGAAGAGCCACCGCCGGAGGGAACAGCACCTCTTGCGGGCCCGAGTTGGAACAGGCGATATCCAGATGCAGCGATGCAGCGGTGCAAACCGGGCCGAGCGGATTGTGAGGGAGTGTCCGGATATGGTGGGTCTCAGCCATCGCGGCGATCTTTTTCGCCTCGGTCAATCCGCCCGCGATGCAGATATCGATGCGGACAAAGTCGACCAACTCCTCCTCAATCACCGGCGCGAACTCCCACTTGTGAGCCCACTGCTCCCCAGCGGCGATGGGAACTCTGGTCTGTTGACGAACCTTTCGATACCCCTGTGGGTACTCCGCTCTGATCGGATCCTCTACCGCGTAGAGGCCGAGTTCCTCCACCTGCTGGCAGAACCAGATGGAGTCGGGAGGATCGATTCGTCCATGGAGATCGACCATCAATTCCATCTGATCCCCGATTCGCCCACGGACCGCGCGAAGCTGAGCGACCAAAGCTCGGATCGCCTTTCTCGGTTCGAAAAACTCTTCATCCAGATTTGGTCCTAGGCGAAAGAAACGGTGTCCCGCCGACAAACAAATCTCCGATAAATCCGCAGCGGCCTTGGCGTCTCCCTTCACTGCCGCGTTGCGGAGAAGATCGTCCTGGGCATCCTCTTTTCTTCCGGGCAGGTATCCGGGTTGGAGGAAACACTCCACATGGTCGCGGCAACGACCTCCCATTAGTTCATAGACAGGCAAGCCGAGCGCTTTCCCCTTGATATCCCAAAGGGCCAAATCGATCCCCGCGATGGCCGATCCGATCAGACGGTCTCCCGGATAGAAACCGCCGCGAAACATTTTTTGCCAGAGGTGTTCGATCCGGAATGGATCCTCGCCGATCATCCATTTCTTGATGTGCTGAATGGCGCCGTCGATCGCCTTCCAACGGCGCTGCAAACCGGCCTCGCCCAGGCCGGTAATGCCCTCATCGGTTTCGACTAGGACATTGACAAAAGTGCGACCGGGGTTTTGAACCACGACGGTGCGTATCTCAGTGATCTTCATCGGGTCGACGCCTCTTTCTTCGCGGGGGATGGAACCCGGGCCTCGTAGACCTCAGGGTTGAGGAGATGCTTCGGGCGCTTCTCATGAAGGATGTCGATGGCCGATTGCAGGGCGCAACGAGTCACTTGGAAAACCCCCTCGATGGCTTTGTTTCCCCGATGCGGAGTGCACAAGAAATTCGGATGATGCAATAACCGATCCGCTTCATACCGGGGCAGATCGTCCATGGCTCCACCCGCGATCGCCCCGTTTTCCAGAGCGTCGGCGAGAGCGGTTTCGTCCACCAACTCGTCTCTCGCGGTGTTCACCAAGTAAGCCGTCGGCTTCATTATCGAGAGTTCCCGAGGGCCGATTATCCGCCGAGTCTCCTCATTCAGTCGCAAATGAATCGAGAGGAAATCGGATCTCGCTAGGAGTTCCTCGAACCCGACAGCCTCGATTCCGTATTCCTTGACGAACTCCGAATCCGGGTCGGCGCGATAAGCAATCACATCCATGTTGAATCCGACGGAACGTCGAACCACCGCTTTCCCGATGTTCCCCAGACCGAGAATGCCCAGTGTTTTCCCATAGACAGAAACACCCATGCCTCGCTCGAATCCGCCTCTTTGAAGCGTTTGGAAATGGTGGGGAATGCGACGCACCACCGACAAAAGCAGCCCCCAAGTGAAATCGGCGACCACCTCCGCACCCTCCCTCACCGGAGAAGTCGCAACCACAACCCCGGCCTCTGTGGCCGCCTCGATGTCCACCGAATCGTAGCCGCTCGAAGCGAGACAGAGCGCACGGAGTTTCGGAAGTTGCTCCAGAAATTCCCGGCCCACACGAAAGCCGAATGGGCCGATCAAGCCCTCCACATCTCGGGCGAGGTCGAGCACGGATTGGCGATCGGCGCCCCGGTAGCTCGGGTCGGCGACCACGCAGACACCCTGGCCATTGGCCCAGGCGCGATGATCCTCGATCACATCCAGGCAGGTGCCATTGATGACTAGAATTTCAGGACGGTTCATAGGGGGTGTGGCACAGTCTGGGGTTCGGTGAATTCGAACAGCCCTTCGAGTCCTCCTTCACGGCCAAAGCCGGATTGTTTCATCCCTCCAAAGGGAGCCTCGGGAGTCGGTCCCGTGCCGGTGTTAAACCCGACATGGCCGAACTGAAGTCGTTCGATGATCCAATCCCCTCGATCCCGATCGTTACAGAAGACATAAGCCGCGAGACCGAACTCGGTGTCATTGGCTCGTTTGACAACCTCTTCGTCCGTCTCGAACGGAATAATCGCCACGAGGGGGCCAAAGGTCTCCTCGGAAAAAACTTTCATCCCCTCTTTCACGCTATTGATAACCGTGGGGGGAAAGAACGCCCCCCAATCCTCGGAGGGAGCGACCGGTTCGAGCCCGCAAACTTTTTTCGCCCCCTTCTGGAGGGCATCTTCGAGATGCTCGGCAACCTTGTCATAGCCCGCACGATTGATCAGAGGGCCGATATCGGTGTCGTCGTTCATTCCATCGCCCATTTTCAGGGCTTCCACCCGCTCCTTCATCAAATCGGAAAAGGGTTGTTCGACCGACTTATGGACAAAGACTCGGTTGGCGCAAACACAGGTTTGGCCCGAACCTCGAAACTTGTTGCTCATCAGCGCATCCGCCGCCTTCTCCAGGTCGGCGTCCTCACACACGATGTAGGGAGCGTTTCCGCCGAGTTCGAGTGAGAGTTTCTTGATGTGGTCGGCCGATTGCTGGAGAAGGATGATTCCCGTTTCGGTCGAACTGGTGCAACTGATGACCCGAACCAACGGGTGCGTGCATAGGATTTTCCCAATCTCCGAAGACGAACCGATCACCAGGTTCATCTGGCCCGGCGGGATGCCGATCCGCTCCCCCAATGTGTAGACGGCAATCGCTGTCAGCGGAGTCTCCTTCGAGGGTTTGGCCACCACTCCGCACCCCGCGGCCAGCGCGGGCGCCAGTTTCTTTCCAAACATGGCAAGCGGAAAATTCCAGGGGGTGATCGAACCCGCCACCCCAGCCGGCCGATGATGAATAGTCCAACGGCAGTTTCTGGGGGAGCCATCAAGAACCTCAGGTTTAAGAGCGTCAATCTTCTCTGCATAGTATTTGAAGAACCCGGCGGCGTATTCGACCTCGACAATTGCCTCCTTGTGGGGTTTGCCGTGCTCGAGGGTGATAATCCGGCCAAGTTCCACCTTGTTCTCGATCATTGCCTCATAAAGGCCCATCACCCATTTGCGCCGTGTCTCGATGTCAGGATATTCCCGAAAGGCTCGGTCCGAGGTGACCACAGCTTGTTCCACCTCGCTCGCGTTGAGCTGCGGAACCTCGGCCAGGAGATCCCCGTTGGCCGGGTTTCTCACCTCAATGGTCTTGCCTGAAATCCCGCCGATCCATTTGCCATCGATGTAGCTGGCAATTTGAGGTAACAAGTCGGATTGAATCATTTCGAAGCCTCCAAACGCGAGAGGACCCGCTCGGTGTAATCGGTCGAGTTGAGAGTCCCTCCCAGATCCGCGGTCGTCTCACCGGCCGCTAACGTCGATTCGATGGACCTGCGAATTCGGTCCGCGGCATCATTCAGTTCGAGCCATTCCAGCATCATCGCGGCGCTCAGAAACGCGGCGGTGGGATTGGCGATTCCTTTCCCCGCGATATCTGGGGCGGAACCATGGACCGGTTCGAACATCGAGGGGAAATCCCTTTCGGGGTTGATATTCGCACTGGGCGCCAACCCGAGACCTCCCACCAAACATCCAGAGAGGTCGGTCAGGATGTCCCCGAACAGATTTGATCCCACCACGACGTCGAATCGGTCGGGCCAACGGACAAAGTTCATCACAGCGGCGTCGATATGGAACTTTTGGGTCTCAACATCGGAGTAATTCGGTCTCATTTCCTCAAATATCTCATCCCAGAGGACATAGGAGTATTTCAACGCGTTCGATTTGGTGATCAGAGTCAAGTGATTCTTTCGCTTCCGCGCCTGCTCGAAACCGAAATGGAGGATCCTTTCAATGCCTTTCCGAGTGTGAAGGGCCGTTTGCACAGCGAACTCATCGGCTTTCCCCTTTTTGAATCGGCCGCCGTTGTCGATATATTCCCCCTCCGAGTTCTCTCGAATGACCACCATGTCGATATCCCCCGCCCCTCG
Organism: Candidatus Omnitrophota bacterium; assembly: GCA_020632575.1. GTDB lineage: Bacteria > Hinthialibacterota > Hinthialibacteria > OLB16 > OLB16 > JACKFH01. The sequence goes on along the minus strand of JACKFH010000055.1, from coordinate 2,657 downwards.
ACCCGCCAGCGGGGTGCTCACCCCCTCGAATAATCTCGCGGGACGGACACAGGCGTATTGATCGAAACTTTGCCGGATGCCAATCAATGGGGCGAGTGTGATATGATCGGGAATCCGGGCGGGGTCTCCGATCGCCCCGAGGAAGATGGCGTCGAAGGGTTTTAGGATTTCCAGATAATCCTCGGGCGCGGTTCTTCCGTGCTCGATGTAGTAATCTCCGCCCCAAGGAAAGGTTTCCAGGTGAAGGGTGAAATCGCCGCAACATTCTTGAAGTGCCTGGAGCAATCGCACGGTGTGTTCGGTCACTTCCACACCGATGCCATCTCCCGGATAGACCGCAATTCTAAATTCTTTCATTTTTTTCCTTTTTTCGCGTGGAATGGAAAGACTATCTTACCACTTTTTCTGAGCACTCGCGAAACACTCGGAGGCCTCCACCGCCGCCGAGTCCGAAAACCAAGAGAACGGAACAATAACCCATATTGCAAACGTTTGCAATCATGCCAGAATCCCCCTTTCTGGATCTTAAATTGGAGGTTGTATTGTGGAGAACTCGAAGATTAAACCCCCGCTGAAGGGCCGAGTCGGCCTTTATTCCATCGGCCACCCTCACTATTGGAATCAGTTCGAGGGCCTGCACGACCGGATGATCCATTACGGGAAGTTCATCGAGAATCGGCTATCGGAATACGCCGAGGTTCACAACTTTGGCATGGTCGATGAGGAATCGAAGGCCCACCAAGCGGGCGAATGGTTCAACCAGCAGAATGTGGATATCCTTTTTTGTCACGCCTCCACCTACGCCATGAGCGCTTCGCACCTGCCCATCGCTCAGATCTGCAAGCGCCCTGTGGTGGTGCTCAATCTCCAACCGGCGCTGCAAATGAACTACGCCAAAACGACGACGGGCGAATGGCTGGCCCATTGTGTGGCGTGCTGTGTTCCCGAAATCTCCAACGCTTTCAGACGGGCTCGCATCCCTTTCCATGTCGTGAGCGGACTTTTGGGACTGGAGAAGACGCCGGAGATTTCCGTCGCGAACGAGGTCACTTACCACCACCCAGATGCGATCGAGGCTTGGAAAGAAATCGAGGAGTGGGCCAAAGCGGCGACTGTCACACGTACCCTTCAGTACGGACGAATGGGGTTCCTCGGCCACACCTATCCGGGGATGCTCGACATGTATAGCGACTTTACCATGATCGAAGCGCAGACCGGTCTGCATGTGGAGATCCTCGAGATGTGCGACCTGATGAAGATCCTCCCCTCGGTGACCGAAGCGGAGAAGAAAGAGAAATTGAAACAGGTCGAGGATTTCTTTGTCATCAGCGAGGACTCGCCGGCCGATCCGCTCGCGAAGAAACCAAGGCCCGAGCAACTCGATTGGTCCTGCCAAGTTGCGGTCGCTCAAGAGAAACTGATCCGCGAGTTCGATCTCGATGCGCTGACCTATTATTACCGTGGCTCCGATGGCAACGAGTACGAGCGGCTCCAAGAGGCTTTTATCCTGGGGCACTCGCTCCTCACGGGGAACGGCATCCCTTGCTCAGGCGAAGGGGACATGAAGACCGCGGTCGCGATGAAGGTTTGCGACACCCTCGATTTGGGCGGAAGCTATAGCGAAATCGTCGCCACCGATTTTGTCGATCAAACCATCCTGATGGGTCATGACGGCCCCTTCCATATCGGCATCTCGGATCAGAAACCAATCCTTCGAGGGATGGGGCTGTACCATGGCAAATGGGGAAGCGGCGTTTCGGTGGAGGCCAAGGTCCGAACCGGTCCGATCACCAATCTCGGCATCACTCAGACCGAGGACGGAAAACTGCTGGCCATTTCCAATCAGGGAATGGCCACCGATGGCGAGATTCTTCGGATCGGGAACACAATGACCCCGGTGAAGTTCGACAAGAAGCCAACCCATTTTATGAACGAGTGGTTCGCCCATGGCCCCACTCACCATGTCGCCATGTCGGTCGGGCACAACACTTCGCAATTCCAAAAAGTGGCGACTCTCATGGGGTGGGATTTCGCTAGCGTAACCTAGTGGATGCGAACAACCAGCGATTGGTCCAAAACGTGAAGAAAAGTCATTTCGTTCTGCCGGGTTCTACTATGTTGTGCTAGAATTTGATGGATGAGGAAAACCCGGAGAAATGGATGCCTCGCAAATTAAGCGTGACCATCTTCCTGGCCGTGGTGGTTTTGTCTATTGCATTCCTTTTGTCCTTTGATCTTAGCCCTCCGGACTCACTACCCGCTTACAGAGTAGAGGTCCTTCACTTAGAGGGGCACGCCGATGTGAGGCCCGCGGCAATAAACGATTCCGGCAACCTTCTGCTGATTTCCAGATTCAACAAATTCGGGGGAAACCGAAATGGCATACCTTTGCGAGTTGAGAAAGCCTTGCTCTGGAGGAAAGGAGATCTCCTTCCTATCCAATCGACAGGTACCAACATCCGAGAATTCGCGGGGTGTAAGTTGAATAACCGTGATGAAGTAATTGGGTTGTTTTCGGCCGGCTTAGAGGTCGAAAGGCATGCTTTCTATTGGAACCCCGAAACTGGGATGTTGAAACCGATTGCCCGAGACTTAGAGGCTGAGTTGATAAGGAAAGGATACCAAACAACGCCACTCGGGATTAATGCAAAGGGGGA
>JACKFH010000054.1 GCA_020632575.1 Candidatus Omnitrophota bacterium | reverse complement strand
TCCCAATTGCCGCGCACCAGATAGACCATCTCGATTTCGGGTTGCCAGGGCTCCGGCCATTTTTCCTCCAACCAATCCCTCCAGCGGGAGTCCAATCCCTCTTGGTCGAAGCCATAAACATTCTCGAGGTTCTTGTCCAAGCTTCGGGTGTCGCGGATTCCATCCAGCAATTCCCGCATCTTGTTCCAACCGTATTTGGTGACCAGGAACTCGACCGCCGAGGAGGAGATGGCGTAGATTTGGTTGGCCTCGGGGGTGTTGAATTTTTGCCAGTAGCCGAAAAATGTCGCCGGGGCCAGTTTCTCGAGCGGCACGAGTTTGTCGTAGCGGACCGCGTTGCGAACCTCCCAATCGGTGAAGGACCAGACGCCGGTCTTGGAATCGTGAAGGTAAAGCGGATCTTGTTGTTCGACGTCGGTGTAGGAGGCGGTCAGGATTTCCGGGCGATCGGGGCGTAGGTCCTCGATTTCCACCTTCTCTTGCAGGTAGAGGCGACGGAAATACTCGCCCAGTCCCTCCTGCAACCAGGAGTATTGGAAATACTGACGACCGGTCAGCTCCTTGAACATGATGTGGCAGTACTCATGCGGGAAGGTGCTGACCCAAAGCCGCGAGACGTTGCCGCAAGGGGTGCAATAAAGCCGGCCATGCACCTCGCCACCCAATACATAAGCGAGCGGGGCGCGACGCGGAATGAAAAAGCCCAGAGGCAATCCGACGCTGACATTGCGCAGGTTCTTTTCATTCTGGTAAAGATTGCAGACGATTTTTTCGTCGGAATAAAATCCAACCGATTTTCCGACCTTTTCACGGGCAAATTCCAGAGAGTCCAGGACCTCTCGACCAACAGCACGCGGGATCTGATCGTCCAGATAGACCACAAAGTTTTCGCTTTCAACCGCTCGCTGCTCCTGACGTTCCCATTGCTTCATGAGTCCGGGGGTGGCGCAACCCAGCATGGCGAATAGGACCAAGGGAGCCAATTTCCGGGTCAAGCGGGTCATTGCGGTTGCTCCTCCGGGTTCGGCGCGGAGGGGGTTAATTCGTCGAGGTTCGCGATGGGGATTCCGAGGGAAGAGGAGGGAGGCTCAAGGAATGTCTCGCCAATATTGAATGATCCGCCCAATGGGCCCGGCTTTTCAGGTTGGAATCTCCAAGGGCTCTCCAGCGTGAGTCGAGTGACCTTATCGGCATGAAGCGGATTGACCGGGTCGGTGATGCGGATCCGGCTTTCGCGGGGAAGGATGAGGTTCATTTCCTTCATTACGTCACGCTTGGCTTCCTGGATGACCGCCAGACGGATCCCCACCTCGCGTTCGGCGGACAGACGGTTAGAGGCTAGGTATGCCGGGATCAGAGTTCCCACAATGAGGACCACGCAGAGAAACACCAAAAGCATTTCAAAATTGGTGAACCCCTTTTCTCGATTGGAGGGATTCGAGAGCCCCTTTGAGTCAGTCCGTTTCATCTTTTGAATATACCGCGAATGCCCGCCTCTGGAATCGGTCCCGCTGCCGCACGAAGGAATTATCGGATTGCCACCCGGAGAACTGAAGGCTCGCGAATGCAGCCAAACGCTTGAGTCGGCTCGATTTAGGTTGGCATCTTCAGAAAGAGATTCAAGGCAGGGAGGGGCTTCACTTCAGGAAAGCGTTGGTTCGCATGATATCGCCCCAAGATTTGGTCCCGTTCGTGGGACTGTAGGAGAAAGTCGAACCCCCGCTCTTAGAGGCGATCAAGGATTGAAGAACAAAAAAGTTGCTCGGCACGGTTTCCATCTGCCAACGGCGATCGGGACCGATGCCAAAAACGACCCAATAGACGCCATTTCTTTGCATGATGGCCCCGACGTTGTTCTCTCCCACACCATTCGCGTGGTTTGATTTCAGGGATTCGGTCTCGTGGTAATTGTAAGTCAGGTAAGGAACATCGGGCGCCTCGATCGTGTTCCCTTCCTGAAAATGGTCGGGAGGGATCTCCTTCATGTAGGCGACCGGGGTGGTCAGGGACATGAAGGAATACCAGTCGATTCCATTGATATCGCGGCCATTCGCGAAGGGAGAAAAGGGACTGTTGGGTTCGTCGGCGTATCCCGCCTCGTTGGCGTCTCCGGGGTAGCGTCCCCAGTCGACACTGTAAGATTCCAGGGCGATTCCGAGAGACCGGATCTCCCCTTGGACTTTGGTGTACTTGGCCCGAATCTGAGCTTCCAGGAAATTGGGAAGAGCGATAGCGACCAGGATGAGAATGATGGCGATAACAATCAGAAGTTCGATGAGGGTGAACCCGAGTTTGTTGGCGACAGTTCGTTCGGGGGTCATGACACGCGCCTCAAGAGAAAGAATGAATTGGCTTAATCGTTTTAATACTCCGGAATAGAGGTGGTGTCAATGGTGGATTTCTGGATTTTGGTGGGGAGCACTTATAGCCTGTTCAAAGGGCGAAGCAATCTCCCATCCACCCGAAGGCGGCGGACATCGGTAATCTCAACTTGATCCATTTCTGGGTGATGGGGGTTGAGGAGGATGTTCGACTCTTGCTCCGCCAAAACCGAGGGAACTCGCAATCCCAGCGTCTTCCCTTCTGAAAGCCACCGGTTCCCAATTTGGACCACCTCCAAGGGCGCTCGAAAGCGATTCCAATTTGAGGGCAGCTTCACGACATTGAGATGATCGATCCTGACGCTTTCCGGGATGTCGAGGGTAGCAATCCACAGGTCTGAGGTCACTGTGCGCGAGGTGATATGGACTAGGGTTTCCAGAATCGCCAGGGAACGGTTTTCCGAGGTATACAGAACCGCCTTTCCCGGAGAATTCCAACGGCCCCCATTGATTCGCGCCCCGGTCCCCGATAGGTCGGTTTTGTATGCCTCTCTCGCCACTCTGAATACTTCCATGGATTCAAGATGGCCGCCCTGCTAGGAATAGACACCATGCTCCAGCCGCCCCATCTCACACTTGACCAAGTCACAGCCGAAGTGGGACGAAAGCAAAGTAATCGGAGGCACATTCCCAAGCCCCAGGATAGGACTATTCAGCCATTCGATAAACATTTCCTTGTCATCGAAAACATCGATTCCTTTTGCACAAACCTGGCTGATTTCAAGGATGTGTTCCGACAGGGTTAATCCGAATCTCTGACCGGGTCGATACCTTTGGAGAGTCCGGTAGGTGACTGGAAGTAATTCCGAAATCTCTTTGAGGGTGAGATTCAGGAATTTCGCAAGATGAAGCAGATCTTTCTTTGTCACACCCTTTTGACTGAGATAGTGAAGGTCGGCGGAATCCATCTCCTTCGGCTCGTTGCTCTTGACCCCTAAAGGGAATGAAACCGGTACGGTGGACATTGCGCTCTCCTGGCAATTCTAGGTCTAATGTCGTCATTATCACGACAAATGTCCTCACTGGCAACCGCGCGCGAAACTCATCATGTATAATAGTGATCCGGAAACTTCCCCGAACCTTTCGCGTCCAAACGGCAGACCTCCGTTTCGTCTGAGAATTCCGTCAGTTCCCCACCATCATCCGAGGACATTTTGGGACGGAGGTGAACATGCTCCCGCTCGCCCTCGGGCATGTTCGTCTTTTCCTGGTCCACATCCGCGAGCCAGTTCAGTACAGCCGCCAGGGATTTCAATCCCTTGGGATCGCCGCCGATGAAGACCCCATCATTCTCGTTGATAGAGATTTCCAGAGTGCCTTTGATTCCGGGATAGCCACGGATTTCGTGGAAGGCATAGTCAGGCATGATGTTTCGCACCTCTAATCGGACAGAGTCGAACGGGTCAGATGTTCCAATCTCGATCAGTGGGCGGATCCGCGACGAAGATTTGCAATAATTTCGTCGTTATTCATCCCCTCCAATATCTTCAATCGGGGGGATAAAGAATCGCCCGCACCCGGAGCCATGGTTTCGATCCATTCGAGAGCTTCGGAAGGCTTCAAGTTCGCGAAGAGCGTCTCTAAGCCCTTTCGGAGTTTCTCGGATTCCTCAGGAGAAGAGTTCCCGGAAAGCGCGGTTTTGAAATCTTTGATTTCCTCTGGAGAGAGATTCTTCTCCAGTGCTTTTTCGCTTTTCTCTTTGATTGTCAGACCGGTTTCAAGAGTCACGGTTCTTCTCCTACCTCACTTAAACACATTATCGGATTCATGACTCCGATGCGCAACACTTTCGAGATCTCTCTGGCCGATTTCAGGATACCCTTGTCCACTGTGATAAAAAGGAAACAGTCACTTTTAGCGGCACACACAAGGTGAAGTGCATCCGAGAAATCGATTCCAATCGACCGGACAGTCTCCGCGAGCGCAAAGACCTCTCGATCAACCTCGACTCGTTCGTTCGACATTTGCAGGAGTTCCATGAAAGTGATCCGACTCACCTCATTCGGATTCATGGAAATCTCGTACTCAAGGATTTCACTGGTTACCAAGTCCAATCGACCTTCGTCGATCAAGTCCAGAATTCGCCGAATCGAGAGAGTCTCGTTCCGGATTTCGAGAATCGATTGATCGTCGCGGAGCCGACTGTAGCAGCACGTATCCAAGTAAATCTTCAACCTATTTCCTCATGGCGTTTTGATTTCTCAATTTCTGAAAGATTCACGCGTTCTCAAGGATTCTTGCGATCTTGGATCGAGCTTCCCGTGGTCAATCGGGGCATCGCTTCACATCGCCTCCGCTTCCTTCTTCGCCGTTTCCAGTATCGACGCCACCTTGTACCAAACCTCGATCGGCAGCTCCTCATCGGCGGCCGGGCATATGGTTGCCAAGTGTTCCTCCGTCTTGATCCCGACGATCGCCGAAGTCATGGCCGGATGGGTTAGGACCCAGCGTATGGCGAGCTGCGGAACTGTTAGGCCGAGATCGTCCGCAAACTTCTTGACCTCTTCCATCGCGTCGAGAATTCGGTGAAAGGCCTTGCCGTTGAAAAGCGGAGCATCCTTCCGGGTGTCTTCGAACTTGTGATCCCTGTCGTACTTGCCGGTGAGGAGTCCCCGGAAGAGCGGTGAGTAGGCGATGGCGCCAATCCGCTTCTCCAGACAGAGCGGAAGTTCATGCGCCTCGATCTCGCGCGAGAGAAGACTGTACCGGGGTTGGAGGCATTCGATGTCGAAATACGGAAGGTACATCCGCATCTGGTCGGCGTTCAGATTGCTGACCCCGAACCATCGGACCTTCCCCTCTTTCTTGAGCTGACCGAAAGCGGCGGCGACCTCCTCCGGTCGGGTGAGCGGATCGAAGGCATGAATCTGGTAGAGATCGATCACATCGGTTTTCAACCGCCGAAGGGAATCTTCGCACTCTCGCAGGATGTATTCGTAGCGGGTGTCCGGGTGACGCTCCCCCTGAAAGTTCCAATAGAATTTGGTGGCCAGGATGAACTTGTCCCGGAGTCCCTCCTTCTTGAGGAAATCGCCCAAGGACTCCTCGGCGTACCCATCGCCATAAGCGTCGGCGGTGTCGATGAAATTGACCCCGAGATCGACCGATTTCTTCAGCGCCGCGTGCCAGGGCTCGAGGGGCACTTCCCCCCAGAAACGGGGCGAAAGCTGCCAGCAACCGAAACAGATGCGGGAAACGATGAGGTCGGTTTTGCCAAGTTGACGGTATTCCATGTTAGTCCTCCGAGGTGAGTTTGGTGGAAATGTGAGAAAGAAGAGAGTTTAAAGGATTGCGGGATTGTTCTCGACCCCATGTCCATGACGGAGTTCAATGCCAGGATCAAGAGATAATGGCTGCAAGTGTGATAGAATAACCCTCAATTTTATCATCAGATTGACAAAATAAGCCCTAATTTTGTCAGTGGGAGTCGAAGAGACGCTTTTATTTCAAGCTGGACAACCCATTCACTTGTCCTATCCTAGGAACAAATGGCCGAATCCACCCCCGCGAAACCGACTTTGCTGGAACCGGAGTTCTTGCGAAAGCTCGAGCAGCTCTCCCTGGTGAGCCGCAAGCTGGTCTCCGGGAAGATACGCGGGGAACGGAGAAGCAAGAAGAAGGGGATTAGTGTCGATTTCGCGGATTACCGAAACTATGTCCGAGGCGATGACATCCGTTTCATCGACTGGAATATTTTTGGCCGTCTGGACAAACTCTTCTTGAAGCTCTTTGAAGAGGAGGAGGACCTTTCGGTTTACCTCCTTCTGGATACGAGTAACTCGATGGCTTCCGGCGACCCGGCGAAGTTCGAGTATGGGAAAAAACTGGCGGCCGCGCTCGGATATCTCGCCCTCACCAATTACGACCGTCTCGCGGTGACTGCTTTTTCGGCGGGGCGCACCGAACAGCTTGAGCCGATCCGCATCAAGAACCGTGTGTGGCGTCTCTTCGATTACCTCAACAGTCTCTCCTGCGATGGCCCTACCAATCTCCCCAGCTCATGCCGCGATTTTGCGATTCGCTACGCCCGTCGTGGGATCGTGGTCTTGATCTCCGATTTTCTCGATCCAACCGGATATGAAGAGGCGCTTAAAGCGCTGCTTTCGAGGAGGCACGAGGTCTTCGCAATTCATTTAATGGATCCCGAGGAGGTCGAACCGAAATATGGGGGACATCTCAAATTGATCGACAGCGAGACCGGCGAGGAGGTCGAGGTCACTCTCAACGCCAAACTTCGCGAGGTCTATAAGAAGAAGGTGGCGGCGTATGTCTCGTCGCTTCAGGATTACTGTTCTTCGCGCGGGATCTATTACCTCTCGACCCGGACCGATTTCGAAATCGAACGACTCGTCCTCGATTACCTCCGAAGGGTGGGGTTCGTCCGGTGAGCTGGCTCGCAAACTATTTCTTATCGCCACTTGGGATTCTTTTCGGGCTTTCCTTGCCCGCGTTGGTTTTGTTGTACTTGCTCAAATTGAAGCGAAAGAAACAGGAGGTGCCATCGGTCCTTTTGTGGAGGCAGAGCCTGGAAGATTACACCGCCAACTCCCCCTTTCAAAAGTTGAGAACCAATCCCCTGATGCTCCTGCAACTTCTCCTTTTGGCGCTGCTTACTCTGGCGATGATGCGGCCGACCCTAAACCTCGAGGCCTTTCGCGGGATCGACTATTATGTCCTCCTTGACCAATCAGCAAGCATGGCCGCCACCGATGTCGCGCCGAATCGATTCAATGTGGCGAAGGAAAAGGTGCGGGATCTCATCCGCGGCATGGGTTCTGGCGACCGAATGATGCTGCTCACCTTTGGGCACCATACAACCCTGGTGGTTCCCCGCACCGAAAACAAGGGAGAGCTTCTCTCTGCCTTGGATCGACTCACCGTACAGGACACGGCCACCGATCTCTCCGAAGCGATGACCATCCTGAAAGCATCGATCGGCGAGGATACGACCCGCTCGAAAGTTTTTCTGTTTTCGGATGGAGCGATTCCCGAATCGCAAAACCTTTTTCCTCCGGCGGTGGAGACTGTCTATGAGAAGATTGGGGAAGGTGGCTCGAATGTGGGAGTCACTCGTTATTCGATCACTCGACCTCCTACCGAAGAGGCCGAGATTCAGGCCTTTGTCGAGCTCACCCGAACTCCCGATCGAACCGGTTCGGAAACGATCTCCCTCGAATGGAACGACCAGACCATTGATGCGCATGTTTTCGAATGGGGGGAGGAGCAGAATTACTCGCATATCTTCCAGGTTCCCCCGGTCGAGGAGGGGGTGCTTCGCGTTTCGGTTGATGCCGATGACGACTTCGACACCGACAACTCGGCCGCGGCGGTTTTGAAAGCGCCCGAGCCGATTCGAGTTCGGGTTTATGCGAATGGTTTCACTCCCCTCGCCAAGGCGGTTAACCAAATCCCAGAGACTCAAGTTCAGGTCTTGCCGCCCAAAGCCTATTCGGCCACCTCGGAGGCGGATATTCATATCTTCGACACCTGGGCTCCGGATATGCTGCCGAACCATTTTGACGGGGTGTTCTTCCTCGGGGCCATCCCGCCCGAAGAGGTGGGCGTCACCTGGGGAGAAGAGGTCGAGTTCCCGATCGTTCTCGATTGGAACCGCACGCACCCGGTCACTCGTGGGGCCGAGTATCGAAACCTTCAAATTGCGAAAGGCAACCGAGTTCAACTCAACGACGAGTTCGATGTCCTCCTCGAATCTCGGGAGATCCCTCTCATCTATTCGTTGGAAAGAGGCGATCAACGATTCCTTGGAACAACATTTTCATTAGTTCAATCGAATTGGACGCGGCTCTATTCTTTCCCAATCACGCTGACGAACGCGGTGCGCTGGCTTTCCGGAGGAAGCGGTCGCATGGCCGAGGTCTCAGTCCACCGAACGGGGGAGGCGATCGAGATCGATTCGAAAGCGGGTCAAACCGAGATGACCGTGATCGATCCGACCGGCGAGGAATTCGAGGTTGCGCTTCTGCCCGACCAACGCAACTTCTTCTCCTCGACCGATCGAAGTGGGGAGTATCGCTTCGTCTATCCAAATGGGACCGAGGAGGCTCGATGGGTCAATCTCCTGAATGGCAAGGAGTCCTCGATCACTCCGGTCGAGACGCTTGCCTTCGGGGAAGAGAAGATCGAGGCCCAGGCGACGGCCCTAGCCCAAAGCCGAGAGATCTGGCCCTGGCTCGCTTTGCTCGCTCTTGGGGTTCTTGTTGTCGAGTGGTGGTTTTACACCCGCCAATCCTGGGTGTAAAAAGAAACCATGAAGATTCTCTACTCGCTCCCCTCGATTCGAGTCTGCGGCGGGGTTGTTCACTTTTTCCAGGTCGCCAAACGCCTCGCCGAACGCGGGCACAATGTGACCATTCAATCTCCTGAGATTCTCGACCTCGAAGTCCTTCCGAAACTTCCGGATGAGATTGTGGTCGAGAAAATCCCTGGTGTTTCCTCCAACCTCTATACGATGCCGCCCGAGACGAAGCCAATTCAGTTCGCTCGAACCCTAAAAGACCTGACCATGGGGCTTAAGAAAATTGCGCAAGCCATCCCGGCAGGAACAGAAGTCATCCATGCCGGATTTCATCCCAACGCCAAGGCAGCTCTGATGGCTCGCGAAAGGGGAACGTGGAAAGGAAAGATCGTACAGGCTGTCCACATGGACCCGGAAACTTTCATTCCGGAGTCGTTCAAGAAACGTTACGCTTTCCTCTTCCGAGAGGTTCCTTATCGTGTCGACCATCTCCTTACAGTTTGCGAACCCCTAGAACAAAAACTTCAGCGGTATGGGAAACCGGTCACCAATGTCCGCAACGGAGTCGACCCGATTTATCTGGAAACCCCGACCACTGGAGCGCGTTCGGATTCAACCAACCCGGTCTTCTATTTCTGCGGCGCCCTGGGACGGAGGAAGGGAACCGATCTTCTTCTGCGCTCCTTCGCGGAGGTCATAAAGAAACATCCCACCGCGAAATTGATTCTCAGCGGTCATGGCTCATGGGAGAGTTACTATAAAGGTTTCGCGAGACATCTCGGTGTCTTGGAATCGATCGACTACCGAGGCGTGATCTCGCTCGAGGAGATGGTGCGCATCATGGATCACGCGACCGCCTTCGTCTTTCCAACCTGGTCGGAGGGGTTCGGGTTGCCACCGTTAGAGGCAATGGCGCGTTGCTGCCCGGTGATCACCACGGTCAACGATGGAACCGCGCAGTATGTGGAGCATCGGAAGAACTGTCTCCTTATCGAGCCTGGTTCAGTGGAGGATTTGACAGGCGCCATTGAGGCGGTTCTCGCCGATCCAGACGCAGCTCGATTGTTGGGAAATCATGCGAGGGAGACCGCCGAGGCTTACACCTGGGAGGAGGTCGCGGAGAGGACGGAGCGGGCAATGGCTGGCAAGGGAAAATGATTCATGTTTTTCCGCCTGGCCGGTTCTGATTTTGGAACTGGCTGTCGTTGCGAAATGGAATGCCATCGACAGTTTCAATAATCAACTGGCAAATGGGGACCCCTGGATAGAGCGAGATGTTACAGGGACCGAGATTGATCAGTTCCAAAGTGATCGTTCCGGCAAAACCGGCATGAATAGTCGGAGCAGTGAAGTGAACGAGTAGTCCACACCTCGCGTACGAACTTTTTCCCTCGACCCTTGCCGCCAAACATCTTCTTTCCTCATTGATCGGAAGCGCGATTCTTTCGTGAGTCTTTCCGAGCACCAGTTTGTTGGGCCTGAGGATAAACGGTTGTTCGGAAGTAATCTTCCTGGATTCCGAGTTTGGGCCAAAGAGTGTCTGGAATTGTCCCTGACCGAGATTGATATCTAAAGGCAACCCTTCCTTGAAATAAGAAATCTCGTCTCCTAGGCGAAGATCGACCGCCGATGTTTGGTAGGGGCACTGGATTTGACCGGTGGGTTGTCGTGGAGATGGCTCCGGCTCGATGATAAGTCGCCCATCGTCCAATGCTTTTTGTATTTCAAGATTCGATAGGATCAATAGTCCGTCTACTCGGCGATGTCCGACTCTGAAACGAAGACAGAATCCCGATAAGCCGTGGGAAGAATGGCGAAAAGATCCCCACCCCTTCTCACGATGGAAACTCGGACTCTTCCTTGAGAACCCTCTCGACGTTCAACTAAATCCCTGGGGACAAATGCGGAAATCCGAGATTCGCCGATGGGGGGGTAGCTGATGGCGAGTTCATCGCTGAACATTCCCTTCTCGACATGGCATTCGAGCCACCTATCGCCAACCGTCAATGTTCCACTCGCGGTCATATTGTTCTCTCCTGAACGCCTCTGGATTGTCTAGGGATGTTACCAACCGAATTATTGTCAAACAAGCTCCTTCAAACTTCAATCTGAACAAAGTCCAGTCGTATCAGGATCCACAATCACCGCAATTATAGAGGGTAAAAGAACGATTACCCTCGAGGCTAGAAATCGAAAACGCCCCCGAGGCTTATCGTCGCGGGGGCGTCTCCATTTCATCCGCTCCTCTTAAAAGGACAAGCCGGTCAGGGACCAACTTCTTGTTTCCAGTACTTCAGGACATTGAGGAGATCGAACTCGTTGATCACCCCATCGCCGTTTGTGTCGGTGTCCTCGATGCTCGCGGTGTCCACCGGAGTTGGAGATTCCGTCACGCCTTCCATTGTATCGGTCGGTGTGGGAGTCGCCGTCTCGGTGGGCGTTGCCGTGGGTTGTTGCTCCGATAGATATTCAACCGCCAACATCGGCCGATTCGCCTCCGTGGGATTGTCCTTCGAATCGAACTGCTTCACGTTCTTGGTCGTGGCGCCCGATTCGTCGCCGACTATCGCCCATCCATAATTGGTTGAGGGATTGTCCAACCAGGATTGAACGTCGGCCACCATCTGTGTGGTCGAACCCCAATCGTAAGACCCGGTTTCATCCACCGAGGCCATCGCGCTTGGGTTTGCATCGAAGTCGGCGCCCATGTTGGTCCATTGGTCCGTGTCGTAGAAACGGTGCATCCAAGTGGCGTCGCCGGTTTGCGCGGTGGTCCCCATTCCTTGATCTTCACTGGAGTCCCCCTCGCCCCAGTCCGCCTGGAGGGGATGGAGAGAGAAAGTGTTCATCCCGGAGTTCTCCTTCGAGACCCTCAGTGTCAGGGTGACTCGGTTGATCGTCGCACCTGCCGGAATGGTCGATGCGACATCGAATGCGATCAACGCTCGACGCAACATGAAGTTCCCGTTCGACCCATTCCGACCCGCGTTGAAGATCGGTCCAATGCCGTTGCTGAGATCGGCGCTGTCCTCGTAGATTGTGTTGTCCTGGCTGGCGCTTAAGATTGCCACCGTCGCCATGGGCTCCACTGTTTCCGTTGGTGTCTCCGAGGCGGTTGGCGTGTTGGTCACGCCGTCCGTCGTATCGGTGGGGGTGGGAGTGAAAGTCGCTGTGGGAAGTGTCCCGGTCGGTGTTTCAGAGGGTGTGAAGGTCTCGGTTGGGGGCAGCGTGTCGGTGGGTGTCGGAGAGTTGACCTGATTCACCACCAACATGGCGGAATCGCTGGTGGCCGATGAAGCGTCGTTTGTGGCGACAGCGTAATACTCCCCAGCTTGCGCGACCTGGACATTGTAAAGGAAAAGGGTGGTGTCGTTTTCTCCGCCGAGTTTGACTCCATTGTAATACCAGGCATAACTCGGGTTCGGAACGCCGCTCGCCTCCACCGTGAACATCACATCCGTGTAGGCATCCACTGTCTGATCCATCGGATCGGTGAGTATCATCGGAGCCTCCGGAGTCTCCTCCACAATGAAGGATGCGACAGCCGTGTCGCTGTCCTCGAAATTGTTGCGATAGGTTTTCGCTTTAAAGATATGTGTGCCCGGACCGATCTCGATGGGTTCGGTGTAAACCGTCGAGGTCTCGGTCGGCTCGACTCCGCCGGTGGCGTAACGGATCACAGTTCCCCCGCCGGTGGTTGTCGAACTCATGACAACGGTTGCCGAGCCAATGTGGTTGATGATGCCCTTACCTGGCTGAGTTTCAATTGTGGGAGTCGCACACATGAATTCGTAGGTGGCGGTGGTGATATCGCTGGTGGCGTAGACCTGGATGAACTCACCGATCGATTTGAGCACCGCTGGTCCCGAGAGATTGATGGAATTGCCCCCAGTGGTGGGCGGATCAGGAACGAACGGATCGGTCCCGTCGATGGTGTTGTAAAAACGGATAGAGCCATAGATCCCGGGATTCGGCGGAGTCGTGGTGGTGGAGATGTCCACCGTGATCGGGTTATAGAAGAGCCCGCCCGCCGGGTCGAAGGTGGGAGGATTGATGGCGAACCCGCCCGGATCGAACACCTCGTAATTCTTCTGAATGACCGAACTCTCCTCGATTCCCTTGAAGGCCTTGGCTCGAATGAACCAAGTGTCTCCGACATTGGAGGTCAGCCCCAGAGTGAAGGGGCCGGTGTAGAGCATGTCGGATTGCGTTGGATTGGCGGGCGCCATGTTGTCGCCGATCGTGTAGTAGACATCGGCGTCCTCGGTGAGGTTCTCGATGGTCACCTCGACGCTATCCGCGTAGCGATTGTACCTGGGGAAAAACTCGGGAGTGTCCAGGGTCGGGCTCGGATCGTAGACCGTGAAATTGGCGGAGGTAACCGTGCTTGGCGAAAGTCCTGGGTAAAAGGTCTGCGCTCGGACCGTGTGATTGCCGATGCCCAAGGTGAAAGGCGCCGTGTACTCGTTTGAGTACTGGGTTGGATACGCCCCATTGGTGGTGTAACGGATGATGGCATTTTCCAGGTTGAGTCCTTTGGCTGGAAGCGATAGAGAGACCTCAACGGATCCGCTGTGATTCCCTCCGTTGGGGTTGATAATGGGAGCGCCGACGGTCGGAATTACGGTGTAGTTGTTCGTAACAATGTTACTCGGATTGTAGGGCCCGTCCAAATAGACCCGGGCCTTTACCGTGGTGTCCTGGGTCAGCGTGACCGGTTCGACGAACAGGTTGTCGGACTGATCGGGATCGGTTCCATCCAGTGTGTAATAGACCTTCCCGTTGATGATGGTCGTCTCCATGTAAACCGAGAGAGGCGATGGATACTCCCCGCTGTTTGGGTAGAGGCTGGGAGCGGTCAACGTCAGTTGTTCGACCTGAAGATCGGCGTTGGCGACACCGCTAGGAGTGTAACCTGCCTTGAATGCTCTCGCGGAAAGAAAGGAGCTCGTGGTCAAATTGAGAGGTCCGGAATAGAGCGGAGAGTTTTGGGTGGGTATAGTTCCTCCGAAAGCGTAATGAATCTCTGCTCCAGGGGTGTTGCTGGTCATGGTCACTTGAACGGGAGCAGTGTGGGACCCGCTGTTTGGATTAATGACCGGGGTCTCCACCATAGGGGTCGCATTGGTGAAGGTGTAATTCACGGACACCGTGATGCTGGGGGAGTGTTGTTGTTGCAGGGCGAAATATTTCACCGTGGTGTTCGAGTTGATGCTGAGGACGTCCCCCGAGAAATACTCATTCGATTGTGTCGTCGGTTCGCTGCCGTCTAGGGTATAGAAATAGCGGGTCGTTCCCTGGTCAATCCCGGGAATGATGATCAACCCAAATTGAACCGGCGAATCGTAGTTGCCGGAAGGCGGATTCGACCCAGGCGCGGAGGTCGGAGTCAATTCCCCGTACATGGCGGCCATCCCCGCTTTATCAAGGTTCGATAGGGTAAGCGCCGTTCCCATGGTGAACTTCTTGCCCTGGTTGGGCGGAAGGGGGTCGATCGTGGTTTGACCGTTCTTCCCGAAGGCGTTGTGACGGTAATGCATGATGGAATCGAAGTCGTAGGTTCCCGGGTTGTTTGTGTCGCTGATCAGGAAATTGTGCTCTTTTCCCTCGATGATGTTATCTTCGATAATGGTGACGAAAGTATCGCGATCGTCGCGAGATTGTTCGTGTTTAAGACCGAGGGCGTGTCCGACTTCGTGAACGATCACCCCCACCAGCCAACTCGTGATATTGATCTTTTGTTTCACCGGGAAGGGCCACATGCCCACCTGTGAATTATTCAACGAGGGATGATCGTTGAACTCGATGTAATTGCTGACACTCTCGTTGCCGTAAGGCTCCTCAATAAAGGTCACTGCGGCGGCGGCCTCCCACGCGTCGAGCGCCTGGCGGATCGCTTCTCGACGACCCATCGCCACGTTCCCCTTCGAATCGATTGTTCCGTCATCGATTCCAGTTGGGTTGATCGAATAAGGGACGATTCCGTCCGGCCAAAGCAGGGCGTTGGCGTCGAATCCGGATTTCGAACCGTTCGCTATGGCTTCGACTTCCGAGACCGAGACGATCATGCAACCGCCGGTAATCCATTCCTGGCCGGGTTTGACTCTGGACATGATCTTCTGAGCCAAAGCGCGATTTTGCAGTTCAGCCTGTTCGCTCAGAGCGAACGATTCGGCAACGAAGAGGGTGGGGGAGATGAAGGCGATAACGATTAACTCCAAAATAAATTTGGGGCGGGACCTTTTGGGGGTCATGAACAGTCTCCTTTTGGACTAATTTTCTCGGACAAACGACAACCACAAAGAAAAGAAGGAAAAGCGATTATGCCCAATCGCTGCGCAGGGCGCAATTAAAAAATTCAAAAAAAAGAAGTTCAGTGAAATCTGTTACGGGTTTTCTAGAATAGGCAACCTACCGGAATTACCCCCGCTTCTCTAAAATCAAAGTCCATGACCAGAACCGCAGTCCATACGGAACACCCACTCATCGAGATGTCTCCCTTCGGCAAAGACCACCGGTCTGTCTTGGTATTCCCCGAACCGTATTCGATCGCGAGTTCGAATCTGGCCTTCCACCAGATCTACCGGATCCTCGGGCAACACCCCTCGTGGTCTTGCGAGCGCGCGGTGGTCGAGGCGAACCAGAGAGTGCTGACTCTCGAAACAGGGAAGCCTCTCGAAGAGTTTGATTTGGTTGCGTTCACGGTCCCCTTTGAACTCGGTTACTTGAATGTGATCAAGGCCTTGGATGATTGTCCGATTCAGCTATACGCGGATGAACGAACAGATGAGGATCCTCTCATCGCCATGGGAGGCATTGCGGCCGCGGCTAATCCAGCCGTGATGGCCCCTTTTGTCGATATCTTTCTGCTAGGTGAGGGAGAAGCCTCGCTACCGCCACTACTCGATCTGTTAGCAAAACGCCGTAACGAAGGTTACACACGACTTTCCATCCTGGAGGAAGCGGCGCAAGTCCCTGGGGCTTACGTTCCGATCATCCATGGTGAGCAACCATCGCCGATTCGGTATGCGAGAGTTGAGGATATGGACGAGTTTCCGCCCTGCTCCGCGTGGTTGACCAGTGAAACCGAGTTTGACAACACCTTTCTGTTCGAGATCAGCCGAGGTTGTCCCTGTGGTTGCCGGTTCTGCATGATCCGTCTTTCTCAAAAACCCCTGCGCGCTGTCGCTGTCCACCGAATTCTCGAATTGGTCGATCGACTACCACGCGAGATTCCCTCCGGACGAGGCGAGGAGACAGTTCGACCGAAGGTGGGTCTAGTTGGGGCCGCAGTTGCCTCGCATCCTGACTTTGAGGAAATCTGTCGAAGGCTGAGAGAAAAAGGTTGGGGAATTACTGCCTCGGCGATCGAGATCGACAAAGTAACTGACGGCATGCTGGACCTCTTATCCGAATCTCAGAAAACCCTGACACTCGCTCCCGAGCGTGGGATCGAGGCCGAGCGATACCGGCTCGGAAAACAGATTAGCGACGATCACCTCCTTCAGGTCGCCCAACGAGCCAGCGAGTTGGGAATGCCGAGGCTCAAAATGTATTTCGTCGGAGGTCTGGTGGCTCCGGAGTTTTATGGTGCGGACACGGACCGTCCGGGGGCCGAGGTCAATCTTCCCGATTGGCTGAAGGGGTTGGAAGGGGAGGATTACCACGACGCCATCTTTCACCACGAGGCCGAAGCGGTGGCCAACTTAGTTGAACGCATCGCCGAAGTCTTTCAACCCAAGGGGAAGACCGGAACCATCGGAGTCACCTGCAGCCCCTTTATCCCTAAGCCTCACACCCCTTGGGCGGGGTGGCCGATGGCGCCCGAGAACGGACTCAAGAGATTGGACAAGATCTTGAAGAAGCGACTGGGAAAGATACCACGGGCGAGATACCGCACCTTCAGCGGTTGGGAGGCGCATCTCCAGGGTTTACTTTCTCAAGGGGATCAACGACTAGCCCCCACTCTTGTGGAGATGACTCGAAACCCGGAAAAGATTCGGCCACTTGTGAGGGAGGCGATCAAGGAAGGGATCGTCGATCTTCTCAATCGCCGTTGGGTACATGGTCCGAGCCCTTGGGAGTTTGTGAAACTCTGAATCGGGATTAAAATCAGATTGCATCATGATTGCCAAAGAGATTGCAGAAATCTTCGAAAAGATTGCCCCCAAAGAATCGGGAGTGAAGGGCGATGAGCTCGGTTTCGTTTATGGCGATCCAGAGAAGGACATCACCGGGATCGCGTGTGTTTGGCAGGTCCAGCCAAGTTGCATCCAAGTCGCGGTGGAGCATGGTCTGAATCTCATGATTTGCCATGAAAGTTTGTGGCTTCCTGAGCAACACAGCGATTGGTACGACTCACCCAAAAGCGGGAAGATCTATGTCAATGAAAACCGGAAAAATCTTCTCGACCACCATGGATTGGTGGTTTACCGGAGCCATTCCAATTGGGATGCTCTTCGCGGCGATGGCGTTCCGGACCAAGCAGTGAGCGCTTTGAACCTCGGTCTGATGAAAGTGGTCGCCGAGCAAAAATTCTTCAGAGTGCTCGAGTTGCCGGAGCCGCTCCCCGTTGGAGAACTCTTTCAGAAGATTGAGGAGGGGTTGGGCTTCCGGTGCTGCCGACTCTTTGGCGATCCATCTACGCGGATACAACGATTTGCCTTCCTCATCGGTGGTTTTGGCGAGAATCAATGGCATATGCCTCAAGCCGCCCACGAGATGGGGGCCGAGGCGGTCATCCTCGGTGAGATGTCCGAGTTCATCGTGATGTCCTGCCTGGAGATGGGGATGCCGGTGATTGAAACGCTTCACAGCATCAGCGAAATTCCCGCCATAAGGAGGCAAGCCGAGATCCTTTCTGAGGCGTTGCCGGATCTACCGGTCCACCACATTCCCAGCGGTTCAACCGTATACGGATGTCGAATTCGGGGGAGCTAGGGCTGCGTTTTTAGGTCAGGGTGTTAGAATCAAATCTCTATGATCACCCAAGTCTATCTCACCAACGACGACGGTTACGACGCCCCCGGTTTGCTTGCTTCCTGGGAAGCGGTGGAGAGTGTCTGGCCGAACCTGGCCCGAGTGGTCGCTCCCCATCAATGTTTCTCGGCCAAGAGCCACGCGACCACCACGCATCCCGATTCCCCTTTGGAGGTTCGCGATCTTGAACATCCCACAATGAAAGGGGTCATTGTCGAGGGGTACCCCGCTGATTGTGTCCGCGTGGGATGCCGAGGTCTCGAGGAAGCCAGAGAGGGTCGGCCTCTTTGGGTTGCGGGGATCAATCCGGGCGGCAACCTGGGGATCGACATCTACTACTCCGGCACGGTGGCCGCCGCGCGCGAAGCGGCCGCTCTTGGCTGTCCCGCGGTCTCGCTCTCGGTCTATAAACAGAAACGTGTCGACATCGACTGGGAATCGGTGACTCAATGGGCGGTCGAGGTTCT
>JACKFH010000053.1 GCA_020632575.1 Candidatus Omnitrophota bacterium | reverse complement strand
AGAGTATGCAATTGTATTTGGTACGTTGGTTTAAGGAGGAACCCATCATGGCCGAAACTCTGTTCAGCAAAATCGTCCGCGGAGAGATACCCTGCGACAAGGTTTATGAGGATGACACCTCCCTCGCGTTCCGAGATATCAACCCCCAAGCGCCGACCCATATACTGGTTATTCCCAAGCAGGACATCGAGGATGTCTCGAAAGTCGAGGAGGATTCGGGCTTGATGGATCACTTGATGGCGGTCGCCACCAAAATCGCTAGAGACGAGGGGATCGACGAAGGGGGTTATCGTTTAGTCATCAACAAGGGGGCGAATGGCGGGCAGAGTGTCGACCACCTACACATTCACATTCTCGGCGGCCGTCAAATGATTTGGCCCCCAGGTTGATCAGTCGAGGTAAGACCGCATCCACTGCTCAAAAACAATCAACGACCAGATCTGAAGCCCCCAGTCCCGGGTCTTTGACCGGTGTTCCCCCACAAGTCGTTCCACTTCTTTCGCATTGAAAATCCCCCGGCTCTCGATCAGCGAGGGATTGAGCCATTCCTCGATCAACCCCAGGCGGTCGGATTGAAGCCAGATTCCCATCGGCGGATTGAACCCGAGCTTCTTTCGCTCCACCACCTCCTCGGGCAATCGGTCCTTCATGATCTTTCTCAGTAGTCGCTTGCTCGCCATCCGGGTCACCTTTTGAGAGTCGGGGACAGCCATCATTTTTTCCACCAGCAGGTGATCGGTAAACGGAACACGCACCTCGAGGCTGTGGGCCATGCTCATCCTGTCGGTATAACGAAGCACATTCTCGGGAAGGAATCCTCGAAGGTCCGCATAGATGGCGCGTTGGAGAGAACTCGCCTCCGAGGGTTTACTGAATAGGTCGGCTACCGGATCGGAATACCCGGCCATCTCAACATCATGGGCCCAATCCGGCTGAAGGAGAGAGGCGATCTCTTGATCGGATCGATAACCGACCCAATCGGAATAGCGCTGGGCGGGTTCTTTGTCCGACCCCTCGAGGAGCTGCCTCAACCACCGACGATAATTCCGGGCGGTCGAGGATTCTTTCTCACCGGCAAAGGCGGCAATCATTCCTCGAATTGGTTTGGGGATTTTGCGAATCCATTCGGAGAGAATCATTCCCTGGTAACGGGGATACCCTCCGAACAATTCGTCACCACCATCGCCGGCAAGCGCGACAGTGACATGTTGTCGAGTAAATCTTGAAAGTTCCGACGAAAGCATCGCGGTCGGATTTCCGAAAGGTTCATCAAAACCGCGAACCATCCCCTCCATGGCCTGAACCACATCGAGTTGGATTTCGATCTCATGGTGGTCGGTGTTGAAATATTCCGAGACTCTTCGCGCGATCGGCCTCTCCTCATAAGCCTTGCCCTCCTCGCCAAACCCGACGCAAAAGGTTTTGACCCGCTCGCTCGCCCCCTCCGCCATGATCGAGACGATGGTCGAGGAATCGATCCCGCCCGAGAGGAAAGCCCCCAGCGGGACATCGCTCATGAGACGCATCCGGATAGCGTCTCGCAGGACCGGTTCGATCTCTTCCGCCCATTCATCTTCGGTCCTCGCTTGGGCGAGTTCGGTTGGGACTTCCCAGTATCGCTGAACCGAAAGTTCCCCGTCCTTCCACTTCAAAAAGTGTCCGGGCGGAAGTTGTCGGACGCCGCGAAATATCGAGAGGGGCGGCGGGACATAAAGAAGTTTCAAGTAGGTCTGAAGCGCCGACGGATCGATCTCTCTCGAAACCTCCGGGTGTTCCAAGAGCGCTTTCGGCTCCGAGGCGAAAAGAAGGCGGTTACCAAGGGGCGCGTAATAAAGGGGTTTGATCCCAATCCGATCCCGAACCAAATAGAGGGTCTCCTCGCTTTCATCCCACAATGCGAATGCGAACATTCCCCGCAACTTCGTGACCATTCCGATGCCCTGATCTTGATATAGCGCGGGAAGGATCTCCGTATCGCAGGTGGTTTGGAAATCGTAGTGGTCCGAGAGGCCCTTCCTGAGTTCGGAGTGGTTGTAAATCTGACCGTTGAAGCAGACCCATGCCTTCCGGTCATTGGAGGACATCGGCTGTTGACCATGTTCGAGGTCGATGATGGAAAGGCGTCGGTGTCCGAATGAGACTTTGGCGGTCTCGTAAAACCCCTCCTCATCCGGTCCGCGATGGCGCAGAGACGCGGTCATCCGTCTCAGGAGTTCTGGGTCTTCGAAACCCGCGATGCCGGTGATTCCGCACATGGGAAAATGAAAGGCTAGAACGCCGAGGGATCGCGACGCTCCAAGGCAAGCAGCCAATCCTCCTCGATCTCGCTCAAGGTTCGGCGATAAGTGGATTTAAAGGCCTCGGTCATGCTGTCACCATCGGTCAGGCGGTCGATCAATCTCCGAAGACGTGACCAACCTCCATGCTCTTCGATGAGATACCGCATAAACGAAAACGACACAAAATAGAGAGCGGAGGCCATCTGTCCGTCACGGACAGTTGAGAATTGCCCGGTCATTTCCGAGGGAATCGGGATCATCCCGGTCGACACGCCACGAACCACCCAGTTCGGATCTCCGACCCGTGGCGTTTCTCCGGACGCGAGTTGAGCGAGACCCTCCTGAAACCAAATTGGAACCGACTTTCGCCCGAGATGGCTTTGAAGGACCGCGTGGGTGTATTCGTGGTAAACGATCTGCCGGATGCGGTCCTCACCCTCCTTCAACTCGCGCTCGCTCAGATCGGCGATCGGCAACCGAATCTTGCCGTCGTAGGCGGCGCCCGCCCAACTGTGAAGCCCGAGGATGTTTTGAAACTGCCCGGCGCTGTAGATGACCACCGGAATGGTGTCATTGGGGCGCAGTCCCACCATGCGGCCGACATCGCGTTGAGCATCGGCTAAAAGTCCCCTCGCCTTATCGGCGGCCGCTTTGGTCTCCCGCCCCTCGAAGCTGATCTTGAAATCGCCCCGGTCATGCGTGGTGAAATCGCCGGCCTGCTCGAATTCCGTCCGCACTTTTTGGATCAGAGTGGCGAGAGTCGGCTCGCCGGAATACCTATAGGCGGCCTCGTAGAAGTCCAGGGCTTTTTCAAGTTCGTAGTTGGCGTAGGCGATCTGTCCCAACTCGAAGAGCGCCACATGTTGAGTCGGATCGTACTCCAAAGCCTTTCGGAAGTAGTTCTCTTTCCTGCCGCGATCGGTGCTTGGCAGGTCGAGACCCATCTTCGTGTAAACGCCGGACAACGCCGAGTTTACCTGTTTCTTCAGTTCGGGATTTTCGGTCTTATCGAGAAGTTTGAGCGCGAATTCGAGTTGTTTCTCTCCCTCTCGGAGGTCGCCCGCCAGTGCAAGATTGTTTCCTTGGACCGCGGTGACAAAGGCCAGATTCGAAACCACTCGACCGTGTTCGCCCATGTAATCGATGGCGGTTTTGAGCGATTTCTCGGCCTCGTTGAAGTTCTTCGCGTTGGCCTCCTCCACCCCCTTTTGGTTGTAGAGGAATCCCAGGAGGTTTCGCCGTTCGTCTCGCGAGAGTTCGCTGGTCTTCGGACTTTCCATGACCATGCGAATCTTCTCCGGGGTGGAGAGCTTGTCGAACGCGGCGCCATAGGGGTTCTTGAATTGAAACTCGTCCTCGGCAAGCGGGCTGAACTCGAAGGCGGGAGCTGTTGGGGCGACCGGGTTCGCCTCCGGCATGGGGACAAAGGCGGTCCCCGAAATTAGAACAACCCCCTGTTTTCCTTCGGCGACCGGGACGACACCCGATTCCTGGTTCTTCCCCTCGCCGACTTTGAATTGAACGATGCCGTCACGTTTGAACCGGATTTCGGCGGAGGCGCCCTCCGCGAGCTCTCCCGATTTGATTACGCCCAGTCCGGTGACCGAGTAAGAGACATTCCCAACTGCTTTCGAAAGGAACACGACACTCTGCCCCGTATCCCCCTCGACAGACCGCTCCGAAACCTTGAACTGAAGAGTGGAGGCGACCGCGTCGAGGCTCAGCAGCCAAGCCACAGACAGGATGCACAGACCCAGTTTGGATATCCCCATAATACGGGAGCGTACACCAAGCGAGAAAATTTTGAATCGCAAGGGGTGGTTCTACTCCGAGGCCAACCGGAGAGCGTCCCTTTTCAGGTTTTCTAAACCCTCATCCTCGAGACCAGCGTAATATCCTCGGATTCTACCCTGTTGATCAATCAGGACGAAACGGTCGCTGTGAAGGATCTGGTAATCTCCGGTCTGTACATCTCCGCCCATCTTGGGGGGCGTGTCGATCGCTTCCCATTCATCCGCCATGAACTCATCCATGGTCTCCTCCAACTGCGCCTCGGGGGAGGCGTCGGAGGGGTGCGAGGACAAATCTTCGTTGGCCTGACCGCTCCCGATTTTGAGATGGTTCTCGGCGAGGTCCACGACAGTGTTCAGGTCTCCTGTCAGGAAATGCCATCGGGACAGGTCCGCGCCCGCGAGGTCGGCGTACTCCTTCATCCTCTCGGGGGTGTCTCTCGCGGGGTCGACCGAAATGGAGACCAGATGGATATTGGGGTCGGTGACCATCTCCTGGAAGCGGGCGAATTGGCTGGTCATGCGCGGGCACGAGGCGGCGCAGTGAGTGAAGATCAAAGACAGCGCCCAGACTTTCCCCTCCAGGTCGGTGGTCGAAAACTCCTCTCCCGAAGTGTCGATGAAAGTGGTCGGCGGGACTTTCCCATAGACCGGAATCTCGCCCGAGGTCATATCCTCCAGCCCCCCGCCCGAGTAAAAGACCTTGAAGGCGAGAAGGCCGAAAAAGACCACCCCGAAAAAGATCCAAGCCGAGATGAGGACGGTATGCGAATGCCCCTCGTGCGCGGGATGGGTGGTGTCGTGTGTCATGATTGATTCTCCTATTCAGGGATCTCAGCCGAGATCCCTCGCGGTGGTCGAGCGGATTTTCCAGGATGAAAGAACGAACAAAATCGTTCCGAATAATGTGATGCCCGCGAGCGATAGCGGCAATCCCGGAAGGGAGGTGGGCATCGGCTCCCCCCAATACAGGCAATGCCTCACCGCCGCCACTCCATAGGTCAGCGGGTTGATCGCCATGATCCATCGGACCCAAACAAAGGCCCCTTCCTGCGGGAAGAACGCCCCCGAAAGAAGCCACATCGGGATCATCACCATGTTCATGATGGCGTGGTAACCCTGGGTCGAATCGAGGCTCCAGGCGAAAAAGAATCCCATCGCCACCAGCGACATGGCGATTAGATAAAGCACCGGGAGGAGGATCGCCCAACCGACCGGATGAACCGAGATTCCGATAGTCGGCGCGAAGACCAAAAAGAGAACCGCTTGAATGAAAGCGAGAGTCGCTCCTCCCAGGATCTTCCCCAACACGATGCTCATCCGGGGAACCGGCGCGGCGAGGACTCCCTGAAGGAAGCCGGCGTGACGGTCCTCGATGATCGAAAAGGTGGCGAAGATGGCCGAGAAGAGAAGGATCAGGACCAGTGTGCCCGGATAAAAGTATTCGAGGTAACTCATTGAGGATTGGGCCGAATCCTTGAAAGAATTCCCCAATCCGGATCCGATCAGAATCCAGAACAGGAGCGGCGTCCCGAGCGCGCCAATGATGCGGCTCCTTTGGCGGAAGAATCGAATCACCTCACGATGACAAAGAGCGTAGGCGGGGCCCAAGAGTCCGGGTTGAGGGGTCACGATTCGCTGTCCTCCTCTTCCCAAAAACGGTGCCCGGTGCGATGGATGAAGACATCCTCGAGAGTTGCTTTCCCGATGTGGATGGACTCCGGCTCCTCGGACAATAGGTTCAAAATGTCGTTGATCCGATCCTTGGCGTGTGGGATCTCGAATCGGAGGCTGCCGTTCTGAATGTTCACCTCCGCGCCGAAGGTTTCGGCGATCTTCTTGGAGGCGCTCTCTCGGTCTTTGACGCTCAATGTGACCACCTCGCCTCCGATCTCGCTCTTGAGCTCTCGAGGTGAGCCAAGGCCGGAGAGTTTGCCCTTGGAGAGGATGCCGAGCCGGTCGCATTTTTCGGCCTCTTCCATCAGGTGAGTGGTCAGGAAAATCGTGGTTCCCTCTTCCTGCTGGAGTTTTTTCAAATAGCGCCAGAGGTCGATGCGCGCTCCCGGATCGAGTCCGGTGGAGGGTTCGTCCATAAGCAGGAGCCGGGGTTGATGCAGAAGCCCCTTGGCGATTTCGACACGTCGTTGCATTCCCCCGGAAAGAGTCCCGACACGATCCTTGAGACGATCGCGGAGACCCACCTTGGTCAGACGATCCTCGATTCGAATCTGGAGGTCCGATCCGGAGAGACCATAGAGTCGGCCCTGACACTTCAGGTTTTCCTCGACAGTCAGCAGCTTGTCCAAACTGAAGGATTGGAAAACGACCCCCATGCTCTGACGAACTAAGTCGGAATCGGCGCGGGTCTCATGTCCGAAGACTCGGACCGAACCCGAGGAGGGCTGAAAAAGCGTGGAGACAATACGAAACAGCGTGGTCTTACCGCCGCCATTGGGACCGAGCAGGCCGAAAATCTCTCCCTCTCTGACAGTGAAAGTGACTTGGGTGAGCGCCTGACGGTGGCCGTAAAAATGGTCGACCTCGGAAATTTCAACAGCGGGGGATTCTTCTTCCATCGGGTCTTCTCAGACCCCCTTTGAATCGATCATGAGAAAAACGAACAACACCGGGAGATACACCACCGAATAGAGAAACAACTGGCGAGCATGCCAAGCGGTCCGGTTCCTGAGAAACCAGAGACAGAACCCCAGGAATCCGATCCCCAATACGATCGCGATCACCAAGTAGAGGTTGCCGGCGATTCCAAGCAATGTGGGAGTGACGGTGACCGGGATCAGGATCAGCGTGTGCAGGACCGCCTGCCTCGCACAGAGCCAGCCGTCCGAATCCGCCACCGCCCAGTTCTTCATCCCCGCGCGAGCGTAATCCTCTCGATACATGAACGCGATCGCCATGAAGTGGGGGAGCTGCCAGAAGAAGAGAATCGAAAAAAGGGCGAGCGCCTGAACATTCAATCCACCCCCCGCCGCAGTCCAACCGATCAGGGGAGGCAATGCCCCCGGGACCGCGCCGACAAGAGTCGACAGAACCGATTTCTTTTTCAGCGGGGTGTAAGCGAACAGATAGAGGATGACCGTGCTCCAACCGATGAAGGCGGTCACCCAGTTGGTGAAAAGTGCGAGGTAAGCGAATCCGCCCAGCCAAGAGACCATGCCGAAACGGAAGGCCGAGATCGGTTTCAATCGATCGGCGGGGAGAGGCCGGTTTTCGGTGCGCCGCATCAGTCGATCCGAGTGGCGTTCCAGGTACATGTTGAGCGCATTGGCCCCACATCCGAGGAGCACTGTTCCGATGAGAGCGTGGCAGAGCAGGGGAATGTCTATGGGCCCGACGCTTCCCAGATAGAACCCGCCAAGTGTGGCGATCCCGACCAGACCCACGATGCGGGGTTTGGTCATTTCAGCGTAGTCCGCTAGCGTGCGCACAATCGATGTGACCTGTTCCTCGGCGGTTAAGAGTTCAGACCTGGAGCGCGTATTCATTCGAACGGCCCTCCTTAACGGTCTCTTTTTCCTCGGCTCTCGCCTCCGATGGGAAGAGCGACCGAAGCGCGATCATATAAGCAATTCCAAACAAAAGCGCCCCATTGGCCTGATGTAGGGTGGTCATCAGGGTCATCCGCTCGGTTAGCACAGTCAGGATCCCAAGCATAATCTGGGTCAGAATGAGCATCAGCAGGACTATCGAGGGGAAAACAAGATGCATCAAATCTTTGGCGCGGGTGAGCACATAAAAACCGAACGCGACAATCGCTCCCGCCACGATGAAGGCGAACCAGCGGTGGATGAAGTGAACGAGGACCACCGAGTCGGTGAACTCGGGGATCAGTTGACCATTCGAGAAGGGGAACCCGACCACCGCCAGACCGACCTCGCGGTCATAGGTGTGGCGCATGTACGCCCCCATCAGGATCTGCAAGAAAATCAAAATCACGACTCCCACGGCGAAGCGGAAGACCGCCGGTTTGGGCTCTTTCCAACGCGCCGCCACAGCGGACCATCTTGTCGAGGTGGCGAATGCGACCGTAATGGTCATACAAAAGAAGATCAACGCGAGCGAAGCGTGCGAAACCGAAATTTCCGGAGGGAGGAAATAACGAACGGTCAGCCCTCCCAGAACCCCCTGGAGGATGACCGCGGCCAAACAAATCCATCCCAAAACCTTCATCCAGCGTCTCCGGTCGGAGAGACTGACCCAGACCGCGAGAATGATGGTGAGGAATCCAACGCCGCTCGCCAGCAGACGGTGACCGTGTTCATAGAGAATGCCACCCACCATTCCGCTCAGGGGAAAGGTGAACATGTTTTGACCGTAAGTGGTCGGCCAATCCGGCACGGACAAGCCGGCGTCGTTGCTGGTGACCAGCCCCCCCACGGTGATCAGGAGGAAGGTGAGAACGACCAAAACCTTGGCGAACCAGTGAAGCGAGCGCGGGCATGGGTTTCCACTTGGGGCGGACTGCGAATTTTCGGACATGATCGGGAGATCCTACCTTGCGAACGGTTTCGAACAAAGTCTCATAACGCCCCCGCTCGCCAATGGAGCGAAAAACCCAGGAAAACAGGGGCTACTGAACCTGATTTCTGAGTTTACAGTATTATCAGAATTGAGGGAAGGAAAGCGATGGAGGCTCAAGTATGACAACAAATGGATACAAATTGCTTCTTTTGCCGAGGTGGCGCGAGTCCGTGTGGAGACGATCGAGGCTCATGAACCCTCAACCGCTTCTTCTTCGGAACCTCTCGGAAAAGCCCTCCGACGGTTTTCCGGTATCGCCGAAGGGTTGCCCCCCGACATGGCCGAAAACCATGACCACTATCTTCATGGCCAACCCGCTCGATGAGAACTGTCTTCGCCGACACCTTTTATTTTCTGGCCCTGCTCAACCTAGAGGACAGGCGCTCGTTCGGGAACTGTGATTCCCGAACGTTTTTCGACGGGAGTTGCACTCCCCACCGAAAACTTATCTCTCCCCACAAGCCCTTTACGTGTGCTAAAATCCTCGAACCATTCCCGCCCTTTGGAGGTGTGGATCCATGCGTCTCTTCCTCGTTTTCCTTACGGCGGGCCTTTTCTTCTCATTCGAGATAGCCAGCGCTAATACCATTTATGTTTCAAAGTCGGGCGATGGATCGGATGGAGTCTCCTGGGAAACCAGTTTCAACACAGTGACCGACGCCATCGATTCCGCGACCGCCGGCGATGAGATCTGGGTGGCGAGCGGAACCTATTTCGAAAGGATCGAACTGAAAGACCGCCTCTCCCTCCTCGGCGGTTTCTCGGGAGTTTCCGACACCCGCAATCCCGATCTGTACACCACGACATTGGATGGCTCCATGAGAAGTGGGTCGGTGGTTACGGCGAGTGGTGTGGTGGATGTTGTGCTCGAGGCGTTCGAGATTCGGGGAGGGAATGCAATCCGTGGGGGTGGGCTCTATATCGAGCACTCTGCGGTAACGATTCGAAAGTCTGAAATAAACAACAGTGATGCCGACCTGACTGGAGGCGGCATTTTCTGTTTAGAGTCGACGGTAGGTTTAGAGGGGTCAAGAATCTATGAGTGTACCGCAAATTCGAGCGGTGGAGGATTGTCTATTCGTTCATCTACAGCGAGTATTAGAGGCTCCTCGCTTTCGAACAACACAACGGAACTTTCATCAGGTGGAATTGAAGCGACAAATAGCGTAATTGCTATGCAAGATTCAATCTGCACCGGAAACGGTGTTAAAGCGAAAGATTTTCGGGGTGGCGGATTTGGCGGAGGGGTTGCGATCGGAAATGCGAAGTTCCTTTTCGTTAACTGTTTGTTGGCGTCTAATTTCATCTCGCCTGGTGATATTCAAACAGGGTGGGGAGGCGCTGTGTACTGCGCCTCCGCGACCGGTTCATTCGAACATTGTACATTTCGGGACAACCAATCCGATCAAGCAGATGGTCTCTATATTTCTACGGAGTGGGCAGATGGCACTGGCACGGGTTCTCGGATTGAGATCAAGAACTCAATCCTTTGGAATCGACTCGTCATCAAAAACAGTACTGTTGAAGTATCGTATTCCGATACACTCGAACCAATTGGCGGCCCCGGAAACCTGTCCCTGGATCCCCGATTTACAGAGGCCGCAATTCCTGGATCACCAACTTTTGACTATCGAATAAAACTGGAGTCCCCCTGCATCGATGCCGCGACAAATTCGGAGGTCGCTGCCGACATCGAGGGAAACCCGCGCCCGGTCGATGTCCTTGGGCGCGGCAACGACTCCGGGTTCGACATGGGCTCTTACGAATTCCAACTCAAGAAATCGGATCTCACTCGCGATGGCAAAGTCGACGCCGAGGATCTTCTGATGTTTCAGGAGGAGTGGATGCGGGAGGAGGAGTGAAAAGCGGAATCATGGAATCGCGTGGAAATCATAGAAGACATGGAAAGGCGAAAATCGAAGATTTTCGCTCGTTTTTTCCCATGCTTTCCATCCCTTCCATGGGCTTCCATGATTCAAACGGGGTGGTCCGATGGAAAAAAGGGGACGATGCGGGAACGGCGCTCCAGCATGGGCGCTTACTTGTCCTTATCGGAGTCCTTATCCGATTCCTCGAAATAAGAACCGAACCCGAATAGGTCTTCTTCGTCCGCTTCGGAGGATTCCGATAAGTCGAAGAGATCGTCGTCCTTCTTTTCTTCCTTCGGTTCCCGCTCCTCGGTCGGGGAACTGGGAGTGGAAAGCAATCCGAAGGGATCGTCCGCATCCGCCGGCGGGGGTTCCTTCGAGATCTCCGGTTGGTCCGAATCGATGGCAGGCGAATCCGGTGGGGACTCCTCTCCACCCGTGTGGACCGCAAGCGGGTCCTCTCCCGGCTCCAGAAGGCGAATCTCCTCCTCCGAGGGGGGCGGACCGAAAAGGTCATCGGCTTCGGATTCCGATGATTCCGGTTCATCCGCCACCGATTGTTCGGAAGCCTCATCGGGTTCGTCCTCGGAAAACACCTTGGAGAATCCAAATGGATCGTCCCCTTTGGCCTCGGGGTCGGCTTTCGGCGGGGTGTCCCCCTCAACCGGCGCTTCCTCGCCCGCGGACTGGAAACCGAAAGGATCCTCGGTGGGTTTTTCGGTCTCCTTGGTCACATTGACAATGGCCTCGCCAGCCGTCTCCGATGGGGGTGGTTCTGTCTCCACTTCCAAATCCCCGAACAGGTCATCCCCCGCACTCGCGACAATCTCCTGAGAGGCTTCCGATGCGGATTTGGATTTAGCCCCAAGAATGGCCGAAAGATCCTCATCCTGACCTCCCGCCCAACCCATGTCCGCCCCTTCGGGCAGGACAACTCTGACATCCTCGATTTCCGAAGCGGATCGACCCTTCTTCTTTTTCGGCTTCTTCTTGGCCAGCGCCACCTGAAGGATGACCAAAAGCGCGACCACTCCGCCCACTCCCGCCAGAATCTTCCAGTCGGTCAGATAAGCCTTCCAATCCGTGGCGGAGTTCTTTTGGACAGGTTCGGTCTCAGCATTCGTCGGCTGGTCGGGCGCGTTGGCTCGTTGAAGTTGGGCCAGCGCCTCTTGGTGATCCGCGCTGTAGGTCTCGAGCATTCCCAAGAGGTCGGTCTTGGTTTCGGAGCTCGGGAGTTTGGCGATTTCGGCCGAGACCTCGCTCACCATCGCGGAAAACTTTTCGGTTTGGGCGGTGTCCAAGACAAGCGGGTCGAGGGCATCCAGGGATTTCTTTATTTCGCGCTGCAAGATCTTTTCTTCGGCGATCGCCAATTTGTCTTGGGACTCGGTCTCGATCCCGTTCAGGTACTCCTCCAACTCGAGCCGCAGGTCGGCGTCGGGCACCTGTTCGGAGACCTGCCTTCGCAGGTCCCTCAAAACCAGCGCCCATTGGGCCGGGTCGATCTCTCCACGGTCAAGTTGCCGGAGCAATTCCTCGGCCCGATCTCTCACACGGGATTCCGCCTCCTCGGTTCGACGAACCAAGCTCAACCGGATCGAACGACGGAATTTGTCGAGTTCGGAGAGCACCTCGGTTCGAATCTCCTCGATCGGTATCTCGCGCGCGCTCGCAAGGGTTTTGTCCAACACCTCCTCCCAGTTCGCGGCGACCGGGTCGCGACCGTTGGCCATTTTTTCGATCGCTTCGAGGTCTTTTTGGAAAGAGCCGGTCAGATCAAGCGTTTTTTCAATGTTCTTCAGGGATTCCGCCGCTCGGTTTCGCGTCTCGACAAGCTCGGGAATCAACCAACTGAATTGCTTCGCGGCGCTGTCCAGGCTGGGAAGGATTTTTTGGAGTTTGGACTCCAGGTCCATGAATTTTTCGGGGTCGCCCTGATCCACCTGGTTGAGGAGCGCTTGGGCTTGGTCGACCAAGGCGGAGACTTCCGGGTTGGAAACCTTCTGGATGTTGTCCTTGGAGAACTCGAAACGGGCCCCGCCTTTTCGGACCACGATTCGGTTTTCCTCCACCGAGACGAGCTCCCAACTCGAGGGAACCCCATTCTTTGGGGTGATTTGAACCGTTGCGGCGCTCGCCTCGTGAGTCCATGGAATTGAACCGAGGATCGCCAGTGAAGCAACCCAAGCCAAAAAAAGGGATTGAATTCGAATAAAGCCCTTTAATAACTGAAAAAGCGGCACTAGACTCTCCATGGTTGAAGGGTTCACTACCATACTTAGAGTTGTAAGGAAACAAGGTCCCGTCTTTGCAAATTTGACTGAGGCCCGCTTTCCCATTTTTCCTTCATAGAAAAGGTTACCATGCCATCGAGTCCCTCGCAACAGAGACTAGAAAGATTGATCGAGGTCAACCGTTTGGTCAGCGGCGCCTTGGATTCCAAGGAGCTGTTATCGACCATTCTGACTGCGATTTGCGATCTTTTCGACGCCGAGGGGTGCAGTCTCCTGACTGTGGAGCCGCGAACCGGGGAACTCATTTTTCACACCATCAAGGGCGGGAGCGAGGAGCTTCTTGAAACCAAGCTCCAACCCGACCAGGGGATTGTCGGCTGGGTGGTCACCAATAAGGAATCGGTGATTGTCAACGATCCCGCCAAGGATCCTCGTTTCTATTCCGGCATCGACCAAAAGGCCGACTTCCAAACCCGTTCGATATTGTGCGCGCCGATGGAACTCCAGGGCGAAATCCTGGGCGCCATCGAGGCGATCAACTCGCGTCGCCCCGAGGGTTTTGGCGCGGAGGACCTGCGTCTCCTGGAAGCGTTCGCCTCCCAGGCCTCGGTCGCCCTTCGCAACGC
This sequence comes from Candidatus Omnitrophota bacterium, assembly GCA_020632575.1. GTDB lineage: Bacteria > Hinthialibacterota > Hinthialibacteria > OLB16 > OLB16 > JACKFH01. The sequence goes on along the minus strand of JACKFH010000053.1, from coordinate 4,943 downwards.
TCAGACTCACGCGCGAGTCACCATGGAAAAGGACGCTTACCGTCAGGAGCTCGACTCCCAGTTCCGTTCGATCATCGGGAGTTCGAAAGCAATCCGTGAGGTGATCGACTTGGCCCAGAGAGTGGCCCGAACTAAATCGACCGTATTGTTGCGTGGCGAAAGCGGAACGGGCAAGGAGGTCTTCGCCCGCGCGATTCATAATTGGAGCCCTCGATCCGAGAAGCCGATGATGGTGGTCAACTCGGTGGCGCTCTCGCCGGAACTCTTGGAGAGCGAATTGTTCGGTCATGAGAAGGGATCCTTCACCGGAGCGATCGCCCAGAAGAAAGGGAAATTCGAAATCGCCGATGGGGGGAGCGTCTTCCTGGATGAGATTGGGGATATCGGCGCCAACATTCAGACCAAACTCCTACGTGTTCTTCAGGAACACGAGTTCGAACGAGTCGGCGGAACCACCAGCATCAAGTCGGATATCCGGGTGATCGCCGCAACCAACCGGGATCTGGAAAAAGCGGTGTCCGAAAACAAGTTCCGCGAGGATCTCTATTACCGGCTCAATGTGGTGACCCTTGTGCTCCCGCCATTGCGGGATCGCCTGGAGGACATCCACGAACTGGTCCCTTTCTTTGTGAAGAAGGCAACGCAGGATCTGGGCATCCCCCCGGTCGAGGTTTCGGAAGAGGCGATTGAAAAGTTGATGACTTATCACTGGCCCGGGAATGTCCGTCAGCTGTCGAATGTGGTTGAACGAGCGGTCGTGCTGGCCCAGGACGAGTCGCTCGGCCCCGATGATTTCCAACTGGAGCAGGGCAAACCGATCCAATCGGAGGACCCCATCGAGGAGCTCCCCCTTTCCGAGGCGGTCGACGAATTCAAAATCCGCCTGGTCCGCCGCGCCCTCCGCCTCGAACGCGGCAACCAAACCAAAGCCGCCAAACGTCTGGGCATCCAGCAACCCAACCTATCGAGGATGATGAAGAATCTGGACATTCGGGTTGGGGAGTGAGATGAGTGGGGATGGGGAGGGCCAGCGTTCTCCGAAGAGTTTCGCATTAGATGGTCTTATCTTCACCGGTTGGGTTTACTTCCTTTATTTGTTTGTTCTCAATGGGTTTCCAGTCGGCTACCGGTCGAACCCTCTCTGGGCCACCGCCATGTATACGACGCCCGGTTGGATCGTCTTCTTTGTGTGGACCCTGAAAATTTGGAGACGCTATTGGAAGTCCCGGGAAATCGATTCGTCTCCCGAAATTAGCCCTCTTCTGATTGCCTGGAGCATCGAGAGTCTTGTGGTGTTCACGCCGTGGGTGGTCTTCTTTGGGATCGGTTATGGCCCTCCATGGACTTGGTATCGCCACCAAGAAATTTTGGATTGGGGTTGGGGTGTGGTTTACGTCTTCCTTGTCCCGGTCTTCTCCGGTGTGTTTCTGGCGACCTGGATGGTCTCTGGCTATCTGAGAAAGAGGAGAGAACGCCACGATTGAATGCCGGATTTATCAATCCGGTGCGACATTTGACGGGAGTTGCGCTCCCTAGCGGAATACTACAGGTTATCCTGGGATCATGTCCTCCAAGAAAAAGATTGCTCTCGGAATTGTGACAGGTATCGTTTTCATCTCGCTCTACCTCCCACTCCACATCCATCTTTTCCAGACGCCGCCGCCAAATCCGGTTCTTGCCGAGCCAAAACCTCTCCCGGAACTTTCCGATGCACGCATCGCGGAGATCGAGGCACTGATCGACGATCACTCAAATCGCAGCGGTAGTACGGTCTCGTTCCGGGGGGATGTCAATTCCGACGGCGTCAAGGATTGGATCACCTTTCCTCCAGTGGAGGTTTCACTTTCCATTCCTGGAGCGAAGTCGGCGGTCCGGATGAAGAAACGAGGATTATTAGGGTGGGAGTCTTTCGGATACTCCGGAGTGACCTCGGTGGGTCTCGACGACGTGAATGGCGATGGATTTGTCGACGCTTGGATCGCCGATCCGGCGGATGGAGCCCTTCAAGTCTATTACGGAAAACGAAGAAGTTTCTATTGGTTCCGGTCCACGCTTCTTCTGGGCGGATTGAGGCAAATCTGTTTCATTGACCTGGACGAAGATGGTGACCTGGATCTTGTTGGCAAAAATCTCGGAAGTTTTTATGAAAAAAGGATTTACTGGATGGAATCGAAAGTGGTGGAGTAACTCAAGAATGCTCGCGCCGGATTTCGGAAGTCGATTGATCAAGACCCTTTCCCCTATGTCACAAGGTCCATCATCGGTGTATCAAATTCTTTTCTTGGTCGGATTTTTCGCCGATATACCCCCCAGTCTCTCTAAACCGGGGCTGTAGTTCCGGATCATCTTTAAAGGCTTGAAAGTAAACGTACTCAGGGGCCAGATCGGCGCCGTTGGACCATACAATCGTTTGGAGTTCCTCATCCACTCTGAAGTCAGCGAACACCTTTTGTCTCGAAGGGCTCGAAAACAGGCCATGGAGGGCCTCCCTCAAGTCGGCCAATCCCTTTGCCATCATTGAAGGCAACCTCAATTGGTAATCCTCCAAATGCTTCGCCTCGGTTATGTGAAGAATCATCTGATCTACTCCAACGGTTCAATAGGATTCGGCGCCCCCGGACAGGTGAATCTCACTCGACACCCTTTCTATTCCCCGCTCCTCCTCGGCAAATCGATCCAAATCTGCCCCTCGCTCTTGATCCCGTTGGTCGGGCTGTAGCGAGGGCCGAGGGTGAAATTGCTTTCGGGAGGAATTGAAGAGTGGATTTCATAAGGATCTTTGAAATAAAAGTCCTCGGTATCTGTCGTGTTTGAGATGTCGTTCCCAACATCCGTAGTACCCAAAAGGTCGTCGCTTTCCGGTGGATAGAAAACAAGCTGAGCCTCTGTAGGCGATCCTCCAAATGGGTCGAACTCGAGTTGCGTTTTTTCAGTAGTTCCCAATCGAAAGGCCTCAATGTTGAGAACACGAGGCAGTGGGAGGTCTGTCCGCGGTCCAAGGCTGAAGATTCGAACAGGTTCATTTGCAGTGGAATCATAGATGTTGAGCGGGTGGCCATATTTCGAGAATGGGTCCCATGGAAGACCATTCGGTAAGGCGTTTAAAACATCCGTGGCGGAATTCGCCCGTAAGCCTCCCTTGGGCACAGGGAAGTGGTGGTTCTTCTCAATCGTGAATAGAATATCCCCCGTCGAATCAATTCCATTTGTGGGGCTATAAGCGAAGGAGGCCCGATCATCAACGCCATCCACACTCACGCTATAAACAGTGAACTTGCCTCCATTCTCTCCTTTAATGAATTTGAGGGGTTCGTCTACAAAGGGATCTTCAGGAAGTTCCGGCAAGAGTGGCTCGAAATCCTCCTCTGTATCCGGGAACTCTCCGTCCCGAAATCGATGGTACTGCGCAGCAGCTCCCATTCGGATGAGATCATATTCCGCATTCGCCAGTCGATTTCTTTCCTCCGCTCTTTTGCGCTGTCCCACCTGGTCTTCCGCCTCTCCCCCGACCGAAATGACCGGATGAAGTTGCTGTAGAAAGAGGGAATAGCCCTCCCACTCGCATCCCTCGATCTTGGGTAGGGCGCCATCGATGTGAAGATCGGAGACACCTTCAAAGGTCCGGAGCGCATCCCGCTCATTTTGAACCACCGAAGAGGCATAAACAAATAAGCCGGATTCAGCATAGAGGCGGCAAGCCATCCCGATTAAGCGGCAATGGAGATCCCCCTCCCGATTCAATGTATCTCCAAGCCGGTAGATACCGAGGAGTGTTTTGAACTCGTTCTTGGAGTTCCCCTGAAGCAACTCAAGTCGGAAGTGCGCCAGAAGTAGGCTCCTCAAATACAAAGCCTCAAGATAATTGAGTTTGTCCTCCCGATAGAGTTTTTCGATTTTCCCGTCCGTCGGACGGGAAATGGGTTCCACAAGATCGAAAGTGAAGGTCAGATACGAATCCTGATCAAGCAGTGCTTCAAGAACCTCAGTCCATTCCTCCAGCGTCTTCCGATCCTTTCCGAAGGAGTCCAACAAGGAAAAGAGATCTCTCCCCTCGAATCGCCCCTGGGCTGCCCAAACAGATTTCATGGCTCGTTCAGACACCTCTCGGAGTAGCGGGTCTGGAGAGGTTCGCAAGGTCTCTTCCCACTTCTCCAACAATTGAGTCGCTAGGGCCACATCGCCATAGTTTGCTTCCACATCCATGGCGTGCATTTGAATATAGGGATCGTCCGGAAATTCGGCGGCCAATTCTCGAAAGTCGGGCAGATCGGACTCCGTGAATTCCCCTTGAAGCCTCTTGTTTATGTAGGAGACAATTCGCTCGTCATCGATACGTCGTAAAAAGCACGGCAGCGGCTCACCATCAAATTCTCCGAAGACGGCCTCTTGCGGTGTCCAGAATCGTTCCTTTATGGCCTCAAATAGATTTTCGTAGAACTTGGCCGAAAAAACTCCATCATTGGAGAAAATGGGATGGTACAGAAAGGTGCGTTCGAAAGAGGACTCGACCAAGTCATAATCTTGCGCGCGCTCCTCGGAAGGAATCAGGACAAGTGATAGATTCTCGGAATCGCTTTGTTGGCTTTTCGTTTCGCCTCGTTGCTCGATGTACAATCGCCCGGATCTAAAATCGCATGTGAGTGAGTAATCCTCCTGGATATTCAAGAACTTCCCATGCGTATAAAAATACCCATCCCGCACCACCAGCTCTCCATCCTCATCCAAATCAATCCACACGAACGACTGACCGCCATGGACCAGGTAGATGCCGACCGCCTTCTCCTTGCCTCGGGAGCGGTAGGCTTCGAGGGCGTAGTAGAGAGGGATCGCGACGAGGGCGAGGAGGAGGGTGAGCCAGAAGGTTTTGCGTTTGAGGAGGCGCATGGGTTCGATTGGAGTTTGAGGGTGCGACAGTGGCGGATTACGCATTCGCTAATCCGCCC
>JACKFH010000052.1 GCA_020632575.1 Candidatus Omnitrophota bacterium | reverse complement strand
CGCTGACCATCGTTCCCTCGGCGATCTCGCCGCCGCAAAGGGCGTAGGCCAGTTTGTCCCCGAGATGGTGGTCATATTCCGAGATCCATCCGGCGACCATCATATTGCGGAGACCGACACGGATGGCGGCGAGACCCTCGCTGCCCATCACACGGACTGGTTTTTCCTGAAGCGGCGTCCATCCCTCCTGAAGCATGTGGAGGGCGATCTGTTTGGCATCATGAATCTGACAATCCTTGTTCATGGACCAGGAATCGGAGGGACGCAGCAGACCCATGATCTGAGCCTCCCGCGCACTGCCGGAGACTTTGGCCATGCCGATCAATTCAAAAACTTTTTGGAGAAAGGGGATGCGGTCGACATCCATCTCATAGGGGATGTGCTCTTGGAATCGGATCGCCATCTCTTTGACCCCGCCGCCTCCGGGTATCAAACCGACCCCGCATTCGACCAGGCCCATGTAGGTTTCCGCAGCTGCGCGGATTCGGTGGGAATGCAGGTTGAATTCGCAACCGCCGCCGAGGCTGAGGCCATGGGGGCAACCGATGACCGGTTTCGAAAAGTACTTGAACCGCATGCTGGTTCCCTGAAACTCGGCGATATAGCGCTCGATCTCGTCCCACTCTTCCTCCTCGACCGCGAGGACGAGATTCAGCAGGTTGGCGCCAGCGGAGAAATGATCTCCCTGGTTGCCAATCAGGACCGCGTCGAACTCTTCTTCGACCTTGTCGAGGCTTTTGTGGATGAGGCTCACCGAGTCGTTCGAGATGGTGTTCATCTTGCAGTGGAACTCGATGCAGGCGACTCCATCGCCAAGATCGAGTAGCGAGGCGACTTCATTTCTCAGGACCTCGTTGGAAGGATCGATCTTGAGGTGCGGAATCTCGATGACTCCCTCACGCTCGGGGATCGGCTCCATCTTCTTGGCATGGACATTGTAATAGGTCGGTTTGCCGTTCTCGGCGCCGTAAAAGGATTGGAGGTCGGCGGCGAGGAGATCCCGAACAATCTGGGGGACTTCTTTACCATCCCCCTCAAGACGTTTGGCGGTCTCCTCGACGCCGAGAGCATCCCAAATTTCGAATGGACCCAGCTCCCAGTTGTAACCCCACTTCATGGCGCGATCGACATTCAAGATGTCATCGGAAATCTCGGGGACATTGCGAGCGGCGTAAACGAGAGTCGCGGAGAGGATGTCCCAAACAAGTTCGCCGCCCTTGTCTTGAGAATTGGCCACCGCTTTGATCCTTGCCGCCACATCATCGACCGCTTTAGCAGTCGCCAAGCAGGGAAAACTGGGTTTCTGGCGAGGGCCATACTCCATCGTCTCGAGGTTGAGGGTCAGGATCTCTTTGCCCTCTTTGGTTTTGACCCGTTTATAGAAACCCGCACCGGTCTTTTCGCCGCGCAGATTTTTTTCTTTCATCTTCTGGATAAAGTCGGGCAGTTCCAAACCGGCGACCGCGGGATCGTCCTTGAGTTGGGAGGCGAGATACGCCGAGTTGTTGATCAGCGTGTCCAGGCCGACAATGTCGATCATCCGAAACGTGCCGCTCTTCGGGCGACCGATCGCTTTCCCGGTGAGTGCGTCGACCTCGTCGATGTTGTATCCGCCGCTCCCCACAGCTTTGAGGATGCGGCCCATCTCGGCGACACCGATCCGGTTTGCGATGAAGTTCGGGGTGTCCTTCGCATAGACGACTCCCTTCCCAAGGATGAACTTGCCGATGTTCGCGGCTCGGTCGATGACTTCAGGAAGAGTCTCGGGGCCAGGGACGACCTCGTAGAGGCGCATGTACCGAGGCGGGTTGAAGAAGTGAGTGACTAAGAAATTCTTTTTCAGCTCCTCGGAACGGCCCTCCATCATCTGTTTGATGGAGATGCCCGAGGTGTTCGAGCTGACAATCTGTCCCGGCTTTAGGATTTTGTCGATGCGTTCGTAGATTCCCTGTTTGATATCGACCCGCTCAGGGGCCGCTTCGAGAATCCAGTCGACTTCGGCCAGTCGGTCGAAATCGTCCTCCATATTCCCGGCTTCGATCAAGGAAGCTCCTGCCGGTTCGAAAAGCGGAGCCGGCTTTTGAGTCGCGAGAAGATTGATGTTGTCATTGGCGATCCGATTGCGAACCGCTTTGTCCTCGAGCGTGAGGCCTTTCGCTTTCTCTTCTTCGGTCAATTCCTTGGGGACAATATCCAGGAGCAGGGAAGGAATTCCCGCATTGGCCAGTTGAGCGGCGATGCCGGAGCCCATGACTCCGCTGCCGATGATTCCCACACGTTGAAGTCTCGCCCGCATTGAATGAATGTCCTCCCTGATTGGCTTCAAACAAACCGCAAACATAACAATCCCGAAAGGTCTTTGGAAAAACCTCCCGGGAGCCCACGACGCTTGCCGCACCTCGCGCCGAAACCATGTCAAACGGCGGCTAAACGATTAACTTAAACGATTAAAACAGGGTCGTCAACTCTCAAGGTTGATTTGACACAAATTTGATACAAAGGGACCAATCTGTGGGTATCACAGGAATTCCAAACAGGCGTTTCTTCCATTAAAGTACCCGAATAATGACCTCCAACCGTTCTTCCTCTCACGCCCTTTGATGAAAAATCGGAACCTTCACCCGGTCTCATAGGCTTCACACCCATAGAGCCTTAGATATTCATGCCGACCCGTCTGCAACCTAAACTCTTTACTGTCCTCAAGGAAGGGTATTCACTTTCGCACTTCTCCGCGGATCTGGTGGCTGGCCTTATCACTGGAATTGTTGCGCTCCCGTTGGCGATCGCGTTCGGCATCGCCTCAGGTGTGAAACCGGAACAGGGGCTCTACACCGCAATTATCGCCGGGTTCCTCATTTCCCTCCTCTCCGGCAGCCGTGTCCAAATTGGTGGGCCCACCGGGGCGTTCATCGTCATCGTCTATGGGGTCGTCCAACAACACGGAATCGAGGGACTCACACTTGCCACCATGATGGCTGGAGCACTGCTGGTTATTCTCGGAATTGCCCGACTGGGGTCGGTGATCAAATACATGCCCTACCCTGTGACCGTCGGGTTCACCACCGGAATCGCGGTGATCATCGCTGTCACCCAGATCCCTGATTTCTTTGGTCTCCAGCTTGCCACAACTCCTGGTGAGTTCCTCGAAAAGATTGAGTTGTATTGGGCCTCGCGAGAAACCCTGAACCCATGGGCTTTGGGGGTTGGCGCATCGTCTCTCGGCATCATCCTTCTTTTTCCAAAAGTGACTCACCGAATTCCGGGCTCCCTCATTGCGATCCTGCTGGTGACCCCGGTCGTTGCTCTGTTCAACCTCCCGGTTGAGACCATTGGGAGCCGATTCGGGGAAGTCCCAAATTCCTTGCCAAAACCGACCCTCCCCGATTTCGACCTCGCCAACCTCCAGTCGCTCTTTCCCGCCGCGGTCACCATCGCCTCGCTCGGCGCCATCGAATCCCTTCTGTCCGCGGTGGTCGCGGATGGAATGATTGGAACACGCCACCGGTCCAACATGGAGCTGGTCGCCCAGGGCGTCGCCAACATCGTGACGCCACTTTTTGGAGGGATTCCCGCCACGGGCGCGATCGCACGGACCGCGACCAACATCAAAAACGGCGGGCGGACTCCCATCGCGGGGATGATTCATGCGGTTACTCTGCTTCTGATCCTACTCTTCTTCGGAAAATGGGCCTCGCTGATTCCGATGCCGGTGCTTGCCGCGGTCCTTTTGATTGTGGCTTACAACATGAGCGAATGGCGACTTTTCATGAACTTATTCAGCTCGCCAAGGAGCGACCTAGCGGTCCTCTTGATCACTTTCTTTCTGACAGTCCTTGTCGATCTGACCGTGGCGATTGAAGCAGGAATTGTCCTCGCGGCTTTTCTGTTCATGAGACGGATGGAGAAGGTGACTCATGCCGGGTTCATTATTCCGGCCAATGACGAGGAGGAAGAGATCCACGATCCCTTCTCGATCGCGAGGTTCGATATCCCCGAGGGAGTGGAGGTCTTTGAAATCAACGGGCCCTTCTTTTTCGGCGCCGCCAGTAAGTTTCAGGATGCGATGACAGTTCTGGAGAAGCCGCCGAAAGTCCTGATTCTGCGAATGCGCCATGTCCCCGCCATCGACGCCACCGGTTTGCATGCGCTCGAATCGATTTTCAAAAAGACGGAGTCCTGGGGGACCGAACTTCTTATCTCGGGAATCCGGCCTCAGCCGAGTGAGGCGCTCGCGAAATCGGGCTTGAAAGAAAGGATGGGGTCGGATCGCATCCACAAGAATGTCGGCGAGGCTCTCCGCCACGCTAGGGCGTTGATTGAGGAAAAGGAAAATCGAGTTCAATGACAAAGGAATTCGCTCTCTTTTTACAATCGGAATAGTCGGTTCGCGTGTTTGGAACCGCGCGATTGTGTTATTCTTACCGTGCCATGACACGGCTCATTCTTTGCGCATTCGTCTTTATTCCCGTTTGGGCGGCTGTTTGCGAAATCGCCCCTCCCTTCGCGGAGGACAGGGCTTGGCTGAAAACCTTCGAACAAGCCGAAACCGCTCAGGCAGCCGGCGGCCAAACCATTTTGATTTTGTTTTGGTCGGCCCCCAACCGCGACACGGAGAATCTGGAGAGAAACCTCAATCGGTGGGCTAGCGTTCCGGAGCTGCTTGCCTCTTACATCAAAGTCTCCCTCAGGGTCGAGGATCACCGCGATTTGGCGGTCGCTTGTGGGATTCAGAGTGTCCCCTCTTTGGCCCTGATCGGAAAGTCGAAAAACCCGAACCTCAAAGAACGAGTCCTGGGGGTGCTGGAGAAAACCGATAGCCGTGAACAGGTCGCCAAATTTCTCGAGACTGGGGCGATCATGAACACCCTGAACCCCATGGAACTTCTCGCCGAGGAGGCGGAAGTAAAATCGGTCACACAATTGGTCCGTCAGGCCGAGGCCGACCTACAGCTGAGGAAATACAACGACGTCTTTCAAGGTTTGGAGCAGGCGGTTCACCTTTTACCGCAAGGGACCTCCGAACAACATTTGCGATTGCACCTCAAATTGGCCGACCTCTATTACAAGTCGGGTCGGTTCGATGAGGCGATCGACCGCTATCGGGAAGCGCTTAAATCCTTGGAGAAAAACAGAGACCCCGAAACCGCATTGCACATCTTCATTCGTTTGGCCCTGCTGCTGAATGACCAGGGGGAGAATGAGGAGGCGGTCGATTTTCTCGATCAAGCAATGGAGTTCGAAAAGGACCCGGAGAACGTTTCCGAGCATGAAGAGGAGCGAAAGGCTTTTTTGGCTGGACTCTATGTTTTGGCGGGACGAGGATACCCGGGTGTCGGATTGGAGCCGCCGCTTGGGGGCGGAGCGGGAGTCGAGGAGGCCACCGAGGAATCGGAACTCGGTTTCGAGGAGAAGATGGAAAAGGTCTCCAAGGATCTCGACCAACTCGAAGCGATTCTGAAACAAGCCATCGAACGGGATGGCGCCTTTCCCAACTTTTTGGATGAATTGCCGGAGCTTGAACCCGCCGATGAGAAGGTCCCGAAGGATCCCTTCACCCCCGGTTTCCCTTATCTCTATTTGCACCTGGAGAATCCCGAGGATTATGTCCTTTACTCGGTCGGCCCCGATGGCGAAGACCAGTTTGGCGAGGAGGTGTTTGCACCGGAAAAAGGATCCGATGGAAAGGGCGATGTGGTCCGGAGATTTCGTGAATGATCGTATCTTTCGAAAATGTCGGAACCTCGGCATTTGTAATCCCCTTGGCAAAACCGATTTAGCGAATCGATTTCGATTGTGCTAGGTTGCGGAAAATCCACCAGGATTGAACAACTTTTTTTCGTAATCGGCACGGGATCGGCCATGAGCCTGGACGGCGGTCGTCTTGTATCCAATTGAAATCATTACTCTTGCGTGTATTTCAGCCAATGGGTTCGGATCTTGCTTTCTCTCGTGAGCGGATCCGTGTTTTTTCTTTCGGGATTTTGGTCTTTAAACCCGACAAACTCTGGATTGCCGATCGAAATGTGTGTGGTCGGCGGATGATTGAACTTGATCGTGTGGAGAGGTTAACAGATATGGGAAGGAGCACCCTTCGAAAAAAGATCTGTATGTCCGTGATTGGCCTATCCAGTTTCACCGTCCTCGCCTCGAACTTTGTCCAATTTCCCGAACCCGAGTCCGAGCCGGCTCAATACCAGATCGCGGATCTGGGAGTCGGCATGTATCCCAGCCGAGTCAACAACTCCGGGACCGTGGTCGGCATTCTCACCGGGCGGCTTCAGGGAACCGAAGCGTTCGTGTGGCGCGAGGAGACAGGACGGAACGATCTGAAGCTCGATTCCGAGTCTCTGAGTTTCGCCAATGATATCAGCGACTCCGGCCTCGTAGTCGGACATGTGGGGGATCAAAAGGGCGCCTCACGCGCCTATTCATGGATGAGCCAAAACCTGGATTTCGATTTCAGCCCGTTCGAGGAGGGGCAAAGCATCGCTTACGGAGTCAACACCGACGGTTACATGGTGGGCCAGGTTGGAGAGAACGCATTGTCCAATTTCGAAGCCTTTCGTTACGAACCGGGGCAGGGTGTCCGACACCTCGGAACCCTTGGCGGAAACCTGAGCCAAGCAAGCGCCCTCAACGATCGGGGAGAAGTGGTCGGGTGGTCTGTCACCGCCGACCGAAGAACGCACGCTTTCAAGTGGGTCGAGGAGCAGGGCATGATCGACCTGGGGACCTTGGGCGGCGAAAGAAGCCTGGCGGCCGCCATCAATGAAGAGGGTCTGATCGTCGGACAAGCGCAAACCAGAGAGGGTTCCACCCATGCGGCCCTGTTCCGAGATACGAAGATCACCGACCTGGGGAGCATGGGGGGTCGATGGAGCTTGGCTTCCGATATCAACAACCATGGGCTGATTGTCGGGCAGGCCGATGGCGAACCCGACCGCATGCCGGAGTTCGCCAAACGAGCGCTCAATCTGGGCGCGCGCCTGTTTTCCTCCCAACTCGTCAAAACCAGTTCTCGCGCGGTCCTTTGGAAAGAGGGATCGCCTCAAGATTTGAATCGATTGATTCCACAGGGTTCCGAATGGACCGCTCTATCCGCCGCGACCGGAGTCAACGACCGCGGTCAAATCGTCGGTTTTGGAAACAAGAACGGTCACCTGCATGGGTTCCTGCTTACTCCGGTCGAATTGGAGGAGGAATCGAACGTGGCAGTAACCGTGGCATTGGAAAGTTCTTTCCTCTCAGTCAACTGAGTGGTTTTTCCTGCAAGCGGAGTGGAGGGTTGAGGCCCACCCCGCACTCTCTCGCCGAGGGAGGGTGGGTAGCACTCAAGTCTTCACTCCGCTGGTTAAATTGGGGGGCTTGTTTCAGCTTCCAATGAACCACCCGCCTGACCCCTCCCGTTTATCGATAAAGGCTTCCTTGTTTCCCCTCAATCACCGCCAACAGTTCATCGCGATAGACCAGTGCATGATCCCCCGGTATTGAATACTTGAGAGCGCAGAGGCCCGCTCCATAGAGCAATCCCAACTCGATATCCCTCTCGATCATCCCGGCCAGAAACCCGGCCGCGAACGCATCTCCCGTTCCGATTCGATCGATCGACTTGACCGGAAATCTTTCGAACGAGATCTCATGGATTTCGCCGTTCGACTCCCGAAGGATGGCCCCCTCGGCGCCGCAGGTGACAAGGACTTTTGAAACTCCGAATTCCTCCTGAATCTCCTTGGCCTGGCTTTTTGCGGTCCCCCGAATTCCGAAAACCTGGATCAGATCCTCGAATCCGGCGATGAATAGGTCCACTTTCGGGAGCAATGGCGAGAGAGTCTTCTTGCATTTGGAGGGGGACCAGAGTTTGGATCGATAGTTGAGGTCCAAGGAGACCGACGTCTTCCCCCGATGCGCTTCTTCGATTCCCACCCGGACCGTGTCGAGACAAGCCTTGCTCAGCGCGGGCGTAATCCCGGTCGTGTGAAACCATTTCGCGGAGCGCACGTAATCCCAATCCACCTCCTCCGGTTTGAGGGTCGAGGCCGCGCTCCCCTCACGATCGTAGATCACCTTGGTCGGACGAGGCGTGCTGCCAAACTCGATATAAAAAGTTCCAACACGCCCCTTGTCGGTCCAGACAACCCGACTCATGTCGACCCCGTTCTGTTCGATCTCCCGATGGATTTTCTCGCCCAGGGGGTTCTCGACCAATTTGCTGATCCACCCCGTCTTCAGACCGACCCTTGCGGCTGCCACCGCGACATTCGACTCGGCCCCCGCGATCGAAAAACCGAGGTCGCGCGATTGTTCGATCCGCTCGAAGTGACGGGTGTAATGGCGAATCATGGTCTCGCCGAGGGAGATAATATCGAGTTTCTTGTCGGGGGTCTTAGGGGAGGCCATCAGCGGGAATCGTCCTCGGGAGAGATTTGGAGTTCGACCTGTTTTATCACGATCGGATAGTCCATGCCATTGGCGATTTCGAATCGATTTGTCCCCTCGGTTAGGGCGCGGAAATCGATCGGCATACGGCCCGTGTAATCGATCCGACCGACCGGATCCCCGTTAAGCTTGACTGGAAAGTAGATCGGATTGTCGGAGGTCGATTCGTAAACGACAGACAGGGTGACTTCGGAGGGAAGAGGTTTCGGGCCAATCGGGATTTCGAACTCGGCGGATTCGTGTTTCCCGATGGTCTTCGGCAGGTGGGCGGGGATGGGGTCGCCCGGGATTTGGATGTCGGTGTAGGTGACCTCATAAGTTCGATTTTTTTGGCGGAGGACCTCTTCCGAGTCGAGTTCATTGAGCAGGTCGTGGTAAGCGGAAGGGACCTCGAAATAGTTGAAGAGATAGATGCCCTGTGACCCTCGGCTTAGCATCGCCAAGGCCGCCCCTCTTCGCCGATCGGGCGTGTTCGGCAGACTCGGGCCGCCGGGATAAGGTTGCACTCGCGCCTCGAGACCGGCGGTCACTCCCACTCCGGTCCCTTGCAGGTTCTCGATCCACTTCTCCACCGGGATATTGAAATCGGTGGTCGCCCAGAATGGGGCGACGATCAGATGGTCAATGAATCCCTTTCTCGCCCACTCGACCGCGTCGAGGCCGATCCCGTAAGCGACCTCCGGTCTCGCGGAAACTCGGGCCACAAGATGGATCGGATGCCCCCACTTATCCTCGGCCGATTTCACAACCTCATGCACCTCTCCCATCCATTCGGTCAGGACATCCCGATAGAGGTCCTCCTCGCCTTCCTTCAGGTGAAGCGGAAATCGGTTCCAATCCAGTTCGAGGCCATCCATGTCATAACGTGAGCAGACTTCTTCGATCAGCGCCATCGCATGAGCCCGCACCTCCGGCCGACCGTAATCGAGACAGACATCGGTCCAGGCGCCGACCGACCCGGTCTTTCGCCTAAACTCGGGATGGTCCATGAAAAATCGGCTGTGGAGTGGCGATTCTTTTAGAGGGGCGTCGTGGGCGTCGTTCATCCGGATGCTGATCCAGGGGCTGATCCCCTTCTTACGGGACCGCTCGATCATATAGGCGTTCGTGTCGATCCCTTCGGCGGTCATTTTCTGAAGGTTATGCGCCCATCGCCTCAAACCGTCTCTGCCCGCAGGATCGACGTCGCCGAAAAAGGGTTGGGTGTTATCGAGATTTGGATCGAATCCATCTCCATAGACCGACCAGGCTTCGCTCGGGTAGTTCGCATTCTTGGCGCAGCAACAAATGATATACGTGGTGACATGGGTCCCCGCGAGATCATCGACCAGCTTGTCGAGTGTCTTCGTGGTCATCTCCCCCGGCGAATCGATCATGAACCGATTGCTGTCATCCTCGTTGTAGAGGATGCCGGAGATTGCGTTGGGCTGCGCCAGGGAGAGCGAATCCCATCCCAAGCCGCTGGCAATGAATGAAAGGGCGAAAACAGAAAGGAGTCGAATACCTGACATCATATCTTAAGGTCTTCCTTCACAAATGGATTAGGCGTCCAACGAGATTACCCATCCTGAGTTCGCTTGGACATATATCTTCTTCCGATAAGGACCAGCCCGACCATCAATAGAATCAAGGCCAAGGACACGGGCTGTGTTTCGAACAGCCTCCAAATGAGCATTAGCCCGGCAACGCTCGAAATGGCGCCTCCCAACCAGCTGAGCCAAGTCCATTTATCCGTGTGCAGCGCGGCGACAAAGTTCACTGTCGCGAATGTGAAGAGGAAGGCCAGGCTCGCGGCCTCGACTAGGTCCGATAGGCCACCGGTCACTGAAAGCAAAACCGAGGCGGCGCCCAAAAAGAAAAGCGAACGGTCGGGGATGCCCGAGGAATTCTCATGAGTGAAAATCTTTGGAAGCTCGCCATCCTCGGAGACGTGCTTCGAGAGACGGGCGGTCGCGAATAGCGTGGCGTTGATCGCGGAGGCGGTGGAAAAGGCGGCGGCGATCGAGACGAGAATCTTTCCGGTTAATCCGAAAGCCGCTTCTCCCGCGTAGGCGAGTGAGATCTCTTTCTTCTGGATGATTTTGTCGGCGCCCACCAGCGAGGCCGCCCCCAATGTCACGGTGACATAGATTGCGATCACGCAAAGGATTGCCGAAATCACTCCGATTCGAAGCGTTCGTTCTGGATCCCGGATGTCCGCATAGTCGTAGGTGAGCAGTTGGAAACCTTCATAAGCCATGAAGATCGAGGCCGCTCCAACGATCGCGCCGGTCAATCCTCCGGGATCCGCCTGAGCGTATTTCAGGTTTTCGGGGGAGAACTGAATCAAACCAAAAACCGCCAGCCCCAATAGAACGAAAAGTTTTCCCCAGACAGTGAGAATCTCCAGCCAAGAAGCCTCCCCGACACCGACCAGATTCACTCCCATCAAGAGGACGATGATTGCGGCGGCGGATACTCGAGGAAACCACGCCCCCCAGCCAAACAGACTGTTGAGATAGTGGCCGAATGTGAAACCGTAAACCGAGATTGTCAGGACGTAACCCAGAAGGAGTATCCAGGAGAGATCCCCGGCCAGATGAGGACGACCGATTTTTCTCAGGAAGGTGAAAGCCCCGCCTCCCTCATGGTAGGCGGCCGAAAGAGACACATAACTGTGACCGGTGAGAAGGGCGACCACTCCGGCGAGGACGAAACTGAGCCAGGCCCATTCCCCGGCCATCTGAAGAATGACCCCGAGGACCGAGAAGATGCCTCCTCCCACCATGCCCCCCACAGCCATGGACCATGTGGCGTTCAATCCCATTTTTGGTTGGTCATTCATTGCGAACACCTCCCGATTGGGCCGAATCTATTCTTCTCTCGATCGAAGCGTTGGCAGGAGCCAATAGAGAGAGACGGCGATAAGGGCGCCTATGATTGTGACATAAATGACGAGAACCGCATAATGCCCGTCTAGGATCCAGCGGCCGATGAGCACATCGTAAAACTCCTGTTTCGTGTCCCAGGGCCTTCTCCCCTCATACTTCTCGATACCGAAATATCGTGAGACTTGATCCCAAAAGGTCATCGATAAGTGGTAAGGAGTGATCGAATTGAAGCCGTTGGCGATGAACCCGATCCCGGAAAAAAAATAGAAGGGATACCGGAATGATTTCTGTTTCCATTCCGTAATGGCGAGGACGCCGACATAGAGGTAGAGCACCGGCATGATCGGAATCAGATATCGCGGTCCGGGGTTCATGCCTCCCGTGTAATCGTAGTAAGTCCCAAAGAGCGCCATCTTGGCCGCGAACATGAGCGCGATTGCCGCGGCCAATCCCCGGTCCTTCCTCCAGGTGGCCATCGCTCCATGAAAGACAAAGATGAGGGCCGGGCAAAAGAGGAATAATCCCCTCGCGGGGCTGAGGAGAAGGTCGGGGACGTTCCTTGGGATGAAGGAAAGACTGAAGATCCGCTCGGTGTAGGCCCAACCCCACCAGTGACCGAAACGCCAGTAATTGGTCGCGATTTGCAGGAGGATTCCGACCGTGACCAGAATGGTCGTGATGGAGATCAATTGAAGGATCTTCTTCCGGTTCTCCCCCCACACCCTGGAAACCAGCAACAGGAATAATCCGGGCCAGGCCACCACCACGGTGATTCGATTGGTGATCGAGAGTCCGGTCGCGATGGCCGCCTCGAGCAGGCCCGATTTCCGACGGGAATTCCCATAACGAAGGACGCCCCAGATGGCCCAGAGGAAGAGGACTCCGGCGATCGGCTGGCGAAACAGGTCACGCGAGTAAGTCCACCAGGGAGTGGCGAACCCCAACGAAAGGGTCGCGGCCAAACAGGCCGGGTGCTTTCCCCCGAGTTCACGGAGAATCAGATAGAAGAGGACCAATCCCACCGCCGCCACGAACTGATTGAAGGTGGCGACCAGCGTGATTCTCCAGTTTTCATACAGGAAATCCGGATTCGGAAACATGGCGTCCATCGCCTGCCCGCCCAAATAGAGGGGAATGCACAAGACCATCTGAAGGAGACCATAGCGGCCGGTGCTATGCCCCTCGGCGTCTTTGACCGTGATCCGGTTCCCGGAAACGTCGAGATTCCCTCGGGTCACCAAGGACTGAGTGGTCTCATAACTCACTTCCGAATCGATCGTGTAAAGGTGCCCCGGGGAAGTCAGGAGGTACAAACCCACGAAAAATAAAAAAAGGGCCAGAGAATATTTCCATGTCATAAGTGACCTCAGGGGCTGATTCTATTTAATTTAGGACCCTGTGTCAGGCCATTTGCCGCATGTGATAAAATATACTTGACTGATTTTCTTGATTATTGTATTTTACATTGTGAATGATAACAAGACCGAAATCCCGTCTTTATTGAGATCGGGGCCCCTCCCTAAACGAGCGAGTGGATTAACGGCGACCGAGGAGAGTGTCAGGTGGAGTTCGATGCGGAACTACTAAAAGAATTTCTGAACGAGTCCTGGGACAATATCGAGAAAATGGACAACGATTTCGTGGAATTGGAGAAAAACTCCGAGGATCCCGAGATCATCACCCGCATATTCCGGGTAATTCACACGATGAAAGGCTGTTCGGGTCTCCTTGGGTTCGGAAAACTCGAAAAAATCTCTCACTATTCGGAGGACATCCTTTCCCAAGTTCGAGAGGGTTCGAGAAAAGTCGATCCTCCGACGATCACCAAACTTCTTGAGGCGGCAGATGCGCTGAAGGAGATCCTGTACCAGGTGGAGGAGACCTCGGGAGAAGGAGATGGCGATTACAGCCAACTCATTGAAGAGTTGCGACAAATCGCCGCGTCGTCGGATGGCTCCGCGGCGAAAGCCCCGCCGCCCGCGACTGTCCAATCGTCGCCGCCCGCCGAAACCAAAACTCCAGCGGATGTTGGCGAAGCGAATTGGCAGGTCACCATCCGAATCGACGAAAACGAAAAGATGCCCACCATTCGCGGTCTCGTGGTGGTCGAACGCTTGGCGGAACTTGGAACCGTAATTGAGGCGATCCCGGATGTTCGCAAGGACGAAGAGTTGGCGACCAACGAGTCCTTGGTGGTCTTCCTTAAATCGGAGATGACCGCGGCCGAGATCGAAACCAAAGCGATGCTTTCCTCGGTGGTGAGCGTGGAATTGGAACAACTCGCGGAAGGCCAAGCCGACGAGCCTTCGGAGCCGGAAGAGAGCGGCGAAGTCGAGTCGGCGCGTGCCGAGCATTCGGAATCGCCGGCGCAATCCGCCAGCGCAAAGAGCAAAGTGCTGACGGAGCGAGTGGAGAGCTCGATCCGGGTGGATATCGATCTAATCGACAAATTGATGAACCTGGTCGGTGAATTGGTGCTGTCGCGAAACCAGATCGCCCAATTCGCCAACACCTTCGACAACAACCTGTTCACCTCCGCCACTCACCGTCTGAATTTGGTGACCACCGAACTGCAGGAAGGGATCATGAAGACCCGCATGCAGCCGATCGCCAATGTTTTCAATCGGTACCCGCGGATGATTCGGGATCTCGCGACCGACTTCGGAAAACAAGTGGATCTGCGGATTGAAGGGAAAGAGACCGAACTCGACCGGACGCTGATCGAAGCGATCAAGGACCCGATGGTCCATATCATCCGAAACTCGATGGACCATGGCATCGAAACCCCGGAAAAACGAATCGAAGCGGGAAAGAATCCGGTCGGATCGATGGAAATTCGGGCCTTCCATGAAGGTGGACAGGTCAACATCGTCATCCGCGATGACGGAGCCGGCATTAACATTCCAAAAGTGAAGGCTCTAGCAATCAAGAAGGACCTGATCAGCCAACAGCACGCGGACAGCATGTCCGATCGAGACGCCGCCAACCTGGTCTTTATGGCCGGGTTCTCGACCGCGGAAAAAGTCACCGCGGTTTCCGGTCGCGGGGTGGGCATGGATGTGGTCCGCAACAACATCGAGGGAATCGGCGGGTCGATCGACCTCCAATCCGAAATGGGCAAGGGAACCACCATCACCGTCAAAATACCCTTGACTCTCGCCATCATTCCGGCCCTGATGGTGGACAACGCGGGTCACACCTTCGCGATTCCGCAAGTCAACTTGACCGAATTGGTTTGCCTGGAAGGGAACGAAATCCAAAAGCGGATCGAGATGGTTCGAAATGTGGAGGTGTTCCGGCTTCGCGGCGAACTGCTCCCCATCGTCCGTCTCGCCGATGTCCTCGATCTGCCGAAACGGCCCAATAGCGAAATCGACTTCCTTTATATCGTCGTCCTCTCCTCCGGGAAGGGCCAGATCGGGTTGGTCGTGGACCAGGTCTTCGACACCGAGGAGATTGTGGTCAAACCGCTCTCCAAGCATTTGAAACACCTCGCGGCCTACGCCGGCGCCTCCATCCTCGGCGATGGCAGCGTGGCGCTGATTCTCGACGTTCAGGGCATCGTCGAGTCCGCTGGAATCGAATTCGACCTCGATTTGGAAGAGGCCCGGAACGCCGAGGCGAACGCCCTCGACAACTTGGCCAAGGACGATCAGCAGGACATTCTTCTGTTCAGCATCGGAAGCCAGGATCAATACGCGATACCTCTTGGCTTGGTGAACCGTCTCGAGGAATTCGACCGGTCCAAGGTGGAGGTCGTTTCGGGGCGCGAAGTCGTTCAGTATCGCGGGGACATCCTCCCCTTGGTTCATCCCGAACACTTCCTTTCGGTTTCCGAAATGCCGGAACAGAAAGGTCTCTTGTCCGTCATTGTGTTTTCCTTCGAGGAGAAATTCGTGGGACTGATCGTCAACGAGATCCTCGACATCCAACAGGTTCGGGCTGACTTTAGCCAAGCCTCCGTCTCCGAGGGCGGCGTTCTCGGAAACGCGATCGTCAATGGAAAGACCACCGAATTCCTGGATGTCTACCAATTGATCGAGATGGCGCTCCCCAGCCTGGTTCGGAAGAACTCCAACACGCCTCAGGGAACGGGGAGACGCGTCTTGGTTGTCGACGATTCTCCCTTCTACAGAACCATGATCGTCTCTTACTTGCATTCTGCCGGATTCGAAGCGGTTGAGGCGGCGCATGGGGAAGAGGCCCTGCAAAAGATGGAGCGAATCGCCGTCGACCTGGTGCTGACCGATTTGGAAATGCCGGTGATGGATGGATTCGAACTGCTCGAAAACCTGAACGAGCAAGAGGTGTACAAGGACATCCCAACAGTCGTCCTCACGACCGTGGATCAGGACTCGACCCGAGAACGCGCCCGTCAACTGGGCGTGGATTCCTATCTTATCAAGGTCGATCGCGAAGAACTGATCCACACGGTCGACCGGGCATTGAAGGAAAGGGTGAAATCATGATGGAAACCAGCGCGGCTAATTTGAGGTCCGCCGAGGAGAGGCGGTCGACCGACGACCGTAGGTCAACCGACGGGACCGGGCCCGGCGGACTTGAGCGGCGCCAGACCGAGGATCGCCGCGGGTCGGTCGCGGACCGTCGAAGCCAGAACAACCTCCACCTCGCCACTTTCTATGCCAATGGCGAGTTCTTTGGAATTCGAGTGGAACGAGTGCAGGAAATCATTCTTGCACAGGAACGGACTCCCGTTCCGAAGTCGGATCGGATCATCCGAGGGTTGGTGAACCTGCGAGGGCAAATTGTCACCGCGATCGATCTGCGCAGGGTTCTCGGTCTCCCCGATTTGGATGACGACCAAGATCATGTGAATCTGATTTTGAACTTCGCGGATGGAGTCGATTCCCTCCAAGTGGACGAAATCGGGGATGTCATGGAGGTCTCCGAGCAGAAAATCGAACCGCCGCCGCCCTCGATGACCGGGATCGACAAACGGTTTGTCGAGGGAGTGTGCAAACTGGATGGGAAACTACTTCTCATCCTCGATGTGGACAGATTGACCGGAAGAGTGGACTAAATCCGCGAGAAGCGGGTTCAAAGATTTAAGGAAGACACAACCAACGAGGTGGGAAAATGGCGACAAGAACTGCAGTGAAAAATAGCGCGGCCAAGCCGGCGAATCGTTCGAAGGGAGCGGCGAAAACAGTGAACTCAAAACCGAGGTCCTCTAAGAACTCTCAAAATGAGAAAGATCTCCTATTGGCGGATTATTCCGGCCAGGTCAAGGCGATCAACAAATCTCAGGCGGTGATCGAGTTCAACTTGGATGGAACCATCATCCAAGCCAATGACAACTTCCTGAAGACATTGGGCTATTCTTCGGAAGAGGTCGTGGGGAAACATCACCGCATGTTCGTTCAACCGGACTATGCCAATAGTCCCGCTTATCAGGAGTTCTGGGCCAGCCTCAATAGGGGAGAGTTTCAGTCCGATCAATTCAAAAGGATTGGCAAGGGCGGCAAAGAGGTCTGGATCCAGGCCACCTATAGCCCAATTACCGATCCGGATGGAAATATTTTTAAGGTCATCAAGTACGCGACGGACATAACCAAGCAGGTGGAAATGAAGGAATTTGGGGATTGGATGTCCTCCATCGTGGAGAGTTTGCCGAACAACATCATCTTTTGCGACTTGGATTTCAATATCAAGTACATGAATGAAAGATCGCTAAAAACTCTGAAGACGATCGAGTCGCTTCTCCCTTGCCGGGCGGACGATGTGGTGGGGAGCTCGATCGACGTCTTTCACCGGGATCCTTCCTTACAGCGTCGACTGCTCTCCAACCCGAATAATCTGCCTCACCGAACCATCATCCAATTGGGCGATGAGAAGCTCGATCTCCAGGCAAACGCTGTCCTCAATAGCGAGGGAGACATTGCCGGATACCAGGTCTGTTGGTCGGTCGTCACAACACAAAAAGAGGTCGAGTCCCAGTTGACCGACGCTGTGGAGCGTCTTCAGACCTCCGCAGTGACCCTCAAGGAGGTCAGCACCTCGATGGCCGCCGCCGCCGAAGAGACCTCGAATCAGTCCTCGGTGGTCTCCTCCGCCGCCGAGCAAGTCAACGCCAACATGAGCACGGTCGCCTCCGCCGCCGAGGAGATGACCTCCAGCATCAAGGAGATCTCCACCAACGCTTCCGAAGCCGCGCGAGTCTCGCAGGAGGCGGTCACTGTCGCCAACACCACTAACGACACCATCAACTCCCTCGGCGAGCGCTCGGAGGAAATCGGGAATGTCATCAAGGTGATCAGTTCGATCGCGCAGCAGACCAACCTTCTCGCCCTCAACGCCACCATCGAGGCGGCGCGCGCGGGTGAAGCC
Source organism: Candidatus Omnitrophota bacterium (assembly GCA_020632575.1). Classification (GTDB taxonomy): domain Bacteria; phylum Hinthialibacterota; class Hinthialibacteria; order OLB16; family OLB16; genus JACKFH01. Next base: position 1,550 of record JACKFH010000052.1, on the reverse strand, counting down.
GGCAAGGGTTTCGCGGTTGTCGCCAACGAGGTCAAAGAGTTGGCCAAGCAGACCGCGGGCGCGACCGATGACATCACGGTCAAGATCGAAGCCATCCAATCGGCCACCAATGACGCCGTTCAGGCGATCGGTGAAATCACCAATATCATCGGAACGATCAACGACATCTCGAACACCATCGCCTCGGCGGTCGAGGAACAAGCCGCGACCACCAACGAGATCAGCCGCAACGTGGCGGAGTCCGCCACGGGCGCGCAAGAGATCGCTCAAAACATCACCGGTGTCGCCACCGCCGCGAACGAGACGGCTTCCGGCGCCAACCAGAACCTTTCCGCCGCCGATAATCTGGCGAATCTGGCCAACGAACTCGGCAATCTGCTGAGTCGAATGAAGGCGGAAGTCAACGTTTAAAGTTGATCAGCTGAATCGCGGGGCGGTCTCCCAGGGTGGGATTCCGCCCCGCTTCATTTATTTCATTCCGGTTTACGTTCCAACAAGAAAACAGGTCGCCAATATGCTAACCTCTCATTCATTCAGGGCGGCCAAGTAGAGTCTCCCGCGTTTCTCGCTTAGGAAGGATGGATCGTGAAACGGAATTTTCTAATTGCTTACGGGTTGGTTTTCATTCTGTCCCTCGTTCCGGCGCCGAGAGGTTGGGGGTCGGAGGAATGGACGGAATGGCCCGAAGAGCTCACCCAAACGGAATCCCTTCAACTCAACGCCGCCCCGATCGACAACTCCAATGAATGGCTCGTCGCTTCCAAGGTAGTCGTATCGGATTCGCAAAAACAACAAACAACCGGCGAGGACGCCTCGTGGTATCGCATCTCCGGTCACGCCCGGACCCGCTACGAGAGTCGCCAAAATTACGATTTCATTTATGACCGACCCTCCATTGATGGAATGGCAGACAACGACGACAACTTTCTCCTGACGCGGTTTCGTCTCTCGGTGGATATCGAACCGAACCCCTACCTTTCGGGGCGGGTCACTTTTCAGGATTCGCGTGAGTTCGGCTCCGATGTCATCAACCACGACGCTCTCGATCGGTCCGGAACCGATATCTTTGAGAACAAAGCCGACCTTCATGAGGCGTATCTCAAACTCCGTCTGGGGGAATCGCCTTGGGCGATTCAGGCGGGCCGCATGCAGTTGAATTATGGGGATCAACGTTTGATCGGCGGATTTAACTGGGGAAACACCGCCCGGAATTTCGACGCCGCCAAGATCCTTTATCAGGAGGGCGATTTCTCACTCGATCTTGTTGCCGCCAATGTGGTTGTGGTCGATTCGAATGCTTGGGACAACAGCAACGACGATGACGATTTCCTGTTCGCCTACGCGACGATGAGGAACAAACCCCAGGGGACCCAGGACTTTTATCTCCTTTACCGTGACAACGACGATCTCAACCGGGAGATCTATACGCTTGGCACGCGGATCGATGGCGCCTGTGGCGATCTCGATTGGAATTTCGAAGGGGCTTGGCAGTGGGGATCCAGCACCGATACAGTCGCTCCAACCGCGGGTTCCGGTGAAATACTGGACCA
>JACKFH010000051.1 GCA_020632575.1 Candidatus Omnitrophota bacterium | reverse complement strand
GTTTGGGTTGTAGGTTGCAGACACTCTTGTCAGGGGCCCTTTCACTGTGGGAGCGGCATCCTGCCGCGATTCCCACTGCCCCTTCGCGGCAGGATGCCGCTCCCACGGCAACGTTGATGAAATCGCCTATAAGTATTCGAGTCGACCCCTCACCCAACCCCGCGCACCGCGTACTCCGGGACCTCCACATTTTCCGGCAACGACAGAATCTGCAGGATCCCCTCCGCCGCAGTCTTCGGATCGAGAAACCGGTCCCGGTTCGGTTGACGCTCCGAGGGTTCATGATCCCAGAAGGGAGTGTCCATTCCGCCCGGGCAAAACGCGGTGACTCGGATACCGTACTTGCGAGCCTCCAGAGCCAGCGCTTTCGAAAACCCCATCACCCCCCACTTCGAAGCGCAGTAAGCGGTCTCCTTCGCTTTTCCCTCACGGCCCGCGGTGGACAGGACATTGATAATCAGGCCGCGAGCTCTCGGCCGCATCCTTTGGTAGATCGCTTGTGTGGTGAAAATTGTCCCTTTGAGGTTGGTGTCGACCATCTCGTGGATTTCGCCGGGCGTCAAAAGTTCGAGTGGGTTGTACCGTCCCAACCCGGCGGAGTTGATCAACACCCCGATCGGACCGCAGGCCGCTTCGGCGTCTTTCGCCAATTTGGTCACGCTCTCTACATCGCCGACATCCACCGGGAACGGATGCGCTTCCCCGCCGAGTCCGCGGATCTCTTCCGCCAGAGTCCGCAGATCCTCCTCCGACCTCGCCGCCAGAGCCAACCGGGCCCCGCTTCCCGCCAGTTTGATCGCCGTGGCGCGACCCAATCCTTTTCCCGCGCCGGTGATCAGAACGCCCACACCCATTAAATCCATGATTCGATATCTCGTCTCTTCCAATCAGCCGCCGCGTCTCGATCTTCGCATCGGGCTGACCGATTTGGATTCGTTCCGTTTGTAGGGACGAGTCATTTCGATTTCCGATTCGTTGATCGCCATCTTGGCGAGCGAGGCGTTGGTCTTCCGATAGAGGTCGGTTGTCGCCTCGTTCAATGATTTTTCCAGCGCCCTTCTCTCGGTCACTCGACCGAAAGCCAGATCGAGGAACCGGCCCGACTGCGCGCCGCCTTGGCCGACCACCGTCTCGGTGTAGACATCCTGGAAGGAGACCGGATTCCTCATGGAGATGGTCAAGGGAATCTTGGTGGCCAGGGTGTTCGTCTCAACCGCCGCCCCATTGCAGACAAACTCGATCACATAATCGAACCGCTTGTCCACTGTCGAATTGGCCACACTGCTGTTCGGGAAATGCCGTTTCGTAAGCGCGACCAGGTCGCTGAATAGGGATTCGTGAGGCGAGAACTGATAGGCGGTCTTCGGCCAGACTCCGCTGCCGAGATCGAGACTTCCTGTTGGGGTCGGCTTCATGTAAACGCCCACTCGCGATTGGCTCGGCGAAACCACCGGCTCGGTGGGGAGCGGAGGTTGGACCGTCAGTTGGCTCGAACAACCCATGAAGAGGAGCGCGACAAGGACCGTCGCCAAACCCAGTGCGGAAATGCGAGGACGATCAGACACGGTTGCTCACTCCAATTTCCACCACCGCGAGCATCAGGCAGAGCGCCAAAATAATCGGCGTCCAATTCCAACGGCTCTGAGACAGATTCCCGACTCGGGAAGCGACTTCATCCATCGAATAAAAACGATACCCCCGCGAACCGAGTTCCTCGCGACGATCCTCGGAAAGAGAGGCGAGGTTCGACTCGACCCGCATCCCCTCGAATCCATCGGATTGCAGGGTCGCCGGATCGACCAATGTGCGTTTCACCATTTGGGAGAGGAGCGGCACCCAAGCGGTCGAGTAAACCAAAGCGGTGTCGTTTGGCGAAAGGGGGATCCCCCACGCGGCCACCGTCCCCTCGCTCATCTCATGAGTCTGAAAGACCGGAGTCCGCGTTCCGTTGGTGGAGACAAGATCCATTTCCGAGGTCCACCCGTCGAGGGCCACCAAAGGGATTTCCCCCTCCAACCAATTTGGGTCGATCGCGGTTGGATCGAGCGAGTCGAAAAACCATTCGTCCGCCCCCGGTTTCAACTCCAGATCCCCTGGGCCGACCGTCTCCGGGATCGGCACTGTCCCCCATTCGCCCCACCACTGCGTCCAGTTCTCGATTCGAACCGAGTCCGGTTTGGCGTCGTAAAAGACCAGCGCTCCCGCGCCGGAGCGAACCCGCTGTTCCAGCAAATCCCGCCAACCGGAGGCGGGCGACTCTCCTTCGAGGAGCAACACATACGAGGAATACTCCGCGGCGTCGGCTGGCGGAGCGACCTTGCCGCTCGCCACATTCGTGTCGAACCCGACCAGCGCGGCTTGCAAAATGCCGCCCCACTCCTCGCTTTCGGTGACCACCAGAACACGGACCCCCTCCAGCAGTCGGGGGATCAGGGTCGCTTGATTGTCCCGGTTGAAGACCTCACTCGAATTGTCGGGAAAGACCAGCGAGGCGGAGACCGAACTCACCACCCCCTCGGTCGGAATCGTGGAGCGAAACGTGAACTCATGAGGACCGGAGAGATCCGATCCCTCGGAGGGAGGTTGATACTGTCCCGCGAATCCGGTCCCCCCGCGAGAATGAACGCCATAGCGAACCAAGGGAGCGTTCGTCTGGCCCCCCTCGTTTCCCATCGCGGAAACCCGACCCGATAGCAGCGCGGGCTCGTCCTCCAACAACGGTTGATTGTTGAGCGACAACTCGGTCAAAGCCCAATTCGAAACCTCGCTGGGAACCGGCGCCTCGATCAATTCGATCCGTATCGGCGAACTGGCGCCAAGGGAGGCGCCCTCCTCCCAATTGGCCTCCGCCGCGTCGCTCACCACCCAAAGCGAGGTCTGGTTGTCGAGCAGTGTCCGGGCCTTGTCGATCGCCGATTGGATCGATCCCTGGGCTTCGGGGCTGGGATGACGTTCGAGAAGATCGACCGTGTCCTCGTATCCGTTCGCCAGAAACTCGTCGGGATCTCCCTTTCCAAGAAAATCGGAGGCCAACCCGACTTGCCAATCCGCACCGGACTCCCAGAGCAGGTCCAGCACAAATCGTTGAGCCTCGCCGTAGGCGGTCGATTCCTCCCCGGTCCGAATCGCCATGGACACCGTGTCGTCGAGAATCAGCAGGTTCTTGGGTTGCAGCACGGGGCCGGTCACGCCCGATCGTTGGCCACCCAACGGTCCCGCGAAGGCCAAGGCGACCAACAACAGAATGAGAATGCGCAGGAGCATCAGGAGTTGATCCTGAAGATGGAATCGGACCCGCTGCTGCTCGGCGGCCCGTTTCAAGTATTGAAAGGTCGGCAGTTCGAGCACGCGCACCCGCTTGCGCCGGATCAAGTGCAGGAGGATCGGGATCGAAGCGAACGCCGAGAGGGCCAGAAGGAAGGGGGCGAGAAAACTCATACGCCGGCGCTCATCGCCTCCGGGGTCTTTTCATAGGGGTCTTTCCATTCCTCGAGCAATATCGCGAGAGACATCTGATTCGCCATGGCAACCATCCCTGGCAGAATAAAACAAAGCGGCGGAAAGAAAAGGACCAGCGTCAACAACTGGAGGGCCAAAAGAAAGAGGCTCCGAAAGGGGCGGCCGATCGCCACCTTCGCCGCCCTTTTGAGCGCCACCGGAAAGGGGCGGTCCTGATGGACCAGAAAGGCCGTGAGGTGAACCTGGACCATCCCCAAAAAAAGGAGCATCCAGCCGGTCACCGCGAGCGCCACCGCGCGAAGGGCCGGGTGTTCCGCCAACATCCTGGGATAGACCGCCGCGTTGAAGACCAGCACCCCCCCCACCCCGCCAACCAAGAGGAAGTATCCCAGGGATGGGAACGCCAGCTGTTTCATCCCCCGAAAAAAATCGACCCAACCCGAATCCTCGAACGCCAACAATCGATCCGCTTCCCGATGCAACGCCAGCCAACCCAGGCACATCCCCCAGCACCCCAAGGTCAAGGCGACCAGGAGGAGCGCGAATCCGGGGAGAGGGGAGAGAGTCTTTTCATCTGTCCATGACAGATACGCGGCCATCGGAGACCAGGCTGCGGCCGCCGTGATGAACAGGAGCACGGAGATCAGAAAGATCCGCCCCAGGTTGTCCCAACACTGACGAAACCATTGGGCGAGGTAAAAGGAAAAACGGGGTTTCGTCGCCATGGATGTCCGAGGGTGAATCTCCTTCTCCGAGGTTCTCGCGCCTTGGCGAGAGTCCGACTCTATAATAGAGGGTCACTTAATTCTTCTCCTGTGATGGGAGGGGCCGATAATCCGAAGAATGAAAAAAACTGCCCTCATCCAAACTCCTAAGAAAACTATTTGGAATGGCCGACAAGGCAAGATTATGTCATTCCTGCGAAGGCAGGAATCCAAAGGGGTGGCCCCCGGGCCGTGGATACCCGCCTTCGCGGGTATGACGCACCTTGACCATCGTCTCCTATGACTAATCAGCGGACCCGCCGCCGCGAGATCGAAATAGACCGTAGCCTTTTGACAGCCCGCCTCGAAACACCTGAAGCGGTTTTCTGAAGCGAATTAGTGGGCGGAACTCCTCGAAAAACCGGGTTCGAGGGAAAAAATCCCCCAAATGGGGACCCAAAAGTGACAAAAAAGTTGAGGAAAAGGCCCTGGATTAACGCAAAAAAGTGGCTTCAAGCCACTCAGATTCCATGACTTAGGGCAAATTTCCCAGGACCGAAAAAATGAGTTGCAATCCAGGGATTTTTGGACTAGTATTTGTTCGTCAATACCCTATGTGCAGGAAAGGAGGGCTATTTCTTTTTGATCCCTCGAGATTACTGAGGGATCGAACCTAAACCAACTACTATTTGAGTTCTGGTTTTTTATCTGTACCTTTTATCTTTGAACTCCTTATTCGCTGAATAAGGCAATCTAAACGGAGGAAAACAATGCTTAATCGGATTAAAGTCCTGTGTCTTTTAACTCTTTCGCTGGCTGTGTGCTCAGCCACTTTCGCCGACACTTTCACCGTCCGCAAGGATGGGTCGGGCAACTTCACCACGATCCAAGCGGCTCTCGAGTCCTTGGATTACAACAACGGTGTCAATGACGTCATTCTGATCGGACCTGGTGTCTACGATCAGCAGTTCACCGCCAACGGTGACGCGGGCGCGGACTCGGTTCGCTACCCCAACGTCTTCAACATGACCCTGGCCACCGTGGAAGCGGCTTATGCCAGCCACACCGATTCTCTGACCCTCAAGGGCGAGGATCCCAATAACCCACCGGTCCTGACCTACATCAACGGCGATGACAAAACCCAGCAGCCCTACGGTATGTTCCCGAGCGATCCCGCCGACTTCTTCGAAGCCGGTCTGGTTCACTGTGGAAACAATGTCACCTATGAGAACGTCGATATTCGTCACGGTTCCCTCGGCTACGCCATGAACGGCATGTCCGCCGGCACCGTCTTCGAAGACTGCCTCTTCACCAATGGAACCACCGCTTCTCAAGGTTACGATGACTTCTGGGACTTCAACAACAACATCAACATCACCAGCGCTGTCAACGCCAACATCGGCGCCGACAACGAGTACACCTTCAACAACTGCATTTGGGATGGCGAGAGCGTGATCGACCAGTCGATCTTCGGAAGCACCGCGGTGTACTTCCACGGTTTCGATTCCTTCGCGGATCCCAACACCTTCTATCAGATCGGTGGCGTGGCCGCCAGCGGATGCATCATGCGCAATTGGGGCGACAACATCTTCCAGCCCCGTGGCCGTGAGCAGAAGGATCGTGGTATCGCTTACCTGACCATTGAAGATTGCTTCAGCCAGAACATTCCTCGTGTCGCCACCATGCATGGCGCCATGGAGACTGGTCTTGTCAATCGTTGTGTCTTCGATATCTCTGGTGGCGATGACGCCATCGAACTTAGCGACCGTGACGGTGGCCTCTACGCGACCGCCATTATCGCCAACAACATCATCAGCGGAACCAGCGCTTCCAACCGGAGCCTGCGTCTTCGTCCGAATGACACGGCTGGCCGCACCATCATTCAAACGGCCAACTGGAGTGTTGTGAACAACACCTTCTACGGTTACAACGGCGCTGGAATCCTCACCGACGGCGACGTTGGTCTTGCCGGTTCCTCGTGCACGATGACCATCGCCAACAACATTCTTCATGGCGATGGCGGTGGCGCCGCGATCGGTGTGAATCACACCGCGACCGCGACTGGTGGAACCTTGACGATCAATTTGGTCAACAATGGTTTCTTCGGCAATGGCGGTGGCGACGTGGTCGGAACCGTCTCCTCCAACACTGGCGCTGTTAACGCCGATCCGGCTTACAGCGACGGCACCGCTCTTTCGATTCCAGCCGACACCAACTGGGGCGTCAAGCCGGTTCAGCAACTCAACCCGACTGGCGCTTACCTCGGTGGTGGTAACGATGCAGCCTACTCGGCGATCGCTGGCACCGTTGGCGCTCAAGACGTCGATGGCAGCAATCCCCGCACTGGCGGTGGCGATGGTATCGACATCGGCGCTCAAGAGAATGAGCCGGTTGCCGTTCTCGACTGGAACGTCTACTAAGATTCAATCGATACAATCTGTTGAAAAAATGGGGGCGACCGGAAGGTCGCCCCTTTCCTTTTACGCCCCCGGTGTCCTATAAAGGGAGATCGCACCGGTGGTGAGGTCTCCCATGTCTCTCGATCCAACAAGATTTCCTTTTGCTCTCCGCCTAATTCGATTCAGTCGCTTATCCGGCATTCCTAAAAGGGGTTGTGAGGGGATCGTTATCGTCTTGTTTCTTCTAGTCGCAACACCCGCTTGGGCGGAGGAGATAACGGCGATCAATCGGGTCGAAACCTATCGAGCGCGTTGGTGGGGGACCGAGGGTTCGGAGTTTGGTCGTCCCATCTATAGCGTCACTCGCCTCGACAATGGCCCATTCCGTCTCCACTTCGCCATGGTCCCGGGAAGACCCCTCGCGGATTACACCCTCCCTTATTGGCGCATCCGGAGCGGCTTCTCCCTGGTCGATGATCCCGCCGAATTGGCGCACCAGTGCGAGGCGATTCACACAGTGGGGGACGCCACGGAAACCCTCACCTTTGTACCACACAGCGGTTTCGATCTCGGGCAGATCGGGAACGCCGACATCCTGGCGATCAAAAACCGCACCTCCGCCTCTCAGGAGGGACGGGAGAGGGGTGTCGCCAATCCGCTTCTCATGGAGCATTTCTTTGTCGTCCCGAAAGGGGAGCGATATATTCAGGTTCTCGCTCGCTTCACCAACTCGGGAACCCAGGAACTTCAAAGGGTCGAGCCCCGCATCCTCTATGAGCAGCGTTTCAATTGGAGCGATTTCGGCATGGCCTCGAATGCCGATTTCGAAAGGATCGAGGCGCCCTTCGAGGGAACGGGAACTTCATTCTTCGCCTATTCGGAAGGAATGAACCGAGGCTATGAAATCGTCGCCGGGCGAAACACGCTCCTCGATTGCCGCCTATCCCAGGATTGGAACCATTGGACCGTCGAACTCACCCCGGAACCGGCGGACCTGAAACCCGGCGAATCGACGATCCTCCGATACCAGATCCGATTTTTGAGGGAAATCCCCACCGAACCGGAGCCCGTCGATTTGAGCGCAACCTCAAAAGTTCTCGAAACCGAATTTCGACACATCGTTCCCGCCGAATTCAAAAGGGCGCCGGTCGACCCCGATCGACGTGTCAGCCTTCCGGACCTCCTTGCGGAGATCGACCGTCCCAAAGTCCGGGGACTGAATCTCCGCGCCAAACCCGATCAGGCCCTGAAAGATCTGGAGACTCTCAACCATTGGGACTGCAACCTAGTGATCACCTCCATCGACGATCCCGACCGGACCGCCGAAAGAATCGAGAAGGGACACCAGTTGGGCATGGAAATGTTCCTCGCCGGTGAGGGAAACTTCAAAGAGGGCCTCCCCTCCTTCGATTCCTACTACGCCGAACCACGACCGGAGACCCAACAAGCCGAATCGCATGGCCAGGATGAGGATCACTACTATTGGGAGTCGATTCCGCCGACTCGGGATTTCATGGCTGACTTTGGAAAGCCGATGGCCCTCGCGACTCAAGAGGAGCGTGTCCTCTATTGGGCCTCCTGCTTCCGGGACAAGTGGTTGACCGTCCTGAAAACGGTGCGAGAGTCGGCCCCCAAGGGCGGGGTCTGGTTTTACACCCCCAGCCCAGGCGTTGCGCATGTCGATGCGCTCGATTTCCACAAGCCTTTTTTCGAGAAGATCGCCGAGATCGGCGAGCCGCTCACCGTCTTCCCCTTCTACTATGGGATCGAGTACAACCAGGCCGAATACATGGTCCGCCGTTGGAAGGACGCGGGCGCGAGTCGAGTGGTCTTCCTCCCCATGCGCGGGTTCCTCACCCACCCCAGCCAGTTCCTTCGAGTCATCACCGCCTCGCGAAGGGGGGGCGCCGATGGCGCCTGCGGGTTCAACTTCGCGGTGGGAGAGGCCGAGCCGAAGGATGCTTGGCAATGGCAGTCGGTTTTGCTCGCGGCCGAGGCCAACTTCCCGACCCCTGATATGAAAGCGTATTGTCTTCTGGAGGACCCCGCCGAACTTTTGGAGGCCATCGCGGAACGGGGGATGATGCTGGAAGAGGGGTCAAGGGAGGCCATTTCTGAGGCCGAGCGAATCGTCCAAAGCCTCGGTCGAGGGGAACCAGACTCCGGCCCCCGACACAAGAAGCCTCTACATGTCAGGATCGAAGAAACCGTTTCCCTTCCGGAGGCATTACCGAACCCCGACCATCCCGCTTGGAAGGGCAAGGGTTTCCTTCAATTCACAGGGGACGAGATAGTCCTCAGCGGCCCTGAAAAGGAGTCGCTCAATCAAACGCTGACACTTCTCGAACGGTTTGCCCTCCTCGCGAGGGTCGAGGCCAACGCGAATAACCACTAAATCGCGTCCATCCTCACTTCGTCCCTTGCTCTGGCCGATGGAAGATCCCGGACTCCGGAAAGTGTCCCGAGGCATCCCAGCGTGGCCTCCAGAAAAGGACCGACACCCCCAACCGCGCCTGGCTCGGGTCGTAATCGTTGACCCCCACATTCAACTGAATGGTCCGGTCGCCCCCCTTTTGGATCTCCTCCAGGAAATCGACTGGAATGGCGAACTCGTAAGCATGACCGTCCCCGGTAAATGAGGCCGCCGTCTCCGCTCCCTTCGGACCGCTATTTTCTTCGAAAAGTTCTCGGTCGGCCTTGGAGAGATCCTCGCCGGCAAGGAGGCTGAACAAGGCTTTTTCCTGAACCTCTTCGGCAACCTCTCGGCCAGGGACCGCGTTGACATAGACCGCCGCAAAATCCTGATAAACCTTCACATCGTCCGTGTCCGTTTGATCGTCCTCGGTGGCGATCGCCACATACAGGAATTTGTCGTCCTCGGCGACTCCAAATCGGAAGCTGCAATCCCGCGCTCCGGTCCAGGACTGTTCGTTGGTGTAGACATCCGCCGGTTGAGTCACCACGTAAGGGAGATCGTCCCAATCCTCGAGGTTGCCGTCGACCGCGATATCTCGGGCCACCGGAATGGCGTGCTCGGTCTCAATCACAATCCTACGTTTCCCCTCCAGGTCCATAGAGGGAGCCTGAGCGAAATCGTAGTGCGCTTCCCAGTGCAAAACCGCCGGCTGCAACGCGGCGACATCGACCGGTTGTTCGGATTGCAGTCTCACTTCAGTGGACAACTTCTCACCCGCTGGAATGATTTCATGGAACGCGTTCGGAGTCGCGAGCACACCCTCCGGAGTTTCGATCAGTCCATCGAATCGGAGGGGCTGATCCAGAGGGTTGAGAATCTCCAACCGAGAGGTCCCATCGGAAAATTCGCCGCCCTCCACCAGAATCGGCGAGGCGGTCACCGCCGAGTTTCTCGAAAAAACCTCCATCTGCTTGGCCTTTTCAGCGGTCCTAAGATCGACCGGAAGAATGCCATCGAGCGCCAGCGCCGCCATGATCGGCCCATCGTCCGTCATCGTCACCCACATCACATGGTCGAACTCGCCCAGCGCCTCGCCCCTTAGCGGGGTCCCGCCGCCAGTGGTCCCCATGGTGATGTAACGGATCCCCTTGTCCTCGGCATAGACATAGTTGTGAATATGCCCCGCGAAGACAGTGCAAGGGCGATCGGCCAGGGCTGGTCGGAGCCGCTCCCAATCCTTAGGGGAACTCAGCCAGAAAGGTTTGTGCTGAAACACCAGGGTCCACCGCACATCCGGATGGTCGGCGAGAACTTTTTTCGCCCACTCCATCTGCTCCTCGCTGTATCCCGTGCCATGCCGTTCTCCATCGTTCGAATCCAGGCAAAGAAAGAGAACGTCCTGATAAATGAAATAGTAATAAGTCGGTCCGATGCGCTCGCGGTAAACATCATACCAAAGCGGACGCCCCACATCGTGATTGCCGGGGACAAAAAAGAAGGGAACCTTGAGGACATTCAGATCCAACATGAAATCGTCCCATTGATCGTGAAGCTCCGCCGAGGTGTCCACATACCCGTCGATCAAATCGCCGATGCTCATCACAAAGGAGGGCTGCAGAAGGTTCAACTTGTCCATCGCCTCCCGAAAGATCCCCGGGCGTGGCGTCCCGGTGTTGTCGGTCACCACGGCGAACTGGAAATCTCTCGGCGCGAAACGCACATCCAGACTGGTCCACGGTTTCTTTGGCCCCTCGACTTGTTGTTGAATCTCCGGAACCTGCGCCCACAAGGGCAGGGCGAGCAACAGTGCAATCGTGATTGGAAGATAGGCAAATCGGGAAAACATCTTCGGCTCCATCCTTTGAATCGAAATCATTTGAAAGTCGATTGTATTCAGGACCGCCTCGATCGCCAAGTCACTGTCAGATCCGAAACAAATCGGTTGCTAGTCTCCCTCAAGAGGTAGTATTCTCAGGATATGGTCGAACCCGAAAAGGCGTCCCCCTTCCTGACCGCCGAATGGCGCCACCTCATGATGCTCAACTATGAGATCGATCCGGCGGTGCTCGAACCCTTCGTCCCCAACGGAACCGAGATCGACGATTGGGAAGGGAGGACCTACTGCTCGGTGGTCGGATTCCTCTTCCTCAAGACCCGAGTTCTTGGATTTCCCATTCCTTTCCACCAGGACTTCGAGGAGGTCAATCTCCGGTTCTATGTTCGGTACAAAGGCGAGGAGGGCTGGCGCCGAGGCGTCGTATTCATCAAGGAACTCGTCCCTCGTTTCGCCATCGCCTGGACAGCCCGTGTCTTTTACAACGAGAACTACCAATCCCTCCCGATGGGCCATCGCCTGGAATTCCGCGAGGAAGGCGCGGCGCGAAAGGGAACCCTGGAGTATTCCTGGAGATTTCAGAGCGAAACCCACCGGATGCTCGCAACCATCCTGGGCGATCCCGTTCCCCTCGCCGAGGGTTCCGAACAACAATTCATCGCCGAGCATTACTGGGGTTACGCCGCCCAGAAAGATGGCACAACTCTCGAATACCGGGTCGAGCATCCCCCATGGCGGGTCCACCGAGCGGAAAGCGCCGAGCTGAGCGCTGATATCGAATCCCTCTATGGGGAAGTCTTCACCGAATTCATCGGCCCCAATCCCGATTCCGCCTTTGTCGCCGAGGGATCTCCGGTCACGGTCTATCGCGGTCAACCGATTGCGCGATAGGATCCAATCGATCACTTGTCCACATGTCGCATGACACATTCCCTTAAAAAGGGTGCTGAAGGAGATCCCATGAAATCGCTGATCCAACTTTCCGCAAACATTCTCTTGGTGATTGCATCCCTCCAAGGGGCCATCACCGCGGAATCTCCCAATGCGAATGGCAAGACCCGTGTCATCGTCACCACCGATGGAGAGATCGACGATCGCTGTTCGATGATCCGTTTTCTGATGTACGCCAACGAATGGGAGATCCTCGGCCTGATCCACTCCAGTTCGAAATATCACTGGAAGGGGGATGAAAGCCACGAACCGCATAGCTGGGAGGGGACCGATTGGTTGGACCGGCAACTCGACGCTTATGAAGAGATCCACCCCAACCTCATTTTGCACGATCCGAGTTTTCCGACCGCCGATCAGCTTCGCACCCTGGTCCATGTCGGGAATGTCGACTACGAGGGTGCGATGACCAATCGGACTCCCGGGTCCGACCGCATCGCCGAGGTCCTTCTCGAGCAGAACCCCTCGCCCGTTTGGCTTCAGGCCTGGGGCGGATCCAACACCATCGCTCGCGCTCTCAAAACGATCCAAGAGGATTTCCCCGAAGAGATGGCGAGGGTGTCCGAGAAAGCAAAAATTTTTCTTATTTCGCACCAGGACAACACCACTCAAGACTACATACAAAAAGAATGGCCGGAGGTGGATGTCCTACTCAGTCGAGGGGACGCTTTTGGAGCGATCGCCTATGGTTGGAGTAAGTTTCAATCGAAGGAACTCCGAGAGTATTTCAAAAAAGATTTCATGAAGGGGAACATCCTGGAGGGGCACGGTCCCCTCTGCGCGATGTATGAGGCCAAAGAAGAACGGTTCCGCTCCGAGGGAGACTCCCCCTCCTTCCTTCATGTCATCCGCACCGGCCTTCGCAGTGAGGAGGATCCGACCTATGGGGGTTGGGGCGGTCGGTTCGAGAGGGCGGGAGACCACTATTGGAAATCGGTCGATAAAAAAGGAGTCGAACCCCACAGCATCCTCCGCTGGGCGGTCGCCTTCCAAAACGATTGGGCCGCTCGAGCGGACTGGTGTGTTAAAGATTTTGATCGGGCCAACCATCCACCCGTCGCAGTTGTTGATGGCTCCCTTGATCGGAAAGTCAAACCTGGCGAGCAGGTAACCTTCAGCGCAAAGGGTTCAACCGACCCCGATGGAGACTCCCTGACCCACCGTTGGTGGCAATACGATGAAGCGGACACCGCCTCCAAAGTGGAAATCGAAAACGCATCCTCTCAAACCGAGGCCAGCCTCACCGTACCTGATGAGTCGGGCAAGACGATTCATGTGATCCTCGAGGTGACCGATTCCGGGGAGCCACCGCTCGTGAGATGGCAACGGGTCATTCTCACCATCTCGGATTGACCGAAGGTTATTCGGCATCGAGGTAGACAGCGTACAGACGAGCCTCCGGATTGGAAATCGAGATCTTGATTCGAATCGTTTGTCCACCCAACGCCGACAATGAGTTCTCTTTCCATTCCACCGGTTGAATCAACCCATCCGAACCCGCCGCCAAGCCGCGGTTTTCGCCACTGAAATCTACGAGAAGATCCCCCTTTTCATCCGTCAATTCTACGCTCACATCTCTTGCTCGATCCGCGTTCAGTGAGATTTCGCAACCGCTCTCCGGCAGCGTAATCGGCGCTGACCAAACCACGCCAGCCGTGGCGCCTTTTTCAAGGTGAAGGTCGCCCCACCGATCGCGGGGAAGCGTCGCGAGAGCCACCTCCGCATAATAATCTTTGCTCGTATTTGTGGCGTTTCGCCAGCGACCGTGGTAGATCAGCGTTTGGTCCCCCACATCGAGAATGCCATTGGCCTGACACAGAATTGTGGGATCGTTTTCTTTCGGGCCCTGAGTCACCGGGGACTCCTGACTGGAAATGAAGACATTCCCTGCCACCGGTTCTCGGAAGGTTATTCCATCGTTGCTGACCACCAGCCCCAAATCGCAATAGATGAGACCGGCGCCATACCAGCCCTTCTTCCGTCGCTCGGCCTCCGAGGGGTTGTGCCAGATTCCATAGAGACCGACCGCCACATTGCCGAAGCTGGTCGCGCCCACCCCCAAATGCACCTGAGGATAATCCCCCACTAGACCTCGTTTCTCCACATCGTCGGGTTCGGGAAGTCGAAAAGAGGGTCGATAGGTCCGATCCCAGTTCATGAAATCTGGGGAGACGCTCGCATACCCCTGTCTCCCCTCCGGGACCCCATTATCATCTTGGCCCACGCCTTGCCCGTGAACGATGTACCGGTCTCCGAACTTGAAGAAACTTCCCATCTCCAAAAATCGATCGGTGGGATATCCCTCGGCGACTGTCCAATGAATTCCATCGGGGCTGGTCGCCGGCCGGAACACCCAGGTGTGTGTCAGGGTCGTGTACAACATCTTGTACCGGCGGCTGGGATCGGGATCCTCTTCATCGAGAATCACCGCGGCGCACTGAGTGACCTCATCCGGAAGCGCGATGGCGTTGTTGTCGGTGGACCCATTGATCTCGACTTGCCCCAAACTCGGTTTGACCCACTCGATGCCATCGAGGCTTTCGGCGTAACACACGGGGCCTTGTTTGAGATCGTCCGGCTCAGCGCGCAGACTGACCGAGTAGTACCACATCCGATACTTGCCCCTGTCGTAAAGGACCGTCCCATAGAAATGAGAGGCCATCGAATCCGGAGCGTTCGGGTCGTTTCGTTCCGGGGTCAACACCGGTTCCGCTCGAACCTCCGGCGAATGGAGTGTCAATGCGAGGTTTTCCCGATCGCGTAGCAGATGGTCGTCGACCGCCAACAAGAGAACTCGATCTTCGACCTTCAATCCAGATTCAGGAAAGATGAAATGGTTGTCTGAGCATTCGCCAGGACTAACTCCTCCGATGCCAAGATTGAGCGCTGCTAGAAAGATAAAAAAACAAATTCTTCTCACTTCGATCTCCTCAGTCCAGAAATGACCAGGTCTCGTTCACTTCAGTCTTGCTGCGATCCATTTGGCCGCTAGTTCCGGCGCCCCTTGGGGAGTGGTGTGCCCCTTCGGCTCCGGTTTGACGATGAGGGTGACATCAGCTGGTTTCTCTTGGGCAAGGGAAGCCTGGGTGACATGCCGGGCGAAGGCAATTGCACTGTCTGTTCCAACCCGCTCGTCACGGTCTCCGATGATGATCAAGAGGGAGCGGCCAGCCAATGCCTCGGCTTTCGCGTCCAGTGACAGGTCGGTCACAAGGGTTGGATTGCTCGCGCCCTCAAACTCGCGAAGTTTTTCAAGCGCGGTGACCGGTGCAAAGGCCGCGGTGGCCCGAATGCGCGGTTCCGCGGTGGCGAATTGCAGGGCCATGAACCCACCCCTCGATGTGCCGCAAACGGCGATGCGGTCCGGATCGGCGTATCCCGACTCGATCAGATGATCGAGCGCCGATTTCGCCTTCTCAACAAAAGGTGTCACAAAGTCTTCCCCTTGATCCGACCGATGCCTCCAAGCGGCCAAACCCCCAGGTTCGGTCTTGCGCTTTTCAAGGCCATGACCCGGCAGGTCGAGGGAGACGCAGAGATAGCCTTGGTCCGACAAAGCATTCCCGCACTGGCGAAAGTAAGGATCCTCCAGGGATTCCTGAATGGTCGATGAAAAAACGAAAAGAACCGGCGCCGGATAAGTCGGGTCCTTTCCCCAAATTCCAAAACGGATCCCTTCCGGTGTTTCTAGAACCACCGCCTCGCCCTGAGGATGGATAAGATCGGTCGACCGGTCCGCTCCAGCTGGATATTCGACCGCTGTTAAGGCCAAAACCAAGGCGAGGGCGATGTCAAATCTCATGTTGATCCGCCTTCAGGTGAGAGCGCAATGGGGTCGAGGAGATTCAATAGAGGCTCCTTCGCCAGATATCGACTCACATTTTGAACAAAGAGATCCCAAACTCGTTCAGGGAAGGAATTGCTTTTGGTGGATCCGGAAATATGAGGAGTCATGATCACATTCGGAAACGACCACAAAGGGTGATCCGGAGGCATGGGGTAGTAGTAATGCGTGTCGAGCGCCGCTCCAGCAATCCACCCTTCCCGCAGGGCTTGCAGGAGCGCTTCCTCCCGAATCAAGGGTCCCCTTGCCGGGTTCAAGACATAAGCCGATGGCCGAAGGGTTTTCAAGTCTTCGGCGGTCACCATCCCTCGCGTTCGATCGTTCAGAGGCAATCCCATCACCAGAAAATCGAGGCTCTCCAGGAATTCTCTCTTTTCCTCCATGGTAAAAACGGCGTCAGGCAATCGACCTTCCGGATCTCCGGTTCCTTCCACTCGGTAGAGGTTGACCTGCGGACGCGCTCCGTTCCGAGTCAATGCGTGAACCCGGAGACCCAGTGTTTTAGCCAATCGCGCGGTCTCTCGCGCCAGCCCCCCATACCCCCAAAAACCCACCGTGCGGCCACGAATCTCTGTTTGGAATCGAGCGTCTCGATCCCAGTGACCGGCCTGTTGGTTTCGATAGAGTTGCGGAAGATCGCGGGTCAGGTTCACCATCATCGCGAGACACCATTCCGCGATCGGCGTGTCGAATACGCCTCTCGCGTTGCTGGCGCGGATCCCCCGCTTTGGCAGGTTCAAGGGGATCAAACTCTCAAAACCCGACGAAGCGATTTGAATCCATTTCAGTTCAATCATGTCATCCAGGTTTTCGGGCGGGGCGCCGCAAAAAAGGATTTCCCGATCTGAGATCAAGGATGTTTTCCGAGGCATCCGTTTTTCCGAAATGGGATCGCAGACCTCCACTTCCACACCGGGCAATCCCGCAAGCCTTTTCAATCCGGGCTCATAGACCGGAACATCCACCAGGACCCTTGTCATCGACTCAACCTTGTATCCATTTCCGCCAAGTTTTTTCCAGGAACACTATTGAATTCTCCGCTGCCAGGTTTGAAAGGGAACCGATTTTTGATCTCGTCGGTGAGATGAATTCCCAAACCGGGGGTGTCGGGTTCCAGGACGAACCCATCTCGCATTTGAAATGAGTCTCCAACAATCTCTCGATGCAACGGGCCAAAGTCGGGAGGAACTTCGATCACCTTGGTGTTGGGACACGCGAACGCCACATGGACGTTTTGCATCAGAGAGCCGCCAGCCCCCCAAGCATGGGTCGCAATCGTCCGGCCTCTTTCCTCAAGCATCTCCGCGATTTCGCACACCCGAGAAAGCCCACCCGAAAATGAACCGTCGGGCTGCCCGATGTCAAAACAATCCATATCGATAAAGGTTCGCCATTCCGAGGTCCCTGTCAGGCATTCTCCACCCGCCACCGGCACGGCTGTATTCTTACAAAGATCGGAGTACCCCCAAGGATCGGTGTAATGAAGAGGCTCTTCAAAGAATTCCAGATTAAATGGCTCGAGTGCGCGCAGGACCGAAGTCGCCGTATCCAGATCCCATTGCCCGGTCGGCGCGTTCCCCATGTGCGCGTCCATCATGACACCAATTTCATTCCCCACATTCCGGCGAATATGCTCCAGTTTCTTCACCTCGAACTCCGCCGCGGCATCGGGTGAGTGTTCGATTTGAAATCCGTCATCCACGCTATAAGAACCGGCGCCGATTTTAAACGCACGAAACCCCAAACCGAGGTAATGGTCGATCTTTCTGGAGAGTTTCTCTAAGGGGTAATTACTCGACCCACCTGTGGCATAAGCCGGAATACGGGAATGCTTGGTCCCACCCAACAGAGAATGGACAGGCCGTCCTTCGAGTTTCCCTTTTAGATCCCAAAGCGCCGCCTCAATCCCGTTCAGAACCGACAATCCCAAGCCGACTCGACACCAAAAATTCCCGCAATGGTGCATCCTCCGCCAAAGTTCATCGACATCGTCTAATTCTTGATTCAAGAGGACGGGCTTGAAAAAATCGACAATCGAAGGGACCGCCTCTGGAATGAAATAGCCCGCGTAGGTCTCGCCAAGCCCGATCAGTTCGGTGTCGGTATGGATTTTAATGAAGGCCGCACTGCGGAGCTTGCGCGTTTCGCATAGGAACGGATCGTTGGTGCAGGGACCTGTGAGCAGAACGGTTCGAACATCGGTGATAATCATATTCGCTCCCCGATCATTCTGGTCCCTCTCCCTCCAAACTTCCACTCCATCGAGGTCCTCCACCTCATTACGCTCTTGACATCGGAAGGAGGCGGGAGGAAATGAAAAAGCCCTCGAAAATGGTTTTCAAGGGCTATCCTGAACGGTGAATGGTACCGGAGATAGGACTTGAACCTACACGGACTTGCGCCCACCAGGACCTAAACCTGGCGTGTCTACCAATTCCACCACTCCGGCACAGAATCGATCTTACCAGAAAAATTCCTCGGGTGGGAATCCCGGCGCATTGAAAATCCACGAGATTCCTCTATTTTGGGTTCAATCGATTTCGCTAACTTGAAACATCATGGAGCGCATCATGAGAATCAAACGTTTCTTCCCCATTGCCATTCTGCTGCTAATGGCACACTCCTCTCTTTCCCTCGCGGCTGAGAAATTCGAGCCGAACTATGACGAGTCCAAGGTCCCGGAATACACCCTTCCCGATCCTTTGGTTCTTTCCAATGGCGAGAAGGTGACCGACGCCAAAACCTGGAAGGAGGTCCGTCGCCCGGAGATCCTGAACCTCTTCGCCGAAGAGGTGTATGGGAAGACCCCCGAGGCCCCCGATCTTCTCCGCTATCAGGTCATTGAAACAAGCGATGAGGCGCTGGATGGCAAGGCGATCCGGAAGCAGGTTCGGATCTTCTTCACTCAGGACAAGGCTGAGCCCAAAATGGACCTTTTGGTCTATCTTCCCAAAGAGTCAGAGAATCCGGTTCCACTCATGATCGGTCTCAACTTCTATGGCAACCACACGATCCACTCCGACCCCGCCATCATCCTGTCCGATTCCTGGATGCGGAAGAACGAGGACAAAGGCATTGTCGATAACCGCGCCACCGAAGATTCGCGTGGAGCCTCGGCGGATCGATGGGCAGTCGACATGATTCTCGACCGCGGTTATGGCCTCGCCACCGCCTACTACGGCGACATCGATCCCGATTTCGACGATGGCTTCCAGAACGGTATCCAGCCTCTCTTTTACAAGGAAGGACAGAACAAACCCGCGCCAGATGAATGGGGTTCAATCGGGGCTTGGGCGTACGGTCTCAGTCGCGCCATGGATTACTTTGAGCAAGATGAGGACATCAACGAAAACCAAGTCGCAGTGATGGGACATTCACGCCTCGGAAAGACCTCCCTTTGGGCCGGAGCGCGGGACGAGCGTTTCGCCATTGTCATCTCGAACGATTCGGGTTGCGGCGGCGCGGCCCTAAGCCGAAGGCGATTCGGCGAAACGGTGGCGCGCATCAACAACGTTTTTCCCCATTGGTTCTGCGACAATTTTAACAAGTACAACGACAATGAATCGGCCCTTCCGGTCGACCAACACATGCTGATCGCCCTCATCGCCCCTCGCCCCGCCTATGTGGCCAGCGCCGTGGATGACCGCTGGGCCGACCCCAAGGGCGAGTTCCTTTCGGTTGTCCATGCCGAGCCGGTGTACCAACTCCTGGGAGAGCCAGGTTTTGGCGCCACCGAAATACCTGAGGTCGATCACCCCATCATGGACACCCTCGGATACCATATCCGCACAGGCGGACACAATGTCACCGACTTCGATTGGAAAGCCTATCTCGATTTCGCGGACAAGCATTTTGGACGATGATCCGAGCCCGGCTCCTCCTATTGGTTTCGCTATTCGCGATTTTGCTCTCATGGTCTAAGGGCCAGGCAATCGCCCAACCCAACGTCCTCTTCATCGCCATCGACGATCTCAACGACTGGGTCGGGTGTCTCGGGGGCCATCCCCAAGTGAAGACGCCCAACATCGATGCGCTCGCCCAGCGGGGGATGCTCTTTACCAACGCCCACTGCGC
>JACKFH010000050.1 GCA_020632575.1 Candidatus Omnitrophota bacterium | reverse complement strand
TTCGCTGTGGCCTCTTCGCTGTGGGAGCGGCTTCCAGCCGCGATAGGATCGCGATAAAACCTATCTTGAGTTTCCCACCTTTTCGCGGCTGGAAGCCGCTCCCACGGCGGAAATCCCAGTGTTGCAGCATCCCCGTGTTCCAGCGCCTCGGTATTGCAGGCGACCCATGATGGCGGAGACCTTACGGGGCGCCAATGATCAGTTTCACTTCCTCGCCGGGCGAAAGTTTCTTCCCGGGCTTGGGCTCCTGATCGATTACTTTGCCCACGAGGGAAGAACGGTTCACTTTCTTTCGCTCGGGGAGGATCAACAATCCGGCCTGACTCAAGTATTCACGCGCCTCTTGCTCGTTCCGAGCGAGAAGGTCGGGCATGACATAGGCGACGGGTCGTGGGCCGCGACTGATCAAGAGATCGACCGAAGTTCCCTTGGGCACCTCCTCCCCAGCGGGGGGATAGGTGGTGATCACCGAATCGACAGCCTGAGTCGGGTGAAAGGCGCGGGCCACCTTGCCCTGGACGAGCCCCTCCTCCCCCAAGGTAACCAAGGCGAACCGCTCCTCAATCCCTTTTAAATCGGGGACTGTGGTCTGTTCCACCGATTCAGCAATGTCGAGCACGACCGACCGTCCCCTTCGAACCTCAGTGAAGGGTCGGGGGTTCTGATCGATGATAATTCCTTCGGGGTGGTCGGTGGTTCGCACGGGATTGAGACGAGCGAGTTTGAGGCCGGCCTCATTGATCCGCTCGATCGCCACCAGCTCCGAATCGCCAATGAACGAGGGCATCGCCATGGTGGTGGAACGACCGATTTGGGTGTACATGATGTAACCGGTCACCATCGAAAAGATCGCCACGAAGAAGAGGGTGAAAACGAACATTAGGCAACCTCTAAAGAGGGTCGCGCCAGCGGTTTCCGACATTATCGATTCCCTGCCCTCACAATCTCTGTAGCCGCCAGTTCATCCTCGGTGAATCCAATCCGACGCACCTCCTCCTCGAGCGCTACACCCGCCGATTCAAACGCGATCCGTTTCATGATCGAGGTCAATTCCAGAACATCTTGCGCAGTGGCCGCGCCCCGATTGACCACGATATTCGCATGTTTCTCGAAAACGGCGGCATCGCCCACCGACAGGCCGATCGCACCCGCCCGATCCAGAATCAGTCCTGCGGCGACCCGTCGGTCCCCCGGCTTCTCAGGAGGGAGATTCTTGAAAAAACTCCCGGCGGTGGCAACACCTTTAGCCGGGTGTTTCCCGGCGCGTAGAGCGAGAATCTCCTCGATCCGCTTTTCGATGAGGGGCGGATTCCCCTGAGTGAGCTTGAAACCGGCCGAGATCACGACATCTTGGGAGTATTTCAGTTTGGACTCTCGGTAATCGAATTCGAGGTCATCCGGGACCATCCTCGACACTGTCCCATCCTCCGAAATCAAATCCACATATTCCAGGATTTCACCGATATTTCGACCAAACGCTCCGGCATTCCCGACAATGGCGCCTCCCACGGAGCCGGGTATTCCGGCAAGGTCCTCGGCGCCGGAAAGGCCGTTTTTTTCGGCGAATCGGACAAAATCGATCAGGGGCAATCCCGCGCCGGTTTCGATCCGATCCTGGGAAGTAAGACGAAGATCGTCCAGCCGGTTAAGAATAACGACCCCATCGAACCCACGGTCGCTAAACAGGACATTGCTACCACCGCCGAGTAAAAACCAAGGAAATCCCTCTCGAATCGCTTGGTGGACCACCTCGATGAGGTGGTCTTTGGCATGGACCCCGACGGATAGGCGAGCGCACCCCCCGATGCGAAAAGTGGTGTCCTCCCTCAGCGGGCGGTCAAACCACACCGTCCCCTCGGGCAGCCATTGTATTAGCGATTCTCCCCAGTCCCTCATGGCTCCGGATTCTAGTTGAGAAAACGCCGGGGTAAATCCCCTTGGGGGCTGGTTCTGTCGGGATCGAAGAGGTCCTTCGGAATTGCCGTTGAGACTTGACACCCGAATTGGGCGCAAGATAATAACTGCAAATGATAAAAATTCGGTCATACGCGGGAAATTCCCCTGATCGGAACGAGTCTAGAAGAGGTTCATATCGCACCACCCCGCTTTTTTCGCTCTTTGCCAAGGTGGATCGCCCAAGGGTTGCGGCGGTCGACATCCCGATTGTCGAGAAAATCTCTCCAAATCTCCATGAAATAAAATGAGCCAAGAAACGTATCTCTTTCGTTTGGCGGACTCCCACGAGAGTTCGCGAATCTATGGCAATCTCGATGAAAACCTTCGCCTGCTGGAGGAGGAGTTCGACACCGTTCTATCCGCCCGAGGGGAACAACTGCGAATCCAAGGGTCGAGCGAGCAAGTCGACCAGGTTCGAGGCGTCATCGAGGGAATGCGGGAGATTATCCGCAAAAATGGCCCGCTTGAACGACGACAAATGCAGGACCTGATTCGATTGGTGAAGGGGTCGCCGCGCGAAAGTGTCCAAGAAGTTCTCGACGACGCCATTTCAGTAGATGGCCCCGGTCGCAAGATTCGACCGAAAACTCAAGGGCAAAAAATCTACCTGGACGCCATCCGTGCGAACGACATCGTTTTCGGCATCGGTCCGGCCGGCACAGGGAAGACGTATTTGGCCATGGCCTGCGCGGTCCATGCGCTAGTGAAACGGAATGTCAAACGGATCGTTTTGGCTCGGCCGGCTGTGGAGGCGGGAGAATCCCTAGGTTTTCTTCCCGGAGATCTCTACGAAAAAGTGAACCCTTACTTGCGTCCGCTGTACGATGCTCTGTACGATATGATGCCGTTTGAGAAGGTCGGACGGTTGATGCAACAGGGTCAGGTCGAGGTGGCGCCGCTCGCCTTTATGCGCGGACGCACCCTCAACGATAGTTTCGTGATTCTGGACGAAGCCCAGAACACGACCCGGGAACAAATGAAGATGTTCTTGACTCGACTGGGGTACAACTCCAAGGCGGTGATCACCGGGGATGTCACCCAGGTGGACCTGCCCAAGACGATGGACTCGGGACTGATCGACGCGACCCGGGTTCTCAAGGACATCGAGGGACTGAAAATGATCTGGTTGCAAAAGACAGATGTGGTTCGTCATGCTCTGGTGCAAAAGATCATCAGCGCCTACGAAAATGTTGAAATACTGGAATCCGACTCATGAACAATAAAATCGCCTCACCGGATCCCGAATTAGCAAAATCGGGGGGTCGATCGGCCTCACTGCATGGAACGCTGGGGCACGCGCTTGTCTTCTTCACCGCTTGGATTCTGATCACCTTGGCCGGAATCACGCCGCGTCCACATCTGGACTCGCTCGACGATGTCCAGGTTGGCGAACCCTCGCCTCGGACGGTGACCGCCCCCTTCACCTTCAAGTTCGTGGACCAAAAGGAGACGGAACGTCTGCGCTCCGACGCCGAAAAGACGGTCCCACGGACTTTTGAACGGGTTGGCGGAGTGGTCGAGGGGGCCATGGAAAAATGGGACGCCCTGGTTGAAATCGCTCAGGGGAGAAGCAACGGCCTTTGGGCCAACGAAAATGAGGTGACCGAAGCCTCGCAATCCGCCAAACAATTCTGGGTCGGTCTCAACAAGGAACAGCAAAACCTCCTTTCGGATATGGCCAAGGATCCGGTCAAGACCGAGGCGGTTGAGAATCGAATGCTCCACACCCTGGTGGATGAGGATATCCTCCTCAGCCAAGATGAACTGCGTCTCCTGCAACCGACCGCCAGCACTCAGGCTGTTCCCTGGAAACTCAAGAAACTCGACGGGACGATGGAATACAACCAAAGCGGGGCGGCGGTTCTTTCGGTCACCACCGCTCAACGCCTGGTTTCCAGGGACGTGGCCGACCTTCATTTCCAGAACACTCCGGTGGCGGAGAAGTTGGCGGACGATTTGGCGCACGCTTTTATTCGACCGACCCTGAGACTCGACCAATATAAATCTCAATTGGACCGTCAAGCCGCCAAAGCCGAAATCCCCTCGGTCTCCATCACAGTGAAGCAAAACCAGAATATCGTCCGCAAGGGCGAGGAGGTCTTGCAGGACGAATACGCCGCGCTGGTTGAATTGAGCACCAAGAAACAATCCCGCGCGGGAGAAATTACGGCCCGAGCGATGCTTCTCGCGGTCGTCCTCGGCCTGTTCTTCGCCTTCCTAAAACGTTTCGAGCCAGACTTGTATCAGGACCTCCCGCGAACGACCGCGTTGTTCGGCATGGCGGCCCTGATCGTTTGGGTGGGATTCCTGGTTTCATGGGCCAGCGATCTCAACGAGGGGGTGGTAACCCCTGTTGAATACCTGGTGCCGGTCGCGGCGATCGGCATTCTAGTCACCTTCCTGGAAAATTCGCGGCTCGGAATTTTTTCGGTCATCTTGGCCACGCTTCTGGTGGGGATCCAGTTCCAGTGGGAGTTTTCCAGTCTGCTCCTGCTCGGTGTTACAGGGGTCTTGGCGGTCACCCATGTGAGTGGAGTCGACCGGCGTAGCCAAATCTATTTGGCCTGTCCCTGGATTTTCGGTCCCGGCCTTCTGATGGCGATCGC
This sequence comes from Candidatus Omnitrophota bacterium, assembly GCA_020632575.1. Lineage (GTDB taxonomy): Bacteria > Hinthialibacterota > Hinthialibacteria > OLB16 > OLB16 > JACKFH01. The sequence goes on along the minus strand of JACKFH010000050.1, from coordinate 15,206 downwards.
CAACCATCTCTTGGAGAATCCCTCTTATGCCGCATTCACCGGGAACCTATCGCCACTGCTTTGGAGCGCTATCTGGCTTTTTATCAATGGGGTCCTCTCGGTTTGGATCGCTTTCCTGCTGCTGCCTCTGTTGGAGGACATGCTCGGGGTCACCACGGAATTCAAACTCCGTGAGATCTCGATTTATCATCCACTCCTAAGACAGCTCGAGGAGAAGGCGCCAGGAACTTATTACCACTCGCTCAATGTCAGCGCCTTGGCCGAATCGGCGGCGGCGGCAATCGGCGCCAACCAACTGTTGGTGAAAGTGGCGGCGTACTACCACGATATCGGGAAAATGGAGAAACCGAGCTACTTCGCCGAAAATCAATTCACCGAGGAAGACAAGAAGAAACACTCGAAGATCTCCCCTCAGATGAGCTGCTTGATCATCCGCAACCATGTCAAGTTGGGCCTCGAAATGGCGAGGGAGTACAAACTGCCCGAGGCAATCCTCCCATTCATCGCCGAACACCACGGCACCACGCTGCTCTCCTACTTTTATGACGAGGCCCGCAAGGAAGATCCGCATGGGACCATCACTCAAGAGGATTTCCGGTATCCGGGGCCCAAACCTCAAACGATCGAGAGCGCCATTCTGATGATCGCCGATTCGATCGAGGCGGCCTCGAGATCGATGAACCTGGTTGGGGAAAATCAGATCCGGCTCTTCGTGAAGAGGATGATCAACGACAAAACCATCGACGGTCAGTTCGATGAGTGTAATCTTACCTTCAAGGAATTGGGCATCATGACCGAGTCCTTCACCCGGACTCTCAAGACGATGATGCATCGCCGTATCGCTTACCCTTCGAACCCCGATATCGAAACCGGCGGGGGGGGAAAGAAACCCGAACAGCAGCCCAATAAGGTTCAAAGCCTTTTTGGCAGGGGAGGAGTTTAGTGGCCAATTAGATCGGCGGACTTTTCACCGATCTAATCTCCACGGACCATGGAAATCGAAATACAAGACGATCAAGACGTCCCTTTAGACACCGAAAGACTGATAAACTGCCTTTCTGGATGCCTTCAACGGGCGGGATGTGAGGATTCCGAACTCAGTTTGCTCCTGACAACGGACGAAAGAATCCAAGAGTTGAACGCCACGTACCGGGGGAAACCGGTTCCCACCGATGTCTTATCCTTCCGACAAGAGGAAGAGGGGGGACCGGGATTGGGGAACCTCTTGGGCGACATCGTCATCTCCGTGCCAACCGCCGAGCGCCAGGCTCGGGAAAACGGAATCTCACTCGACGAGGAAATCGAAGCGCTCGCGGTGCATGGTTTGTTGCACCTTCTCGGCCATGACCACGAAACCGAGGGTTGGGAGTCCTGGGAGATCGCTCTGAAGGAGGTGTATCCCGATGAGTGACACCTTTGTCCTCTTCCTCGAACCCATTCTCATCCTGATTTGTCTCGCGGTTTCAGCCTTTTTCAGCGGGGCCGAGGTGGCCCTCACCTCCATCAGCACAGCCAGAATTTCAAGGATCGTGGGGGAGGAGAACGAAACCCATCCACTCAACGACTGGCTTCACAATCCGGGCAAATACCTGACCACTCTCCTGGTCGGAACCAATGTGGCCAACATCGCGGCCTCTTTGATTGCCGGCGATTTCTTCCGTCGGTTGGTGGTTCATTTCTGGGGCGATGAACATGGGGCGAGCAGTCTCCCCGAGGTGGCGGCTTTCTTTTCGATGACGTTTTTGGTGCTCGTTTTCGGGGAGATCATGCCCAAGATCTACTGTCGCCATAACCATGAACGCTTGGCCCCCACCATGGTGGTCAGGTTGGCGGGGCTATACCGGATCATGCGGATTCCGATTCGGATTCTGATGTTCATCTCAAATCTCTTCATCCGACTCCTCGGTGGAGAGCCCTCCGAGGAGGTTTCTTATGTAACCGCGGACGATCTCAAGGTCTTGATCGAAGTCGGTCAGAAACAGGGATTGCTCGAGGAGGGAGAGACCGAGATGCTCCACTCCATCTTCGAACTCTCCGAGACGCCTGTTCGTGAGGTGATGACGCCTCGGGTCGATATGATTTATGTCAATGTGCGCGACAGCCTGCACGAGGTTCTCGCGGTCTTTGAGGAGCACGATTTCTCCCGGCTGCCCGTGATCGAGGACAATCGCGACAACGTCATCGGAATTCTCTACATGAAAGATCTGATCCACCGTTGGCGGGACGAGGACGCGAACGGCAATATCGTGAGGGACCTGATGCGACCGGCTCTTTTCGTTCCCGAATCGAAACGAATCGACGATATCCTGGAGCAATTCCGCCGCGAGAAGACCCATATCGCGATTGTGGTCGACGAATACGGCGGGACCGAGGGTCTGGTCACCATCGAGGATGTCCTCGAGGAGATCGTGGGGGATATTGAGGACGAGTTCGATCAAGACAAACATCTGATGGAGGAGATCTCGCCCGGTCTATGGGAGGTGGACGCGGCGATCGACGCGGAAGATCTCGAGGACGAGATCGGGATCGTCTTTCCAGAGGATGTGGATTTTGAAAGTCTCGCCGGTTTTCTGATCGAACGGCATGGCGACTTGCCAAAAACCGGGGAAGAGATCGCCCATGAACATTACTTGTTCACAATCCTGGACGCGGATGAAAGGCGCATCAGCAAAGTCCGCATCGAGAGAAAACCGGTCGAGGAAGCGCATGTCGAGGAGACGGTGAAAGAGGAGTCTCCCCCGAGCCTACCCTAGGATCTCCCAGTAGAGACACGCCGCGGCGAACCCGACATACACCATCGAGGCCACAGTCATCATGAAGATGCACACCTTCCCCGGGCGCGCGCAGGGTGGAAGATGTTTCAGGTTGATGTAAAGGGTCAGCGGAACATAGACCGCCATGGCGAATCCCCCCATGTAGGCGGCATTGAACAAAAAGCCGAGATCGGTGACGCCGTTCTTTTCCATGAAGTAAGTGATCAAACATCCCACCACCATCCAGGTCACCGCGATCAGGAGATACCACCACGACAGATCGCGCTTCTGAGCGCCCTTGAAGTTTGTGTAGATGATATCGGCGATCGATCTCGAGACACCGTCGACGAGGGTGAGTTGGGTGGAGAAGAGAGTCACCAAACCGACCACCAAAAACAGGACTCGACCAACAGGCCCCCATACATTCCCCAAGACCGCCGCCATGTCCCAGATCAGGGTGCCCGCCTCCGGGACAATGCCATTGGGATGCAGAACCGCCAGCGAGGCGAAGATAAACAGCAGGATGGTCACTGAGTTCAATATCCAGAAAAAGAGAGTCTGATCGATGCGGACATATCGCCACCAGCTCTTGAACCTCAAGCGGTTGGGTTCGTTATCGGGAAAGATAAAACCTGTGGAGGGCGATTTTTCCGATCTCCCACGAAGGGGATTGTGGAGTGTCGGAATCCTGGCCCCCATGCCAACCTGTTTATCGCGGAGGTAAAAGGTGTAAAAGAGGTTCGCGGTTCCGCCGGCGCCCGCGAATACGAGCGCGATGAAAAACTCTTTGATGGGAAAGCCTGGTTCCTTGTAGCCGAAGTTGAGAGTTCCTTCGGCGAGTTCTTTCCAGGTGTCGATCGTCCCGATGTTGATAGCGAGGACAATCAAAGAAATCGTGATAATGGCGACAAGAAGTTCGATAGTCCTCTCGACGGATTGGTAAACGAGTTTGGGGCCGAAGAGAAGAAGAGCGACGCCGAGAAAAGTCAGCACGGTCCAAAAGGTGTCGCTGGAGGGATGATCGGGTCCCAGAAGCAGGGCTTTCAGCGCCAACCCCGAAGCCCTCCCCCATCCCGGCGCGAGCCATCCCAGGATGTTGAACAGAATGAAGAAGAGAGCGAACCCCTTCCAGGCGCGGCAATACCCGGTGTAGATGGTTTCACCGGTTGAAATGGTCCACCGTCCGACTTCGAAGTTGACCCAGAGTTGCAGGAAGATTCCGACCCCGGCCGCCCAAACCATGGAGGCTCCGTGTTCGGCCACAATCCTCGGCCAAATGATGATCTCGCCCGCGCCGACCGAGAGACCGACCAGAATCGCCCCCGGCCCAGCCATTTTCCAAAAGGGCTTTGTCCTTTCGGGAAGATCCGCTTCCTTCAAGGGCTCAAGTCGATTCAACAACCCCATGCTCCATTCACCTCACTCAACTCAATATTCAAAACAAAGGAGACTCTAAACGAATTCTGGTTTTGGCGCGCCCACTAATTTTAATTGGAGGATCACTGCACGGTGGCGACCGATTCAGCCTTGGCCGAGCGGCTTCCTTCCCACCATGACAAGGTCTCTTTTCGAAAAATTGCTCAGCCGGAAGTAGAGAGGAAGAAGGGAATCGGATCGAAAGACCGTTTCTCGAAGCCCGGTCAGTCGAAGGACTCTGGCCGCGACGTTCTGCGAACCTTGGTATTCGCACAACTCCTCGACCAACCCGGTGTCCCGGAACAACGTGCGGATCGCCGGTTTGTCATAGATCCGATAATGGTCAGGCGTGTCCCAGAACCACTTGCTGACTGGGGAGATGATGAAACAGTTGCCACCGGGCCGGATAAGCGAGACGATCCGGTTGAAGAAATCGTAAATCTGTCCCGGGCTGACATGCTCGATCACATGGGTGAAGAAGACCGTGTCGAATTGTCGATCGGTTTCATCGAGGTTCGCATAGACCGTATAGCCTTTCTTCTCCAACTCCGCCCGAGCCTGGGCGTTCAAGTCCATCGCAAATCCTTTTCGATCCCCTTTATGAGTGAGCAGATCCAGGTGGAAGGAGTCTCCTGCTCCGACATCGAGTATCTCCCGACCAAAAAACGAGTCGTACTGTTGGAAACGCATGCTTTCATACCGGCTATAGAACAGGTCGTTGGCCGATCTTCCATGATAGTAGGAGAGGTTCATGTCCATCGCTGGATGGCTCCTGGCTTGCATCGTCTTTCAGTTCTCACTGAAGTAGGTGTCCTTTAAGAAATCGTAGGTTTGCTCGGCGACAAAGTGGTGCCCCTCAGCGTTCCAGTGGGGATCGTAGGAGAACACCAACGGAAAGCGATCGGTCGCCTGAAAAGCGGGGAGGAGATTCAGAATTGGAAAGGGGGCGTCCTTAGCCTTCTCATCGAAAAACTTGAGGTACTCGTACTCGTAAGGCTCATCAACGCGATACTGGTGCTTCTCCCAGTTGTCGGGACATTCCTCGTTATTCCAGTGATGATATCTTGGCGTCACAATTAATGCGAATTTGGATCCGATCGCCTCGGCCTTTTTAGCAATTTCCTCAATGTAGCCATAAGTCTGTTCGAAATACGGCCGGGTCTTCTCCATGGGAAAATTGTAGTGAAAGAAACGGTTATAGTGAGGTTTGCCATCGATCGTCACGACAGTTTTGTAGAGGCTCAAGTCCATGGGTTCTTCCATCAACCCCGCTTTTCTCAAGCCCCACTTCCAGGGGGTCGCGAGGGGGTCGTAAACGGTTGGTTTCAAGAACGTTTCGACCACAAATCCCCAATACTCGAAGGGTTTATTCCCACCCTTTTCGAAGACGATCTTATCGTCGATGACGCTGGCGTCCTTGAGGTATCTGGTATCGTCTCCAAAGTCGGTCGCGTCCAAAAAAAGAAGCGTGTGGGTCGGATGGTATTTTTTCACAACGCCATCGAACAGGATGGATTCCAGAAAGGGGGAGTAGCTGATCACTCCACAGTTGAGAACCGCCACATCCCTGTCCGATTTCTCATTCAGCAGTTTTTCCAGGACCATGGAGACTGTCTCCTCCGGCTCCACTCCGAGACCGAACATGAAGGAGTCACCGAGGATGGCGATTCGAGTGGAATGTTTCCTGAAAGTGGCGGGTTCGTAGGAGGTTCGTAGACCATCGGAGTTGGTGTGGATGGTCATGTCGATCCGATCCGCGAAGTTTTCATGGAAGGTGGCGTTGGCGGGGTAGATGTGGTGGTAAGTCCGTTCGCGGACCGCCTGGAGATGGGGCTTGTTCAAGTCGGGGTAGAAGATCATGACCAAGCCTTGTCCGACTAATAGGGCGATGGCGATCGAGCCCACGAGCAAGACGATTTCCTTCCAATTCTTTTTCCAGACTGTCGACAGACCGAACGCGGTGGGGATGACCAAGAAATAGAAGATCCCGGACTCCACCGCCTTTCTATGAGCGGAAATCCAGTCGGGTTCGGGGCGAGACATCTCATACCGGTGCTCCAAATGAATCGTGAGCGCGACAAAAAGGATCCAAGCGAGCGCCAGGATCTGGAAAAGGCGTTTTCTGGAATCAATGGGATTGGGGGCGGTTTCGTTCTCAGTCAATGGAATCAGCCATTATCTCTCTGGCTCTGTTCGGCGATCTTGAGCGCGAGCGCCTCTTTCTTTTCAGCGACTTGAGCGAGTTCCGATCGAACCTCCTCGAGCTCGCTCTCGAGCTCCCCTTCGCGTTCCTTCAATTTGGCGTGGAGGCGGGAGAGGTGAATCAAATCCTCCTCAAGAAGCGAGACCTGGAGGGTTTCGATCTTTCCCCTTAACTCTCTCTTTCTCTGTTGAAACTTTTCGATCGCCTTCTGGGCCTGTTCGAGAGTCGTCGTCGCCAGTCTTTGGTCTTTGGAAGGTTGGACATTAACCGGGTCGATCCCCTTCTTGGTCTGTTCTTCGAGGTTTTTTTGTTCGGCGATCCTCACTCGCTCCTCGAAATTGGGGATCTCCTTGACCATTCGTTCGAGTTCGATATCCACGGAACGCAGCTGCCGTTCAACCTCTTCCAGTTCTTTGCGCTTGGTCTGATTTGCTTCCATATTTTGAACCTCTTTCGGGACAATTCCTTATTTAGGATCGGCTAAAAAGAGTCAAAATGTTACCCAAAATCGGTGGTATCTTCGGTGTCGGTCACCCGGAGAAAGATCTGCTCGAGCCGGTTCCGGTCGCTTTCGGCGTCCTTGAGAAGGTCGCCAGTCGAGCCGAGAGTGACCAGTTTCCCCCGAGAGATAATGCCAACCCGGTCGCAAACCTCCTCGGCGACATCCAGACTGTGAGTCGACAGGAAGACTGTCATCCCGCGTTCCCGGGCCTCTTCCACAAACAGATTCTTGACAATCCTAGCCGATCTTGGGTCCAGCCCCACCATCGGTTCATCGACCACGAGAATGGGCGGTTGGTGAAGGAGCGCCCCGGCCATCACCACCTTTTGCCTCATCCCATGCGAATAGCCCTCGATCGGTTGGTCCGCGACATCGGTCAGGCTGAACAGTTCGAGGAAGTTCTCTATCCGGGTTTGGAGAGTGGATCGTTCCACCTCGTAGATCTCCCCCATGAAAAGGAGATGCTCTCGTCCGGTCAGTTTCTCGTAGAGAAAGGGGGAGTCGGGAATGTAGCCGATCGATTTGCGGGCTTCTAAAGTCTGTTTCGAAATCTGAAATTGGTAAGGGGGAACGCCAAACCGGACCTCCCCCGAGGTGGGCCGAAGAAGGCCGACCAGCATACGGATGGTTGTGGTCTTCCCCGCCCCATTGGGTCCTAGGAATCCAAAAATCTCGCCTTTGGGGATGTCCAGGTTGAGAGAATCAACCGCTGTTTTGGTTCCGAAGCGTTTGGTCAGGTTCTCGATTTGGATCATGCTTGTCGAACTCGACGATTCGAGCGTGGATTCTCCCAATCAATTGATTTAGATACGCTTGATCGCTCAGCCCCCCCTCGCCAAACTTGATATGAGTGGCGTCGACACGGGTCTGCTTCAAAGCGGGATCGATAGGGGCCCAAATCTCCGGATCGACCGAAATGAGCACCTCGTTCCAGGCATGGTAATAGAATCCATCGGTCTGGTAGACAAGCCCCGTGCAAATTCGAGTGGGAATCCCGGCGGCGCGGCCCAAGGCGGCGAAGAGGGTGGACTGCTCGTTGCAATCCCCCTTCTTGGAGTCCAGAACCTCGAGCGCCGAGGGCAAGGTGATACGAAACTCGGTTCGAATATTGGATTCGATCCAATCATAAATGGCCAGGGCTTTCTCCCAAGGCGACTCGGCGTCGGCGGTCAACTCCTTCGCGAGAGTCCTGATTCTTGGATGGTCGGATTGAATGAGGGACTCCTCTCGCAGGTATCGGGAGAAGGATTCAGGGATATCCTCGGGTTTGTAATTGACGGCCTCCTTGAGTGGAGCGTTGTTTGGGGATCGGATTTCCAGCCGCATCGGGAATTCCTCGGTTGGAGCGGAATCTCGATAGCGCCCAAGGTCGGTTTGCCATCGCCCCTCGGGAATCGGATCCTCCAATTGAAACCCCCAGAGGTCGATCACCATCCGATCGACTTGGTCGGAGTTGCGGATTCGCTCGGGAATCCTGACACAGGTGGCGTAAAGGAGATCCGGGGTGGGGACCGCCGATAATTCGGAGTCTGTCGCCGAGGAGACCATAGGGTGAATGAAGGACAGGTCGCGGGCTTGATCGGCGGTTTCCGTATAGGAGACATACCCCAGGCCCTCGGCGAGCGGGGCCCACTCCTTAAGGACTCGGCCGGATTCATCGATCCACAGGGTGGAAGTCAGGCCCCCAACATCCTGGTTGATCCGGTAAGTTTCAACCGGCCCACTTTCGGAGGGAAAGGTCTCGCGTCCATCGAGCGTGACCTTCCAAGCGGCGCAACTCAATTGGTGGGGTTCGAAGATAGCGTAGTCCCCATCGATCTCCTCCCCCTTCGATAATCTTTCAGCCAGGTAGATGGGAAGAGCCTCGGCCACGAATAGCGGTCCCGATGGACAATCGACCTCTTGGATGCTCTCGGAGCTGGCCGACAGGATGGTCATGGCGAGACGGCCGGATTCGGATCGTCCGGCGAGGGCGATCCGAGAGTCTTTCCCAATCATTTCGAAACGGAATCCTCGTAGGGTGAAGTCCAGGTTTAAGGAAGCCAGCATCTCCCAAGAGAGCTCGTTGGGGGATCCATAAGCCTGAATTTCCAATGACGATTTGGAGAGCAAATAAAAAGGCCCCTCGGCAAGCGGGGGATGAGAGTTTGCAGGATTATCAAGCGCGGCCCTCAAGAGAGAGGGTGTCCGCCCCTCCGGTCCGACCGCCAACAGACTCCAGCCGACTTTGTTCCCGTTCAAGTAAGCGCCCATCCAATCGACCTGACTTTGAGCCGGTGAGTGGATGGGCGTTAGGTTGAAAATCGCCATGATGGCGGCTAGAAGGGGTAAGGTGTTTTTCATCCCTTACATATTAGCGTTTTTCGTACTCTTTCAAAAAGCCCTTGAACTGGATGAGGTGCTCTTCCTCATCGGAGAGGAGGCGGATGCACAGATCCTGAGTGACGAAATCGGCGCCGTCGCAGAGTTTGATGATGGCGTTGTAGTTTTCGATAGCGCCCTTTTCGGCGTCGATCACACCTTTGATCACGGCGATCACATCGGTGGTGTCTTTCGGGGGTTGCAGGCGTTTCTGATCGAACGCCAAATCGAGCGAGCCCGGGACACGCCCCTCAAGTTGCTTGATTCGTTTGGCGAGAGCCTGAGCGTGGGTCAGTTCCTCTTGAACGTCGGCGCCAAGATTCGTTTTGATCTCCTCCGCTCTTACGCCATCCAAAACGGTGGAATTGGTCAGGTAATTGATGACCGTCTCAAGTTCCATGGTGTAGGCTTTGATCAGCCCGTCGAGTATCTTTTGTTTCTGTCCTTTCGCGGCCATATTGTGAACTCCTTTGGGGGGATTATCGTGATAGGGAATGAACGTTTTGAATGGCCTCGAGTAACCACTAGGCGCTCCGGGCAATTGTTGCGGAAGGCGCAATCAAGGAATCTATCGCGACATCAAGGAGGATCGATTGCGCTCGTTCAGTGTTCAAAGTCGAATTGTTTGGGGCAACCGTCTGTTAAAATTGGGTTTAAAAAAAGAGTCCGCTTTGTGTCGGAAAAAGGGTTGTCGGGATGAGGGGGGTGTGTTACCTTCCCCTAAGTTCAAAGAAACAAGTTGGTTGTGCATAATCTGTTGATAAGTTTGGGAATTCTGCATCGTCAACAGGTTTGCGCAGGACGGGTGAGTAAGAGTATTTGGTTGGTTTTGGAGGAGTTAACGGAACTGGGTATGTATCCAACGGAAGCGGGAGTCTTCGCTTCTAAATCCTCCCATCTGGCGAGGGGACGTGAGAATCAGGAATTGCTCAAGAAATCTTCCTGAATCTCATTGTAGAATGGGTCATGAGAGATCGTCTTAGGGGGATGATTTCTCAACATCACGGTTCGATCCAACGGAGAGTTCTCGAGTCGAGAACGAGCCTGCTCAAGATCGTGCGTGTCCATCGTTCTCTATTGCCGTCCATCCAAATTCACAATAGTTGAGGTTTATCCGCGGAGGCCCTCTCTCTGTGGATAAGCTGTGGTTATGGGGTCTCCCGGGGAGAGTTGTCATATCTTACTGATGGGGAGGCGTGAGGGGTCGTTGCCGAAACGGGACATAAGGAAACGGGATTCTTCCAGCGTTTAGCGCGCCTATGGGGGACCTCCGTCTTTTTTTACCTCCCAGACAGGTGACCGCTCTGATCCATTCTTGCTTGAATGAATAACAACATTGAGGACATTTGGTGGGAAATCGACCAATTGCTTCGTCAGCAATTGGAAACTGAAGATTACGATTCTTGGTTTTCCAACCTCCGTTTGATTTCCATGGAGGGAAATCAAGCCGTCGTCCATGTGCCATCTATCTACCGACTCGACTGGCTTGAACGTCACTATCGCCGCTATTTAGAGGATGTCATCCAAAGCGTTACTGGTGAAAAGATCCGATTGAACTTGAAGGTCGAGGAGCTCGAGGAGGAGATGCCCGAGCAACCTCCCAGCCCCGCGAGTTATGTGTCCGGCGGGTCGGACAAACGCGGCGTGGGGCTTCCCCTTAACCCGAAATACCGTTTCGAAAACTTTGTGGTCGGCGATGGAAACCGGATGACGCACGCCTACGCCCGCGCGGTCGCCGAGAATCCCCCCGGAGAGGTTTACAACCCGCTCTATCTCCATGGCGGAGTCGGGATGGGCAAGACCCATGTCATGCAAGCCATCGGACACGCCATCATCGAATCCAAACGCGGCCTTCGAGTCGCGTACATGGACGCCGAAAGTTTTGTCAACGAGTTCATCGAATCGATCCAGAAGAAAACCCGGAACGAATTCCAAGAGAAATATCGAAACAATGTGGATGTCCTGCTCGTGGACGATATCCATTTTTTGGCTGGCAAGGACGCCACCCAGGAGGAGTTCTTTCACACCTTCAACTCCCTTTATAACGGCCGTAAACAGATCGTCATTTCCAGCGATTGCCCGCCAAAGGATTTGGCCTTGATCACGGACCGACTGCGATCTCGTTTCGCGGGAGGGTTGATCGCCGAGATTCAAGCCCCCGATGTGGAGACTCGGGAAGCGATTCTCTGGCAGAAATGCGAACAAGAGAAAATCAAACTGCCGGTCGAGGTCATCCGACTCATTTCTCAGCGGGTTCAATCGAGCATCCGAGAGTTGGAGGGGGCGCTGGTAAAACTCGCGGCCCATGCTCGGTACACCGGCAAGCGAATCACCTTGGAAATGGCGCAGGAAATCCTGAGGGACGTGGTTCAGGACGATCCCAGAGGGATTTCGATCGAGAAGATCCAAAAGCATGTCGCCGAACATTTCCGGGTGAAGACCAGCGACATCCTAGGATCCAAGCGAAACCGCTCGATCGCGGTGCCGAGACGAGTCGCGATGTACCTCTCAAGGGAGCTGACAAATCACTCTTTTCCTGAAATTGGGGTGTTTTTTGGCAACAAAGATCACAGCACGGTCATCCATGCCTGCAAGAAGGTCGAAGAAGAGATGCGAGAGTCCGAAGATTTTGCTAAATTTATGGAGAGACTCAAGCAAGAAGTTCGAGGTATGGGATCTTAATGACCGAGAGGAAACACAAAGCGCAAAAGTACTTCGATAAGGGCCAAGAGGCCATGAAGTTGAAGGACTACGAGGGGGCTGCCGCGTGGTTCGCCGCTCTCATCGAATACGAACCTCTGGATAAGGAAGCCCAGGAGCTTTTCCAGAAGGCCAGCGTTCTCCATGCCCAGAAGGATTTCAATGCCCTGAAGAAGATCGGGTATTCGATCCTTGGGAACCTCCTGGTCTCATTCTCACCGAAATCCGCGACGCACTACATCGGCGTCCTTTCCGCGAACAAACCTCAAGACCCGAAGTTGGCGGCGACTTATGGGAGGTGCCTGATGGCCTCCGACCAGCCGGGTCTCGCCGCGGTCGCGTTCCGACGCGCCCTGAACTTCCTGCCGGGGAACAAAGGCATCCTCAAGGCCGCTGGGCCCGCTTTCGAAGCGGTCGATGACAAGCCCGGGGCGATCGAGGTGTACAGTCAATTGGCCAAGTTCGAGCCTGGACAAGGCAAGTGGGCGATGAAGGTCAAGGACATCAGCGCGGTTCACTATGGCGATACGGGCGGCATCACCGACCTGAAGTCGGCCCGGTCCGAGGATGAGAAGAAGGCCGCCGAACTTCAAACCAAAGAGGGCAAGCTCGAGCGGATCAAGGAACTCCTCCACGAATACAATCAGGACAAGGAAGCGAATGCCCCACTGTTGCGGGATATCGGGCGACTGTTCCTGAGCATCGAGAGTTGGGATCGGGCGCTGAATATTTGGAGCAAGATTTACGAAGCGGATGAAGCCGATGAGGAAGCCGCGGCGAATATTGCCAAGTGCTATGCCAAAATGGGCGAAATGGAGAAAGCCAAAGAGCGATATCTGGAGTTGCACGAAGCCCACCCGCTCGATCCGAGGTACTGCGATTCTTATTATGAGATTCAATTGCAGGAGGTTGACGATCAACTGGAGGAATCGCCCGAAGACGAGGAGTTGATCGAAAAGAAAGAGGCTCTCAAGAAGGACCACATCGACAAGAAGGTCGAGATTTACAAAGAGCTCTCAAAGAAGCGCGCGGGGGATGTAGAGACACTCCTCGAGTACGCTCTCCTGTTGGAGAAACAGGGAAGCACCGACGAGGCCATCCCGGTGTTCCAGAAGGTTTCTCAGAGTCCCGCTCGCGCCTTGATTGCATTGCATCACTTAGGCTGGTTGTTCATCGAGAAGAAGCAACTCACCCTCGCGGTCGACACCTTCAAACGCGCTCTCGAGAAGATTCCCCAATCGAAGGCGATCTCCACCGAGAAGAAGGACCTTTGGTTCGGTTTGGGCGAGGCCTACCAGAAGGACAACAACATCGAAGAAGCCAAAGAGTGGTACAAGAAGGTCTACGAAAACGACATCGAGTTCCGGGACATCCGCGAACGGTACGAGGCCTTGTTGTCGTAAAGGCCCATCACCTTTCAGGCCCCCGAGACCTTCTTCCAATCCCGACTGAGAATCATCAGGTCGTTTTCATCGACCCTCCCATCGAGGTCGATGTCTCCCCTGAGAAACGGATACTCGAACGCCCCCATGTCGTAGTCCCCCAGAGGACGACCCTTCCCATCGTAATCCTCGGTCAACCCGGTGTCGGTTCCGGCTTCGATGCATGGCGAACCGGGCATGAGGTGGTAGTCGCCATTGGCAGGGTCGACGAAGAGGGGATCGGCGTCGATGTTGCATTCCCCTGGGTAGCCGCGTTGGATGAGGCTGTAGGTAACTCTGGCATTGTTGTCTTCAAATAAGTCGTCGTGACCTATCACAACGCAATTCGTCAACAATGGAGCCCCCCTGTTCCATGAAAATGGTAACGCGACAGTATTGTGAGTAACGTCAAAGGTACAGTTCACCAAGGCAACCGCATACTGCTCTGAGTTTCTGATTCTGATTGCGCTGCCCAATGTCGCGAAATTGTTCCGAAATATCGAATTTGTTATTTCCCCCGTAGATTCGTGTGACAAGATTCCTCCACCCTCAAGGGTGAAAGGACCTGGCTGTGGGAGCATGACGCTAGTCTCGTTTCGGTGAAGAATGCACCTGTCGATTAAGAACTCAGAAGAGTTTATGCGGATTCCTCCTCCTCCCCTATGACCATCATTCTGGACGAACGACACCCCCGTGATTTCCGCTTTGGATTGTGCGAGTGATAATCCTGAAGGGATGTTTTCTCTGAAATCTGTCTCTATCACCTTTAAGTCGGTCTTGTAAGCGTTTAGTCCCCCTCCCGAATCACTCTCCCATCTCAAACCATTTCTCTTGAAATCACATCTGAAAATTTCAGCAGAACCGTTACTAATAAATACCCCAGATCCTAGAAAGAACGCTACGTTGTCATGAAACTCCGATTCAAGCAACCTCAGGTTGGATTGGTCGCAATAAACACCTCCACCGTTCCCCTCGGTAGAATTCGAGGACACAAAACATTGATCCAGAGTGAGATTGGCGTTCGACGAGTAGATTCCGCCTCCATTGCTGTTTCCTTCCCCATTTGCAGTAAGCTTTACCCGTGTAAGGAGAATATCGCAATGTTCACCGTGAAGCCCCGAACCATTTGTTGCCTTGCCGTGCTGGATTGTCAGACCGTCAATGTGAACATTGGCATGGATTAGCAAAACCGACGATTTCGAAAGTCCGTCAATTACAGTGGGATTGGAAGACGGGTCGCGCAATTCTCTTTCGTTAAGCGTTTCGTTTCCCAAGAAGCCGCCCAGGATAGTGAGAGGAACAACAACAGCCAAATTCTCAAAATACGTTCCACTTGCCACCCATATTTCATCGTCTGTGGTCGAGTTCAGGATGGCGGTTCCGATCTCTTGAAAAGCGGTCTCCCAAGAATTGCCATTGGATCCATCACCCGATTTGGAGACGAAGAGTGTTGCGGCGGGTGAGGGGAGGGCAAGGATCGCGAGGAGGAGAGTGGTTCGGAGGGTTGCCATTTCTACAAATGTCTAGGATATTGGGAGGCGGATTGTCAAACGGTTTTTGCCAGGCAGGTGGGACCGGTTTGATTCCACCAACCCGGCAAGTGAGTTGCCGGGCTACGAATCTCCCGAAAAGTCCCATCAGTGTCATTTCGACGTTAGGAGAAATCTGAGTGGAAAGACCCGCTGAATTTGGATAGGCGACGCCTGCAGGAAAGATCCGTCTCTCCCTATTAACCCTTTGATCAGGTTGATCTAACGGCGCCCTTCAGATTCCTCCTGAGGTCGGAATGACGCCGATTTGAAATGGTCGAGAAATTGGTTTGTGTCATTCCTGCGAAGGCAGGAATCCAG
>JACKFH010000005.1 GCA_020632575.1 Candidatus Omnitrophota bacterium | reverse complement strand
CCTCCTCCTCGTTTGGGGATGGTGGCATTCGAGGAAGAATTCCGAGACAATCCCCCGATTGTGAGATTGTCTTTTCGAATATCCCTTTATTTCTTCTTCATCTTCGGCAGTCTGGGAGTCTTTTTCTTTTATTTCCAGATCTTTCTGAAGGACTGCGGTTTCAGCTTTGCTCAGATTGGAGCCATCCAGGCGACCTTCCCATTGATCGCCATGATTGCCGCGCCAACCTGGGGGATGCTGGCCGATTCAAGTTCGGACCCTCGCTGGGTCCTTCGCACACTTTTGTTTTTCGGACCCCTCTCTTTTGTCCTGTTGTGGTTTGGACGCGATTTTTCCGTTTGTCTCCTCTTGGCCGCATTCCTGGGGATCTTTTTCCAACCCATCATTCCGATCCATGACAGCCTAGTGCTACGCTCGGTCCACCTTCATGGCGGAGATTACGGGGCCATGCGGATCTGGGGGTCGATCGGTTTCACGATTCCGGCCTTCATCATCGCAATGTATTGGTCGAAAGCCGATGGCGAGGCGATCGACTGGACCATCCCCACAGTCATCTTCTTGGGGTACTCCATCCTCGCTGTGCTTGCCTCTTTCTGGTTTCCGAAAGTGCCTCCGGAAAAAAAACACGGGTTCTCCTTCGAGGGATTTGAGTTGTTGAAGAACCGGTCGTTTGTGGTCCTACTTGCCACTGTTTTCTTGGGGCGCTGGGCTTTTTCCTCGCTGGAGGGCTATCAAGCCATTCACTTCGGAAACCTCGGGGTCCCTCTGGAGAGAATCGCTTTGTATTCTTCACTTGGTCCAGTCTCGGAGGTGTTCACCGTTTTTTTCGCTCAACGATGGATGGCGAAATATGGGGCGTATCGACTGATGGCGGCGGCTCTCATCGCCATGGTGATCCGTCTCTGGGTCACCGCGGAGGCGACCCACCATTCGACTCTGATTTTGATCCAACTTCTGCACAGCCTCACATTCGGATTGCTCTATGTGACCACCATCCTCACGGTCAACCAGTTGGCCAGCGATCGGATTCGCTCCTCCGCGCAGACCATCGCGGTGATTTTTTGCAACTACGCCGCCCGCATTTCAGGATTGGTCTCCTCGGGGTTCCTGGCGGACCATCTCGGGCTTCCGGGACTTTTTCGTATGGCGGCTTGGATCGCGGGAGCCGGTCTGGTCTGCTGGCTACTGTTCTTTAAAGAGACCAAAGCCACTCACTTGGAAGGAGGCGTCAAATGATTTGTTCGTCGGGTCCGGTAGAAGTTGCGTCATACCCGCGCAGGCGGGTATCCAGTGCCCGGTCCTCCCCAATGGATTCCCGCCTACGCGGGAATGACCTGGAGAAGGCGGGAGACGGAGACTGGGCGCATTGGAAGCCGCTGAATAGATTCTGCCCCATCGTATCGGCGCCCCGCATTGCCCTCTTTTGTTTTCTTCTATCCACCCTTCCCTGCTCCGCAAAGACCCTTCTCGAGTTTGAGGGGAAGATCTATCCCCGCCGATTCCTCCAGGTGAAGGGGATCGGCTACGGGCATCATGCGATTGTTTGGAAGGATGGACGGACCTCCGAGAAGGCGTTGATCGAGGCCGAAATCCCCGATCGGGAAGTCGCCGACATTCTTGCAAAGCAAGGGCTGGTCGGAGGGAACAATCTCACCAATGAAACCTGGACAGCGAGAAACGATCCCAACAACCCGGCCGCCGATGCACGAGTTGCGGGCCCGACAGTCGAGGTCACGGTCACCTGGGAGGGGTTGAACCGATGGGAAAAACTCAAGGAAATTCTTGGAATGCCCGAGGCCGATTACCGATTCGGCGATCACCGTTCTCTGATTCCGATCTGGAAATCGGGTTGCATTGTCTGCAATGTTTCCTGCCCCGGGGGTAAAATCTCCAACCACTCGTTGACCATTCGGGACCAAGTGATGAAGCGTTTGAGGCCGAATCTGGACTTGGAGAAATTGCCGAAGGACGGGACACGGGTGAGGGTTCGGATTTCGAAGTAAACTGGCCCCCGGTCGCACCAGCGTGAACGCTGGCATGAATCGTAGCCCGGCAACTCATTTGCCGGGAACGGTGGCCACGATGCCCATCCTATTGGGCATAAGCGGAAAACCCGGCAAGTGAGTTGCCGGGCTACGACGTGCGGAGGTTTGATGATGGTTCGGAAGTGGATGGGTCTTTCAATTTTTTTTGTCTCTTTGTGGGCGATGGCCGAGGAGCCGGGGTATGTCCGACATCAGTTGGTTTATGAGGAACCGGCAATGGTTTGGGATGAGGCCTTCCCCTTAGGGAATGGCCTGCTGGGAGCGCTGGTTTGGGGGGATGGGCATCCGCTAAACATCTCGCTGGATCGCACGGATCTCTGGGATCTCCGTCCCGTGCCGGAGTTTCATTCCGAGGAGTACTCCTATGAAACCATGAAACAATGGGTCGAGGAGGGAAGGATCGAGGACCTTCGCCGAGTCTATGAGGAGCCTTACCACCGCGCTGGGCCTACCAAGATCCCCGCCGGTCGGATCGAAATCGGCCTGGGAGAAGGGGCCGATTTTGAGAAGGGAGTCCTCTCCCTGGCCGATGGGGTTGCAACTCTCACATTTTCCGATGGAACGCGCGCTCAGGTTTGGGTCGACGCCACCCAAACCAGCGGGCGAATCCGGATCGAAACCGACAAGGAGATCCACCCGAACCTGAAGGCGCCAGCCTTCGGAGGGGCTACGGGCCAGAAGGACGGTCCCGCGATCAGCGCGGGCGAATTGGGAAAACTCGGATACGATCCACCTCAAGAGACGACCGGTGAGAATTCCTCCGCATTCCTCCAAGAGGGCTGGGACGAGTTCAAATTCGCCGTGGCCTTGACCTGGGAGAAAGAGGGCGGCGCCTGGAGAGGAGCTTGGTCGATTGCCACTTCGAGGGAGACCGAGGATCCGTTGGCGCTTGCCAAAGAAAGAGCGAAGGCGGGTCTTGCGGAAGACGACACGGAGAACCTGAAGAAGCAAGAGGCATGGTGGAAGGATTACTGGGAAGAGGGTCTCCTGTCGGTCCCCAATGAGACCCTCGAACGCCAATGGTTTCTGGAGATGTACAAATTTGGCGCCGCCACTCGTCGCGATACTCCGCCGATCACCCTTCAGGGACCCTGGACCGCCGATGATGGCAAACTCCCGCCCTGGAAAGGGGACTACCACCACGATCTCAACACCGAACTCTCATATTGGCCCTGCTATTCAGCCAACCGCCTTGAGGAAGGCCTCGGGTATATCGACTGGCTTTGGAAGACACGGGACAACTGCGCCGATTGGACCAAGCGTTTTTACGATCTCCCCGGCATGAATGTTCCGATGACCGCCGACCTGGAAAATAGTCAGATCGGCGGTTGGCATCAGTACACCCACTCGGGAACCACCGCTTGTTGGCTCGCCCATCACTTTTATCTCCACTGGCGTTACAGCATGGATCGGGATTTTTTGAAGGATCGCCTCTACCCTTATATAAGTGAGATCGCGATCTTCCTCGAATCGCTGATGGTGGAGGATAAGGAGGGTCATTTGACCCTGGAACTTTCCTCATCCCCGGAGATTCACGACAACAAACTGGAGGCCTGGTTCAAAACCATCACCAACTACGATCTCGCTCTGATTCGTTGGACCTTCGAGAAAAGCGCCGAACTCGCGACAGAGCTTGGAATTGACGATGAGGCCGAGCGTTGGTTGGCCATTCATAAAAGACTTCCGGAGATCGCGGTCTCCGAGGAGGGATTCCTCCTGGTCTCCCAGGATCAGGCTCTCGAACACTCGCACCGTCATCATTCGCACCTGATGGCCTACCACCCCTTGGGTTTGATCAACTGGGAGAATGGCGAGAAAGACCGACGGATCATTCAGGCAACCATGAAGGAGATGGACCGACTCGGGACCTCTCAATGGTGTGGCTACAGTTTCTCCTGGCAAGGAAACCTGTGGGCGCGAGCCAAGAACGGAGAGCGGGCGGAAAAGGCGCTCGAGATCTTCGCCAAAGCCTTTTGCCTGAGAAACAGTTTTCACTGCAATGGCGATCAAAGTGGCGAGGGGTATTCCAATTTCACTTACCGGCCCTTCACTCTCGAGGGCAATTTCGCCTTCGCGGCGGGTGTTCAGGAAATGCTGCTTCAATCCTACTCCGGCGCCATCCAGATTTTTCCGGCCATCCCAGAGGACTGGAGGGATGTCTCTTTCAAAAAATTGCGCGCCGAGGGGGCGTTCCTGGTTTCAGCCAAACGAGAGGATGGAAAGACAACCGAAGTGGTCATTCATTCCGAAACAGGAAGTCCTTGTTCTCTTGAGAATCCATTCAATGGCGATGAGTTCGAACTCGAGGGCAAGGAGCCATCCTCCGTCACGGTGGATGGCGACAAACTGGTTATCGCGATGGACAAGGATCAAACTGTCCGTTTGAAAAGGAAGGCCGGGTGACCGTTCTCGATTGGATCGTTTTTATTGCCTACTTGGCGGTCACCGCCGCGATCGGTTTCTGGTGCGGGCGAAACCAGAAAAGTGTTGAGGACTATTTTCTCGGCTCCCGTGAGGTCCCCTGGTGGGCGGCCATGCTATCGCTGGTGGCGACCGAAACCAGCGCGGTGACAGTGGTGGCGATCCCGGCGCAGATCTATGCCCCGGGTGGGGACATGGGTTTTCTCCATTGCGCGGTCGGATTCGCCATCGGAAAGATATCAATCTCGATCTTCATCCTGCCGGCTTATTTCCAACATCAGATCACCACCCCTTATGAGTATCTCGGGAGCCATCTGGGGCGAGGCGGCCAAGTTGCCGGATCCGTCCTCTTCGCCACAGCGCTCTATATCGGGGCGGCCTTCCGCATCTATGTCGGAGCAATCCCCCTAAAGGTGGCGACTGGTTTGGATTTGACCGTCTGTCTCCTGATCATTTCCGTCCTGGCCATGGCATACACCCTTTTGGGCGGCTTACGAGCGGTGATTTGGACCGATGTTTTTCAAATGCTCCTGTTCATTTCTGGTGGGGCGGTGGCCCTTCTCTTCATTTTGAACACGCTCCCCGACGGGCTGACCAGTCTGATCGAATCGATGAAGGGTTCCGGACGCATCGGCCCGTTCGACCAACCCTATCTCCTCGACATGGGGTTCCGAGAGTCCGCAGGTGGTGGATCGGCCTATGATTGGACCCAACCCCACACTTTCTTCGCCGGATTTTTGGGAGCCGCCATCCTCACTCTCGCCACCCATGGAACCGACCACTCGAACATCCAGCGGCTGCTTGCCTGCGCCTCCCTTGGCAAAGCGAGGTTGGCTCTCGTGGTCTCGGCCTTCGTGGTCTTCTTCCAGTTCGCCCTGTTCCTGTTGGTCGGCGCTGCTGTGGCGGCATTCTACGATCAAACCGGAACGCACCCCGAACTTGAAACGGGGAACTCAATCCTGCCCTACTTCATCACCCATGAACTTCCCGCCGGACTCTCCGGCCTCTTGATCGCAGGGATCTTTGCGGCGGCGATGTCGACCGTCGACTCGGCGCTCTCCGCATTGTCCGCGACCACGGTCACCGACCTGAGCGGGAAGAAGAAGGTATCGAGCAACCCCTTGAAACAAGCGCGGAACTGGGTGGTCATCTGGGGAGTCCTCTTGTGGCTTGGATCTCAAGGCGCGGCGATGGTCGGCAAGCAAGATCTGATCGGCAGCATCTTCACCGCCTCGACCACCATCTATGGTCCCTTATTGGGTGTGTTTCTGATCGCTTTGGTGATGTTCCGAAATGTGGAAGGTGGAAAACGAGGATGGATCATCTGGCCTTCGCTTGCGATCGGCGTACTCGTTCAAACAGGGGTCTTCCTGTTGGGTCAGAGCTGGGCGATGGGGGAAAACACCTTTTCAATCGCTTGGCCGTGGGTGACTCCCGTCGGCGCGGCGGCGACTTTTTTGCCGGCGGCGATCTTGGCGAAGTGGTTTGGAACTCGACAGGATTGAGTCCGTACCCTCGTGGTACGGACTTCGTCTGTGTAGCGACACGGTTTTAACCTGTCGCGGGGTCAGAACTTACCGCCAAAGTCCGCAACGAGTTAAAACTCGTCGCTACTCGGACAAAACCCACACCACGGGGGTGTGGGTTGAAATTACTCGGTCTTCCCAGTCGACGATCGAATTGTTAACTGCGACGCCTCCACAAGGTCTTCATCCACGCCCTCTTCTAAGGCGGAATAATCCAGATGCAGTCCTCCGTTATCATCAGAGCGTCCGGGAGCCAACAATGCCAGTCCTTCCTCCTGCTCCGGTGTGACTCGGACTCCCTCCGGACCCTCGGGCCCTCTGAAGAACAGGAAGTAGAGAAGCACCAGGACGATCAGCGCCGCAATCACCCATTTCCACTTCCCGCTCGCCTCGGATTGGATGATTCGGTCCACCATCTCCTCGGGGAAGGTGGGGTGGGTTTCCCATCGTCCGGCTTGGCGGAGCTCTTCGATCAGCACTCGAACCCTCTGAGAATCCTCACGCGCCGAAACATCCTCAGCCAGTCTCGAATCCAATTCCTCGCGCTCCTGCGACCGGAGGATGCCGTTGTGATAATCCCAAAGATGGAGCAGCCACTCCTTACGCTCCCGCTTGTTCATTGCTCGTTTCTTCCTCCAAACTGAGTCGAATCTCAAGTTGAAATCATCCAAGACCCGGTCAAATCGGTCAACCATCGCGCCCACCCGGATCGCTGATAGGGTCGTGGACAGAATCTTTTCATCCCTTCATACTCCAATTCATTCAACCATGATTTTCTTGCTAAACCATCTGGAGGTTGTCATGAAGTCGTCCCATCGAATCGCCTTATTTGGACTCTTGATTTTCTTTCTGATCCCGAATGCTTTTTCCGAGGACGTGCGGATTGTCCGCGACAATTACGGCATTCCTCACATCTTCGCCGACACGGATGAAGGCGCCGCGTATGGTCTGGGTTACGCTCAGGCGGAGGACCGATTGGAACAGATTCTTCAAAACTACCGAACCGCGGAAGGGACTCTCTCCGAGGTCCTCGGCCCCGACTATTTCCAACACGACTATCGTCAGCGAGTCTGGAGGCACCGTGATATTGCCAAGAAAAAGTACCCGGAGATCAGCGCCAAGTGTCGGGGGATCATCGAGGCGTTTCAAAAAGGAATCCAAAAATACATGGACGAACATCCCGATGAGGTCCCGGTGTGGGCGCCCAAACTGGAACCCTGGCAGGTGGTGGCCCTCTCTCGTCTGGTGATTTGGGGATGGCCGGAGGGGGATGCGGGAGAGGACCTCAAGGCGGGGGGGATCCAACCCGATCCAATCGAGTACCATGGTTCCAACGAATGGTTGATCGCCCCAAAGAAGAGCGCGGCCGGAGTCCCGATCGCGTTGATCGACCCCCATCTCAGTTGGTATGGAATCTTCCGTTTTTACGAGGCGCGGTTCTACGGAGACACGCTCAACCTTTCTGGCGTTTGCATCTTGGGTTCGCCGATTATCTCTCTCGGGCACAACGAATACTTGTCGGTGGCGATGACCACCGGTTCAGGGGACACTGCCGATGTTTTTGAAGAGACCCTCAACCCGGACAATCCACTCCAGTACGAGGTGGATGGCGAGTGGAAAGATATGACTGTCCGAAAAGATGTCATCCGAGTTCGCAAAGAGGATGGGACTCTCGACGACAAAGAAGTTGAGATTCACGAAACTCGCCACGGACCCGTGGTCGCGACGAAGGATGGCAAGGCTTACGCGATGGCGATCCCTTACATGGAGGACATCAGCCTGACCGATCAAACCTATCAGATGATGACCGCGAAAAATTTGGATGAGGCCAAAGCGGCCCTCTCGCATCTCGGACTCATGGGACAGAACGTGATGGTGGGGACGGTGGATGGGGACATCTATTACCAGCGCACCGGCAAGGTCCCGATCCGACCGGATGGGGTCGATCCCTCAAAGCCGATTCCGGGGAATGTTTCCAAGAATGACTGGCTGGGAATCCACCCGATGGAGGACCTGGTCCAGTGCGAAAACCCGCCGCAGGGGTATATGCAAAACTGCAATGTCTCCCCCTTCGGAATGATGAAGGACAGCCCGATGCGGCTCGCCGATTATCCGAGTTATGTTTATGGCACCACTGAATGGCCGCCCCACCAGAGAGCGGCGATGGTGGTGGAGGTCCTTCACAACGACCCGCTGTTCACCATCGAGGAGGCCCTGGATCTGGCGGTGAACGTCGAGGTCTACAACGCCGACAAGTGGCAGGACCGGCTGGAGACCGCGGTCGAGTCAGCCGACCTGAGCGAGGACGCCGCCAAAGTTTATGAGCTTATCCGAGCGTGGGATCGCCACAGCCGTCCGGACTCCTGCGGGGCGATGGCGTTCAAGTATTGGAAGGACGCTCTCCCCGGCAACGTGAAAGAGGGCGACAAGATGGGCGACCCGCCCCCGGATTTGCTGACCGACGAGACCGCGATTTCCGCCCTGGAAGATGGCGCGAAAAAACTGAAGTCCGATTTCGGCCGATTGACAGTGGCTTATGGCGAGGTCTACCGAGTCGGTCGCAAGGGCGGGGAGGAAACCTGGCCGGTCGGCGGTGGCAAACCGGTTGATGGCATGGCGACCCCTCGCGCCATCGGTTTCGACGAACTCGGCGATCACCGCTATATCGGAAAGAGCGGTCAGACCTCGACTCAGGTGGTCCTACTCACCAAACCGCCGAAGTCCTGGACCCTACTTCCTCTCGGCGAAAGCGACCACGAGGACTCGCCCCACTGGGACGACCAAGCCGAAAAGCTATTCAGCCGCGGCAAGATGAAACCGACCTATTTCATGGACCCAGAGGGATTGGAGAAGGTGAAGGAATCGGAGATGAAACTGGAGTATTGAACAAAGCGCCGTGGGAGCGGCATCCTGCCGCGATTCTCACATGTTAAGGAGTCGAGGCTTCAGCCTCAAAAGGGCGAGTTCGGTGCTGGAACGTGGCTCCCGCCTCGTTCCTTTCCCACATCGGATTCCGATCCGATGTAGGTTTTGGGAACCGATCGAGTCCGCAACGGGTTGAAACCCGTCGCTACGCATACGAAACCCGCACCACAAGGGTGCGGGTTGGGGTACTACTCCTTGAACGGCTATTGCGTCTGGTTCGAGAATCCCTTCTCGAACCCACTCGCGCACGAATCCCTTCGTGCTGTCACACACCGAAAATTTGAATCGAAGGATAAAACATTGGGGTCCATTCCGCAGGAAAGGATTCCTGCTCAAGTTGCCCCGAGAAGGGAATCTCGGCGCAGGTGAAGACTCGGGGGTTCCGCACTCCTCCCCTCGCGGCAGGATGCCGCTCCCACGGCTGATGGGGTTTGGCTCTCTTGGCTGAAACTTAAACCAACCCCTTCGCCTTCAATTCCGCGGCCGCCTGTTCGAATTTGTCTTCGGCTTCGACACGGTCCGACCATTCGACGAGTTCTTTGATGCCGGCTTCGAAGGTGACTTTCGGCTCCCAGCCGAGTTTCTCGCGGAGCTTCGTGTTGTCGGCGTAGCAGTGGCGGACATCCCCTTTGCGGAATTTGTTTTGAATGTCCGGTTCGATCGACTTTCCGCAAACCTTGGCGATCGTGCGGGCGACCTCGGCGATGGGGATCGGGTTCCCCGTGCCGACATTGACCGCCTCATAATCCAGAGCGTCACTGTCCTTGAGAGCCGAGAGGGCGGCAGCGACATCGTGGACCGAAATGAAGTCGCGACTCTGGTTACCGTCCTCATAGACCACCGGGGCGTTATCGTTCTTGATTCGGCTCATGAAGATGGCGGAGACGCCGGTGTAAGGGTTCGAGAGGGACTGACGCGGGCCATAGACATTGAAGAAACGGGTCGCCACCGAGGGGATGTTGTAGGTCCGCCCGATGTTCAGGACCATTTCCTCTTGGTGGGCTTTGGTCATCGCGTAAATGGAATTTTCCTGGAAAGCCTCGGACTCGGGTGTCGGAATGGGGCGGAGCCGTTCTCCGGTCTCGGGGTCTTTCAACTCCCAATCGCCCGCTTCCATCTGGGACGCGGGGCGAAGTCCGGGGCGAACTTTCTTCCCAGTTTCGATTCCCTCATAAAGGCCCTCGCCGTAGCTGGACATGCTGGCGGCCACCACCACTTTCTTAATCGAGTGTTCCTCGTTGACCAGGATGTCGAGCATCCGCGCCGTTCCCTGGGTGTTGGCCTCGACATAGTGATCGATCTGATATTGGGATTGACCGACTCCGACTGCGGAGGCGAGGTGATAAACAATCTCGTTCTCTTTGAGCAATTTTGAAAACAGAATTCGATCCAGGATGTTTCCCTGAACGAATTCGGCCTCCGGGTTCAAGTAGTCCGGCGGCCCATCGGGGTGAACCTGGGGCTCGAGGCAGTCGAGGATGGTCACTTTGTGGCCCTCCTCAACAAGGCGGTCCACCAGAAAAGACCCGATAAAACCGGCCCCGCCGGTCACCAAAATGTTTCTCGCGGTCATGCTGAAAGAATCCTCCAAAGCATTTGAAAGTGGGTCAAATGTAGAGGGTGGCGCGATTTGGGGGAAGGGGGTTGTCGATGTCATTGGCGCGGAGTGGGAACTTCAATGTCCTTTACCCTCTCCCGCCTCAAGCCCAATGCGAAGATGATCCATTCTCGGAGCAACTTTCGGAGGCATCTCTTCCTCCCAGGATTTATACGAATAGAATCGGACCTGCTGGAGGCGGTTAAATTGACACGACCTATCCTCTATTCACTTTTCCTCAGTTTGGCCTCCCTCGTATTGGGCCAGCCTTCCCATGCGAAAGCCGAAATCCGATACGATCTGATCGACCTTGGAAATCTGGGCGGCGCCGTGGCTCAGGCGAACGCGATCAACGACCGGGGAGAGGTAGTGGGGCGGGCCGACACGCTGGAGGGGGAGCGGCACGCGTTTATATGGGACGCCACGAATGGGATGTTCGACATCAGCGCCCAAGAGGGATACGAGGCCGAGGCGGTCGATATCAACAATAGAGGCGAGGTGGTCGGAACCGGGCTCGGCGACAATCGATACGCGTTCTTTTGGAGTCGAGAAAACAGAATAAATTATTTGCACCCAACTGGATTTGTCCTGTCCTGGGCCAATTCGATCAACGACAAGGGCGTCATCGTGGGAGGCGCCATGAAAAACTCGGGTAAAGAACAGGTTCATCGAACCTTCCTTTGGGAGAACGCCGACACACCCGGAGTGGTGATCGCCGACCCGGAGGAGTTTTTCGTTCCGGAGGCGATGAACGAGAGAGGTGACATATCGGGTTGGTTCCGGCGAGGCCGTATTCGCGAGGGAAAGTCTTATGAAGCGATGCTCCGTTTCTCGACCGGAGAACTTCTCGAATTGGAGGTTCCCCAGGATTGTTGGTCCTGTGGCGGAACGCTCATCGATGACTCGGGGACTCTGACGGGTCTCTGCCGCGACGGTGGGAGCGACCCCGTGGCGATCGTTCGATGGGTAGGTTCGAAAATAGTCGATCGGATGGATTTCAAAGTCACATACCCATCTGTGGAAATGGGCGCGGTCGATGCCACGGGCCGTATCCTGGTCAATGTGAGAGAGATGACGATCGATCCCATTTCGAAAATGATCGATTCCAGTCTGGCCCCCTTTACGGAAAGGAGAATGGCCGATGACCTCTCACGACAAAAAACTTGGGCGGAAAAGGCGAGGGATTCCTTATCTAAAGCGGGAGTCTACAAAGGGTATGTCCCCCGGAGTTTCCCCCTCTTATGGGATGGCGAAGATTTCATCGATCTCAACGAATTGATTCCCGAGGGTTCCGGATGGGAGTTGCAAGAGGCCAATGACATCAACAAACACGGACAGATTGTCGGCAAGGGGCTTTGTAATGGGAACCCAAAAGCTTTTCTCTTAATGCCTATCGTTTCCAACACTGGAACCAACAAGTGAATCGTTCCGGCGATGTGGATGAACCTTCTTACTCCGACTCCCCCACCACCCGAGTCTTCAAGTAATCCACCAACGAAACCAAATCCTCTTCCGGCAGCAGTTCGAAACCCTCCGGCATGACCGAGAGGGAGGACATCCGCATGTCGACAATTTCCTTCCTGGGGATTGTATTTCGATTGCCATTGGGTTCGAGGATCTCCACCGCGCTCGCGGTTTCGTTGAGAAGCCGGCCGGAGTAGGTGAAATCGTCCTCGGTGGTGACATGCCACTGGAAATAAACTCCCTCCACCGAACGGTTCGGATCGAGGATGTCCATCAGGATCGCGGAGCGATCGTTGGCGCCGACTCCGGTGAGGTCCGGCCCGAGTTCGCCGCCGGTTCCATCCAGGGTGTGGCAGACCGCGCAGTTCTTCTCGAAGACCGACTTGCCGTGTTCGAGATCCCCCGAGCCGGGGGCGATCGCGAGGATTTTTCCCATGACTTCTTTCCGTTGCGCGGAGGTCTCCGAGTCCGGTGTCGATTCATAGAGGTCCTTTGCGCGAGAGGAGATCTCCAAATCCTTGTGTTCGGTCAGTGTCTTTCTTTGAACCAGGGAAAGCAGGGTCGGCTGAACCTTGCCCGTATCGAATGCCTCCAGGAGGAGCAACGTCCAATCGTGTCTACGAAGCAAGGAATCGAGCGCGGTGGTCTGAGCCGAAGGTCCAAGGTCGGGCCAGACCGAGAGGATCGCCTCCCCCCCTTCCCGGAGTTGGCTGGTCGCGAGCGCTCTCAGGACGCCCCGGACATAGTCGGGCGATTCGACAGTCGAGATGGTCTTGGATAACGCCTCGATCGATTTGGCGGTGTCGCTGACTTCCATGAGCAGCTCGGCGGATCGAACCCGGTCCTCATCTCGGAGATTCGTGTCGGCCGCCTTAGATTCCAAAATCCTTGTGAGACGGTCGAGATCGGAGATGAACCGATCCTTGACCCCCCACTTGTCTAGGAGCACGAACAAACGAACCTGCCCTTCGAGTGAAAGCCTTCCGATCAGTTGTGATATCGAATTCAATTCTTCTTGTTTCAGATTCGGGGCCATCCCTTGCGGCCATCCCATAGCCAGACCGGTCAGAAAGGACTGAGAAAAGTCCTCCGAAGTCTGAGGGATTCGTTGAAGGAGGGAGAGAATTGAATTGGTGGGGCCGCGATGAGCATAGTGCGCGGTGACCACCTCAACCGCACGGTTGATCGGCAAATTTTCTTCTCCCGAGACTTTCTCCAGGCGGAGATCGTCGAACCATGCGGTTCCGGTCGATTGGCCCCAGCCGCCGAACAGGCAGTTGATTCCGACCTTCGTGGCGCTTCCGGTTTCGAGGTTTGTCTCGACTTCAGTCCAACCGGAATCGCCCGCCACCGCCTGAGTCTTGAATTGCTGGAGGTTGTGAACATTGAGAAGTGCGCCCTTGCCGCCGCCTCCGTTTTGAACACCTTGAGTCTTGATCCACCCGGAGAGCCTGTAGGTGGAATTCGGTTCAACCTCGAATTCCGTGTACCACCCCGCGTCGGCTCCATGAACAGATGATATTTGAAGCGATTGGCTGCCCGTCCGCGATAGGCTGGAAACCGAGAACTCGGCTGCCCCGCTGTAGGTCACCTCTTTCCATCCGACCAGTCCGCCGCTCTCTGCCGCTTCGAAGGACGGATCGGCGATGAGGTTTTCAGATGGCGAGTCCGCTTCGGCCTCCTCGCTCAAATCAGTCTGGTCGGCAAGTGCGGCCGCCAAAAACCCCTCGTCATGACGAGCGGCGGCGGCGATGGCGGCCTCCGGAATCCATCGATCCTCGGCGTTTTTCGTCAACTGGAGAATTTCGTAAACCTTCTCGCCCGCACGTTTGAAGGCAGGCATGTCCGCCAGTGCGAGCAAGGCGGCTTTACGGACAAGAGCGTCTTCATCCTCGAGCGAACCGGAAGAGAGAATCGCCTCGACTGAAACATCGGTTGAAGGCAAAACCTGGAGCGCATTTTGACGAACTCCGGAGGAGGGATGAGCCAGGGCGATCTTGAGGAGGTCCGCCCCTTTCCCTCCCTTGAAAGCCCCAAGTCCCTCGAGAGTTCTCAGAGCATGGATCGCTCCGACATTGAGGCCGACTTCATCGACCGAATAGTCCTCAACCAATTCCATCAGGGCGGGAATCACCGAGTCGTCGCCGCGTTCAACCAAAAGTCGTTGCGCATGCATTCGCCAAAGTAGGTTGGAATCCGTGAGCGTCTCCACCAACTCTTTTGAGGTCGCCTCTTCGAGGTTTCGATGGATTGGCTGGAGCGGTCCCCCGTCATCGCCCTCATAGACAATGCGATAGATTCTACCGTGAGTCTTGTCCCGTGAGGGCGTGATGTAAGCGTTACCTTGTCCCGTCTCGAAACCCTTTGGGGTTGGGTTGTGCTGAACAATGTAGTTGTACCAATCGGCGAACCAGACCGCGCCATCGGGGCCGACATAGGCGTAGATCGGCGCCGTCCATTCGTCCTCGCTCGCCATTAAATTGAATCCGTCGTTCGTTCGGAAATGGCTGCCGACCTGCTCTAGCAATCCGGTCTTGATCAAGTGTCCGGTTGGGGCGCAGATGAAGGCGGTTTGGTTCCAGTACTCTTTTGGGAAATGGCGGGCCGTGTAGAGGTTGTGTCCCGAGGCGGCGGTGAACTTTCCGTGGAAATCCCACTGACGGTATTTCGCGATGGCGTGAAAGTACTCGCTATCAGCGATCCCGGTGGAACCGTTGCCATGCCATCCATGAACCTGATCGTAGTATCGGGTCGGTATCCCCATGTAAACGCTGTGCTCGTTGTTCGCGGTCGAGGCAAAACAATTTCCTTCCTCGCTGAGGCCGAGTCCCCAGGTGTTATTCGAAGTGGTTGTGATTTTCTCGAGGTCAGACCCATCCGGTTTAAACCGGAAGATCCCCAGGCGGAGATCGATCATTCGATCTCCCAATGGAATCTTCGCGCCTGTATAGCCGATAGTCGCCCAGATCCAGTTGTCGAGGCCGAGGGTGAAATTGCTGTGGACCGCGTGGGTGTCCCCCTTGAGGAAGCCGGTGAATAGAACCTTTCTTTCGTCAGCCCGGTCATCGCCATCCAAGTCTTTAAGAAAAAGAATGTCCGGTGCGCAGGCGACCACGACTCCGCCATTCGCGAACTGCAGGCCGGTGGGGATGTTGAGGCCGTCCGCGAAGACCGTGAACTTGTCGGCCTTCCCATCACCGTCGGTGTCCTCGCAGATTTTGATCCGGTCGTTTCCCTCCTCCTCGGTCAGCACCCAGTTCGGATAATCGATCGACTCGGCCACCCACAATCGACCGCGAGCGTCAAAGGCCATCGCGATCGGTTTGATGATGTCCGGCTCGGATGCGAAGAGCTCGACCCGGAACCCTTCGGGCAGATGCATCCGCTTCATGGATTCTTCTGCCGAAAGCGGAACCGGAATCTCGTTCTCACGTGAGGGCTGGGCGGCGGGAATTTTTGCCACCGGAAGAAGTTCGGATTTCAAGCGACCGGTCGCCCATTGGATTCCGTTGACCAATAGCTTTTGAAATCCTGGGTGTTCCCAAGTTCGGAAATCATGACCAAGCGCGGTGTAAAAAATTTTGCCTTTTCCGTGTTGGCGGACCCAAGTGTAGGGCTCGTAGCGTCGCCCATCGGGCCGAACCATGAGGACTCGATTGTCGTGAGCAAGGCGGTCGTGAACATAGGTTTCGTCCCAACTCGAAAAGGATTCGAGGCCCCTCATCGCCGGGTGTTGGGCATCGATGATTTTGGCTCGAAACTCCTCGGCGCCGTGAGACTTGAAACGGCCTCCGATCAGGTCGATGTAGGCGTCGCTGTTCCCATAGCAGGCCGAGGCGCAATGGACGGGAATGAGACCCCCGCCGTTTTCGACGTATTGAAGCAGTCCCTTTTCCTGCTCTGGAGTGAGTTCATTGACGTTGTGGTAGATGAGAACTCCGTCGTAATCGGAGAGTTCGGGGTCGGTCCAGATGTCATGGTCCTCGGTGTAGGTCCCCTCGATCCCGGCCGCTTTCAGGACGGGTTCGATCACCTTCCAGCGTTGCGCGGGGAAGTGATGGTTTTGGTCGCCGAGAAAAAGGATTTGAATCGGGTCCGGTTCGGAATCGACCGAGTTTGCCAAATGGGCGCCCAAGCAGAGCGTAGCCAGCGCGAGAACCAGCGCGCCCGAGCGGTAGTCAGACATCCTCCATCCTCCCTCAATGAGGTCAATCGATCAGCAGTTTTTCTTGCTCGGCCGGAGCGCCCTCCGCGCCGGCAACGACCGGGACAAAACCCGCTTGGACGATCATCTCCCAATCCGCCGAGGGCTCCTGCCCGGGCGTGGTCAGATAACCGTTGGTGAAAATCGAATTAGCGGGATACAGGGCAAAAGGTTGGAGATGGCTCAGACAGATCTCTCTCCCGCCCGCCGCGCGAACATCCGCCGAGGGGTTCGTGAATCGAAACATGGCGAGGCTTCGGAGGCAGTCGGTTGGACTCAGCTGAGGAACCTTTTCGAAGGGGGTGTTGGGCCGTGCGTTCAGAAAATTGACTGGGACCGATTCGACCTCCAACTCGCGGAGCGACAAGGCAAGTTCAACGCGATCCTCCGGAGTTTCCCCCATACCAACGATGCCCCCCGCGCAGGCCTCCATTCCCGCCGCCTTCGCCGAACGGATTGTGTTGAGTCGGTCCTGGAAAGTGTGACTGGTGCAAACCGAGGGATAAAACTCTTCGGAGGTTTCTAGGTTGTGGTTATATCGATCGACGCCAGCCGAGCGAAGAGTCGAGGCCTGGTCTCCCAGGAGGAGACCCAAAGACGCGCAGACTTTGAGCGGCGTCTCGGACTTGATGATCCGTGTCGCCTCGCAGATCCGCTCGACCTCTTTCGCCGAGGGGCCGCGCGTGCTGGTCACCATGCAATAAGTGACCGCACCCATCTCATGCGCCTTCCGCGCCCCCTCGACCAATTCCTCGACAGTCTGAATTCCGTACTGAGGAACCGGCGAGTGATATTGCGCCGCCTGGCTGCAGAAGGAGCAATCCTCCGGACAGACCCCGCTTTTCGCGTTCTGAAGCACATGCACCCGCACCTTGTTCCCATGAAAATGGGAGCGGACACGGAATGCGGCGGCGAGAACCTCCAAGAGTTCCGCGTCCGTTGAGTTCAAAACGGAGAGCGCCTCCTCACGGGAGATGCTTCCCTCGCGCAGGGATTTGTCAGCGAGATCGGTCCAAGTCATAGGGGGAGGATCTTAGTGGCCCGAGGAAGGTGGAAAAAGCCCCCGTGGGTTCCGCGAGCCCTGGGCAGGGGTGAGTCCATTGTGAAATGGACTTAGAGGGTGTTTGAAAAGCGCCAAAGCGAATGTTAATACCGTGGGAGCGGCTTCCAGCCGCGATAACCGGATCTTCGGAATCCACCGAGCTTCCCTCCCTTTCGCGGCTGGAAGCCGCTCCCACGGCGTTCCGGTTCATAATCCCGGACCCACTTTTCAAACACCCTCTTAGACGTCTAACCGCTGAAGCTTCCGCCACCCCTTCCGGATGAAATAGACGCCCTGAACCGGAACCAGCACCGTAAGGAATAGGACAATCGCCATCCAAAGCCACCTGTTTCGGAGACGGTCGACCCTGCCCGGAATCTCAGTGAACATCTCCTCCGGCCTCTCAATGCTGTACGCCCAGGCCAGGAACGCGTCCCCGACCGGCAGCATTCCAAAGAGGTATTCGACCGTCGAATGTCCCTCGAAGGTTCCTCGGAGGGGAATCCCGAATAGTCGAGTCAAATCGCGGATATCGGCTTCCGTGCGTCCATCCCCCTGGCTACGCGCGGCGGCCAAGCCCACACCCGTCGCGGTCACTCCGGCTTGCCAGATGACCGGTCCCGAATCGATGTCTCCTCCGAGATCGTCGAGCCCCTTCGGCCATTCCCGGAACATACGATAGCCAAGTCGTTGGATGCCAAAACTTTCCAAATAGCGTTCGTAAAGATCGCGTGCAAATTGTTCATCGAACCCGCTCATGATCGCGATCATCCAGGAATTTGCACATCCCCGGGCGGGTTGACGGAAATCACCAGATTCGCTGTCCAACTCGCCTGCGGGCATGTGGGATTTCGGGTCAAGGTGATTGAGCGTCCATTCCTTCCATTCTTCATAAACAGTGGAGTAGTCGGTCCCGCGGAGCTCGTCATGAAGGTTCAGCGAGGCGAAAGCCGCCATGTTATCGGTCGGCCAACACATGCCCGAGTAGGAATCGAGGTGACGAGTCGGGCTGATCAAGTATTGCATGACCAGCTCGGCGGAATTGGTTTTGAACTCCTCTCGAAGATCCTCGGGAAGAATCTCTTCTAGAAGCGACAGATACTTGGCGATGAGCAGATTCCGCTGTCCCAGCCAAAAGACGCCGCGACGCACCTCGGTGTCCAGAAACGGGGCGACCGCCTTCCGAGATGTCTGACAATCCAATGCGAACCGGATCTCCTCCATGGCCTCTTGACGCGCCTCGCCCTCGACATGAGGAGCGATGTTGGCCCAGGCCAAACCGTAAAGGGTGACTGTGAAACAGGCCCCCTCGGGAAAGATTCCTTGCATCCGCTCCATCGCGCGCTCGTGATGAAGACTGGCTTTCAAGCCATGAACGTGCGCCAGGACTCGGTCGACATCGAGTCGGTCGTTCTCAATTTCCGACGGCCAGGAGAGGATAAGAATCGCGATGAAAACAACGAAGAACAAGGAGCTGAGAAGGCCATGAAGGATCAGGCCGCCCAGGAGATTGAGCGATCGGAATGAGATCGAAATGGACACAGAAAGAGGTTATGTAGTACAGTGTTATTTGTCAAGCAAAGTTGGGGCCTCGCTTCCCTCCCACCGAGACTTCCGTTGACACCCTATCGACCCCTCACCATAATCAACAGGTTGCCCAATTGCCTGGGAATGGGGGACTTTTGTCCCCGAGGTTCTCGCGCTATCGCGGGACCGCCTGAAGGTGGCCGGTGGGCATCCAATACGAAGGCCCGCCGAGAGCAGGCAGCGAATTAGCATTCATTCAGGAGAAACGATGTCACTGGATTCAATTGTGAGCGTCCTGCTGGACGGTCTTAGTTTTGTACTTGTGCTCGGCGTCGCGGTGCTGATCCACGAAGCCGGCCACTTCTTTCTGGCTATTTGGAGCGGAGTCAAGGTCGAGAAATTCTCAATCGGGTTTGGAAATCCGATCTTCAGTTTCCACTACAAAGGGGTGGAATACGTCATCGCTTGGATCCCCATGGGCGGATTTGTGAAAATGGCGGGCGAAAACCCCTCCGAGACCACCGGCGCCGATGATGAGTTTTATTCGATATCTCCCTGGAAACGCATTCCCATCGTGGTGGCCGGACCGGCGTTTAACATCATTGGGGCCTTTTTGATCTTTTTTGGAATCTCCTTTGTCTATGGGACCGAGTACGATTACGACATCGTGGGGACTGTCATTCCGGGTTCGATCGCGGACCAGGCCGGTTTCAAGACTGGGGATGTCCTCGTTTCCACGGAAGGGAACGAGATCAAGGTCTGGAACGATTTCGAAAAGGCGATCCAGGAGGCGCGCGATCGGGGAGAAGAGTCGATCCCGGTGAAAATCAAGCGCGGCTCTTCGGAGGAGACCCTTGAACTTGCGATCTCCGATGAGGCATTGGACAAAGTCTTCGTCATTAACGCTGTCGATTTGGTAGGTCCCGCCTTTGAACTCGGGGTGCGAGACTTCGATCGGGTGGTCTCGGTGAATGGATACCAGCCGGATACCTGGACCGATTTCACTCAATATGTTCGAAAACTCTGGGAAGAAAAGAATGGCGAGCCGGTCGCGAAGACAGTGACCTTCACTTGGGAGAGCGGCGGAGAGATCAAATCCGCTTCCCTGACTCCCGCCATCGTCACCGACGCAACCGGGAACACCATCGCTCAGATCGGCATCGGTTCGGCCGGACTGGGCATGAGTCCGGAAGTTCCCCCGATCGTTTCGGCCTCGGTCCGAGGATTGCCAGCCCGTGAGGCGGGAATCGAATCTGGCGCGAAAATCGTCGCCATTAATGGGGAACTCGTAAACAACCGTGACGATATCCAGCGGGTGATCACCTTTTCCTACGAACAGGATCCCAAGAACCCGGAGGCGCCGCCCAAGCCAATTCCAGTCGAGCTGACCTGGAAGAATCCCGATTCGGATGAACTGATCACCAAGAAAATCAAACCCGATGTCCTCATGACTCCCTTTCCGAGCACCATCGGGAAGAAGACCGCCAAAGAGGTTCCGATCGCCCGGTTGGGTATCACTTTCAAGCAGCCCACTCGATCCGAGGGATTGATTGGAAGTCTGAAAGAGGGCGCCGCGGGCGTATCCCACGCCTTGGATGAGACCGTTAACATCCTAGTCGGTCTATTCAATGGGTCGGTCAACAGTCGACTGATTGGCGGTCCTGTGGCCATTGTTCAGATGTCCGCCCAGATTGGCCGGGAGGGATTGCGGAGGCTGTTGTGGTTTTGCGCCTTCCTTCAGGTCAACCTTGCGATCCTGAACTTGCTTCCGATTCCCATTCTGGATGGCGGTCACTTGGTGGTCTCCCTCGTGGAGGGAATTAGCCGAAGGACCTTTTCGATTCGGACTCGCGAAGTCATTCAGTACATCGGCCTCGCGTTCTTGTTGCCCTTGTTCTTATTCGTGTTCATCAACGATTTCGCCCGAATCGGGCTGTTCTCTTGGATTGCGGGGTTATTCACTTGAAAGACTTAGTGCGGATGTCGCGAGGGTTCTTCCCGACCATGCGGGAGGTCCCGAAAGAAGCCGAAATTCCTTCCCATATTCTGATGCTGCGCGCCGGCCTGATCCGGATGCTTTCGGCGGGTCTTTACACCCACCTACCGTTGGGGCTGCGGGTCATCCAAAAGGTCTCCCGAATCGTGCGCGAGGAGATGAATGGGGCGGGGGCCTGCGAGGTGCTCATGCCGACCCTCCAACCAGACACCCTGTGGAAACAGACCGGCCGTTGGAACGACATGGGACCCGAACTGATGCGCCTCCAGGATCGACATGAGCGCGACTTTGTACTCGGCCCGACCCACGAGGAGATCATCACCCACTTGGTGGCCTCGGCGCTTTCATCCTATCGAGATCTTCCGAAGAATCTTTATCAGATTCAAACGAAATTCCGCGATGAAGTGCGTCCGAGGTTTGGCGTTATGCGCTCGCGTGAGTTCATCATGAAGGACGCTTATTCCTTCGATAAGGACGAGGCGGGCTGCAAGAGTTCTTACGATGACATGTATCAAGCCTATGACCGCATCTTCAAACGCTGTGGTCTCGATTGTTATCCGGTCGCCGCCGACACCGGAGTGATGGGCGGCAGCGGCTCGCATGAGTTCATGGCCCTGGCCGATTCCGGCGAGGCGGAGATCGCGGTCTGCAAGGAAGCCAACTTCGCGGTCAACTTGGAGATTTGTGAGGTTCCGCCCGTTCCCGCTGTGGAACCCAATCCGAGCGCTCCTGACGCCGAAGTGGTCGACACTCCGAACAAGACGACGATTGAGGATGTCACCGCCTTCCTGAAAAAGAAACCGGGGGAATTGGTGAAAACTCTCCTCTTCCAGGGCGGCGAAAAAGTGGTTGCCGTACTGGTGCGAGGAGACCGTGACGCCAACCCGATTAAAGTCGGCCGGGAAATGGGGTGTCTTGTTGACCTCGCCGAGCCCGGTGTGGTCAAGGAGATCACTGGCTGTGAAGTCGGTTATGCCGGGCCTGTGGGCCTTAAAAGCGACGTCGAGATCTGGGCCGACCCCGAAGTGTTGGCGATGGAGGAGATGACCACCGGCGCCAATCAAACCGGGAGACACATCCTGCATGTGGTCGCTGGCCGGGATTTCAAACCCACCCGTGTGGCCGACTTGCGATGGGCTGTTCCTGACGATCCCTGCCCCGAGGATCCTTCAAAAGCGATCGAGGTGGTTCGCGGGATCGAGGTCGGACAGGTGTTTCAGCTTGGAACCAAGTACAGCGAGAAGCTCGAGGCGACTTTTCAGGATGAGGATGGAACCTCCAAACCGATGATCATGGGGTGTTATGGCATCGGGGTCACTCGGACAGTCGCGGCGGTGATCGAACAGCACCATGACGAGAAGGGAATTGTCTGGCCGGAGAGTGTCGCTCCCTTTCACATTCACCTCCTCTCTCTGGGAACCCACATGCCGGAGATTGTCGAGGCTTGCGACAAACTGGCCGAGTCGTTAGCCGAGGCTGGATTCGAGGTGCTTTACGACGACCGGGACGAGCGACCCGGCGGGAAATTCAAGGACGCGGATCTGATGGGGATTCCCTGGCAGGTTTCGATCGGCAAGAAGTCCCTGGAAAAAGGGGTGTGTGAAATCACCCGACGCTCCTCCGGTGAGCGGTCGGAGGTTTCCATCGAGGAAGCGATTTCCTTTTTAAAGGATCGGTCGAACTTTCAATAATATGGATGACCGGGTTGATTTCGACTTGGTCCAGGATGAATATGCGGTTTAATTAAGAGATTATGTGGTCGAATCAACGTATGGATTATCAAGTTACCGAAAAGAAGAACGCCACGATCGTTCAGATCAACGGCGAGCTGGATGTCGCCAACGCGATGGAGTTGAGCGATTACCTCACCGGTCTGTTCAAAAAATTCCCCAAACGGGTCATCTTGAACTTGGAGGCGGTCAACTACATCGCCTCCAGCGGTCTCGCGATGTTGGTGGCGGCCCTGAAGAAATCTCGTGAGACTCGTGTCCCATTCGCTATCTGCGGTCTCTCGCCCATGGCTCGCAAGGCGGTCGAGATGACGACGCTTCATGAGATCCTGCCGATCTATGAGAATGTCGATGAGTCTCTAAATAAACTTCAAGAAACACCGGCCGAGTAATCCTTCAATTTGGGTTCAATACTCGAAACAGATCCGGCATCTCCAACTCTTGGTTTTCCGCCATTCCGAATTCCGGCCCGAGAAACACCGCCAAGGCTCGGGATTCTAGGGAGGTCGCGTGAAGGTGTCCGTGCATCCCCCGGACCTTCTTGGTTCCCTGAAAATGATTGGGTCGAATCACCGTCCCTTCCTCGGTCGCTAAGATAATCTCGCCATAGGCCAAGTCTTCGCCGAACCATTCTTTCCTCTCCTCATCCGTGAGCAATCGAACCTTTGGGAGATCGATTATGGAATCCTCGACCTTATTGATTGGGGCCTTTGCTGGCCATATCTGAGCGAAATTGGAGTTCCAGATCCCGACATAATCGCGACCGTTGATCAAATTCTTTTGCCGGAGTGAGTCCTCAATATCGACCGATCCGGTCACCTCGCTCATTCCATGGTCGCTGATCACGCCGATCGACAGATCGCCGCCTGCTTGCGTGCGCGATTTCGTGACCCAGTCGGAGAGATCTCGATCGAACTCGCGGCAGGCGTTTCCCATCTCGGGAGAGTTGGGTCCATAACGATGTCCGACATCGTCGAGGATGGTGGAAAATTCGAGGTAAACCACATCCGATCCCGCGCCCAAGGCATCCAGCGCTTCCTCCAGCATCAATGGACGATAGACTTTCCGGTAAACCCGCGCGGTCAGCGATTTCTTTTTCTCCCATGTAGAGTCGCGTGTGTACCACCAGATCTTTTTGCCGGATTGTTCCCACCTTTCAATGACAGTGGGGACTCGGCTCGTCCCCGAGGAGACCTGGAACTCGTGAAGCAGAATGGATGGAATAAGGTGGGGATAAGATCCGGGAAATCCTTTTGAAAGGAGGAGACGATAGATTCGGTTCAGCCCAGAGGGCAACAGGGCATCTCCCAAACCCAGCATCGGTGGGAACCGACTTGGACTGTCAGGCGCCCTTTTGAATCGGAAGGGGACTTCGCCGGGAAGAGTCCATTCGCCATTGAGCGCCGGTTCCACCCCACGGAACCCCGCCGCCGGTTTAACCGAATAGGCCTTTCCATCCTCGGCGAGTCTCTGAAGTGACGGCATCCATTTGAGGTATTCGAAGGAGAGAGCGTCGACGAGAAGAAGGAGTTGGGTGGGCATGGGTGACAACTCGTGGAATGAAAGCCCTGAGGAGCGATTCCCGATTACTCCATTGCTTGCGCCATGATGTTTCGTTCGAGAGGTCGCACTTGTTTTTTGATGCGAGGTAGAATGGTGTCTTCCGCGACCAATAGATCGTACCTGCGCTGTAAGTTGAGCCAGAACTCCGGAGTGGTTTGAAAGTAAGTCCCCAGCCGAAGCGCCGTATCGGTCGAGATCGATCGTCGAGCGTGGATGATATCGCTGACCCGTGTCGGGGGAACGTCGATGTCGCGAGCGAGTTTGTTTTGGCTGATACCCAATGGTTTCAAGAACTCTTCGAGGAGTATCTCGCCGGGTGGAATGGGATCGAGTTTTTTCATTTCCTAAATCTCCTTGGTCCATTTATTTCAGTGATGATAGTCGACGATTTCAACCTCACATGCGCCTTGACCATCCCACACGAAACAGATTCGGAACTGATCATTGATTCTAATGCTGTGTTGCCCTTTCCGATCACCCTTGAGCGTTTCCAATCGATTCCCAGGAGGTGATCTTAGATCTTCCAATACTTCTGCTGTTTCCAAAACTTCGAGTTTGCGACGCGCTTGCCGTTCGATGTGGTGAAATCTTCGAACAGGGAGGCGGTGAAACAACTTCTCGGTCTGGGGGCATTTGAAACTAATGATCATCGAATTCAGGAATCTTCAATAATCCTGTCTAACAGTATACCGATCGACAGGATGAAATCAATTTTCACAAACTGATCGTCTAGTTTGTGCTCAATCCAGCAAGTGCTTCTCCAAAAACAGCGCCACCGCGTTGTAATAATAATCCGCGTTGGTCTTCTTGGAGAACCCATGGCCCTCGTCCTTGGCGAGGAGGTACCAGGCGGTCCCGCCATTCCCTCGGATCGCCTCGACCATCTGTTCGGCTTCGCTCGCCGGAACACGGGGATCATTCAGGCCCTGCGCGACGAAGAGGGCGCCGCGGATTTTGTCGGCGTTGTTGGTGGGGGAAATCTTTTGGAGGAAGTCCCTCATCTCGGGATCGCGTTCGTCGCCGTATTCGACCCGGCGCAAGTCGCGGCGGTAATCCTGTGTATTCTCGAGGAAGGTCACAAAGTTGCTGATGCCGACCGAATCGATCCCCGCCTTGAATCGGTCGGGATAGTGAAAAAGGGAAGCGAGAACCATATATCCCCCATAGGAGCCGCCCATCACCGCGACCCTCTCGGAATCCAGATCGGGTTGCTCTTCGATCCAATCGAGTAGCGCACCAATATCTTTCACCGAATCTTCCCGTTGGTAACCGTTGTCCAGTTTGAGGTAAGACTTACCGTATCCCGCCGACCCGCGAACATTGGGAGCCACCACCGCGATTCCAAGTTCACGGAGGTAGTATTGGAAGTTGGAGGAGAAGTAGGGAATGAACTGACTCTCCGGACCGCCATGGATGTAGACCACCACCGGATATTTTTCCGCGGCCTTGTTCGGTTTGAACAGGAAAGCGGGGATCTCGCGAGGCTTTCCATCCAATTCGTCGAAGGTCGGGTAGTGAATCAATTCGGGGATGACAAACTCATCCGTGGGCAGACCCCCGACTTCGCTGTACGTCCAACGAGTTAGCGAATTGTCCGAGATGTTGAGGACATAAATGTCTCCGGGAGTTTGAGGCGTGTTCAAAACGATCGCGAGCCGTTGGTTATCGGGATGAAAGTTGAGTCCGTAGACCTGACCGAGCGGGAGATCCGGGACTTTCTTTCGTTCACCGGTCTTCGTATTCAACAGATAGAGAACGCCGATCCCATCTTCGTTGGCGGTGAAGGCAAGCGTCTTTCCATCGTCGGAGAGTTCGATCGATTCGATGTCCCAGGGGATGTCTCCCGTGAGCGTTTCGAATTCCTTCTTCTCGAGATCCCAATAGCGGAGGTGTTGAAACTCGGCACCCTGGTCCGAGGTGAAATAGATCCCTTTGCCGTCCTTTGCCCAAACGCCACCGCCATAAGCGATCTTTTCCTCGGTCGGGTTGATTTCGGTCAGCTCGCCCGATTCCAAGTCGAGGACATGAGGGTGCGACTCGTTGGCGGAGACATATTTCACGACAAGGAGTTTTTTATCGTCGGGAGACCAGTCCGAAACCACCCACGACCCTCCTTCCTCGAGAACGCGCCTCGGGTCCTCCGGCGAATCGGGGTCCATCACATAAAGATCCCAATCCTGACCATTGCGGGCCGTGCTGTAATAAGCGAATCGATCCCCCTTGTTGGACCAGGTCGCCCCGCCGTTCCGCGATTTTCCATCGGTGAGCAGGCGATGCTTCCCGGATTCGAGATCGTACTCATGGATCTGATAAAACTCCCCGCCCCCCTCGTCCATGGAATAAATGAATGTCTCTTTTTCGGGATCGGGTTGGATCGAGGCGCCGCGAACCGGCTCTTGAAAAAACGTGAGTTGCCGGCGCATGCCGGCTGGTTGTGCCACCCAGTGGAGTTGATAGGTCTCTCCGAAGCGGGTCGAGATCAGCATCCCCTCCCCATCCGCTGCCCAGTCCTCAATGATCGCGGTGCGGACGCTACGGTAGCGATACATTTGATCGACAATCTCTTCCGGGATTTCGGGGATGCCTTCGATAACCAAGGCGCCTTGCTCCCGGCGTTCGACTTCGGCGGATGAGGAGAGGGCGAGGAAAAGCAGAATCATGGAAGCCCATGGAAGGGATTGAAAACATGGAAAGCAAATCGCGAAGCGATTTGTCCGGATTCCATTTCTTCCATGAATTCCACGGATTTCCATGATTCAATCTCTCCCCCCGATTCAATAATTCTTAAAAGGCCGCTGCCAAGCCTCTTTCAAATCGCCAATCGCTTCTTCGACAATCATGTCACCGGACAACCCCTTGATCCGCAATTTCTTGTCCTGACTCACTCTTCCCACTGGGGCGATCGGCAATCCCTCGAACAAGAGTTCGAAATCGGTTTGGTCTTTGGGAGAGATAGTGAGGACAAACCGCGAGGGGCTTTCGGAGAACAAGATATAATCGTCACGATCCATCGGCTCTCCCAACGCTACAAGCGAGAGATCGACCTCGGCTCCCAACCCTCCGGCGAAAGCCGATTCGGCGAGGGAAACTGCGAGACCGCCATCGGATAGATCATGGCAGGAGCGGACCAACCTCTGGTCGGTCGCTTTGGCCAGTGCCTGATAGAGCGGCCAGGCCTCTTCCGGGCGAACAGTTGGGACGGAGTCGCCGAGTTGATCGAACTCAGCGAGGTATTCGCTGCAGCCGAGTTCAGCCCGAGTGGGGCCGAGGACATAGACGATGTCTCCCGGCTCCTTGAAATCTATGGTGACCCCTTTCGAGACATCCGGCATGACCGCCACAGCGGTCACCAACAATGTCGGCGGGATGCTGATCTTCTCGTTCCCGATGCGGGAATCGTTCTTCATCGAATCTTTTCCGGAAACCAGGGGCATCTCGTAGGCCAAGCAGATGCGTTGAAGCCCCTCGCAGGCCCTCACCAGTTGAGCCATCTTGTATTCGGCGTCGGGGTTGGTCACGGAGGGGACTGGATCGGGCCAACAGAAATTGTCGAGAGCCGCAACTTCATCCAGAGGCGCTCCCACCGCGAGGAGGTTTCGCAGGGCCTCGTCGACCGCGTTCTCGGCCATCGCTTTGGCGTCGAGGTCGCTGTACCTCGGGACGATGCCGCAAGAGACAGCCACTCCCGAAGGGCTATTCAGGAGCGGCCGCACAATAGCCGCGTCACCGGGCCCGTCATTCTCGACGCCCTGAAAGGGTTTGACTGTGGACCCGCCCTGAACCTCGTGGTCATACATCCGCACAAAGGGTTCTTTTGAGCAGACATTCAGACGGGAGAGAACGGATTTGATGCGATTCCCGAGATGGTCCCCTTCAGGGATGCTTGCAGATTTGGCGGCGGGCGGCTCCCACACAGCGGGCAATTCCATCACCGGCCAACCCTCATGGAGAAATTCCAAGTCGAGGTTCCCGATCGGTTTGCCATCGTAAAAAACTCGGAGCGAACCCGAGTCGGTAAACTCTCCGAGATCGGTCGCTTCGGCCGATCGTTTCTTGGCGAGTGCCAAGAAGTCATCGATCTTTTCGGGAGGCACGACCACGGTCATCCGCTCCTGCGCCTCCGAAAGAAAGATCTCCCAAGGGGCGAGGCCATCGTA
This sequence comes from Candidatus Omnitrophota bacterium, assembly GCA_020632575.1. GTDB lineage: Bacteria > Hinthialibacterota > Hinthialibacteria > OLB16 > OLB16 > JACKFH01. Next base: position 222,018 of record JACKFH010000005.1, on the reverse strand, counting down.
TTTGAGGGGGGCGCGGTCGAGGTGCATCTCCGCCCCGCCCGAAAGGGTCGCCATCTCGCCCACTGAGGACGAGAGGCCGCCCGCGCCATTGTCTGTCAGCGATCGGTAGAGCCCTTTGTCCCGTGCTTCGAGAAGGAAATCCATCACCTTGCGTTGGGTAATCGGGTCGCCGATCTGCACCGCCGTGGCAGGCGAGTCCTCGTGAAGAACCTCGGAACTGAAAGTCGCCCCGTGGATGCCGTCCTTGCCGATGCGTCCGCCGACCATCACGATCCGATCGCCGGGTTTCACCTCTTTCGACTCGCCGGGCATATCGCCCACCTTGGCGGGGAGCAGCCCGCCAGTTCCGCAAAAGACCAACGGTTTACCAGTGAACCGGCGATCGAAGAGAATGGCCCCATTCACATCGGGGATGCCCGAGGTGTTGGCTCCATCCATGACCCCGCGATGGACGCCACGGAGAATTCTCCTGGGATGGAGCAGAGGCGGAGGGAGTTCCCTCTCTTCATGCGGCAGACCGAAACAAAAAACATCCGTGTTAAAGATAAGGCGACACCCCATCCCCGTTCCGAGCGGATCGCGGTTCACCCCAACAATCCCTGTCAGCGCCCCGCCATACGGATCAAGAGCGCTCGGCGAGTTATGAGTTTCCACCTTGATGGTCAGGTGGTAATCCTCGGTGAAACGAATCGCGCCCGCGTTGTCGTGAAAAACTGAGACCAGCCAATCCTTCTTTTTGGCAAGTTCTTCAGTTGTTTTTTTGATGGTTGTCTTGAACAGGTTTTGGATCCGACGCGGTTCGCCATCTCCCTCCCGGTAGATGCAGTTGCTGGCGAAAATCTTGTGCTTGCAGTGTTCCGACCAAGTCTGCGCGAGGACTTCGAGCTCGACATCGGTGGGTTGTTCGGGAAGGCCCAGTTCTTTTCGTGTGGCTTGAACCTCGGCGCTTTGAAAATGATCCCGGATCGATTGCATCTCGGCGAGAGTTAGCGCCCAAGTGTTCTTCTTCGAGAGTGATTCGAGTTCGGCATCCGAGACATCGAGGTTGTAGGTTTCAACCGGCGGAGTCTCCGGCAAATGAACTTTTGGAATTCGAATGGGGAATCCCTCATCGCCCGGGAATTGGTCCTTTGAGTAGACGCTGGCTTCCTCGATCAGATCGTTGGCCAACATCCCATGCGCGATCTTTTCCACTTGATCTTTTGAAAGCCGATCATCCTGAATAGCGTAGCCAGTTGCGACAAAGACAGTTCGCTGGGAGGTTGAGGGGAGGTTCAGGAGGTCGGCGATTCCCTCCGAGGCAGTTCCGCCGACATTGTCGGTCACCCCCGGACGGAACCCCACCTCGATCCAGTAATCCCAATCTTCAAGAAGAGGTTTTCCCACCGAGGATTTTTCAGCGACCGGATCGGTTAGCAGTTCATCCCGAACCCGCGCCAGGTCGACCTCCTTAAGGTCGAGATCGATGGAATAGACATCGACCACTCGAGCCCGGTCGATATCGATTCCCAATTCCTCGTGAGCGTTCGCTATGAGCGCCGCTCCTCTCGGGTCGGGTAAATGATCTTGCGTGGTGACTTCAATCCGGTGTGCCATCGATTCCCCTCAATGGAATAACAAATCCGCCTCCGACGGGAAACGTCGAGACGCTCCTGGGGTTTTACCCCCTCTCTCGAAAGGTGGCAAGAAGAGACGATTGGGATGGGCGATCCGGAAGGTTTAGGGAACCGCGCGGGTCAAATCTCCCGAGGATTTGGTTCCATTGGTCGGGCTGTAGTTCCACTTGGTTGCGTTGATCCGCAGCGCGCCCATATCCGCCGGATTCAGGTTGATGGTGTCGAGGTCCTGGTCCGGAGCCAGGCTCACCAAGGCCCAATTGATTCCGTTGCGCTTCATCGCGTCGGCGGTGGCGATTTGCCGATCGTAGCGAAGACTCTCCTGGGACCAATAGAGATAGGTCACGCCATGCTGCTGATCGGGGGGGCTCACAGGGGTCATGCTGTTCGTGGAATCGTTGAAGATGGTGGTATCCCCCTTTCGGAAGAAGATATCCAACGGGACGCTTTCGAGGTAGGGAACCGGTGTGGTCAGTTGCATTAAAGAATAGCAATTGACACCGAGAGAACGAATTTGCGGGTTGAACTGAGTCGGTTCGTAGAAGGAGACCGCCGGATACCGGTTCCAATCGGACTGGTAAGCCTCGAGCGCCTGTCCGATCCCCCGCATCTGGCCATAACTGTTGGTCAATTTGGCCCTGACCTGAGCTTCCAAGAAATTGGGAAGCGCGATTGCGATGAGGATGAGGATGATCGCGATGACAATCAGCAGTTCGATCAGAGTGAATCCGGACCGACTGCGGGATCTTACCATTTCCATCAAATCCACCATGGGCGCCTCCATTCGTTCAAAACCATCATGGTTAAATGTTTAAGCGATTCGAGTATACTGTTTGCGGAGGTGGGATGCAAACATTTTTTTTCACCGTTTGAGTCATTCGACCGATAATCTTTTCTTGGGGGATTGAGGCGAATGAAATCCCAATCTCCACCAAATTGTGATAGGGTGCGCCAAAGTTGACACACTCTAGTGAAAACCCTAACTTCTACTGTGAACAAAAGACCTTTCCTTGAAACGATTGGGGCGACCATGAAACTGTTGAAACGCACTCTTTTCCAAAAACTTATCCCGGCGACTTTGTTAGTTGCGTTGGGGATGACGGCGCAGGCGCAGGTCGGCGACCGGTGGTCGGTTGAAAGGAGCATTATTCCTCAGGACATGGAGGCCACCGAGGCGAATGTGGTCATCCAATCCGATGGGAGCATCAATGTCACATTTCGAGGGGGGTCCATCGAAAACCCCGAACTCGGAGGGATCTATTTCACCCGTAGCGACAACCAGGGATATTCGTGGATGAAACCCGAACCAGCGGTCTCCACAGCCGGCATTGTTACGGGGGTTACACACCAACTCCAAACCGATGGAGACAACCTTTTGCTCTATGTGGCGGTCAACCGATTGGCCAGGTACGAATTGATCCAGTACCTATCGACGGATCGGGGCCAAAGTTGGCGAGAGACCGAAACCGTTTTTTCAAGCATCGACCCGATTCGCAGCATGGTTTCCTGGCGGGGGCTCGGAAGGTTGTATATTTTCGTCATTACCGTTCGCAGCCGTCCCACCGGGGGAGATGAGCACACGATTTGGCTGGTCCAGGGAAGGGCCAGCGGGGCTTACTGGGACCAACCGGTTCGGGTCAAGAACTTCTTCGCCGATTCGATTTCCTCGCCTCAGTTGCTCCCGCCGGAGTTATCCGATTGGCCGAGACTCTATTGGCGACAAGATGGGATCGAGGACTTCATGTTGCAGGTCGGCGACGCTTCGGGGTCCACTTGGAGAATCTTGCCACTGCCGAACCCTCCGGACACACAGCGAGGGGGCGTCATGGAGGATATGGGGATCAGGTACCGGGTTCGAGCCACCGAGGACCGTCAACTGCTATTCAACCGAACCGACGATCAATTGCCCCAAACCACTCTCTTGACCACAGTTCCCTCGGAAGTCGAGTCCGATTTTCTCAAATTGGTTTGGCAGGGGGAGGACAACTACACCCTCCCCTCGTTCCTTCGGTTCGAGGTTCAGTTGGACGAAAGCGAACCGGTGATCTGGGACGCCACCAGCTACGAATTCGAGGGGTTGTCCAATGGCAGCCACCGAATCTCAATCACCGCCATCGATGAGGCCCAGAACCGTCAGGTTCCGCCGACTGTCCGCAACTTCCGGGTCCAGGTTCCCCCAGTCCCCGAGTTCGTGACGCCAACCACCGGCGATCTTCTCAACGCCTCCGAAATCAAAGCGGTTTGGAAAGGCTCCGACAATGTGGCCGAGGATGCGCCACTCCTCTTCTCGCTGAAAATCGACGACGAAGAATGGGGAGACTGGATCACCGACACGGAGATGACGGTGGATAACCTCGAGGACGGCGAACACGGCTTCTTTCTGAGAGCCAAGGACTCCTACGAAAACGTCTCCAAGGAACCGGCGACTGTCCGGTTCGAGGTGGATAGCGAGCCTCCGGTCAGCGTTGTGGAGGAGTTGCCGAGGGATTGGGACAACCTGCAGGCGGTTTGGCCGGACATCCCCAACTACAAGGTCGAATTCAGAGTGACCGGACGCGACAACCGCACCGCTGGGTCGGATCTGGAGTATCGCTACAAATTGGACGACGGCCTCCCGAGCGCATGGATGTCTGTCGAGGATATCACCTCTCTCTCGGGGCTGCCCGACGGGACCCACAAGATCGAATTCGAAACCCGCGACGAAGCGGGCAATGTTCAGAGTCCGCCAACCTCACTCGACTTCGATTTCAACACGCCACCCAACACTCATCTCTGGGTGGACGACACGAATGCGGCGGGTCGCACTTACCGTTTCCAGGGCAAGGACTCGAACAGCAACCTCTCCGACATCATGTTCCGTTGGAAAATCGACGAGGATGGGGATTGGTCCGATTGGACCATTGAAACGCAGGCCTTGGCTTCGAACATTCTCAAGGGTGTTTCGCATGGCGAACATGTTCTTTACCTCCAGGCGAGAGACTCCGCCGGGAATGTCGATCCCACTCCCGCTCGCGAGATCATCGAAGTCGACACAATCCCTCCCGAACCGCCTGTGGGGATCAAAGTCATCGTCCAGGACGACGGTTCCAACGTGGACTTGAGGTGGGAGTCGGTTTCGGACGCTGCGACTTATCAGGTGTATCGATCGAACGCGGAAACCCTGGATCGCTCCACAGCCAGGTTGGTTTATAGCGGTCCAAACACCCGCACCCGAGATATACCCGGGCGAGAGGAACACACGGTTACTTATTACTACTTTATCACCGCATCCGACCGCAGCGGGAACGAGAGCGACTCCGGCGAGGTCCAAAAGGTCGAGGTTCTTGGAAACACGGAGATTCGGGTCAAGGATTTCAAGCAGGTCGAAAGAACGGTCAACACGGTGATCGGGTCCAAGCGATGGAGTGAAGTCCAACGCATCGCCTCCGAGGCCCAACCCGAGATTGTGCCTCCGGCTTATCTCGAGTATTGGAAACTGAGCGCTTCCGCTGGAATGGCGCTCAACTCGGACCCGCAAAACCTCCAACAGCTTACCTCGGCGAAGACCGGAATGGACAACTTCATAAAATCCCCTCCGCAAATCGATCCGGTCTATTTCGAACAGTCTGGCGAAAAAGACGTAGCGATCAATGGGATGGTGAACTCGCTGAAGTCCCAGCTGGACGAAGTCAAATCGGCGATCCTTTGGATTCGACTCAAGAAGTTCGGCATGTTCGGAGCTATCGCGTTGGTCGTTCTGCTGATCCTTTTCGGAGTGTACAAGTACATTCAAAGCCGGAAGGTGACTCAAATGCCCACCATCCGTATCGACGAGGGCATTCCGCCGGAGATCACCCCGAGCAAGGAGGCGCTCAAGGATCCGACGGTGCTTCGGCGTTGGGCGGAGGTTCAAGCCGACAGCAATTCCGCGGAGAACTGGAGCCGTTTGGCGTTCGCTTTCCACAACATCGGCGAACTCGAGAATGCGATTCAGTCCCTTTATAAGGCGCTCGAAATCGAGCCCGAGAACACACGTTTCCATTTCCAGATGGGCCACTTCCACAAGGAGATCGGAAACAACAAGGACGCGATCCGGCATTTCGAGCGTTACCTGGAACTGAATCCGGAATCCACCAAGAGCGCCGAGGAGGTCAAAGGGCTCCTCGAACGGCTTCGAAAGGGAGAGGAATAACAACCAAAAAGGCCGGGGAGTTTCCGCCCCGGCCTTTTTTTCAATCGTTTGTCGGATGCCTCATCACCCCCGGGTGACAATGTCTCCCCGGCTTCGGGTCCCATTGGTGGGGCTGTAGGGGAGACCTCGGAACCTCTCGTTCCCATCCAGCTCCTCGATTCTTGAATCGGGCCCCCACCCCATCAGCGCCCACTCATCCTCCCCCAACGGTCGCAAGCCAAAGAACCATGCGCGTTGTTTTGTCAGGCCACCCAACCCATGGTCCTCTCCGGGGATTCCGGACTCATTGTCGCCATAGAAGTAGGTCCCATCGAGAGCCAGGGTCAAGCGATCGCTGGTGTCGGTGATGGTCCCCGAAAACGGGTCGGTGGGGATGGAGGTGATATAGGCGGCGGGGGTGGTCAGGTTGCCCAGAATGCAGCGCTGATTCCGGACCTCGTCGGCTAAGTTCGTGGGTGAGCAGAAATTCCACCGACGCAGCCTTTCCAGGGCGGTCGGGTCGCCCTCGTCCCAGAAATCCACAAGCATTTCGTTGTGATCGATCCGGAAAGATTCGATCGCGATGCCCAAAGATCGAATCTCACCCTGAGATTTCGTGACCTTGGCTCGGATTTGCGCCTCGAGAAAATTTGGAAGGGCGATTGCGATCAAGATCAATATGATCGCGATCACAATCAGCAGTTCGATCAGTGTAAACCCGCTTGATTTCGACATCCACTTGCCTCCATACCAACCCCTTGGTGGGGAATTGAAGGCAAGAATCCGTGAGTTCAAAAGAAAAATCAAGAACAAATTTGCTTCTTTTCGCCCCCTTCTTTTTTCCCTCCCCGGAAGGGGACACACCCTCCTGGGCGCTGTCGGAACAGGATTCTCCGGAAGGTTCCCCAATAAATTTTAGAAAAGAACGGAGTCGGTGGGGTTCTTTCCTTTGTCTTGAGGAGTATAGAATCCCCAAGTTCCGCGGTTGATTTGATGGCGCGGCTGAAGTGGGAAGTGAGGTCTCGACAAGTATGGCGGAAGTGACATTCGAATCCGTTCGCAAGGTGTTCCCCGGCGATGTGGTGGCGGTGGATGATTTCAATCTGGAGATACAGGACCGGGAATTCCTGATCCTAGTCGGCCCGTCGGGTTGTGGAAAATCGACATCGCTCCGGATGGTGGCCGGCCTTGAAGAAATCACGGGTGGTCAGATCAAGATCGGCGGCAAGGTGGTCAACGATGTCCCCCCGAAGGACCGTGATATCGCCATGGTCTTCCAGAATTACGCTCTCTACCCCCACATGACGGTCTACAAGAACATGGCTTTCGGATTGAAACTCAGGAAATACCCCAAGGACGAGATCGACAAACGGGTCAAAGAGGCGGCTCAGATCCTGGGTATCGAGGAACTGCTTCATCGCAAGCCAAAGGCCCTTTCAGGGGGACAACGTCAACGGGTCGCGGTTGGACGCGCCATTGTCCGAAAACCAAAAGTCTTCCTTTTCGACGAACCCCTTTCCAACCTCGACGCAAAGCTTCGGGTCCAAATGAGGACCGAAATCTCCAAACTCCATAACCGGCTTCAAACCACGATGATTTATGTCACCCACGATCAACTCGAGGCGATGACCATGGGCGACCGGATCGTGGTGATGAAGGATGGAAAGATTCTGCAAGTCGACGATCCCATCACTCTCTACGATCACCCCTCGAATCTCTTTGTGGCCGGTTTCATCGGAACTCCCCCCATGAATTTCCTGGAGGGGACCCTGAAATCGGAGGGGGATCAGGTTTTCTTCCACAACGATCATCTCAACGTCGCCTTGGACACGAACAAAATCAACGGCGGATTGAGTGGCTATTTCGGCCAAAAAGTAATCTTCGGGATCCGTCCCGAGGACATCCAGGACCGCCAGGAGGTGACCGAGGAGATTCCGAACACCTCGGTGAAGGCGCGTGTCGAGGTGATCGAGCCGGTCGGCTCCGAGTCTGTGTGGTACCTATCTTGTGGTCCCGCTTCTTTTGTCGCAAAAGTCAATTCGCATGTCAAAGCCGAGGTCAACCGGGAGAAGGAATTGGTCTTTAATGTTTCAAAGGCCCATTTATTTGACCCATTGACAGAGAATGCGATTCTCTAGTAGACTCATTAAAGTGACACCGACCGCCCAATTGGTGTCACCCCATGATACTTGGTGCTTGGCCATAAGATTTGAAATTTAGTCAATTGGGGAGATTGGGTTAACAAATGAAAACGAGCAGCAGGGTTCAGGATGGCATCCGGATTGTCGAGGTGGACGGACAACTCGACGCGAGCTGTGTAGCCGATTTTCGGGAGAGTTTTCTTTCCGAGATCGAGAACGATAGCAAGGTCGTTCTTGATTGTTCGAATCTTCAGTATCTAGATAGTAGCGGTCTCGCGACGCTCCTCAACATTCATAAGAACCTCGCCGCGAGGGATGCCAAGATGATCCTTTGCGGTCTCTCCGAGGGAATCCTTCGAGTCATCACCTTTACAAAATTGGACAAGGTCCTTCAACTGACCGACACTCTAGAGGACGCCACTCAGACGCTCAAAGCGAATTAGCCTCGAACTTGGCGGCGAGCGGACAAGACTCGGAGTAGGGATCGGTGAAGGGGTTCATCGGTTGAGATCAGGTTGTAGTCGATTCCGAGGCGGGTGCACCCAGCTTTCAGGTCTTCCCGCTGTTTCATGTGACGTTCGACAAACGCCTTTTGGATATGGCGGCCACCCTCGGTCTCGAGGACGCCTTCCTCCAATCCTTTTATTTCCAGACTCCCCAGGAACGGAAACTCGATTTCATCGGGGTGAAGGATGTGAAACACCAACACCTCGAATTTGCGGTGAGCGAAGTGGTTCAACCCCTTCAGGGTCTTTTCGACATCGTCCCAAAAATCGGAAATCAGCACCAGGAATCCGCGCCGCTTGAAATGCTGGGCCACGAATTGGAGCGTGGGGCCGGTTTGAGTCTTGTTTTGGGGCCGGACCTGCTCGAGGGCTCGGTAGACTCTTCGCAACTGCTCGGGGGACCCGACCGGCTCCAACCAAAACCGAAGTTCCTCATCGAACAAGGCCAACCCCACCGAGTCCTTTTGGGAAATCAAGAGGGTGGCAATCGCCGCGGCGAGATCCGCGGAATACTGCATCTTGTGCTGATCCCCCTCGCCATAGAGCATCGATTTGCTGACATCCAACATGATGCAGGCGCGGACCGCGGTTTCCGCCTCGAATCGTTTGATGTAATACCGATCGGAGCGAGCGTAGGCTCTCCAGTCAATGTGACGGAGGTCATCGCCGGGAACATACTCGCGGTAATCGGAGAACTCGATATTCTGACCAAACTGACGGCTGCTGTGCTGACCGGAGAGCAGCCCTTCAGCGACACGTCTTGCCTGGATGCCCACCTGGGAGACTCCGGAAAGAGAGGGCATTTGGATTCTGCGGGCGCGGTCACTGTCGGTTTGGAGCACCTTTTCAACCGGTTCGTCTTCAGCCATCGAAATAGCCCTTTCCGCAATCTGGTCAGACAACCATACTGTAACCCAAACCGCGTTTGATCTCCAGTTTCCTAGGCAAAATTCATCTGGGGGCAATTGCGCCCCTGGGAACAATCGGGTTAAATCGCCCGTTTCCAAGGCCGTTTCTCGGTTTTATACCGGTTGCCACTTGGCCCGATCGATACCATGAATGAACGCACCGAAAAAAAAGAGAAACGCGCCCGCGCGCTCCTGGTCCTCGGCGGATGCCTCTTCGCTTTGGCGGTCGCCGAGGTGACGTTGCGCTTGGCGTTTCCGCTCCCCTCCGGGAACTTCATTCATCGACCCAACCTAGTTCGAACCTTTCGCCCGAGCCCGGGAGTGATGCCGGGGGTGGAGGGAGAATCCGAGTTTCGTGTCAATTCGCTGGGGATCCGCGGTTCCGAGATCCCCGAAGGGAAGACCCACCGGATTCTCGCGATCGGGGGGAGCACCACCGAATGCCTCTATCTGGATCAGACCGAGGCTTGGCCCGCGCTCCTCGAGGAAAGGCTCAACGCATCGGTTTCGACGCCCGAGGTTTGGATCGGGAACGCTGGAAAAACGGGGGTCTCCACCCGTGAACACCGCTTGCAGATCCCCATTCTCTTAGACGACATAAAAAGAATCGACAGGGTCATCTTGCTGGCCGGGGTGAACGATCTCCTTCTCCGGTTGGCGGTCGACGATCGCTACGACCCAGATTTCGTGGTCAAACCCGGGTCGCGAGAGTTTCTGATGAGCCGCGCTTTCGACATGGTCCGCCCCGCGACCGATGTCCATCGGGTCCCTTTCTTCCCGAGAAGGTTCATCGGCCTGTCACTCCAATTGTTTGGGTCCCTGCTTGGATACCAGGAAAAGGAGACCCCCACGCATCTTGTGGAGGATGAAGCGGGACGGTTGTATATCGAACGGCGTCGCTTTCGGAAGAATCGAATGGGTACCCGCGACAACCTGCCCGATTTGTCCACCGGGTTGCGCGAATTCGGCAAAAACCTCACGGACTGCATTCAGGCCGCCAAAGATCGTAAGGTGGACATTGTCCTTGTTTCGCAACCGGTCTTATGGAGCGACACACTTACTCCCGATCAAGAGGATCTCCTTTGGACAGGCGGCGTCGGTTCGATCTCCGGAGAGAATTTGGAGTATTACTCCACTTCCGCACTGGCGGCCGGGATGCAAAAGTACAACGACCGAATGAAGGAACTAGCGACCAAGGAGTCCATCCCCTTTTACGATCTCGCGGAACACCTGCCCAAAGACACGACGGTTTTCTACGATGATTGCCACTTTAACGAGCAGGGCGCCGAGAGGGTGGCGGACCAATTGACCGAATTCCTTCTGGCTGAATTGCCGAATTGAGTAAATTGAAACCATGACAGACCAACCCGCACTCTTTCTTGGGATCGACACAGCCACCCCCTGGCGAACAGTGGGCCTGTGGGGCGAATCGCATGGGAGGTCGGTCCTGCGGTGGAGAGCGACTCACAGCCAGGGCCGAGATCTACTGCCCAAGATCGAGGAGATTCTCGCGAGTTCCGGTTGTTCGACCAAAGACCTGACCGGTGTCGCCGTGGCGGCGGGTCCCGGCTCTTTCACCGCACTACGGGTGGGAGTCTCGGTCGCCCAAGGGTTAGGCATGGGGCTGGAGATTCCGGTCGTTCCACTTGGGACTTTGGAGATCTATCCACCTCTGCTTGCCGAGCGGGGAATGCGAACGACTGTCCTGGTCCCCGCCAGAAATGGGGAGGTCTTCGCCCAATGTTTCGATCGAAATGGCGATGGACGATGGATTCCTCAAACGGATCTAGGATGTTGGCCTGTCGATCGACTGAACTCAACCATTGAAACCCCGGGTCTGATCATCGGACCCGGTCTCCACCATTACGCCGAAGAGGTTCAATCCTGCTATGGAGGAGAGGCGGAAATCGGGGAGGAGACATTTCGAACCCCCGATGGGAGTTCGCTTGCGGAGCTGGGATGGTTAAAATGGAAGAGGAATCCAGAGGGATTCCCAGCGGACGATGTCCAAATCGAGTATCATCAATCGCATGGCGCTCTCACCATTGAAGAGAGAAAAGGGGGCACAAGCCGGTGATTCAAAAAGAAATCAAACTCGGAGCCATTCTCCTTGTTTTGTTGTCGAGCCTTGTTTGCGGCGCTCAGGATTCGAAGCAACAGGAGTGGCAAGAGCAACTTCGGAAAAAACGGGCGGAGATCGCCCAACAAAACGCCGCGAAGGAGGCCACCAAAACGGAGGAGATAGCGCCCGAACCCGCTGGAAAGGATGAGGGGCAAATCATTCTGAACGGGAAGGTGATCACCACCAAACGAAAGGGGCCTCCCCCCGCCGCCGCACAACCCAACGCGCCAGCGGCTCCCAACTTGCAATCGGCGACCGCCGCTGTCGGATCGGCGACACCCCCCGCCCCCAGCCAGGCGGCGCCCGCTCCCACCGCCACACCGGCTATGGTGAAGATTAAAAAGACGAAGATCGTGGGGGGCAAGATCCTGACTGTGGAGGTCGAGGTCACCCCCACCCCGGGTCCGGCGACATCGGATACGCCACCCCAATCCGCCTCCGGAGAGCAAACCGCCCAGGCGGCGATCCCCTCGGTGACCGGATACATGCTGGAGGTCAAACAAAAACTCCATGCGGCCTCAAAGTCAACCAACGACAGCATGCGGTTCGACGCTAAAATGATCGCCAAATTGCGCGAGGAGTTTATGAAACAGAAGGATCAGCCGAGCACGGCCAAGGTGGTCTCTCCAACCGAGGCGCTTGAGATCCAATCGGACCTTCAACGACTCTCCTCCATCGCCCGCGGCGGGAATCTCAAAAAGGAGACCGCCGAAATTCTTTTAAAGGTCCTGTTCCCCGCTCCGGAACCTGAGAAAAAGGGGATTGTGATTACTGGCGGCGGTCAGCTCGAGGAGATGAAGCGGCAGAAAGCGGAAGAGCAAAAGGCCGGGGCCGAGCAGTCCTCCGAGTCGCCCGCCCAAGGAGAGCAGCAGGAACGTCAAATCTATGTCGACCCCCAGACCGGCCAATACTTTTACGAGGATGGGACGCCTGTCCAATCGAACGAAGAGGAGCAACAGGGGCAGTACTACTACGACGACGCCGGAAACCTGTATTACCAGGTTGGGAATCAGGTCTACTATGTTCAGGACGGTGAGTTTTACCTGCTAGAAAACTGAGGCTCGAACCCAGGTCACCCTTTGGGCGGTTGGGACAGGAGATTCTCCAGAATCCCCACCGCCACCACCGCGGCGAGTTCGGTTCTCAAAATTCGCGGTCCCAAAGAAGCGCGACGGCATCCCGCTTGGTCGAACAATTCGCGTTCTTTGGGACTCCATCCCCCCTCTGGGCCGCAAAACATCACCCATGGGGCGGAGGCGTCCGAACCGCAAACGATCTCCGACAACGATTCACCTCCCGCTTCATCGAAGAGAACCCAGGTTCCCTGTTTTGGACCAAGCGAATCCAGGGCCCGCTCCAGTTTGGGATGCACCGGATCGATCTCGGGGGGTTGGGTTCGCCGCGATTGACGGCAAGCCTCACGGGCGATGATCTGGAGGCGCTCCTGGAGGCGAGGGTTGCTCTTCTTGGCCACAGATTGGCGGCCCACAAATGGGATGACTCGTTTGATTCCAAGAGCGGTGGTCGCCTCCACAATCTCTTCCAGCTTCTTTCCCTTGCCCACCGCGACCACCAGGGTCAGGTCGACCGGCGATTCGGTTTCCACTTGGCGGATTTCGAGCCGTTCGAGATGGACCTGGCCCGGTTCGATTTTCTCGATCCGAAAAAGCGATTCGGTGGACTCCATCCCAAAGACAAGGACTCCATCTCCGACCTCAGAATGAAGGACCTGAACCAGGTAGTGCGCCTCCTCGCCAATTAGAGTCAGGGTCGCATCGTGCAGCCGGTCCGGGAGGTAAAGTCGGGTTTTGGTTTTCATCGCACTGGAGTTCCAAGACCCCTATGATGGAAAAGGAAAGCGGTTCTGACCAGTGGGTTCTTTCGAGAAAGTCTGAGACCGGGTAGCTTACCGGCCTATGCCGACACCCACCGAGCCAATCTTTTTGGATCCGGCCAAACCCTCAAAGTTGAGTCCGACCCAAGTCCGTCAGGTCGAAGGGCTGAGACAATTGTTCACCAAGCGGGGTTGGAGCGGTCTCCAATACCTTCCGGAGGATCCCTATAAACTCCCGAACACGCATGAGTATATCCAATTTGCGGAAGGGGCCTCGACCCTCCTGTATGGCAACGGACAGGGACAACAGGGAATCCTGAACCACTTTGAAAACCCCCTGGGCAAGGCGACGGACTGGTGGCAAAAGAAATTTCGGGACCGGTCGGATGTCTGCCTTTTTCATGGGTTGGGTCTCGGATATTTCAATCGGCATATCCTGGAGACCGCCGAGACGGGGACGCGGTTCTTCATCCCGGAATGCGACCCTCACACCTTTGCACTGTGGATGGCCTCCCCGCTCGCCGAGGAATTGCTGCTTCACCCGAGGGTGACCATCCTTCTTTGCGACTCCCCGGGAGAGACCGCGCGCCACTGCCGCGAATGGTTCCTTCGGACTGGGATCGCTTCACCAAGCATCCGGGTGGTCGTCAATCACTCCGCCCTCTTTCCGCGACCGACTTTCCTTCGCGATTGGTTTAACGAACTGACCCGGGTGTTTCCCGCCATGGCCGACCCCCTTAGCCGGGAGATCTTTAACACCTTTCCGAAGCCGCAGAACCTTTGGGAGAATTGGAACCCGATTGTCTCCAGGCCTGGAATCGGTCTCCTCTTCGGCAAGATGCGCGGGACCCCGATTGTAGTCGCGGGGGCCGGCCCCTCCCTCGATTTACTCATCCCCCAACTCCGCGACTCGCGAGAGAGTTTTTTGCTGATTGCCTGCGACACCTCGGCCCGAACTCTTCTCCGCCACGGGATTTATGTGGATATCGTGGTTGCGATGGACTCCTCCGAAAAAAACCACGACCACTTGCGGGGGCTTTCCTCGGAAGATTTCTTGCCGGTCTTTTATGGCGGCGCGGTTCCCTCTTTATTTCAGGAGTTCCGAAACACCTCCTGGGTGACCGGCGCGAATCCTTTCCCAACCTCGGCTCTGATCGAGCACCAACCGGGACCCGCTCGTTTTCTTGCCGGGAAAGGGGAAGTAGTTCTAAATGGTTCGGTCGGCAGCAGCGCGCTCGACTTGGCGATTCGTTTGGGCGGGGATCCGATCTTCTTGGCGGGGATCGATCTGGCTTATGCCGATGGGAAGGACCATGTGTCGGGCACGATCTACGACACCGACCCTGGATTTCAGGAGCGCCAACCCGCCCTTTTCCAGGTCCCCGACGTGCGGGGGAGGTCGGTCTCCACCTGCACCGCCTTCCTCGCGAGCCTGTATGGGATGAAACATCAGATCGGATTGGCCAAATCCGAGGTTCACAATCTGTCCTCAATCGGCGCGTCCCTGCCGGGAACGCCCCCCCATGACGAAAGCCTCTATGTCTTCAAACACCTTCCGAGTCGGACCGGCGAAACTCCCTCTGAAAAGCTGAGCGCGGAGGCAAGTCTGGCAGAAAGGTCGAGACGACGCCCCCTTTGGCGAGAAGAATTCGGCGCTCCCGGAGATGGCGGACTTCTTCGACAACCGGGGGCGATGGAAAGTTTATCCAAGCGCGGAAGTTCGGATGCGGGTGGCAAAGATTAACCTAAGGGTGCTGGGTGAATTCGACGACAACCTCGCCTCTGTTCTTGCACGGGATCTTTCAGTGATTTCGGGAGGCAACCTGTCGCAGCGAGAAACCTGCCAGTGGGGAAAGACCGAGGAAGGTTATCCCCTGCTCACCTTCCGTGATTTCCAGGGGAACGTGATCGCCAAGTATCCCGGAGCGCCCTCACCTTGGAGCGAGGCGGTGGAACATCTCCCCGACGAACCAGGGAAGGATCCGTTCATCGTTCTCTACGGCGCCGGGCTCGGGTCTTTTGTCCGCCATGTGTGCGAACAACTCAACGATAAGCGGGTCTACGTTTGGGAGCCCAACCTCAACCGGTATACGCGCCGCACTTGCAGGAGCAAACTGGACCACGCTGTGGAGTTACCGAATCTCCGTTGGTTCCTCGGTCAAACGCCGGAAGAATTCTTGCGATGTTTCTTGGAGGAGGAGGGAGAGAATCTTCAGGAATTGCCGGTCTATTGGAGACCTTGGATTCATCCGGGGTTGGAGAGTTGGGGGCAGAAGGAAATGGCGGCATTCCACCCGGTCTGGGTGCGGTTCTATCAGGGGCTGTTTTGAATCATGGAATTCCGTGGAAACCATGGAAGACATGGAAAATCAAATCGCGGAGCGATTTGTGCAGCACTTCCATTATTTCCGCGAATTCCATGGGCTTCCATGATTCAAATCTCACCGCTCCGGTAGCAGAAACTTCCCCTCCAGCCCCCAGGACAGCGGGCACCCATTGATGTGCCATTTAAGGATTTTGGAGACCACCTCGTAACGGTTCTTCCATCGCTCCTTCCTCCCGCCGGTTAGGGTCTTCATGACGAATGCAGACGCGGTCTCGATCATGAGTTTGATCAGCAAGCCTTCGAAGAGGATCGCGGTCTTGAGTTTCCCATGGTTTTTTGGAAATAGCGGTAGCGTGATCGATAGAACTCGACCCGAGTGTCAACTAACACCGGCTTGGAACTCTCGCCCTGACCATGTTCGACCACTGCCTGTGGGACGCAGACCACCTTCCAGCCAAGTTTCCGGCATTGATAACACCAGTCGGTCTCCTCGAAGAAGAAGAAAAACCGTTCGTCCAATCCCCCGATCGCCGCCAGCGTTTTCCCTCGGATCGCCAGACTCGCTCCAATCACCGAGTCAACCTCAAAAGGCTCGGTTACTCCATCGGGAACCTTGCTTCGATGTCGCTTTGAAAAGGAACGAAGGAGACTTTTGTTAATGAGTTCGGTCGCCAGAGAGGGGAAGGGGGCGACACAGTTCTGTTTCGAGCCATCCGGACTGATCAACGCCCCTCCCGCGATTCCGATTTGAGGGTCGCCATCGAAAGCCGATTTGAACGCGGCCAGGGCGCCAGGGCGCAGAATGGCATCGGTGTTCAAAAGGAGGATGAATTCGCCAGTCGCTTTCCAAACTGCGCGGTTCACCGCCCGGGCGAAGCCGAGGTTCAGCGTGTTTTCGAGAATCTCGATTCCCGGGTGGTTCGCGCGGATGGCCTCGACACTCCCCTCGGTGGAACCGTTATCGACAACCAGAACTTCAGTTGCAAGGTTGGAGTGGTTGGCGTCCTCGAGAACCGAGTCGATGGCGCGACAGGTCAGGTCGGCGGTGTTCCAGTTGACCAGGATGACCGAGAAATCCAGGGTGTTCATGCAAAAAAGAGGTCCAGACAGGTGGCGATGAGCAGGGTCAGACTGATGGCCGCGTTCGCGTTCATGAAGGCGATCCCGACTTTCGACCGATCCTCGGCGGAGACCATCGATTGTTCGAGAAGCAGAATGAGAGCCACCAATCCCACGCCCCCAAAATAATAGAGGCCCAAGTCCAACATCTCCCCAAACTCAACGAGCACTAGCACGGTGAGAAGATGGAGGATGCGCGAAACCAGGATGGCTCGTTTTGGTCCGAACCGAGTGACCAGGGAGGAAAGGCCGAGGGTGCGGTCCACCTCCTCATCCTGCAGAGCGTAGAGAATGTCGAATCCCGCCACCCAAAACATAACCGCCAGACAGAGCGGAATCGGCGCCCATTCGATCCGCCCGGTGACCGCGATCCAGGCCCCGAATGGGGCGAGACCGAGGGCCAGTCCAAGAACCAAATGGGTCCAGGCGGTGAATCGTTTGCAGAGACTGTATCCATTGAGCACCAGCCAAACCGGGGGACAAAGAATCAAGCAAGTCGGATTCAACATCGCGGCCGACAAAAAAAGTCCAAAAGAAGTCAGACCCCAAAGCGCCCAGGCGCTCCCGAGTGTCACCTCCCCGGTCACAGTCGGCCGGTTCGCGGTCCGGGGGTTTTCGGCGTCGAACCGGACATCCACGATCCGGTTGAAAGTCATCGCCATCGTCCGAGCGCAAACCATCGCGAAAAGAATCCAAGCAATCGTCCAGGCCGATGGCAGCCCCCCCGCCGCAATTAGCATCGAGGTGAGCGCAAATGGCAACGCGAAAACCGTGTGCGAGAACTTAACCAAGTCCAGGTATTTCCGAATCCGCTGCATATCAGGACTTTAACCCGGGGGTGAGGGGGTTGGTAGACTCTCAACTAGAGTTCGAGGATCCGAACATCCTCCAAATCGACGGATCTCCCGGAGGCTTTCTTGGTGGCGATCAAATCCGGTTTGGAGAGAACAAAGAAGGATTGGGATTCATACGAAAGGATTTCGCGGCGCTCCCAAGCATCCTGAAATGAAATGCCGGGTGTGGAGGTTTGAACATCGACGCGAACCCGGTCGTTGAAGATTGTGATCTCATTCGAGAGGAGAGTCCCTACATTGATGAGCGAAGCCGTTCCGAAGTTCGCATCCTCCAAGGCGGCCAACAAACTCTTGCCATTCTCCTCAGTTGCCTCGATCAGTATGTCTAGATCGAATGTCGCCCTTGGCACACCGTGAATAATTGACGCGATTCCCCCGATAACGATGTATTTCACATCACGGTCTTGAAAGGACTTGAACACGTCCTTCAATCGGTTGAGCATCTTTCTGGTCCTTCAAGCGGGGATTGACCTCGAGAGCCAAATCGGTGAACGAACAGAGGATTTCCATCCGGTCCTCTAGGGAGAGACTCTGAAACCACCGAGCCTTTGCCTCCAGGCTCTCGTCGCTCCAATCATGGCTGATTTTCAATGAATCGTTCATATCTGAATCATAGCAAATCGCTGGATAAATACGACTCCCGCGAAGGGTTTTAGGCGGTGCTTGCGATCCGACCCACCTGGGGAGAAAGGGTGTTCACGCCACCGCCGCCCCACGCCCCTACAACCGAAACCCCCACCTCCCTATACTCCCCGTTTTCACCGAACGAGGAGCGAAAATGTCCGCGACACACGAATTACCCACACGGTTCGACCCGCATGCATCCCGGGAGAAATGGTACTCCTACTGGGAGGAGAACGGCTTTTTCAAGGCCCCGGAGACCGGGGATAGGCCGGCCTATTCCATCGTCATTCCGCCCCCGAATGTCACCGGGAAAACTCCATATCGGGCACGCTCTGAACAACACGTTGCAGGATGTCCTGATCCGCTACAAACGGATGGATGGGTTCGACACCCTTTGGATGCCCGGGACCGATCACGCCGGAATCGCGACTCAGTCGGTGGTCGAGAAGAAGATCTGGGCCGAGGAGGGAAAGACCCGTCACGATCTCGGCCGTGAGGAATTGCTCCGTCGGATTTGGGAATGGCGTGAGGAGTACGGCGGAACCATTATCGGCCAGCTCAAGACTCTGGGTTGCTCCTGCGATTGGGACCGCATCCGGTTCACCCTCGACGAGGGACTCTCCAAGGCGGTCTCGAAAGTCTTTGTCGATCTTTACAACGATGGCTACATCTACCACGGGGAGCGGTTGATCAACTGGGACCCTCATCTCCACACGA
Organism: Candidatus Omnitrophota bacterium; assembly: GCA_020632575.1. Taxonomy (GTDB): domain Bacteria; phylum Hinthialibacterota; class Hinthialibacteria; order OLB16; family OLB16; genus JACKFH01. Next base: position 203,101 of record JACKFH010000005.1, on the reverse strand, counting down.
CAATCGCCGATGACGAGGTCGAATACGAGGACCGTGAAGGTTTTCTCTGGACCGTCGATTATCCCGGAATCGATTTCGAGGGAAGCATTCGGATTGCCACGACTCGGCCCGAGACCATTCCCGGCGACACCGCGATCGCGGTTCATCCGGAAGAGGAGAAATACAAGGACCTGATCGGCAAACATGTTCGGGTCCCCACCACCGATCGGAGCATCCCGATTATCGCCGACGAGGCGATCGAACGCGGTTTCGGAACCGGCGCCCTGAAAGTGACTCCCGCGCACGATCAGGTCGACTTCGAGATCGGGGAACGTCACAACCTCGAGCGCATCAATGTCTTCACCACCGACGCTGCCATGAACGAGAACGCCGGCGAAAAATATGTCGGCATGGATCGCTACGAATGCCGCAAAGCGATTGTCGCGGACCTCGAGGCGATGGGGCACATCATTTCAGTCGAGCCGCACCAGAACCGGGTCGGCGTTTGCTACCGGTCGAAGTGCGATATTGAACCCTACCTGATGAAACAATGGTTCGTGAAAATGAAACCGCTGATGGAGGAGCCGCTTCGCGCGGTCCGCGATGGCCGTGTCCGGTTTGTGCCGAAACATTTTGAGAATCTCTTCTTTGCTTGGGTGGAGAACGTCCGGGATTGGGCGGTCTCTCGCCAACTCTGGTGGGGGCACCGCATTCCGGTTTGGTATTGCCAGACCTGCGACACCGAGATCTGTGTCGAGGAGGATCCCTCCGCGTGCCCGAAATGCGGCGGCAAGGATTTGGTCCAGGACGAGGACGTGCTCGACACCTGGTTCTCCTCCAGTCTGTGGCCCTTCTCGACCATGGGGTGGCCCGAGGAAACCGACCTACTGAAAAAATACTATCCGACCGGCACACTGGTGACCGGATTCGACATCATCTATTTCTGGGTCGCCCGCATGATCATGATGGGTTTCCAGTTCATGGGCGATGTCCCATTCCGGGATGTCTACATGACCGGCTTGGTCCGTGATTTGGAAGGGAGAAAGCAGTCGAAATCACTCGGCAATGCTCTCGACCCGGTGGACATCATCGAGGCCTATGGCGTCGATTCGGTCCGCCTGACCCTGTGCATGCTCACCTCGCAAGGGAAGGACATGAAACTCGGCGCTTCGGTCGACGAGAAAGGGAACGAGATCGAATCCGGCGATAACCGTCTGATCGGTTACCGCAACTTCCTGAACAAGATCTGGAACGCCACTCGCCTTGTCCTCTCCAACACGAGCGCCGGTCTCTCTTCACCCAACCTCGATGAGAGCGCCCTCCAGTGGGAGGACCGTTGGATTCGCTCCCGGTTTGAAACCACGGTGGAGGCGACTCGCAAGGCGATGGACAGTTACCAATTCGCCGAGGCGGGCGGAGCCATCTACGACTTCTTTTGGAAGGAATACTGCGATTGGTATCTGGAGTTGGTGAAGCCGCGACTCTATGCCGATCCCTCTCCCGAACGGGACGCGGCGATGATCACACTCCTTGAAATCCTCGATGGGGCGCTCAAACTTTTGCACCCCTTCTGCCCCTTCATGACCGAGGAGATTTGGCAGCTCCTTAATGAGACACGAAGGGATCTCGGTCTCGAAACCGAGGACCCCGGACCCTCCATCATGATCGCCGACTATCCAAAGCCGTGTAAGGAGCGGGAAAACCCGGAACTCGAAAGGGAGATGGCGCTCTTCCAAGAGATTTCCTATTCGATCCGCAATCTCCGCCACGAACTCGGGATGGCGCCGAAAGAGATTTCCGAAATTAGTTTCCGAGGCCCCGCCAAGGACATCGAGTTCATCCGTTCGCACTGGCCCCGTCTAAAACAATTCATTAAGTTGGCCGACGAACCCACGATTCTGGACACCGAGGAACCCGCTGCCTCCTCGGTCGCGGTGGTGGATGAGCTGAGCATTGCCCTCCTCTGGAGCGCCGACCACAAGGACAAGGAAATCGCTCGACTCACAAAATCGGTCGAGAAACTGAAGTCCAACTATGAGCGCCTCCAGAAAAAACTTTCCAACGAGGGGTTTGTCGCAAAGGCGCCGCCCGATGTGATCGAACGGGAGCGCGCCAGCTTGAAAAAAGCCGAGAACGAATACATGGCGCTCAAGGCAAAATTGGAGCGGTTGGTCTAGGGCACCGCCTTCGGAGAACGGACTGAAACGAGATTCGAAATGTCAGTGTATGATTTACCCGCGGTCAATGCTTTCTTGAATTCCGCCGCCGCGATTTTACTGGGTACGGGATATTACTTCATCAAGCAAAAGAGGATTCATGCTCACAAGAATTGCATGATCTCGGCGTTTGTTGTCTCGGCCTTGTTCCTCATTTGTTATTTGGTTTACCACTACTACGCCGGCTCCAAACACTTTCAGGGGGAGGGGTTTGTACGGTATGTCTATTTCACCATCCTTCTGACACACACCGTGTTGGCGGTGGTAAATCTTCCTCTGATCCTGACCACTTTCTTCCGAGCTTATAAGCAGGATTGGATCCGTCATCGCAGAATCGCGCGCTGGACGTTTCCGATCTGGATGTATGTCTCGGTCACCGGGGTGATTGTCTACCTGATGCTCTACCACCTCTTCCCTGGGCCCTCCGCCTGAGGGCTTTGGATCACCAGCCATAAGAGAATCAAGACTCCCAGCGTGCTGAATCCCGTGTAGTCCAGACCGATCAAACCGGCGGACAGGATGACCAAGGTTTGGATGAAGGCGTCGGATTGTTTGGCTAGAGCAAACTGTACCGGCAAAGCGAGGGACAAGTAGGGCCCCCATGTAATCGGTGAAACAATAAGTGGGACGAGAAACCAGTATTTCCAATCCAATCTTCGGACAACTCCTAGAGCGGTAAGAATTGTCACTAAAAACAAACCAGTCGCTTTCGGATGTATGGGCATCGGCAAGAGGAAATGAAGAAATCCGACCAGGGATAAATTGTTGTGGGCCTCCACCTTGGTGAGCGCTTTCGGCACAGCAACGTCGCGAAACTCTCCCAGTGTATCGAGACCGACTCCCCCCGGAATAAGAATCGCGCAAAGCGCCACACCCACCAACGCCGCGATGATTCCCAACGAAAGATTGAATTGTTTTTGATGTCGCCTGTCCAGAAGGCCTATGAGGAGTGGCCCAACAACCAGCGGTGCAAAGTTGGGTTTGATTAGAATTCCGAAGGCGACAAGAAGAGCGCCGAAAGTGAGGTGCATAAAATCCTCGGATCGTAGGGTTAACCATCCCGCACTAATCAAGGCGGCGGCCATCACCGGCGTCTGCCCGATGAGGACGGTTCCCCAGATCGGAGAGATGAGGGTGAGGAACCATATCAACTCGGACTCGTCCCCGCCGATTCCGCTCAACCCCCTGCTCGCGCGGATCAGGACAATCGCCGCGAAGAGATTGAGCGCGGTGAAGATCGCTCCCGTCGTTGCGGGGTCGAACCCGCCGAATCCGGAGCAGGCCCAGTAAACCCAGTAGGTGGGAAATGGAAAACTGATCGAGGCGTTGGGGAGGTTGAACTCCTCTTGGATGCCATACGGGCTCCCCCCCTCGCCATACATCTGTTGAGCCGCGGTCAGGTTGATCTCAAAGTCGTTCTTGAACCGCGGCTCCAGACCGAAGATTGAGCACCCGGGGCTATGAACGATGAGGTCGAATGCTCCAACCGCCAGGACAAAAAGCGCGCAGAACCGTACAACGGGCGCTATCCGCCCTGTCATCACCGCCGAGCCAAACCCAAAAACCCCGGCCAAAAAAAAGAGAACAGCACCCCGGAGGACACCTCGGTCGCCCTGGAGGTGGCGGGATTCCGCCCAGAGCAGGTAGCCAAAGGAGATCGCCAAGAAGACTAGAACCAACAAGCGAACCGATGACTCGCTCTCCTCTCGGCCCTCCAATTCTCGGTTCATTGATTCAATGAGAGATCAAGTCCTTCCTCATAAATCTTTCTGATTTGGTCCGCTGAAAGTGCCTTGCCATAAAAGGCGAAATCATCGATGAGGCCGTGGTAAAACTCGGGACCCGTGTGATGCGGGTTGGCACCCAGAGCGAAATCGAGGGCGGATGTGTGACGGCCCATCGCGGGGATGCCAGTGTCCGTGACCTTTTCTCCGTTGACATACAAGGCGAGGTTTTCTCCAGATTTGACCGCCGCCACATGGGTCCATTTCCCCTTTTCGATGGGGATCCCTTGTGTTCCGAAGTGGCCCTGACCCTCGACTCTTGCGAAAACCTTGCCGTCATCGATCACCACCCGTAAGGGATCGTCGCCCCCCTTGGCCCATGCGGAGAAGATTTGCGCGAGGCCGTACGGTTGGTCGGAGGGTTTCACCCATGCGGCAAAGGTGTAGTTATCGAGCGGGAAGTGCGGGATCTTGTAGCGGACCATTCCATCCTGGTTGAATGCGATCGCGGAACCGGACTTGCCATCGCGTCCGGTCGCCGGTTCGATCCCTTCGGCTTTTTCGAGGTAACCATAGACTGGGTCGGCGCTCCCCTGGAGATACGATCCAGCGATCAATTCATCCTGACGGAACTCGAACAAAGCGGGATGATCGATGAAAGTTTTCTCGAGAGAGGGATCGACACGGAAAGTGTGCACGCCTCCCTCGACAGGTTTCTCACCGTTCTCGTTGATCGCGGTGACCAGCCAGTAGTAAGTCGTATCCGGTTTCAGCGGGTCGCGGACAACCAATTGGTTTCGATTCAGGTCTTCCGAGGTGACAATCGGATTCGAAAGGTCCGCATTCTCCGAAAGGACAAACCGGTAAGTCTTGTCCTCCGAGATCCGGGGGCCGGTCCAGGTGAAGAGATTGGGACCCGCGGGGATCGCTTCTCCCTCTTTCGGAGATTCGACATGGAAGGGGGGCGGCGGCGCGTTCTCGACTGGCAGCCATGAGACATACTCTGTTCCCAAAGCGCCCGCGGTTGCGAAATCGCAAAGTCTCAGTGGCGTTCCATCGGCGCCTTTGAACTCTTGAACAATGAGGGGCTGAAAGGTCTCCGTGTCCAGGTAAACCGGCTTCTCTTCGAGATTCTGGTAATCAAGAGTCGGAATCGCATCGCTGTCGTAATCATTGAACCGCTGATCGTAAGCCAAGAGGAGTGGACCATGATAAATCGAAATCTTCCCCGCTTTGTCGCCATCGCCCACCCAAGTCCAAGTCGGGATCTTGATGTTCAGTAGAACGCTGTCGCCGGTTTTCCAGACCCGCTTGATCTCCAAATACTCCCCGGGAGTCACTTTCTCGATCAGGTTCCCATTGACCGCGGCAGTGCTCCCAACCGCCCAACTCGGAACGCGGATCTTGAGTGTCAGCTCGGCGGTCCCATCGAGCGTGGGTTGAAGATAATAACGCTCGGCGGTCGGGTAGTTCGAGGTCTGCTTCAGAGTCAGCAACCGTCCATCCTCGAGAGGAACGGTCGCCGACATGGAGGCGAGGTAGTTGATGACAATATCATCCGCATCGCCCTTCATGATCGCCCACTCCGAAAGCATCCCGAGGCCACGCGGGGCATTCACTGAACAGCAATTGAGCTCCGGGGTCCCCGCGCGGGACTGGAAGACAATGGTGTGAGCCGAAGCTTCCCGTTTACCATTCATCGGCGTGTTGTAAGTCCACCACCTCCCGCTGGGGTGCTGCGATCCGAGGATCGAGTTGAAGAAGGACCACTCCAGTTCCTCGGCCACTTTCGGATCGCCGGTCAGGGTGAGCATGTCGAGCGTCAGCGCGGACCAAGCGGTGGTGCAACAAGTTTCGATAGCGCCGGGAGAATAGGGGTTGCCAATCGCCGCCTCGCCGGTCGAAAAGCCGCCGGTGTTGTGGCGATCGAATTTCTGAATGGACCGCCACAAGTTAACGAACGCGGTTTTGTAGTCCTCGTTCCCGGTGATCAGATAGAGTTGTTTCAATCCCTGAAGATCGTGGAGACTCTCCCAGCGCGGGCGCGGAATCTTGTAGAAATCGGTTCCGGCAAGGCCCTCGCGAAAATAATCGCCAGCCGATTTCCAGTCCTCCTCGATCATCCTCATCATGTCGAGGTAGCGCTCGTTCCCGGTCTTCCGGTAAAGCAGGCCCATTCCATGGATGATCGCTAGATTCATTTCATCGGACCCCGCGTCGAGAGGGCGACGGTCCGTGTCGAGATAAGTCTTGCAGACCAAATCGGCGGCTCGGGTGGCCGCTTCCAGGGCCGCTTCGTCGCCGGTTTGCTCATTCCACATGAGAAGCGCTTGAATGATGTGATAGTGGCCCCAAAGGTCCCAATGACCAAGCAGTCTCTCGTCCTTGCGGAAGGGCCCGAGGTAGCCATCCTCCGCTTGAGTCTCGATCAATCGATCGATCACATCCTGGATCGTTTCAGCAAGCGCGGGATCGTCCACCATGCGGTTGGCCTGAATCGCGGAGATCAGATACTTGCCCACAAATTCGCCCGCCCAGGGGACAATCTGCGGTTTTGGATCCCGGTCTCGGACTTTAAACATTTCGATCATTCCGGGGTTGGCGTATGGGGCCCTCAGGAGCCAGTTGTTCAGGTTGGCCTCGACCCGACTGCCAACTTCTCCCTCGAAGGAAAAATGCGCCGAGGGCATCGAATGTAGTTTCAGCGACTCCTCGGAAAAGGACGGTTGAGAGAAAACAGCGAACAAGACAGTGACGATGGAGACTTTGAGAACCGAGAAACGTAACATTTTCCACACCCTCCAAACGGTTGGATTATCAGGAGGGGTAGGATAGCGGATTTCGCCGGATTTGTGGCGCGGAGGAAATGTCGTCTTTTCTCTACCCAAAGTCCTTTTTTCTGGTATGCTTTGGCATTGGTTCTTGGGGGAGAACTCTAATTGGGATGGTGTAATAGGGGATGTTGAGATCTGGAAGGGTTGATCTTCGACCCCAGAATCTTCTGGGAAATCCATGGTTTTGGTTCTTCGCGCTGCTGATCGTGACAACGGTCCGGTTTGCCGTCGCGGCCAGTCATCCGTTGTTCGAAACCGAGTGCTATTACTGGATGTACAGCCAAAATCTTGGTTTTGGCTACTTCGATCATCCGCCCATGCTCGGGTTCTTTCTCCATTTCTTCAATTTTTGGGATCCACCCTCCTCCTTGGCTGCGCGGCTGCATTGCATCGTCTCGCATTTCTTCTGCTCGATCTTTCTCTACTACTACGGCCGGAATCTATTCGATTCGGTGAAGGCGGGCATTGGGGCCGCACTCTTGTTCAACATCATTCCGATCTATTCGATCCTCGCCATCCAGAATCAGCCGGATGCGCCCTTGATGTTTTTCTGGTGCGCCACACTGCTTTGTTTCGAGCGCTCGGTGTCCACCGGCAAACCCCTCTGGTGGATTTTAGCGGGCTTCATGGCGGGAGGCGCCCTACTCAGTAAATTTCACGCTGTTCCGCTAGTGGGCTCGTTGTTCCTCCACCTTCTCTTTTTTGGGAAAGATCGCAAACACCTCGCGACTCCATGGCCCTATATCGGTTTCGCCATCGCCCTGTCCTGTTATTTGCCAAATTTCATCTGGAACGCCCAAAACGGTTGGATCACCTATGAGTTCCAATTCGATCGCTTGGCGGAAGCGGGGGAATTCAAACCGGTCCATCTCCTCGGCGTCTTTCTCGCGCCCCTGCTCTTGTTATCTCCCTGGGTGTATGGCTTGGTCGCCGTTGTCGCCACCCGGATCGCCAAGCAGTTCCGCGAGGGGCTCTCGCGAGGGATGGCGCTTTCTTTCTGGTCCTCGGTTCCGCTCTTCCTCTTTTTTGTCTATGTGAGTTTCAGCGATTCGGTGAAGATTCATTGGACCGCCCCGGCATTCATCGGATTGCTTCCCGCGGTCGCGGTCACACTGCAACAATGGTCGGGGCGGAGACGATTTATGTTTTGCAGTTCCGCGATGGTCATGACCCTATTGATTTATGGATATCTGGTCTTCCCCTTCCTGGTCAGCCAGTCCCTGCCGAACTCTTGGTTGCCACCCACCCTCAAAGCCGAGTTCGATGAACACCTCGACAAGGATTGGACCTCCCAAAACTACGGTTTCGATCGCCTGGGCAAGTTTTTAAAAGAACAATTGGACGCAGGGGGCGAGGGCGATTTCGACCTCATCGCTTCTTGGAGATTCGACCGAGTCGCGACCGCCGCGTTTTACGCGGGTGAACCGGATCGCGCATTCGTCCCTGCTTTTGGAGATCGTCGAGGATATACGCTTTGGGAATCTCCTTACATTCGCTCCGGAGCCAACGCTCTCTATGTGTCCCGATCGCGAAAGAGCGAAAGCCGTACGGAAAGGGAGTTCGAGGATTTGCGTGATTGCTTCAATCAAATAGGCGATCCGATCGTGGTCGAGGCCCCCTTCGAGGGCCATCCCTTCCGGGAGTTTGAGGTTTATCCCTGCTACGGCTTAAGAAAAGATGTCTTGATCCGCTTGGCGAAACGGGACTTTTAGACTCCTCTAATCTCACTTAACCGTTCCTTTTCCCCACGCCCACGTCGTCCTATGATTAGAATCGATGCGATGGAAATCGGATGACACCTATTGCTTCGCCTCCTTCTGGTTCCTCCGGATTCTCGGTCTGGCTTACCTTTCCGCTTTTTTGTCTCTTTGGGTTCAATTGGATGGCTTGATCGGATCCCGCGGCATCCTCCCCGCTCAAGATTTCATCGAGGCGGTGAGAAATCTTTTTGGCGACCGACTCCTTACGGAAGGAATCTGGGCGGCGCCCTCGGTCTTTCTCTTCGGATCGAGCGACTCGGTTTTGCATTGGGGTTGCGCCCTTGGGTCCTTTCTCTCCGGTCTGTTCATAATCGGTTTCGCCCCCAACCTGACCGCGTTGGCGCTTTGGATCCTGTACCTCTCCTTCACCACGGTGGCGGGAACTTTTTTCGGTTTTCAATGGGATAACCTTCTTTTGGAGATGGGCTTCTTGGCGATCTTCCTTCCGCCTTTGAGGGTCTGCCCCCGATTCAACCATGGGTGGCGACCGCGCATCTGGGTCCTCTGGCTCTACCGTTTCTTATTGTTCCGCCTCATGTTCTCCTCGGGATTTGTGAAACTTCAACCCGAGGGCGCCGGACCCAACACCTGGGCCGACCTGACCGCGCTGAACTATCACTACGAAACCCAACCCCTGCCGACCCTCTTCGCTTGGTACGCTCACCAATTGCCCGAGTGGTTCGACAAAATGTCGGTGGCCCTCACACTTTTTATTCAGATCGTTATTCCGTTCCTGATCTTCGGACCCCGGATTTGCCGTCGCGCTGCCTCGGCATGTCTCCTTTTTCTTCAGGTTCTCATTCTGCTGACCGGCAACTACTGCTTCTTCAATCTCCTTGCGATCGGGCTTTGCCTATTGCTATTGGATGACCGGCTTTTTCGGAACCTTCTTCGGGGCTGGAATTGCAAGATCCCCGTCGCCACTTTTTTTGGGAGGGTGGCTTGGGTTAATTGGGCTCGAAGGGTCGGCGGAGGATTCCTGTTTGTCGTCCTTCTTTCGCTCGGGGTTTACCAACTCTGTCTAACTGTGGGTATCGTGCCTGCGTTCATGAGACCAGTCGCCACCCTCGACCAAATTGCCGGTCCCTTCCGAACCTTTAACACGTATGGCCTCTTCGCGAATATGACCACAAGCCGTCCGGAAATCATTGTCCAGGGGAGCCGGGATGGGATCGAGTGGAAGGACTATGAATTCAAGTACAAACCCGGAGATTTGAGCCGTCGCCCGAAATGGAACGCCCCCCACCAACCCCGGCTCGATTGGCAGATGTGGTTCGCGGCGCTGGGAAACGTTCGATCTTCACGAAATCAGTGGTTTCTTTCATTTCTGAAGGCGCTCTTGGAGGGGCGGAAGGAAGTGATTGGGTTGCTTGAGACCAACCCGTTCGAGGATTCTCCCCCCAAGTATGTCCGGGCATTGGTTTACGATTACCATTTCACACGTTGGGGGTCCGGCGATCCGAATTGGTGGGAACGGGGCGAGGCGAGCGTCTACTGTCCTCCAGTCACGCTCGATGAATCCGGAAGATTGCGGGCTCAGTGACCAAACCGCTGATACACAAATAGGTCGCCATCGGAGGTGGTTCCATTGTCCGGGTCATAGGTCCAAGGACCCAGAGTCTCCTCTAAGCCGGTCTCGCTTCGCATCGCCTCCTCGAGGAGGACGGGCTGGATATCAATGTACTTGTTCGGACCGGGGCTGATCACCACGAAAAAATCGTCCAGCGTGGCCATCAGGTAGAGTCCCCCCTCCGGGTCGAAGGGGTCTTTGACATTGATGAATCCGGAAAAGGTCTCGGGCCAGAGCTTGTCCGCGCGCCCGATTTCGAATTCCTCATAACGTGGGTCCTCACCCATATCGCCTTGGTCGAACTTCGTAAAAGTTCGCTGCAAAGCAGTCGCCACCTCTTCCATCTCCTTATAGGCTTGGTCGACTCTCGCCTGAACGAATGAGGATGAGGAGCCACGGAGAAAGATTCCCAATCCATAGATCAGGAGTGTCACCACCACAATGCCAATCAGAATTTTACCCCACATCGAAACCCGCCTCCTCCCGTTTTATCGTTTATCGGACGATTTCAGGGGCAATTTGACCTTTTCGGTGAGATTCCCTATGAAAAGCCAGATTATCTCGTCCTAGAGAGGGGAGGAGATCCAGCCCTAGCCCCTCCTCCTGTGTCGGATTGACTCGAAAAAAGCATCGGGTAGTGTTTCGCCATCATGTCGGAACACGATCAAATCATCGTCTTGGATTTCGGTTCTCAGTACAACCAACTGATCGCGAGAAGGGTTCGGGAACAAGGCGTTTTTTGCCGAATTTTCCCCTTTAACCATGACCTCGAGGAGATCAGAAAGATTCAGCCGAAGGGGATCATCCTCTCCGGCGGACCCTCGAGCGTGACCGCCAAAGGGGCTCCTCTGCCGGATCCCGGTATCTTTGAACTGGGAATCCCCACGCTCGGAATTTGCTATGGCCTCCAGGTCACCGCACATCTCCTCGGCGGCCGGGTCGATCCCTCTGAGGAACGTGAGTATGGGAATGCGATGCTCCGACAGACCGGGGAGGAATCCCCTCTTTTCGAGGGCCTCACACCGGAGTTCAAGGTTTGGATGAGTCATGGAGACCGGGTGAACCAACTCCCCGATGGTTTCAAGGCGATCGGGGTCTCCGACCATTCCCCCTACTGCGCGGTGGCCAACTCCGAGACCGGACGATACGGTGTTCAGTTCCACCCCGAGGTGGTGCACACCCCGGATGGCGCGACGATCCTCGGGAACTTCGTGAAAAAGATTTGCGGCTGCAACGCCGATTGGACCATGGGCAACTTTGTCGATGACCAGGTTGCGACCATTCGCGAGAAAGTCGGTGGCAAGAAAGTCCTCTGCGCGGTGAGCGGCGGGGTCGATTCTTCGGTGGCAGCGGCGCTGATGGCCAAAGCGATCGGCGATCAACTCACCTGTATCTTTGTCGACAACGGCGTCCTCCGTCATGGCGAGGGCGAAAAAGTCCAAACTGTGCTCCGGGACAAACTCGGGATTAACCTGATCTTCATCGACGCCTCGGATCGATTCCTGGGCAAGCTCGCCGGGGTGACCGATCCCGAAAAGAAGAGAAAGATTATTGGAAACACCTTCATCGATGTCTTCGATGAGGAGGCTTCGAAAATCGGAGAAGTCGATTTCCTTGTCCAGGGAACCCTCTACCCCGATGTCATCGAATCGGTTTCGACCGGCGGCCCCTCGGCGGTGATCAAATCGCACCACAATGTCGGCGGGCTGCCGGAGAAGATGAATCTCGACCTGATCGAACCCCTCCGGGAGTTGTTCAAAGATGAGGTGAGAAAGGTCGGCCTGGTCCTCGGATTGGATGAGGATCTGGTCTTCCGTCAACCCTTCCCCGGCCCCGGCTTGGCGGTCCGCATCCTGGGCGAGGTGACCCGGGAACGTTGCGATCTTCTCCGGAAAGCCGATAAGATTGTGGTGGATGAATTCAAATCCTCCGGTTGGTACGGAAAGGTCTGGCAGTCCTTCGCGGTCCTTCTCCCGGTTCAGTCGGTCGGGGTAATGGGCGATGAACGCACCTATGAGAACGCGGCGGCGGTCCGGGTGGTGGAGAGCCAGGATGGCATGACCGCCGATTGGGTCGACCTCCCGGCCGAACTACTGAGACGAATCTCCAACCGGATCGTTAATGAAGTGAAGGGGATCAATCGAGTGGTCTACGATATCACCTCGAAACCCCCCGGAACGATAGAGTGGGAGTGACACTTGTTTTTTGGAAATCCAATGGATTGGCTTTTGATGGCAACCGGAAGATTGCCGGCCATCATTTTTGCCATCAGTTTTCATGAAGCGGCGCATGCCTGGATGGCCCTTCGTTGCGGGGATGACACTGCGGCGCGGATGGGGCGGATTACCCTGAACCCGGTTTCGCATTTTGATCCAATTGGGTTTATCGCGATCCTTTTCTTCCCCATTGGGTGGGGGCGGCCTGTCCCCTATGTGGAAAGGAATCTCCGGGATCCTCGCAAAGACGCCATGCTAATCGCCGCGGCGGGTCCGGCATCCAACATCGTTTTGGCAATCGTTTTTGGGTTGCTGTACCGACTCACGGGCGCTTTGCTCAATATCGAGAGCCTTGGCGAGAACATCATGGTCTTTCGGGGCATTGTCTATTTGCACTTTGTCCTGGCTTGGTCGGTGCTGATCAACATCGCTCTTTGTCTTTTCAACCTCATTCCGGTCTTTCCGCTGGACGGTGAAAAAATCCTCATTGGCTTGCTCCCTTACCAGCAGGCGGTTTCCTATGAATCCCTCCGCCAATACGGGCCCATGATGCTCATCATGCTGATCTTTGTCGGTCAAGGGCTCATCATGGCGTGGGTCGATTTGATGGGGGCGCCAATGGCTTGGATCTTCGCCGGAAACAACATGACCGAACTCTGGTACGTGATCAGCCAGATGTTCAATTACCTTTTCAAAACTCCCTGGTAAAGATTTTCCGAACTTGGAGGCGTAATTTGGTGAATCACTCCCGCCCGGTGGTAATAGCGGTTCTTTTGTTCATCCCTCTCGATGCGCTGGCTGAAAACTGGCCCAACTGGCGCGGCCCCAATTCCAACGGAGTCTCCAACGAAACCGACGTTCCGATTAAGTGGGACCGTGAAACGAACGTGAAATGGCGGATCGACCTTCCGGAGCGCGGGAACTCCACACCCATTGTCTGGGACGACAAGATCTTCCTGACCCAAGCCATCGAGGCTGAGAACCGTCGCACCCTCATGTGTTTCAATCGTGAGAACGGAACCCTGCTCTGGCAATCGGGCGTGACCCATACGAAGAATGAGCCGACACATCGCGCGAATCCCTATTGCTCCGCCTCACCGGTTAGCGATGGCGAACGAGTTATCGCCTGGTACGGCCCGGCGGGAGTTTCCGCCTATGACTTGGAGGGCAACGAACTGTGGCACACCGATCTCGGCGATCTCGATCACATGTGGGGCTATGGCTCCTCGCCGATCCTTTACAAGGATTTGGTCATCATCAATTTCGGACCGGGCAATCGAGAGTTCCTGGTCGCGCTGAACAAGAAAACGGGTGAGGAAGTTTGGCGGGTTTATCCCCCCCACGCTCCCGAGTACAAGGGAGAAGACAAGGCGGAAAAACTCCATGGAGCCTGGAATACCCCCAAGGTGATCGAACGCGATGGCCGCGACGAACTGGCGATCAACTGGTCGCATGTCACCGTCGCCTACAACCCGTTGACCGGCAACGAGTACTGGCGATGCGGAGGGTTGGGCGATCTCTCTTACGCCAACCCGATTTGGGGCGAGGGCGTGTTGGTGGCCCTGGGCGGGTATCATGGCCCCGGGTTCGCGGTGCGGCCTAAAGGGGATGGCGATCAAACCGAGACCAATCGCCTTTGGACAGTCGACCGGAGCCCTCTCCGATTGGGTGCGGGGATCATTCTCGACGGTCACCTTTATATCCCGGACATGCAGGGAGTTCTGGAATGCAAAAACCTCACGACCGGGGATACCGTCTGGAAAGAACGCCTCAAAGGCGATGGCCCAACCTCGGAAACTTGGTCCTCGCTGGTCCTGGCCGATGGCAACCTCTATCTGATGAATAAATCGGGAACCACGTTTGTGGTCAAGGCGAAACCGGAGTTCGAACTCGTTTCGGTCAATCCTCTGGGCGAGCATACGAACGCCTCAACCGTGATTTCCGATGGAGAGATTTTTATTCGGACGGATAAGAGTCTTTGGTGTATTGGGGATTGATTCAAAAAACCGACGTTCCCCCCATTCCCAAAACTTCCATCACAAAATCCACCGCTCGGTTCTCCGCCCAGCGCCGGTCCGGGTCGCCGACTCTCCTGCGCCCGACAAACCCAAGGTGCCCACCGGTCTCGGGCGAGATCAATTTGCCATGGCCGTTGAACTTCGCGTCGGCATACATTCCGAACGGACAGATGGTGTCATCCCGGGCAGTGATGATTAGCCAAGGGCATTTGATCGCTTCTAGTTTTGGTTTGGTGGACCCGGTCGTGTAGTAATCATCGACATCGCGGAAGCCACCCATCGGAACGGTGAATCGCGAATCGAATTCCACCACAGTCATATCTTTGGAAAGACCGTAATCCTCGACGATCCCATGCCGACGTCTAAACCGGTTGGCTCGGTCGACCAGACTGTGGACAAATCGTTTGTGGTAAAACCGATTGCTTCTCTCTAGCAGAGAAGTCGCGCATCGATGCAAATCGATGGGAGGCGAAACCGCGACAACTGCGGCGTAATCTTGATTCATTTCCGCCTCGGCGGCCGCTTTCAACATGAGATTGGCGCCAAGAGAAAAACCCACCAGCACAACCGGGGATTCGGGATGATTATTGCGCGCCCACTTTGCGGCGGAACGGACATCCTCGGATTTGGCCCCGTTGTAGAATTGGGTGGAGACTTCTTCGGCGTCGCCGCAACAACGCATGTTCATTCTCGCGGTCCGAAATCCCTGATTGGCGAATTTGTTGGCGGTGCGAATCATGTAGTGGCGGTTGGCGTCCCCCTCCAAGCCATGAAGAAGAAGAACGGTGGGAGTTTTGGGAAGGACTGCCTCGGGCTCGTGGACATGCAGAGTGGTTTGGTCCCCCCCGCCGAGGTCGATGGCCTCAATCCGAGTTCCCGCGCATGGTTTTGACGATCCGGGAATCGCCCCCAGCACAGTTTGGCGGTGTGAGCCGTTCAGAAAACGTGGTGGTAAAAAGAGTGACCCAGCCAATTCCCGCGAACCTCGACTATGTCGGGATGAGTTTTAGGCGGACTCGATTCCGTTCAACGCCGATAGTAGGGCAATGACTGGTAATCGGTGTCGCTGTCGTATTCGTTCTGTCCGATTGAGTACAACCTTGGACCGCGGTACTGGTAATCCCCGACCCCGGTGTTGCCGGGCGAATTGTTGCCGCCCACGATGGGATACTCGTATCCGCTGTAGACTCCGGGGTAACGGACACGGGAACGCTCGAAGGGGACCATTGACCGATCGACCGCCGTTCCGAATTGGCTGTTCCTCGGTTGTCTTACTGGAACCTCGCTCCACATTCTTTGGGTTTCGAGATCATATTGTGAGGGATTCGGAGTCGGAACCAATGGCCGCACCACCCTCTGATTAATCTCTTCCTCCTGCTCTTCTCCCGGAGTGGAAACGGTGCGTTGGGACGGCAGGAGAGGAAGCGCCATCTCTTCCTCCTCGGCGGCCTCTTCCTGAGCGGCCAGCGCTTCTTGTTCGACCAGGGCCTGCTCCTCGGCGGGAGTCATGGGCCGGAAACGTTCACCGGTCGGTCCCCCCTCCTCCATCTCTCCTCCAGCGGGTTCACGGCCCAGTTCGGCGCTCCTCGGTTCGGTGGCTGTCAACGTCTGACTTTCATTTTCCTCGGGGTGGCTAATCAGGATCGCTTCCCCCCTCATTTTGGCGGCCAGCGCGGGGTCCTTGTAGCCAGTTCGCTTGGCCGGGGCCGGGGCGATCACTCTCGGTTTGCCCTCGAGGTCCACAGGAACGCCGACATTGGTCTTGATTTTCGACTCGCTCGGTTTCCGTTCCGGGAAGAGGGTGGACCTGAGCCCCAAATGGGATTCCGTATCCAAGCCCTCTTCTAATGGATCTAACTGATCCAGATTTCCGTATTGATCCAATCCCTCGGATTGATCCGAATCCGCGAACGGATCGATTTCGGTGGCGCGTTTGAGGGCTTCTCGACGTTGCATGTAAGTCGCGGAGGGGGATGAGTACAACTCTCGCCTAACGCCAGTCCCTGTGGTGTCCTCCAGGCGAGAACGAATATGTGGGGAACGTTGCTCCGACAATCTGCGATTCAACCAGTCATAATTTTTCACTTCGCTTTTGGCGCCGGTGGAGCTAGTTTGACTTGTGGAAAGGCCAGTCGAGGACGGGGTGGTGGAGGAATCCGCTCCACCCCAAGAATTTTGTCCAGAAAGCGCAAAGGAGATGAATCCCACCAATAGAGTCGTTTGCCTGATGAGCCGTAACATGAGACTTTCCACCTTTTTTAGCAGCTTGTTGCGGAATCGTTTCCGCTACTATCCATCTTACCATTCTAATCCGGGAGCCCTAGGTCGACAACCTTTTGTATTTTCGAGGGTTTCTCGGGTATAGTCCAACCTGACTTCGAAGGGGTAGGCTCGGAGTCCTCGATTAGGGTCATCGGCCGGGATGGAGGTTCCAGTTGGAATGAACAACTTGCGATTCTTGAAATACTTAATGGTTTCCGCCCTTTTCTTTGCCGGATCTTCCCCGGGAAAGGGTTTCGAAACCCCCATTTACCAGCATTTGCTGGATCAAGCCCGCGACCGATTGGCTGAAAGGGACCGTCATGTCGCTTCGTTGGTCGATCCAGCTTCTCTTGAGGCGCGCCGGGACTGGGTTCGACAGACCCTGATCGATTCTTTCGGGGGTTTTCCGGAAAAGACGCCCCTGAATGGGAGAACCGTTTGGACCAAGGATTTTGACGGGTACAAGATCGAGGGAGTCCTCTACGAGTCCCAGCCCGGCCTGTATGTTACCGCGAATCTTTATATTCCCACCGAGGAAAAGGGTCCCTTCCCAGCGGTCCTTGGCCCCTGCGGTCACTCAAATGTCGGCAAGGCGGCGGATGCCTACCAAAGCGCGTGGATCAACCTCGCGAAACGTGGATTCGTTGTTCTCTCGTTCGACCCGGTGGGACAGGGAGAACGCATGGCCTACCTCACCGAGGAGGGCAAGGCTCGATTCGGCCCGACCACGGAGCACACCATGCTGGGCGTTCAGGCGCTCTTGATTGGCGGGAACATCGCGCGTGAGTTCATCTGGGATGGGATTCGTTCCATCGATTATCTCCTCACCCGGCCCGAAGTTGACCCCAACCGAATCGGCTGCACGGGGAATTCGGGCGGCGGGACTCAGACCGCCTATTTCATGTGCATCGACCGGCGCATCCAAGCAGCCGCGCCTTCCTGCTACATCACCTCCCTCGAGAGGTTGTATTCGACAATCGGCCCTCAGGATGCGGAACAGAACTTTGTGGGTCAGGCCGCGCTGGGAATCGATCACGCCGACTATGTGGAGGCCTGCATCCCTCGACCCGTTTTGATTTGCGCCGCCTCGAATGATTTCTTCGATATCGATGGAACCTGGAAAACCTTTCGGGAGGCCAAGAATTTTTTCCAGCGATATGGCATCCCTGAAAGAGTCGATATCATCGAGGCTCCCGACACACATGGCTTCAGCAAACCCCGTCGCACCCGGGCCTATCATTGGATGGAACGGTGGCTGAAGGGAGGCTCCGATTACACCCCCGAACCCGAGACCGAATTACAGCCACCGGAAAATCTTCTTTGCACGGAATCCGGTCAAGTAGCGCTCTCCATCGAAGGAGCCCGATCTCTATGCGACATCTATCGCGATGAAGCCTTGGCCCTGAAGAGGGAGCGAAAGGAAGAGAATCTCGACCTCGCCTCTCTCCAAGAAGAACTTCGAAAGACCCTTCGGCTGGAAAAATCTCCAGACTCACTCGAGTGGAAACGGAAGGAGGCAAAGCCCGAGGCGGGAATGGTGACAACCCATCTCACGGTAGAAATCGAACCGGGGTGGGAGTTGGAGACCCGGCTGGATCGTCCCCAATCCGATCCCTCGGATAGTGTGGTTTTGTGGCTGGAGGACGCACTCTATGAGTCCGAGGGTTTTTCGGACCTCATCGAGAAGGGTTTCCCCGTTCTTTCCTATGCCCCCCGCGGACTCTCGAACAAGGATCGGCTGAGCGGCAATTCTTTATATGAGCATTTTGGGAATTTCCCGCTTTACTTCTTAGCGCTTCATCTGGACCGGCCACTGGCGGGGCAAAGAGTCCTCGACATTTTGGCCTGCGTCGATTTTCTGGAGAGAGAATTTCCTGGAAAGAAGATTGAAATATTTTCAGAAGGACGGGCAGTCCCGCCCGCTCTTCTGTCGGCCGCCCTGGATGAACGAATTACGGAAGTTCATGGTGAGGGGGGCCTGGTCTCTTGGGAGTCGATTTTCGATTCGAGCCACAGCGTGGATTGCCTCTCCAATATCGCGCCGGGGATCTTGAAAGTGGCCGACATCCCCGAACTTGTCGAGGCGATTCAACCTCGCAAGGTGTTTTTGAAGGACGCTATATCCCCGACGGGAGAGACGCTTGAGAACGATGAAATGTTGACTCTCTTCCAAGACGTTCTGGGGAAGGGTTCTTCCACCCCTGGAAACCTATCGCTTGACGCGGGGGAATGAGGTTCGATGATGCGATTTCTCGAGGCGGAAATTGAAAGGTTGGATGGGGAGGAGAAGGTCTTCCAGGGATGCGCCCGATTCACCGGCGAGGAGCCTTTTTTTCGCGATCACTTTCCGGGATACCCTTTGGTTCCTGGGGTGCTTCTTTTGGAATGCATGCGAGGCACCAGCATGAGGGCAATTGAAAACAGCGCCAGTCCCGTTCGATTGGTGGAGGCTGCGAGAGTCCGATTTATCCGCCCGGTCCAGCCACCAGCCGAGTTGGTCACAGTGGTCCGAGTCGATCCCGAGTCTCCATTAAAAGTTCGAGCTGAGATCCAGGATGCAAACCAACAAAAAGTGGCGACCGCGGCGTTCGTGTTCGAATGGTCTGAGGGATCGGTATGATTGAAAACCCCAAACTGCGATCGGCCGTTGAAACTTGGCTCGACCCACTCTTGTTGACCCTGCTGGGTCTTTTCTATCTGGTCCACCTCTATCCGACACTTTGGTGGGGGGATGGTCCGGAGCTTCTGACCGCGGCTTTGAAGAATGGGGTGGCGCATCCGACTGGTTACCCCCTCTACCTTGTCTTGGTCAAAATCTTTTCTGCCATCCCCCTTGGCTCGTTCAGTTGGAAGGGCAACCTTTTTTCGATGATGTGCACATTGGGAGCGTTTGCTTTTCTGGCCCGTTTAGTTCCGTTGACTGGAGAAAACCTGACCAGGGGGTTGGGATGGCGGATTGGGTTAACCGCGCTGGCCTTTTCCTCGCTCCTGTGGGAGCCAAGTTTGAACGCCGAGGTTTACACCCTCTCCGTGCTCTTCTTCGCTCTCTCGCTGTGGATTGGGAAACGTTTCCTTGAACGCCCCTCTTTGCCGATGCTCCTTCTCTTGGGCGCCGTTGTGGGTCTCGCAGTGGGACATCACCGTCTGATGGCGTTTCTCGTCCCCGGCCTCGCCCTGTGGATCGCGCCCGCATTTCATGACAGCAAACAACGATCTTTGTGGTTGCTCCCGACCCTCGGTCTTTTCCTGTTCGGCGTCTTGGCGCCCTACTCGGTCCTCTACTTCCGCGCCCAGGGCGAGCCCCCCATCAATTGGGGAGACCCCTCAAACCTCAAAAACCTCTGGGCGGTCTTCTCGGCCGAACAGTTTCGGATGGACCAAAAAGTCTTTCATCTCAAGCGGTGGGTGGCCTATTCGGTCGGGGCCGCGCCCTCTCCCTGGCAGGTCAGCATGAGAGATCTCAGCATGACCCCCT
The DNA here is from genome assembly GCA_020632575.1 of Candidatus Omnitrophota bacterium. Lineage (GTDB taxonomy): Bacteria > Hinthialibacterota > Hinthialibacteria > OLB16 > OLB16 > JACKFH01. The sequence goes on along the minus strand of JACKFH010000005.1, from coordinate 183,047 downwards.
TTCGAATTTGGCACAATTTCGGACTCGCCTCATTGATGGGAGTGGTCGGCCTCGTGGCTCTCGCCATCAGGGATGTGAGAATGCTCCTTTCCGGTTTAGTCGCCTGGTTTCTGCCGACCCTGTTTGTGATCCAGTACCAAGTGGGAGACCAGGAGTCTTTTCATCTGCTTCCATACCTTGTCTTGGGGTGCTTGGCCGCCTATGGATGGGCCTTCGCTGTGGAGACAGTTTGGACCCGATCGAAGCCAGCGCTGATCTTTCTGGCCGCGCTGGCCCTGATGCAAACAGTGGGGCAAATCGACAAACTGCAGACTCCTCCCGACGAGATCGTGTACACGCCGGAACGGTACGCGCGCAGAACCCTCGACCAGGTCCCGCCGGGCGGAGCGCTCTTTGTCTGTTCCGACCAATGGGATCTTCCCGCGGATTTCCTTTATTTCCCCATTCTCTACCACCACCATGTGGCGGAAAGAAATCGTAGCGCCGTGGTCGTGGCGGAGGGCTACTTCACTTCGCCCTGGTACCGCGAAACCTTGGAGAGGCAGGGAGTTGCGGGGAATTTCTTCGATGCTCTCGAAAATGGAACGGATGAAGTCGATGTTTACAAGACCGATTTCAAGTCTTATATCCGCGATGAGCTGCCGAAACTCCTGGATCCCGAACAGCGATCCGCGGAACAGGCGGAGCACCGGATTTTCCTTGTGGATGGACGCCCCTATTTCTTGAATCGGAATACGATGGCTTTGCTCGCCGCTGAGTACCTCTTCCCCGACCTGTTGAAGCGGCCCTTCTACGCCACCGCCAAGTTCGATTCGATCAAGCCTTACCTGAAACAAAAGATCGAATGGAAACCCGTCGCGAGAGTTCCTATCGACGATCGAAGTTATCGTCCTTTGAGAGGCGAGCCCCTTCCCAGCGGGAATATCTTTCGCGCCGAGATTCGGGAGGCCACCGGTCCGCAATGAGCGCGAGTCGCCGTCTCAATGAGTTTCCCCTGTGGGCGAACCTGGTCACCCTCTTTCCGCTCCTGGTCTGGAGATCCGCTTACGACAGTTTTCATGAACCCAAATGGCACCTGCTCTCGGTCGTCGTGGGTCTACTCCTCCTTATCCGGGTCTCCGAGCGGCAACCCCTTTTTAGACCGATCACTCCGCTTGAACTCCCCATCTGTCTTTGCCTGGGAGCCACGCTGATTGCATGGCGATGGGATGCTCCGGATCGGTGGGTCTCCTTCATGTTCTGGTTGAGGCTTGGTCTCATCTATCTCCTCTTTCGCCTTTGGGTCTCCGGCATTTCCACAAAAGGTTTCTCGGTCAAAGAAGGAGCGGGGTTCGATTTCGCTCTCACTTTGATTCTAGGGATTGGGATTGTCGTGAAGGAATGGGTTCTGGCTCCGGAGGGCTGGGGACCCACTCAGGTTTGGAGCCTGATCGTTCTGTTCTGTCTGCTCCTAAGGTGCGGTGTTCAGCATCTCGAAAAGTCCCCGGAAGATATCCCCAACCAACCTGTGCAAAAACTTCTGGATGCCTTCCTCATTGCTGGAGCGGGGGTGGCCATCCTAACCGTCCTTCAGGATTGGGAGATCGCGCGATGGAGCGGTCAGCCGGTCTCCGATTGGCGGTTCCATCTCTCCTCGACCCTTGGCAATCCAAATGAAGTCGGAGGTTATCTTTCATACCTGATTCCAGCGCTTATTTATCAGGTGTGGACTCGACAAAGTCCTGGCATGAGGATCTTCTGGGGAATCGTTGGTCTTCTCTATTTGTATGCGTTGACCACTGTCTTCACAGTCGGCGCCTGGCTCGGACTCTTCGTGATTCTCCCAATCTCCGGGTTTCTTTTTCTCGCTTTCCAGGGCGGCACCGACGCGGTCAAGAAGAACAAGTTGCTTATTTTCGGCTTGCCTATCGCTTTCTTCGCTCTCCTTCAAACAAGCATGCGAATCCCCGATTCGGGCTCACTTCGCAACGGTCTGTTTGTGATTGTCGGCGCGGTCTTGATCGGATTCGCCTGGCTCCGATTGCGCCGATTCGAAAAGGGCTGGCTGGGGGTCTTGATGGTGGTCGGTTTGGTGGGAGTTTGGACCTGGCTGTTGCCCGGCTGGGGAATTCCGAACCATCCTCGGGGGCTTGTCCAAGAAGCAGTCTCCTCTCCCCGATGGAAAGGTGGGTTTGGCGCGAGGCAATTCATCTGGCGAACCACCGGCCTGATGGTGAAGGATCACCCGATTCGCGGAATCGGTTGGGGGCACTATTACTTTCTCCACGCCGCCTACCAGGGCGCCCTCTACAGCGCGACCGACAAACCTCACGATCGCCCCACAGTCGGCCAGGTCCCGCAGGTCCACAGCGATCCGCTGCAGGTGCTCGCTGAATCCGGACCTTTAGGATCGATCGCTTTCCTGTGGTTGGGTTTCGCCGCTTTTGGAATGGGATTGGTTCGGGTTTCGCGGAGCCGATCGCCGGATGAAACGGGGTTGATTTGGGCCTTGTGGACCGGTCTCGGGTTAATCGCCTTTCATAGCGCTGTCGATTTCCCCTTACGTCAACCGCAACCCGCCCTATTGGCTGCCTTCTTTTTGTCGGGACTTTCAGTTCTCGCCATAGGTGGGAAAAAGGCGAAAAGGGAATCACCGGTATTGAGATATGCGATGGTCCCGCTCGGGCTCCTCTTCGTCATCCTGGGAACAATCGGTCTTCGCGATCAAGTGGCGTTGAAAACCGGCTTTGAGACCTCCCTGGCCGCGATGCGACTGCCGCAGGTCGATCTTCGGGAAGAGCGGTTGAATCGCGCCACTGAGATTCTGGAGGGCATCCAGTACCCCCTGCCGGAGACCCAAGACCGGTGGTTGTACCTTTCCCGAGTTCGTCTGGGACTGAACGATCCGGATGGGGCGCTGGCCGCGCTGGAAGAGGCGCGCAAGTATCGGCACAACTTGGCGCTCTATCAGGCTTGGAGGGAATATGGCCAAGCCATCCGTTCGCCAAAGGTCGTGCTCGATTCGGTGCTTGGGATGATCCGTTACAACCCGAATTGGGCGGGTTATCACCAAGAAGCCGCGGAACTCTGGAAGTTGCTCGGGAATGAGACAGAGGCCAAGCGACAGGAGGAATTGGCCAAGAAATTCAAGATCTGAGGACCCTCAAACTCGATTCAATCTCCCTTTCTCAAATCTCGCACATGACGAAGAGATCCCCCACTCGGTTGTTCACATCGGGTTCAATCAATGTGGGAGTGGTGAGCGAGTGAATGAGGATGGCGTATTCAGAGGGGAAAGGATCGCCAAACTTTTCGACCTTCCGCTCAAGATTGACTTTGATCTTTTTCTGAATGAGCTCGGTCTTCTGGACCCAAAAGAAGACATTCGCTTTGGTGAAGTTCTCCTTGAAGAGTTTTTCGAACTCCTCATACGTGAAGGTGTGGTGGTGGTGTGGGTTGTCATCCTCGGCCCCATCCACCGATTGCGGGGTCTTGAAGATGACAAACTTCCCCTTCTTGCCGACCCGTTTGACCTCTTGGATCAACGCCTCTTGATTCGCGATGTGCTCCAACACCTCGCTGGAAACGATCAGATCGAAGGTGTCGTCCTCGAAAGGAAGCGGTTTGTTGGCGTCATGTTGGAGAAAGGTCAGGTTATCCCGCTGGTACTTCTCTTTGGCGAAATCGATTGCGGGCGCGTGATAATCGATGCCGGTCACATGATCGGCGATTCGCGCAAGGTGATTGGAGCCATACCCATAGCCGCAGCCAATATCCAAAACCTGACCGCCGCAAAGCTGCTCAGCGAAACGGTAAAACGTCAGGTGGAATTCGAGCCAATAATCCGAATCGTGACCCGGAATCAGTTGCTCCTTCGATCGGTCGAGGGTCCCGGAAAGCTGGCGGGTGTCTAGCTGCATCTGAACAAGGCTCATGAGGGCTCCTGAAGGCGGGGAATATCCCGACATGTCAAGGATCGGCCTATTTCAAGCGCCTCTGAAGCGTTGTGGAGCGGACAAACCTCGGATCTCTGGGCCGATCACCCCCAAACAAAGTTCTTGAGACGGTCCTGCACCGGGACATCCGGATGCGAAGCGACCACTCGCGCGGCGAAACCGAATCGTCCGCTCACCTGACACTGGATCGATCCCTCGAAGAGGCTGTGGCCATTCGCCAGCTTGCGAGTGAAAGCCAGGTCGAGAACCTTGCCATTGACCATCTCGCCCACAGAGTTGAGCCGACCATGGTAGACCTCGACCGTTACATCCTCGGGATCGAGGTCCCCCAAAACCACTTCCACTTGAACCGGCACCTCGGCTCCCACTTTGAATGCTTCCTCATCGCTATCCGCGTGAACGCCGGAAATTTGGACCTGGCTCCAATGACCGAGAACACGGTCCTCCCATTCCGCGACCTCCGTAGTCTTCTCGAGATCGTTCTCCATGAACTGATTCGAGTGCGCGGCGGCCGGGAAATAGAACATTTCGGAGTACTGCCGAAGCATCCGGTTGGTATTGAAAACCGGGCAGTTGGTCATCAAGTCTTTCTTCATAGCGCGGATCCAACCGCGGGGGAGACCGTCACGGCCCCGGTCATAGAAAAGTGGGATGATGTCCTTCTCTAGGATTTCGTATATCGCTTCGCTCTCGACCCGGTTTTGGTAGTCGGCATCGCTATAATCTTCCCCCGATCCGATGGCCCAACCGTTGTCCTGCTGGTATCCCTCATCCCACCAACCATCGAGGATCGAGAGATTCAAAACGCCGTTGGCCGCCGCTTTCATTCCGCTGGTTCCGCTGGCTTCCATTGGTCGACGCGGCGTGTTCAACCAGATGTCGACCCCTTGGACCATGTATCTGGCCACATTCATGTCGTAATCCTCGAGGAACACGACTCGATTCCAGAACGGCTCTTGACGGCAGTAGTGGACAATCTGACGGATCAACTCTTTTCCTTGGTTGTCCGCGGGGTGGGCCTTCCCCGCGAAGATAAGTTGGACGGGCCTCTCAGGATCATTAAGAATCTTTGCCAACCGTTCGGGATCGGAGAACAGAAGGGTGGCGCGCTTGTAGGTCGCGAACCTTCTTGCAAACCCGATGGTGAGCACATCGGGATCCAGAATCTCTTCGGCCATTCGAATCTCCGCCCGAGGCAGGCCCCGTCGCAGAAGCTGCTTCTTGAGGCGTTCGCGGGAGAAGGAGACCAGTCTCTCCGCCCTGCGCTCGTGGGTTTTCCAGAGTTCGGCATCCGGAATCTTGGCCACTCGTTTCCAGATTTCGGTGTTCACCGGATCCATCTTCCAACCGATGCCGAGGTAACGATCGAACAGACTTGCCAAGTCCTCGGAAATCCAGGACCGGATATGAATGCCGTTGGTGATCGAGGTGATTGGAATCTCATCCAGCGGAACGTTGGGGAAAAGGTTTTGCCACATCTTTCTGGAGACTTCGCCATGGAGTTTGCTGACGCCGTTGCAGTAGGAGGAAAGTTTTAACGCCAGCACCGTCATGCAAAAATCCTCACGGTGGTTCGCCTCATCCTCGCGCCCCAGCCCCAGGAACTCATCCCAGGCGAGTTTGAAATCTTGGAAGTAATCGGAGAAATAAGTTTCCATCTGTTCGGGATGAAAACGATCGTTGCCCGCCGGAACCGGCGTGTGGGTGGTGAAGATATTTCCGGCGGAAGTCGCGATCCGCGCTTCCTTGAAGGAGATCGACATCTCTTTCATCAGAACGCGGATTCTCTCCAGGGCGAGAAAGGCCGCGTGACCCTCATTCATGTGATAAACGCTCGGTTTGACCCCCAACACCTCAAGGGCGCGCTGGCCTCCGATGCCGAGGAGAATCTCCTGGCGGATTCGGAAATCGGTGTCGCCACCGTAGAGCTGGGCGGTGAGTTCCTGATCTTCCGGGTGATTCAGATCGATGTTGGTGTCTAGGAGGTAAAGCGGGATTCGACCCACCTGAACCTTCCAAATCTGCGCGAAGACCTCCCGCTTGCCGATCTTGACGCTGACATGGAGGGGTTTGCCATCGGAATCAACCTGCGGCTCGACCGGAAGCGTATAGAAATCGAGTTCCGGCAAATACTCCTGCTGCCAGCCGTCGGTGTTCAGGTACTGACGGAAATAACCCCGTCGATAGAGCAGGCCCATTCCGACCAAGGGGAGACCGAGTTCGCTGGCTGACTTCAGATGATCTCCCGCCAAGACTCCGAGACCGCCCGAATAAATGGGAAGACTTTCGGTCAAGCCGAATTCAAAAGAGAAGTAGGCGATCCGATGGAAATCCGGATCGTCCCGTTGGGCGTTGAACCAGGTTGAGGCCTCCAGGTATTCATCGAGAGCTTTCGCGACTCTGTCGAGATGAGCGAGAAAACTGTCATCGCTCTCCAACTCTCGTAGCCGCTGCTGTGTGACACTCCCGAGGATTTTAACTGGGTTGTGGTCGAGGTCCTCCCACAGATCCGGGTCCAGTCGTTGCCAGAGTGAAAGAGCCTCATTGTCCCAGGTCCAATAGAGGTTGTAAGCGATGTCGCGAAGTTTGGAGAGCCTTTCCGGTAGCGAGGGGATAACCGTGTATTCGTGAATCTTCATCAAATCTCTCCCGTGAATCGAGGTTTTATAGAATAAATCAAATTGAATCCTCTATTATTCCCCCACTCAATTCAACATTCAACCGAGAACCATGCCGAAGCCACCCTCGCAAATGGAACGAGGAGTCCATGGGTCTATTCGGAATCCTCCTTCTTGGAGGCACGTAATTTGTGGAGTCTCTCTCTAAGATTGGCGCTGTAGGTCCTGCTGCTATAGGCGTTGAGGTGGTTAGGATCCCACAGGTCCTGCTCGGTCCAGGTTCCCGGGTCATACACCTCAATGGACAGGCGATCTCCGAACCGGTCGTGCGCCTCATCGAGAATCTGAGAAAGGGTTCCGCCCCATTTTTCCTCCATCTTGGACCGGAATGCCTCATGGGTGGGTGGGATCAAGAGGATGACCGAGATGTCGCGGGCGGCGCATTTATCGAGGATTCGAAAGAAACTCTCTTTGTTGGAAGCGAGATGAGTCTCTTTTCGGAAGGCCTTAATGTATTTGGCCGCCTTAGCAATGGCGATTTCATTTGTGATTTCATTGCGCACCTTGGGCAGGCTGTAGTTCGCATAGATGGTGACATTTCTCTCCGGCATCCGATGGTCAATGATCAGGGGAGTCCAAAAGTTCTCGACAAATTGTGCGAAGTCCGCTTTAGGAAAATTCTCGACAGTCAGTTTTGGCCCCACCAGAAGAGGCTTGGAGATCCGATTGAAACGAAGTAGAAAGTTTAGCCTGTCCAAATCGGAAATTCCTGGGATATCCGCAAGGGAAAGACCTGATCTCAAAAGATCCCTAAAGTCTCCCTCTCGCTCGTTAAAGGGGATCAAAAATTGTATGGGGTCGAACCCAATCATGAGCGTGTTCAGATTCTTCATTTTTGGAGTGAGTGAATCGAAGAAGATTTCTTCAAGAACATAACCCATTCCGCCCAAGGAAAAATTCTTGGCTGGAATCCCCAGATCTGTCTCACGCACCGAAAGACACTCGGAGTTTCCTAAGACAAGGATCTCCGCCTCCTCAAGACCGCCCACATATTTGATTTTCTCCGGTGGTTCCAGCCGAAGGCTGTCTAGGAAAAAGGAGCAAAAGACCAGAGTCGCGCAGGCCGCCAAGAGCGTAAATCCATGCCAGACCCAAACAGTGGCGGGCAGCTCCAGACTTCGTCGGACACCCTCAAAATTGAAAATAGATGAATTCACCGCCATCGACCTTTCCGAATAGAGCAATGTACGCGAGGAGGATCAGGTAGACCGCGAGCCTCGCGCTTGGCCTCCATTTTTTGATATGAAGCAGGTCTCCCGACACCTCCTTATTCAATTGAAGCAGAAGGAGCGGCGTCAACACGACTGCCATATAACCGACCCATATCCAGGGGATAGTTTCCCAGGCAAAGAGATTTTGAATGAGAACCGACAGGTCGGCCATCGAATTGACTCGAAAGAGAAGCCAACCCACGCAAACAAATTGAAACATGATCGCGATGTTCACGATCCTTCTCCCCAAGTGAATTTTCTCAGGTTCCTTGGACCGCCCGAAAATCAATCGGTGGAAAATGAGGAGACCTCCCTGGTAGATCCCCCACAGAACAAAGTTCCACGCGGCCCCATGCCAGAGTCCTCCGAGGAGCATGGTCAGAAAGAGGTTCCGATATGTCTTGAGCGGGCCGTCCTTGTTTCCGCCAAGACTGATATACAAATAATCTCTGAGCCAAGTGGAAAGGCTGATATGCCATCGCCTCCAAAACTCCTGCGGATTCTGGGCGAAATAGGGCATCCGAAAATTCACCATGAGATCGAACCCCATGAGCTTCGAGACGCCGCGCGCAATGTCCGAGTACCCCGAGAAATCCCCATAGATCTGGAAGGCGAAGGCATAGATGGCAATCACAATGGTGAGGCCGTGATGGGCGCTGGGATCGTTAAAGACGGGGTTGACGATATCTGCGAGGTTGTCCGCGATGACCACTTTTTTGAAATACCCGAGCAGGATCAACCAGGCTCCTTCGCGGATTCTTTGGTAGGTGATGGTCCGCTCATTCTGAACCTGCGGGAGGAAATGGGTGGCGCGTTCGATGGGCCCCGCGACAAGTTGCGGAAAGAAACTGACATACACCGAGTAGTCCAAGAAATTCCGAGTCGGTTTGAGATGCCCGCGGTAGACATCGATGGTGTAACTCATGGTCTGAAAGGTGTAAAAGGAAATCCCCACTGGAAGCACAATGTTCAGCGTGACCGGGTCCGGAGTGAAACCCATCCATCGAATGATTTCGACCGCGCTTTCGGTGAAGAAATTGAAATACTTGAAGAACCCCAGTAATCCCAGATTGGCGATGCAACTCAAGATGAGAAAAAATTTTCGTTGAGATTCCTTGTCTCTTTGGTCGATCTGTAAGGCGAGGACATAATCGATCACCGTGGAGACCGCGATCAGGGAAAGAAATCGCCAATCCCACCAGCCATAGAAGACATAGCTGGCTACCAGGAGGAGCCCATTCTGCCACTTCCGATTCAGGATCACATAGATCGAGTAGACAATCAGGAAGAAAAAGACAAATTGAAAGCTGTTAAAAAGCATGAAGAACGATGGCCAGAGCGGCCCCCATATTCAGCAATAGGGTCAAACAGGAAAACTTTAGCCAGAACGGGGAAGCGTGGCTACTCTTTGTGAGGGCAGGTCATCGAGTTCTCCGGTTAGGTCGCCTCCCCCGCCAACCGCCCCAAGTTCTCCAACCCCACTTCCACCCTCGCCGACCATTCCTGCCCGCAGTTGATCCGGGTGAAATTGGTGTACCGGCCTGTTGGAGAGAAGATGTCGCCGGGGATGATGCTGATTTCGCGTTCGGCGGCGCGGTCATGGAGGTGACGGGCGTTGACCCCTTCGGGAAGTTCGACCCAGAGGAGACACCCGCCCGAGGGACGTGAGATGCGGGTTCCCTCGGGGAAGGATTCCAGGATGGCGGCGGAGAACCGTCGGACCTGATCCTCCAGTTGACGACGGATGCGCCGGAGATAGCGATCGCAGCCTCCGGTCGAAAGGAATTCCGAGAGGACCATGGTCGAAAGGGCGTCGTTGGAAAGGGTCGACGAGATCTTTCGACGCATCACTTCCTTATAAAACCGTCCCGGGACAGTCCACCCCAAACGGAATCCCGGCGCCAGGGTTTTGCTGTAGGCCGAACAGAGGAGAACCCAACCCTCCCGGTCGAACGATTTGATCGTGGGCGGTCGGAACGGCTGGTAGGAGAGTTCGCCCCAGATATCGTCCTCGATGAGTGGGATCTTCGCCGACGAAGCGATCTCGGCAAGCCTTTTCTTCTTCTCGTCCGGCATCGTGGAACCGAGAGGGTTGCTGACTGTCGGAACCAGAAGGAGCGCATCCACCTCGCCCCGTTCGATCAACTCCTCCAAGGGTTCGAGTTCGATCCCCTTCTTGGGGTGTGTCGGAATCTCGACCGCTTTCAGTCCTAGCCGATCGATCGCTTCGAGAAACCAGTAGTAGGTTGGAGACTCGACTCCGACCACATCCTCTTTCGGTCACCGCCTCCAGACAAAGTCGAATCGCCTCCGTCCCACCCGAGGTTAAAAGAATTTCCTCAGGAGCGAGCGAGCATCCGGAATCCAAACTCCGTTTGGCGATCTCTTTCCGCAACGCCGGGTTGCCGGGAGGAAAGTCATAGGAATGCGCTTGCTCCGGGTGATCGCGAACCAATCGAGCCGAGATCCGACCGAGCGTTTTCAGAGGGAGCAGGCTTGGGTGAAGAGTCGCCGCCCCGAACTGGACAAAGTCGGAATTCGAAGCCTCCGAAAAGACCTCGTAAATGCGATCCGAAACTGTGACCTCGGTGGGGACGCAGGTTGAACATTTCTGGCTCGGTTCGGGGGCGGCGTCGAGGACCCTTGGGTGCACAAAATATCCGGACTGCGGACGCGCCTTGATCAGGCCCGAATCCTCCAAACGGTGGTACGCCTCCAGCACCGTGGTGATCGAAACTTTCCGCTGACGGCTCATCCGTCTCACTGACGGGATTTTATCCCCTGGTTTGAGCGTGCCCGAATCGATCAATGATCGGACATGGTCGGCGACTCTCTCGTACTGTTTCTTATCTTCTTGAATCGTCGCGGTCGGACTCATGATTTCTCATTCTATTTTCTGATTTTGAAGGAAACAGGCACAGTTTCTTGCATTTTTCACCCGCACAGATGACCTTTCTCCTACTGTACACGTAACAAATGATGGTAACTGAATCTGTATTCTAATCGGGTTTCAGGTTGAATACGAGTGATGAGCGAGAAATCGCCTCGCGACTGAAAAGTGAAGGAGACCCAAATGAAAACCACAACCGAGTTTCAGAAGTTCATCCAACGGATCATCGAAAGGGCTACGGACCCCTCCGCCGATCGGTATCTGGATCATGTCCGGGTCCGGAATTTCGGTCGGCCTCAAACAACGGAACCGAAGCCGAACACGGCTTACTCCTTCGGGACCAACAATGGTCCGGAAGGGGAAGTATCGTCCGCGGATGGGATGGTATGGGGGAAGTGAAAACCCGCGATGGTAGTGGATTGAACAGATTCTTGTAAAAGGAGAGGTCGTCTTGTATAGATACCTCCTGGAAGAAAATCCACCGAAGGTTTTTTACGATGGATCACAAGGTCTTGTCCCTGAAACCATTTCCGCTGGTGAGAGTATTCCTCGCTTTTTTGATTGGTGTCTCCTGGATGCCATCCAATTCCATTGCTCAAATCGAAAAGCCACTCGAAACATTGGCGGAGATTTCTACTCTTTGGCAAAAGACCGGTGAAACCGGCGACCGCGTGGAAGACTATGACTTTGTCCCGGATGGAAATTTGGACGCAAAGGATTTGGTGGAGTACGTTTCCGAATGCGCGAGGACGGATGAAATTGTCGAGAATCTGGATCCGGAGATTGAGGACGCGGTCCGCAGGTCCATTGGGAAGGATGGGGGAGCGCTAACCAAGTGCGACATGTTGCGAGTCGTATACCTCCAGGTTTCGAGCCATTCTTCTGTTGACTTGGCAGGTCTACGACTTGCCAAAAACCTGCGCCGCCTTGACCTCCGACATCTCGAAATCTCTTCGATCGAGGAAATTTCACATCTTCCCAGTCTTGAATGGTTGGATTTGGAGTATTCGGATTTCAACTCTCTCGCCCCTTTGAGTAATCTGACCAATCTAACATATTTAAACCTGAACAACGCAACTGTCGACACGCTCGAACCGCTCGCCGGAATGACCCGGCTACAATCACTGCATCTTCAGTTTGTGCGGGATGTCGATTATTCGGTGCTGGCGAATCTTACAAACTTGGTCGAATTAGATCTGAAGGGTTCAGACATTGTGAATCTTGCCCCCCTTTCTGAACTCGCGAACCTATTGTCGATCAGTCTTTTGGAGTGCTTTCAAGTTTCGGATCCCACTCCACTTCATAGCCTTGCTCAGTTGAGATCGTTGGGACTTTCCGGTCCCCATGTTCAGAGTCTGGATTTCCTATCGAATTTCCCGGACCTTGCTGCCCTTTATCTTTATTCGGTGGGACCCGTGGAGAGCTTCTCCCCCATCTCCGACCTGCCCCATCTCACTCGTTTGGACATCGTTGACTCCGGGCTAACCGACCTAACTCCTTTGGCGAATTTGAACAAACTGGAATGGCTTAATCTGGACAAAAACGGAATCGCAAGCCTCCAACCGCTAAGGAATCTGACGAATTTGAAACGGTTGAACCTCCGCGACAATACTGTTTCCGACGTATCTCCAATCGTGAACCTGCCGTTTCTCTACGACTTGTTCCTCGAGCGGAATCGCTTGATGAGCATTGACGGAATCAATAACCTGACACAGCTCACTTACCTGAACATTTCGGAAAACCAGGTAAAGGAACTGCCAAATCTTGAGGGACTGGATCGATTATCCTACTTCCGATTTGAGAACAATGAGGTAGAGGATCTCAATCCTTTGAAGGATTTGTTGGGGGCCACCCACATTTTCGCGAGCGGAAACGGTGCGGACGGAATCCCCAACCTTGATCAACTCACGGAGTTAAACACCCTGTTGTTGGACCGCAATTCGATCAGCGATCTATCACCTCTCAACCATCTTCCGAATGTTATCTTTGTCACCCTCTCCAATAATCAGGTGTCCGATCTTAGTCCAATTTCAAATTTGAAGAATATCGTCTCCATCGACCTCAGTAACAATCAAATCGAGAACCTTTTCCCGCTGACCGAGGGTGAATTTGAAGTATCGGACTTTAGGCTGGAGGGAAATCCACTTTCGGAAAGCGCCCAATGCGAAGACATCCCTACTCTGGAAGAGCGAGGGATTCGAGTTTACTTCGATCAAACGGCGTCTTGTCCGGAATGAAAAGATTTCCGGAATGCCACCACCAAGCATACACTTCAAAGGCAGTGGGTCTTGCCACCGCGTTCCAAGTAGTCATCATCGACCCTCTTACTCTAATGCGGTTTAGAGCGGTTGGAGGGTCGGACCATGCTTTGGGAACGGCAATGCTCGGGTGTTTTCATCGCCCTCATCCTTTGTTTCTTGATTCAACCCGATGGGAGCCGGGCGGAGGAAACCAGCGCGTTCAAGATTCCGAACCAGATAAAAATCACCGGATTCGAAAAGGCTGATTCTCTTTGTTTCGACTTCGCTCTGCACGAACTCGCACGTCTGCTCGGTCGTGTCGATGTCCTCGCCTCGACTGAAACTCAAGTCTCCAAAGATGGCAACTGGATGGTGGTCATTGGGGAAACTCCATCCGAGAGTTCGGCCCCTTCGTCTGACCTCAAAAAGTCGCTCCCGGACGGGTATATCCTCGATATCGGCGAAGACCAAGTCTCGATCGCTTCAAAGTCCGCGAAAGGGATTCTCAATGGAGTCTACGATCTCGCCGAGCGGATGGGTTACCTCTTTCTCTACCCAGGAATCGAGGGTGAGTGGCCACCCCTTTTAGAAGGAGACACTCCAACCATCCCGATCGCCAGGGTGTTGGCGAATCCCCGTTTTCCCCATCGTGGCATCTTCAATGGAAACTCAAATGAGGAGTGGGCGGGGTTTTACGCGAAGATGCGTTTCAATGCTCTCTGCCAACCGACCGAGAGGGCGCTGGCCGAGAAACTCGGACTTCGCATCGAGGTCGGTGGGCACGACCTCGACAACCTGATCCCGCCGGATCTCTTCGAGAAAAACCCCGACATGTTCCGTATGGATCAGCCCGAGGATTTTTTCGGGAAGCGACGCGGCGATTTTAATCTGTGTGTGACCAGCCCCGCCGCCAAGGAAACGGTCCAAAAAGCCTACCGCGAGAAGTTGAAACCCTACCTGGAGGATGGAATCTACGCTTGGCACACCTGGCCGGAGGACCTCCCCGCCGAGGGTTGGTGCTACTGCCCGACCTGCCGATCCTTCGAGCCGACCGATCAGGCCATGCTTGCGATGCGGATGCTAGCGGAGGTGATTCGTGAGGACCAAATTCCGATGCGGGTCCCGGTCCTCGCGTACCACGACACCATGTTTCCCGGGAAGAAAATCGACGCTCCGAAGGAGGCATTCCTCCTCTTCGCGCCGCGTGAGCGCTGCTATGGCCACTCATTGACCGATCCCGAGTGCGGGATCAATGCGGAGTACCTTCGCTCTCTCGAGGAATGGCACGAGAAGTTTAAAAACACCAATGACGCTCACACCTTCGAGTACTACCTCGACCGCGTTCTTTTCCGGGGTCTCTGTCCGTTTCTGCCACAGGTCATTCTGGATGACATGAAGACCTATCGCGAAAACGGCATCGAATCGCACATCTGCCTGCAAACCGGGTCGGCCTTCGAACCCCCATTGATGATGCAAAACCTCCTGGTCTTCTCTCGCGGCATGTGGAACGAAGAATTGTCCGGCGACGAATTCATCCATGCGCTCGCGAAAAAGATCCTCCCCGAAGACCCGGATCCCTGGATCGATTACTTCCAAAAGCGCGCCGAGGTGTCGGCCAAAACCATGCAATGGGAAGACGAATCGGTGGGATGGGCCGACTACCGTTGGATCTCCGAAACGACTCTCCCGATCGGCGAAGAAATGGTGAAGGTCTATCGCCAAGGTTCGGAAGATTACGACGATCTCGCCGACCATCTCGAATCGGCCATCCAACCTGATTGGCTGGACCGTGTGAAGGATTTTGCTCATTCCGAAATCGCGCGCACCCGTTTTGAATCTCAAGAGCTGAAATCCATGATGCTTCAACAGGATGCGGTCAATCATGTTGGCGACTACCTGAACACCGAGAATGTCGAGAGTTTGAAAACAGGAGTCGATCTCATGAAACAAACCATTCGGCAACTCGAAGTCGCCGCCGCCTCGGCGGAGGACGCGGGATTCACCAGCGGCACTTACTATTTCATGTTCAACCGATGGATGACCAAGGAACTCAACGAAAAGATCGCCAAGTGGGAGGCGGTGACGGGGGCCGAATAAGGGGATCGAGGATCGCCCCGTGTGGATTGATTGTCCACCGAAATTGGGTGTTGGAATGACACCGAGGAAAGTGACTTGCGAGTTTCCTAAAACACATCCCTCCCTACCCGCACCTTCACACTCCTCCCATCCAAGCCGACCAATCCCTCACCGCTCAAATAGAATTCATCGATCGACATTTCCCCCGACGGACAGGCCAGAACCCCATACTTGAAAATCTTCATCGGTCTCCAAGCATCTTTTTTGTAGGAGCCCGCTTTCTTCCAATTGAAACCATCTGGGCTGATGAGGACGGATGCCTCATTGCTCGTGATCGCCGGACCTTTTTCGACCGTTGTGAAGGCGACCCTTAATCCCTCCTTGGTGGTGCAGGAATACCAGCCGGAGCAGTCGATCTCCTGACCGATTTCAAGGGACCCATCGGAGCGTTTCATTCGGCAGACATGATTGGTTTCGGTGTGGCTGTCGGTGAGCCAGCAGACGTGGTTGGGGGTGAAGAGGAGGCCGACCGCGCGCCAGGTCTGAGTCCCCTCGCCAAACCGTTCCATGGATTGGAACCGATCGGCGGTTCGGTAGAAAAAGCACTCGCCATTGTCATCGCCGACAGTCACCCAGAAAACTCCGGGATCGTGCGGATCGGCATGAACGCCATGGACATGCCTGAGAGTGTTCGCGGGGAACTCATAGGCGACCTCGACCCGAGAGGCATCGGGAGCGACTTTCCAGATACGAACCGGCCCACGCTCCGTATTCCGAAAATATTCTCCGAAGTAGACTGTCCCCTCCTCATCCTCCGCGAACCCTCGACGCAGAATCGAATCGCCTTGGATGTGTCCCAGTGGGACGGGTGAACGATTCTCTTCGATCCGATAAACGACGCCATTTCGAATCCCGATCACCTTCCCATGGCGATTCACATAGACATTGGATTGATCGACTCGAGAAGCGCGAGCAGTGAGACGGGTGACCTCCGAGAAATCTTTTGGCGGAGCAAAGGGAAACCGGGACACCTCCGCCCAATCCTCTTCCCTCCGCTTTCTGAGAATCCTCCGGTTGCTCGTTCCCCAAACCGTGCCATCGGGTTCGACATGGTGGATCAGGTTGATGCGGGGATAGGTCTCGAGGACTTCGATCATGGGTGGGATTGTTGGGATGAGAGGTCGAGAAGTCTAGGACTTCGAATGTCCATTCTTAGCTTGTTTCTTCCCCAAGGACCGTTTAATCTCCTTTCTGTAAACGTTTGCATACTGTTTATCTGACCTGAATGACAAAGGATGGAGTCTCCTCTCATGTGGCGACTGACTGGTTTTCTCACTCTCATGCTCGCGGCTTTTCAAGGCGCATACTCGGACGCCGAACCGATCGATGTCGGTTTGGAAAAGCAGCTCTTCTTCGACCGGAAGTTCATCGACTCCTCCGAGAATGTCGCGATCCAGATGAACAAGCCGACCAAGCTCGGGCCGGTGATCAAGGCCGACAAACCGTGGGAGGATTTTCGGTTGACCTCCTACTTCACGGTCATCCAGGACGGCCACATGGCGAAGGCCTATTACTCCTGTTTTTCGGTCGACCAGTGGCATGTGGACGACGCTTGGGAAAATCACGCTTACCTCTGTTACGCCGAATCCCTCGATGGGGTCCATTGGGAAAAACCCAATTTGGGAATCGTCGAGTTCGAGGGGACCAAAGAGAACAACATCCTGATGAAGAGCGTGGTCGATGGCACGGTCTTTATCGACCCAAACGCGGCGAAGGAAAAACGATACAAACTCCTCCACACGATCGGCCCCCACAAAGGCGGCCTCCGCGTTTCGTACTCCGCCGATGGCATCCACTTCACCACCCCCGACAAGCCGGTGATCGACTGGACCCCGGACAGCCAACAAAACGCCTTTTGGGATGACCGCATCGGAAAATATGTCGCGCTCCTTCGAGGTCGCCCCAATATGAACATCGAATACCCAGGTGGGGAGCAGCGCCGTCTCGTCGTCCGCAAGGAGTTCGACGATATCGAAAAACCTTGGGACCCCTCCCCGCCGCAAGTCGTGTTTCATGCCGATGAAGACGATCACGAGGAACTCGATTTCTACACGAACGCCGCGATCAAATACCCCTACGCCCAGGACGCCTACTTCATGTTCCCCGCCGCCTATCACCACTTCCCGCCGGAGATGGGCAACGATGGCCTGCTCGACTCCTCCATCGCCGCCAGTCGGGATGGCATCCAGTGGGAACGCCCTGACCGCAGTCCCTACATCTCGCTCGGTCTTCAGGGCGAATGGGATTCCAACTTCATCATGGTCGGAGTTGGCCTCTTCCAACACGATCGCAAACTTTATCAGTACTACAGCGGCGTCGACCTCAGCCATGGCGGCACGCGCGGCAAACCGCTGGAGGAGCGTCTCCGTATGCGGCAATGGGGCTGGCTCGGCGCGGTCGAGCAACGCCTCGACGGTTTCTTTTCCGCCGATAGCGCCTACACCGGAGGTTGGTTGACCACGCCACCCATCGTCTTCGAGGGCGCCCGCCTCGAACTGAACATCGATTGCTCGGCGGCGGGGATGGCCTATGTCGGAATCCAAGACGCGGAGGGCCAACCGATTCCCGGATTCACTTTGGAGGACGCCGACAAGATCATGGGCAACGACCTAGCCCATACGGTGACCTGGGGTGGGAAGAGCGATGTCTCCTCCCTCGCCGGAAAACCGGTTCGGCTGCACATCGATTCACGGTCGACGAAATTGTTTGCGTTTCAATTTCGGGATGCAAACTCCGAATAGAAGGGAGTCCGTTTCAACGGACTTCGATGTGCGTAGCCACGGAATTGATTCCGTGGCGGGGTGAGCGGGTCGCCGGAGGGTTGAATTAAACGGAGACGGTTTTCCGTTTACATCGAAGGTGTTGGCGCTCAATCCGCATTTTCGGCCACCGACGGGGCCCGCGACGGGTTCAAACCGCGTCGCTACATACATCGAAGTCCGTTGAAACGGACTCTGCCCCCATGGAGGGAATTGAATGAAGTCTCAATCGTTCGGTCTCATCATCGCAGCCATTCTCGTAGGAGCGCTTTCCGTTCCATCCGTCCCCGCCGAACCGATCCATCTCCACATGGGGCGTCATCTTTTCGTCGACGACTTTTTGATCGACCGGTCCGAGCATTTCGAGAAGACATTGCATCATCCGGAGAAAATAGGCCGGGCCATTCGGGGAGGGATGGAGACGCCAGATCGGAACAACCAGCCCTACGCCACGATCCTTCGCGATGAAGAGACCGGCAAATTTCGCATGTGGTACAACACACGAGACAGCGCGGAGGATGAGGTTTTTCTCTCTTACACCGAATCGGAGGATGGGATTGTTTGGGATCAACCCTTTGAAAAACTGCTGTTCCTCAGGGGTTTTGGGTGTTGTGTGATCGACCGAGGCGATGAAGAGAATGACCCTGCCAAGCGGTTCCGTTTGATCTACTGGGGGACGAGCGGCGAGGCGGTGAAGTATTACAAAGACCCCGGCGCCAGTATCCGGGTCGCCTTCTCTCCGGATGGAATCGAGTGGACCCCTTACGAGAACAATCCGGTGCTCCGAGGGTTGTGGGAGCACAGTATCTTGGGGGACCCGCAAGGGGTCGGTTCGATCGAATGGCGCAGGGCGGCTCAGGATATTATCCAAGCGGTCTGGGATCCGACTCGCCAGCGATATCTCGCATTGGTGAAAACCTGGACCTGGCCGCCGGATGAGTTGGGCGAGATCTCTCCCACCAGCAGCGGGATGGGGCGCCGTCTCTCCAGTTGGCTCGCCAGCCCCGATTTCATTCATTGGTCCACACCCGAAAGAGCGTTTGTCCCGGATGACCAGGACCCCGCCCTGTTGGAGTTCTATTCCTGCCGTCCGAAGGTTCGGGGGAATCAACTGATCAACCTGAGTTGCATCCTCAACGAAGGGGTCGGGTCGGGCATCGGGTACACCGTGGTGGCCACCAGCAACGATGGGGGCGAGACCTGGGACCGGATGCGCGAACCCTGGCTCGACCGAACCGCCTGGCATCCCGAGGCGATCGACCACGCGGTCGCCTGGGTCTCCGATCTGGTGACTGTGGGCGACCGCGATTACATCTACTACGGCTGTTACAATGTCGGCCACAAAACATTTAGCGACCGCACCCTCAGCATGGCTTTCCAGCGCAAGGACGGTTTTGTCTCCCGCGACGCTCTCGGCCCCGAACCCGGAACGCTGATCACCCCCGAGGTGACTTTCGATTCGAACGATCTCTTTGTGAATGCCAAAGTCTACGGCCAACTCAACCTCCGTTTCGTGGATTCCGACGGCGCCCCCCTCCCAGGTTTCGACTGGAACGATATACCCCCCATCCAAGGCGACTCGGTCGAACACCTGGTCAAACTCCCAGCCCCTCTTCCGGGGGGACAAGCGTTCCACATCGAGTTCCGCCTGAAATACGGGGAACTGTACGGGTTCGAGTTGCGGTGACACTCCACGAAGATTAGGCGAAGAAGAAGAATTTGTGCTAACCTGCGAAAAGACCGATAGGAGATGCGAAATGGAAGAGAATCGGGAACAAATCCTCGCGGAAATCCAAATCGGTATCGATCAAATCGATCGGGGGGAAGGCAAAACCTACGACGACGAAACCCTGAAGGACCGATTCGAGGAGATTAAAGCGGAGGGGCGGAGACGACAGTTGGATTGAAATGATAGGGAGTTTCTTTCGATTTCTCAAATTCCCACCTTGACCCCCCACCCCCCCCCAACTAAACTACTAATATCGAAAGTTTCACGTTCAAATCCCTACCGAGAGATCGCCCATGCACCTCAAAACCTCGGTTCTCGTATCCCTCCTTCTACTGCTCCCAACTCTCCATTCCGCCGCGCAATGCGACCTCAACCTCGAATGGGTCGAAGTCGACGCCGGGGATCATTGGTCGCCGCGTTCGGGACATACGGCCCTGGTCTATAAGGATCAGATTTGGGTGATTGGTGGAGCGGATGCGACCAGTGAATACAACGATGTTTGGAAATCCGTCGACGGGAAAAATTGGAGCCAGGTTACCGAATCAGCCGATTGGTCTCCACGCGGGGATCACACCTCGGTCGTCTTTGACGATCGTCTTTGGGTCATCGGTGGCTATGGTGGGGGGGAACCCAAGCAAGATGTGTGGTTCTCGAGTGACGGTTCAGCATGGAATGAGGCAACGGAATCGGCCGCATGGGGTCCTCGTTACGCTCACGCGTCGGTTGTTTTCCAAGGCGCC
The DNA here is from genome assembly GCA_020632575.1 of Candidatus Omnitrophota bacterium. Taxonomy (GTDB): domain Bacteria; phylum Hinthialibacterota; class Hinthialibacteria; order OLB16; family OLB16; genus JACKFH01. Next base: position 162,729 of record JACKFH010000005.1, on the reverse strand, counting down.
ATGTGGATCCTGGGCGGAAAAGAGGGACAATTACCCTCGGATGAGGTTTGGAAATCCACCGATGGTGTCAATTGGCTAAACGTGACGGAGAAAGCGGGCTGGTCCGAATACGGACTGAGTTATCTGGCCTCCGTGGTTTTCAAGGACCGGATTTGGGCAATTGAAGGCTCGTCTGGGTTCACGGCGAGCGGGCTGATTTGGAGTTCCACGGATGGAGTTGATTGGGTGAGCCACGGACCGGAAGGAGCTGGGTCCTCGCGTTTCCCCTCCGTTGTTTGGAGGAACAGGATTTGGAGTATGGGCGGCAATACGGAAGGAGCAGCCGGTGCGACAAGCAACCGAGTCCTGAATTCGACCGATGGAATTACATGGATGGAAAACCGTCCAGACCAGATTTGGTCGACTCGTGATAGTTTCCCCGCGGTCGTTCACCAAGACAAGATTTGGGTCTTGGGGGGAAGACATAGCGACCCACCCATAGGGTTTCGTTCTCTCAGCGACATCTGGTATTCCCAACCCGCCTACAAACGCTCCGACATGAACCAGGACGGTTGTGTCGACCACAACGACCTCATCCTCTTCCAGCAAGAGTGGTATCGGGACAGTGCGGGGGATTAGCGAAAATCCCCTTCAGGTCCTCGATTCGTCCGACAACTCACGATGCTTGACGCACGTAGTGACGACCCGTAACATAAGTCCATGCGGCGGAGGTTTTGTCTTTTTGCCGGAAATTTTGGATTCGCTTAGTGTCCCCTGACCCGGGAGGAGCGGTTTTTTCGTATGGCGCATGTGGTGTTTGTTTCGCTTTTCGACGAGTGGTGCCTCGGTGTTCGGAGTATGTCCACCATCCTCCGGGACAAGGGGCATAAAACCTCGGTCATCTATTTCCGCGACCTCCACTCCTTCAACGACACCCAGGGACAGGGCGATCCCAATGGTTTTCACAACCCCCCGGGAAGTGTCCACAGCCGCGACATCGAGGCCCTGATCGGGCATCTCCGCGATCTCCAACCGACCCTGGTCGGTTTCAGTTTCATGAGCAATTTCCATGGGTTGGCGATCTTTCTGACCCAGCGACTCAAGAAGGAATTCCCCGGGGTCCCGGTCATCTGGGGCGGCTCCGATCCCACGGTCAATCCCGACCAGGGGATCCAGCACGCCGACTATGTCTGCCAGGGAGAGGGCGAGGAGGCCATCCTCGAACTGACTGAAGCCCTCGCCGCGGGGACCTCCACCGACTCGATTCAGAACATCTGGGCGAAGACTCCCGACGGCCACAAACCCAACCCGCCGAGATCCTCGGAGAAAGACCTGGATCAATACCCTTACACCGATTTCGATCAGACGAATAAATGGTACCTGCACGATGGCGTTCTCGAATTCGGGGTTTATCCGCCGAAGAGTCACCTGCACCGCAATTACCCGACTCTGACTTCGCGCGGTTGCCCCTACAACTGCTCCTTCTGCTGCAATTCGAACTACCGCGAGCTCTATGGCCCCGCCAAATATGTGCGTCGCCACTCGGTGGAGTATGTGATGAAAGAGCTCGAGCACCGCAAAGAGACATTCCCGGGCCTCGGGTTCATCGAATTTTGGGACGATGTCTTCACTTTCAAATCGGATTGGCTGCATGAGTTCGCTCGCGAATACAAACGGCGCATCAACTTGCCCTTCTTCGCTTACACCCACCCGCAGATGTGCAAGGACGAGGACCTTCGCGTCCTTCGCGAGGCCGGTTGGGAGCAGACCATCATGGGGGTCCAATCCGGCAGCGAGGAAATTCTCCAGATGTACGACCGGAACATGGCACGCCAACGGATGATCGACTCGGCCCATCTTCTGAACAACATCGGCGTCGATTTGATTGTCGACCTGATCGGCAACAACCCGATGGAGGACGAGCAAACCATGCGGGAAACATTTGAGATGCTCCTCGAATTCCCTGAAGATTTTGTCATGCATGAGGTCAACCCGCTGGCCATGTACCGGAACTTTCCGATCACCCGGGTCGCCGAATCTCGCGGGCTTTTGGGGCCGATGCTCGAGGGACGCAACGCCTGGTTGGCCGAGGACAAACCGGAATACCATTTTTGGACCGCGATGTGGACGCTGACCCAGTTCAACGCCCTCCCACGGGACACTTTGCGGTCGATGGCGGACGATCCCTACCTTCGGGAGCACCCCGAAGTGGTCGAGGGGATCATGCAGGGGTTCCTCAAATCCTCCTTCATGAACGGCACCTATGTTAAGAAGGACCGGAAGATCCAGGAAATGGAAGAGGAGCAAAGCCGGTTGAACGGAAGCCGGTTGATCCGCCTCGCGCGGAGGCTTCGCGACGCCAAAAACACCTTTGTGCGGTCTCGTTCGAACGCGAATGGCCGTGTAAGAACCCAACAACCGGAGACTGTGGGGTCCTAAGAAACCAAGACTGCGATTGAAACGGCGACTCCACGGTATTGTTGACTCCCTTGCTTCTCCCCACTCGAGTGGCCTATATTTCACCGCCTTCAATGCATTCGATTGTTCAGGAAGACGCTCAAAAGTGATTCAAAAACTAAGGTTGTATTCGATGAAAAAACTTTCCTATGGGATCGCGCCGATCCTCATTTTGTCGGGACTTCTTTGGAGCGGCTGCTCCAAAGAGGAAGAATCCCCCTCGCCGGAACTCCAGGGAATCGTCGCCTCATGGGATGGCGGGTATCTGACCGTTGCCGATTGCCTCCACACCTTTCGGGAACTTTACACCCTCAACGATGTGAACCCCCAAAAACTGGAAGAATTTGTGCTCCAGGCCGGTCACGAATGGTCCTCCGAAAAAATTCTCTACGAGCGGGCTCTGGAGAGACAACTCGATCGCGACCCCGTTTATCTCGACCGGATTCGGCCGGTCCGTGAGGAGTACAGCATGAACCTGCTGATCCGCCATGAAGTCGACGAACCGATTCGCCTGACTGAAAAAGAGGTTCGCCGTTTCTACAACGAGCACAAAGACGAGTTCATGGTTCCAGGATCCTACAGTTATTACCGGATCTTTTTTTCGAACGAGAAACATGGCCCCGAGGAGGCCCAAAAGCGCGCCAAAGAATGCTGGCAGAAACTGGAAAGAGGCGGCAACTTCAACGAACTTCTCGATGAGTACACCGACACGGACTCTCGAAAGAAATACCAGCTGTGGGGCCCGTTTCGCCCGGGAGACCGTCCGGCCGAGATCGAGCAGGTGATTCTCGAGACCCCGGTGAAGACCCACTCCCCAGTGGTGGAGACCCCGCCATCCGGTTACATGATCTTCTACCCCGAGAGGAAAAAGGAGACCGAAACGAAATCGTTTGAGGATTCGAAAAGGACCGCCTATCAACAGCTCTTCAAACGGACCCGCGAGGAGAGGTTGGAGGCGTTTCTGGAGGAGCTTGCCGCGAGTTATCAAGTCACGCCGCATCCCGAACTCTTCGATGAGGAGGATGTCGACAACGAAAAGATTCTCCTCAAAATCGAGCCCGGAAACATGACCGTCAGCTGGGGAGAATTTGTCAAATACGCCGAGGCTCGGGGAGCGAAATCTCGAGCGGAGCGACTCGAGCTGTTCGAACATTTCGGAAAGAGAAAACTCCTTCTCAACCATGTCCACCAGTTGGATTTCACCGACACCCAGTATTTCAAGGACCGTTTTCGTCCAGTCGAGAGAAGAGTGCTCTCCGACTATTTCATGGAGTTGACCATCGACGCCGAGATCACCCCGACCGAGGAGGAGGTCTATCAATTCTACGAAGAGAATCTGGAAGCTTTCCGTCGACCCGCCATGGTCGAGGCGTGGCACATCACCAAAGCGATCAACTATCCGATGAACGCTTCCGAGCAGGACAAACTCAACGCCGAAAGCGAAACCTACAACCAGCTCATGGCCATCCGGACCCTCATCGCCGAACAGGGTCACAGTTTCATCACCTGGGCCCACCGGTTTTCCGACAACCCCGATGGCGGTTACCTGGGGTACGTCTCAATGCTCGACATGCCGCCGGAATGGTCCTCCGTGGTGGCTCGACTGGAGGATGGAGAGATCAGCCAACCCTTCCGAGTGGAGGACAGTTTCGAAATGGTCTTGCGCGGTAAATTGGATGAAAGCGGCGTTCTCAAATACGAACTCGCTCAGGAGAAGGCTTACGATCTCTGTCGAAAGAGCCAAATCGCGAAAGCCCGAGCGGCCCATATCGAAGAGATTCTAAGCCAGGCGAATTATAAGTTCGACTACAAACCGCTCGCCGACCTGATTCTTCGTCTCTTCAAACTCGATTCGGAGCCTCCCAAGTATTACTTGGATCCGTATAAATACTCCTGATTTTCGAGGGGAGGGGCATGTCTCTCACGGAATCTCCACAGAACCGTTTGCTGTGGTCGTTGGCAATCGCGATTTTCGCGCTGGTCTTCTATCGATTCCAATTTGCCGCCCCGCTCGAGAACTCGACCCACAACGATTTCAAACATCTGTATCTCGGGGGGCGTCTCCTTTGGAGAGGCGAGGACCCGTATTTGGAGGAATCCCTGCGAGCGGAAGCCTCCGAGGTTCGTCACCCCGATCTCCGCTACCTGAACCCTTACGTCTATCCCCCCTTCACCGGATACCTTTTCGGCTGGTTGGGCCGGATGGATTACGAACGAGCGACCCAGGTCTGGTTCTGGTTTAATCAGGCCTGTCTCATTGGCGCCCTTCTTCTTCTCGCTGGAGGTCTTTCTGGTTTCACCCCGTTGGCCAAAACAGCCTTTCTCCTTGGGAGCGTCTGCTACTCGTTCCCTCTGTACCGCGCCATCGATGCTGGGCAACTCGACCACTTCCTCCTCCTGATGCTCAGTTTGATCCTGTTCCTTTGGCGAAACGGGTGGAAGAAATCCGCCGCCGCCGTGATTGCTCTAGCCACACTGGTAAAGGTGGTTCCGGGATTCCTTGGGTTGTGGCTCTTGTGGAAGAGGGAGTGGCCCGCGCTTGGGGTCGGGATCTTCACCGGGTTTCTTCTCATCCTCGGTCCCGGTGTGGTCTTCGGCCTAAACCCGTATTTCGATTACCTTCCGATAGTCTTGCAGATGGGGTACGGATCCTCCACTTGGGCCGAGGCCGGAAACGCGTTTTACGTGGACCCCGGGAACATCGGCTTCCCCGCGCTCGTCTTTCGACTCTTCCATGAAAACCTGCGAACCGAACCCTGGCTCGATCTCGGATTTCTGGCCAAGGGCCTTTGCTATCTCTGGGGGCTCGGGATACTAATCGGTTGCCTGGCCTGTTGCCGCATCCAACGGAGGGATGAGGATCCGGAAATGGAACTGGGAGTGTGGATACTCGGAATGCTGTTAATCCCCTCCCTGTTTTGGGACCACTATTTGATCTTGGCCCTGCCGGCTTGGGTGGTTCTCGCTTCACGGCTGGCCGGGAATGGGGTGAACAATGGGATCCTGGGTCTCGCGGCGGCCTGCTGGGCGATCGCTTGTGTCTGGGTGCAATGGGCCAACCCCGCTTACCTCTCCGGTTCGGGGATGCTCATGCTGAACCTGCCTCTCCCCGGGATCCTGATTCTCTTCGCCCTTGGGTTTTGGATGGCGAAAACCGGCCGGATGCCGGAGGCTCCAGCGCGGGTTCAACTTTGATCGACGCTATTTTGGGAAGTACAGGTAATTGGTTCCAAATGGCGAGTGGTATCCCCAAACCCAGCGAGGGTCCTGACCCCGGTTCGCGGCGGGGTTGATCCGGGGAGCCACACGGTAGTGCGTCCGGATGGTCTCCACCATCTCCTCATCGAATTGGGTCCACCACAGGCCGAACTCCGAGAGGTTGGTGTCGAGCTCGAAGTTGATCGGCAACACCAACGCCTTGAACTCTTTGTTGCGGATCATTTCCAGCAGGGGCTCTTGGTTCCACCTCTTCTGTTGGTGAAGTTGAGTCATGATGAAGGGTTGCCAAACGAGTTTATGACCGGTCATCAGGGAAAGACCGGCGTCCTGACTCAACACCGGCTCCTCAATTTCCTTCAAACGGTAGGCGAGTTCATCGGTCATCACGCGGGATGACGAAATCGGAGTTCCGGCCCAGTCGTTGATCGACCATTGGTTGTAGAAATGGGGGACATGCAGTGGGAAGCAGATGCCGACGCCGAGGAATAAAGCGGGCATGAGTCGAAGGGGGTTCCCTTTCGGAATGTGGTATTGCGCCTCCGCGATCACCACCCCGGTCGCCCATGCGCTGACCAATGCGATCTCGAAGAGATAATTGACCGCCGAACCGAGCTTGCCCACCAGGAAAAAGGTGAGTATCGAAAAAGGGATGCAATACCCCAGCAGGTCCCACTTACCGGTCGAGATCACGCGGACCAGGGTGTAGATCAGGAACAGAGTGGGGAGGAGCATGGTCAGGAAGAGACCGTTATGGGCGTTACGCCACACATCCTTGATGTGGTAGGGGTTGGCGTTGTAGGAGACCAAGTGGCGGAAGAATTCCCCACCGGTGAGGAGAGTCAGGATCAGGAAGATCCCTCCGCCAAGAACCAGCAATTTGCCAAACCATCGAGCCGCGAATCGAGGACCGTCCATTCGTCGCAAATAGAAATACCCCGCCAGCGGCGCCATCCACAGAGTTTGCCGACAATAGAGCGCGAGCAGGAAGAACAGGATCGATAGAGTTAAACGTTCTCTCTTCATCAAGAAGAGAAGCCCTAACGCCTCGAATCCGATCCCGACTGAATCCACACGATGGTAGGCTCCCCATGCGTAAACGGGATAGGATCCGAGCCAGACAAGCAGCGAGACCCAAGCCGCCAGCCGGTTGCCCGTTTGATCGCGGGTCATGGCATAAAGGCAATAACCCGCGACCAGGATGCCGAGCAGCGAAAGCGCTCTCCCGAAGTAGTACTGGATTCCAAACGCTTTGATGCCAATGGCCAGCAAGGCGGGATAAACCGGCGGGTAGTTGGCAACCAGCCACGGGGGTTCATCGAGGGGTTGATAGGGGCTTCGGAGGTGAGCGAGCTCATTGCCCTGGTTCAAAAGAAAGCCCTCGCCATAGTCGACCGTGTAGGGATAAAGGATCGTGCGCGCGGCGTGATAGAGGAAGAACGCCGCGAAAACCACGAGGACGGTCACGAGAAAAGTGGATACAAACCGTTCGGTTCTCTCTCCGGTTTGCGGACCGGGGATGGGGAATTGAGGAGATGTGTCGTTCACGAGATCCTGGTTGTGACGTTTAGTTGTCCGCTGTATCCGGAGGTGGAACGAGGATGCCGATATCGTCCCCCTCGCCCTCTTCGAATTTTTGGTTCGAGCCTTTGATATAGATTCCCGCGATGGTGTCCTCGCCCTGTTTCATCAGGCGATAGACAAAGTTTCCTCCCCAGGGGTCTTTCAAGGTCGCCGCGGCCCCCTCCAGGTAAGGGCCCTTCCACTTGGGGTCACCCGGGTTTTGGACCAGAACCATCAGGGGTGGGTCGATGTCCGGGGGAAAACTCCCGTGGTCCATGTAGTACTCGGAGACCGCCTCGGCCAGTTCCAGGATCAGGGCTCTCGCGGTCGATTGGTCTTTGTCTTCCGCTTCGGTGACAAAATCCTCGAGCCCGGTGGTATGCTGAGAAGCGTATTGGGCGATTCGTTTTTGCCAGTCCTCCCACCTCGATCCCAGGACCGATTCGATTTCGCTATCGGAACTGAGCGCGTTCGCTCCATCGATCCAGACCGAACTCGGCCCTTTGATCGATTTCAGCAATCGCGGGGTTTGGGGTTGGTTGTGGACTCGGATGGTCCCTTCGAGAATGGAAATCTTGTGGCCGGAGCGGAGAGTCTCGATGTGGATCAGTCCATCCGGCTGCAGTTTCAGCACGACATTTCCAAACTCGATGGTCGAGGGGTTCTTGTCGAAGGTGACCAGCCACGCCTTCCCCTTCTTGAGGAGACTCCGGCTACGTTCAAACAGAACCTGTGTGTTGGGTTCGAGCCTCAATAGATTGCCGGGCTGGGTGGTGATCTCGATCCGCCCCTCGAGCGTGTTGATCTCATCGCCGGGGTTCAGCAAGCGATCGGCCTCGAGAGGACTCCAGCCGCCCGGCCCGGAACGGATTTTGGGTCCGGTCTCCAGATAGGTGACCACCCCGGAATTCCGATTCCCCTCCTCGTCTTGTTCGGGGATTTGCGGGAGATTCCGCATGGGTTGGTTCTCTTCCTGACCCAGGTTTTTGGGCAGCAAGGACTCGCGAAACTCCTTGGCCTTGAACTTCTTACGGATTTTAAGAGATCCCAGTCGGCTGATTGGAATCGGAGTGGGGGTCGGATTCGCCGATCGGAACACCTCGTTCAAATTGAGGTCCGGGGGGGGCGCCACCGGTTCCTCGATCGAGGGTTGTTCCATCTCGGCGATGCTTTTCGCGGTTTCGATGGACTCGATCTCGTCTTGGTTCAGCGAGATGGTGACTCCGCTTTTCAGTCTTAACGAAAGGCGTTCCTGAGTCTCATCGACGATTTCGCCCTCTAGGGTGTCGCCATTGGTTAGGTAGAGAATTTTGTTTTCAGCCCAACCGGCAGTCGCCAGCAGCGTCAGAACCAACAAGAGGGGGGGATGGATTTTCAACATCGGGGTTCCCGGCGAACCTTTCGAAAAATTGATTTTTTTCTCTCCTTAACATTTTAAGTTCGATTCGAATGGAGTTGCAAGCACGGAGCCGAAAAACTCCATTTTCGCCCGAGAGTTGAATCCGGGCGAGAGCCTCGCCTATCCTTCCGGCAGCATGAAGAAGATCCTCATGGTTCAACGGTTCGATGTGGTGAATGTGGGCTGCGCCGAAAGGATCTGGCGTCAGGCCGAGGAATTAGCCACCCGCGATTATGAGGTCACCCTCATTCAGTTCCCTCATTCGGAAAGGAGAAGAACTCTCCCCTCGCTCCGACCTGAAGCGCCTCCCGGCGTCCGAGTCCTCGCGCTGGACCGTCAAGCCGCCTCCATCCCGGAGAACATCCGGATCCTGTCGCGCGAGATCCAATCCGCGGATCTCGTTCATCTCTGGAAGTGTTATCCAGATACGGGGATTCCGGTGCTCTGGGGACTCCGGAAACACCCGGGGCCGCTTCACTACGATTGGGATGACCTGGAGGGGGGCGAGGGGGGAATCGCGCAACGTCTCACCGATTCTCCCTTGGTCGGAAACCTGATCGGAACTTGGGAGAGACTCATCCTCGATTGGGCGGATTCGGTTTCCGTGGCGAGCGATGAGATTGGCCGGATCTGTCAATCGCACGGGTTCCCTTCGGAATCCATATTTTTCTGTCCAGTCGGCGGGTCGCCAAGGGCCATCGACGATTCCATCCTGCAAAAGTGGGAACAAGAATTTGGCGACCGAACCGTTTTGACTTTCCTGGGACAAATGGAGGCGGAGGATTTCCCGGTCGAGGTGTTGTCCGCGATCGCCGGAGTCATGCGCGAACAGGATGACCTCCATTTGGTGTTGGTGGGAGACGGTCCCGGGAGGAGGTCGCTGGAGGAAAGGGCCCGCGAGGAGGGAATTCTCGCACGATGCCAATTCACCGGGTATGTCCCGCATCGGGAAGCGCAGGCGATTCTTTCTCTTTCGACAGGCCTTCTGTTTCCTCTCAAGGATGATCCAATGAGTCGCTGCAAATCCCCTCTGGTGGTGGTGGAATCGCTCTCCCATGGAACCCCGGTGATCGCCTCCAATGTCGGGGAGGCCCCAAAAATGATTGGAGATTGCGGGGCCTTGGTATCGGGTTTGGGGGAGCGGGAATGGCGGAATGGGCTGTCGACGTTCCTGGAAACGATTCGAACGGATTCGAATTTGGCCGACCGATGCCGTCGGCAATTTCTTGACAATTGGACCTGGGGCCGGTCGGTGGACAATCTCGAAAAAGCCTATCACCATGCGGTTTCCAGATTCAACGCCTGATTGAAAATCGGATTGGAGGTTCACCTAGAATGAAGGTTCGGCAATTCACAAACCGGTTGGGTTTGCTTGTGTCGGCGGTTTTCGCCTTCACCGCATTTTGCCCTGTTTCATGGAGCGGCTACCCGGGAAAGGTCATCATCAAGAACAACGAGATCCGTTGGGGGCAATATAAAAACGTCTCCGGAATAAGAGGAGTCGAATTCCCGGACGCCGATTCCGGAGATCTCTCCGCGACGATCAAAGACTGGCCGCTTTCGGGCGCCTCGACTGTGGTCCTGCGGTGCCAAAAACCGGGCAATCGATTCTTCTCCGGCGATGGCCTTCGGATCTCCTCCGACCGCCTCGAGCGCCTGCATGACAACATTGTCGCGGTCAATGCTTTCGACATGCTTCCATTGGTGGTGATATTCGATCCCTCCCTCCAGTGCCAACTCGATGAGCCCGAAGCCTATGCGAAAGCGGCCGCGACCCTGGTCGACGGGCTTGGGGACGATTGCTGGTATCTTCTGTGTCTGACCGACCAACTCGATGATTCGGATTGGAAGATTCAAGATTCGGGAACCGACCCGGCGGAAAGCGCTTTGGGCATTGCTGAGTCACTCAAAGCAAAACACCCCGATCTCATTCTCGCCGCCGGCGGAGCATCCTCGCGGGTCAATTCAGGACTAGTGAAAGAGGGCGGTCCAATCGATGTCGTGATGGGGCGTGTCGATTCGCTCGAGCTGGGAGAGGGAGGAGTTTCCGCGGATGGCGCGCCATTCATCGAGACGGTCTCCGCGCAAAATCTCTCCAGCGACGATCTGAAGAAAGCGGTTTCCAAAGTTGGATTCCGACGGATCGACGAATCGTTCCCGTATGGCTTCTGTGTGGTCTACGAGGATCGTGACGCCGATATGGGAAAAGTTCAGAAGACGCTGGATGACATCGCGCCTCTCGTGGATCAATTGCAGAAAGAAATTTCGGAGGCGATTCCACCCTCCGAGGACATGAACGCCGATCTCGATCCCAAGGAGGCGGAGGAGGGGTTTGTTTCTCTTTTCAATGGCAAGGACCTATCGGGTTGGGTTCCGATCTCTCAGCCCGACGATTTCTTTGTCGAGGATGGAGTCATTCAACTCCAAGGATTCAAGGGAGGATGGCTGCGATCCTGGGAGCCTTACAGCGATTTCATCTTCCGCGGCGAGTATTGGATCAAAGAGAACGGTAACAGTGGCATGTTCATGCGCGCGCCGCTCGTGGGGCGTTGTTCCCGAATCGGCTTCGAGTTCCAAGTGATGGGACAGGACAAAGACGCGCCCATCACGAACGATGTGACCGGGAGCATCTACGATGTCAAACCTCCCGAGGGAATCTTCATTCATCCCGACGAGTGGAACGAGGTCGAGATTCAATGCATCGGAACAGAGGTCAAGATCGTCTGGAACGGACACCTTGCCCATCACTTCAAATACAGCGAGGTCGAGGCGATGAAAAACCGTGCGGTCTCCGGGTACATCGGTCTCCAGGATCATCACAATGAAGTGAAGTTCCGAAACCTCCGGATTAAGAAGTTGAATTGAAGTCCGACAGCCAGCGTTCTTTCCATGAAGCCCGACACCCCGAGAGAGAGAAGGGTCGAGACCTTTTCCTCTCGGGGTTCTTTATCGAGGAACTGCGATCCCTCGTCCCGAATCCCAAGCGAATACTGGTTTTGGGATCCGGCGATGGGAAAGAATCGCGCGCGTTGATTGAGCATTTCCCCGAGGTGTCGGTCCTATCGATGGATCTCTCGGCGCCGGAGATTGAAAGTTCAGCGTCGGTCGAGAGTCTGCGAGGGGCGCTGGTTAGAGGCGATTGGGATCTACCGCCCTTCGCCGCGGAGACCTTCGATCTCGCCGTTTTTTTCGCGGCCCTTCATCATTCGGCTCGCCTTGAGAAAACCTTGCGTTCGGTCTCCTCAATCCTGAGACCCGGAGGCGCCCTTTATGCCACACATGAACCGATGGCTTCCTTGCTTCTGGGTCGCTCTCAGAAAGCGCGCATGGCGAATATCGCGGAAGAAGAAGGAGGGATCGAAACCTCCCCCAGCTTAGGGGAGTACCAACAGGCCCTGGAGAAAGCAGGGTTCACCTCCTTTCGAGTCGGAGCGAGCTCGCTAAATCTGATCCGGCTGGAGGCGAACGAACCTTCATTCGCCGATGTTCGACTTCGACGAAGCGCCTGGCCCGAACGCTTCTCGGCGACATGTCTAAAGGCGATAACCCGATTCGACAAAAATGCGAAACTCTCTTTCTTGTTCCTCCTGCAACGCTTGGCATTCGGTTTGTTCGGTGTCACGATAACCGGGAAAAAGGAATGAACGATCCAAAAGATTTGACCCACCTGACCTCTGAGGGCGACCTTCACATGGTCGATGTCGGCGACAAATCGGTGACCACTCGTGTGGCCCGAGCAGAGGCGGTTTTGCAAATGAAAAAAGAGACCGCCGAGGCGATTCGCGCTCGCACGCTTAAGAAAGGCGATGCTTTTACTGTCGCCAAGATCGCTGGAATCAACGCCGCGAAAGAGACCGCACGGCTCATTCCCCTCTGCCACACCCTTCCGATCGAGAAAGTGGATGTCCAGATCGAGGAAATGGATTCCTCCACAGAGGACGCCCGGTTTCGGATCGAGTCTCTAGTGCGATGCGAGGGAAAGACCGGGGTGGAGATGGAAGCGCTGACAGCCGTCTCGGTGGCCGCGCTCACCTTTTACGATATGTGCAAAGCCATTGACCGGGAAATGGAGGTTGTGCGAATTCGGTTGATCGAAAAGCGGGGGGGCAAATCCGATTTCCTCGCCGAACCCGATTCCAAATCGTGATGGAGAGTTGGATTGGGGGGAGATTTTCAACTGGAAATCGATTATATTGATTGAGCATAACGAGGGTTGGGGAACCTTCGTTCTTTTAGGGAGCCCTTTCTTAGGGCGGTATTCTGGGGGATAAAATGAGCATCAAGATTCGAATGCGGCATACTTGCTGTCTGTTACTCTTCGCTATCATCAGCCTTCCGATTAGCCCGGCGCTGGGCATTTCAAGAACCGACTTTTTCGAACGACTCGAGGAATCGATGAATCGAGTCCAGACCTTCACCTCCGACATCCAACAAGAGTCGAGATACCGAGACGGCTTGGTCCAGCGTTATTCGGGGCGTTTGACCCTCTTTTCGGATGGAAAGATTTCGTACATCTACGATCTTGTCGGGGAATACGAGGACCCCTCGCTGGTGCCCGAGAGCGAGATCAATAGTCAACTGACCGAGGGCGCGGCTCCGAAAGTCGAACGCGCCCCATCGAGTGGGCGGATCTTTGCCAAGGGCGGGAGCGTCCTTCAATACGACGCCGATCGAGATCTGCTTGTTCAGGGGAAAGAGGACGAAAACCTGCTTGTTCAGGTGTTTCGAGCGCTCCTCGGGTCGGGAGATTTCGATATCGAGAAGTTCAAGGATGAGCACTCGATCGATGTGGACGAGACCACTCTGGATGGCATGCCGGTCTACCGAATGGTCGCCAGCCCCAAACGTCGTTCCGAATTATTCAAGATCTGGTCCTCGCAAACTCGCAACGAAATGATGAATTGGGACTGGGAACTTTGGGTCAGGCAATCCGATATGCTGCCTCTTCGCGCCATTTTACAGTCCAAGGACGAGTCCACCGCCGTTCATCTGATCGGGGCGAAGGTCAATGGCCCGGTCGACGAAAGCGACGCGCTCCTTCCCGCAGGCGCGAATCCCCGAGCCATATCTAAACAGGGTTTTGGGACAACTCCGTCGCGAAAAATCGATGAAATTCGATCCTTGGAGCCCGAACCGGCTGGATTGCAAGAGATCCCGACGGAATAGATCCGCCATTCCTCAATCGTTTCTTCCGGAATGCGACGATACTCCTTGTCAGATTGAAAGGGAATGTGTATCATATTTGGCAAAGTCGCGTTTTCCGATTTTCGTTAGTCATCTCGTTTACGTTGAGAGTCGACTTACGAGGAGCCAGACTAGAGTGATCGTGATGAACGGTCAGGAGGACCAGGATGCCGAAAGCCTTAATCGTGGATGATGCCGCCTTCATGCGAGTGACCTTGAAAAATGTCCTTGAGCCCGCGGGTTATGAAATCGCGGAGGCCGAGAATGGAGAGGTCGCCGTGGAGAAATATCAGGAGTTCCGCCCGGATGTCGTCACGATGGACATCACCATGCCCGAAATGGATGGAATCCAAGCGGTCAAAAAGATTGTCGGTTCGGATCCGAACGCCAAAGTCGTGATGGTCAGCGCACTGGGCCAAGAAAGCATGGTGAAGGACGCGATTCTGGCCGGCGCCAAGGATTTCATCGTCAAACCTTTTCAACCCGACCGGGTGTTGGAAGCGATCAAGAAGGTTTTGAGTTAGTGAGTCCGAAACGTAAGGTCGTTCAACGGTTGGATTTCGGGTTTCGCGATTAGGCGCGACTCCGAAAGGTCTTCCAAGATCGACAGGAATCAGGCAAAATGTAAATCGATTGCTGGTTAACCAACCGCACAAAGGAAAATGGAACTAAACAGACGCCTGCGTGAAGAACTGATTCGTCACCTCCCCCTCTCCGAGCCGATTCGCATCGAAGAAACAACGCCTATATCGACCCTGATCGACCTTTTGGCGGACCAGAATCGAGGTTGCGTCCTGGTCGAGAAAGAGGGTCGGCTGCACGGTCTGGTCAGTGAACGAGATATTCTCGCCAAAGTGCTCGAGCGGAAGATGTCCGCGGATGAGCCTGTTTCGGCGATCATGTCGACGGAGATAGAAACGCTACGACCCGACGAATCGTTGGATCGCGCAATCCAGGTGATGACCTCGGGAGGGTATCGCCACGTTCCCCTCGTGGACGAAAGCAATCGAATACTCGGCCTCATTTCCGCCCGGAATGTGATCGATTACATCTCGGAGCATTTTCCCGCCGAAGTTTTCAATCTACCGCCACGGTTGGACCAAAAGATGGTTTCAAAAGAGGGAGCTTAGCAAGTGCTCCGATCTTGATGGAGGAATAAATTGTCAACTGAAACAGAACTCTCCACCCCCACGATGGAGACGCAAAAACCCACTGTCGAAATCCAATCGGCGGTCATCCGATTCGCTGGCGATTCCGGTGACGGAATGCAGCTGACCGGCACTCAATTTACCAACACCACAGCGGTTTTCGGAAATGACATCAGCACCCTTCCCGACTTCCCCGCGGAAATCCGCGCCCCCGCCGGATCGCTTCCTGGCGTGAGCGGTTTTCAAATCAACTTCGGCTCTCAGGAAATCCGAACTCCCGGCGATCGTCCGGATGTGTTGGTGGCGATGAATCCCGCCGCGCTCAAGGTGAACTTGGCCGACCTGGTGGAAGGCGGGACGGTGATCGTTAATGAGGATAGTTTCCAAGCCTCGAATCTGGACAAGGCGGGTTACGAAAGCAATCCACTGGATGACGGGAGCCTCGAGGGCTATCGGGTCATCCGAATTCCCCTGACCACATTGACGCTCAACGCGATCAAGGACACCGGGCTCGACCGTAAGCAGGGTCAACGTTGCAAGAACTTCTTCGCACTCGGCGTCGTCTACTGGATGTACGATCGTCCGCTCGATCACACCCTGAATTGGATTCAGTCGAAATTCGGCCGCAACCCCGCCGTTCTCGAGGCGAACACCGCCGCCCTGAAGCATGGGTTTAACTACGCCGAGACGACGGAGATTTTCACCACCCATTATTCCATCCGCAAAGCCTCCTTGGCTCCGGGTAAATATCGGAATTTGACAGGAAACCAAGCCATCGCTCTTGGAGCGGTGACCGCGATGGAGAAATCGGGCCGGGAGCTGTTTTACGGGTCCTATCCCATTACGCCGGCCAGCGAAATTCTCCAGGAACTTTCCCGCTACAAGAAATTCGGGGTGAAAACCTTCCAAGCGGAAGATGAAATCGCCGCCATCGGCGCCGCGTTGGGCGCCTCATTCGCGGGCGGAATCGGTTTGACCGGCACGAGCGGACCCGGCGTCGCGCTCAAGGGCGAATTTATCGGCCTTGCTGTGATGACCGAACTGCCTCTCGTGATCGTCAACATTCAGCGTGGGGGACCCAGCACGGGTCTCCCGACCAAGACCGAACAGAGCGATTTGTTCCAAGCCATTTATGGGCGAAATGGGGAATGCCCCGTTCCGGTGATCGCCGCGTGCAGCCCTGGCGATTGTTTCTGGTCCGTTCTGGAGGCCTTCCGGATCGCCATGAAGTACATGACCCCGGTCATGCTGCTGAGCGACGGTTACTTGGCCAACGGATCCGAACCCTGGAGGATTCCATCGTTAGAAGATCTACCGGACCTGTCGTTTCCGAACGCCACCGACCAGGATACGTTCCAGCCCTATGCCCGCGACGAGAAAACTCTCTCCAGGCCTTGGGCGATTCCCGGAACGCCCGGTCTCGAGCACCGCATTGGCGGTCTCGAGAAGCAGCATCTGACCGGGAATGTCTCTTACGATCCGCAAAACCACGACAACATGGTTCGCCTGCGCGCCAAGAAGGTCGCTGGCATCGCCCAGGACATTCCCCCCACTGAAATATATGGGGATCCGGAAGGCGACGCTCTGATTGTGGGATGGGGCGGGACCCGCGGGGCCATCACCTCGGCGACCGAGCAGTTGAGGGCGAAGGGACTGGCGGTGTCATCAATCCATATTCGTCATATCAATCCGTTGCCGCCGGATTTGACAGACATCTTCTCTCGGTTCAAGAAGGTGTTCGTGGCGGAAATCAACCTTGGCCAATTGTGGACCTATCTGCGCGCCACGCTTTTGCTTGACTCGATTAGCATTAACCAAGTGCGAGGGAAACCGTTCATGATCCAAGAGATCATGAAAAAGGTGGAAGAACAACTCTAACTCAATCGGCCCCTCAATGGATAAAGTCGGGCCATGAAACTAAAAGGGATACAAATGACTGCCAACCAAAGTAGCGAAATGATTGACTTGAAACTCGACCGGAAGGACTTCGTGTCGGACCAGGAAGTTCGCTGGTGTCCTGGATGCGGAGACTATTCGATTCTCGCCCAAATGCAAAAGATGGTGCCGAACCTCGGCGTTCCCAGGGAGAACTTCGTGTTCATCTCGGGCATCGGATGCTCCAGCCGGTTTCCCTACTACATGAACACCTATGGTTTTCATTCCATTCACGGGCGCGCGCCGGCTGTCGCGACCGGGGTTAAGTTGGCCAACCCGGACCTGAAAGTTTTTGTGGTCACGGGAGATGGCGATGGTCTTTCCATCGGCGGAAACCATTTGATCCACGCCATTCGAAGGAATGTCGATCTGAACATCATTCTGTTCAACAATCGCATCTATGGATTGACCAAAGGCCAGTTTTCGCCGACTTCGGAAATGGGTAAGAAAACCAAATCGACTCCCTATGGGTCCATCGACAACCCCATCAATCCACTCTGTGTGGCCATCGCGGCGGAAGCGACCTTTGTCGCGCGCGCCATCGATATCGACACCAAGCATCTTGGTGAAACTCTCGAGAGAGCGGCCAATCACCGAGGCACTTCCTTTGTCGAGGTCTACCAAAACTGCAACATCTTCAACGATGGGGCCTTCAACGATTTCACTGAACGGACCAAACGCGCGGATCAAGTCCTCTATCTCGAGGATGGAAAGCCGATGCGCTTTGGAAAAGACCTGGAAAAGGGCATCGCCATCCAGGGATTCTCCCCCGAGGTGGTGGAGATCGGCGAGAACTACTCGATCGAGGATCTTCTCATACACAACGAATCGTTGTCCGAACCGACCCTGGCCTATCTGCTGACCCGTCTGCATTTTCCGGAGTTCCCCGTTCCGGTTGGCGTTTTCAGAAACGTGGAAAAACCCGAGTACAGCGATCTCTGTCGAGATCAGATTCACGCGGCCCAAGAGAAAGAGGGCAAAGGGAATTTGGAAAAACTCCTCAACAGTGGAGACACATGGACGGTGAGCTGATATGGAATTGAAGACTCCTCCCCCGACACATCGATGTCCGACTTGCGGAATGGAAGTGATCCCGGGTTCGGACACATGTGAGAATTGCGGGATGGATCTTCAAGATCTTAACCTGGGGGCGGTCAACCCGCCCGCCGGGATGGAGAGATCGATCCTTCACCACTGCATTTCGGAACTCAACCCGCCCGCTCCCGTGACCGTTTCCCAAAACGAAACGGTCGAGGGTGTTGTGAAGAAGATGAATAACCGTCACCACGGAGCGGTCTGCGTGGTGGATTCCGACGGGAAGTTGGTCGGCATCTTCACCGAGCGAGACGCGGTGAAACGTGTCGCCGCAAAGCAGGTCAATATCTCGGTGACGCCCATTTCCAGCGTGATGACGCGCGAGCCGGCCACCATGCGAATTCAGGACAATCTGGGCGCGATCCTCAACAAGATGTCCGACGCCGGTTTTCGGCATGTTCCGATTTTAGATGGAGACCGATTGGTGGGCATCACCTCGGTTCGAGGCGTCCTGAATTACATCGCCGAGAAAGCCCTTTCCTAGCGGCCCGTCTCTCGTTCCTTCTCGAATGACTTTTTCCGACCTCTATTCCGAGGCGTCTGGGTGTTCTTCCTGACGCTGTTTCTTCTTGACCAAGGTGATTTGATTCCCTGAATCGTTGTAGTAGACCTCGTCCATGAAACAGGTCATCAGCAGCAAACCTCTGCCATGAAGGCTTGAAAGATCCGAGGGTTCGGGAAGAGTCACCGACAAGTCGGGAGCGTCGAAGCCGGGCCCCGGATCGGTGATGCGATAAACCACCTCATCGGGGTTGAGGCACATTTCGACAGTGATCGCCCTTTGCCGGTACTCGGGCATCTCCATCCTTTCGTGGACAAGGCGATTGAATTCCTCGTTCCCTTCTTCGGTCTCTCGGAGATTTGAGGAGACCTCCAAACACCCGTAAAAAAGCGAGTTGGTCAACGCTTCGTCAAGGGAGACCGAGACAAAGTACTTGCCCGACTCGTCGCAAATCCCGGCGCCGACCAGTTTTTCGGTCAAATAGTGAATGACTCCCGACTTCGCCTCCATGGTCGGAGGGATATGAAAAACAAGATTCTCCTCGACCAAACAGGGAAGCGTGCGACGCGGGATTTCATGATCCCGCTTGCGTTGGATCGCTTTCTCGATGACATCCTTGATTTCGGGAATCCGGAAGGGCTTGGTGATGAAGTTGGAGGCGCCAAGTTGAAGGGCCTCGATCGCCGTTTCCAATCGGGCGAACCCGGTGATGACGATGATCGGAATGTCCGGAAACTCGTTGCGAGAGATATCCAGCAATCGGGTTCCATCCATCTCGGGCATCCGGAGGTCGGTGATCACGGCATCGAAGCGCCGCTGCCTCATCTTTTGAAGAGCGTCGCGACCATCCTCCGCTGTGTCGACCACGTACCCGTTGATGGTTGTCAACGCGGTGGCGAGGAGTTTTCGAATGTCTTCCTCGTCGTCGACAATCAAGATTTTGGGAACCTCTGGCCCGCGTGGAAAGACGGGCCGAGTCTCGTAGATGGTGGCCGGATCGACTTGTTTGGCTAGCAGCATGCTTTTCCTTCCCTCACATTCCCAGACTGAAATGGACTTCCGAGGAGACTAGGCGGTATCCCTCGCGTTGATAAAAATTAACCGCGCTCCGGTTGTCCAGCATCGTTTTCAGCTCGACAAACTCGAACCCCTTGGACGCCAAATGATTGTGCGACTTCTTCAGGAGGGCTTTGCCAACTCCCCGGCCCTGGAATTTTGGGTCCACGACAATGTAGTCGAGGATCCCGACCCTCCGGCCAATCGATTCCTCTTGATTGGACGGTTCGATGAGAAGAGTGAAACCCATCAACTCGTTCCCATCCTCGGCCACCCAAAGAGTGCGAGACTCCGATCCGAATGACTTTCGGAGGTACTCTGGGAACAACCGTTCTTTCTTCTTCTCGTCCAGGAATGGGTCCCGAAAGAAGTGGCTGTTCCGGTGTCCTCTGGCCGCGATCTTCTCCAGCAATTCTAGGTCCTCCCTCGAGGCGGGCCGGAGGCGAGTTTCCTGGCTGTCCTCATCCGAACCTGGCTTGAGACGGAGACTCAGACGGAGATCGGTCCCACAGTACGCGCCATTCTCACGAGAAAGGAGAGAAAACCATTCGCTCTCCTCCTCCGCGAACTGCATCCAAACCACATCCGCGCCCTTCACTCGGGCCGTTTCGACTCCTTTTTCCAGGAGAAGAGCCCTGTCCGGTTCGTTCAGTTTGTATGATAACACAGGAGACATCGAAAAAACAAGTTTTTCAAAAAAATCTGAATGAGATTTGATTGCCTGTAAACCCAATAGGCCCGGCCCCTCTGATGAATCGATGGCCCAGATGGGTTGGTCTGGCTTGTCCATTCTGGACATGATCCGGGTCGTATGGAAACGAACCAATCGGTCGATATCGAGTTTTTGGAACCGAATTTGGTCGATTTTGTGGGGATTTTCCCGAAGAAGGGCCTCCACGAGAGGCTGGTCGGTGGGTCGCAACTCATGAATATCCATGGAGAAGAGGTCCTTTAACGGGGATTTTCTATCTGATTGCCAATTCGTAGGCGCTTTCCAGTTTTTCGGCGCTCCGAGCCCAATTGATCTCCTCTTCGGCCCGTCTTCTTGCCTGAACCTCAAGGTCCTTTCGCTTGGAGGGATTGGCTAGGAGATCGGCAATACCCTTGGCCAACGCCTCGGCGCTTCCAGGCTGGACCAAGACCGCCGCTCCTCCGGTCATCCAAGGGACCTCGCCCACATTGGAGGCGACAATCGCCTTGCCGGCGGCCAAATACTCGGCGACCTTGAGAGGGCTTTTGCAGCGGACAAAGTCCTCGTCGGAGAAACAGGCCACCGTGATATCGGTCGCGGCCAGGATTGCCGGGACCTGAGAACTGGGGAGATAGTCGGTGAAGACGACTCGACCCAGGAGGTCATGTTCGAAAGCGGTCTCCTCGAGCTCCTCCAGCATCGCTCCCCCGCCAACAACAAGCCACTTCACATCGGGGTGTTGGTCAGACAAGAGCCTGCAAGCCTCGAGAAAAAGAGAGGCGTACGCGGCTCCTTCCAACTGGCCGATATAAGAGACGATCGGCCCCGACCCAAGATTCAGGGGTTGCTTCTCGCGCACCCATCTGCCATCCATGTTGGGATTAAAAGCGGTGAGATCGGCGCCCACCGGAACTTTCACCATCCGATCCTCCGGAAAACCCAAACGAACACACTCCTCCCAAAGTCCATCGCTGGCCACCGAGATGGTGTCGACATAATCCGGAACGCGTTTTTCGAAAAAACGCGCCTGCGATGCGAATCCCACGGGAAGCCCGAGAATCTCCCGAAGGATCAGCGTTTCGTTGTCGTCCCAATCGTAGTGAAGAGGTTTTTTGTGGACCCAAGAGGCCCACAGGGCCGGAATGAAAGCGGAAGCGAAACACTTTTGGAAATGAATGATGTCGACATCCCTCGCGAGATCGACCACGCTCCGGATGTTCTTGTGGGTTTGTTTATCTCGCGATCGAAGACCGACATATTCGACCGTTCCCTCCGGAATCTCCCTTAGGGGATGGAAGTCGGGCTCCTCCGCCCGCTTGTGTTCGATATAAGCCACCTTCACTTCGTGACCTCGTTTGGCGAGTTCCTCCGCGAGTTTCACTATCCGGACAGTCCAAGGGTAATATCGAACGTCATGGGGATGGAGCATTAGAACGCGCATGGATTGAGTTGAGTCGGTCACTCGCAGAAATTCAGCTGCGGATCGCGATAATAAAGTCCTGTATCGGTGTCTCTCAAATGAGAGGGACGGTGGATGTGCAAACCTTCCGAGGCATTGGAGTTCCCGTCGCTGTCATTGTCTTTGGCCTCAAAGTCGCAGACTGGAATCACCACCTCGCCATTTCGATCGACCAGAGGACGTATCTTATAAGTTCCTCCCGAGGGACAATTCAACTCCCGGCCAGGAGCCAACCTTTCGAGGTATGGCGCCAGGTCGGCTGGGCTGACATCTCGCTTAATCGTTCCCGGCGATTGTTCGGAGAAGACATTCAGGTCCTCGGCCAAAAGGATCTTCGCTTGCAGAATGAGATCGAGATTCTCACAGCAATAATCCCCCTCCGCCTCGAGCTGCCTTTGGCCCAGAACCGGGAAGAAGGAGGCGAACAGGACCGCGACAATGACCAGCGTCCATAGCCCTCCGATTAACTTGATCCAAAAACCCTTCCCGGACACTTCCTAACCTCTCTTAAGAGGGCTCAAGCCCGTTTTGCCGCAACCAAATGTCCAAGACAAGGACCGCCCAAAGGGCGTGCCCCAGTCGAATATGGCCCGCGCGATGCGCCTCATAATACCGTCGCAGGCTCACGAGATCCATGAGGGGGGCGACACGGGAGTTGCGATCAAGCGGACCTTCGTGGAACAGGCCCGCTAACTCATTGGAAATCCATCGATGGATGGGGATTGCAAACCCCTGTTTCTTCGCCCTCAAAACCGATTGAGGGAGCCAACCCGCTCTCTTCTCCGCGGACTTTCGAAGGAGCCACTTCGTGATCCCACCATTGATCTTGAGAGTCGAAGGGAAATGCGCCACCACCTCGAAGAGGACCGGGTCCAACCAGGGGACTCTCACCTCCAGGGAATGCGCCATCGACATCGTGTCCACCTTTTCCAAAAGATCCGACGGCAAATAGAATCGAACATCTCGTTCAAGCAGTCCATCGTGAGGCGATCCCGAAGATTTCGAGCGGGGGAACTCAACGCCCGGTGACTTGAAATCCTCTCGCAGGATCTTTTCCCAGAACGAACCGTTTGGATCGAGATGCCTCCAGCGTCGATACAAGTCGTTTGGGTTCCGCTTCAGGTCCCCCAAAACCCTGCGGGCGCGACTCGAAAAAGAGGTGTCGTAAGGGTGATCCATCCCGGACGCGTGGTAGTTCCGAGGCAACCACCTCCCCATGTTGTGGATCGCGTAGTAGGGGTAGCCTCCCCAGAGTTCATCGCCACCATCGCCCGCCAACACAACCTTCAAATTCTTTCCGACAGCCCGAGAGATGGCCCAAGTGGGCCATGCCGAGGAGTCGCCGAAGGGTTGGTTCATCGCGGAGACAATGCTGGGCAGGTCCCCCTGGGTAAACGGATCCAACAGCATCTCATGGTGGTCGGTTCCAAAACATCCGGCCATTTCTTGGGCTAAGGGGAGTTCCGAATAATTGGCTTCCCGGAATCCGACCGTGTAGGTCGAAAGTCTGGCGCCCATTTGCGAAGCCGCCTCGGCCACCAAATAGCCCGAGTCCAATCCGCCCGAGAGGAACGCCCCGACAGGGACATCGGAAACCAGGTGATGCCGGACGCTTTCGCGAAAACTTTCCTCGAAGAGCGGGATGGCGTCATCAAGGGATAACTTCCGTTTTGGTTCGTAAGTTGGGTTCCAATAGGGTTCGAGGGCGGGGGCCTGACCCAACTGCCAAAGAATTCGCGAGGCGGGCGGGAGGGCATGAACGTTCTCATAGATCGTCATGGGCGCCGGGACACACAGGGTGTCCAGGTACCACAGCAATGCTTCGTTGTTCAGTTTCCATCCGGAAGGAGTGGCGAGTGATCGAAGAGATTTGGGAAGTCGGTCCGCCTTTTCACACGCGCCGATTGCCATAAGCATTTCCTTCAACGCCGGTAGAGTCGACGCGAAGGCGACTCCGTTTTCATCCCCACACCAAAAAAGGGGTTTGATTCCGAATCGATCGCGCCCCAAATGGAGGGCTCTTTCGGCCCGATCCCAAATTGCAAAGGCGAACATGCCGCGCAGGCCCAACTCCCAATCGGGAAGCGCCTCCTCTTCCAGGTGGACCAAGGTCTCCAGGTCATTGTCGGTTCTGAATCTGTGCCCACTCCGTTCGAGCTGCTTTCGGATGGCTGTGTGGTTGTAGACCTCGCCATTTCCCACCGCGAGAAGTCGTTTGGATTCATTGAATATTGGCGGGCAGGGACCTTCGGGGTCGATGATTGCGAGTCTCCGCATGCCGATCATGGCGCCGGGTTCAAAATGGACGCCTAGGGAATCGGGACCGCGAGGCAGAAGGACTTGCGAAGCCGCCTCCGCCGCTTCATTTGGAATCTCCACCTCCTCGGAAACAATCAACCCAAATATTCCGCACATGATGGGATGGACGATAAGCGAGAAAATGGACTGGAACAACGGGAGTCCTTCGATTACGGTTGAGTCCCAATGTCGGCACCTTCCAACGGAAAGGACCTTTCATGTCGCCCAACGACCGCCATTCCCCCATGCGCATTCGATTATCCGAGGAGCGCCGGACCCGAATCTTGGAAGAGATCCGGCTCTTCTTCGACGAGGAAATGGACCGGGAGATCAGTTCCTTCCAAGCGGAAAGACTCTTGGATCTCTTCATCAAACAATTGGGACCGGCTGTTTACAATCAGGCGATTCAAGACGCGCGCGGATTCATGATGGACAAGTTAGAGGACCTCGAGGGAGAGTTTTTCGAGCCCGTGGACGATTAAGGGTTGTGGGACTGTCCGGCGCCTTGCCGAAAGTGAACATAAATTCTAACTTGTACGGCTCAATCGAACGACAGAATCGGAGGAAAAAACTCAATGGCTCATCTACTGGACAATCAGGTGGCGGTGATCACCGGCTCGGGACGAGGGATCGGGGCCGCCGCGGCGAAACTCTTTGCTCAGGAGGGGGCCAAGGTGGTGGTGACCGACCTCGATGCCGGAGTCTCCGATCAAGTGGCCGAGGAAATCAAGGCTTCCGGAAGCGAAGCGCTTTCGTTCCCCGGCGATGTGACCGACCCCGAATTCCCGGACCAGATCCTGAAAGCCGCGGTTGAGGCGTTCGGGAAGATCAACATCCTGGTCAACAACGCGGGCTACACCTGGGACTCCATGCTCCACAAGATGACCGACGATCAGTGGCGCGCGATGTTGGATGTCCACAACACCGCCCCCTTTCGTCTGATCCGAGCCGCGACTCCGTACATGAGAGACGTGGCTAAAGCGGACATGGAGGCAGGAAAACCGCTGGAGAACCGTTGCATCATCAATATCTCCTCCACCTCCGGACTCCATGGCAACATCGGTCAGGCCAATTACGCCACTGCCAAGCTCGGGTTGGTGGGTCTCACCAAAACAGTGGCGAAGGAATGGGGAGCATTCGGGATTCGGTGCAACGCGGTCGCGTTCGGTTACATGGACACCCGCCTGACCCGTCCCAAAGAATCAGGCGAGAAGATCTCGGTGCAGGGCAAGGAAGTCGATCTCGGCATTCCCGAGAAACTTCGGGGAGGATTTGAACACCTCATCCCACTGCGAAGAGGCGGAACCGCCGAGGAAGCCGCGGGTGGAATTCTCCTCATGGCCTCTTCCTATGCTTCCTACATCAGCGGGCACACACTCGAGGTCACCGGCGGCATGGGGATTTAGTGACGGTGGATTAGATTCAGGTCTTGTCCGCTTTGAAATCCGACAACTTGAGGCCCTTCTTTTCGAGTTCGGACTTCAAGAGTTCGATCAGCGCCCATTTCTCGAGGTATCCGCTGGTTTTGATCCCATCGATGATCATGTAGGGCAGGTAAGAGACGCCGACCAGATTGGCGGCCTGAAAGTGGCGTTCCAAACCTTCCGGAGTCCGGGCCTTTTTCCAGGTGTCGAGGATGGTTTCGTCGGAGAGACCGAACTCCTTCTTGGCCAGGTAGGTCAACAAATCCTCATCAAGGACGAGCCCATTGGCGTAGAGTTCATCCTGCAACTTCCAGAACGCCTCGTTTCCCTTCTTCTGATATACCACCTGAGCAAGATGGGCCGCTGGGCAGGAAAAGAGATGGTGTTTGTTGTCGATGGCGGCCGGGTTGCAGTCGGTGTTGGAGGGGGACAGCACGGCGGTCATGCGAATGAGACCGGGATACTCTTCCATGATGTCGTTCCAGTTCTTCTTCATGGCCATGCAGTAAGGGCACTGATGATCGCCGAACATCACCACCTGGATGGGAGCGTCCTCGGGACCCTTTGTCGGAAAGGCCTGAGCCCATGGCGTTTGGATGCGCTGGACCTGATCGTTCATGATGTCTTTGATCCCGCGCTTGTAGAGATACCACTGCCTCTCCTGGTGAACCAAGACAAAACCGAAGACGACAAACAGGGTCACCATCAAAGCGGTGCGGATCGTATTCCCGGTCGAACCGAAGAGGGTTCGAAAATCCCAACGGAACAATTGCTTGTAAGGCAAATCCAATTTCCAACAGGCGCGCCATGCCACGATCGCGGTCGATAGGTTCACCACGTAATCGCTGATACAAAGGACACACAGCGTCTTGACTTGAGTGAACAAGGCCCACCCGAAATAGCCGGTCGCTCCGAAAAGGATAGTTCCTAAAAGGGCCAGATGGAGCAGAGAAGAGAGAATGAAAGGGCCGCCGTTAATCAATCCCAAAGCGGCGATCGAGATCACCAGAAAATACGTTGCCGCTCCGTAGATGGAGATGGGTCTTCCCCATAGTTGCGAGTAAGGGCTTTGAAAGGCCTTCTCACAATCGGACAACTCGCTGAAGGAGCACCAGGTCCCTTTTCCCTCCTGCGAACTGCGGAGCTCGCGGTAGGATTCCAAGGAGAGGCCGAATCCCAGCAGGCCCAAGACCAACAGGATCCACAGGCTTCTTCGGGCGAAACGGCGTCTGGGGTTATTTGTGCTCATCCGGATTCGTCGCTATACGAGGATTCTTCAACCCAGATGGAGGAATGGGTTGGACTCTTTTTCTTCGCCGATGGTGGTTGAGGGGCCATGTCCCGGATAAACCACTGTATCGGGGGGCAGGGACATCAGCTTTTCGCGGATGCTCTCATGGATTTGTTGGAGGCTGCTCCGGGGAAAATCGGTCCTGCCGATCGATCCTTTGAACAAAACGTCGCCGCAGATCACCCACCCATCGCCGAGGATGCTGATCGATCCGGGACTGTGTCCCGGAGTGTGGAGGATTTGAAGGACCGGGCCCGACCAACGATCGAAGGCTCCTTCCTCGACAAAGAAATCGGCCTCCGGCGAAGTGAAGGGGGAGAAGAAGGCGGAGAGGTTCAACATCGGATCGGAGAGGCAATCCGAGTCTTTTTGGTGGATGCCCACCGGGACGGACAGATGCTCCTTGGCGAATTCGAGGGCCCCGATATGGTCGGCATGCCCATGAGTGATCAGGATCGCCTCGACATCGGCCCCCTTTTCCGAGACCCATCGTTCGATCTTTTCGCCATCTCCGCCCGGGTCCACGAGAAGCGCCTTCCTGGATTCGGGGTCGACCACCAAGTAGCAGTTCGATTCCAAGTCTCCCACCGGGAGCGTGTGAATTTCGAGCGTAGGGGTTTGAGTGTCCGTCATGGCAGTGTGAACCTGAGCGAATCGGAGCCGATATTCCCCGCCTCATCCTTGGCTCGGATGGTCAGAGAATGTTCACCGGATTCGAGACCCTCGATTTTGATTTGGAATTCCTCCTCGGATTCATCGAGGATGCCATCGACCGAAAGCAGGGGGCGAGCCTCATCTTCTTTTCCATCGACCATCACATCCGCCTCGACCAGACGAGAAAGTTCGTCTTTGATGATCGCTTCGACCGAGAACGATTTCTCGGACTTGGACTGGTCTTTCCAGTCCGTCACTTTCGGAGCGGTGGAATCTTTGCGGAAGGTTTCGCTGGTCCACTCATCCTCGAGCGCGATGGAGGATGGGTTCGCTTGATCGTCGCTGGCTTTCAATTGAATTTCGTAATCGCCATCAGGGATTCCCACCAAGTTCCAGGTCTCTTTGGTTGCGGTGATGTCCTTTTCGATTTCTTTCCAGAGGGTGTCCCCGACTTGGCGGTAAGACAACTTGTACACGAGATCGTCGCCGTTTGGATCACTGGCCTTCCAATCGATCTCAATCGAATCCACCCCCGACCCCGCGGAAGAGGAACTGGACGAACTCGAGCTGCTCGAACTGGAAGAACCGTTCGAGGATTTTGAGGAGGTGCTGGAGGATTTGCTTCCTCCAATTTCAACCGATTCGATTTTCGGGGCTTGGTTCATCCTTTGATAAACGATTTCGACTTCTTTCACCTGAGCGGTCGCGCCTTTGTCATTGCCGCCGAAACGGGCCCGCCACTGCAGAAACCGTGCGGAGGGGGAGGGGACCACCCCTTCCTCCGTAATTGCGTCGGACCAATCGCTCCAGGTGTCATCGGGCTCCTTGGTGTTGCCTGAGCGAGTTTGGAAATCGAGAGTGGCGCCCTCGGGCTGATCCGCCACCCAGGTCATCATTCCCCACTGAGCGGTCGATTCGGCGTCCAAGGGTTCCGAGGCGTACAGGCCACCGTCATTGGTTCCCAGGGGGAGAACCAGTATTTCCGATGGGTTTCCAGTGGCGATCCACACCCCGCCCGATTTGCGCGGAATGATGGCGAGGATCTCTTTGGACTCGACTGTGGTGATTAAATTCAACTTATCGTATTTGCCGAGGTCATAGAGTTTTCCCTCGTCCCCCGTTCCAATGAGAAGACGATCGTCCCAGAAGTGGAGCGTGTTGATCGCGGCCTTGTCCGTGGTCCCCAAACTGACCGGGTTTCCATCGGGGCCGATTCGAACCAATTCCGAACTCATATCCGAGGAATTGGATGAACGGCTTCCTCCTGGGGTGGGTGTGTCCCTCGGCGGCTCCACCTTCACTGTGGGGATAATTCCCGCGAAGAGGTTTCCCTCACCGTCCAAAGCCAGCGCTTTGGCCTCATCCTTGTCCGAATCGTAAAGGACTCGTAGATCCTTGTTTTCGTCAACCACTCCAACCCAACCGCTGGGGGAGGTCCCGAAATAAAAGCTGCCTTTGCCGTCCCCTTTGAGGGAAAGGATGTGCTTCTCCTCGATATCGGCGATATCCTCAGTCTCGCCTTTTGGGGTCATTTTGATCAACTTCCCTTGGTCGCCAGTGGCGAGGATCAGGTTTCCCGAGGAATCGAACTCCATTCCCCAGATATATTTTTGTTGAGTCGAGCCGACCAGGGTGACCGCGCCCTCGGGGTTCACTTTGTAGACTTTGCCATCGGGGGAGACTCCCGCGTAGAGGTTGCCATCCTTGCCGAGGAGCATGGCCTGGATCGTGCTGCCCTCGAGGCTGGCGAAGAGTTCCGCCTTGCCGGTGGCCGATTCCGGGTCCACCGCGATCTTGTAAATCTCGGCCTTGCTCCCGGTTCCGGCGTAGAGGGTCTTCCCATCTTTGGATTCGACCAGCGACCACACCGCCGATTCGCCGATCTTCGCGTAAGTTTTGTAGGAGGAGGCCAGGAGAATGCGGCCCGGATTCTCGATCGCGATTCTTTCGCTTTCGCCCTTAGAGAACTCATCGAAGGAACTGGTCTTCCAAACCTTCGGGGTGACCGCTCCTGACATGTTCCCTGTCAGCCCCATCAGAATACAACCGCAAAAAAATCCCCACATCAATCGCATGGCGCTCTTATCCTTACCCATATTTCAATTCATTCCTTTTTCAATCGCAGGTTGAAGTTTCAATCAGTTCAGTCGATTGGCCCGCGAGGGCTCCACCTCGACCATGATGCGTTGTTGACCCGATATCGGACGATCGGCCACGATGACATGCTCCGCCACCACCTCGGTCATGGTGAATCCACCCTTGCCTCGGTCCGGATGATCGGCCATGACCCTCAAAATCGAGGAGGGGAGATCGGGCATCTCTTTCCCAAATTCCGACAACCCAAGGGAGAGCGCCGATACGGTGACATACATTTCATTGTTGGGATACGACTCATCCACGAGATCGAGGAGGCTGTCGATATCCCTCGGACGAAAACGGTCTGGATTCCGAAGAATCTTATCGGTCACATACTTGTTCGCGTCGGCCACGGTGACCAACAGAGAACCGGTGTCGATCCCCTCGGGCAGGTCGATGTCCTCGTGAAGGACTTCGCTCTTGCCCAGCCAGGGCTGCACCGAGATGTCGAGACCAAGCGTGTCTCCGGGTTGCAACTGTTGCTTCGAAAGACTGATCCACTCGATCGATCCCTGGCGCAGCCGGTCGACGATATCCACCTCGAGATCGACAGATTCGATTTCAACATCCTCGTAAGGATTTCTCATCAACAAATCGAGGGCGCTGCTCAAGACCATCCCGATCGAGAGAGCAGTTCCCCCCTGAGAGGAGACCTCGTCATGAATCGTGACCGGATCCTTGCCCTTGATTTTCAGACTCAGATGAAACGAGGCGGTGGAGTCTCGGAAACTCCGTTCGAACACATCGATCGCATCCAACGCGCAGAAGAGCGCGAATCGCGGCGTGTAAAAACGGTGGTAGGCGACATCGTAATGAAAGGTCCGATCGAGGTCGGCCGCCTTGTGGTTCAAATGGATCGTCAGTGGAAGTGTCCGCGCCTTGCCGCCGACCGTCCCGCCAATGCCGGAGATTCGGTCCTGCTGCAGGACTCCGACCGGTTGAATCATTCCACCCATCTTGGTCGAGAGCGAAAGCGTCGGAAGGACCGTATTGATATAGGCGGTGGTCATCGGCACGTCGGTCGACCCATCGCCGAACATCGGGTGCCCGAATCCAAGGACATGGTCACCATCGACAAAACTCACGGTGCCGATGCCGGCGAGTTTGAGATCTCCGCCGACTAGGGCGACGCCGATACCCGATCCCGGCTCCAGTTTGACTTTGGAGAGGTCCTCATCGATCGCCGAGGGAAGGCCGCCCGGCATCGGCAACAGCCCCATGGGGGCCATCATGCCGGAAACCTGATTCAGAACCCCATTCGAGAGACCGCTTACCATCAGCGGCGTGGCGATGGGGACCCACCCTTGCCGCGAGGGATTTCCCTCGCTGTCGAATAGGTTTACTCGCTTTTGAGAACTTGGCAAAGGGCCGCCGCCTGAGGGGGAGCCGGGTATCTCGAAGGCCCGCTCCCGCATGAAGTCGGAATAGTCCTTTTGAAGAAAGGACTGGAATCGCTGGTCCCAGGTCACACGATCCAGTCTCTTGCCCGGTATCGAGAAGTTGACCGTCGCCGCCTCACGGATGGTGGAGTCGGAGTCGAAATCGGCGGTGTAATTGGTGTTCTCGGTCGACGGATAATCGAGAATGGGGAGCATGTTTTCGATGGGGGTGATGCCCGCGATCGGGTCTTTCGAAAAACTCCAGGCGTAGGCGAGCGCTCCCACCTGTTTGTCTTCGATGTAGATGGGACTGCCGCTCATTCCAGCGATTACACCGGTCTTGGCCAAGGGTCCGCCCGAACAAACGGCTAGAATCAGGTCGGTGTCGGTGAACTCGTTCTCGATCACTCCGAGAATTTCAACATCGAAACGCTCGATTTGAGTCCCTTGAAAAACAGTCAGGCCATATCCCTTCATCCCTCTCTTGATCTCACTCGACCGCCAGTATTTGCTGGAATCGAATCGGCTGGAAGGAACCGCGTCCTCCGCATAAGCTCCGATTTGAAAAACAAAAAATGAGAGAGTCAGTAAGAAGATAAACCTAATGGATGGAAACTTCGGAAATTGAGTCACTTGTGTCGGATCCACCTCTTTCCACGATCTTGATATCTTTACCTTATGGGAGGGGATTGACACTGTCAATCATTCCAACCGGACAATTCCGGCGACCCTTTCTTGGCGGTTTTCTTCCGCTGGGATACCTTTCCGGAGCGTCACAAACCCTAGGAAGATTGAGAGACTCAGCATGAAACTGATTCAGTATGGAGCGGGGAACATTGGGAGATCGCTGGCCGGCCAACTCTTTTCGGCCGCCGGATGGGAGGTGGTCTTTGTCGATGTGGTCCCGGAGGTGATCGAGGCCCTGAATCGAGAGGGTCGATACCGGGTGGTTGTTAAGGAAGAGCGCCCCGATGAGATCTGGGTCGAGGGGGTGCGGGGGGTGAATGGCCGGGATGTCGATCGAGTCGCCGAGGAAATCGCGGATTGCGACCTTCTTTCCACCGCGGTCGGGTCGAAGGTCTTGCCATATATCGCCGCCCCGATCGCTAAAGGGTTGGAGAAACGGAACAAACCCCTGGATATTGTCCTCTGCGAGAACCTTCGTGGCGCTCCGGAACTGATGAAATCCTACTTGCGCCAACATTTGCCGGCTGATTTTCCAATCGAGGATCGGGTCGGTCTGATCGCCACCAGCATTGGAAAGATGGTCCCGATCATGCCGCCGGAGGTTCGCGAGGTGGATCCGCTAGAGGTTTGGGCCGAGGCCTACAACCAGATCATCGCCGACCGTGAGGGATTCATTGGCGAGATTCCCGAGGTCGAGGGGCTAGTGGTCCACGGTTGTTTCGAGGCCTATGTCGACCAAAAACTTTTTGTCCACAACATGGGGCACGCAGTTTCCGCGTACCTGGGGGATCGAGTCGGGGCGGTCACCATCTCCGAGGCGATGGGTCATGAGGACATCGCCCGCACAACTCAGCTCGCCATGGAGGAATCGGGAAAAGCATTGGTTTCGCTTTACTCCCAGGAACTCGACCAACCCTCAATGCAGGCCTACATCGACGATCTCATCCATCGTTTCAAAAACCCCGCCTTGGGAGACACCGTCTACCGAGTCGGCCGGGACCGGATGAGGAAGTACGCCCCCGAGGACCGCTTGGTGGGGAGCCTCAAGGCTCAAAGAACCGCCGGAATCGACTCGACCCACACTCTGAAGGGACTCGCGGCGGGGTTGCTCTTTTCCGCGGCGGACCCCTCAGGAGAGAGGCTGGAGAGCGATCTCGAATTCGAGAGGATTTTCAGGGAGAAGGGCGCCAAGGGGGTTCTGATCGAGGTGTGCGATTTGGATCCCATCGCCGATTCCGAATGGTTTGGGCGGGTCGAGGAGTTGTTGGCAACCTGAACCTAAGTCAGCTCAGTCGTGTGGTGCTCCATGCTCTTTTCCAGGAGGGATTCGTCATAGGTCTCCCGGACGAGTTTGAGGCCACACGCCAAGAGCATGCTGTCCATGATCGCCATGATGATGGGGACGTAAAGCAAGAGCAGCGTGGTGGAGAACAGTAAGCCATAAACCAGCGAAATCGCCATCGGGACAAGAAAGGTGGAGGTTCCGGTCAACCCAGTCAGCATCGGCATCAATCCGCCAATGGTGGTGAGAGTGGTGAGGACGATGGGGCGGACACGGGTTTTGGACGCCCACAAAAGAGAATGCCATCTCGACATTCCCCTGAGTCTCGCCTTGTTCACGAAGTCGAGGAGGATGATCGAATCGTTGACCACAATTCCCACCAACGCCACTGCCCCCAACATCGCCATGAAACCCATCGGTTCGCCATGGACCATGAGGCCGATGACGACCCCCAACAGGGCGAGGGGAATGGCCGACATCACCACCAGCGGCTGGATGAATGAATTGAAGACCGTGGCGATGATCGTGTAGTTCAGGAACATGGCTGGAATGAAAGCCAGCTTCAACGAGGTCATCGCCTCCTGCGTGTCCTCATTCTCGCCCGCGTAGTCGAAGGTGATGGAGGGATCCTTCGAACTTCGGAAACCATACCGACCCATCAACATTTGATTGACCTCGGTGGAGGTGAGGATGTCCGTGTCCACATCGGCGGAGACAGTGATCGTTTTTCGCTGATTCCATCGGTGGATAACCGAGATCCCCTGGCCATAAGCAACCTGTGCGAAGTTTTTGAACGGGACCAAATCCCCATCTTTGTTTCGAAATTTCATCAAGCGGATATTTTCAAGGGAAGTGCGATACTCCACAGGAAATTTCACGTGGATTTCGACCTCCTCACGGGACCGAGTGAAGGTGGTCGCCAGTCCTCCGGCGAAGGCGTTTCGCACCTCCTTGGCGACCGAGGCGACATCCAAACCGAGGTCCGAGGCTTTCTTTCGGTCGATGTCGATCTGGAACTCCTCCTTGCCCCATTCGAAGTCGTCCTTGATATCTTTAACCCCGTTCACCGTCTCCAAATACTGTTTCACCTCTTTAGCGATGGGAATCAGTTTTTCGTAGTCCTCGCCGGAAACCCGGAGGTTCACCGGTGAGCCCGTGGGAGGACCTCCGGAATCGACTTGGTATTCGGTTTTCACAATTTCGGGGATTTCCGGCATGTTGTCTCGGACCTCATCGAGGATGTCCTGCCCCGAGAGACCGGGCCGTTCGCCGGCCTCGGAGAGGTCCACAATGATCTGACCGCGGTAGGAGCCGAAATTCATGGTCATGGTGGACATGTCTTCCATGACGCCGACTCTCGAAATGATGGCGTCAATATAGTTGTCAGGAAGAGTTTTCAGGTAATTCTCGATCTTGACCATCGACTTTTCGGTCTCCTCGAGCCGCGTCCCGGGAGGAGTCTCCACATTGATGAAGAAGACCGGAATGTCATCGTTTTTGAAGAGTTCGAATTTCAGATGGAACTTGGCGAAGGTTATGATTCCTCCGGCGACCATGAAAGCCATGAGCAGGCTGATATACCGGTACCGAAGGGCGACCACCAGAAACCGCGTGTAGCCCCGAAGCAGAGGTCGGAACCAGAAATTCGGGCTGATTGGCGAACGGTCGAAGAGTTCTCCACTGTACTGCCACAACGCCCCCACTGGCGCGACCGCTCGCATGACGAATCCGGGGTTTTTCTTCATTTCCTCGGGTTCGCGTCTCCAGATCCCCTTCCAGTTGTTGGGTTTGCTCCATTCCGCCAAGTGAACGGGCAACACCAACAGGGCTTCGACAAGCGAGGCGAGGAGCGCGAAGATGACCACCATGGGGATTTGACGGCAGAATTTCCCCATGATTCCCGACATGAAGAGCATCGGGGCGAAGGCCGTGATCGTGGTGGCGACCGCCGCGATCACCGACCAAAAAACCTCGCCGCTTCCCCGAATCGCGGCGGTGAGAGGGTCGATCCCTTTTTCCAGGTAACGGTGGGTGTTCTCCGCCACCACAATCCCGTCGTCCACCAACATGCCGAGCACCATAATCAGAGAGAACATCGAAATCATGTTGAGGGAGATCCCCATGAACTTCATGAAGATGAGGCCGCCCATCAGCGCGAAGGGGATGCCCAAGCCGGTGATCATGGCCATCCTTCCGGAAAGGAAGAACCGGAGAAGCGCCAAGCAGAGAACCAGTCCCAATAGGCCGTTGCGCGTCAGCAATTCGAGTCGCTCTCGGACCATGAAGGCGATCTCTCGGTTGTAGCTGGCGCTGATGCCGTAAGGGAGATCGTCCTCGAGCTCCGCGAGCCGCTCTTTGACATCGCGGGTGATCTTCAATGTGTCGGACCCGGGGCGTTGTTTGATATCCAAAGTGATCGAACGTTCGCCATTGACCCGGCCGAGGGTGGTGGCCTCCTCGAAGGTGTCTTTCACATCCGCGATGTCCTGGACCAGGACCCGGCCCCCCTCCCGATTGGCTTTCAGCACAACCCGGTTCAGATCGTCCGCGTTGGTGTAGAGTTCCTTGGTCCGGACGATGAATTCCTGTTCGGTTCCCCGAGCCAGGCCAGCTGCCAGATCCAACCCGCCCATCGCGACCGCGTTCCGGACATCCTCCAGGGTTAAGCCGTAGCCATACAACCGGAGAGGGTCGATTTCCACCCAGATTTCCTCGTCCCGTTCGCCGATCAGGTTGATGTCGCTGACGCCCGGGATCTTCTTGATTTCGTCCTTGAGAAAATGAGCGGTCTCTTTGAGGATGTGTTCATCCACCGCACCGCTGATGGAGACTCCCATGATCGGGACATCGAAGACGAACTCCCGAACGATCGGTTTTTCGGCCTCCAACGGAAGATCGGGCGTCACCTCCTCGACCTGGGTTTCGACATCTCGCCGAACTTTGTCCAGAGTGACTCCCATGTTGTCGGTTTCCACCTCGAGGATGATGACGCTTCGGCCCTCGACCGTGGTGCTGTGCATTTTCTTGATGCCGCGAACCTCCGAGATTTCCTCCTCCAGCAGGACTGTGATCGATTTCTCCACCTCATCGGCCGAAGCGCGCGGGTTCAGCGTTTCCACAAAAATGACGTCGGTGGAGACATAGGGAAAAATTTCCCGGGGGAGAAGGAAGAAAGTGATCGTCCCCACGAGAACGATCACCACGGTGAGAAGGTTGACTAGAACCGGATGAGTGACCGAGAACTTGGAAATGGCGTACATGGATTCAGTGGGCGCCGCCCTCGTTGCCTGGAGACATGGAGAGACTGATGACAGTCTGGTCGGAGGGTTCGCCCTTGCCGTTCTCCCGGACGTTTCCGATGTTCACCGCGAGCCCCTCCTCGAAAGAGGTGGGGGGCGAGACCACCAGCTGGGTCCCGGTTTCCAGGCCGGAATCGATCACCACTTCCTCGCCCCGATCCTTGCCGATTTTCACATTCTTGCGGACCAAGATCCCTTCCTCGACCGCCCAGACAAAATGGATTCCCCTTTCGAGGTGAAGCCACTTTCGATGCACCGAGACGACGTTCGGGACGGGATCCAGAAACAGGGTCCCTTTCGCGAAGGATCCGATGGGGGGTAAGTTTTCCGTGCTATTCCAGGCGAACCAGATCGCGAGACTCTTGGTGTTGGGATCCAAGGTCTGGGCGATCCGATCCACGCGACCTCGTTGAGTGTTGTCGAGGGTGTCGGAATAGAGCTCCGCCTCTTGCCCGACTTCGATCAGACCAGCCTCCTTGGCGCTAGCATCGGCGAGCAGCCAGACCCGGCTTGGGTCCTGGACTTCGACCACTGTCCGATTCGGATCGACCAATTGACCGATCTCGACGTCTCTCATTGAAACGACGCCGTCGATTGGGGAGACGATTCGAGTGTGTTTTAGATTTCTCTCGGCGAGGGCTTCATTGGCGTGGGCCAACATGAGCGAGGCGCTTGCCGATTGGATATCGTAAGATTCATAGCCCTCTTCCATCTTCGACAGCTCGGCCGACACCTTTCCCACCATGGCGCTTGCCGCGGCCAGGTCCTCGAGGAACACCGTCCAGTCTCGTTCGGTCA
This sequence comes from Candidatus Omnitrophota bacterium, assembly GCA_020632575.1. Taxonomy (GTDB): domain Bacteria; phylum Hinthialibacterota; class Hinthialibacteria; order OLB16; family OLB16; genus JACKFH01. The sequence continues at coordinate 125,797 of JACKFH010000005.1, read as the reverse complement.
TGGTTCCGGAGTCGAAAAGAGCCCGGTTCCTTTCCAGGTTCCGGTTCTTCGATCGGAAGATCGCTCTCGTATTTTCGTAAACGTTCCGAGTCGCCTCGATATCTTCAGGGCGGTATCCCCGAATCATGCGCCGATACTCGGCGGAGGCTTTCAGCCTTTCCGCGCGAGCGATCTGAAGCCGAAGTTCGAAGTCCGAGGGGTCGAGTTCGACCAAAACCTGTCCCTTCTGGACACGGTTCCCCACCCGGACATTGACTTGGTCCACGGTTCCGCCGACCTCCGGATGGATTCGGGCGACCTCCTGGCTGATCACCGACCCGGTGAATTCGAGGGAAGGGTAAATCGTTTGGGGTTGGACCTTCATCACATCCACCACGGGTGTGACCTCAACCTCCACGGGTTGGGGTTCCTTAGCGCATCCGCCGATAAGGAGAAGGAAGATCAAAATAAGTCCGGTTTGCGTGAATAAGGTCGTCGAACCGATCGATCTATTTGTTACGTGGCTCAAGTCATCTCCTCGCGAGGCGGTGAAATTAGAATACTCACTCATGATTGCGAGTTCTCACATTGGAAGCAAGAGAGGCTAGTTGGCTCGCACCATGGGCACGATCTCGAAACCGAGAGTGTCGAGGAGTGTGCCGCGGATCCGTTCAAGTTCGATTAAGGCGAGATAGTAATCCACGACCGCGCGAATCTTCTGAACCTGCGCTTGCGCGTAATCCTCTTGAACTTCGAGGAGATCGTGGGAAGTGGTCACGCCTTGCTCGTAACTAATCTTTTGTTTCTCCAGTCGGTTCCCCTCGGCGACCACTCGCGACTCGGAAGCCGTCACTTGCCTTGCAAGGCTCTTGATGGTCCGAACGGCCTCTCGGTGATTGTAGAGGACGCCTTGGCGGACATCGTTATAAAGCACTTGGGCCTGTTCCATTTCATATTTCGCGGCCTGGATATTGGCCCGCTCGCGTCGACGCTTGAGGGGGACGCTGTAGTTGACGCCCACCCGCCAAGAGGTGTAGTCGCCCGAGAACAGATTGTCGTAGCTCTCCCCATTGGTCTCGCCCAATCCGGTTTCGCTCACTCCCGCGAATAGGTCGAGGCGGGGGCGGAAGGCGTCGTAGGCGATCACCTTGCCCTCTTTGGCATTGTCGATCGCGAGCTGCGCCTGACGGATCTGGGGATTCTTCTCATAAGCCAGCTCCAGGGAGGCGTCCTCGTCGATGTTAACCGCGTGGTAGATGGCGGGATCGGTGGGCACCAATGGAATCTGCCAATCCTGAACGGCGTCCTGAGCGTTGACCAATTGGCGAATCCGGTCCATCGAGTTGTCGTAACTGTTCTGCGCTTGAATCACTTCCTGCTCGCGAGCGCGGACTCCCGCGTCGGCTTCGTAAACCTCAACAATAACCAGATCTCCATAGCGATAGCGGATTCGGTTTTCGCGAAGGAGATCCGCCGCGAGGCCTAGCGACTGTTGGGCGATCGCCAGGGTGACGCGACTAAAGACAAGTTCCCAATACGCCGTGTGGCTCGCGGCGATAGTGTTGAGGACCGACTGGCGCAGCCCCTCATCCGAGATCATCCGGTTGTTATAGGCGATGCGGACATTCGCCAGATTCACACAGGGGCCATAGCCCCGAAGCAGAGGTTGGACGACATCTAATGAAATGTCCGTGTTGTATTCCTGAGCGAAAGGTTGGAAGAAGTCGACGCTCGTATCGCTCCGATTGTTCTCGACTTTGAGCGTGGCTTCCATGCCGCTGGTGAATTTCTGGGTGACTCCGAGTCCGGGGTCCGCTTGAGCCGAGCCCAACCCGCGATAAGAGTTCCACACCCGAGTCACCTCGGTGTTGCCGGTCACCGAACTGATGCCGCCGCCGAAGAAGCCCGCGACAGGTCGGTTCTGCTTGCTGACAGAGAAAGTCGCGAAGGCGTTGGGATCGAAGATCGATTTTTCGACGTCGATTTTGGTCGCGGCGATCAATGGATCTTGACGGGCGGCTTCCAGTTTCAGGTTTCGATCCAGGGTGTAAGTGACCACGTCTGTCACACCAATGCCTCGTTGGCCTGGCGGAACAACGATTGTCGTGGCCTCGATCACCTCTTGGGTGTCAACCATCAATCGGGAGGTTGTGGTTGCATCGCGGATTTGGAAAGGAAGATCGACCACCGGATCAACCAGCGGGGATTCGAGGACATCTTTTTCATCTCTTCCAGGGGGCTCGGCGATCACTTCCTTATCCGAGTATCCCCCCAAAGCCTTGAGTTCGTCCTGGCTCGGCTGAACCCCTTGACCAATGGCGGGGTTCATGAGCGCAAACGCCCCAACGCACAAAAATATCCATTGACCCCACAACGACACTAAATAGCCGGCTCGGCCGACCACGGCCCTCTCTGGTCGATTCATTCTGAAAACCCTCTGCTTTGCGTGGCAATTTATAAGGATCCACCAAGTCGCGAATCCACGCGTTGAGGCATCTTACAATCTTTACGGCGAGGAAACCACCGGATCGCGCTCGGCCCCGCGATCCCCTCTTTCGGGTCGAGCTGTTGACCTGCTGTTTGGGGGCGAAACTCTAGAAAGAGTTGAAAGTTGAAACCATCTAACCTAAGTTATGACGGTTATTTGTCTTCAGTTTTTGTCGAAGACAAGTCTTCACATACCGGATGTTGCCCGCGGCGCTCCGACGAAAGGAATCTTCCGACGATGTTCCCCAAGAAAGTACTTCCGATTTTAACTTTTCTTTCTCTAATCGGCGTTTCCCCGGGCTGGTCCGCCAACCAGGTGGTCACCAACACCAACGATAGCGGGGCCGGGTCTTTCCGCGCTGCGGTGAGCAATGTGGGAGCGGGAGAAGACATCACATTCAACATCGCCGGTTCGCCTCCGCATACAATCGTTCTCACCTCGGGGAACATCTCGCTGCCCAGTTCGGTCAATATTATCGGCCCTGGGGCGCTCGATGTCATCATCGACGCTAATTACAATTCCCAGATTTTTGCCGCTCCGGGAAATGGTCAAACCATTACGATCGAGGGCCTGACCCTCAAGCGCGGAATCGTCACCGGATCGAATGACGGCGGAATCCTCGCGAATTTCGGCGCTAGTATCAACTTTTCAGGATGCGCGATTCAGGACGCGACCTCGGCTCGGAACGGCGGGGCCTTCTATCAGACCAGTTCGGGAAGCCCCTCGATCACACTCCGGGACAGCACCGTTTCGGATTGCTACGCGCAAAGCGATGGAGGCGCCGCGAGCATCGATGGCGGAACCTTCAATGTCTTCAACTCCACCCTCTCCGGAAACCAGGCCGGGGGTCGAGGCGGGGCAATCACCACGATTGTCGGGACCTTGAACGTCGCCAACTCGACCATCGCTGACAATACGGCGGATTTTGACAGTTCCGGAAACGATGGAGGCGGGATTTTCAACCTGGTTGGAACTCTCACCGTGACCAACTCGATTGTCGCCGACAACGTCGATGTGAGCGGCGGGGCGCCGGACATCAGCGGGAATGTCACCGCGAACTATTCGCTGATTGGTAACACTGCCGGCGCGAGCGTTTCCGGCGCCAACAACCAAAATGGCATGGACCCGATGCTCGCGCCGCTTCAAATCAACGGCGGTTCCACCGAAACCCATGCGCTCATACCCGGCAGTCCAGCGATCGACAATGGCGATCCCTCTTTCAATCCCGCCAGTTTCACTCCCTCACTCGATTACGATCAACGCGGTCCCGGTTTTATTCGCGAGGCAAGCGGCACAGCCGGAATGCAGACCGCCGGCCCTCTCGACATCGGGGCTTTCGAACTCCAGTTTTCCGATGCGGTGGCGCCCACTCCGGTGATCAGCTCGACCGAGTCCGATCCGACCATGAACAGCCCGATTCGCATCCTTGTCGATTTCGGCGAATCCGTCTCGACCTTCGATGACGGCGAACTCACTTTGGGGAACGCCAACGCTTCCCGGGTAAGTGGTTCGGTTGGGGACAGCACCTATGTCTTCGATTTGACCCCTGTCTCCGAGGGCACGGTGACCGTCGATATCGCGGGCGGCGTCGTGGATGACGGGGCCGGCAACCCCAACAACCCCGCCACTCAATTCACGATCGTCTACAACCAACCACCGAACGCTGTCTGCGCCGATATCATGGTCGCTCTCGATGCCGTTGGTTCCGCGACGATCACCGGCGCGAGCGTTGACGGCGGTTCCACGGACGGGATCGGGATTGCGAACTTGTCGGTCTCCCCCGCCACCTTCACCTGTGGGGATCTTGGGATGAATAGCGTCACGCTCACGGTCACCGACACGAGTGGCGCGACCGACACCTGCACCGCCACGGTCACTATTGTCGACACCATCCCGCCAACCGCTGTCTGTCAGACCACCACTTTGAACCTGGATGCCAGCGGTATGGCGACATTGAACCCGGGGGATGTTGACAACGGAAGCACGGACAACTGTGGCATCGCCTCGATGTCGGTTTCGCCCAATGCCTTCACCTGTTCGGATATCGGATCTCCTGCGGTTATCCTGGCAGTCACCGACACAGCCGGGCTCTCCGCCACCTGCACCGTGAACATCACTGTTCAGGACATCACGCCTCCCTCGGCAGTCTGTCAAACCACTACTCTGAATTTGGATGCAAGCGGCATGGCGACACTGAATCCAGGGGATGTGGACAACGGGAGTTCGGATAACTGCGGCATCGCCTCGATGTCGGTTTCGCCTAACCTGTTCACCTGTGTGGAAATCGGGAGCCAGGCGGTGATCCTGACTGTCACCGATACGGCGGGCCTGTCCGACACCTGCATGGTCAATATTACCGTCGCCGACAACACGGATCCCTCGGCTGTCTGTTCGCCATTCATGGTCGCGCTCGACGCTTCCGGTATGGCGACCATCAACGCCTCGGATGTCGATGGAGGCAGCACGGACAACTGCGGCGTCAATTCCATGTCGGTGTCTCCGGACACTTTCGATTGTAATGATGTCGGAGCAAACACGGTGACTCTGACAGTGACCGACGCCAGCGGGAACATGGCCACGTGCATGACCACGGTGACTGTGATGGATAACACCCTTCCGAGCGCGGTTTGCATGGACGCAACAGTCACGTTGGACGCCATGGGGAGTGTCACCATCCTCCCCGCCAGCATCGATGCGGGCAGTATGGACAATTGCTCCATCCAGATGATGACAGTGACTCCGGACATGCTCACTTGCGCGAACCTGGGCATCAATGAAGTGACTCTGACGGTGACCGATCCAAGCGGAAACATGGCGGACTGCACGGCCACGGTGACGGTTCTCGACACGCTTGCGCCCATGCTTGTTCCGCCTGTCATCGATCCGGCGGTGGTCAGTCCGGGCGTGGATTACACCATCCCGAATTACCTGCCCAGCCTGATGGCCTCGGACAACTGCACGAGCGTGACCGACCTGATCGTCAGTCAGTCCCCCTCGCCGGGCGCGATGGTTCCGGTCGGGATGTACGGTATTGTGTTCACCGCCACTGACGCGGTCGGCAATGTGGCGGCGGCCACCTCGACTCTGACGGTCACCGATGTCACACCGACGCCAACGCCAACCGCCACCGACACGCCAACGAACACTCCCACTCAAACCCCGACGTTCACCGATACGGAGACTCCGACTAACACTCCGACCTCGACCCCAACCGAAACGTCGACGGATACACCCACGGAGACGCCGACCCCAACCGAGACGGCGACCGACAGCCCAACTTCCACGTCGACGCCGACAGAGACTCCAACGGACACTGAGACCGCGACGGAGACGCCGACAGAGACCGCGACCGCCACCGAGACTGGAACTAGCACTCCGACCGAGACGCCGACCGCTCCGGACTTCGACTTCGATGACAGTCAACGGGTCGACATGATCGACCTCTTGAGTCTGCTAGGCGGTCAACAACCGTCGTTCGACCCCGACCCAAACACCCTCTTCGAATTCTCGCTGGAATGGTACGCCGACCAAATGGCGAAATAGGCGGCGTTCCCGTATAGTGGGACCTAAATGGAGTGATGAGGGCGGCCCAAGTGGCCGCCCTTTCTTCTGTCCGGCAACCCGATTAGAGTAACCGCGATATGGACCAACACCTAAGAACGACGCTCGAGACCGAGGGACTGGAACCTGGGCAGGCTCGCCTGACCCTTCGAGGCCAATTCACCTGGCTCCACGGAAAACAGTTTCGCACCGAATTCGAAAGGGCTTTGAGGAACGGTTTCAATCAAATCGAAATCGACCTTCGGGATTTATCCTATCTGGATTCCACCGCCCTTTCCGAAATTCTCGGCGCAAAGAAGATGGCGGAGACGGCCGGAGGGGATATCCGCATCGTGAACCCTCGAAAACTGATTCGTCATATCTTTGTCTCGGCCAAACTCGATCAGGTTCTCGATATTGGCCCCCCCTTAGACCCGAAAAACGTTTCCGATGATTAAGTATCTCGTTGCTTCGTTTTCGCTCGCCTGTTGCTTGGCCACCGGGTCCGCCGCCAAGTCGGCCGATTTCCAACTGCTCATCGTTTTGGATGGATTTCGTCCCGATTACCTGAGCGAGGAACTCACCCCCAACCTCTTTTCGCTCTCCGAAGACGGCGTCTTTTTCGAAAATCACCACTCGGTCTATCCCACAGTCACTCGGGTCAACGCTTCCTCCTTTGTCACTGGCTGTTATCCGGCTAAACACGGACTGATGGAGAACACGGTTTACTTTCCCAAGGTCAACCCAACCGGGGGCCTTAGCACCGGCAGCCGGGACAACCTCGAAAAGATCATGGCCTCCGAAGATGGAAACCTGCTCACCGCGAAGTCCTTGGGGGAGATCCTTCAAGACAACGGGAAGACTTTGATGGCCTTTAGTTCCGGATCGTCGGGGTCGTGCTTCCTTCTCAACCACAAGGTTTCCGGAGGCGCGATCTTTCATTACGAATACACGCTTCCCGAAAGTCTGGCCGAAGAGGCCAAGAACGTTCTCGGACCGGAGCCCGAGGAGGGATACCCCAACGAAGCGGTCAGTCACCGGGCGATGACCGCGTTGATTGAGTTCGGATTCAAGCGGATGAAGCCCGAAGTCATGATTATCTGGCTCACCGATCCGGACCACACCGCGCACAAGTTCGGCATCGGTTCGCCTATGACCGAGAAATCGATCAGCTTGGTCGATGGCGAAATTGGGCGACTCTTGAAATTTCTTGATAACGAGGGCCTGAGAGATCGGACGAATATTCTGGTTTCTTCCGATCACGGCTTCTCGATGCACGCGGGGAAGGTCGATCTTGTGACCCTGCTCGCTCAGCATGGTTTCAAGAAATCGAAAGAATCGACCGATGCCGTCGTGGTTGGCCCGACCATCTATGTCGAGAATAGCAATCCGGAAAAGATCGAGGGGATTGTTTCCGTTCTCCAAAAGACTCCGGAAATCGGAGCGATTTTCACCAAGGCCAAAGAACCGGGCAGCCCGGAGGGGTGGGTCGAGGGGACATTGTCTTTCGATCTGATCCACTGGAATCACGACCGATCCGCCGACATCCTCGTTTCGGCGGATTGGGACGATGCCAAGAACGAATATGGTTACAAGGGCCGTTCGATGAATCGCGGGGTCGCTGGCCATGGCAGTTCGAGCCCCTGGGATATCCACAACACACTGATTGCCAACGGACCGGCCTTCAAAAAAGGAATCAAAAATCCAGTTCCATCCGGCAACATCGATCTCGCGCCGACACTCCTCTCCCTGGCCGGAGTAGAGCCGCTCGATTCGATGGATGGCCGGGTTCTGACCGAGGCGATGGTGGAGGGTCCGGATCCCTCAAGCGTTGAAGTCGATAAGGAAGAATTTCAAGTTGGTCGAGATGTGGATGGAACGAAATATTGGCTCAGACTGAACGAGTCAGCGGTGGGGGAAACGCAATATATCGACAAGACAACAACGTCTCGCGAATGAGGATCAGAGGAAATTCGTCAGTCCTGGGACCCTTGAGGGTTAAGATATCCCTTTTTCTTCCATTTCTTTTATGATTTCTTCGACGGACAACTTGGAAATCCAATCCTGCCTATCCTTGGTGTAATTTCCCTGACTAGGCCTGACTGTTTGAAGGAACCGGATTGTATCCGCTGGACCCAGCGTACTCACTAATGCTTCCATCCCTATCTTTCGCACCTGTTCGATCGGAATCAGCGGGTTATCCTCAGTCATTGTTCGAATACCTCCAACCACCAATATAATGGATTTTTGAGGGATATGCTAAGAAGGCTGGTGGCTTCCCGAGAATTCTCAGCCTTTCGAAGAAGTCGGTCATCCGTTGTAAGAAATACCGAGCAGTGAGCGATCTGAGCGCACGCCATGTGAAGCGAGTCAAGGCCTGAAAAACCAAGGTTCTGCAATTCTTTTCCAAGATTCTGGATATTTTCATCCATGGAGACCCTCTCCTGAGAGAATCGGAGCAACCAAAGGAGATTATTCTTTAAATCCTCATCCCGAGTCTTTCTGATTTCATACTCGAGAACTCCGCTCGACACCCATTCTAATTCACGTTTGCCAATTCGATCCAAGACGCGGACGATTGCTTCGGATTCGGCGAAAATGCGCAACTGAGAGTGATCGTCGAACAGCCGACACAAGCAGCACGTATCCAGATAGATCTTCACAATCCCCTCAATACTCCAGCGTCCCCCCCGGTTTGAGCACCTTTACTTCCGCGTCGATCTGTTTGCATTTCTTTTTAAACTCGGCGGGATCCTGCTCGATGGGCGGGAAGGTGTTGTAGTGAACCGGCACTGAGAGACGGGGGGCGATCAGGCGGACCGCCTCGACCGCGTCCTCGATTCCCATGGTGAAGTGATCCCCGATGGGGACAAGGGCCACCTCGATCTTGCTGTGACGCAGACCGATGGTCCCGAGATCGGAAAAGAGTGCGGTGTCGCCCAAGTGATAGACTGTCTTTCCTTCCACCGTATAGATCATCCCAGTTGGCATGCCGGTGTAAACCACATTTCCATTCTCCTCGGTGTAGGAACTGCTATGAAAGGCTTGGACCAGTTTGATCTGGCCCCACTCATCCTTGTAGGTTCCTCCGATGTTCATCGGAACGGATTTGGTTCCTTTGGATTGGCAATAAGAAGCGAGCTCGTAGGTGGCGACAATGGGGCAATCGTGTTGTTTTGCGATTTGGATGGCGTCTCCGACATGATCGTTATGGCCATGAGTCAAGAAGACCGCCGAAATCTTGGGAAGGTTCTCCACTTTAAGACTCGCCAGATTGTTTCCGGAAATAAAGGGATCGAATAGGACCGTTCCAGCCTCGGATTCGATGAGACAGCAAGAATGTCCGATAAAGGTGAGAGTCGGCATGGATTTCCCTCCGCTTAGAAATAAAATTAACCAGAACAAGAAGAATCCCTAGGAGTATAACAGAACCGAACCGGAGGGGGAAATGCGGAGGCTGTTTTGTTTTGGACTGATTGAAAGCGAAAGGAAAGATTTCTCCAAGAACTCAATACTCACCCCCGCAACTTTTCCGTGTAGCGCGCCAGTTCGTCGACCACCAAATTCAGACGTTGTTTGACCTCGGCGCTCTCCAAGGCGCCGTCCTCGAAATCCGCTCCGGTTGTGTAGACAAAGCGGGGTAGGATCGTGGTGTGGAAATCGAGCATCAGACTGCCCATAACTCCCATGAGTGACATGTAACTCCCCTTGCCCCCCGCCGCGCAAAGGAAACCGGCCACCTTGTCGGTCCAAACATCGCGCCCGGTCAACTCGATCAGGTTCTTTCCCGCCGCCGAGATATCGTAGTTGTAGATGGGGCATGACATGAGAATCCCATCGGCTCTGGCAAGTTGAGATTTGAGTTCGGAAACATGCGGATCGCCATAACATTTCCCCCCGTCGCAGAGCGGCAAGGGGAATGTGGCGAGGTCGATAAGATCGACTTCACCGGATCTCTTCTCCAGGAGGAGCGCGGCCTCTTTGGCCAGGACACGGCTCCTGCTCTTCGGATTCAGACTGGTGCTGATGACCGCGAAACGCATGGGAACACCTCCATCAACCGGACTTCCAATTCTGGATTTCTTCTTCCCCTCCAACAGTGGTTTCACAAACGGGGCAAAGATTCATTGGGTGGTTGAATGAGGTTTAGAACGGATGCTTCGGGGTTGTCAATCCACGGGGCTCCTCGACTTATCGCCTTCCCCAAGGCAGTCGAGGAACCCCATTGGACTAAGGGTGCGGTTTAGGGGTCTATTTCGATCCCTTATTGTTCTCCATCCAGTGCAGAGCGAATTCGAAGAGGATCTTCGGTTCCTGGCTCCCCTCGCAAACTTCTCCGTACCAGACGATCAAGTCCTGATCGTCGATGATTCCATTCGGGCTCCCCTTTGGCTCGACATCGAAATCCATGGTCACAACCACTTCCGAAGGCGTCGGCGTTGGAGTCATCCCGAGTTCCAACGTGTCCGTTGGAGAGGGCTCGACTGTCTCGGTCACGGTGGGTTCCATCGTTTGCGAGGGCGTTTCGGTCACCGTTGCCAATGGAGTGCCGGTCGGATCTTCGTTGGGTGAATTGGTTCCCTCAGCGGTTTCGGTTGGTGAAGCGGTTTCCGTGGGCGTCTCAGTCGGTTCAGGCGTAAACGTTTCCGTCTCGGTCGCGGTGGGGGTGTCCGTTGGCTCGGGCGTCGAGGTTGCCGAGGGTGACGGTGTCCATGTAGGTGTCGGGGAAGGGGAGTCGGTTGGCGTATTCGTTGGAGTGTCCGTCGGTGTCGCCGTGTAAGTGGATGTCCATGTCGCGGTGGGCGTATGGGTCGGAGTGTTTGTGGGCGTGTGGGTCGGTGTGTTGGTCGGAGGGACCAGGGTGCTTGTGGGTGTGTTCGTCGGAGTGAAAGTGTGGGTCGAGGTTTGAGTGAAAGTCGAGGTCGGGGTGTTTGTCGGAGTGAAGGTTGCCGTGGGAGGAACCACGGTGTCTGTCGGCGTGGGTGTGGCTGTCGCCGATGAAGACTCGGACCACCCGAGATCGTAAAGAAGCGCGGCGGAAAGGGTTGGATTGTGATTCACCGAAGTATAGGAAGGCTCCATCAGAGCATTCGGATAAAGGCTTGTGCTGTAATGGGAGACCGAGGATCCGGATTCGTAGGGGTTGGGGGCGTACATCTCAATGTTTCCCGAGGCATGGACGCCATTCGAAAGGCCCCCCGCGAGAGCGTTGGCCCCGGTCCCTGTCCAGGTCAGGTCGCCCGTGTCGATGGCGGAAGCGGCTCGATCGGTGTCCGACATGGATGGGTCATTCCAGTTCTTGCCCACGGACTCGTCGCGGAGCTGATTCAGAAAGACATCATTCCGACCGGATAACTTCTGTCCGGTTTCCGCGTCCGCGACCGTGAGGAAACCGAGACCGTGGCAGAACTCATGGAGCAGGACGCTGACGAGATCGATATCTCCGGGTGTGGGGGAGCCATCGATCCCGTAATACCAATCGGTTCCCGCGAGGCAACCGTCATTGTTATCGATGCTCGAGTTGAACTCGGCGTTGATCTCCGCAGCGCTGGGGCTCATGTCGGCCCCATAAAGTTGGTTGGCCAACGCGATCGGATACCAAGTGTTGGAAATAGGCGCCCCGGAAAAACTGGCTCGGACACTGGCCGGTCCGGCGCTGCCCAGGATCGCCGAACTCGCGTTGCAGGTTTTCGCGTTGAACTCCGCCGCGATCTCCACTGCCACATCGATATTGAGCAGCGCCGCCCAGATATCGGCGGCGTACTGAAAGGCGATCAATCGTTGCTCGCCGATGGTAACTCCCGAGTTTCCCCCGATTGGCGTGGCGGGAGTCGGGTCGTTGAATCCCTCGCCGGGCCCGTCATTGTTGATGATGACGATTAGAGGCCCGCTCTTGGACACACCTTTGGGGGACTTTGAGCCGGAAGGGGTCTTAGCAACGGGGAGGTCCACCAGATCCACCGACAACCCCATGTCTCCCTCGTTTTTCATCTTGAGGAACGGGAAGGGTTTCTTGCCCCATGGCGATTTCCCAGTGAGAACGGATTTCATCCCTGCGGGCTTTTCCTTGAGAAAATGACCGGAATCGTCCAGATAGACTGTGGTTGTCGACCATCCCGGCAGCGCCAAAAACAAGCAAACATAAAGAAAATGAACGATTCTTTGTCCTTTCTTCATGACGGCCCCTCCTCGTTTTGAGCGCTCGGCCAGGTTTGTCCCGTCAGGCAGACGGAAGGCCCGATTCTTACCTTAACATACTTTTCAAACTTTTCAATGATTTAAAATCTGTCCCGAGTTTTTTCCACTTCTTTAGGTTGGCGGTTGTTCAGGCTCACCCGAAGTCCCGTTTCCGGGACGGTTGTTTCAGGCAGGATTCGAGGTAGCATTTCCCGGTTTCATTAAGCCGACCATGATATCCACCTTCCGAAGGCGCCTGTTTTTGGGAACGTTTCTCATTCCGTTCCTCTGTCTCGTCCACTCTTTTGAGGGAGTCCCCGCGAACGCGGGGGAAGTCCTCAGGTTGGGCTATAACTCGGATGAGGGCTGCGCGGCCGCCATTCGGGTTCCCGCGATCGACCAGATTTACACCACGCAGGTTTCCCCCGATCCGGGAGTCATCGCCACGGAGGATCAGATTCAATCCGCCTTTGACCGCCTTGCCAGTCTTCTTCAACAGAGTGGTTCGAACAGCGATTCTCTGCTCCGTCTCCATATCTGCGCGGAGTCTCAAGAGGTGGTCGATCGGACACGGGACTTTCTCCGAAAGAAGTTTGGGGAATCCAATGCCCCCACAGTCACTTACGTTGTGGGAGACCTCCCACTCCCCGGGCGGAAGATCGCTATCGACGCCATCGCGGTCCTGGGAAAGGGTGAGACTGATGGAAAGCCTCATGAGTCGGGCGAGGATGAAACTCGAGTTCTGCCGGCGGGACCTCGTGTGTTTATCTCGGGACAAGCCGAGAAGGGCGAATTTGAAGAAGGGGTGCGGGGAACCATGCGCTCGCTCTTCGAGACGCTGGATTTTCTTGGACTCTCTCCCTCGGACATTGTCCAACTGAAAGGGTTCGTTCAGCCGATCGAACGCGCGGAGGAGGCTCGGTCCCTGATGGTCGAATGTTTCGAGGGTTCATCCGCTCCGCCGATCGTTCTTGTGGAATGGTCCTCCTCTCTCCCCATCGAGATCGAACTAGTCGCCACCGCGAAGGGCAAAGAGATCCGGAGAGGGACCTGGGGAGAACCGCTTGAGTTCATCACCCCGCCGGGCATGACTCCCTCGCCGGTTTACAGCAAACTGGTTTATGTCGAGGAACCCGAGACGATTCTCCTGTCCGGTCTCTATGGCGAATCGGCGACGGATGCTTCAACCCAGATTCATCGGATATTCGAAAGCATGAAAGAGTTCTTATCGGAGGCGGGAAGCGACCTGCGCCATTTGGTCAAGGCGACCTATTATGTTTCCAACGACGAAACCAGCAGCCAACTCAACCAGATTCGACCCGACTACTATGACCCGGCGAGGCCTCCGGCCGCGTCGAAAGCGATGGTTGGCGGCGTCGGTCGTGAAGGGACGGGGATTGCGATCGACATGATCGCGGTTCCGAATCAATCGCAACCATGAGTTGACGCCGCCGAGCAGGATTGAGAAAATTCCGTGGTTGAATGGAGGATTGTTAAATGAAGGAGCACCAGAGCAACAGAAGAGATTTTGTGAAACAGACCGCCACCCTGACCGCCCTCGCGGCGAGTTCCAAATGGGCCTCTGGGGCGTTCGCCGGTTCGGATGAGACCCTCAAGGTTGGACTCATCGGGTGTGGCGGCCGTGGCTCGGGAGCGGTGGTCCAGGCGCTGACCGCTGACAAGAATACGAAACTCATCGCGATGGCCGATGTGTTCAAAGACCGGATTGAGAGCAGCCTCGATGGGATCAAGGGGAGCGATGTCGCCGATCGCGTCGATGTCCCCGAGGATCGTCAGTTTGTCGGTTTTGACGCTTACAAGCCGGTGACCGATTTGTGCGATGTGGTTGTTCTCACCTCCACTCCCCACTTTCGCCCCGAACATCTGACCTACGCGGTTGAAAAAGGGAAGCATGTATTCGCCGAGAAGCCGGTCGCCACCGATCCAGCCGGAATTCAGACTGTGAGGAAGGCGGTCGACCTCGCCAAGGAAAAGAATGTTTGCCTTGTCTCGGGGCTTTGCTGGAGGTATTTCATCCCGCGAGTGGAAACCATGAAGCGAGTGGCGGATGGACAAATCGGAGACATTGTCGCCATCGAAACCACCTACAACTCCGGGGGCGTTTGGCCCCCACGGAAACGGCGCAGCGAAGTCGACTCGGACATGGCTTACCAGCTTCGCAATTGGTATTACTACACATGGCTCTCCGGCGACCACATCGTGGAACAGGCGGTGCACGCGATCGACACGATGGCGTGGGCCATGGGCGACGAGCCCCCGACATTGGTGTGGGGGAGCGGCGGGCGCCAGGTTCGCACCCAAGAAATGTATGGAAACATCTGGGACCACTTCGGGTTGGTTTACGAATACCCGAACGGGGTTCGGGGATACCATCAGTGTCGTCACTGGAAGGGGACGGACTCCCGTGTCCAGGATTACGTCCTTGGCTCGAACGGCATCTGCGACGTGTTCGGAAAATCGATCTCCGGGCCCAACGCATGGGCTTATGAGGGCGAAGAGAAGAACATGTACCAGAACGAGCACGATCACCTCTTCGCCGCGATTCGTCGGGGCGAGGCGGTCAACGATGGCGAATACATGTGGAAGAGCACGCTTCTCGGAATCATGGGCCGCATGGCCGCTTACTCCGGCGAAACGATCACTTGGGAGCAGGCAGTCAATTCCGAGCTCAACCTAGGTCCCGACAAATATGAATGGGGAGACGCTCCAGAGGTGGTGATCGCGATGCCGGGCAAGACCAAGTACACTTAATCCCTGTGGAATCGGATTTCAAATTGGAAGGATTTTGTCGGCCCCTCCCTTTGAGGGGCCGTGTTCTTTTTGCACGGCTTTGTTGATCTTCCGATCTTATTCACCCCCATGGTGAGGCGGTTAGGTCTATTGTAGTAAACTGATTTCAAAGGATTTAGGATCTTTTTTTAGGGAACATCCAAATACTATTTGACCTAGTCCCTTCCGCTGGTTACTCTAAAAAGATCCTATAGTAATTATTTGCTTTTGAGATTCGTTTCGGCTCTATTCTTTCTGACATTTGCTTATGAACTGCTGGAACTGAATTACACCCAACTGAAAAATGAAATCTGACTTGCCTCTCCGCGCAATGCGGGGCGGTTTTTGAATTCGCGCTTGGCGCGATAGGCTCCGACCCGTTCTCTCGGGTCAAAAAAAAAGAAGAAGAAGGGAAGTTTCTCATGCTGAAAGTGGGAAGATGTATTGGTCTGTTTCTAGTCCTCTGTTTGGGTTGTGTGGGGACCCAAACAGCGCAAGCGGTAAGTCTCGATTTCGATCTGTTCAACCACCCGGACGGCAATTCTCAGCCCCCGCCTTATGGACTCCGGCTCGATTATAACGGTGAGAATCATACATTCGATTTCGGTCCGGGTGTCAGCGCGATTTTCGACCTGACCAACAAATCGCTGGCCATCACCGGCTCGGCGATTCATGGAAAAGGGAGCGCCTCGACCGGAGAGGCTTGGAACATTTCAGCCAGTCTGACTTGGGTTGGCATTGAGGGTGTGAGTTCGACTGACTTCAACAATCTCACTGAATCCGACTTGGAGACAATCCGGAACAACCTGATCACTCCGCTCGGTCTTTTTGGAAGCGGCGACCGCCTCATTTTCGATGTTAATAGTCTGACGTTGACCACGTCGGTGGTCAGTCCAATGTTTCAAGGAGCGACCAGCTGGTCCGGCAAGGGAGACAGCAGCGGAAACCAGTTCTATATCGGAACTGGCCACAGGGGAGCCTCGGGTCTTTCCGGTTGGGGTTGGGTCATGACCCCCACAGGCCAAACAGGGACGAACGATTTCCTGTTCACCCTCGAGGCGAATCCGAGCGAGGTGCCCGAGCCGACCTCAATAGCCTTATTAACCGCGGGTTTGGGCGCCCTTGTTTCCAGAAAACGGAGGGGATAATTCACGGGTTCTCAAAAGAATCAATAGCGACCGCGAGAGAGAACCCGCTCTCGCGGTCGCATTTTCTCATCTCCCCGATTCAACTTAGGAGCCCTTTCTCGTAACACTCACGCTTTAGCGCTTCGAGCATTTCCGATGCCCAATTCGAGAACTCCGTGTGGGGTGCGAATTCTCGATCGACTCGAGTCATCCCCTGGGTCGCTTTGGCCAGATCCCCGTCATAGAAAACCTTCGAACCCGCAAGGACCGCGACGCCGAATGCCGAATCGGTCGAGCTTGGCCTAATCAGCGGGAGCTGAAGAACGTTGGATCGGATTTGGCACCAGACATCGCTTTTAGAACCCGATCCCGTTGCGTAGATTCGTGAACAAGTCGGCATCCCCAACTTGGAGAACCTCTCCAACCCCCACCGCTCAACCAGGGCGACGCCCTGGAGAAGAGAGAGGTGAAGTTCCTCCTCGTGGAGATGCATTGGAATGAAACCCTGAGCCCGGTCGTTCTTGAACGGGAACCTTTCACCCGTTTCGACCAATGGATAGGAGAGGTCTCGGCTTGGAAAGCGCAGGGCGGCGTGACGGTCGAGTTCCACTAAATTTCTATCCGGGAAGAAAACGCGCAGGCAGGCCCCGCCCACATTGCTCGCGCCGCCGGGCAACCATCCGCCGCCTGGATGGCGATGGCAGTAAACCACTCCTTCGGGGTCATGAACCAACTCGGACGAAATCCCCTTGTATGCGAGGGTTGTCCCCAAAGTGTTGCAGAAATCGCCTTGCTCATGCGCGCCCGAGGCGAGGAACGCCGCTGTGCTGTCGGTCACTCCGCTCAAAACTTCTATTCCATGGTTCAATCCGATTTTCTTCGAAAGAGAGGGTTTCAGAGTTCCCACCAGAGTTCCGGAGGCTTTCACTTCCGGCATGAGGTGCTGAATGCCGAGGTCCGAAAACTCGCGGGGCCATGAGTCCCTCACAATGTTGAAACCGGATTTAAGAGAGTTGGAGGGATCCGAGACGCCATACTCTCCGGTCAGTTCGCCCAGGATATAGTCGGATTGGTGGCAAATCCGCTGCGTCTTCTCGAAGGTTTTTGGCTCGTGACGCTTCATCCAGAGAATTTTTGCGAGAGAAAAGGTCGCTCCGAAATTCGAGCCGACCTCTCGGCAATGGGCGGAAAGAAAATCGTTGAGGTAAGCCGCCTCCTCACCGGAGCGGGAGTCGTTGTGCATCAAGCCTGGATAAAGGGGTTTGTTCTCGGCATCCAGGAAGACCACGGTTCCGCTGGTGGCGTCCACACACACGGCGTGGACATGAACCGGTTCCGTGAATCCTTCAACGCATTTCTCCATGGCCGCCACGGCGCACGCTTGCCAAGCCTGGGCGAGTTGTTCGGAACGGCCGCTGGCATCCATGAAGGGGGGCGCGGTGATGTGACTGGCGGAGGAGAGGATTTTACCCTCGGAGGTGACCGCCACCGCCCGGGCGCCGCCGGTTCCAAGATCGAGTCCGATGACAGCTTCTTGCATCATTTTTCAGAATAATCCGAACCGCCTCGTGTTTTTAGACCCGCTTCTGAAATAAAAGTCCCCTTCCGGTTTGGAAGGGGACTTTGACGATCGTTTTCCCGCGAATCGGTTGAGGCGACAATCAGGAGACTGCGGCTCGAGCCTCGTCCGCAAGTGGCGTGGAAAGATACCTCTCCCCTGAGCTGGCCAGGATGGCAACCACCAGCTTCCCGGCGTTTTCCTCGCGTTTGGCGATTTCGAGCGCGGCCCAGATCGCGGCCCCGGAGGAAATGCCGCACAAGATTCCATCCAATTTGGCCGCCTGCTGCGCGGTGGTGAAGGAATCCTCGTTGGAGACCTTGATCACCTCATCGTAGACGGAGGTGTTGAGAATCTCGGGAACGAAGCCCGCCCCGATGCCTTGGATTTTGTGAGGACCGGGAGATCCTCCCGAAAGGACCGCGGAACCCTCGGGCTCCACCGCGATCATCTTCATCTCCGGCTTTCTGGCTTTAAGAACCTCGCCGACACCGGTGATGGTTCCGCCCGTTCCGATTCCGGATATAACAAAATCGACTTTTCCGTCGGTGTCGTTCCAGATTTCCTCGGCGGTTGTCTTCCGGTGGATCTCCGGATTCGCGGGATTCTTGAACTGTTGGGGCATCCAGGCGTTGGGGGTTTCCTTGACTAACTCTTCCGCACGGTTGATCGCCCCCGGCATCCCCTTGGCGGCGGGTGTAAGAACCAACTCCGCGCCAAGCATGTGCAGGAGGATTCGTCGCTCCATCGACATCGACTCGGGCATGGTCAGGATCAAACGGTAGCCTCTCGCCGCGGCAACAAAGGCCAAACCGATTCCAGTGTTTCCACTTGTCGGCTCGACAATGACGGTGTCGGGGGTCAGGTCTCCCGATTCTTCGGCCGCTGTGATCATGGAATACGCGATGCGGTCTTTAACGCTCGAGAGAGGATTGAAATATTCCAACTTACAGGCGACGGTGGCTTTGGCTCCCTCGGCCATTCGATTCAGTTTGACCAAGGGGGTGTTTCCGATGGTCTCCGTGATGTTCTCGTAGATCTTACCCATCTGTTTCCTCCTAAATCACATCCAACCGCTGAAGACATGTCGACTCGACTAGAAACAAAAGCGAAAGAAAAGCCGACGAGGCCTAGCATTGACCCCGCAACGGTTGATCCTAATGAACCCCATCCTTCTAGGCAAGCGCCCAACCCAAGGAGTTCGGGCAACCCAAGGAGTTTTCACACACCCGACACAACTCAAACACTTACCGCGCCTGTGGCCAAGTGCATCACCCGCTCTTGATTCGCTTCCTCTCGGTTCAGGCAATCGGCGACACGGCCCTCATGCATCACTAGAATTCGATCGCTCATTCCCACCACCTCCGGGAGTTCCGAGGATATCATCAGGATCGCCATGCCCTCGCGGGCGAGTTCGATCATGAGTCGATAAATCTCCACCTTGGCGCCCACATCCACGCCGCGGGTCGGTTCGTCCAGGATCAACACTTTGGGTTCGGTGGCGAGCCATCGGGCAACCAGCACTTTTTGTTGATTTCCTCCGGAAAGGGTGCCGATCAAGTTTCGAAGGTTCGAGGATTTGATCGCCAGTTCGTCCGCGTACTTCTTCGCCAACTCCCTCTCCGATGACAAACGGACCCATGGACCGGAGGAAACTTTTTTCATGGAGGCCAAAGAAACATTCTTTTGGACCGACAGGTTGAAGAGACACCCGCTCTGTTTCCGATCCTCGGTTAAGAGGGCAATCCCTACCTTGATTGCGTCTTTTGGATGTCGGATTCGAATTTCGCTTCCCTCGAGAAGTATCCGCCCGCTCATCTTACCTGGAGGGACACCGAATAAAGACTCCGCCAATTCGGTTCTGCCCGCCCCCATCAATCCGGACAGGCCGAGTATCTCACCCTTGTGAAGTTCGAAAGAGACATGATCGAGGAGGGGTCGATGATGGGAGGGGTCCTCGACAGTCAGGTCCTCGACTTGGAGAATCGTTTCACCGATAGGCCGCTCTCGCCACGGGAAAAGATCCTCGATATCGCGACCGACCATGGCCGAGACCACGTGGTTAGAATCCGTTTCCTTGGTCGCCCAGGTCGAGATTACGCGACCATCTCGGAGAACGGTGATCCGGTCGGAGATTCGAAACACCTCCTCTAGCTTATGGGAAATGTAAATTGAGGTGACTCCCTGCCGCTTCAACTGTTCGAGGAGCTGGAACAGCGTTTCGATCTCGGGGTCGGTCAGCGCGCTGGTTGGTTCGTCGAGGATTAGGAGATCGACTTTTTGGGCCAGTGCCTTGGCGATTTCGGTCATCTGGCTTTGACCCACCGACAAATCGGAAATGAGCGTGTCCGGAGCGAATTTTAGACCAAGTCGATCGAGCAACTCCTGGGTGTCGCGGCGCATCTTTTTGCGATCCACCCAACCGAGGGAAGTCGGTTCGTGTCCGAGAAAGATGTTTTCGGCGACTGTCATCCCGCCGACCAGATTGAGCTCCTGATGGATGATGGCGATGCCTCGATTTTGCGCCTCACGGGTGTCCCCAAGTTGGAGAGGCTCACCTTTGTAGCGAATCTCGCCGCTGTATTCGCCAAAGGGATAGACCCCGCTAATGATCTTCATCAGCGTCGACTTTCCCGCGCCGTTTTCCCCAACCAGCGCCAGGATTTCTCCGGGCGTCACCGATAGATCGACATCCGAGAGAGCGTGGACACCCTCGAAATCTTTGGCGATCCCCCGCATTTCCAAAATCGGTTCAGTCATATTCCTTCCTGTTCCTCAACTTGTCCGAACATCGCCTCAGCGGTCCACTCGGCGATGAGATCGTACCCCTTCGCATTCGGGTGGATTGGGTCCCAGTCGGGATGAGCGTAAACCTCGGAGCTTGCATAGTCCACCAATCGGGCAGCGACGTCTACAACCGGAATCCCATGAGCGTCTCCCACCTCACGGATCTTTTCGTTGTAGGTTTCAAGACGAGGGTTGGGCATGGCGTTCTGTCGAGTCAACAGGATTAAACGAGATTTGGCGTCGCTCGCGTAATGGACGAATTCCGCTAGGTTTTCCACGAAGTGATCGAGCGGCACTCGCGCGGGTGAGGTTTGGAAATCGACGGTCGAATTGTAGTCGCGCTCAATTAACAGGTTCTTCGCCACCAGAAGTATGAAATCACGCAGAGCCAAAGCGGCATGACTCCGTTGAATGGCGGGTTGGAGAAAAGGCTCCTTTGTCTCCTCAGCAATTGTTCGGTCGTTCTTGTTCACACAGGGGATGCAATCGTTGGTTCCCAAATAAAGAACGATCCAATCCGGTTGAATCTTTGGGCCCCACTCCTGCAGAACCGTCAACGCCTGATGGGAGGTGTATCCGGGCACGCCTCGCTGGAACAATATGGGGGGGCGATCTTGAAATTTGGGTGACTGACTGAGACGGACCATCAGCCTCTCGGGAAAATTCTTCCCCTCCGGTACATCCCATCCGAACACACAGGAATCGCCGATAACAAGCACGCGGTCGCCTTGCTCGTCAATTATTTCCTCATCCCATTCTCGTCCTCGGTATCCGTCCTTGTTGATCACGATGTCGTATCGGCCATTCTCTCGGGACCGACCCTCGATGGTTCTCGAGGGAATGAAACGCCAGAAAAGGATGGAGTCTGTCAGAAAGACCGTATCCTCTTGCCACTCGGGGTTGATGAAGGCCTGAAGGTGGGGAGGGGGAAGGGGTCGGTAATAAAGACGGAAGGGAATTTCAAGGATGAGAAAGAAGAGGAGGATGGTGCCAATCGAGAAAAGCCAGTTCTTCCGTTTTCCAATGTCGACCTCCGCCGACTCGGGGTTGGAATGGGCTCGATCCTGAGGGGGCGGACTCTCGGATTGGGTCATCGGGTCATTCCGACGCTCCTTTTTTCATCTCTTGAACGAGTTTCTCCGAGGTCCACCCGGCGATCAATCCATAACCCCTGCTATTCGGATGCACCGGGTCATGTTCCACATTGGCGTAAACCTCGGCGGTGGCGTAATCCAAAAACCTTCCGGCCACCTCCACCAAAGGGATGTCCTTCTCCTGGGCGATTCGTCGAATGGTTTCATTGTACCGGTCGAGGATCGGATCGGGCAGGGCGGATTGGCGGGTCAGGAGAATATTTCTCGCTCCGATTTCCTCGGAGAAACGATGCATCTCGAGCAAATTCTTTTCGAACTGATCCACCGGGACGCGACGGGGCCCGCTGGCCATGTTTTCTAGAGCGGTCTGGGTCATGGCCTGCAAATCCTCCCCGCTGGAGTCGAAACCACGCCAGACATCCTCCAGAAGACGCCAGAAACGGAACTGTTCGATGAACTCCCGCCATGCCGGCTTGGGAGGGATGCGCGCCAATTCGAGATCGTTTCGGCCCACGCACGGTAAGGCGTCGTTGCTTCCCACAAATGGGATCACCCAATCGGGGTGGTACTCCTTCGCCCAATACTTCAACACTTGAAGCGCCTGGTAAGAGGAGTGCCCCGGGGTCCCGGCGTTCATGACATCCACGGGTGTCGATAACCTGGAATCCGAGTTGAGGATCTTTTCCATTTGTTCCGGAAAGGATTCGTCCGCGTCGGCGCCCCATCCAAAAACGCAGGAGTCGCCGACCACCAGGATTCGCAAGTAGTCATCGACAGGGTGAGCGCGAGGCCAATCCTTGCCTCGGAACCCTTGATTGTTGATGGGGATTTCGAAGCGGCCATAGATATCGGAATTCACTCGGAGGACTTGCGAGGGCCGGAACTTCCAGAAGACAACCGGATCTCGTTGGTAGAGGTCGCGGATTTCCCATTCGGGATTGATGAATGCGCGAAACTCCTTGGGAGGCGAGGGGGTGTAAAAGACACGGGTCGCCAGCTCGACACAAATGAAGAAACCGAGAACGGTGAGGATCAGGAAAGCGAGGACCTTCCACAGGGGAAGCCGGACCGCTGAGGCCCCACTCACTGACTCCTCTCTAGCCTGGGTCATGGCGCGGAACGGAGGAGACCGAGCGCTTTATGGACCGCCTCAAGAAAGAAGTATTCTCCCCACATGACCGACTCGTTGACTCCCCATCCCATCGGTTTGTGATAGACCCCCTGAGTGAGGATTCCCTCATGTCCCTCCATGTCGACTGTTAGGTACCCCGGTGTGGTGAGCGAGTTCAGAATCTTCGCGGCGGCGTCCAAGTAGAGGTCCGATTTCTCCGGGACAGTTTCGGCCATCGAAAGGAAGGCGGAAGCGATCACCGCCGCCGCCGAACTATCCTTCTCCTCCTCGGGGATGTTGGGAGCGCCATAATCCCAATACGGAACTCCATCCTCGGTGGGGTGATCGAAATAGTATTGGGCGCATAGCTCCGCTGTCTCCAGGAATTCTTTTTCTCCCGTATACAGAAAGGTGTCATGGAATCCATAGATCGCCCAGGCCAGCCCGCGTGACCAGCAGGTCCACGGTGAATAACCCTGTTGGGTGGAGAGGTTTCTGAACTCGCCTCGGATCGGGTTGAATATCCCCTCGTGAATCGCGGCGCCATCGTCTCGAACAATATATTTCCGGGTGGTTCGCGCATGGGTGATGGCTCGATTGTAAAGGTTTTCGTTTCCGGAATGTCGGTAAGCCCAGAAGAGAACGCGGATGTTCATCATGATGTCGATGAACAGTGACTGAGGGCCATTGAAGGAAAAGATGTAATGGTCCTCGCCGGTCTCCTTCCAGCGGAGGGATTGGGTGTTGCCGGCGGTGACCAGAACGGACGCGACTTTGTCGCGTTCCGGACCGGGTTCAAGGAGATCGTGCCAGCGTTTGTAGGTCGACATGAAGATGAACCCGAGATCGTGAACGTCCCGGTCGAACTTGCGTTCCTCGAGCGGCAGGGAGAACTCGATCGCCCGATCCCTCCAACCCTGTTTACCCGTGGACTCGAAAAGCATCCACATCATCCCGGCGTAGAACCCGGGGGTCCAATCGGTCCATACATTCTTCTGCCGAAACCATTTTCCATCCACTGTGTAGATGGGCGCGGGAGAGCCCGCGGGCCACTTGGGGGTCATCTCGCTCACCTGCTTTTCAGCGTGGTCCATCGCGAGGAGAAGGGAATCTCGGATCTCAAGGAGAGAGTTCGGGGATTTGTTCATTGTCCGGGCGCCTTATTCGAGAATTATTTTTTGTAGAAGAAAACGAAAGTGTAATCGGCATGGAGTTCCTGTCCAGATCCAAGGGGTTTTCCGGAGGAATGCTGGGAAACGTAAGGCCGATTTGAACGAACTGCACATAAATTCAGTTATTCGACGATTTTTGGCTCGAGCAGCGTGACCTTCGCGGGTGTCAAGCGTTCATTCCGATGAAGGTTATGGTTTGGAAAAATATGTGTCCTTTCGGAGCCGAATGAGGCCCCAAGGCGAGAGGAGCCAGATTTATGAGTGGTTTGTCATACACCGCCAATCACGCAATGGATATTCCCCAGTCAGGGAGTAGAGTTGAAAGTTCTCAGGGGACTACGTACGCTTCCAGTCGTGTGAGAAAGAATGCCAACCTCAAGTCCCTTTCTGACGAGGAGTTGATGCTAGCTTGCAAAGCCGATAACGGGGCCGCCCTTGAGGAAATCTACCGTCGGTATTACAAGCAAATCTACGGTTTTGTCTACCGAAACACCAACCGAAAGGAACTGACCGAGGACATCGTGCAGGAAGCTTTTCTGCGTGTGTATCGGAGCCGGAAATCCTATAAACCGACCGCCAAGTTCGCCGTTTGGCTCTATCGTATCGTGCGCAATCTCTGCATCGACGAGGGTCGGCGGTATTGGAACCGGAATGTCTCCCGTGAGGCCGAATCGACTCTGGTGGAGGATCAGCAGTCGCCGATCGATTTGCTCACCGCTGACGAGAAGGACGTTCGCCAACGGATGGACGAAGCCAACGATATGAACACCATACGAGCGGCGGTCGATCAGCTCTCCCCCGAACAGAGAGAGGTGATCCTGCTGAACAAATTTCAAGGGCTGTCCTATCAGGAAATCGCCGAGATTATTGACAGCAACACAGAATCGGTTAAACAAAAAGCATACCGTGCGCATCTCAAGTTGCGCGAAATGCTTGAACCTTTGTTAAAGGAGAGTCGTTAGATGGTCATCGAACGATCTCGCAAGTGGGTCAAGGAACGGATCCCGGCTTTCATCTGTAAAGAAACCAATTGGTGGGTCAGCCGCTGGATACAGGCCAATATTTTCCTCTGTCCCCATTGTCGAAAAGAATATCGTTCATTGAAGAGCGTTTGGAGTTTCCTGGACTCGTGGGAGTCCGATACTCCCTCGGGCGACTTGGAAGAGAATTTTTCGTGTAAGTTTCGGGAACAGTTCCCAAGTGCGTTCAAAACCGCCGAAGACGAGGGCAAGAGCCGTTTGATCCCGTCGGGTTTCGGTCTGGTGGGAGTCGCTAGCGGAGCGCTCGCGGTTGGCCTTGTATGTGTCATCGCGGTCGAGTCCGATTATTTTCATCGCGACATTGGCGGAGAGCCTCAGGGAATAGTCGCTGTTGTGAATCCCGTGACTCCCCAAGATCAAACGCCCGAAACTCCACTGAACCAGGAGCCTGGAATACAGCCAGTACGAGAGGTGAGCCGCGTCGCCACCGTGACACCGCTTGAAATAGTCCCCCCCAGCGAACGTCCGCAGTTGGGGAACTATGAGGTTAAAACCGTTTCGTTATCAAACGATCCCTTCCACCGACCGGAACCGCGATTCGCCACGTTAGACCGTCATACGACCCAGATTAATAACCACCCTGTGGCGAATTTTTCCGCTTTGAGTCAGGCTGTGGACGATGGCGCTTACTGATCGCATTCGCGACAGCCATATTTTAAGAAGGTCCAGTTGAACCGATGAGCCAGTTAATCAGGGCATACTTTGTCTGTGGATTCTTGTCGTCGCTCGCCATAAGCGCCATAGCTGAAAGCGGAGTCGAGTACCTCAAGCAACTTCAGGAAGTTAAGCGTGACATCTATCAAAAAGTCTCCCCAAGCGTTGTCCGAGTGCAACTGGTTCATCGCAGCGTTCCCGCTTTCCTTCTGAGCAGACTGGAGAGTGGGGTTTCGGAGTGCGAGTTCAAACGCTGGCAGCCGGGCGAAATTTCCGACGAGGAAGCGGTGAAATGGCAGGAATGGGGTAAATCGTTCATGGATTTCACCGAGGAGAAGTTTCGAGAGACTCTCCAGTCCGAAACGGATACGGTTATGTGGGGCAAGACGCTGCAGGACACGTATAGTCAATGGCTCGAAATGGCAACGAACTCCAAGTCCGACCGCGAAATCGGGGATTTGAATCGATTCACAGAATTGTTGAGCGGGCATGTCCAAGCTCTCTCCTCGGAACTCCTGAAGTCACGCGCGGCAACCTTTAAGCCGCTTGTTCGAGACCAAAGCACCGGGGTGGTGATTCGCGACGGGTATGTGGTCACCACTCAGTCGGTGGCGAAGCTGCGAGGACCGGATGACTGGATTCGAATCTGGTCGGACAAAGAGGTCGCGTATTCCACAGGCGAGGTGGTGGGAGTCGATCCGGACACGAATCTAGCGGTCATTCGATTGGCCACTCAGGACACGGGATTCGCGCCAAGCATTGAAACGGATCCACAGACGCAACCGATGGTGGGGGATTACGTCTTCTTCTTCTACCATCCCTTCAATCAGGGGTTGGCGATGCAATCGGGCGAGATCACGAGCCTTTACAATCAACTCCCCTTCTTCCACTGCGCCGCCTTTCACAGCACCAATTTCCCCACCAGCCCAGGAACCCTAGGCGGACCGATTGTCGACTTGGATGGTCGATTGGTGGGGATCAACACCATTTTCATGGGGCAAGGCAACATGTCCGAGATCACCTATGCCCTTCCGATCGGCAGCGTCTTGGCTTGTGTGGAACAGATTATCGACAAGGGGTTTGTCGAGCGCGGCAGGCTGGGAGTCTTCCTCTCCGAGTATCAGTGCCCGATCGGACACCACACAAGAGTCTCGGTGACTCAAGTTCTTCCCGGATCTCCGGCCGAACAAGCCGGCATACAGAAAGGGGATGTCATCGATTCCATCAACGGGAAGAGCGTGCATTGTCGAATGGAACTCATTTCCAGACTTTATCAATCCGATCCCGACCAAGACGTGAAACTTTCGGTCGAAAGAGAAGGCGAGGCCAAAGAGTTCCATTTGAAACTTGCCTCCTACCTTGCCCAACAATAGTGGCGCCCTGTAACCATTTCTCCCCGGGGAGAGAAGTTCCAGCGAGGCGCCAGCATGTTGACACCAGGCGATCCCACCCATTAAATTAAGTTTCGACGGACATCAAACTGGGCAACCCGTCCATTGGACTCGGTTTTTCCCGCCAGGTGTTCCTTATCGGACCGATGAAAATTACATTCATTTCGCCCTTTCCGGATGTTTATTCCTATGGCCTCCGATCGCTTTCCGGAGTCGCCAAGGACGCGGGTCATGAAACCCAGATGCTATTCATGACTCAGCAATTCACCGAACCCTATTCCCAGAGCGTTTTGGATCGAATGGTGGAACTGACCAAAGGTTCGGATCTGGTGGGCGTGACCCTCATGTCCAATTTCTGGGACAACTCGGTGGCCATCACGCGCGCGATCAAGGAGAAACTGGGCATCCCGGTGGTTTGGGGGGGCATTCACCCCACCATCCGTCCGGACGAATGCCTGGAACACGCGGATTATGTCGCGGTGGGCGAGGCGGAGGTGAGTTTTGTCGGTCTGCTGGAGAATCTCGGAAACGGAAAACCGCTCCCCGGCATTCGACAGAAGGGAGTCGACGAAGTCTTACGAGCCGCGCCGCCCGAGGATCTCAATCTGATTCCCCTTCCCGATTTCGATCTGGAAAACCATTTCGTCTTGGAAAACAACGATCTGATTCCGATGACGCCGGAGATTCTCCGAGACCGGACCGATGGGATTTATCTGACCATCCCTTCTCGTGGGTGTCCCTTCGATTGCACGTATTGCTGCAATGTCTTCTTGAACCAGGAGTTTCCCGAAAACCGTTCGGTTCGTAGAAAGACCATGCCGAATCTGGTGACCGAGGTGGAGACGATCCTGAACAGGGTGGGAGTCTTCGACAAAGTGAAGTTCGATGACGACGCCTTCTTCTTTCTTTCCATCGAGGAGATGAAGATCTTCGCCGAGGAATACAAACGACGGATCCATCTTCCGCTCTCCATCACCGGAGTGACTCCAAGCACGGTTCGCAGAGACAAGATCGAAACACTTGTCGACGCGGGTCTTGTCGAGATTCGCATGGGCATCGAAACCGCCGCGAAGGAAATGCGCATGGAGTACAAACGCCCGCAGACCGAACGCAAGGTGATCAACTCGGCCACTCTTCTCGCGGAGTTCGGCGATCGTCTAACCCCCTATTACGATCTCATCATCGACAATCCTTGGGAGAGCGAGGAGTCGGAGGCGGAGACCCTGCGGTTCATGGCGCGGTTGCCCAAACCTTACGAACTCATCCTTTACTCGCTGACTTTTTACCCAGGAACGGATGTCTACGATCAGGCCTTGGAGGAGGGGTTAATCGAGGACGATGTCGAGGATGTTTACCGGAAATATTATCACAACTTCCGGCCGACTTATCTAAACGAATTGTTCAAAGTGCTGACTCATTACGCTCACTGGCGCGAGGACGCCCCGGTTGGGTGGTTCGACTTCGCGTCACACCCCATCGTCAGGAAGATGCCGGGGAAATGGATTCTTCCAAAACTACTTCTCGCTCGCCTACGATGGATCCTTCGGCTCCGTCGCTACCTCAATCGACCCAACCGCACTCTCGCTCCCCCCAGCCAACCGGCGAGCTGGAGTCCCCAAACCACCTGACCCAAACAAACCTGAAGAGGGAAAGATTCAGATTCCGGAGAGGGCGTAGAAAACGATATTCATGCCCATCTTGAAGGCGTGCGTTCTTTGCGCCTCGCCACCGGGCAGACAATGGTGCCCCTCCCATGCGCACCCCAGATCGTTGCGGGTGTAGATAATCGCGGTCCGACCATCGATATCCACTCCCTCGAGGAACGGGTCCAAGAGTTTGTCCCCGCCCTGGACACGGTCGATTTTGTGGAGCGAACTGAAAACGGGATGCGACATGGGGAGTTGTTCGAGCGGATTCTCGGGGAACATCAGTTGGAGCTGGGTCCGAAAACCCCGATCGAATCCAACATCCTTGGCGCCGCTGCAGTTGTCCGCCAAGAGAAACCCGCCGTTTTGAATAATCCTTTTGACATTCTCCCGACCCTGCGGATTGAGATCGACATCGCCATGTCCCGTTACATACAGGAAGGGGTGCTCGAAAACATCGTCGCTGTCCGCGCGAATGCTGTGCTCCTGTTCGAAGGCCTGGAGATTGTGGTTGCTGAGGGCGTTGAGCCGATTCATCAGATGGATTTCGGCGCCGTTTAGTTTCCCCTCGGTCAGCGTGTCGGTGTTCCAATCTCCTCCGTCATAGATGAGGCGAGTGAAGACAAAGTTGGCGCCTTCTGGAGTTTGAGGGGCCTGTTGCGCGCCCGCGAGTCGGGAGAACATCGTGGTCAAACCCGCGGCTCCCATGGTCTTTAGCATTTCTCTTCGTGAGACGATCGCTTTTTGAATGGTTTCTTGGATATCCATGGGCGGTTCTCCCTCGTGGTGTCAGTCTCTAAATCGCTGTTTAAGTTTATCTCCCTGCGTGGGGGTTATCAAGAAGATTGGCTTGATATGGGCTCCGATTGAGACGGTTCCATCCTCCTCTTGAGTCGGTTCGACTTGCCGGGCTTGGACAAGCGGAACCGGATCGGATAAAATTAAAGGGTAGGCAACGTATTGGAAGGAAAAGACCAACTCCATGTTCAGGAATCAACCGGTGTCCCCAACGCGTTGGTGGATGTCCGGGTCGGAGGTTGACCCGGCGGGTTCTCCCCGCGCTTGTTCCATCCCTGAACTCTCATCGCTGAAAAAACCCATCCCGCTTCTTCTAAAGGATCACAAGAGACCCGACCTCGATGGCATTCTTCCCGAGTGGATCGAATCGGGAGCCTCCCCCGAGGACGATGGCCGCGCCTTCGAACTTTCGGCGGGGCCGAGGAGGAGACTCCTGCTCTATCAGCTGCGAAAATCGGAAACCAATGCCGTTCGCGCTCTCGACTTGGCGGTGTGCTTTCCCGGCGCCGCCGCGATCCATGACATCCGGTCGGAGGGCGAGAGTCTTTCCGCGTCCTCGGCCATTCATCAGGGAGAGCCGATCGTTCTGGTTGGCGACGAGAACGCTTACGCTGTGCGCATGCGCGCCACGCACCCCGATCTTCGACGAATACCGCTCCGGTTCGAGGAGCACCAGGACGGATTGCTCCTGATAATGTCGCTTGTCGATTTTGGAGTGGTTCGACAGCTTCGCGATGACGAACTCGCCCGATACAGCGCTCTGGTCACTCTGGAGGAAAAGAAACTCAACAACCCGCGCGCCCTGGAGGGATTCCAGCACGATCTCGCCAACCAAGAAGTGTGGGATGACTTCAGCGGGCAGGTCTTCCGAAGAGCCGGCTTCATCGGGAATGGCTTCAAGTTGAGCGGGACGATTAATCAGAGCGACGAAACCTGGGTCGACCGATTTGTGATCGGCCAATAGAGAAGGCTTTCGCCCTCAATCCCCCCACCGAACGCCCAAGTTGATGGCCTCGATCCTTCCGGAGTCGAGGTATGCGAGGATTTCTTTCTTCGTATTCGGGTATAGGGTGAGGGAGGGAAAGTCTTCAAGCGGCATCCACTTGACCCCTTGCAGCACCTTTTCCTGAACGGGAATCAATTGGTCGGACAATGCCTCGGCGCGGAAGATCAAATTGAGAACATGGCGGTGTTTATCGGGCGGGATGGAATCGAGTGTCCACAATAGATCGCCGACTTCGATTTCCAATCCGGCCTCCTCCATCAGCTCCCGTTGTAGCGCCTCCTCAAGCGATTCGCCGAACTCGACTCCACCGCCGGGCAGAAGCCAATAGCGCCTCCCCCCCTTCTCGTGCTCGGCCAAAAGAATTCGGTCCTCTCTAAGGATCAGTGCGGCGACACGGATACGGATTTTCGGTTCTTTTTCCGACATGGCGGATTTTCCAGTGTGCTCCTTGAGGACGGACCTTTTCGAATGGAAATTTCTCCGGTCCTATCTCATTTTAAACTGGACACTCCAAGATTGCTTCTGGTAAACTCAACTGGAAAGTATGGCGGCTTGACCGGTGTGTTTCCCCTTTGTTGTCGCTTCGGATTCCATCTCAGTTGAAATGGCTCCGCCGCCATCGCCCATTCTTCACATGGAACTGGATGTTTACAGGAGAAGAGGGCATGAATTCATTCCATAAATGAAGTGAGGCGCAAGAAGATGAGTGCAAGGCGTGTGGCATTATCTGGTCGTCGATCCGGGTTCACCCTGATCGAGCTGTTAATCGTGATCGCGATCATTCTGATCCTGATCGCGATCGCGCTGCCGAATTTTTTGGCGGCGATGACCCGGGCCAAAGTGACTCGAGAAAAGACCGACATGAGGACCATCTCGGTGGCCATCGAATCTCTACGGGCTGACCGTGGAGTGCTCTTGGTTGACTTTTGGGATGACGATTCATCGCGAATCATTCAAGCGAGATTTGGCTTTAACGGAGTCAATATGGCGACAAACGAGACACCCACTTTCTTCACTTGTTGTAGTCACCAGAAGCACAACTTTCGAGGGGGCACGAGCGGGATATTCGCCCCATTGACCACCCCCGTTCCCTACATCACCGAGGTCCCGAGAGACCCCTTCGAGTTCAACGGCGACGTGGCTTGCCTTATCGAAGAGGACGTGATCGCACCCATTTCTTACCAGTACGTCGACAATGAATTTGAAGATCAAGTGCTCGACAGGACCCCCCAGACCCAGCCGATAGGTGTCTTTGGTTGTTGGAGAGCAGGCTCATGTCCACCAGGCGCGCGTGGAATCGAGAAACCGTTAGGCCGAGATCAATATCTTCTGGTCGGATTTGGCCCGGATGGAGAACGCTGCGATGGATATGACCTTCCTTACAGTCCTACAAATGGCAGCGACAGTAGCGGGGATGTCCTGTACGTCTCCACGGGGCTCCACCCATAGCCATGTCAAATCTGATTTAACAGCCCGTTGAAGGGCCTCCCCCTTTGCGCGTTCGGCCAGTAGGATTCGGTCCTCTTTTAGGATCGGCGCGGCGACACAAATGCAGATTTCTCCGACTTTGGGTCAAATTAAACTGGACACCCCAAGATTTCTTCTGGTAGACTCAACTGGAAAGTATGGCGGCTTGACCGGTGTGTTTCCCCTTTGTTTTCGCTTCGGATTCCATCTCAGTTGAAATGGCTCCGCCGCCATCGCCCATTCTTCACATAGAACTGGATGTTTACAGGCGAAGAGGGCGTTTAATTCATTCCATAAATTAAGTGAGGCGAAAAAAATGATGAGTGGAAGGCGTTTGACCCTAACTGGTCGCCGATCCGGGTTTACCCTGATCGAGCTCTTAATCGTGATCGCGATCATCCTGATCCTGATCGCGATCGCGCTGCCGAATTTTTTGGCGGCGCAGATGAGGGCGCGAGTGACAAGAGAGCGGTCGGACATGAAAACATTGAACACCGCGATCGAATCGCTGAGAGCCGAACGAGAAGTTTTGTTAGTGGATTTCTGGGATGATGACGATCGTAGGATTACGCAAGCGCGTTTTGGTTTCAATGGCGTCAACATGGCCACACAAGAGACCCCGACATTCCTTGCGTGTTGCGCTCACCACAGGCAGAATTTTCGAGGTGGCACCACCGGCCTTTTTATTCCCCTCACAACACCTATCGCCTACCTCACGAGTGTGCCCACCGATCCCTTCGCATTCGAGCGAGGCGACCTGGAGCTGATCGATGAGGATGTAATTCCGCCCATCTCCTATATGTACCATGATAATGAAGCGGCGGATGAGAGATTGTCCGGGGATGCCTATAAAGGGGTGCATCCGTGTTTCACACCCGCGAGATGCGGGCCTCCCGGGATTCACGGGATCCTGACTCCGCTTGGCATCGACCACTATATTCTTGTTGGCTTTGGGCCCGATTCTGAGCGAACCCATAGCAGTCAGATCCCTTATGCTCCCACGAATGGCACTACCAGTTTCGGGGACACGGTATTCAGGTCCGATACCGGGTTTCTGTGAAATAGGCGCTGAGCCAAGCGAATTACGGAGTTTCGTAGCCCGGCAATTGAGTTGCCGGGCTACGGCTCTTCCAAGAATTCCACTCGTTCCTCTGATTCAAACCGATGGGAGAGTTTTAAACAGGCAAAAATAAGTAATGGGGCGCCGGAACGAAATCGAACGGGAACCTGGGTGATTTTCTTGGCTGAAATCCCGTTCGACCAGGGCATTTTTTCGTTCCAAACGCCCCATAACTCTGTACTGGTTTCAATGCTGGGTGACGGTCAACCGTCGTTCAAAGGTGACTTCATAAGCCGAGTAGGCCGGATTTTAAAATCCGGGGCGCCCGGACATTGCCAAACAAGAGTTTCCAACGGTGCGGATCAAGGTTCGAAAACTGTTTGACACCAGGGCACGTCTTGTCCGGAACGCCCCTGTGATGCTGAACCCAAGGCTGGAAATTCATTGATGTCTATTCCGAACGGCTGAAATTCAACCGATCGGAGCGCCACATTCTCGGGCCCGCATTTGCTTCATTCAACTCATTGATGACGGGCTCGAATCTAGACCGAGCCACTATTTTTTAGTGAAAGATCGGCGCCAACAATCATGAGTACGAAAAGAAAAACGCAAGTGACACGTTTTCAGTGGGTTCTTTACTCAGGTGGATAGGCGATTATTGGGGGTCTCCAAGTTATTTCGAAACATCGGGGAATTTGTCCCCAAGATCCATGGGGAAATTTTCCCCGAGTGGGTGAAACCACCCACCTCGAAACCCTCGGGAATGGGCGAAATCAATCGACTCGCACAGGGATTCCGAACCCCTTTTCCGATTTACGCAAAACGCTTAGGTCCCTTGACCGTTCCCAGGGACCCTGGTATTTTACAGACTAGAAAGTGGGGGAAACCCCGCTTCTTTTTTTGTCAGGACATTTTTGCGGAGACACGCCCTCTCGTCCCAAGTAGGCGCCAGCAATCGAATGACCCGCATCGTAAGGGTGCGACCTTGCCGAACCGCCAGGGCGCGAGGAACGGGCCCGTGCGCTTGAATCATTTGTGGAAGATTCAATCTAAGAAGAAAGAGTCAAGGAAACTATGAGTAAGGAAAGCCAGGATTTACTCAGGCGAATCGCGAACGAACGAAACATCGCCCTCGAGGTGCTCGAGGATGCGCTCGAAGCGGCGCTGATATCCGCCTCGAAAAAGATGCTCGATCCCGAGATGGAAGTGACTCGAGCCACCACCGATCCCGAGACTGGCGACTATCGAGTCTTCGCCGAGAAGACTGTGGTCGAGGAAGTCGACAACGAGGCGCTCGAGATTTCGTTGCCCGAGGCGCGCATGTTCGATCTCGATATCAAACTCGGCGACACGATCGAAATCGATGTGACCCCGCATGACTTCGGGAGAATCGCCGCCCAGAACGCGAAACAGGTGGTCACCCAGCGCATCCGCGAAGCGGAGCGCGAGATGGTCTACGAGCGCTACTGCAACAAGATCGGCGAACTCGTTTCCGGCACCGTTCAGCAGACCGAACGCGGGAATGTCATTGTCGACATCGGGTATGCCGAGGCGTATCTCCCCTTCAACGAACAACCCCGAGGTGAGCGCTACCATTACGGCGACCGAGTTCGCGCGGTGATCACCGAGGTGAGCCAATCGCACCGCGATGCTCAGGTGCTGCTCTCCAGAAAGAGCCCGGAACTGGTCAAGAAACTGTTCGAACAGGAAGTGACCGAGGTTCGCGATGGAACCGTTGTGATCAAGGGTGTCGCGCGCGAGCCGGGCAAACGCAGCAAGATCGCGGTGATGTCCACTAACTTGGATGTCGATCCGGTCGGCGCCTGTGTCGGCATGAAAGGCTCGCGGGTCCAAATGGTGGTGCAAGAGCTCAAGGGCGAGCGAATCGACATCATTCCGTATAGCAACGACCGAAGCAAATTTGTCCAGAACTCGCTCAAACCCGCCGAGGTCGAGTCGGTCGACCTGAACGAAGAGGACGGCCGCGCGACCCTGGTGGTCCGCGACGATCAACTCTCGCTCGCGATCGGGAAGGGAGGCCTCAACGCGAAACTCGCCTCCGAACTGACCGGATTGGAGATCGACATTGTCAGTGTTTCCGAACTCGAGGCCAGCGAACGCGAGACCCGCGAGATGCTGATGTCCCTGCCGGGCGCCGATGAGGACCTGATCGAGACCTTGATGTCCGGGGGCGTTTTCTCTTACGAGGACATTCTGGATTACGAGGTCGAGGGTCTGGTGGAGACGCTGAACCTGGATCAAAATACCGCCGAATCGCTTTACGAGGCCTCGCGGAAATTTGTCGCGGGCGAGGAGACTCCCTCCTATCTGTTGGAGGAGGAGGAGAAACCCGCGGATATCGATCAAAAAGTTGAAGGTGAACCAGAGCAGGAGCCGGTAGCGGAGGAATCTTCCGAAAAGGAAGAGCCGAGCGAAGCGTCCGCCGAGGAGAATCAGGAAACCGAAGAGCCGACTTCGGTTGGATAATAGACTCGCGATCGAATTATCGAAGGTTGGCGACCATGATGAAATAATCGAAACGTGAGCCCCCGGAGGGGGGCGCTGGAGGAGCAATTACCGCATGCAAGTGCAAGAACTCGCAACAAGACATGGAATCCCCGTTGAAAAAGTCTTGGGGACCCTCGAAGAAACCGGGATCTCCGGATTGAAGGCGGAATCGAACCTATCCGATTCCGACGTTAGTAAATTGGAACGTTTGCTTCCGCCGCGGAGAGTTCGCACAACATCCGCGGGATCCGCGGTCAAGGTCCTCCGTCCCTCCCAAGCGGGCGCGGTTGTCCGCCGACAAACTCCCACGAGGGGCTCCTCCGAACAACACGAAGGCGCCGGTCAAACGGAAAGAGCCGAGGGGAAACCCGGCGACAAAGCGGCCGGAAAAGCGGGGCGTTCGTCGGGCGGAGCGAAATCCGAGGGACGTCGCACTCAAGCCGAATCCAAAGCCCGTTCCTTGTTGAGAGCTAAGAGACTCCGAGAGAGCGGCATCACCCGGAAAAAACACGAGGCGGAGGCGCCGCCGGAAGAAGCGGCGGTTGAGGCGGTCGCCACTCCGGCCGAGCCCCAGGTCCAGGAAGTCAAACCGGAACCCGTCGAGGCGAAACCCGAACCGGCTAAAGTCGAGGCGAAAGCCCCCGCGAAAGAAGCGCCAAAGTCCGAAAAACCGAAACCCTCCAAAAAGACCCAAAAGAAAGACGCGAAACCTCAGGCCAAAGAGAAGCGAAAAGGCGAAGCCGAGGCGACCGAGAAGGAGGAGGGAGGCGCGGCTCCGAACGGTGAGGCGGACACGAAGGGATCTCCCGCCGCTCCGCCAAAAGAGGGCGAAGTTAAAAAGAAAAAGGGCGGCAAGGGAAAACGAGCCAAGCAAGAGGAACTGATCGAGGCTCGAACCGAACGAGAAAGTCGCGCCCACGAACGGAAGGTGCTTGCGTCGATCCTCGGCCAGAAAAAAGGCAAGAAGCAGCAATATAAGAGAACGAAACGGGAACGGTTCGCCGCCAGCCAGGAGGCTCTACGCGAGGAAGAGGCGCGTCAGGCGACCACCCTTCAGATTCACGAGGCCACCACGGTCGCCGATGTCGCTCACGGTTTGGGAGTGAACCCCAGCGAGATCTTGAAGATTCTGCTGGATCTTGGCCGCATCATCACGGTCAATCAGACCCTCGATCAGGAGAGCATCGAGCTGATCGCCGACGAATTCGGTTTCGAGATCGAACGGGTCAATCTAATGGATGTGAATCCATTCGAGGAATTCGAGGATGAAGAAGTCGATGAAGCCACCCTCGTAGCCCGTCCGCCTGTTGTCACCGTCATGGGGCACGTTGACCACGGTAAAACCAAACTCATGGACGCGATTCGTAGCGCGGATGTCGCCTCGGGCGAGGCGGGTGGAATCACCCAGCATATCGGCGCCTATTATGTGGCTCTGGAACAAGGACCGATCTGTTTCTTGGACACTCCGGGTCACGAGGCCTTCACCGCCATGCGTGCTCGGGGTGCGATGGTCACCGATGTGGTTGTCTTGGTGGTGGCCGCCGATGACGGTGTCATGCCGCAAACGAAGGAGGCAATCGCCCACGCTCGCGCGGCGGGCGTGCCGATCCTGGTGGCGATCAACAAGATCGACGTTCCCGGCGCCAATGTGGACCGGGTCAAACAACAACTCGCCGAGGCGGATCTGATTCCGGAGGACTGGGGAGGAAAGACACCGACCGCCGAAATCAGCGCGTTGAAAAAGGTGGGCATCGAGGAACTAGTCGACCTGATCCACCTCCAAGCCGAACTCCTCGAACTCAAGGCGTCGGAAAGCAAGCGTCCGAAGGGAACCGTGGTCGAAGCGCGACTCGAACAAGGCCGCGGTGTGGTGACCACGGCCCTGATTCAGGACGGCACCCTGCGTATCGGCGATGCAATTGTCGCCGGAGTCCATTCCGGCAAGGTTCGCGCGCTGATGAACGATCACGGGCAACGTGTCGATGAGGCCAAACCGGGCATGCCGGTGGCGATCATGGGATTGTCGGGCGCCCCGGTTGCCGGTGACGAGCTCCGCGGTGTGCCGGATGAGCGTACGGCGCGGGATTTGGCGGCCAAACTTCAACAGATTCAGCGGGATCGAGAAATGGCGAAGATGCGCCATGTCACCCTCGAAAACCTGTTCGCTCAGATTGAAGAGGGATCGATCAAGGATCTCAATCTGATTGTCAAAGCCGATGTTCAGGGCTCCGCCGAAGCGGTTTGCGAGTCCTTGATGGGCATCGAAAGTTCCAAGGTCAAGGTGAACATTCTTCACCGTGGAGTTGGCGCGGTTTCGGAATCGGACATCATGCTGGCGTCGGCCTCAGAGGCCATCGTCTTGGCGTTCAATGTTCCAGTTCCTCAGGATGTCGCGCCGATTCGCGACCAAGAGGGAGTCGATGTTCGGACCTACAATGTCATCTACGACGCCATCGAAGATATCAAGAAGGCGATGTTGGGACTGCTCGAGGACGAGCGGCGCGAGGTCGTGCTGGGGCACTTCGAGGTCCTGAAGATCTTCCGTAGTAGCAAGGCCGGTCTGGTCATCGGCGGAATGGTGACTTCGGGACGGCTTGTCAAAGGGGCAAAGGTTCGAGTTATCCGCGATGAGCGGATCGCATTCGATGGAAAGCTCGAAACCCTGCGACGCTTCAAGGACGATGTGAGCGAAGTGACGGAGGGGCTCGAATGCGGGGTTGGCATCGAAAACTTCCAGGATCTTCGCGAGCACGATATCCTCGAGTGTTACCAGATGGAGTCGGTGGCAGCCACACTGTAGCGTAAAACCTGACCGGCCTGGATGACGTTTGGAAACCTTCCAGGGCCGAGACTGGAGCGCGCACCCGTCAATCGAGAATTCTCACGGCGTGAACCAAGAACTCGAGCGGTGTTCCTTCGCTTCGGCGAAGGGCGCCGACCTGTGTGCGCTCCGAATGAAAAAAGTATGAAACCGAATCGAAGAATCGCCCAGGTGAACGAACTGCTGCGGGAAGAGATCGGGAAGATTTTGATCTCCGAGACCTCCGATCCGGTTCTGATGGCAATGACGGTGACCGAGGTGCGGACCAGTCCTGATTTGAGTTCGGCCAAGGTTTTCATCATGTGTCGTCAATTCGGTGAGTCCGAGGAGATCGGCACGGTCGAGAATATGGATTACGCCGCTGAAATCGTTCAGAAGAAGATCGGTTCGCGGATACGATTAAAGAAGACGCCGCACCTTCATTTCGTGGTGGACCAGGCGGAGGAGCAGGCCTCGAGAATTGAGGACCTGTTGAATCAAGTGAAGGACGATTTGCAGGACAATGAACGGGATTCTGAATGTTGATAAACCGACCGGACTCACCTCGCATGACGTGGTCGATCTGATCCGGAAAGCGGCTCGCATCCGTAAGGTCGGTCACGCGGGCACCCTCGATCCGATCGCCACCGGGGTGCTCCCACTTTGTTTGGGGAACGCCACCAAACTGTCCGAGTTCCTGATGGCGGAAGAGAAAGAGTATTCCCTGATTTGCACACTTGGAGTGGTGACTGACAGTCAGGACATAACCGGCGACATCCTCGAGAAGAACTCGGCGG
Organism: Candidatus Omnitrophota bacterium; assembly: GCA_020632575.1. Classification (GTDB taxonomy): domain Bacteria; phylum Hinthialibacterota; class Hinthialibacteria; order OLB16; family OLB16; genus JACKFH01. The sequence goes on along the minus strand of JACKFH010000005.1, from coordinate 86,807 downwards.
AATCGGTGAGTCTCGATCAGGTCCAAGAAATTCTGGACCGTTTCCGAGGGACGATCGAACAGATCCCGCCTATGCTGAGCGCCAAGAGGCATCAGGGGAAAAGGCTCTATGACCTCGCGCGACAGGGGATCGAGGTCGAGCGCGAACCGGTCCAAGTGGAAATTCACAGACTGGATCTTGTCCGCTTTGAGAATCCGGAGATCGAACTCGCGGTCGCGTGCTCCAAGGGCACCTATATGCGCACTCTGTGCCATGATATCGGCGCCGCTCTGGGATGCGGCGGAGTCCTCTCGAAGTTGGTTCGGACACGATGCGGAGCGCTTCGGGTTGAGGACTCCGTGGATGTCGGGTTGCTCAAGGATCCCGATTCGGTCCGAGAGCATCTCCTTTCGCCGGATGTTGCTCTGGACAAATTCGCGGCGGTGGTGATTCAGGACAGCGAAGTGGGGTCCTGGCTGACCGGACGGGCGATTCGCGGGGGAGCGATTCTTTCTCGGACCCAGGATTTTGAAAAGGAATCGATTCTGCGAATTAAATCCCGTGACGGTCGCCTTGTCGGACTGGCCAAATCCCTGTTCACATCGGACCAAGTGGACCGATTGGGTGGGGACCTCGAGGTCTTGAAACCGGTTCGGGTGTTTCCGAAACCGTTCTAAGAATTCGAACTTTCGGATTGGCCTCTAGGCGAACATTCTGGTTATAATCAGAGAACCATGGCAAAAGCGCTTATCATGATGAGCGGCGGGGTCGACAGCAGTGTCGCCGCCGCTCTCCTTATCGAACAGGGATACGAGGTCACCGGGGTGACCCTGCGTCTGGCGGACTCCCCCCCCGACTCGGGGCGGGTGGGGGGATGCTGCTCGCTTTCCGATGTCGAGGACGCTCGCTGTGTCGCGCACTTCCTCGGGATTCCTCATTACTCCCTGAACGAGAAGGAAGTATTCGCTCGCACTGTCCTGGACAATTTCAAGAAGGAGTACCAATCCGGCCGGACTCCCAATCCCTGCTACCGCTGCAACCAGTGGATCAAGTTCGACTATGTCTACAACTGGGCGCGCGAACTCGATTTCGACCTGATCGCCACGGGGCACTACGCGCAGATCGTCGAAAAGAACGGCCACAAACTCCTCAAGCGCGGAGTCGATCGTGGGAAAGACCAGACTTATTTTCTCGCTTCGATGAACCCCGAAGTGTTGCCGCATCTCCTTTTCCCGTTGGGTCGCATGACCAAACCCGAAGTCCGAAAAGAGGCCGAGCGTTTCGGGCTGATCACCGCCGACAAGGTGGAGAGCCAGGAACTCTGCTTCGCCCATGACCTCGACTATCGCAACGCCCTCGAAGCGGGGACGCCCGGCAAGATTGTCTCGACCCAGGGGGAGGCGCTCGCCGACCACGAGGGGATCACCCATTTCACGGTGGGTCAACGAAAAGGCATCGGCCTCTCCGGCGGCCCTTTCTATGTGATCCGACTTGATCCCCGGACGAATGAAGTCGTGGTCGGCGGCGAGGAGGACCTGCTCGCTTCCGAGGTGGAGGTCGATGAACTCAACTGTTTTCGCCCCCTGAAAGTCGGCGAGCGACTCATCGGCATGCCCAGGTATCGTCACGGTGGCGCAGAGCTGGAAGTCCTCGAAGTCGGACAAGACCGAGCGGTGGTCCGCTACCTCGAACCGGAGCGCGCGCTCACCCCGGGGCAAGTGCTGGCGATGTATGACGGCGACTGCTTGGTGGCGGGGAGCGTGATTCAGCGGGTGGTCGAGCCGGCGGGGGTGGCGGGGGAATAGATCGGACTGTTTCTTTTATTCCGGAGACCAGGGATTCATCACATCGATCTCCGGGTAATCGAAATCCTTCGCGTTTCGGGTGACAATTGTAAGTCGGTGATAGTTCGCGGTCGCGGCAAAGAGGCTGTCGATAGCCGGCATTGTGCGATCTTTTCTCGAAAGCATTCTTCCCCACAACTCACAAACATTCCGATCAATGGGCAGAACTCTCTCCTCAAACCATTCGGTCAGGTCGTGTTCGAGCCAATGTTTCAATCGATCTCTCTTTCTCGAGGCCGGGAGACACTCAATTCCCCTCCCGATCTCTCCCAGGGAGAGGACGCTCATGAAGAGGAAGCGATCATCGATCTCCGACAGCCATTCGATCACTCCGGCATTGGGAGTCTTCTTGGTGACTTCGCAAATTGTGCTCGTGTCCAGAAGGTAGCTCACAAGTCGACATCTCGAACGAGGGTTCGATTCCTTTCGATATCGATTTCAACATCGGCGAGTGGCGACTTCCGCATAAAGTCAAGGAATCGCTCCTTTTTCCTCGTAAGCCGCGCGAAATCCTCGGCGGAAACGACCACCGCCGCGGGAGCGCCACGAAGAGTAATCTCCTGCGGTCCGCTCTCACGGGCCAGAGTCACCACCTCGCTCAACTTGGCTTTTGCTTCCTGTAACTGCCAATGACGCATAGCATGCTCCTGACTAGTCTGACTAGTTTATCCTACTCCCAAACAGACCGCATTTCAATGGAATGAGCCCTTGCGCGGACCTTTCCACTCAACTAGAACTGAAACCATGACCGACCCATTCAAACGCCGGGAGTTTCTCAAGACCTCCATCGGGACTGCTTCGCTCGCGATGGCGGGACGGGCGGCGGAAAAGCCTCCGCTTCGGTTCGCGGTGGTGGGGACCGGGGGGCGTGGGTCGGATCTGATTCGGAAGTTGACCACCTTTCGCGAGGTGGAGATCGGCGGGGTTTGCGATATCTATCCGCCTCATCTCGAGAAGGGGATCGAGTACTCCGAGGGGGCGGAGGGGTTCAAGGACTTTTCCGAGATGCTCGAGAAGACCCAGCCTCAGGTGGTCGTGATCGCAACTCCCCTTCATCTCCATGAATCGATGGCGCTCGAGGCGATTCAATTTGGAGCCCATCTCTACTGCGAAAAGATTCTCGCCTACTCGGTCGAAGCCGCCAAGAAGATCGCCGAGGCGGCGGAGAAAAAGGGAACCATCCTCCAAGTCGGTTTGCAGAAGCGGGCCAATCCCATTTATGAGCAAGCGGTCTCGATGGTCGAGACCGGCATGCTCGGTCAGATCGCCGCGATCAAGTGCCAGTGGCATCGCAATCACAGTTGGCGGAGACCTCTGCCGGTTTCCGAAGGCGATCCCTACTACGAGCAATTGGATCGTCACCTGAATTGGCGGCTCTATAAGGAAACCTCCCAGGGGTTGATGGCGGAACTGGGGAGTCATCAAATGGATGTGGTCAACCGCATTCTCGGCGTTCCCCCGAAACGAGTCTTGGCGACAGGGGGAATCGATTATTGGCGGGATGGTCGCGAGGTTTGCGACAATGTCTTCTGCGTTTACGAATACGAAAAGAAGAATGACGAAGGCAACCCTTACACTGTCCGGGTCACCTACTCCTCCCTCCAAAGCAACGCCTACGAGGGGGCATCCGAATTGGTCATGGGGGACAAGGGGACCTTGTTTCTCACCTCGAAAAAAGCGTTGTTCTATCGGGAGAATGTCGGCGAGGAGGTTTTAGCGGAATCATCGAAAGGGTCCGACTCCGACGCGGTGATTGTGACGAGCGGAAAAACGCTCGGTCTTTCGAACGATCCCTGGGCGCACCGCGGCAAACCGCTTGAGATCGACTCGGAAAGCGATGAATCCCGCGACGCTCTCTACGCCTTCATTCGAAAAGTCCAAAAGGGAGATCGCAAAACCATTTGCGACGCCAATGTTGGAGTGGAGAACGTAGCCACAGTCCTCATGGCGAACGAGTCGATTGAGCGGGGTGGAACGGTTGAGTATCCCATTTAGATTTGCGGTGGAGGGTGATATGAAAGCGATGTTTTCCGGCCGAGTCGGGTTATGGATTCTTGGGGTTGCCGCCTTGATCAGCTTTGTGGATTCAGGTTGGACAGTCAGTCCCGCGACAGGCGATCTGTGGATCGGCTGGGCCTCAACCGAGATCACCCCGGATCGACCGGTGGCGCTGGTGGGTCAGAAACACAAAAGGGTTTCGACAAGGGTTCGGGACCCACTGACCGCCACAGCTCTGGCGATCGAAACCAAGAATGAACAGGGGGACATGATTGACCAAGCGGTCATGGTCTCTTGCGATCTCATCTTCATTGCGGGATGGACGCAAACCGAGATTCGAAAACGGTTACCCTCTCTCGCACCCGACCTCGATCCCAACAAAGTTTTCCTCAATGCCACTCACACTCACACCGGCCCTCAACAAGTCGCGGGGAGTTTCCGAGGACTCTATGATGTCAGCGCGGATCCGGATGTGATGAGCGCTACGGACTACGGCGACTTCCTGGTTGATCGGCTTCTTGGGGCGATTACAGAGGCTTGGAAACATCGCTCCCCCGGCGGCGTCAGCTGGGGTCTCGGCCATGCGGTGGTTGGACATAACCGTCGCGCGGTTTATTTCGATGGGACCACCCAAATGTACGGCAAAACCAATCGGGAGGATTTCGACCGAGTCGAAGGGTATGAAGATCACAGCCTCCCTTTGCTCTTCTTCTGGGACCGTGATGGCCGGATGACCGGAATGGTGGTGAACCTGACCTGCCCCGCCCAAGAAACGGAAAGTCTGTCGGAAGTTTCCGCCGATTTTTGGCACGACATACGAGAAGAGTTTCGGAACCGACATGGGGGATCGCTCTTCCTGTTTCCCCAATGCGGTTCAGCCGGAGATATTTCGCCCCATCTGATTTACCGTAGAGCGGCAGAGGACCGGATGAGGGAGAGAAGAGGTTTGGACCGCCGAGGGGAGATCGCGCGTCGAGTTGTGGATGGCATCGACGCGATCCTTCCTTATGCCGACAGCGATAAACGCTTCGCCGTTCCGTTCGAACACAAAGTGGATTGGTTGGATCTCCCCCAACTCGATCCGCCCAACCCGCCATTTTATTTGACCGACGATCCCTGCCGAACTGAGGTGCACCTGATTCGATTGGGCGACATTGCGATCGCGAGCAACCCATTCGAGCTTTATCTCGATTATGGGGTTCGGATTCAGGCGAGAAGCCCCGCGCTGCTGACACTGATTGTCCAACTTTCCACGATGAAACTGGGATACCTCCCGACCGAACAAGCGGTGCAAGGCGGCGGGTACAGCGCGGTCCAATACTTGGTTGGACCCGAAGGCGGAACCGTGCTTGTCGACAAGACCGTTTCGGGGCTGAAGGAGATGTGGGAGTAATTCTACTTCGGCCCCACATCCTCGATCCAGGCGTCGTGCAACTGGGTCAACTCATCGACAATATCCGGGTGGTCCTTCGCGATGTTGTTTCGCTCGGTCGCATCCACCGACAGGTTGCTTAGAAAAGTCTTTTCATCTCCCTCAACTCGTTCGCCGCTCGTGTCGCGGGCGTTTTTGACCAGTTTCCAATCCCCTTTCCGAACCGCCCACTGGTCGCCGAGTTGCCAATAAAAGGTCTCGTGCTGGGTGGGCGCCTCCGCCGATTCGAGGATTGGGGCCAGATCCTTCCCGTCCAGTTTGCGATCGCCCAGATCGACACCGAGATCCTTGGCAAAGGTCGCGAACCAATCGAGACTCGTGACCAACTGACTCCTTGTCTCTCCCTCGGGGAGCGTTCCGGGCAGACTGGCGATCATCGGCACACGGATGCCTCCCTCGAAAACGCTGAACTTCGATCCCCGATAGGGACCGGCGTTTCCGCCTCCGAAGTTGGCGCGCTCCTCGGTGGAATGACCATGATCGCTCAGGAAGACGATCAGCGTTTCCTCACGAAGTCCGGTCTGGTCCAGTTTCCGGATCACCTTTCCAATGGTGTCATCCAAAGCGGAGACCACCGCGGCATAAGACTCGCGAGGCTCTCCGACTCCTTCGTACATCCTGCGGAACTTGACTGGGCATTGCAGTGGATAGTGTGGAATATTGAACGGGAGATATAGGAAGAACGGCTCTCCATCCTCCGCCCGCTCACCGATGAAACGAGTCGCCTCCCGAGCGACGAGGTGCGGAAAATAGTAACCGTCCTCGAAATGTTCGTGATCGTCTCTCCAGAGATCGTGAAAATGCGGTCCGACCCAATAGAAGAAATGTGAAAAATTGTCGATGCATCCCGCCTTGTGCCCGAAGAATTCATCGAACCCCTGATTCAAGGGGCTGTATTCGGGAAGCGTTCCCAAGTGCCATTTCCCAAACAACGCGGTTTTGTAGCCCGCTTTTTTGAACAGTTCCCCTAGGGTGACTTCCTCCACCGGCATGCCTCGCTGGTTCGGTCTCGATCCGACATTGCCGGGGACGCCCGCCCGATGGGGGTGACGGCCAGTCAGCAGCGAAGCGCGGGAGGGGGAACAGACCGGGCTGCCGACATAACACTGGGTGAATTTGATCCCGTGGTCGGCGAGAGAATTGAGATTCGGGGTCGACAGATCTTCCGATCCGAAACAATTGACATCCAATGTTCCGAGGTCATCCGCGAACAGGATGATCACATTGGGTTGATTCAACACGCCCGCCGAAACCTGATGGGCAATCGAGCAGGCAAGAAGAATTAGAATGGGATAAACAAATTTCATTTTGGCGTCGCCTCCTTGGTCAATAGGTGAGGTGCGAAAAAGGACTCAATGGAGGAGTCATCCTCCGCGATGTCCCCCTTGAGAAGTGTCCAATGCTCGATCCATTCGACCGATTGTCCCGGCTCCACCTCGGTGAGTGGGCCGAGAGTCTCCAACTCGAGCATCATGCCCTGGGTGTAGACCTCGGTGCTCGAATTGAGATCCGGGTAGGGGGCGCCCTTCTCGTATTCGATCTGTTTCAGGAACGCCTCATTTCCCAGAACGTAAGCGCCCCAACCCCGTGTGTTGAGGATGCCGATCTTTTGTGGGTCCTTGCTTTCCGCGTCGGTTCTCACGCGGATGAATCGATCCCCCCAAGTGAAGCGAGGATCCGCCATGTTGGTGTAGGGCCAAAGCGAAAGGTTTTGAGTCGGAAGCAGATTCTCGCCATGCTTCCCATAAACCGCCCTTGGCAAGACCGCGAAACCTCCGCCGCGGAAGACGGTGATCGCCCATGGCGAAAGACGGATCGGCCAAAGGTTTTTGTTGGTGATTCGATGAAGAACTCGGGCTCCATCCCGATCCTCGGCCATCCTCACCTCGATCTCCTTTTGAACCGCGGTCCATTCCTCGCGAGGCTGTGTGAGGATCAGACGTTCCCCATCCCAACCGAGTTTCACCGGTTCATTATCGGGAGCATAGGTTCGAGGTTTCATTTCGGGTGCGTGCCAAAGACGATGGCCGCCATAGATCCGCCAGTCCTCTCCACCGGTTTTCCCCAATTGGTCCGTGGATTCGAGAAAGAGGTTTTCGCCGCCAACAAACCCACAGCGAATGATTCGAGGGCCGACATCGGTGGTGGCGATTAATTCCATGGTCCCGTTGGATAGCCGGACACAGTTTGCCCAGCCGCCGTATTCGACATTCTCCATGGTGACTTCCGCGTACATCGGGGATATCCACGCCAGAAGGGAAAGGACTAGAAGTCCAACAACTCTCATCAATGCGCCTCCGATCGAATGCAAGTGAAAAAGGAGACAGCAAACGCCAAGAGCTGTCAACCGATCGCGTGGCGGGGTCCAATCGATCGAAATTCGTGTTTGAATCGACCGTTGAACGGAGGAGAGCATGGATCGGATCGAACAAATCATTCAAAAGCTCGGATTGGAACCTCATCCCACGGAGGGTGGCTTCTTTGTGGAGACCTATCGTTCCGAAGATGTTCTCCCAAAAGAAGCGCTTCCGGGTCGTTATCCGAGCGATCGAAACTGCTCGACCGCGATCTACTACCTCCTGAAACCGGGAACCTTTTCCGAGATGCACCGGTTGCCCACGGATGAGATCTTTCACTTTTATTTGGGGGACCCGGTCACTATGCTCCAGCTCTTTCCGGATGGTTCCTCGAAGACCATCGTCATTGGGAATGATGTGTTGTCCGGCGAAAGACCGCAGGTGGTGGTTCCGAAAGGAGTCTGGCAGGGAACCTGTCTGAGCGAGGGAGGTGAGTTCGCGTTACTGGGTTGCACTGTTTCCCCCGGTTTCGATTTTGAGGATTACGAATCAGGAAACCGAGAGAAACTGATCCGGGAGTATCCCGACCAAGAGGAAATGATCGCTCGTTTGACCCATCCCGAATGATTCAGTTTTCCATCGCGGGCCGCGCGAGTGCCGACCGAACGCGTCGACTCAGCTCATTGGATCGATAGGGTTTTTGAATGAATCCCGCCAACTGCCTCCCCTGGAAACGATCGGTTGTCTCCTCCTCGCTGAATCCGCTGGTCAGGAGGACCCGGAGGTTGGGTTGAATCCGGACAAGCCGATCGAATGTTTCCTTCCCATCCAGTTGGGGCATGGTGAGATCGAGAAGGACAAGGTCGAAGTCGTTCGGGAAGCGTTGAACGATTTCAATTGCCGCCATCCCGCTCTCCGCGGTGATCACTTCCAACCCCTCCCTTGTAAGAACTCGCGCGACAAGCGTGCGCACCGAATCCTCGTCATCGACAACCAGCACTTTGGTTCCGGACAAATCCTCGTCGGCGAACTCCCCGGCGGAAGGGTCCGGCGAATGGATTTTGCCGAGTTCGGTGGAGGGGAAGTAGAGGGAGAAGTGGGTCCCCTTTCCGACCTCGCTTTTCACCTTGAGACCGCCACGGTGGCTCCGAACGATGCCAAGAACGGCGGCTAGACCTAGTCCCCGCCCAGTGAATTTAGTGGTGAAGAATGGATCGAAGATGCGAGAGAGCGTTGCCTGATCCATTCCCGATCCCGTGTCCCGAACCTCGAGCAGACAGTACTTGCCGCTTGGAAGTTCTTCCGCCGGAATCATTCCCACCATGTCTTTCTTCTTCAACTGGACCCCGCCGGTTCGAACCGCGATCGTTCCAGCCTTCCCTCCCAGAGAATCCGAGGCGTTGATCATGAGATTCATGATCACCTGACGGAGTTGAGTGACATCCGCCTCGATATTCGGAGTCTCCGGTTGAAACTCCAATTCCATGGTCGTGTTCTTGTGCACGGACACCCGGAGCAGGTGGGCCATTTCCTCGATTAAGGTTTTGGGATTGACCGGTTCCACCACAAATTTTCCGCGACCGGAATAAGCGAGGAGCTGGCGTGTCAGGTCCGAGGCGCGGGTCGCCGAGAGTTCGATCTGTTCGAGTGTCTCGCGCACGGGGTGGTTGGAATCCAGATCGCCAATTGCCAAGCCCGCATTCCCCAGAATGCCCACCAACAAGTTGTTGAAATCGTGCGCGATCCCCCCGGCCAGGATTCCCAGACTTTCCAGCTTCTGGGTCTGTTGGAATTGCTGCTCCATTCGCAGCCTTTCGTCGTCGGCTCTCTTTCTCTCAATGGCAAGAGCCGCCAATCGGCTGAACTGGTCGATGAGGTGAATCTGAAACCGATCCGGTGCGCCATATTCGGAGTAATAGAGGGCGAAAGTCCCCAGCACATCCCTCGAGGAGGAGAAGATGGGAATCGACCAACACGATTTCAAACCGTGTTCCAGGGCCAGGGACTTGTAATCGCTCCATAGGGGATCGTCGTCGATGTTCGTGACGAAAACCGGTTCTCCCCGGAACGCCGCGGTCCCGCATGACCCGACATCCGGTCCGATCTCGACTCCATCGATCGCCTGTCTGTACTCTTGGGGAAGATTCGGGGCCGAAGCGTGGAACAATCGTTTCCCCTCCGAGTCCAGGGTCAGTATCGATCCCGCCATTCCTGGCACGAGCCGTTCCGCCTCCATCACCAACTGGTCGAGAATCTTACCGAGATTCTCGCCGACAGAGACCTGTTCAAGGAGTGTTTTTTCGGCTTTTGTCACCGCTTCGCTCATCTTCCTCTCGGAGATGTCACGGAAGAGCACAATGGCCTCATTCTGAAAATAGGGGGCGGCCCTCGCCTCGTAGTCTCGCACTCGATTGGAGTCGACGAAATGAAACTCCATCGTTCGTGTCTCTTGCTTACGGGAGCATTCGCCGACTAGGTTGAGGATTTCATTCCAAATTGCCTCGTTGTCGCGCAGGGGGCGGCACCGATCCACAAGCAACGGATCGGCATCGGCCTCCTTGGAGGGAAATTGAACGTCAAGGACGTCTCCTTCCAGGCTCAATCGAACGATGGGGTCCGGGATGGCGCTGAGGATCGCCCGGTTTTCCAATTCACTGCGTTCCAGCGCCTCCCTCGAACGTTGGCGCTCGATCACCGAGGAGACTCGTTCGGCCATGACCTCGAGGATTGTCCTCGCGTCGAGGAGTTGTTCCTTTTCGCATTCATTGAGGACCGCGATTATTCCTAGAGGTTTGCCCGAGGAGGAGAAGAGTGGCGCGCCCATGTAACAGTGAATGTTCATCAGTGCGAGGTTTCCATCCTCAGGGAACTGACTGGGAACATCGCCGTGGTAATGCTGAAACTTATTCCCGATGACTGTTTCGCAAGGGGTTCCCTCAATCGCGTATTGGAAGTTCTTGCCGGCGTGTCCGTCTCGCCACGCGGCGAGTGTGGAAACCGTTCCCTCGCCCGTGAGACAACCGATGAAACCATGACGGACATCCAGTCTTTGGCAGACATACTGGATCATGTTCGCGAAGAACTCTTGCTCCGGTATTCCGCCAGTGATCTCCAAAACGGACCTTAAAGATTCCTCTTTGGCGCGGCTTCCGCGCGATAGTAGGAGGCTGTTCAGGGCGTCGGCGATTTTGAAGGAGATCTCCTTGAACAGGGATTGCTCGGTTGGCGTCCAGGTCCTCGTTCCCCTGCATTGATGAATGCCGAAGAGCCAGGGTTTCCCGAGATGCGGGTGAATGGCAATGGCCATTTGCGATTGGATTTGAAATGTATTCAGAAATTCGTCGGTATGCGGGAATGGCCGACGATCATCGTAAACCACCGGGTCTTCCGAGGAGAGGTGTTTGGCGAGTTCCGATTGAATCGCCGAGGAAATCTCGAACTCTCCCCCAAGCGCTTGAGCGCCGGGAAACTCGGGATTGGTGACCTCAATCTGAATGCTCCAGGTCGAGGATTTGGGATCACAGGGATAAAGGAGCCAAGCTCGGTCGCAACCGAAAATGTCTTTGACTGTCAACAGGGCGGAGTTCATCATCTCTTCCATGTCCAGCCCGGTTCGCAGCGATTTCGAAACCTTGCGGAGACTTTCCAAATGGCTCAGATGACGAATCCCCGCGCTCCGAGCGTGAATTTCATCCGAGATGTCAATCAGGTTAAGAATCGTCCCCTGTCGGACTCCCGACCGAAAGATGGGAGTGAAGATGACCCGGACCCACACTCGTTCTCCATCCGCTTTTCTGAGTTCGATCTCTCGATGCATTCTGGAGCGAGCGTCTTGGTCGGTCATTCGATCGACTTGGAGAAACTGCAAGAACTCGTGGTGGGTAAAATTCAGGATTTCGATCGACTCGAGGAGAGGTTGTCCGATGACCCTCTCCTCGATCTCGTTCAGAATCTCTTCGGCGGTGGGATTTAGGTAAACGATTTGTGTGTCTGTGTTAACCGCGATCAAACCCTCGCCGAGACCCGAGAGAATTTGAGAGGCGAATTCATAGGACTTCCAAAGCGCCTCTCTCTGAAGGCGGACTTTGTCAGTGGTCAAAGCGGCCTCGGGTCCGATTTCGAGAATCGAATCGAGGTGACAAACCCGTAGAGGTTGCAGCACTGTGTCGGGAACTTGGGTGATTTCAAACTTGATTCCTCGATTGGTGAAGTGGCGGTGCCAGCCCACCAAGGCCCCGATTCCACGCGAGTCGATATGGACCAGACCCTCCAAGTCCAAGACGATCCGTGAGAGAGAGAGGCCTTTGAGTGAGTCGACCGTTCGGGCCAGATGAGGAACGGTGGATGCGAAGAGATCCCCGCGGAGGCGGATTACGTACCCTTGGGAAGTCACGACAGAGTCAACTGTCAGAACCTTATGAATCAATTTACAACCGCCAATCGTCTATTTTATCCCCTCCTACACTGAATCTACAGCCTTTTGCCCTACTTGTCGAGGTTTTCTTGGAAAAATCAATACTGCATATTTTAGCAGTTCGATCAATTCTTGACATAGTCTGGGTTGGTCTCGTTTGGCAGTTTTGCTCCCGTCTTCTTGCGCCATGATCTCATCTCACTGAGCAGTTCCTGGGCAAGTTCGTGATGGTCATCGATTAGATTGTGTTGTTCGCCGAGATCGTCCTCCAAGTTGTAGAGTTCGAGATTTCCATCCTCGAAAAACTCCATCAGCTTCCAGCCGCCTTTTCGAATGACCCCAACCGGAGTTGTCCGCCAAACGCCTTCTCCACCTTCAAACATTTGCAGGTAACCCGGGAAGTGCCAGAACAAGCTGCGGTCGCTAGGTTGCCCTTCTCCGAGAAGCAGACTGGCGAAACTCAGACCATCGAGATTCAAATCCGCCGGTTTAGCAACCCCAGCGATTTCCAGGAGTGTGGGAAAAAAGTCGATGCCGATCACCGGTGTGTCCGAGACTGAGTCCTGTGCGATCGTTCCTGGCAATGAGAGCACCAAGGGAACACGGATGCCTCCTTCATAGAGCATGCCCTTCATTCCCCGCAATGGAGCGTTTGAAGTGATTCCTCCATGGCCGCCATTGTCCGAGAAGAAAATGACCAGAGTCTTTCTTCTGAGATCCAAACGATCGAGCGTCTCCATGATACGCCCGACCCCTTCATCGAGACTCTCAATCATTGCTGCGTAGGTCGGGTTGTTTTGGCCTCCGTGCGGGGATTTGTTCCTGTATTTTTCAATCTTCTCCTCCTTGGCTTGGATTGGGGTGTGCACTGCGTAGTGAGGAAGATAGAGGAAGAATGGCGAGGATTGATGAGCTTCGATATAGTGGATGGCCTCATCGGTCAGGCGATCGGTGAGGTACTCTCCATCCGGCCCCTCCTCAAGGTTTGGGTTGTGATAGGGAGCGAAGTGGGAGCGTGTGCGGCCTTCATTGTCTCCCCCGATGTTGAGATCGAACCCATGCGCCTGAGGCCCGCCCTCCTTTCCCTTGCCCAGATGCCACTTGCCGATGCTTGCTGTGTGATATCCCGCCGCCTTCAATACTTCCGGTAGAGTTGTGAATCTTGGATCGAGTTCGGTCTTGTTAGGAATGGGGATCAATTTCCGGTTTCGACTCTCCCCGCGCTCCGAGGTTCCCACTGTGAAGATTCCATGGCGGGGCGTGTAGAGTCCGGTCATTAAGCAAGCGCGCGTTGGGGCGCAGTTGGGTGCATTCGTGTAAGCGTTGGTGAACTTCATACCCTCTCGAGCCAGCTGATCGAGGTGGGGGGTCTCGTAATACTGGCTCCCCATGAAGGAAACGTCGGACCAACCGAGATCGTCCGCGAGTATCAGGACGATGTTCGGCTTCTCTGGCCATGATCCGGCTAGGAGTGGGCCCGAGATAAATAGTATGAGTAGAGTGACAAGCAGAAGACCCCACTTGCGATCCACCGAGTGCATGATACTTCCTCCTTTTAGTTGTATGATATCCAGGTTTCCGATAGCTTCGCGCCCGTCCGGTCACATTGCGCTCGATCATTTGCCGCAAAGGACTCCGAGTATGAAACAGTACCTTGAAATCTACCGCAAAAACCTTTTCGAGTCAGTGATTCCTTTTTGGATGAACCATTCGATCGACACCGAGTGCGGGGGGTATTTCACCTGTCTCGACGAGAAGGGCGCCGTTTTCGACGATTCAAAGTATGTCTGGCTCCAGGCTCGGCAAGTGTGGACTTTCGCCAAACTTTACAACACGGTGCGCGAAGATCCGCAATGGTTGGCCATCGCGGAGCACGGGATGCGCTTCCTGCGCAAATGCGCGCGTCTCCCCGATGGTCGAGTCTGTTTCTCGATGGACCGTGCGGGTCAACCCAAGGCGATTCAGCGAAAGATCTTTTCGGAGTGCTTTCTACTCTTGGCGCTAGCCGAAATGTATCGAGCCACTCGAGAAGAGATCTATCGGGAAGAGGCGGTCGCCCTTTTGAATCTCATCGAACAGTTCATCTCCGAGCCGGAGTTGTTGGGGCGCCCCATTCTGCCGGGCGCCCGAGCCACACGGAGTCTGGCTGTGCCGATGATCTATCTCAATCTTGTCGAGGAAATGGACGGGATCCTCGATGAGGAAGACCTTAAGGTGAAAAGGGAGTCCTCGATCCACGAGACTCTCGCCCACCTGGATCCCGATTTGAAAGTCTTTCGCGAGAATTTGGATGAAAACGGGATTTTCAACGATCTGCCGGAAGGTCGACTGATCAACCCCGGGCACTCGATCGAGGCTTGTTGGTTCCTGCTTCACGCCGCGGGCCGATGTGAATTGCCGGAGATCTGGGTGACCATCCTCGAAGCCCTTCAAGGTTCGCTCAGCCTCGGTTGGGACCACGATGAGGATGGTCTTTTCTATTTCATCGACGCCGACGGGAAACCACCCCGGCAACTCGAATGGAGTATGAAACTCTGGTGGCCTCACACCGAGGCGCTTTATGCCTTGGCGCTGGCCTTCACGCTCACCGGGGACCATTCTTTCGAGCAATGGCATCAACGCATCCACGAGTACGCCTTCACCCGTTTCGCGGATGAAGTCGACGGCGAGTGGTTTGGATACTGCGACCGTTACGGCAACCTGACCCATCGCTTGAAAGGCGGCGATTACAAAGGTTGCTTCCATGTTCCCAGGGCCTTACTCTATACAGTGAAGGTCCTGGAGCGTCTGTGATTGATTATCGATCCTCCCGAAGGATTGCCCTATTTCTGATGTTTTCCTTCCTTTCCACGCCCCTCGCGGAATGTGGCGGCGCGGTTGCCATGCTTCTCGAATTTCAGAAGAGCGGAAAAACCTGTGAACCGGCGCCTAAACAAGATGAACTCGACCCCCAAGCCGAAGCGGTGCGGAAAGCGTGGTTGAAGAAGTTTGGCGACAAATGGGGGCTCACCGAAAATTCCGACGCCGAGGTTGTTTGCTCCTGCACCTGTTGCGGAGATCGTTGTCCGATGGGCGCGGCCTGCTGTTGCCAAGCGCCAAAGTATCCCATGGTCGATTCCGGTCTTCTCAGTTTGCGAGGACCGGGATGTCGCGCCGGCGATAAGGAATCGCCCGCCCTCCCGGCTTCCATCCAGTGGGTCTTTTTGATGACCGACCAACCGGGCCACGCCATTCCAATTTCCATTGTTCAAGGACCCATGACATCCTGTGGAATCCTCTTTTGGATTCCATCTCCGGAATCGCCTCCCCCCGAGCAACCTCTCCGATTTCCAGTTTAGGAAATCCCTTTCATGACGTCTCGATTTCCGGTGAGCCCACCGTGAAATAGGGACGATTCCGTTTATTCCATTTAAAGGAGAGGAACATTGATTCCACCGCCAAAATGGGCGGGCGATCGGCCTATCCAGGCCTTCACCCTGCTCGAATTATTGATCGTGATCGCGATCATCCTGATTCTTATCGCGATCGCGTTGCCAAACTTTTTGCAAGCCCAGACCCGAGCGAAAGTGACAAAGGCCCAAGCCGAAATGCGCACCGTAGCCACGGCCCTGAACGCCTATCAGGTCGACTACCGTGAGTATCCCCTCACTCGACACGATCACGATCAGGTTATGCACATGACCGGCGCCATGCGGATGCCCTTTGTGCCTTACAGTCTGACCACCCCGGTGGCATTCATTCAGGATGTCCCTCTGGATGTGTTCAAACCTCGGGTAATGTTGGATCACAAACATTCGTTCATCTATGTCAACTCGGGAAACACTCCGGACGCGCAGATTCGAGAGTTTAAGATCCGCGTGGACGGGTATCCAACAACCGCCGGGAGCGCCCCACAATTCGGCTTGCTAAGCGCCGGCCCGGATAATGAATACGGGTCGATGCAGATGCTAATGGCCGAGGGCCCGCCCCCAAGGTACATGATGATGTTTTCGGACAGTCAAAGTCAGATCCAATACGCACCCACCAACGGAACGAAGAGTTCCGGCGATATCGTGCAGTTTGGTCCATGAAACCTTTCTCGGATCGGGGAGGCGTCCCAGCGACGTCTCCCCCTCCATTCTTACACGAACCAAACTATCAGGAGCGGCGACAAGAGGGCCATATCGGCGAGCACCGGTTTCTTCTCACGACTGACCCGGGACAGGTTGAGGACGAAGAGAAAGATCAAACTAAGGCCGACCGCGAAGAGGACGCGCCTGACGGTCGTGAACGGCGAGGCGACCCAGCATAGAGCGGCCACCCCAAGAGTCGCGGCAATCAGAAGATTGGCTTTGCGGCCCAAACCCGGCGAGGTAGTCGCGGCCGAGACCTCTGCATTTTGTTGGTCGATCTCTTTCTCCCAGAAAGCGATCAGGATGCAGTTGATGAAACAGATGGCGCCGAACCAGATCAAGGCGTTCCACACCTCGACCGATTTCAAATCCGCCTTGGTAAACACGAAGCATGAGGTCCCAGCCACGAATAAAAGGCTAACCGCGAATTCTCTCGGAACGACCCGACGAGTCCAATTGGGCCAGAGAAACACGAGGAGATAATAGACCGCCACCCCGACAGTGAGAGACAATCCTCTCCAAAACAGTGGACGTTCGAGGAGAAATACCCCCACGCCCAGGCCCAACAGAAAAACCAGAATCCAGGTCAAAATCAGATGGATCCGATATCTCACGGCGAAACGATGTCGCGGCGCCAGCATCGATGGGTCCTCCGCGCGCATTCCATCCAGGATGCGATCTCCCGAATAGGCCAGCCAAGTCACGGCGCCCAGGAGAAAAGGATGGGTCCAGACGATCGGACGGTCGAACAATCGGCTAAAGAAGAACTGCCAGCAGATTGCCACCAATGGAGCGTCGAGACTCAAAACATTCAACCAGAGCAGGGGAGGGAGAGGTCTCGATTCAGTCATTTGATTCACCCGGGGTTTAGGCCGGGTCGCTTTAGAAGGAATGACAACCTTAACAGAGTAGACCCGGTTGTATACATTACTAACGGGTATGACGAAAAGAGAATAACCGTTTCGATGAAAGGTTGAATCGATGGGTCACAAGAAAGTCGATCTCGTGGTGATCGGATCCGGACCGGCGGGGCAGAAGGCGGCCATTCAAGCGGTCAAACTCGGCAAGCAGGTGGCGCTGGTCGAAAAGCGCCGAGTGGTGGGGGGAGTTTGCACCCACACCGGGACGATTCCAAGCAAGACTCTGCGTGAGGCGATCATGTACCTCTCCGGATACCGCCAGAGGAGCCTCTATGGTCGCGGTTACGCCGTCAAAAAGAATGTCACCTACCAAGATTTGATCCTCCATGTGAACCATGTGGTCGCCCATGAGATCGAGGTGACCAATGACCAACTCACACGGACCGGGGTGGAGATCGTTCAGGGGGTCGCCTCATTCCAAGACTCCAACACGGTCTCGGTTGAGACCGATCAGGGGATTGTGACCCTCGAAACGGACAAGGTCATCATCGCGACAGGCACCACTCCTTATCGTTCCCCGAGGGTCCCCTTCAACAACATCAACATTCTCGACACCGACACGATCTTCAGCAAGCACTTCAAGATGGAACGTCTGCCCAAGTCGATGCTCATCATCGGCGCCGGCGTGATCGGAACGGAATACGCCTGCATGTTCTCCGCGCTGGGCGTGGATGTGCGGCTTCTGGACCGTCGTACCGAGATGTTTCGGTTTGTCGATCCGGAGATCCTCGAGGCCTTGGTCTACCACATGCGCAACGAGCGGGTGACCCTTTACCTTGGAAAAGATTTCGAATCGGTCGAGGTGGATGAGGACATGCAGGTCAAGACAGTCCTCGAGAACGGTCGCGCGGTGAAAACGGAGATGCTTTTGTTTTCCTCCGGACGGACCGGGGCGACCGAGGGATTGCGACTCGATTTGGCGGGTGTGGAGGTTGGCAACCGAGGGTTGATTGAGGTCAACGAGCAGTTTCAAACCTCGGCTGAAAACATCTATGCGGTTGGCGATATTGTCGGCTTTCCCGCTCTCGCCTCCACCTCGATGGAACAGGGGCGTTGCGCCGCATGCTACGCTTTTGGGGTTCCGGTCACAACTTTTCATCATTATCCGTATGGGATCTATACGATTCCGGAGATCTCGATGGTGGGCAAAACCGAGCGGGAACTTTCGGAGATGGGCGTTCCCTATGAGATCGGCCTGGGACGTTACCGGGAGATCGCCAAGGGGAAAATCATCGGCGACAGCACCGGGCTGCTCAAACTCATATTCGACCAGCGGGACGCCAAACTCCTCGGCGTGCATATCATCGGAGAGGGCGCCACCGAATTGATTCACATCGGACAAGCAGTCCTCGCATTCGGTGGATCGATCGACTACTTTGTCGAGACGGTTTTCAACTATCCGACCCTCGCCGAGGCCTACAAACTCGCCGCGCTCAATGGTCTCAAACGGCTCGGGTGGACTCCGGGAAACCGTCGAGACTTGGAGATCGCGGTCGAACACTCCGAGTAGAAACTCCAATCTAAAGGGAAATTCATCCCTCCGGGAACCGCGAACCGTGGACTGGCGCCATTGGATGACCATAATGGCGTCTATTGCCCCAATGAGGGCGCTTCCTGAATGCCAATAGGAGTCGTCAAAAGAATGTCTGATCACGAAACCGAGGGTGGGATCGATCTTTTCGAGACAGCGGCCGAATTCAACGAGGAAGAAAAACGGATTCGCGACACCGTTAGGAGATTTGTCGATGAACGGGTGATCCCAATCATCGCGGACCATTTCGAGAACGGGACTTTTCCATCCGAGTTGATTCCCATCTTGGCGGAGATGGGTCTCCTTGGCTCCCAGTTGCCGCCGGAATATGGCGGTTCGGGATTGGGCGCCTTGGCCTACGGTTTGGTGATGCAGGAACTGGAGCGTGGCGATTCGAGTCTCCGGTCTTTTGTGACTGTCCAGGGAACCCTCTCGATGTATTCGATCTATTCATACGGGACTGAGGAACAAAAGAAGAAATGGTTGCCGAGGTTGGCGAAGGCTGAGGCGATCGGGTGTTTCGCTCTCACCGAACCGGACCATGGTTCGGACCCGGCCGGGATGGTGACCACCGCGCGCGAGGACTCCGGCGCTTTTGTTTTGAACGGCTCGAAGATGTGGATCACCAATGGCGCCATCGCGGATGTGGCGATTGTGTGGGCGAAGTTGGATGGGGAAGTTCAAGGGTTCCTGGTTGAAAAAGGGACGCCGGGTTTCACCGCACTCGAGCAGAAGCACAAACTCTCACTTCGCGCCTCCCACACCGGAGAGTTGTATTTCAATGACTGCCGGATTCCCCTGGAGAACCGACTGCCAAAAGCGGTTGGTTTGAAAGCGGCTTTGTCGATCCTCAACGAAGCGCGATTCGGGATTTCGTTTGGAGTTGTCGGAGCCGCGATCAATTGTTTTGAGACGGCCCTGGAATATGCCAAGGGACGGACCCAATTCGACCGACCGATCGCGGGATTTCAGATCCAGCAGGAACGATTCGCGGAAATGGCCACCGAGATTACCAAGGCACAACTTCTCTGCATCCGTCTTGCTCAACTCAAGGACACGGGAACGCTGCGGCCCGCCCAAGTCTCCTTGGCGAAACGGAACAATTGCATGCAGGCGCTTCAAATCGCCCGCATGGCCCGTCAGATCTTGGGGGCTAACGGGATCTCTCTCGAATACCCGGTCATGCGGCACCTCTGCAACCTGGAAACTGTTGTCACTTATGAGGGAACCCACGATATCCACACCCTCGCGATCGGGCGAGAGGTGACCGGAATCTCCGCTTTCAAGTAGGCCGTCTAGAACCGTGGCGGATTCCAACTCAGAAAGAAAATCCTCCTTGACCGCCTATTGTATCTATTGTATAGATACAATAGGCCAATGACCTCCGAACCTCACCCCTGGCTTCACCTGCGATTCTCCGGCGCCGAACCCCTGTACGAACAAATCAAAACACGAATTCGCGAGGCGATCCTGCGCGGGGATCTATCCGAGGGGGAGGCGGTTCCCACCTTCCGAAAATTGGCCGCCGATTTGCGAGTCTCTCTAATCACAGTCAAACGCGCCTACGACGATCTCTCGGCGGAGGGAGTGCTCCAGGGCCAGACTGGGCGCGGAACTTATGTGGCCCCGGGGGCCTTGGACCGTTGCCGAAAGATGCAATCGGATCTGGCCGAGGAGTTCCTGGAGTTGGCGGTTCTCGCCGCGAAGAGGGCGGGAATGACCAACAAAGAGATCCGGGAGCGGGTGATGGAGATGTTGAAAAACTCCGGAACCTCTTCCCCCTAGCCCCCCTCTCCACCTTGTGGAGAGGGGGGAATGAGTTCGTTCCCCCTCCCCGCAGGCGGGGAGGGGGTTAGGGGGAGGGGTTCCGATTGGGCGCCGGGTTTTAGGAAGAGAGCGAAGGACAACCGGGAAGAGGAGGCAACACCAATGACCGACAATGCGATGGAATTCTCAGGGGTGGGCAGAAAATATCGCGGCTTCCAACTGGGGCCCATCGACCTGGACGTTCCCAAGGGAAAGATCACCGCGTTGATCGGTCCCAACGGGTCCGGGAAGACCACCCTGATCAACGCCGCGATGAATTTTGATCCGCGCGCGGCCGGTCGGGTGACGATCCTGGGGATGGACGCCCGCAAGGACGAGGTGGAGATCCGCCGCCGTCTGGGGTATGTCGGAGAAAAACCGATCCTGCTCGGGTTCGCGAAACTCCCCTGGCTGGTCAACTATGTGCGTGGGTTCTATCCGACCTGGGATGATGAGTACTGTGTCGATCTCGCCCAACGGTTCCGCCTCCCCGCCGACCGTCGCATCTCAAAATTCTCGAAAGGTATGCAGGTGCGCACCGCCCTGCTGCTCGCGCTGTCGCACCGTCCGGAGATCCTCATCCTCGATGAACCGACCTCGGGTCTCGACGCCGAAGTCCGCCGCGATGTCCTCGACGAGATGCTGCATGTGATCGAAAGCGAGGACCGTTCGGTCTTCCTCTCCGGCCACAACTTACACGAGATCGAAAGGATCGCCGACCACATCGTCATGATCTCCGAAGGCGCCATCCTCCTCCAGGGCGACAAACACGACCTCCTCGACCGCCACCGAAAACTCACTTTTCGCGCCGAGACATTGCCAGACATGCCCTCGGAGATCGTCCTCTCGAAAACTAGCGACGATCGCCGACACGTCATCGAAACCTCGGACGCAAACCGATGCTTGGAGATCCTCCAGGAATCCACCGCGACCGAGATCGAGGATTTCGCGATGACCTTGGAGGACATTTTTATTGCGAGTGTGAGGAAGGAGCGGGAGGGTGGGTAATCGATCGCGGGTCTTCCTTCGGATGATTTGGATGAACGCAGTGGAATTTTGTCCAACCGCGCTCTTCATGTTCGGCTTTGCGATCGTTCTCCTGTCAGGAGTATATTATTTTCAGGGAGAAGAATCTACGGACGAAAGCAGAACTATGGTCCTCGGTGTAATGGTGATGTTTACTTTCATGGGGGCGCTCGGATCGATATCGGAAGGGACCATCAAGAATGGACCGTTCCTCCGACGGCTGCCAATTTACAAGGGCGAACGAGTCTTTTGGTTGTCGCTCGAAAACTTCTTTCTTTCTTTCATCAATGTAACGGCGCCTCTATTGGTCGCCATTGCATTGTTCAAGTTCCCTTGGATTGCGTTAAAACTGATCCTTCTGACATGGCTCTTGGGAAATCTATTTGTCTCTATTTTCTTTCCATTGCATGTCAGCTTCGACTCGAAAGTCGACTCAGTCTTGATCTTGGGAATCGGATTCCTCATTTCCGTTCTTATTGGAGCCTTCGGAACAATTGCGTTCATCAATGTCCCCAATCTGGAGGAAAGAAAAGACGATATCGCCTCGTTGCTTTCGGAGGTGCATCAATTTCTCATTTTAGCAATTACCATTCTTTGTCCCTTCTCCATCCTCTCCATTTTGTTTGGTTGGCGGATGGAATTGTCGCAACAAACGATTGGAAAACCTGAGCCACACCAGCCGGATAGACTTTCGATCTTGTCTGTGGAGTCAATCAGTGCGATGAGGCCCGGTTCCGGGGGATTCTTACATGCTGCCAAACCTTATCGAATGCCCTGCGCCTTGGGAATCTTGATAACCGCGATTTTGATTGCCATGAAGACGATGGATTATGAAATCGAAAACCTTTTCTCGGCTTGGATCATATTAACAACAACCCTATTGGTTGGCTCGGTGGTTTTTTACTTGAAGAGACCGATACTCCCCTTTGTTCAAACGCAACCGATTCCCACTGGCCGAATGGTAGGCGCGATTCTCGTCTTCTACCTGATCATAGCGGTTGGACCCTTGGTCTTTGGAGATAAGTATGGTTTGAGCTTATTCATCCTCGCGATGACCGTCCTTACACTTGGAAGTTTTATGTCAATCCACTCCTTTAGCCCGCTGCACTATGATCCGGAGACAGGAATGATTCGAAGCGAGACTGCCTCGGACCTTCCAGCAAGCCTTGTGGGGTGGATGGGCGCCGTCCTGCTGGTTCTATCTGGGGCCACATCAGCCTGGATTTACCTCCACGACTCCTGGCTCGCCTTCATCCCTTTCCTCATCCCACTCGCCTACAACCTCTGGGCGATGACCTGGATGTACCGGAGGTATTGAGGATGGAAGAGAATCGAGGGATATCCCCGTTTCACTTTTTAAGGCTGGCACCGTACTCAGTCTTCAAGGACTTGCGTGAGAACACGGTTGCGGTTGTATTTTTGGTGGCCGGCCTGGTGGCGATCGATTGGTTTGTGGGTTTGAGGTTTGATGACCCGAAGGACGTACTCACGGTCAGCGAGGGTCTACACCTCTTTTGCTATTTCCTGTTTGCCATTTTTAGTTTCGCTGGGAACCTCACATTGACCTTGGAGAAGACACTCGAACCCTTCAAGCCGCTGCCGATTCCTCGAAATCAATTCACTCTCCTCCGCCTGATCGAAAGTGCCCTTTACAGCCTCGTATGGGTTCTGATTCCCACGATAACTCTGTTCGCGATTATCGATCCCAACCGGCCGCATGTTGTTTATCTGATTTCTCTTTGGTTGAGTTTTCGTGCGGTTCAAGGGCTCTACTACGGTCTGGAATCGATCGTGGCGCTCTTCACATCCAGCCTCAAGGCGAGGCAGAGGCTCGTTCTTCTCATCTATCCGTTGTTTTTCCTCGTAGCGATCCTTGGCCCCTTCTTCAAGAGTTCAGGTCGAGAGTGGTACGAATGGGGGATCTCCATAGTCGGTTGGAAGTGGATACTATTGGCTGCCGCGTTTGCAGTTATCGGCTGGATCGTGGCGTGGACGATGGCTTCGATCCGCCCGTTCCACCCGGGGGTCCAATCCCAAGAGGCCAGGAAGCGGGAGCGTGTACGGTCCCTCAAAATCGAAGATCTTCGTAGGCTGAGCCCGCAAAGAGGGAGGTGGGAGTTTTTCTTTCTACCTTCTTTACATGCGCTGTCTTTGGGGTTTTGGACTTTCTTTGTCTTTTCGGTTTTCAGTTATCTGCCGGATTTCTTCGGTTGGGTGAGCGATTATGTTATCCGGTTAAATTCAAATTGGGATTCGGAGATTTTGATTGGAACGGCCATCGGTCTTCCGTTGCTTTTCTCCGTTATTTACATGGCGATCGGCGTACCCTTTCTGTGGCGAGCGATCCAAATTATTCCGAGGTTGAGGCTTTGGCAGGTCCTACCCATCAGGACGGGATGGCCGATCGTTGCAATGATTGTTTTTGGGTACACCGTCCTGCTGGGGGGTGGCATGGTTGGCGCTGTTACGGAACAACAGCCCATCACTCTACACGGCGCCCTCGGCTCCTTGCTCGGAGTGTTTCTTTTCGCGCCGGTCGCACAAGTGGCGATCCATGTATTAGCACCTGTTTATTGGAAGAAGGACGCCACCCTTGCTTCGGACCCGATTGGACTTTTAGTCATCGCCCTGGCAATCCTCGCAACGGTTAGCACGCTGGTCGCGGTCGACTACTTCGAACTCCCGTCCTTGGCGAGAATTCCGATTATCTCTCTTGCCGCTGTTTTCAATCTGTGGGCGACGGTGTGGATGTACCGGAGGTATTGACCATGGAAGCCGCCAAAGCCATCAAGATTGTGGGGTGGATCTGGACGATCATCGGGGGCGGGATGATCCTCTCCGGCACGGTCGGGAGCATTTTCCTTTTCGTTGTTTTCCAAAGGATGTTCCCGCCCGAGTTCAATACGGATCTGATTCCCCATTACGATCTCTTAATGTGGTTTCGCTGGGCCTACCCCATTCAGTTCGTCGCTGGGATTCTTGTCTTGGTCTGTGGACGGAAGTTTTTGATGAGGCATCGTTGGCCGAGGAAATATCTGGAAGGATTTTCGTGGTTCTTTTTGGTTTTCAGTATCGTTTGGCCATTCGTCATGGCATGGTTTATCTACAGAATGGAAGAAGACTTCATGGGGCTTGTCGCGATACCGGTGATGGTTCCTTATATCGCGCTCTTTGGGTTTTTGGTTTATCAACTGAGGTCGGAGAAGGTTCGGGAGGCGCTGGTCAGGTAATGGTCTTCTTGATCCTGGTCCATTGAGGCATACTGATAAAACCTCAAGAAACAGGGTGAAATGGCTATGGCTAACACGTATACCGCGATCACCAAGCAGAGTGGCGAATGGTGGATTGGATGGATCGAGGAGATTCCCGGAGTCAATTGCCAGGAACGGACTCGGGAGGAACTTCTTGAGACCCTAAAGATCACTCTTCTTGAGGCGCTCGAAACCACAGTCCGTTTCAACGGACTTCGATGTGTGTAGCCACGGGATTGATCCCCTGGCGGGCTTCGTCGGCCTTCAAAGCTCCGATTGAGCCGACAAATCCTTCGGCATCGATTCTCATCCGCCCCGCTCTAAAGAGACGGGGCTACACAATACGAAGTCTGTTGAAACAGACTGGGGCCGATTGAAGCAATAGGAGTCGATTAGGATTCGTTCTCCCATCAGATTTCTCCTGACGTCGAAATGACCCCAATTGAGATCCATGGACACTCCCATTGCCTCCCCAACTCCCCGCGCTAACCTTTCCCCATGACTCCGAAAGACCCGAACCCTTTGGACTCCCTCCGCTCCGAGGGCGATCTCAACCTTTCCCCCAAACGGAAGGAATGGGCCGACAAACATATCGACTTGGACACTCAAAGGATTCTTGATCAGGATTCGAAATACTTTTTGCATCAGTCGCTTTCGACACCCTGTCTGAATGTGTTGACCGGATGCAAGGGGGCGACCCTGATCGACAACCAGTGGCGGGAGATTCTCGATTTTCATGGGAACAACGTGCATCAGGTCGGCTTCGGTCATCCCAAAGTGATCGAGGCGATCAAGCAACAACTCGATGAACTTCCGTTTTGCACACGGCGCTACACGAATGAGAAGTCGATCGCCCTCGCGAAGAAGTTGACGGAGCTCGCGCCTGGAGATTTGAACAAAGTCTTATTCGCTCCGGGTGGCGCGGAGGCGATGGGGATGGCGATCAAACTCGCGAGGCTCAAGACCGGGCGGCACAAGACCATCTCGATGTGGGACTCCTTTCACGGGGCGACTCTCGACGCTATCTCGATCGGAGGCGAAGCGATTTTTCGAAAGGGGATCGGGCCGCTCCTTCCGGGCTGCGAACATGTCCCGCCGCCGAACCCCGTGGATTGCCCCTTCGAGTGCGGGACCGAGTGTAACCTCAAGTGCGCGAACTACATCGAGTATGTCCTTGAAAAAGAGGGGGATGTTGCGGCGGTGATCGGGGAGACGATGCGCAGCATCCCCTATGTCCCCCCCCGCGATTACTGGAAGACCGTTCGGGAGGCCTGCGACCGTCACGGCGCCCTGCTGGTCCTCGATGAGATCCCGACCGGCCTGGGACGGAGCGGGAAGATGTTTGTTTGCGAACACTACGAGGTGGTCCCCGACATGCTGGTGATCGGTAAGGGACTGGGGGGTGGCGTCTTCCCTCTCGCCGCACTCCTCGCGCGAGAGGATCTGGATATCGGAGGGGAGACCGCGATCGGTCATTACACCCATGAGAAAAACCCAATTGGAGCGGCGGCGGCGCTTGCGACTTTGGGGGTGATTGAGGAGGAGGGGCTACTGGATCGGGCGGCCGAACTGGGAGCCTATCTCAAGAACGGCCTGATCGATCTCCAAAGATCCCATCCGTGCCTTGGCGAGGTCCGTGGCCTGGGGCTTTTCCTGGGGGCTACTCTGGTTCAAGTCGACAATCCAACTCAGCCAGACCCGCGAAGAGCCGAGGCGGTCATGTATGAATCTCTCTCCCGTGGATTGAGTTTTAAGACGACCATGGGGAATACATTGACCTTAACCCCACCATTGACCGTCCTAGAATCCGAGATTGACCGCGCGCTTGAAATCCTGGACGCCTCACTGGCCGTGACCTAAACTGGATTTATGTCAGAAGCCTATCGTCCAAATCCCCGCCCTTGATTTTATTGATGATTTTGTGTTATCAATTATTTCAAATGAAGTCTTTCCTTCCTAGTGAAAGACTCCGAGGAGAGACTGAATCCATGCAAACCAAAATTCACCACCTTATCGCCCTGACCGGGTTATTGGCCTTATTGTGCCTACCGAGTCAAACCGCTCATGCCCAACTGGGCGAAAGGCCCTCCGGTTCGACCGCGACCGCCCAGGACCCACCGAAAGACCTTTCCGGGTTCTCGATCAAGAACAAGCGAGTCCGCATGATCCACTCGACCGACAACACGCTCGAGGGGACCTCCAAATATTTTCAGGATCGCGATCCCTGGCTGGCTTATCAGCGGGGGAAAAACCTGACCACACGAGAGTTCCGCAAACGCGATGGCATCTTTCCCGATGTGGCGAAATTCGGGGGTGGACTAGTCGATGGGTTCACCCCGAAAATCGTTGCGAACGATCAGACGAGTTGCGTGGGATGCCACAACTTTCCCTACCGCGAGGCGGGCGCCGGAACCAACTTCGCCAAAACCGGGGGTGAGGGCCGGAACAGCCCTCATTTCTTCGGCGGCGGCTTGATGGAAATGATCGCTATCCAGAACCGTCAAAAGATGCTCAAACAGATGGACCCGAACCAGGATGGCTGGATTGCTCTCGCCGAAATGAATGGAGCCACCATCGAAATCGTTCCGACAACCGGAGCCGACCCGATTGTGTTTGGACACAACGGCGATACGAATGGCGATGGCAAACCGGACCTGAATCGCATCCACGAATTCTGGTATGTGGATTCCGCGGGCAAGCGAATTCCCTCGGCCACCTCGCTGAACTCCGAGGGAGTCGCGGGATATAACTTCTGGCCTGTCTTTTGGGGGTGGGGCGAATTCAACAATGGGCTGAACCCGACAAATCGGGTCTTTTATCACGATCCCTTCTTCTCTCATGGCGGCCTACCCGCGTTCGATCCGACAACAAATGAAGATCCCGACGGGGATGGTCTCACCGGCATCTCCAACGCGGGTGCTCAGCAAGTGTTCAGTCACCCGTCGCCCGAAAAAGGAATGGCGTTCAAATTAGTGAAGGGGTCGACCGTTTGTCTCGATGACATCGACCATGATGGGTGCCTCGAGGAAATCACCGAGGGGGATCTCGACATGTGCGAGTGGTTTATCCTCAACGCTCCCCCGCCCGCATTAGGACGCCAGACCTTGATCTCACAGCATGGACGCGATTTGATGGACCAAATCGGATGCACCGAATGTCACGTTCCCGACTGGTACATCGAACCCTCCAATCCCGAGGCGGCCAACCCCCACGACCGATTTGCCGGGGACCGTCGTTTCTTCCATGTGGATGTCATCTACTCGGATACCAACGAGAGGCTCGAGGGATCGCTAGTCGATTTAACGACCGAGGCCGATGGGGTCCACACCCCGAGGCGTGGCGGATTCCTGGTGAAAAACATCTTCACCGATTTCAAGCATCACGATGTGGGAGTCGAGTTCTATCAGAACCAGTTCGACGGCAGCCTGATTACGGACTGGCGCACCGCTCCCCTTTGGGGAGTCGGATCGAGTGGACCTTGGGGCCATGACGGCGCCGATTTTTCGATCTGGGAGAACATTGTCCGCCATGGCGGTGAAGCCCAGGACTCGGTCGACCAATTCAAAGCGCTGTCCAACGAGGATCAAGAAGCGGTCGTCGCTTTTCTTCACAGCCTTGTTCTTTATCAGGTCGAGGTTCTCCCCTGCGATATCGATGGCGATGGAACGATCAGTGAAAACTTCATGGTTGGCGGCAAGAATGTGGGAACCGAGCGTCTCAACGCGGAGTACCTTTTTAACACACCGGTGATCATCGAAGGCGAGGTCACCGCGCCGGATGGCACAACCTTGGTTTCACATGCGGTCCTTAATATCGATGAGGCCTATGGGCAGAACCTCGAATGGATCGCCGACAGCGACAATGATGGTTGGCCGGACAAAATCGATGAGAGGCCCAACGAGACCGGTTATCTCGATGGAGTTCACAACATCCCAGTTACGATCAATTCAGACCTAAATGGCGACGGCGCCATCGATGGCCAAGACCTGCTTCTTTTCCAGGGCGCCTGGATGGCGGATGATGCCGAAGCCAAGTCGAAGATGCCGGTGGGTGGTGGGTTCGCCCAAAAGATGCAAAGAGAAGCGGGCGGACTGACCAAGATCGATAGGCTGGAATAGCAGGTCGCTTCGGGATTCGGTGCGACCGGGGCACACCCCTCTCAATCCTGAATCATGACCCGCGAGTTCTGTCGGATGATCGCGAACGCCTCGATCACATCCTCATTGCGAAGACGTACGCAACCCGCGCTCGAGGAAGTTCCAATCGTATCGGGCTCGTTCGTTCCATGGATTCCCAATCCGGTGCGCACACTCGGTTGACCCGGAGGCGACAAGCCGAGCCACCTTTCGCCAAGCGGGTACTCGGGATCCTCATACTTCAGAATTCGACCGGTTTCCGGGTCTGGCCAGGGCGGGTGCATGGCCTTGTTGGAGACCATGTACTCTCCTTCCTTTGTGCGCCATTCCATCTTTCCGATGCCGACCGGGTATTGGAGAAGGAAACTGTTATCCTCTTCACGGAAAATTCGCAGCTCGTAATCCGATTTATCCACCACCACATACACCTTGCCCCAAGTCGGCACCAGGATATTTTGCCGTGGCCGCAGAGCGGTGGCGCGGATGTTGTTCATCATCTCGATGATATATACGGTCGTGGTGTATTCATTCGCGATGCGCAAGAGAACATCGCCGCGTTGGACCTCATAGATCTTCTTGAACTCATTGGGATTTGGATCGACAAAGATCAACTGACGATTGACCTCGTTCATCCGTTTGCGAGCCTTGGCCGACGCTTCAGTGTCGGGGTATTTCTTGATGATCTCTTGATATCGCTCCCGAATCTCCGGGGATGGAGTCGAATTGGGATCGTCCTCAAGGAGAAGGGTCCCTAGAAGAGCGTCGGCCTGAAGGCTGCCGGTCGCGGTCGAATCCAAGACCTCCGCGTAAAACTCCTTTGCCGCTTCCGGATCGGATCGCACATTGAAGTCGGCCAGACGGACTCGAGCGACCTGCGCTTTTTCGCTGTCGGGGAACTCATCCACGATGCGTTGGAAGTAGGTTCTTGAGAGGTCGGGGTCCTCCTCGATCGACTCCTCCGCGACGGTGAAAAGCGCGTATTCAAGAACCTTGGGGTCTCTCGATTTGGGGATGATCTCATCCTTCCAAATCCTGATCGCCTCGGCTTGCTTCAACTCATCGATCGGCTCTCCCTCTCCGCGATCGTTTTGGAGATAGAGCTGTTGGGCGTATTCACTCCGCTCCTCGAGTTGGATTTTCTTTTGGTATTGAAGAAAGAAGAGGACTCCCGCGCCAACGAGAATCAGGAACAGCATAAAGGCGAGACACCCCGCCAAGAGTTTTGAACCCATCGTGTTTCTCCCCTCAGTGGATGGTTGAACCCATCATACCCAGTTTTGAACGCCGTGAAAAAGGGGGAAACAATGGAACCCTTTAACAATCAAGGAATCTCGCGGAACGAAGCGTCCTCATATTGGTCTTTCTGTTGCGGATCGGCGCTTCCGCCCCGGCCCGCCCAAAACAACCTCCACGCGCTGGTTAGACAGAAAAACCCGATAATAAAGAAGAGGACCGCCAACGGGATGACCACCAATTGGGGAACCGCGAGGATCAACATGCCGAGACCGATCAAGATCAGACCGATGATCAAGGTCTTACTCGCCATCTGCCGTGCAAGGTGTGGGTCGCCCGACCCGAATCGCCAAACAATCATTTTGAGATTTCCTTTGATAGCAGTATGACAGGCGATCTCCCGGCACTCAACCTTTTGGCGGCTGCGTCTGTTTTCCCGAGATGGGTCTCAGTCTCCCATGCCCAGTCTTTTCTTGACTGACGGAAGATAGTTTTCGATTTCACCCTGGAGGATATCGAGTTTAGCCTCGATCATGTCGACACCGTGAGAAAAACTGTGATCGCTCCCATAATACGGGTCCAATCGGACATCCAGTTTCATAAGCGGCAAGGCCGCCTCGGTGTTTTCTTTCTCGTCTCGCAGGACCGCCAGCCACCGATCGTAGAGTTGGGCGGCTTCATTGTCCTCCTGTTGGGCCAACTGGCTCTTGTTGGCGAGTTCGTTAAGTCGGTCCCGAAGGATGCAGGACTCGTAGAAATTCGCATGAGTCCGCGCCGTCCGGTAAAAGAAACGAATCGGAGTGGCTTCGGAGAGAAAGATGACTCGCAGTCGAGGCGGAACCGACACCTCTGCCCGATCAACCGCCTCGGAGGCCTGAGCCAGCGTCTTCTCCATCCGTCGATAGTAATCCGCGAAAACCTTCACATCCCCGCGGGGATCCTTGAAATAGGTGGGACGAGGCTTCAGTCCCTCCTCATCGGTCATCTCAGCGTAAAACAGATAGTAGCCCATAAAGACATCGGGCAATTCCGCGTCGCGATCGGCACACATCGGATGCATCGGTCCAAGGTAGTAGGGGCCGGTGTAATAAGGGGGCAACTCGGGCGAAAGGGGGATGGCTTCGGAGACCTTGGCCCATGCTTTCCTCAGGTCCGGACCCGCCTCCTCTCCGGCGATCCGAGCCGCGAGGTTCATCAGGGTCTCATCCTTGGTCGGAGCCGGTTTCCACCAGCAGTACTTGGCCACCTCCGCGGCCGCCGATCCGTAATTCGGCCGGAAGGCGGGGAAGACAAAGGCGCCGGTTGCACCGCAGGATGCCAGCGCCTCCGCGCGATCCCACCAACGGTCCATGCAGGGGATATGAGATAGACGCGGCGCCTCGAAAGAGAGTTCCGGTTCACTTTTCAGAAAGACAGGGATTCCTTTTTCATTACAGATCTCAATCTGCTTCTTGGCCTTCTCGCCGGGTCCGATCAAATCGATGCTGTAGTCCCAAAGATGTTTGTTGATCGACTCTCCCTTTTTGACATACTCATCTTTTTCAATCTCAGTCAGCAGCGCGGTTCCGGGACCGAACTTTTCGAGCATCCCGACCTGCGCCTCATCCGCCGACCAGACATGCGCCGCCGAGTAGGGCCAAGCCGCGACAATCGCCTCGGGGTTCACTTCTCGCGCCGACTCAGCAAGAAGATTGCAGAGATTCGCCACTACAGTTTCCGCGCCAATTGCTTCACAGCGTTTGCAGTTGGTGTGCCCCTTCGGAGCGTCGAAAGGCCGCATGAAGCAGTGATAGAAACCCTCGCCGCCGATGATGACGGTGATGCCGTCCAATTCGGGGGCCGCTTCGAAAACATCCTTGATGCTGTCTCGGAGGTAGCGTTGCACGAGAGGATGTTCGGTGCAAAGGACATATTCGCCGTCCTCTTTCCAGGTGAGCGCCCCGCGAATCTCCGGGTGATTCTTGAAGACCGGATGATCTTTCGGGTACTTCTGGCGGGTGTCGATGAAGGCGAAGGTGCGGAGACCATACTCCTTCGCTTTCCTGACTGAGGTTTGGAGGTTGTCGAGAAGAGCGGGGTTTTGGCGGTCCTTGAGTTCGGGAATCCAATCGCTCTTCGACAACGCATGCAGGTTTCCGCCCGAGACAAAGACCGTGTTATACCCCATGAAAACCAGGTCCTTGAAGTCACCTCCCCATGGCGTGGAACCCAAGCGATACCGCAATCGCGGCGTGAATGTTTCAAACCCATACTCGAGAAAGGGCGCTTGCCGAAAACCGATTCGGTCCACCAGTTTGACCACGCCATCGCGAACGCCATTCGCGTTTTTCCCATAAATGAAAACCTGGCCGGGTTTGACATAAACCTGGAATCGATCCTCCGGGGAATCCGAATCCGACGCGCCTTCTTCAATCCAATCGTTGGTGGACAGAACAATCCCAACGGGATCGATCGGAATTCCATGAACCGTTTCGAGCTCTAGGTCCATTCGTTGCACGAAGAAGTCCGAGAGATGGGCTGCCATTCGTTCCACCAACGGATCGGGGTTCTCGTCAAGGTAGATTTTCCACCCTTCGTCGATCGCGGTTTCGTTCTCGGCGGGTTTGGCCTCCGGGTCGCGGATGATCCGGGCAAAATAATCTCGTGAAAACGCCATAAATGGAGAGGCGTCATAAGCTTTCCTTGTCTTCGCCGACAGATCGGCGCCAAACTCCGCCAGACTTTTTGGGCGTTCCTCGCATCGAGTTGGAGGAGAATTGACCAGCAGGCACAGGAGCGCCAAGCCGATCGAAAAGGCTGTCTTAAAGATGCGGTGTCGCTTCGAATGCGCCATCGGCGAGTTGAACTCGAATGTCTTCATCGGTTGGAACCTCGTTTTTCTTTCGGATCGGGCGATTTGATTTTGCGGTTTCGATGCGCGAGTACCCGCGGCTGAGCGTCGATTGAGGATTGAAGGCGAGAATCTTTTCTTTTCGCACCTCCAGTTTGGATCGCATGGTCAATAGGTCTTTTTCCATCGAGCCGTGGAGACGGGTCAGGATCTCTTTGACATCTCGCCGATTGGTGGCGACCCTTTGCACCAGCGCCCGACCGCATCGTTCAAGGGTGTCGTCGATCCTCTGCCGAAAGTGTGGGATCTGAGAAGCCGGACTTTTGGATTTCAAACGTTGGATCAAGAGATTGAGGTCGACTCTTCGATGCTGAATCACATCGCCGATCGCCTCGCCCAAACGCTGCTTCTTCTCGTCGAAATTCTCGTATAACCCCTCCACCAGATCGGCGACCAAATGCGCCCCCGCGGTCGGGGTGGGAACGCGGAGATCGGCGACGAAATCGGAAATGGTGTAATCGACCTCGTGCCCGACCGCGCTGACCAATGGGATCGGACAGTCGGCGATCGCGCGTGCGACCACCTCCTCGTTAAACCCCCACAGATCCTCGAGCGATCCTCCTCCCCGGGTCAATAGGACCAAGTCGCCACCGAGGTCTCGGGCGCGTCCGATCGCGCGGGCAATTTCCATGGGAGCCTCGACACCTTGAACGCGGACCGGGAGGATGAGGATCTCCACCGGCGTGCCACGGCTTCTTAGGACTCGCAAGAAATCCTGGATCGCCGCCCCGGTGGGCGAGGTGATGACGATGATGCGGCGAAGATGAAACGGCGGAGGTTGTTTCCGATCCGGATCGAACAACCCCTCCTCGGCGAGTTGCGCCTTGAGTTTCTCGAATCGCTGGAGAAGCAGACCGACGCCGGCTTGGGTGATGTTGGTGACATCGAGTTGGTAATCTCCACGAGGGCCGTAAACAGTCAGTTTCCCATGCGCCTGAACCAATTGGCCATCGGCGGGTTCGAGCCCCAGCCGTTCCAATCGGGATCGCCACATGACCGCCTTGAGCAGGGATTTTTCGTCCTTTAAGGAGAAATAGGCGTGTCCGCTGCCCGCCACCTTCCAGCCGGAGATTTCCCCCTCCACCGACACCGAACTAAAGGTGTCCGAGAGAACTTGGGTGATCTCCTCGGTGATTTGAGTGACCGTATAAACGTTCGGGAAAAGGTCTGGCATCGATCCGGAACCCCGATCCAAGGGCGCGCAGGCTCCCTTGGACTACATGTGGGAGATGTTGCGCCGGTGGAGCATCTCCTTCGCGGTGTTTTTCCAACTATCGTAGCGGACCGAATAGAGACCGGAGATCGCGTCGGAAATCGATTGCGAAGGTTTGGTGATCGAGTAGAAGAACATATCCACAAAGGGGCCCACCAAAGCCGCGTCTCCAATCGTGGCGGCGAGACCTCTGAGAAAACGCGACCCCGCCGAGGGATATTTGCCGACCCCGTTGGTGAGCATGACTCCGGAGAACAATTCACCCAGCGTCCGCTTGGCGATCAGCATGACAGGGATTCGATAAAGGGCGAGTAGGACAATCAGGGTGATGCCGGTCCGTTGGAGAAGGAGCGGATTGTCCAGCATGATCCGCACTCCCTTCGGATCGAGAAGACTCGGGTAATCGAAAGCCGCGGGCGGGATTTGTTCCGATCCGAAAATCCAAGAAGTGATTCGCGAGAGGTGGAAAATCGAATCGACCGCCACAAACCAGATCAGCACGAAGACATAGTCGAGCACACGGGCCACAATTCGCATCCAAAGTTTCGGTTCGAGACCGTCGATGGGGATCGGATGCGGGAACTTTTCCAGCCGTTCCGGGCTGATGCTGATCATGTCCTCGCTGGACCAGGCCTTCTCCCACTTGTCGTCGGGAGCCTCCATGATGCCCTGGTGTTCCCGGATCGATTTCCGTTCCGATTGGAGCGTGGCTTTAAACTCGGCGGCGGCGGTTTTGCAGTCCGTGCAAAAAGTGACCCCCTCAATGAAGATGACATCGGACTTTTTGAAATACTGTCCGCATCCCATGCAGAGGAATTTGTACCGGCCCGATTCTTCGTGAGTTCCGTGCGCCATAATCAGTCGATTGTAGCGTGCGCCTTGAGGTTTTCCAGTCTTTTCGGTCCAACCCCGGAGACCGCGTCCAAATCCGCCCAGCTACGGAATTTCCCCAGTTTTTCGCGCTGCCTGACAATTCGATCGGCAAAGGCCTCCCCGATCCCCGGGATTTGGGTGAGTTCGCTCCGATCCGCCTCGTTCAAATGGATCGTCTCATCGGTGCGGATCTCCCGATGGCTCCCCGGCGCAGGATTCGCATCTCCCTCCGTTTCCGGACCTTTCATCAGGCGGTTTGGCTCGGAGGGGGAAGCGCCCGATCCCGGGACTGTCAGGTATTTGGAAAACAGTTCGAGCCGTTTAGGCCCGATGCCGGGGACCCTTTCCAACTCATCGAAAGTCCGGAAGTTCCCATTCTCCTCCCGATAAGTCAGGATGGCATCGGCCATCGCCGGTCCGATTCCCGAGATGGCCATCAATTCTTGACGGGAGACCGAGTTGAGATCCCGCTGTGGCAGGGGTTTCGGGTCGGGGGGATCGAGCAGATGAATCGGTCCGAGACTCTTCGATTCGGCCCCTCTCACCACCTCTAAGCGATCCTCCGAATCCGTGGGAACGAATTGGTCCTTGAACTGAAGGCCGATCACCAACACCAGCAGCGCCGCCACCAGCAGACCCTCATACCGGTCGAGAATGTGTTTCCTATCGGGCGCCGGCGGTTCGGGAGCCGGATCGGATAACTCGCGGTTTTGACGGTTTAGAGAATTCATTCTTCAGAGATCATTCCTCGAGCGGCGTCAATTCGATGTTGCGGTACTCGATTGGCGCCCCCTCGCTTTGGAGTCCGATTTTCCCTTTCGATTGGCTGGTTTCAGTCGCCTCGTTTTGGAGGATGCCATTCACCCAGATCGAGATGGCGTCTTTCTCGCAGAGGA
Organism: Candidatus Omnitrophota bacterium; assembly: GCA_020632575.1. Lineage (GTDB taxonomy): Bacteria > Hinthialibacterota > Hinthialibacteria > OLB16 > OLB16 > JACKFH01. Next base: position 50,956 of record JACKFH010000005.1, on the reverse strand, counting down.
TTTCCATTCGATTCCACTCGCCCAACGGTTTCTCGCTGCTCGATACCTTTTTCACCACGCGCCGATCCTCTTTGTTTGTGTGCTCCTTGAAATCGGCCCCATCGATCACCCAGATGTCTCCGGCCTGACCGTGTTGAAGTTGTGCCTCGAAACTTTTCGGCCACACTTTGTCTTCTCCGACGATGTGCAGGAGGACCCCATTGTTGCCGGGTTCTCCGGGCCAACGCCACTCCAATGTCAGCCGGTAATTCTCATGGTCATCCTTGGTTCGTAGATAACCGATCGGTTGTCCGCTGCATTTCAAAATTTCCCCATCGACCGAGAAGGCCTCCGAGCCCTCGGGAAAGACGATGAAGTTTCCGAGTTCCGGAGGAACGAAGAGTTTTTTTGTGAATTCGCCGGCAAAGGCGGAAACGATGAGGATGGGAACCAGCGTTGAGGAGATTGCGAAGGATCGGGACATGGTTAAGCGCCTCCTTCTTCCGAACCCCTAATAAGATAGCACCGGCCGATTGGCGGGTCGAGGACAAAAATTCCGAAAAACCATTCAACTACTCGCGGAATTTGGATCGAGTAAGCCGGTCCTTTCCTCAATGACATTCTCCAGGCTTTCCCAGGAATCGAGAGTTTTCGAAATCCGCGCATTTGCTTCTCCTGCCGCAAGTGAGTACCCTAATTATGAAAGATGTAAGCGTTCCCTCCTATGAGACTGTACGAACAACTTTTGGACATACTCGCCGAATGTGGGGTCAAACAGATCTTTGGCGTCCCGGGCGACGCTATCAATCCCCTGATCGAGGCATTACGAAAACAAGATCGCATTCGGTTTATTCATGTGGTCCATGAAGAGGCGGGGGCGCTTGCCGCCAGCGCCCAGGCGAAACTCACCGGAAATCTCGCGGTGTGCGCGGGCACAGTCGGACCCGGGGCGATTCATCTGCTGAATGGACTATATGACGCGGCGAAAGACTACGCCCCGGTGCTAGCACTGACCGGGCAGGTTCCCTCCGTCGAGATCGGGTTCAACTATCATCAGGAGGTGGACCTCCAACGACTTTTCAGCGATGTCGCGCTGTTCCGAGCGAATGTGTCGAACCCGAGTCAAATGCCAAGAATCGCCATCGAAGCCTGTCATGCCGCTATCCATGACCGAGGGGTCTCTGTCCTCACCATTCCACACGACATCGGAAACCGGGATGTTCCCGATTCCTCCTTTCAGGTCCGGAGCGGAGAAAACGGTTCTCGCCTTCTCCCATCCGAATCCGATTTGAACCAGTGCGTGTCTACCATCGAAAAGGCGAAGAAAGTGACCATCCTCTACGGCGAGGGATGCCGTCGCTGCTCCGGGGAATTGGTCCAATTGGCGGAACTTTTGAACGCCCCGATGATTTATTCGCTCAAAGCCAAGGACATTGTCGCCTACGATCATCCGCTTGTGGCGGGAGGACTCGGTCTGTTGGGAACTCGGGGTGGAGTGCAGGCCGCCGATGACTGCGATCTTCTATTGGTTCTCGGCTCGGATTTCCCCTATCGAGACTGGTACCCCGAAAAGGCGTCAATTATCCGTGTCGATGTCAAAGGACGGGTCTTGGGGCGGCGCACCGCTGGAGAATTTGGATTGGTCGCCGATTGTCGATCCTTTCTGATGGAAATCATCCCGCGGTTATCCCCCTCCAAGGAGGATGATCATCTCAAAACGGTTCAAAACGAAAAGGCGAAAGGCGACACGGCAATGGCCAAACGAGCCAGCATCGATCGCTCCGCCGATGTGATTCACCCCCAATCGGTGACTTCTCTCCTGAGCGAACTTTCGGAGGAGGGAGACATTTTCACTTGCGACACGGGCGCGGTGACAGTCTGGGGCGCTAGACATCTCCGTCTCAAGAAGGATCAACGATTTCTGCTCTCGTTCAATTTGGCGACCATGGCCTTCGCCATGCCCGCGGCCATAGGCGCGCAATTGTCTCGCCCCGACCGTCGGGTCGTCTCTCTCTCCGGAGATGGCGGTTTCAACATGTTGATGGGAGAGTTTCTCACGGCGGTCAAATACCAACTTCCGATCAAGGTCATTCTTTTTAACAACCGCCGTCTCGGATTGATTCAGATGGAACAAGAAGCCGAGGGTTATCCTGAGCATGAGACGGACCTTTTCAACCCAGCCTATCCACTTCTTGCGAAGAGTTTCGGGGCCTGGGGCGAATCCGTTTCGGATCCTCGTCAGCTGGAGAACGCCTTGCGCCGAGCCCTCGACGCCGAGGGACCGGCGCTCCTCGATGTTCATATCGCAACTAGCGAACTGACTTGGCCGCCGAAACTCGAGTTCGAGGAAGCCTGGGGGTTCGCGAGAGCTAAGTTTAAAGAGTGGTTTCAGGTAGAAGGAGAAACCCGATAGTGAAGAAGCCCTTTCTCTTCGGGAGTGCGGGGGTCCTTTTGGTCATCGGTGGAGTCGCCTGGTTTTGGCCGCCCATTCTCTACAGTCTTATTCTGGTCGGCCCCATCCTGCTAATTGGTCTTTACGATTTCTTTCAGACCAAGAACACCATCCTTCGCAACTTTCCAGTCATTGGTCACTTCCGATTTCTCCTCATGGCGATCGGACCCGAAATCCACCAGTACTTTGTCGAGTCCGATACGGATGGCAAACCGATTGACCGTAACCACCGCGATTATGTTTATGAACGCGCCAAACAAACGCAGGAGACGCACCCTTTCGGAACCGAACTGAATGTTTACGAAATCGGATATGAGTGGATGCACCACTCGGTTTATCCCTCGAAACGACTCGGGAAGGTTCCCCGTGTGCAAATCGGCGGCCCGGACTGCCGACACCCCTATTCGGCCAGCATTCTCAACATTTCGGCAATGAGTTTCGGGGCTTTGAGTTCGAACGCGGTGACCGCGCTGAACATCGCCGCGCGAGAGGGCGGCTTTTTTCACGACACGGGAGAAGGCGCGATTTCGCCCTATCACCTTCAAGGTGGGGATCTGGTTTACGAGATCGGGACTGGCTACTTCGGTTGCCGGTCCGAGGATGGCGGCTTCTCGCTCGAGAAATATCGGGAACAGGCGGCGCGTCCCGAGGTCAAGATGATTGAACTGAAACTGTCGCAGGGAGCCAAGCCGGGCCATGGCGGGGTCCTGCCCGCCGCCAAGAACAGCGAAGAGATTGCCGACATTCGAGGGGTGGAGCCGCACACCGACATTATCTCTCCCCCCGGCCATTCGGCCTTTCACGATGCTCATGGATTGCTCGACCTCATCGCGACTCTCCGCGAAGCCTCGGATGGCAAACCGGTCGGTTTTAAATTATGTGTCGGAGATCGCGAGGAATTCCGCGAGATTTGCGTGAAGATGGTGGAGACTGGAATCAAGCCGGACTTTATCACGGTCGATGGCGCCGAGGGGGGAACAGGCGCCGCGCCCATCGATTTCTCCAATTATGTCGGGATGGCCATGGAGGAGGGACTTGTCTGTGTGGTCGACTTATTGACCGGCTACGACCTGAAAAAAGACATCAAAGTCTTCGTCGCCTCTAAGATTATTACCGCTTTCGACATCTTCCGCGCCTTGTGTCTCGGGGCGGATCTCTGCAACTCGGCGCGCGGGATGATGCTCGCTCTGGGGTGCATTCAAGCCCTCAAGTGCAACACCAACGAATGCCCGACAGGGGTGACCACAAGCGACCCGGACCTTAGGCGAGGGTTGGTCGTTGAGGAGAAATGGGTGCGTGTGAAGAACTACCACGCCTCCGTCATCGATGAGTTCCTCGGTCTCTTGGCCGCGGCGGGAGTAAGAGATCTAACGGAGTTGAATCGGAGAAAGATCTACAAGCGAACCAGCAGCCGGAAAATCGAGGGTTTTGATGAACTCTACCCAGAGGTGGAACCCGGGGCTTACTTAAAAAACCTCTCTGCTTCTCGAATCTGATGGATCCCACGCGCCAATCCAATCCAGGGCCAATCGGTTTCAAGGCGTGGAATTCTTTCCGATCCCGCCGGACGAATGCTATCGAAATCAAGGCGACCCCAACCCTTCCCAAGACTTTGGTCGAGCGAGGCCGCGAGGGCGGTCCAATCCACATTCTCCCGCACCGGAGTCTTAAGCCTGAGATAAAGACACCCAACCTGTTCTCCCTCCGCTACGATCGCCACAGTCGGAGTTTCGAGAAGATCCGATCGATCCTCGATTTGAACCGACCATGCGCCGACCTCATCCTCCTTGAGTCGCGAGCCCAATTCGAGGTTCATTCGAAATCCCCAATGAAAATCCTGAGTCGGTGCATTCATGTCCGGATTGTTCAGCGGTTCCGCGAGAAAGGCCTTCTCCGGGAGGGGAACCCAATAACTCTCGGAAGGGGCGTTTAACCCGATGGCGGCCATCCCGAGGGGAATGCAATCCATTGGGAACCCAAAGAGAAACTCAACCTGGCCCGCAATCCACTCTCGAAACTCGCCATCCGCGGCAAGGCCGGAAGATTCGATGTGAGTGTCGAGCGAATCGAAAAGGCGCCGATTTCGTGAAAACCCTTGCCAGCTTCTTGGGGAGGTCAAGGGAAACCCCATGCTGGGCGGTTGCCAGGGTTCCCTCCCGTAGGCCTCGATAAAGTTCCAAGCGCAAACGGAATAATTCCAGATTCCTTCCCAAAACTCTCGAATTTCCTCTAGGGGGAAACGGTTCGAACTGGATTCGATCCACCCCTCCACGGAGGCGGGTCGGATCAACTTCTTGTCCCCGAGAATATAAGCCATGCACGGATCCCTTCGAGTGAGAGAAGGTTGTATGCCCGCTTGATTCAATTGGAGTCGAAGGGTCTGGTTTCGATCGAAGCCTGCCTGCGGGGAATGGCCGTGGCGGCCATTCGCGTCCGATCCGATAGTTTCCGAGGCGAGGGATTGAACCAGCCAATCCGAAAGGGGGTTCTTGATCGAGGGTTCCAGCTGAGCCATGGTTCTTGATTGGAGAATACCCAGAATTCCGACACTAGGATATACTCCCGGCTTGTGCTTTCTCGCCGGAAAGAAGAAGGAAAGGGAATATGAACGATGCCAAAGTCCTTTAAAGAGTTTGTTCAGGAGGCGCGCGAATCGGGAATCCCCGAAATCGACGCCAAGACCTTAAAGGAAAAAATGGAACGCGGAGATCGGTTCGTTTTGATTGATGTTCGCGATACGGAGGACCGGGAGAATGGGACCATTCCCGGAGCCATTCACTTGTCGAAAGGAAAGCTCGAGCTGAAAATAGCCGATGAGATTTCCGATCCCAAGGAAGAAATCGTTCTCCATTGCGGTGGCGGGAGCCGGTCGTTGTTGGCCGCGAAATCCTTGAGGGAGATGGGGTATGAAAACGTGACCTCCCTTGCCGGAGGCTACCGTGGCTGGAAAGAACTGCAATAAAACCAGAAATATCTCCGCCACATCATGAAAGGAAGTAGGATCGATGACGAAGATTTTGTTGACCACCACCTCGTATCAAGACACACCTGGCGCTCACCATGACCTGCTGGAGAGCCAAGGGTATGAGATTCAGCGCGAAAGGGGGCCCCTTCCCGAGGAGACGATGCTCGATTTGGTGGGAGATTTCGACGGGATACTCTGCGGAGATGACGCATTCACTCGTCCAGTTCTTCAAAAGTGTCTCCCAAAACTGAAGGTCTTGAGCAAATACGGGATCGGCCTCGACAAAATCGACGTTCCCGCCGCCACCGATTTAGGCATCCCGGTCACCTTTTGCCCCGGTGTCAACCACACGACAGTGGCCGAGCACGCTTTCGGACTAATGCTTTCCTTGTACCGCCAGATTCCGGAACAAAACACCATGGTCCACCAAGGACTTTGGAAGCGGATGACCGGTCACGAACTCATGGGAAAGACGCTCGGAATTCTTGGGTTGGGGCGAATCGGCAAGGAGGTGGCCAAACGGGCCGCCGCGTTTGAGATGAAACTGGTCGGTTTCGACCCTTACTGGGATGAGGAATTCGCCTCCAAATATGGTGTGGAAAGAAAGAGTCAGGCTGAGGACGTGCTCAAAGTTGCGGACATTGTCGGTCTCCATTTGAACCTTTCAGAGAAGAACCTCCATTTCCTGAATCGCGACCGACTCGCGATGCTTCAACCCGGAAGCGTGGTGATCAACACCTCTCGCGGGGGTTTGGTCGATCAAGAGGCCATGGCCGAAGCGATCAAGAGCGGCCATCTCGGTGGCTACGGGGCGGATGTGGTCGAGCCGGAGCCGATTCGCCCGGACAATCCCCTGATTGGTCTCGACCGAGTCGTCTTGACTCCTCACATCGGGTCTCGAACCTATGAGAGTGTGGGAAGGCAGGCGATGATGGCGACCAAGAATCTCATTCAAGTCCTGAATGGCGAGGCCGCCGTGGCCCAAGCCAACCAAGTCTGAACGATGACTTTTTTTGGGTTAGGGAAATAAGAAATGCTCGGTTGGCGGATGAACTCGGAGTGGCGGTTTCTTGTCGCCCTCACTCTATTCAGTCTCGTTGGGTTATCGATTCCATCGCGGTCTTCCGCCGAGGTGATGACACAGTCCGAGAAGAACCGTCAGAGATGGGTCGTTCGAAGTCTCTACGATCAGTTTCCCGATGAGCATATCCGCGGTCTCTCCGAATATCCGAGGGGTGTCATGTGGTTTGGCACCTGGGGCGAGGGTCTGGTTCGCTATGACGGCCGCAATCGTCTGCAAATCAAAAGTTCCGATGGATTGCCGACCGATTTCATCCGTCGAGTCAGCGTGGCTCCCGATGGTCGAATCTGGGTTGCGGCGCGAGGAGGAGCGGCCTCCCTCAATGAGGACGGAACTGGAATCGAAGTCTTCACCGAGGAGGACGGGCTCGTCTCGGACGACCTATTCGGGTTGGATATCGACTCTCAGGGGCGCGTTTGGGTGACTGGTCCCGGAGGAGTCAGTCGAATCAATGTCGATGGATCCATCCAACAGTTTGGAACCGATCGTCCAGATCTGGCAAAAAATTGCGGTCGTTCGGTGGCGGTGGATGAGGCTCGAGGAATTGTTTGGGTGGGTTGGAGGGAAGGAATTGTGAACGCCTTCGATCTGGAGACAGGAGAGGTTTCCTCTGTCTGTCAGGAAATGGTTGCCTGTCCCGATCAAAACGTCAACGACTTGGAACTGGATACCCAGAATAACCTCTGGATCGCGTGCGATTGGTCAACTTACCGGTACGATGGCGAGAGTATGGAGGCGATCCGGCCTGAATCGATGACCGGCGATTGGGGTTCGGGGGGACTCTGCGCGGGTCCGGATGGCACGATGTGGCTCGGTCTCCAAATTGGTCTCGCACTTTATGACCGAGGGAGTCTCACCTTCTTCGATTGGCGGGATGGGCTGCTTCAGGACAATGTCAATGATCTCCATGTTTCCATGGATGGAACGGTTTGGGCGGGGACCACTGGCGGCGTCTCGTTTTTGACCCCCTCCCAGTTCATTCCGATGGACGCCCCGAAACCTCACAACTTCCGATTTCTTTCCAATCTGGCGGATTCGAAAGGGCGCATCTGGGTTGGGGGGAGCGATCTGAGTTATCTTGAAAACGGCGAGTGGGAATCCCTCCACGTTGGGGACTCAAATGAACGCGATTTCTTCGCCTCTCGGATTGCCGAGTCCCCCGACGGACGGATTCTATCCTCTTGGAACAACCACGGCGTTTATTCATGGGCGGAGGGGCACGGTGAATGGTTGCCCGATCCACCTAACCCCGATCAAAGGTTTCGCGCGATGAATGTCGCCCCCGATGGTTGCGTTTATTTGGGAGGAGACACCGGAGAGATCTACTGCTATGCCGAGGGAAAGTGGAAACAATTGCCCTACCCCGATGGTCAAGAACCGTCCCACATTCTGTCGTTCCTCTTTGAAGAGGGAGGCGCGGTCTGGGTCGGAGGAGACAGCCTCCTTTTCCGCTACCAGGACGGGGCGAGTGAGACGATCCCCTTTCCCTACGATCAAAAAGAGGTTTCCTTTTACGAGATGATCCGGGGGCCCGATGGCAAAATTTATATGGCCACGGAGGGGGTCGGCGTCGCAGTCTACGATGACGGCGAATGGACCTTTTTCAACAAAGAGAACTCAGGACTCACGACAAACAAGACCTACGCCATCGAATTCGATAATCAGGGCAGGCTCTGGGTCGGGACTCGATCCAATGGTTTGTACCGTTACCAAGACGGAGGCTGGTTCCATTACCAAAGAACGGAAGGGCTTCCCCCTTGCCGCATCAGCGACTTGGCGATTGGCCAGGATGGCCGGATCTATTTGGCGACCTACGACACCGGATTCCTCCAATTCACCCCCGAGACCGAGCCCCCCGACACCCAAATAACCGATCATCCCAAGGAAGTCCTTCTCGGGGAAAACATGATTTTTCGGCTCAATGGGGCGGATGCTTGGCAATCGACGGTCATAAACCGGCTCCAATTCAGGTGGAGATTGGATGATCGGGAATGGGGCTCGCCCGATCCCAATCGGATTGTCTCGATTCCGACCGAGAAACCGGGCCCCCATGTATTCGAGGTGGCCGCGGTCGATTTGGATGGGAACGTCGATCCCTCCCCCGACAGAGTCAGCGTCTATGTCAATCTCCCGGTGTTGCGTCATCCCGCCACGTTTGCGCTGCTCGTCCTCCTCGGATTGGCAATTCTTTTGGTGATTCTTCTTCTGGTGCAGAGATCCAAGAGGCTCGATCAGAGTCTGAAAGAGACTCACGATCACCAATCGCAACTTGAGGGACTGGTCAGTGAACGGACTCAAGCCCTTAAGCGATCCGAGGACAAATACCGTCGACTCGCGGAGAGACTGAAGGAGTCCAACGTTTTCAAAGAGCGTTTGATCGCGAATGTTTCCCACGATTTCCGGACTCCACTCACAAGCCTGCAAGGGTACGCCCAACTTCTCGCCTCGAAATCTCCCGGGAAGCTAACCGAGGAGCAAGAGGAGTTCATCCAAATCATCTTGGACAACGCCAACCGGATGGGTCTTTTGATTCAGAATGTGGCGCAGGCGGTTCGAAGCGAGGGGATGGACCGACCTCTCGAGTTGAAACCGGTCAGTTTGATGGAGGTTGCGTGGAATTCAATCCGCGCGCATTCCATCCGCGCCAAGGACCAGAAGATCGATCTGGAGATGATCGCGGAGGGTAAGGAGGAGGATCTCTATATCCTCGCTTCAAAGATTCTAGTCGAACGTCTTTTGGATAATTTGATCTCCAACGGCATCAAATTCACCAAGCCTGGCGGAAAGGTCCTTGTGCGTCTCGACAACAACGACGATTCGGTAATCCTCAGTGTCGAAGACTCGGGCATTGGTATCGACGAGAGTGAAATCCCAAATCTCTTCAAGAGATTCCATAAAGCGGAATCGGGCGAGATGGATCACGCGGGCGGGCTGGGATTGGGACTTTCCATCTGCAAGGAGATCGCCGACCTCCACGGGGCGGAGATCGAGGTGGAGTCGGTCAAGGGAAAGGGCTCCACCTTCCGCGTCATTTGGCCGGACCGAGGCCATTGATATTGCGCTTAGATGTTCTATTTCTCTTCTTGGTAGGCTTCCAGCAAGAGCAGAAAATCCAAATGATCGATGCGGCCATCCAGATTGAGATCTGGGTTCCCCTCGGGCGATTCCAGAGTCGCGGAAAGCACATAAGACCCCATCTCGAATTCGTTGGTGGCGAGCAAGAAATAATCCCCCGAGGCGCCAAGAGTCTCGGTTAGGTTCTCAAATTCCAGGTTCTTCTGAGATTTCACCAACGTGATCCCGTCGGGATCCAATAATCGCAATTCAAAAAGGTTCAGTTCATTAGTGGCGGCCTGAAGACTCACCGTGAAAATAGACATCTCGGTGGCCGAGAAGACATAGGCGTCGATCTCTCCCGCCTCCTCGATCTCTCCGTTCAACGGCTCCCCTTTTGTGGAGACTTCCAAGGGCTCGCCCGTGGAAGTCACGGACACATCATATCCCACGCCGCTGGTTCCCGAGAGGAATTGCTGAACCTCGAGATAATAGAAGACCCCGCCAGGAGACAGGTTGGAGGGAGAAACCCAACTGATGCGGGAGGCATTGAACTCCCGCCCACCTTGGTCATCCGTGTCCAATGGGGTGAGGCCATCCTCGGCGAAGAGAGTAATCACCGTATCCGAACCGGTTTCCAGGTTGGAAGTCTCGACATCATAAAATCGGTTTGCCTCGATCCTGAACTTGAACCAATCACGGTCAGCGGACAATTCGGTGGACCCAGAAAGGGGCGCCCCTCCCACGACCATTTCAGTGGCTGCGGCGGCATCGTCCCCATGATCGTCGGGCGGTGCGATCCCCGCGCGGAAGACAGCAATCTGGTAGAGACCGATCTCGGTTGAGAAAAACTGAGTCACTTCCGCAAAATAATTCCCCGCTTCCTCGGGAGACCAGAGGATCTTCGAACCGCCGCCGACCCCGCTGTCGTTGTCGCTGACAATCTCGCTGGTTCCATCCTTGCCCAGGAGTCTCAGGTAGGTGTCGGAGAAGGGATCGCCATCCGGGATGATGGTTTCGATGAGATAAAGGCTCCCAACATCCTCGGCGCGGACTTCGAACTGGAAGACATCGATGTCGCCCGGCTCCTCGATGTTCCCCGCGATGAAAGTCTTGACCGCGATTTGCGATTCTTGGATCACACAAGGGGAATCGAAGGGGCTGTCACCACAATCGTCGACCGTTCCGGCGACGCCAATCACGATTGCAAATGGCCAGGCGACAGTCCCTATCGCCGATATGAGTGTGAGGGATCGCGCGAGCCGAACCATCGATTCGCTCAGGCGGAGACTGGGGCCTCGAAGCGATCGAGTTCGGGCTGGATTTTTTCTTTCTCGCGATCCTCGAGACGGTCGATGAAGAGGACGCCGTTGAGATGGTCGATTTCGTGTTGCATCACCTTGGCGAGGAGGTCTTTGGCTTCGATTTCAATCTCTTTTCCCTGGATGTTGGAACCCTTGACCCGCACATGGCTGGGACGGATCACCTCCGCCTCGACTCCGGGAATGGACAGACACCCCTCGGACAAGGGTGAACAGACGTCGCTCGCCCAAACAATCTCGGGGTTGATCAACGCGTACTGTTCGCCGTCCTCGCGTGTGTCGACCACAATGATGCGCTGGGAAAGACCTGCTTGGGGGGCCGCTAGGCCGATCCCTTTGGATTTCTCCATCAAATCCCACATTGCCTCGACTGTCTCCCGGACACTGGGGGTCACTTTGTCCAGTTTTCTCGCTTTTTTTCTGAGAATGGGATCTCCCAGGTATCGAAGTCGGAGTTTCTTCATGAATCCTTTCCTTATCGCGGGTTACAGTGGATCTCGAAAAATGAGAACCCCCGAAAAAGTATAACAAAAAAGCGGGGAATTGAACGGACCGGGGTGTTGGCGATCAATCTGGGAGAATTAGCTGACCACCCGGAGATGCGTGCGGCCATCGCCTTGATCGAGCAATCGGTTGTAGAATCTCTTCAACGCCCATCCAGCCTCTTCGAAAGAGGAGTAGCGCTGGTCGCGGTCCTTATTCAAACAACGCATGATGATATGGTCGAGTTCGGAGGGGATATCCCGCCGAATTCTCCCAAGTGGGGCGGGCTCCTTGCTGAGCACAGCCATGTAGAGGTTCACGGAATCTTCCTCGGTGAAGGGTGGGTGACCCGCCACTCCCTCGTACAGGATTGCCCCCAGCGAATAGATATCAGCGCGAGGATCGACCCTTTTGGCGTCCTTCACCTGTTCGGGGGCCATGTACTTAAGGGTCCCCATGCCGACCCGGTCTTTGGTCAGGTTCGTTGGAGTGGCCGCGACCTTAGCCAATCCGAAGTCGGTAATTTTCACATTCCCCTCTTTATTGATCATGATATTGGCGGGCTTCAAATCGCGATGGACCAGACCGACTGTCCCATCCGCCAATTCCTTGGTCGAAGCGAATTGCATCCCATCGCACACCTGAATGCCCCACTCCACCAGTTTGGCATAGGAGGGCCGCGGTCCCTCGCGCGAATAGATTTCCTCCAGCGTGGTTCCCTCGACATACTCGAGAAAGAGGAGTGGACGGTTGTCGACCTCTCGATAATACAGGGCTTGAACCATATTCGGGTGGGGCCCTTGGCTTCCCAGGCGGATCCAGGTTTTGGCTTCGGCGGTGAATCGTTGAACGGCTTCTCCATTGTTTCTGAAATCGTCGCGGAGAGTCTTCACCGCGAACCGGGTTTCGGAAAACTCGTCCATTACAATGTAAACCAGCCCCATTCCGCCGGTCAAAATCTTCTCGACTCGATACTGCCCGTCAATCTTTTTGCCGACTTCGAATCCTCGATCTTTGGCCCGAGTAGGAGGAAGCGCGGTGGAGGGAGGAGGCTGACGGGTCTCTTCTTGGCGTCCCAGACGGATCTTGCTGCCATCGGGCAGGGTTCCCTCCCAATCGAGATCCACTCGGTCCTTCCAGGTTCTCAGACGGAGCTGGGTCGGATCCTTTTTGAACCCGCCCATGCTGGAGGGAGAGGGCTTGGCGTATTGAACCCGAAGTTCGGAGGGGGTCGGCGTTCGAAGTGAGGAGCCCATTTGACTTGGAGATTTCCGGATCTCCAATCCAGAGGCCCCCGACGCCTGATGAGAAAACTCATGAGGCATGGTCGGGTCTCCGTGGTAGTCCAAAAGGACCATCGGGATAATGACCGCCGCGGCCAACAGGTCTCCCGCGAAAAGGAGCGGGGTGTAGAGATGAGGGAACGGGATCAACAGAAGCCCTTGTCCGATCACCCAGATCCCCAACCCACCGAGGATGCTTAGGGGGGCCTTCACCAAAATGAGATCGTCATGGGCGACTTTCTGCCCCTTCTTGGAAAGATATTCGAGCGCGAGTCTGTCCTGAAATCGTATCGGGGTGTAGTTGGTTCGGATGACCCAAATGCTGAGAAACGCCAAAGCCAATTTCAGGAACCACGAAACCAGCAAGAGGTTTTCCACGGACAAGGTCAGAAGATGCGCGGCCACCTCGCGATTGGCGCGAAGCATCAGACCGGTGAAGGGATGGGTCACCTGTTCGTAACTCAGCGGGAGGCTATGGGGGAACACGTTAACTCCCATCTCAATGAACCGCGAGACCGAATCCCGATAGATTCCCAGCGCCTCCACCCATAAAAAGACAATGAAAGTCAGCCAGATCGATTTTCCCTTCGAATAAAAACAAGCGAAACCTAGCGGCGCGAGGGCGATCAGTCCCAGATGCGATTCGAGGGCCGGTATCAAGAAGAGTGCGGCGAGAGCGCCGCTATGCGGGCGGATATTGAACCAGAGAAAAAAGGTGAAAATGGCCAACCCGGAGGCCACCCAAAAAATCTCCGGCAGGTAGACCCCGACCAGGATTTCGAAAGAAAGGAGGTAGTAGAAGACCCCCCACCACTGTTTGATGGACCCGAGGATCATCGTAACTAGGGCGCACACGAATCCGACAATCCCAGGTTGGAGAAAGACTTGTGTTCTCCAACCGGTGTAAGATCCGGTGTCTCGCACCGGCGTTTGAAGCCCGTGCCCGACCAAAAACAGCGAGAAACCAAAGGCGAAGGCCAAGACCAACTTCTTTCCCAGATCTTTTTTGAGAGAGATGTTGTACGCCAAACGGTCCCGGAACCGATAGAGGTTTTCCTTGGTTTCCGACCAACCGCTTCTGGGCGGTTCCTGGACATTCGGGAACTCGTTCACGAGACCAATCGCATCCTTTTCGGGATTTCAGGCAGGCGCCATTTCACCGCGCCACCCTGGAACATCTCTTGGATTGGAGCGGTTAAGGCAGAGGCTCCCGCAATGGAGGCTCACTATCCGATTCCTGAACCGCGTCCCCATGGGTTGGGGTGAGCCTGGGAGTGATGACAGAGAAGAATAACACCGCCAATACCATGGCTATAATAAGGAGGTTGATCCAGATGCGCAACCTCCGATTTGGCCGTTCCGGTTTTCTTGGCCTCTCGAAGGTTTTCGCGGCATGAGACCGGGCATTCTCGGCCTTTAGGTCTTCGTACCTCAGCAGGGCCTCGCGGTCGCGAATCGCCAAGTATTTCCCGCGAAAATCGTCAACTTTCTCGCCGCGAATCCGGGAATGGGTCAGACGTTGCCGTTCGCGAAAAGCCTCTTCCCGGGCGAGTCCGATTTCATCCGGTTCCATGGCGCTTTGAAAGAAGCAACCGAATCATGGAAACTCCTTCTTATAACTGAGGATATCCCTTTAAGGTTGAAATGAAAAGGAAAGCGGCTAAAACCACCAAAAAAAAGACCGAAACCGGGGGAGGTGGGAGGAGGACCCGGGATCCCACTGCATCCCCCATACAAAACTCAGCGCGGCTGGGAGTGACTGAGCTTGCGGTTTCGGTACATTAGATTCGTGTTCAAACGAATGATGGTCCGATATTAGTTCCTACTGGGGAAAAAACGCGCGAACTCGCTCTCCCCCAAAAACGAATTCCGATCTCGAAACAACGGTTCCCCTGAGATCGCCGTGTCCGGTTCCTCGGCTTCCACGATAAGAACCGGAAGATCCCCCTCCAGCTGTTCGAACGCGGCCTCCGCCAATCCATCCGCTGTTTCGAGATCGAAATACTCCAAGTCAACCTGGACCGACTCCTTGAGAGTCGCGATCCATTTCGACAGACGCAAATACACCCTTCGTGTCCGGGCGCACCCGGAACGACCAAAAAGCTTGATTTTCACTTTCTCCCCCTGTTTTCCTTTGGATCTCACGCCTCAATCGCCACATGCTCTTCCCCTAAAGAGCGATAAACGATTTCCCTAGAGACGGACGATCCGGTTTTGTTTCCCCTGATTGCGACGTTCGATCGAATAGAGATCCTGACCGCCGCAACTCAAACAAACCACCTCCGAGTTTTGAAATCGTGACCCGCATCCCGCGCAATGGGTCCATTTTCCAATTAAGCCAATCCCCCCAAGGTGTGTCTTAGAGGCGATTGTTTGCAGCCACTTTTCCCAATCCTCCGTGGATCGATCGGTTTTAAAGGGCCTAGCGAAGACCGCGTGCTTGGCGTTGAAAAGAGAATGGAGTTTCCCTTCGATGACAAGTTCGGAAACCGAGTCTTCGTCGACATGGAGAAGACCGCATTTCTCGGGACTATTCGGGTCGAAACCCTTGGAGGGCAGAGACTGCGAGAACCGCTCCTCCAGGATTTCTTCCTCGAGGAAGAATAGAGAAAGGTTGAGCCCCTTCCGCGCGGAGATTTCCTCCAACCGCAATCGGACTCTCGCGAGAGTTTTCAGCAACCACTTGAGGGCTTCCTCATCCTCGCGAGGATTTTTTTCCAGGTGGAGAAGCGTCATTTCGACGAGGCCCCAAACCCCAATTCCGAAATCGAGACCGGGAGTCCGGGAGTCGATCCGCCCCAATCGTTCGAGGAGATTCCGTTTTTCCAGGTGGGCCTCGGCGATGAGCGACAAACGGTCCTCGATCCATTCCACAAGACGATCGTCGGAGCCATTCGCCATGAGCGCCGCTCTCGGAAAATTGAGCGAGATGGCTTGGACGAAATCGGAGGAGTGTTCGCGTCCCGATTGACCGATCGGTGTGTCGCGGTTGAAAAAGATCCGTAACGGCGTGCCGGATTGCAGGCACTCGGCCGCGGATCGGACCAATTCGGCCTCCAGGTTTTCTCCGCCTCTCGACGGGAGAATCAATTCGAGTTGGATTCCATAGCCACTGAGGAAGGGACCCATCTCCTGGGCCTGACGCAAAACCTCCAACAGGGCGCAGCGGACCTCGGCGTCGATCTCATCCTCGGGCAAGAGAGAGAGCTGACGGGCGCCAATGAATCGGCCCCTCCAACGGGGGTCGAGATCGAGGTGCATTCTCCAGACCACAGAGGGGGCGCCGTGCTGATGAAGACGCCGGCGGCAGATCTTTTTGAAAACCTGGGTGACCGCCGCCGAGATTTCGATTCCCGCTCTTTGAGCATGAAAGGCGATCGCCGCATTGACATGATTCCAAACCAGCGTCTTCCCGACCTCTCCCAACAGCCGATTTTCCTCGGTCTCCCAGGAGTGCAGGAAGCGATCCCATTCGGTCTCCTCGAGGAAGGAGAAATGCGGAAACTCCGCGTTCTTTCTCGGTTCGAGGTCGAGATCCCGGACTCGTTCGATCACATGATGGATTTTCTCCAGATCGTGGACATGCAAGTCCGCTCGGCCATGCGCCTCCGAAACCGAAACCGGGAGGACTTTCTCCATGGCGAACTGACGAAGGATTTCGGATTCGATCGATTCTCCCTCGCGACCGTCCGTGTGCTGAACAAGCTGTTGTTCGACATCGTAGACGGGAAGACCCAAACGGGAATGAAGCCTGCGCTCCGCCTCGAAACCCATTTGGAGAAGGTGAACGTTTGTGAGTTCCCGAATCAAAGGAGCGGTCAGATGAGAGATTTTCGAATGGATGATCTCCATCTCCACCGCGTAACTGACGGAACGGGCGTCGTCGTAGGAGAGGTTTGTCTCGCGAACCAGCGCTTTGACAATCTGTTCGCGATCCCAACGGACTCTTTCTCCCGAAGAGGTCCAAACCGAGGTCTCATGAAGAGACTGGTTTCCGCCTCGCAAAGCGGAAGGAGGAGCGGGATCCCCCTTCATCGCGCGTCGCCGCGCCCTTTCGTTCCGATAGGTGATAAAAGCGCGACTCGTTCGATAGTGGCCGTGCTCCATGAGCACTTGTTCGATCGAGTCTTGGATCTGTTCGATATGAAGGAGGTTGGTCGATTCCTGATAGCGCTCGGCCAAATCGAGAATTACATATTGGCAGAGAACCTCGGACCGTCGACGATCTTTCCCGCCGACCGCGACCGCCGCGCGATAGATGGCTTCGGTGATTTTATCTGGGCAAAAATCGACAATGGTGGCGTCGCGTTTTTGGACGCGCCGAAACAGAGGGCACGGTGTGAGCGCCCCCTCGTTTTTTCTCCGGTCAACCGGGGATTGCGTGGGTTCGGAATGAGCCTCGGATACAGTCATTTAAGTCGGTTTTAGGCTCCCCCCAAGGATTGATTAGGGAGTATCAGAACTCATCTAAGAGGTGGGTGTCAAGTGAATTTGATTCGCTTTTTCAAGGCTTTTTTGCTCTCAGTTTATTCACAATCGTATCTTCCATGAAATCAACGAAGAACCTGTTTGACCTGTGAAAACTTATCAACAGGATGTCCGCAAGGTTTTTTGAGACTTTGTCCAAGTAAACCCTTTGAAAGCGCGTGTGAGTCTTTTTTTGTCCCAATTGAGTTGAACACAAGTCTTTTCGGATTACACTCCCCTTCCATGGTGAACAACGGACGAATTCGGCGTTCTTCGATCCTCTGCTTCGGGGCGCTTGGCGTTTTCGCACTTCTTTCCCGTTTACTTCTTTCGCTCTATTTGGAAGTCCCTATCGGCGGCGACGCCAATCACTATCTGGAGATGGCGAATGGCATCCGCGCGAACCACCAGTTCGCCCTCAATGGCGCTATCACCGCTCACCGCCCGCCGCTCTACCCACTCTTCCTCGCGGCAGTTCAATCGTTTTCCTTGAATCCCGCTTGGCCAAAATTCTTGCAGGGACTCATGAGTTTCGGAGCGATTGTAATGGTGGCCGGAATGCTCCTCGAGGCGCGCTTTGGGCGATGCGCGGCACTTGGCGCATTTGTTTTTGGAACTCTTTCCCCGGCATGGATCTATTATCCCTCCACTCTGTTTTCCGAGACGTTATTCGGGTTCCTCTTGGTTCTGTCGCTGCTCCTCCTCTGGAGGGCAATGCGCGTTTCCACCAATGGCAAAGCGTCGATCGTTCTATCCATTCTTTCCGGGATAGCCCTTGGGTTGGCGACCCTGACACGGTCCGTCCTCCTCCTCCTCCCATTCTTTTTGATCGCTGCCGCCTGTTTGCACAAAAGCAGGAGACATATTCTCAAACCGATTCTCATAATTACTCTGGCTTGGACTTGCACGCTTCTGCCTTGGACCATTCGGAATTATCTCTGCTTCGACGCTTTCATTCCGGTCAACACGATGGGCGGAATCGTGCTTTACCAGGGGGCGCATCCCCATCCCGAGGGCTTTGGGTTCACCCCCTGGGAGGAGATCGACGCCGCCGCGGGCACGCACGATGAAGTCGAACGAAACCGGGTTCTCACTCGTGAGGCGATCCACACTTATGTGAACGATCCTCTCAGAACTATTCGACTCGCGGCTCTGAAGTTTCTCTGGTTTTGGAATCCTTGGGATGGAGACAGTTTTTCTTTGGGATCTTCCTTCAATCCGCATACGTTCTTATTGATCGTCTTCGCGGGGGCCTACGCGTTCTTTGCGATCGGATCCCCGAAGACTCAGGCGGTATCTGGCAACGGGCTCATCCCGTGGCTTTTTTCGATTGTCCTCCTCTACTTTGTTCTCATGGCGCTACTCTTCTATGGGTCTCCCCGTTTCCGGATGCCGGTCGAACCCCTCCTCTGGGGTTTTGCCGGTCTTGGGTTTTGCGCACTCATGAACCTTAGGGGAAGAAACCGTGAGATCCTCTTGGTCTGCATCCTCGGTTCATCCCTTTTCCTTTACCTGGCGGGAGATATTGTCAAAGAAGGTCTGAGAACGGCGGTCGACATGATTTTGGGATACCGTGAATTTTGGGGGAAAGGATCGCCCTGAAACTATGGTAGAATACCAACCAACCATGAAGAGTCGGGCTATCCATTTCGTTTACACCACGTTGATTTTTCTGGCCGCCTTATGGGCCTACCAGTTTCTTTACGGAATGGGTGCGGCCGGTTTCGTTCTTCCCAACGACGGTGTGCGATGGTTTACTCATTTAAGAGGCGTGACGATCATTCTGGGGGGCAGCATCGGTCTGGCTTTACTCGCCGAATGGATTGGTTACGCCCTATCCAAATGGCTCAACGAGGCTCCGGAGTCGGCCAAACAGTTCACCGCGATGTGGCTGCGTGGACTCGTCCTCTATTTCGCGATCGCTTTTGCCTGCGCGGCGGGATTGATCGAGGCGGGAAGAACCGACAAGGCCTGGGTTCCTTATGTCGCGGCGGCCGGAATGATGCTCTTGCTTCTCCTGATTCGAAAACCCTTGCACTGGGTCATCACGGGGAGGAGATACAAATCCAAAGAAAAAATTCCGGCCCGATTCATTGGTTCCTTGTTGGCGCTCCTTTGGAATTTAATGGGCTTGTATTTGGTCAATCTGCTCCATGAGCAGACCTCCTTCTTTTCGGCGGCGGGGGTTGTGTTGGTCGGTTTTGGAATGGTGATCCCGGCCTCGGCGGGTTATATACTTTTCGCGGTTTTGGAAAAGATTTTGTCTCGAAGCTCGAACCCAATCGCGGGTTGGAATGTGTCCGAAACCATCCTCTATCTCTCCTGGTTCTGTTTCGGTTTCATTGCACGGCTCGCTCCAACCACCCTGGGCCGACCCGAACGGTGGGTCGGTCTGCCGTCCGACGGGAGGTCGGAGGAAAGTAAGCCGGACGAGAGTCGATCCAAGACCACTGAATAAAAGCGTGTGCTCATTCCTCGAAACTCAAGATCAACTCTTGAATCCTTCGAAGGTCCTTCTCTGGAATCGCCGCCTGGGCCATTTCAAAAACCTCGTGCTCTTCTAGTCGGATGTGGGAATCGAGTCTTTCGCCGAGCCCGTTCAGCAATTTCGTTTCCGGCGCATTTTCCTCCGCCAAAAACGCGTCGACCGTTTGGACCATGCAGCGGATGGCGATATGGTCGCGCAACATTCCTTCAACCGGAGCCGACCAAGGATCCTCGTACTTCGCCCAGATTGGGAGAAGGATCTCCTCTTCCTCTCGAAAATGATCGCGGCCATGGCCCTCCCAGAATTCCAGGACCGATTTCGCCAAACTCCGACGTTCCTCCAGAGTGGTTTGGTCATTGGCGGCTCTCAACTTCTTGGCGAGGACCAACGCGTTTTGATGATGGTGAGACAGTGGGACAAGGGCGGGGTGTCGTTTCATCTTTGGGATGCCTCCCTTCGGGTGTTCGTTAAAACAAGAAGGGGGACGATTGCGTCCCCCCTCCATTCGCTTAAACTGATTTTGCCTTAATTCCGCCTTCGGCGTCGCGGAGGACGTCGTCCCGAACGGGGCGGCGGAGGGCTGTCGAGGATCCGTTGGAGTTCCTCTTGATCGATGCTCTTCGGAAACAAGACGACCTGTCGACTGTCCTGCTCTCCGACACTCTCGGTTCCGACCTCATCGTCATCCTGCAAAGTGAGGTGAATAATCCTTCTCTCGGGCGGCGACATCGGCCGGAGGAAGACCGGCTTCCCGGTTTCCATCACTCGATCCGCGGTCCGAGTGGCGAGTTCCTTGAGACTGCTTTCGCGGTCCTCATTGTATCCATCCACATCGATGGTGATCTTCTTCCGGTCGGGACGATCTTCATTGATCAGGCGAGAGACGATGTACTGCACCGCCCCGAGTGTTCTTCCGCGACGTCCGATCAATTGGCCGACCTGATCTCCAACTACGCGGATGTTCACCGCCTTTTCGGTTTCGGTGGCCTGAACATCGACCTTGATTCCAAAAGTCTCGGAGATCTTCCGAACCACCTCTTCGGCCTTGGCCGAGGACTCGCCTCTTTGTGCGACAGAGGGAGCGGTTGTCGGTTCGGGTTGTCTCTTCTTCTTTTCGGAGGTTTCGGGTTTCCGTTCCGGACGGTTGTTTTCGCTCTTGCGGCTCCCGTTCTTTCCCCTGGTCTCGCGATTGTTTGTGGAGGCCTTTTCCGCTCGTTCTCCCCGAGGTTTGGACTTCTGTTTCGGTTTGCCTTTCCTTTCGGAGGTGGATTCGGAGAGAGGAAGCGATTTCATCGGAGTGACCCGGACCTTCCCCTCTTTCCTTCCGAAGAGTCCTAGAAAACCCGAATTTTCCAATTGGAGGATATCCACTTGGACCTCATCCCGGGTGAGCCCCATTTCCTGGAGAGCGGAATCGATCGCTTCGTCGACTGTTCTACCGGTTTTAACAACTGATTCCATATTTTCCATTTCCTTTCGTAGGCTGCTTGGCGTTTCGTTTATCGACCTTTTCTAGCGGTTCCGTTTTTTCGACCGCTTACCTTTCGATTTTTGCGGCAATGGAACATCCGGCCCCTTCTTGGTCGAGGCATCCTCCTCGTCCTCATCGAGGGCGCTTCCATTGGCGGTTCCCGCTCGATGGGCGGGAATGTGGGCGTGCCCATAATGTTCCATGAGCTTTTGCTGGAAAATCATCGTGATCGAGTTGGTCATCCAATATAGGACCAATCCGCTGGAGAAGTTGTAAAGAATGAAGAAGAAGAAGACCGTCATGAACATCATGATCTGGGCCTGATTTGGGTCAGGCATATTCTTCTTTTGTTGGTGCATTTGGGCGGCCGATATCCCAGTCATAATGAAAGGCAAGACATTCACAGCGTTCCCGAGAAATGGCAGCGCAAATGGCAGGAAGAAGGTCATATCCGGCAAAGAGAGATCGTGAATCCAAAGGAAGGGCGCCCCTCGCATTTCGATCGAGGCCATGATGGTCCGGTAAAGAGCGATGAAGATGGGCAACTGCGCGAACATCGGCAGACACCCGGCCGGACTGACCCCGTGTTTCTTCCAGAGCTTCATCTGCTCCTGTTGAAGTTTCTGGGCATCGTCGGCGTATTTCTCTTTCAGTTCCTGGATTTTCGGTTGCAGGACCGCCATCTTCTTCTGCATCTGGGCCTGCTTGTAGGTCAGCGGGTACAGGATGATCTTCGAGAGGATGCACAGAAGGATGATGGCGATTCCATAACTCGGGATGACCGAATAGAAGAACGCCAGCAGCCAGTCGACAAAGCGGCAGATCTTGTCGAGCGTTTCGAACCATGAGTCATAGACCACTCGGTCCAAACCGATCGCGACATTTTCGAGCACCCCAGTGAGTTTGGGACCGGCGTAGACCAGGATCGATTTGGGAGTCTCGCTGAAGGTGGAGATCAATCCGATGCCCATGCGGGTGTCAATCTCGGTGAAGGGATAAGCCTGGTTAACGTGCGGGAGAATATAGACCCCCTGCATATTCGGACTCTGCGGAACGAAACTGGCGAGGAAGTACCGGGTTTCGATGTTGATCCAACCGACTCGACCCTCGAGGGTTTTCCGATACGATTTTCCTTGGCTCTTGTCGACCGCCTCATCCATAAGGGATTTCTTTTGAGTCAACGACTGCATCGAGTCGCTGAGCATGGCGCGGAGTTTGTTTTCTTCCTGCGATCCGGGGTAATGGAAGGGCAAGTGGCAAATCCCATCGGGCCATTCCAGAATCCAGTGATGACCCAATGTCTTTTCGAGTTCCTCGACTCCGCCCTGGGCTCGGATGTCCACATCGATTTCGAAAGCGGGTTTGTCGGATGAAAAGACCAACCGCTTTTTAAGCGTGATCCCGGTTTCGGTCTTTGCAACAAATTCGAGAGTGGCCGATTGCCCCTCGCCGACCATGAGATTGTCATGGTTGACCGTATAGTGGATGCCTCGATCGTCCAGGCCCTCCCCGAAACGGAGTCCGAGGGGGTGGCCGATATTGCTGTCGAGTTGGGGGATCAATTCGACCCAGCGGTCCTCGGGCACAGGTTCGCCCCGGGGGATGAATTCGCCGTCTTTGATATTCGCTTTCCGCGCCCGAACCTCCTCGATGCGCTCCTCCCAGAAGGTCTTCGCCTCGATGGTTCGAGCCTGTTCCTTTTGGGCCTCGAATAGTCGTAACGGGGGGTCGATTTCCTCGTAGTTCTTCAGACGGCAGGAATAGAGCGCCGCGCCCTCGGTGGAAAAAACATACCGAGCGGTCGGGGTGTCCACCGTGACATTGGTTTTCTCCGGCAAAGGCTCCGGCTGAGCGAGCGCATGTGTCGTCTCCCCCCCCTCTTTGACGGGGGCTCTTGGCGGGATGACCTCGCTGCTTGTGGCTTGGTCGATGCTGGGGGTCGCGGGGGCGACTGTATCCGCGACGATCTCCTCCTCTTCATCGCCGGAATGCATGCTCGCCGAGTGGTCCTCGCCGATTAGCCTCGCTTCGGAGGGTTTCGGCGGCGGCTCGGGGGCGAAGACCTTGGAAAATGTGACCGCGGTGAGAAGGCAGAGGATGCCCGCGATCGCGATGCGTTTTTCATGAGAGAGATTATCGAGTGGATTCGCCATCAGACCGGGTCGTAGCCTCCCTCAGCAAAAGGATGGCAACGTCCGAGACGGCCGAGCGCCTTGGCCAGACCGATCCACGGCCCGTAGACAGTGATCGCTTGCCAAGCATAGAGCGAACAGGTTGGCCGAAAACGGCAACAACCCAATCGAAGTGGAATGACCTCGCGGTAAAAGCGGATCATCGCGACCAAAAGGGTCGCAGCAAATTTTGACATCTATCGACTCCCCAACTGCTCGCCCGGGGGTCGCGGGAGCGGGCCTTCGAAACGGTGTGCCTGGAGAATTGGAGCTTTTTAAGGAAGCGTAGAGAGAACTCCAATTTTTTGCACGGCGGCTAACAACTGATTACGCACTTTCCGCGAAGGCGTCGATCCTGCTCCGGGAGAGAAACGGACCACGAGGTCCCATCCCTCCGCTTTGGGCAAGATATCGAGGCGAAAGGCTTCCCGTATGACTCGTCTTAATCGATTTCGGTCATGGGCCTTCCCAACTTTGCGACTCAGGACAACTCCGAGTCGACAGGGTCCCGATTCCCGCTGGAGGGCCGCCAAGTGGAGGATTCCAAAGCGGCAGTGAGTTCCCGACTGAAAAACCCGATCGAAGTCTCCGCGTGTTAGGAGCCTGGCGGTTCTAGGGAATCCATAGCCCTCCGAGAGGGGAAAATTAGGCAACCGAAAGCCGGGCGCGTCCTTTACGGCGACGGTTTCTGATAACTTTTCGCCCACCGCGAGTCGCCATTCTGGCCCTAAATCCGTGGTTCCGCTTTTTCTTTGTCCGGCTTGGATTAAATGTGGGTTGCATGGGGCCTTCACCTCAATATTTTCTATCTTGTGTATTTTGAACGGGGTGTTCTATGGGTTCCCGTTCGGACTGTCAAGTCCAACGAAATGAAGGGCCAGAGATCGTTTAGAATCCCTGGCCCCATTTCCTTCGTATCTTAAAGAAAAACAGTCGCTTTCGTCAATCCCCAGGGGTGGATGATAGCACATCTGAACCCGACTTCCCGAGTTTGGACTCCAATAGAGCCGATTCTGGCGGTTCGAGTGCGCCGATTCCGTTTAGCAAATACCCTCGGAGATCTGCCGTTTACGCAGGTAAATCCTCGATTCTGACTCCCTTCCCGGATTTCAGGTTTTGCCGGGCTTTTTCAATTCGTTTCAAGAATGCCGGGTCGTTTTCGAGGCGATATTCAAACCAATCCTCCTCGGACTCGAACCCAATTAAAACGCCCGCGGGTTTGCCATGCCGGGTTATGACAATGTTTTCTTTCTCCGCCATTCGGAGATATTTCGAAAGATCATCTTTGACCTGAGTGAGGGGGGCTTGTTTCATGATGGAGTTCCTCGTTCCTTCAGCCATTCCGATGTTTCCGACTTGGAGACAATCGCCAAGACCTCGACCGAATCCCCGGTGACATCGTAGAAAACCCGGATGTCGTTTCCGACTCGCAACCGATATTGTGGCTGAATCATCTTTCGCAAGCGTTTAATCCGACTCTTGCTCAACTTGGTTGGTTCGTGTCGCAAGTGGGTTTCAATTGCATTCTTCACCTCGGACCGCGTATGAGCTTTGAGGTGTTTGAAGTCCCGTACCGCTTCCGGGGCGAAGAGAATTTCATATCTCATTCTGGCTTGATTCTAGCCAGAAACTGGCCAGAAATGAAGGATATTCAATATCTGGGTTTCGACACCGTTTCGAGTAACCTAAACAAAAAAAGCCCCGACGCCTTTTTCTCTTGGCATCGGGGCTTTCTGTTGTTCTCTTGAATCTCGGGATTACGCGGTTGCCGCCATCTTCTCGGCTTTCGCTTTGACCTCGTCGATGCCGCCGACCATGTAAAAAGCCTGCTCGGGGAGATCGTCCAGATCGCCGGAGAGAATTTCGTCGAAGGCCGCGACGGTGTCCTCGCGCTTGACGTACTTGCCCTCGAAACCGGTGAACTGCTCGGCCACGAAGAAGGGCTGCGAGAGGAAACGCTGTATCTTGCGTGCGCGGGCCACAACCAGCTTGTCCTCGTCGGAGAGTTCGTCCATACCCAGGATCGCGATGATGTCCTGGAGATCCTTGTAAGTCTGGAGAACTTCCTGGACTCCTCGCGCCACTCGATAGTGATCCGCTCCCAGAATGTCGGGGTGGAGAATTCGGGAAGTCGAGTCGAGCGGATCGACCGCTGGATAAATTCCCAACTCCGCGATCTGACGCGAAAGCACGGTGGTCGCATCCAAGTGCGCAAAGGTGGTCGCCGGGGCAGGGTCGGTGAGGTCGTCCGCGGGGACGTAAATCGCCTGCACCGAGGTGACGGACCCCTTCTTGGTGGAGGTGATCCGCTCCTGAAGAGCGCCCATCTCGGTCGATAGAGTCGGCTGATAACCCACGGCGGAGGGCATACGGCCGAGAAGCGCCGACACCTCGGAGCCCGCCTGGGTGAATCGGAAGATATTGTCGATGAACAGCAGCACGTCCTGACCTTCTTCATCGCGGAAATATTCCGCCATGGTCAGGCCGGTGAGACCCACGCGGAGGCGCGCTCCGGGGGGTTCGTTCATCTGACCATAGACGAGCACTGTTTTCTCGAGAACGCCGGACTCCTTCATCTCGAGCCAGAGATCGTTCCCCTCACGAGTACGCTCGCCCACACCGGAAAAAACCGAGGTTCCGCCGTGTTCGCGAGCGATGTTTCCGATTAACTCCATGATGAGCACGGTCTTGCCGACGCCCGCTCCGCCGAAGAGACCGACCTTCCCGCCCTTGGAGTAAGGACAGAGGAGGTCGACAACTTTAATGCCGGTTTCCAACATCTCCGTGCTGGTGGACTGATCGGCGTAGGGAGGAGCCGGACGGTGAATCGGGTAAGTCTTCTCTGTCTCGGGAGCGGGCATCTTATCGACCGGCTCGCCGATGACATTGAAGATACGACCCATGGTCTTCGGGCCGACCGGAACGGAGATTGGGGCTCCGGAGTCGATAACTTCCTGACCACGGCACATGCCGTCGGTTCCGCTCATCGCGACCGCGCGGACGATGTTGTTGCCGAGGTGCTGTTGCACTTCAAGAATGACATCCTTTTCCATACTCTCTCCCGCCTTTGGGACACGGAGAGCGTTGTAAATATCGGGGAGATTCCCTGTTTCGAACTCGACGTCGACCACTGGGCCGATCACCTGGGTCACTTTGCCGTTTGCCATTGAAAGTCGCTCCTAAATCTGAACTAAATTTTTTGTTTTCGAATCGTTGTTCTTAGGCCATCGCCGCCAGGGCGGATTCCTTGAACGTTGTGATCGCGCTGAGGATCTTCTCGCGCAATTCGTCGCTGATCTCTTTCTTCTCGGCGATCTCTTTGAGAATGTCCTGCTGGGAAACTTTGAAAGTCTCCAGCAACTCGTCGGAGAAACGAGCCACTTCCTTCTCGGGGACGTCATCCCAAATTCCGGCGGTGGCGGCGATGAGTTGAATGACCTGCTGCTCGACTGGAAGGGGTTTGTACTGCCCTTGTTTGAGCACTTCCAACTGTCGCGCGCCCCTGTTGAGCTGACGCTGAGTGGCGGCGTCGAGATCCGATCCGAATTTCGCAAAAGCGGCCAACTCGCGGTACTGCGCGAGTTCGAGTCGCAAAGTTCCCGCGACCTTTTTCATCGCCTTGATCTGAGCATTACCGCCCACACGGGAGACCGAGAGACCGACGTTGATCGCCGGGCGTTGGCCCGAGTTGAAAAGGTCGGTGTCCAAGAAGATCTGACCGTCGGTGATGGAAATCACGTTGGTCGGAATGTAAGCCGAAACGTCGCCGGCCTGAGTTTCGATGATCGGGAGCGCGGTAAGCGAGCCTCCGCCCAACTCGTCGTTCAGTTTGGAAGCGCGCTCCAGAAGGCGACTGTGCAGATAGAAAACGTCGCCGGGGTAAGCCTCGCGTCCAGGAGGACGACGCAGCAGAAGGGAAAGCTGGCGGTAAGCGACCGCCTGCTTGGAAAGATCGTCGTAGATGCAAAGCGCGTGTTTGCCATTGAACATAAACCACTCGCCCATGGCGCATCCGGCGTAGGGGGCGATGAACTGAAGGGGCGCTGGCTGAGACGCGGAGGCGCTGACCACGATGGTGTAATCCATCGCACCGTGCTCCTCCAGAGCGCGCACGACCTGAGCGACGGTCGATTCTTTCTGCCCGACCGCGACATAGACACAATAAACTGGGTTGTCGGTTTCGTGAGTCCCTTTCTGGTTGATGATTGTGTCGATCGCGACAGCGGTCTTGCCCGTCTGACGGTCGCCGATGATGAGCTCGCGCTGGCCGCGGCCGATCGGCACCATGGAATCGATCGCTTTGAGACCTGTTTGGAGCGGCTCTTTCACAGGTTGACGATCGACGATGCCGCGAGCGACCGACTCGATGCGTCGGGTTTCAGTCGGTTTCGGGGTGAGTGGACCCTTTCCATCGATCGGCTCTCCGAGAGGATCCACCACACGTCCGAGCAGCGATTCGCCAGCCGGAACGCTGAGGATTTCGCCGGTGCATCGGATGGTGTCCCCCTCCTTGATGCCTTGGTCGGAACCGAAAAGAACGACGCCGACATTGTCGACCTCGAGATTGAGCACCATACCGGTCACTCCATTTTCGACCTGGACCAACTCGCCCGCCAGGGCGTTGTCGAGGCCGTAAACGCGGGCGATTCCGTCACCCACCTCGACGATCGTTCCGACCTCTTCGGTCTTCGCTTCAGACTTGAAGTTCTTGATGCGTTGTTCGATTAACGAACTGATTTCATCGGGTCTGATCTCTGTTGTCATCGTTCCTTTTTCCGACTCCCTGTTTTTGTGTTCTTTTTTATGATGAAGCCTGTTCGGGTTCCAACAGGGCTTGATGCATTCTTTCGAGTTTGGATTTCAAACTTGCGTCCAGGATGGTGTTTCCCACTTTGATCTTGAGGCCGCCAATGATGTCCGGGTCGGTTTTGATATCGAGTTCCGGGCTTTTCTGGGTCAGGGCATGAACCAGCTCTTTTATCTTGGCCTGTGCGGCGGCGTCGATCTCCGAAGCGACAGTCACCTCGGCGGAAACCAATCCGAGTTCATCTCGGTAAAGGTCCTCGAACGACTGCAGAATGCTTTCGAGGTGTTCGATTCGGTTGCGTTCGATGAGGACATAGAGCAATCCGTGGGTGGTTTCCGAAAAGTTCGCTTTCTCTTTGACGCCCTCGAGGAAAGAAAGACGTTCCGAGGTCCCATATACGGGATTCTCCATCAAGTCCTTCACCTGAGGGCTGGTTTGAATCAAAGAGAGGAAAGAGGCCAATTCCGCCGCGACTTCCTGATACTTGCCGGTTTCGCGGACGACTCTGAAAAGCCCCTCGCCATATCGTTGGGCCAGCACGCTTGTCTGCGCCATTCGAAGATTTCGCTCCGTTTTCTATCGTTCAATCCCGCTTGGAATCGTTGGCCGATTCGAGTTGGGACTTAATTCCGAATCCAAGTCTGAACATAAAGAAAAGGTGGAACACCGCGAAGGCGACCACGCTTATATCCAGCCGAATCCAAGTTATTTTCCAAGCCACCGCGAAAAAGCCGATCAAGACAACGAGTCTCAACATGGAACCAAGCAGAGTCCATGAAACTCGCGATGAAGGTTTGGGGCCTTCCGACTCGATCGCTCGTCTGACCGATCGCCTCAAATGGAGGTGCTGAACCCCCGCCGCGAGCGCCCCCCAAGCCAGACCGAAAAAAAACGATTCATCCATCATTCTTCCAACAATCTCGAATAGGGAACCCTTCCCGAGACCGGGACAGCAAAGGGGAGAGGATGAAAACTAAAACGCTACAGTTGTAGGTTTCGGCCGACCGTCCGATCTTGATCCACTTTTCCTAACGGATCGGCGAATTTATGCACGACTATCCCTGAAGTCAAGCCCATCAACCCCCGTTTTTTCGACTTGATTTCAGCCGCTTGCCAATAGATTTGACGCAGCTATCCCACGTGCTCGTAAGTAGTTTCCTGATCTTCACTGGACCCTCCCATTTAGGATTTCATTGCGCGGGTCCAGGAGGGGCCAGCGAAACAGGTTTTCCCACCCACCAATCGAGCCACTATCGACTGGGTGAGGCGTCGAAAATTAGGTGCTTGACCCCTCCGGGGACACTCTCCAGAATGGGTTCGAAACGGGAGGAACGCATTATGAAATTTCAGTTTCTGAGTACGTTGCTGGCAATTCTGGCAATCTTCGCTACGACCCATGTGGCCTGCCAATCCCTCAAGATCCCACAGAATGAATACCCCAAGAAAATCCAGAAATCCTATGTTCCCGCGCCCGAAGCCAAGGAATTGGGCGAGGAGGAGCTCAAAAACCGCGAAACCGCCGAGAAACTGGACACCCACAAGATGCTTTACACCGGCAAGGTAGTCGTGGATCAGGACAAGTCCATGCTTGAACCGCCGGAGCGAGTGGCACAGTTCGAGGGAGATGAGTATGTCATGGCTGAGACTCCTCCCATGGTGGAATTCGGGGTTATCCCAGCGACTCCCTTCTGGTTTCCCGAGCCGGTCGACGATCACCATCGGGCCATGTGGGCGAACTGGGGGCAGTCGGCTTATTACCCGAAGAATGGACATTTTTACACTTCGATCGGCGACAACGGCAGTTATGACGCCCACCTCTATGTCGTCGAATATGACCCCGAGGCGAAGCAGATCGGCCTGAGCGCGGAGGTCAATGAGGTGATCGGCCGTCCCGATGACATGTTCAGTGAGGGGAAGATTCATGGTTGGCTCGATTTCATCGAGGGCCCTGAACTATGGTTTTGCACCTATTGGTCGAAATACCCGGAGGTCCATGAAGAGGATTGGCAGACCGGATACCGGGGCGGCCACATCATGACCTACAACGTCGAGACAGGAGATTTCACGGACTATGGGGTTCCGATGCCACGCGCCTCCTGGCCCGCCAGCCGAGTCGATCCGAACCGTCGAATGCTTTACGCCACTGGTTATTATTGCGAATTTCTGGCTTGGGACATCGACAATCGGAAGGTTCACTGGGCGGGCCACCAACCGGATGGGATCCAAATGTCCAACCGGGTCCTGTTGATCGACGACAAAACAGGAATGCTGTACACCTCGAACCGTCACGAGGATGATCCCGAGAAGCATTTCATCAAATACGACCCTTATAAGAACCGATTCGAACTGACCGAAATGGCCGCTCCACCCACGGATGGCCAAGCGGGGGAGATGAGAGCCTCGACCATCCGGCGGAATTCCGATGGGATTTTCTATGGGGTCACCACGCCCGGACAGATGTTCACCTTTGACCCCGACAAGGAGGAGATTGTCGATCTCGGTCTCTGCTGGCCGGGTGAGGAGCGGTACACGACCTCGCTCGAAACCAGCCCGGGCGAAAGATACATCTACTATGTCCCCGGGGCGCATGGAAAAGGTTGCCTCGATGGGTCTCCCCTGGTCCAGTACGACACGAAGACCCAAACCAAAAAAGTGCTCGCGTTCCTCTCTCCTTTCTACGAGGAGAAGTATGGGTACACCCCAAGCGGTTCGTTCTCGCTCAAACTGGACGATAAGGGGGAACGTGTGTTCATCATCTGGAATGGCGGCTTTTTCGACTACGATCCGGAGAACCCCGGCTCCTTATTCAAACACAATGCCATCATGCTGGTGCACATACCGGAGAGCGAGCGGGAGGAGTGAGGATATCGAATGATTCGACATTGGTGATAGGGTTTTGAGGATGGACGAGAAAGAAATTTTGTGGACCGATTACTTTCTTCACCGTGCAAAAGTCCGCCATCTCGACCTTGCCACCATCGAACGGATCGTGAGATACTCAAATGAGAGGTATTGGGACCAAGTCAGTGGCCGAATTGTCGTTGTCGGCCGAGCGGGAAAGCAGTTGCTAACAATACCTTACGAGGAGAAAGAACAAACATTTACACCGATAACCGCGCATGTAACCACACGCGCCCAGGTGAGTTCTAGAATCAGGGACGGCAGGTATTCGATTCATGAATAGAGGAAGAATGGTTTACTTTGAAAAGGAAGACATCCTTCATCTAACCCTGGTCGAAGGACCGGAAGGATCGAGCGTCGAGGTGACGCCAAATGTAACCGCGGAATTGAATGTGGATGGTGAATTGATAGGGATTGAGATTCTAAACGCAAGCGATTTTATCCGCGACGCTGTCGTTGAATCCGTTCAAGGGCGAGTTCTGAATCTTTCCAAGGCTAAAACTGCCTAAAGATGCCTTTCACGGCAGACCCGCCTGAACCCGCACTCCTTCCAGCCCCAACAAGTACCGCTTCCACTCCAACCCCTCCGAGCAATGTTGCATGAACCCGCCGATGCCGTTCGAGGACAGGACACGGTGGCAGGGGATGACAATCGGAATCGTGTTGTGGGCCATCGCTTGACCAACCGCGCGGGCCGCCTGAGGTTTTCCGATTTCGAAAGCGAGGTCGCCGTAACTGACAGTGCGCCCGTAGGGAATCTCGGCGCAGGCTCGAAGGACCTGTTCGCGAAATGGAGTGTGGCCCGAGAGATCGAAGGGGACCTTAAACCGGACTTTTTTGCCCGAAAGATAATCGTCGAGGTCGCCGAGAAATTTATCGAATTTCGCTTTCGGCTGTCCGGTGTTCGGGTGACCCTCGTTGAGAGTGATTCGGGTCAAGCCCCTTTCACCCCAGCCTATGGATAGGGGGCCTTTGGGAGTTTTGAGTTGAACCCAAATGAGATCGCTTTCATTCATGGCGTCTGGATGATACTGAAACCCTTTGAATCCATCCATGGGTTGAGGCCCCCCGCCCTCCGAACCGATTCCATTTTCCTCTAAACTGAAGTTCATGAACGACTCGACGCTCCAGATCACCGAGGATGCACTCGATGCGATGCTGGCTCATTTCCAACATGAGCTGCCCAGGGAGGCGTGCGGGTTTTTGGCGGGAAGAGGAAAGACCGCCTTTAGGTTCTACCCAATCCACAACATCAATCTGGACTGCCGGCGGTTCTTGATGGACCCGCTTCATGTGCAAAAGACCGAGACTTCTATCCTGCGGCGCGAACAAAAAATTCTAGGTGTTTGCCATTCTCATCCTGAAGGCGAGTGCTATCCCTCGAAATGGGACATCGAAGGGGCGTTTTTCGATGCGCAATTCGAGATGCCTCTTTGGACCCGTGAGGTTCAAGTGATCGCATTGCTCGAGGATCGGGAGAATCCCATCGTTCGTGGATTCCGAATCGAGAAGGGGGGGCGCGTCACTGAAGCCGACTTGGAAATTGTCCCCGCCCACGTTGGCAAAATCTCGACATGCCCCTGACAACTCCCCTAGTCTGGGTTGTAAAATTGCGACCATGAAGATGTTTTCGGTTTGGCCCTTTTCTCGGATAGGTGGGATTCTTACTGCCTTACTCCTTCTCATTTTTGTGTGGACCTCAGCTTCCTCGGGACAATCTCCTGCGAACCTTCCGTTTCGCTACACGGTGAGCGCTTCCGACACTTATGAAGGCATGGCTCAGAAATTCCACCTCGACCCGGTAGATCTCCAAGATCTTAATCCGACCCTTTGGGCCAAGCCCGACAAAATCCTACTAGTCCATTCCCCGAGAAACGCCGAAGAGGCGGTCCTTTTGTTAGAGGAGGCCAAGCGCGCCGAGATGCTCGGAGGAGTTGGCGTCCGAAAAGCGACGCTTCTCTACCGAGGGCTTTTGGAAGCGGCGAAACTCATTCCCTCCGAAACGGCATCCCCTCGGATAGTTGAGATGCCCTCCGATGTTGTGGCTCAGGCTCTATTGGGTTGGGGGAAGATTCACGAGTCGAAAGATCCCAACCAGGCGCAGTGGGCCTATCGCCAGGTGCGCGTCTATTTCCCCGACAGGACCGACTACCTCTCCCAAGCCACCGATCGCCTGGCACAAATGGAAGCAGTCGAGGGGCCTCCTGTCATTCCCGGTCCGGAATCGGGGCTTCAGTGGTTCCCCTTTTCCCCGCACATCCTGGTCGACATCGACGCCGAACGTTTGGAGCGCGAACTCCGAAATCTGAACCTCGTTGAAACGTTCGATGCTCTCGCGGAACACCCGAATGAGCGAGTTCGTCGACGATACGAGGGAGGTCGCGAAAAATGGGAGGAGACCCTGCGAATCCTCTCTCACATGAAATCCGTCCACATCGGCGGATGGGTCGACCCAGAAATATATGGTCACGATCCGGAGGAGGGGTTGAGGGAGAGCCGGTGGTTGATTGTGGGCCAACTAAAATCCAGCTTCGAGGAATTCTCGCAAGGATTGGACCTGCCCTCGGCCACCGAGACCAGAGAAGGGTTCAGTCTTCATGATATCGGCGGTGGATCGGTTCTCGCCTCGAACCGGGAGCAGGTGTTGGTGGGCAAACAGAGGATCGTCGATCGAGTCATCGCGGAGAAACCTCCGTTCAATCATCCGCGCCTCTCCTCGCCCGAGTCTGGTTACCAACGGGCGCGTTACGATACGGGGGCCGGTTCGGCGGTGTTCGGTTACTTCGATCTGGAGGGATTTCTTCAGGGTCCCGCCCTCGCCTTCGCCAGAAATGGAAATCCGGAGGATCGAGAAGCGGTTTTCATCTCCCTCCTGCTTAGCGGTTTGATCGGCGTCCATTCGATCGAGGGATTGGCGTTTAGTCTCGATTCCGATCATGACGCGCTCTCGGTGCGAGCGAGTCTGAGGCATGGAGGAGGGGGGATTCTGAATCTTTTCGCCGGCGATCCTTGCCCGGAGCGAACGCTCCGATTCTTTCCACAACGGATCCATGGTTTCCTCCAGTTGCGTCGTCCCTGCACACCCGCGGTCAATGGCCTGCTCGACCTCCGCTTGGACTCTTTCCTCGGTTTCGCCGCACCGGTCTATCGGGCGCACTATGAGCGGTTCCTTGAAATGGAACAGGAGGAAGAAGGCCTTAAAATCGATCCGCTGGTCTTTCTCGAGAGCGGAATGCTTGATGAAATCTCGGTGGGGTTGGAGATACCAAGCGGCATGGTCCCCCTGCCCAATCTGTTGATCGCCGCGCCAACCTCCTTGGCCTCTCCCGAATTCAAGACCATGGAGACTTACATTGAACGAGATGAGGGGGTCCAGTTCTCGGAGGACCAAATCAACGGCCATTGGATCCGTCACACCCTGATACCGATCGAATCGCCGCTCTTTCTCAACCTTTCCTACACGCTCCATGAGGGAACCCTTCTGCTGGCCAGCAACCCAGAACTCATCGGGGCCGCTCTTGAGAACGAAGCGGTTTCTCCGCGACTCGAGACGGATTCCGATTTTCGAGAATTCAGGCAGGAGTGGTTCCCAAATAGCCACTTGAGTCTGTACCTCTCGAAAACCCTGACCACCCGGCTTGCCCGTTTAGGGCGGGTTTCCGTTACAGCCGATCTCGAGTCGCCGCTCGCCGAACCGTTCGCTCGAATCTTTCAATCGCAAATGGACGCGCTGGTGGAGGATTCCCATTTTTCCGGTCTGGGAGTTCGCCTGGGCGAGAATGGGGTTCATGGGCATCTTCTCATTCGGCCATTCAAGGCATGGTTTAGCGCGCTGCTCTCTATGCGGTGGATGAACAAGGTGGAAGAATGGGCCCCGGAGAGTTGATTCGTCCCGCACCCTCCAAAAAAACGATGCGTTTGTTAGTCCGTTTCTTGATCGTTGTCACACTGATCGCGGCCCACCCCCACCTCGGATCCGCGGAGTCCCCCGTTTCCGCCGAGTGGAAACAACGGATGACCGAGAGTCTGAGGAAACGCATCATCGAGGAAGGGACCAACCCCTTTCAGGTTGAGGTGGTTTCGGCCACAGCCAATGCCTCCATCTCGGCGACAGCCACCGAGGAAAGCCTTCCGATCCTATCCAGCCTCGCGCAGCTTCTCACACAGGCGGCAACGGAGACAGCGACCTTATCGCAGGAACTCCGCCCGGCGATCGATTGGCCCGGTGGTTTTTGGAGCCCACGGAATACCGAGGATTGGAGTTGGAGGAAACGCTTCAACTGGTTTCAAAACGAGGGTCGAGAGGGAATTGAGAACGCCACCGAGGAACGAGATTCCGACAGTCCCTCTCCCCCATTCCTCGATCGGACGACTGAGGGGCCTGAGCGCGGGGAGGCCAAGCCTTGAGACTCTTCCGACGCAAGCGGAATCCGTCGAGACCCTCCGTGACACCGCTGATCCTTCTCTTCCTTTTCACCATGGCCTTGCCCGCGACCTTGCTCCTGCTTGTGTCCATCAACCTCGCCGGCAACCAGGACTTGCAGACAGAAGAAAAAATCGCCGAGGAATTCGACCGTTTGGGCGAAGCTTTCGTGTCGGAACTGATGAAGGCGACCGACCAAGTGCTTCAACCCTACCTCCAAAAGGATTGGTCCTCGCTGATGGATTCGGACAGCATTTTCGATGAGTTCGGCGCGGACCCCCACTCGGTTCCGTTTCTCTTCGCCGACGATTCCACCCTCGTGTTTCCGCTTATGGGGGAGTCTCCAAAGACCGCCGTGTCGGATATGGCCGAGTCGCCTCGATCCTGGAGAGAGGCGCTCGAGAACGCGCGCGCGCTTTCCGAATCGGGAGAGCGTGGATCCGCCCTCGAGGAACTGAAGAATCTCCGGAACTTTCCCCTGCAAGCCGCTCAACGCGCCGAACTTCTTTTGGAGGAGGCGTCGATTCTCGCCCGAGATGGGCGTAAGGGAGAGGCCTGGGAAAGGTTGGAGAGAATCGTGCGAAACTTCCCCGAGGCGCGCTCTTCGGGGGGCGTTCCGCTCGCTCTCGCGGCGTTGGAGGGGCAGGTGGAACTGACGCCAGTGGATAAGGAGGCCGAATCGTTCATCCGCATGGCCGAGGCGCTTTACACCGGAGCCTACTACCCCTCCGAAACCACCGAGAACTTCCTCTGGGAGCGCCTCTTCAACCAAAGCGCCAATGCGTCGATCGAGGTTCGGGACCGGATAAGGGCGCTCCGAAACCATCGGGCAATTCTGCTTCGAAGAGGAGCGGAACTCGAGGAGCAGTTTCCGGCGCTTGTATCGGAGATGCCGCCCACAAAGAGTTATAACCTGCGAGTGGTTCCGACCAGTTTCTCCATGGAACCCACCCAAACCGGACATTCGATCGAGCTGATCCATCGCGCTCAAGTGGAAAACCGTCTGCTGTGGTCGATTTGGAGGATCGACTCCGCGCTGTTGTGGGAGGCGATCGATAAGGCAATGGAGGAGGTGGAGCGATTCCATGCATCCGCCTACCTGAAGATCCAATCCCCCTTCGGCCAGGAATTGTCGAACCGACCCGTGGTCGCGGGACAGCCCGTTCCGCAACCCGACCGCGCCATCAATCTCCCCTCACCCTGGATCGGGTGGCAGTTGATGATGGGGCTTGAGCACATCGGGTTGGTCAGGCGACGGATCGCGCAGGAACGCGAGGATTCTCTAAAGCTCGCCGGACTTTCCGCCATCGTCCTCTTCTTTGGAGCCTTCCTTGTCTTTCGAGGAATCCGTCGCCAGCTTCAAGTGACTCGCGCCAAAAGTGATTTTGTCAGTGCAGTCTCGCATGAGCTGCGGACTCCGATCGCTAACATTCGAATGTATGGAGAAATGCTCCAAATGGGAGTCCCCGCCACCGACACCGATCGATCGGAGGCTTATCGTGCCATCACTTCCGAGACGGAACGGTTGTCCAGACTCATCGAAGGCGTTCTGAACTATTCGAGGATTCAGCAAGGGGCGAAGGTTTTCCGTGTGGAAGAGATCGATGCGCACGAACTCGTTCGAGAAGTGATCGACCGAACCAGGCAGGGATTGGCCGAAGAGTTTGAATTTCACCTTGTCGCCAAGGGCGATCCCCGGATGGTCCGGGCCGATCCGGATGCACTCTCTCAAGCCTTGGAAAATCTATTGACCAACGCGGTCAAATACAGTCCAAGCCGAAATTCGGCGACAGTCGAGATTCATTTTGGGGCGAGGAAGACCGAGATCAGCGTGATCGACCGAGGGATCGGATTGTCGCGGAGGGATCGAAAGCGTATTTTCGAAAGGTTCCACCGGGTGGAGGATGAACTCACTCGGAAAACGAGCGGGACCGGACTCGGACTCACACTCGCTCGGGACCTCGTGCGTGGTTTTGGCGGAAAGATTCAAGTTAAAAGCAGACTCGGCGATGGAAGCCGATTCACCATAGTTCTGACCAGCGGAGGCAAGATATGACTCAACTGTTGATTGTTGAAGACGACCCTCAAATGATCAAAGGGTTGAAGATGTTTTTTTCGAGCCAGGATTACGAGGTCACCGAGGCGATGGATGGGGAGACCGGAGTCAAGTGCGCGCTCGAGGGGGATCCGGATGTCATGATACTCGATGTCATGCTTCCCAAGATGAACGGCTTCGATGTTTGCAAGAAGATCCGCAAACAGAAACCCTCGCTGCCCATCATCTTGTTAACCGCCAAGGGAGAAGAAATCGACAAAGTGGTTGGTCTGGAGATCGGGGCGGATGACTATGTGGTGAAGCCTTTCTCGCTGAAAGAACTCGAGGCGCGTGTTCGAGCGCTCCTCCGACGCGCTCAGCTCGCCCCTTCCAGTGACCGCAAGGAGATTCAAGTGGGAAAGGTCCGGATCGATTTTGCGAAGATGGATGGTTTTGTGGATGGCAAACCGCTCAATCTGACCTCGCTCGAATTCCAGATCCTCGGTTTCCTTATCGAGAGAGAGGGGGATGTCGTCACCCGCGAGGATCTCCTCAATCACGTTTGGGGTTACGAGACCCTGCCGACCACTCGAACCATCGACACCCACATGCTGCATCTACGTCAGAAGATCGAGGAGGATCCCAAGGAGCCCAAGCATTTGGTGACCGCTCATGGAAAAGGGTACATCCTGCATATCAAGGGGCGTGAGAGCGAAGAGGATTAAGCGCTTTCAATGGCTATTCCAGCCTAGACATAGATGGCTTCGAGGGGGATTTCCGCGTCCCCGGCCTCGATCTCTTCTTTTCGAGAATCGCTATCGATGAGGCCATCAAAGATCCGAATGATCCGGTTGGTCAAATGCGCGACTTTGGGGTCGTGAG
Organism: Candidatus Omnitrophota bacterium; assembly: GCA_020632575.1. GTDB lineage: Bacteria > Hinthialibacterota > Hinthialibacteria > OLB16 > OLB16 > JACKFH01. The sequence goes on along the minus strand of JACKFH010000005.1, from coordinate 12,692 downwards.
TCACCAGGATCAACGTGTTCCCTTGCTTGTGGAGGTTTTCCAGAATTTCCAGAATTTCCTCGCCCGACTTGCTATCCAGGTTCCCGGTTGGCTCATCCGCCAGGATCAGAGAGGGGTTGGTGACCAACGCACGCGCGATCGCCACCCTTTGTTTCTGTCCGCCGGAGAGTTGGTTGGAGCGATGCCCCATTCGATCGCCGAGCCCCACGCGTTCGAGGGCCTCTTGGGCTCGCCTCCTTCGTTCGCCTCGACCGACGCCGGCATAGATCAAAGGGAGTTCCACATTCTTGAGGGCGGTGGCGCGAGCGAGCAGATGGTAAGCCTGGAAAACGAAACCGATCTTTTGGTTCCTCACCTCGGCCAACTTTTTGTCGGGGAGTTTCGAAACATCCTGACCATCAAGAAAGTACTTCCCCGATGTGGGTCGGGACAAGCAACCGAGAATGTCCATGAGGGTTGACTTCCCGGACCCCGAGGGACCGATGATGGAGCAGAATTCACCACTCTCCACCGTCACCGAAACGCCTCGGAGAGCCTGCACCGTCTCCTCCGCCATGGGGAATTCCTTGGTGATGTCCTGAGTCTCGATGACCTTTCGCATAATAGTTTCACCCTAGCAAGGAATCCCCCCGCATTTTAGTGGGCAATCCGGTGTCGACAAAAATTTTACACGCACGCGACCCAGCATCGGGTTCGGATTTTTGCATGAACCGTTGGACATCCAGCAATGCGGTAGACAATTGGACGTCCAGCCTCAAAATGTTTCGAAACCACCACCCGCCAATTCATCCGAAGAATTTGTCCGATGGATGGATTAAGGTGACTTGAACCGGAGAGGAGAACCGCTGGAGTGGACGAAGCGATCGATGTCTTTTGCCATTGCTTGACTCCACGCTTCTGCAATCGCGCGCTGGAGGTTTGCGTTACGCCACCGCTCATGTGGACACGCGCGCTCAACATGAAAGTCATGGTGGATATCGAGGCGAGACTTTCGCTCATGAAAGGATTTCCCGGATACCGTCAAATTCCGAGTCTTGCCTCCCCGCCGATCGAAATGCTTGGAACCCCCGAGCAGACGCCCGAACTGGCCCGAATTGCCAACGATGAATTGGCGGAGATGTGTCAACAACGCCTCGACGAGTTTCCGAGTTTCGTGGCGTCGCTCCCGCTCAACAATCCGGAGGAGTCCATGGTCGAAGCCGAGAGGGCGACACGCGATTTAGGAGCGGCGGGTATTCAGATCTTCACTCCGGTGCTCGGTCGAGCGGTCGACCAACCGGAGATCCTTCAACTCTTCGAATTGATGGGGACCCTGGGGAAAGCGGTTTGGCTTCACCCGGCTGGGGGGATGAATCGTCCGGATTACCAGGGAGAAAAGGTCTCACGGTTTGAATCGTGGTGGACTCTCCGATGGCCATACGAATCGAGCCTGGCCATGTACCGGCTGATCTTCACCGGAATTTTTGACCGTTATCCCGACTTGCCGATCGTCACTCACCATTCCGGCGGAATGATTCCGATGATGGCGGGACGTTTGGGGTCGGGATTGGAACTTCTGGGGACCCGGACCCCTCCGGAAATGGAGGAGGCGATCGCTCCGGCGATCGGCGAAAAACCGCTCGAGGCGATGAGAAGGTTTTATGCCGACACCGCGACTTTCGGGAGCCGTTCAGCGATCGAATGTGGACTAGAGTTTTTCGGTCCCGACCGGATGTTGTTCGCTTCCGATATGCCTTTCGATCCCGAGGAGGGACCGGGCTACATCCGCGAGACCCTGAAAGCGATTGGCGAGATGAACATTTCGGATGAGGACCGACAGAAAGTCTTGTCGGGCAACGCCGAACGGATTTTTAGATTGAAGCGGGAGGGAGAATGAAATGGCGAGGGGAGACCTTCTTCCATCGGAGTCGAGATCTTTCGCGGACAAAACGACTGGCGCCCATGTCCGCCAAGTGACGAATCGCCCCTCCATTCATCATCACCCCTTTTATTATATTCCCTGTTTCGACGACAACATGGAGTTCTTGTTCTTCGTCTCGCACCGGACTGGGCGCCCGGAGATCTTCGCGGAGATTCGATCGAGGGGAGAACTTTTGCAAATGAGCGAGGTCGAGAATCTCGGCGAGTGGTCGGTCCATCCCTCACACGATGGGATGTATGTCTATTTTGTGGCGGGAACTCGGGCCTGTCGCCTATCGACTCAGAGCCTTGAATTGGAGGTTCTCGCCGATTTCGGCGATGTGTCCATGCGGGAGAAGGGAATGGTGGGCGCGGCGATGGGGACCACCACGCTCAGCCGGGATGACCGTTTCTGGGCTGTCCCGGTGAAGGTGGGGGATCGTTCGTTGTTTCACCTGATTGAAACCGGCACGGGCAAGGTCGAAGTGTTTTTGGAGAGCGAAACCATTGGGCATCCCCAATTTCATCCGGAAGACACCACCCTAATGCGGTATGCCGGGCCTTACCACAGCCGCATCTGGGTGACTCGCACGGATGGCTCCGAGAATCGGTTGGTCTATCAACGCGATGTCGAAAAGAAAGAGTGGATCGTTCATGAGACCTGGCTGCCTGGAACCATGGAAATCCTGACCACCCGTTGGCCCCATGGCATGTTCGCAATCGATGTGGAATCTGGCGCGATGCGACCGGTGTGCTCCTTCAACGCTTGGCATCCGATGATCAACCGCGAGGGGAACTTGATGGTGGCGGATACGAATTTCCCGGATCGTGGGCTCCAACTTTTCGATCCTCTCGATGGCCGGGGGGAACCTAAGCAACTTTGCGAGACCTTGGCCACCAACGAGGGAGCGCACTGGAACACGGATCACTGCCCATACGATGACGGTCCGGTCCAAGTGTATGCGCCACAACACACACATCCCCATCCAAACTTTTCTCCGGATGGAAAACGAGTCGTGTTCGCCAGCGACAGGACGGGTTATGCGCAGGTTTATGAGGTTGAACTGCCTACGGCATGAAGGTCTATTTCAAGGCTCGATTCAATGTGAAGAGACCGTCATCGGCGAGGCTTGCACCATTCTGGTTGGGATCGGGAAATGTGATGCTGTATTGCCCGTCCGTGAATTGATCCCCTCCATCCCAGGTCATCTCAAGAAGGATCGTCTCGACCCCCGATAAACCGTCGAAGCGCACTCGGGTGTTCGTCGAGTAGGAATAGACTCCCAAGTATGTGAGATCGCGCACTGTCGCCGTGGCCTGGAATCCATTCAGCACGGTCCAGGTGATATCGGTTCCAATGAGGATACTTCCGTTCAACTTTCCAACCCAGTCGCCAGCGATCGGAACGGGGGTTGGCGTGCGCGTGGGGGTCGGGGTTCGTGTCGGAGTGGGAGTGAAAGAACGTGTGAGGGTGGCGGTCGGTGTTGAAGTTGGTGTCGGTGTTCCCGTTCGAGTGAAGCTCGGCGTGGGGGTGACGGTGATCGACGGGTCGCGTGTCGGGGTGCGCGTGGATGTTGGGGTGTTCGTGAGAGTGAAAGTGGCGGTCGGGGTGAAGGTCGGAAAACCAATGGGCAATAGCGGCAGAATCAGATTGGCATAGGGATGAGCGATGGATCTTTCAAGCGTTTGAAAACCATCCTTCTGGACTAACAAAGTGGTGGTGTCTGTGGGGACATTGGCGAGCCGAAAAAAACCATTCGTCGGCGAGGACAAGGTGAAATCGGTTCCGGCGATCAAGGTGGCGGATGCGATTCCAAGGTTGCTCGAGGCCGAGACGACGAACCCAAGGATCGGGGCGAATCGAGGAGACGGCTCGGGATAGAGGAGGTCGCGATATCGCCAAGCCCGCACTAAAAGCAAGAGATCGACCGGGTCGACATCCCCGCTATTGTCGAGGTCCGGATTGTATCCAAGCAGGAGCGTAGTGTTGCTCGGCGTGAAGGTCGCCGTCGGAGTCGCCGTTGGGGTGGTTGTGGCCGATATAGTTGGGGATTCGGTTGGCGTCTGCGCGGGGCAGGGGGTGGTCAAGACGATGAGCGATCCTAGAATTAAGAAGCGGAAAAGCCGACTAGTCATGACAGGCATGGCCACGATGATTCCATGACTCGAAACTCTCGCCAAGAGTCTCGACAATATCCGGATAGGGAAAGGAGTTGGGAGAATGAAGACCGAAACGAAGAGAGGCTATCTGGTCTCGCAAGTCGATGAAATCGACCCCACACCTTGTCCCTGTGGGTTGTCCCGACGCGCCTTTCGGGTCCCGGAGAACGAAACGGCTTCTTTGCACATGGTGGAAATCAGCGAGGAAGCCAGAACACATTACCACAAGAGGACCACCGAGATTTATTACGTGCTCGAAGGAGAAGGATTTCTGGAGTTGGACGGCGAAAAGATTCCGATTCGACCCGCGACCTCGGTCATGATTTTCCCCCACACCCGACACCGGGCGATCGGACATTTCAGGATTCTCAACATCGCCATTCCGACCTTCGATCCGGAGGACGAATGGTTCGACGACGAGGGTTAATTGCCAAAAAGATTTCCAAAAAATCCCTGATTCTGCTGCTGCCCCAATAGCGGTTGAACAATGCTGTCCGGAAGAGGGGGATTCGTTCGCCGCGGTGGAACAATCACCTCGTCGCCGAATTTCGCGAATTGCCACCGTGAGCCATCGAAGATCGCGGCGCAATCCACCTCCACAATCTTGTCTTTCTCCATGCCCGCTCCCCAGAGGCTATATCGAAAACGGAACGTGCTGTTGAGACGGTTTCCCTTGACCGAATCGGCGTCGATCGCGAGTTCGGTGACCTGGATCCAGCTGCGGCCGCTCAGATTGTCTCGGAAAGTTTCGAGCGCTTGGTTGGGTCTTCGGGGAAAAAGATCCAGGAACAATCTTTCGTTCCGATACTCGTAAGCTTTTTTGAACTTAACCAGCAGTGTGTTCCAAAGTTGGTCGACCAGCTCCGCCTTAGGTATCGGCGCGTCTTTGGGTGTCGGTGTCGGGGCCGCTACGGGCTGGGTCTCGGCCTGGGGGACTAAAGGAGTGGCCTGCGGAAGCGGTTCGACCAGTTGGACTGTGGTGGATGGGTCCTGCCCGAGTTGCGGGAAAGATCCCTGTTCGACTTTGCGCGGGGCGATCAAGGGGTCTTTGCGCTTGATGTCGCTTGCGATTTGCAGATAGCCATTGGCGTTGGTCAGGCCCCAAACACGGGTTTCGTTGAGCGGTTTGTCGATCCCTTGGAGCCAGTATTCGACAGTGAACACCGCCTCACCGGATAGCGGCTCCCCTCCCCAACTTTGTCCCGTGGCCGGGCGGACCTCGTGAACCGCGAGGAGATTCACTTGCAAGGGTTTTCGAGCGGCAAGCCTCTGTCTCCAAGTGTGGACCATCATGGGATCGGCGTAATAAGTTTCAAGGGTCTTCATGTCTTGCCGAACCAAGGCCTGAGCCCATTGCTGGATTAGCGTCTGGACAATCGGCGTGGGTATAGCATTTACTGAAGACTGACCTTGAACGGTCGGGACTCCAATTAACGCACCCGCGATCGGGAGCATGACCAGGAGCCACTTACGGGCGAACCATCGATTCGTTTTGAGGGGCATCACGAATCCTCCAACAGTTAACTTCTCATCCCTGAGTATAGCAAATCGCCGGCTTGTGAGTCCCCCCTTAGTCAGGATGCCAGCAAAGCGGTCAATTCGGGCGGGGTCCGGTCCTCCCGCCAACCGATTTCCTCGGGCGATAAATTCAATCGATAGTGACCCTTGCGGTCGCTTTCGATCCAGTTTTTTCGCCCCGTAGGAGGCCTTCCTAGTCTTCGTCGGAGATCGCTGATCCTCTGTGACAGGTTCTCCGGATCGATCCCCAAATCCTCTTTTCGGACCCAGCCCTCGTTGTCCCCGGAGAAACATTGACGGGCCAATCGGAGAAGAAGTTCCACGCTCCGTATCCCTAAATGGATAGGATTGTGGTTCACACAAATCCGGAACAGGTTTCCTTCCTCCGCCAAGTCGAGCGAGAGGACGTGAGAGGCCAGCGACTTCGAAGTGTCGCTGACATTCTCGATCGAATCCCCACCCCCGAGATTCTCAAAGCGTGGGGCCGCCCCGCGCAGAAAAGAGTGAATCTTTTCGAGGTCGGTTGATGGAACCTCGTGACGGACCAACGACATCGCCTCGGGGTTGGTCAGGAATTGCGGTGAGGACATGACCCTGGCGAGTTTCAATTTCGAATCGCGGTCGAGGAGTTCCGAAGGAATCGTGTTCCACAGAATCGCCCAAGCGGGAAGACCCGTTCCCACCGAGCAGGCGAGCCGGGCGATCTCCTCGGCCCCCTCGGAGGGGTTTCCTCGCACCCGCCAGATATCGCCGAGGCTGTCCAGGAGCCAGCGAGCGCCCTCCCCGGCCGATTGGAGCACCCCCTCCGAGATCCCAGTCACCTCGGATTGGATATTTTCCAACGACTCTCCCTCCGACCACATTTCGAGGGCCATGGCCATCTTGGCGGCGTCCTCGAGTCTTCGAGAAAGCGAGTTGTCCAGAGTCTCCCGGTCGCCCAGGGTCTCAAGCGCCTCATCGCCGAGACGGTCCCGGATTTCCTCGCACCACGCGGCCCGGATCTGGGGGTTGTTCTCCCGGGGCCAGGTCCATTGTTGGGTCTCGCCGCAGGAGCAGATGGCATAGAGCAGGGTGAGCGGCTCGGGAAGATCTTGTCCAATCCGATCGAGCCAATCCGAGAGGAAACGGCCTGTCTCGAAAGAAAGCCCTCGTAGGGCAATCACCCGGCCGAGGGAAGAGAGGGTCCAGTGTTTTTCGTGGAGACCGCGCGACGCCATGCAGTGAGCTAGACCAAGCGCCTCCGCCTCCTCGAGCGCTTCTTCAATGGATTGCCGAAGCGCCGCAGTCCCCTCAATAAAGCGATGCGATAGAAGGGAAGAGAGAAATCCGGAGAGGTCCTCCTCCGTGCTGAACCCGTTGGCGATGCCCGCGAGAAGATGTGATTCGATGTTCCCGAGCAACAGGGAGGGGCGATTGGGTTGAATGAAATCGGTCCAGTAAAGAGAGCGGTAAAGATCCCACTCCCGTTCGGAGTGAGCCACCAAGAGCGCCCTTCCTTGGCCCTCCTCCATCCCCAGTCTTCCGGCGCGCCCCGCCATGTTTCGGACAATCGATTCCTCGAGGAGTGTCAGTTCCCCCTGGAGACCATGACGGTTCCAGACATAGGGATGGATCAGGACATTGTGGGCCGGGAGATTGACTCCCTGAGCCAGTGTCGAGGTGCAGCAGAGGATTCGCACTTGACCGCTCCGGAACCATTCCTCGACGAGGGATCGAGTGTGCGCGGAACAGTCGGCATGGTGGTAGGCGACACCATTCCTGAGGGCCGATGCAAGTTTCGTCTCGCGGATCGATTCGATCTCTTCCTCGGTCGGCGGTTGATTCCTCAGGGAGGTCGATTCGGAGAGGAAGAGCGCGGCTTGTTCCGCCTCCCTGCGAGTGCTGAGAAAAACGAGCACTGTCTCCCCCGCGTGGGCCAATCCCGCCGCGAGGTTGAGAAAGGTCCCCTCCTCCTCATCGCCGAATTCCGAGACAGGCAATCGGGTGGCGTCCACCAATTGTGAGTTATGCGACCGATAGATGCAGATCTTCCCCTCTCCGATGGGGAGACCGAGACCGTACTCGGAGAGCGCGGTCTCGGCGAGAGAGTCATTGGAGAGCACAATCCCTTCGTGAAGATCCACCGGTCGAGAGTGTGTGCTTAACACACGGCCTTCGAAATCCTCGACCAACGGGTCGGTCGAGGAAAGTTTTCCCGCGAGCCCCACCCTTCGAACGCGCGGTCGATGGTTCTTGAGCAGCCCCAGGAGAAATTCCAGATTGGGCCCCCGGTTTTCTTCCGAGACCCCCTGGAGCTCATCGAGAACCACGACCCCAATCCCGGAAAGGAAGTTCGGGTTTTGAAGGATGAGGTGTTTTAACTTTTCGTGAATAACCACCGCGATGTCGAAGGACCCCTGGCTCAAGTCTTTCAGGTGTTCGGTGAATTCCCCGGTAGCCAGCCGCACCCTGAGACCGTATTCCGAATAGCGCCGCTCGAAGGTTTCGTACTTCTCCCGCGCGATCGCCTTGAGCGGAACCGAGAAGACCGCCCGCCTCCCCCGCAGTGCGGTCCCGACTCCGGCCAGTTCCCCGATCAGGGTCTTCCCGCAAGAGGTCGGCAGGGCGATGAGCAGGTCCTCGCTCCCCAACAGGTCGAAGCCGATCACAGCCTCGACCTGCGGGTCTAGGAGGTGGGTGATGCCATCCTTTTTAAGGGAGTTGAGGATCCCTGGGGGGAAGCCTTTCTGAGCCAGGAGGTCGATTGAAGTGGACATAGTGCATTTATATGCAATTGCGATAGCAATGTCAAGCCATTAAAAGGGCTATTCGCGATTTTTTTCAATCAGCCTGATAAATGAGTGCTCAGGGAAGGAATTAAGGGCGGCGATTCCAAGTTGCGGCAAACAGCAGAAGGTCGGTGGAATCTTCGGATCCATCCCCATTGAGGTCCGCGTCAACGTCATCCCTTCTTCCCGCACGCTTCTCGAGAATCGCGAGGAGGTCGAAGCAGTCGCATCGGGGGTTCAGGTTGGGAACGTTCCCCGCCACCAGATCGCAATCGATCGGTGTGCGGGTCGGGGTGGGCGTTATTGTGGGTGTGTTCGTGAAAGTGTGAGTGGGAGAGTCGGTCGATGTCGGAGCTGGTGTATCTGTCCTGGTGGCTGTGGGTGTTTGAGTGAACGTTGGCGTAAACGTGGATGTCTCGGTGGGGGTGGAAGTCGGCGAGGGGGTGTTCGTCGGGGTCGGAGTGGGTGCGATGACGACAACTTCATCTGTCGCATCCGGGGTGTCGCTCCCCTCGAGATAGGCGGAGACTCCGATCGTGGTTTCCGCTCCACCCTGGGTAAGGACTGGAACCTCTAAGAAAGTCCAATAACTGAGGGGGATCTCGTCGTCGGTCAGGACCTTTGTCTCGGTAGTCGCCGAACTGAGGAGTTCGACACGATCGAATTTGGCGCTCACCCCGATCTTGGTGAAGATCTCCGCCAAATCGGCGGAATCTTGGGTGGTGCTGGATTGTCCACCCGTAATCTCGGCAATCTCTTGGAGCAGCAGTGATCCAAATGAGTTGGAAGCGCCCAAATAGACTGCGTGAACGGTTGTCCGTTCCTCTTCGACCAGTTGAAGGATGAGAGGCTTTTCCACATTGAAGGGATTAGGAGTATTCGGTTCGCCATCCGAGAATAGAAGGACGAACCGGTCGCTATCCGGGGCCGCCTCCCCCAGAACAGAGTACCCCTCTTCGAGACCTCCCCGCATATTGGTCCCAGGAATTTGTTGCAGGTCGAGGATAAGTTCGCGGATCGATTCCCGATCAGCTGTCAGTGGGCTTAGCGCGGTTGCCACCCCTCCAAACTGAACCAATCCGATTCGGACATCCACCTCGGTGGGAATCAGGTCGATCAGCGCGAGGGCCGCTTGTTGGATCTTGTCGAGGTCATCATTGCTGATACTTAGCGAGACATCGATGACAAAGACAAACTCCGTTCGTGTGGAAGCGCAGTCTCCCCGGAGTGAGATCTCCCCTCGAACCTCCACGGAGTCTCCCAAAACAACCGAACCATCGAGAGGGGAGGAGATATGGATGGCGGGATCCGGTGGCGGAGATTGATAGACGGCGGCAATTTCCGAACCTCCGGAATCCTGAGTGTCTATACGACCGCGAATCTGTCTGACCTCGCCGGTTCGAACGAAATGGGAGGTCCGGTATTCGAGGAGATAAGTCCCATCCATTTGGCAGGTCGCCGCCTCGATGGTTTGTGGCTCCACACCTTCAATGATCGAGAAGTCGTCGATTCCATAAGGACATGCTGAAGCGCTGTCGTCCTCAATCGCAACCTCGACAATCAGCGTGGGAAAGAGACACGCATTGGTCTCAATGTTCGTTTCAAGTGAAGTCAATTGAACGTTGGAGACCTCGACATCCCGGTACTCCCATCCGGAGGTGGCCCCCTCGGTGTCCTCCGCGCTCAGATAAAAACGATAGTTTCCGACTTGAGACGGTGCGGCGAAACTTGCTTCGATGACCTCTTCGGCGCCGTCATAGAGTCCATCGAAAGCGGCGCCTAGTGTGAAATCGGCGGTCGCGTAAGGAACATTTTCGTCATTTGGATGGAGTCCGATCGCTCCCATCGAAAGGGCAATCTCACGAGTCGGACTTATGGTGATCTTGTTGGAATGCGGAGTCCCCCAAACACCGTTTTGGTCCTGTGCTCGGAGCGTCAATGTGTGCGTTCCGGGGGAGAGTCCATCCGTCGCCACCTGACCAAAAACCCTCTCGACGCCTGAATCGTAGTCCCCATCCGGAGGGGGAAGATCCGCTCCATTCGAACCATCTGGGATGGAGTCGATCGCGTAGCGGACTTTTGAGACTATGTCACCCCCCAGGTCTCCGACAATCAGTGGGATCGGGTCGAATCGCCCATAAACACCATCGCTGTTTCGCGACCTTAAATAGACGAGATGGGTTCCGTAAGCCAAGCTGGCTGTGTCGATTGCCGCGGTGGCCGAGACCGTGCGAGTTGCGCCATATACGCCTTCCACTTCGGTCAGCAGAGTAGGCGTGGCGAAAGTCGGATCGTCGATGGAGTATTCGATCAGATCGATCGTACGCGTTCCAGGCGAGATGCCTTTGGGAGCGAGTTCCGAACTCGCCGCGATAGGGAGTGCGAAGGCGAAAAGAGAAAGCGCGAACCACTTGGCGAGTAGCGGGTTTGAGGATGGCATGGGAGAATCCGAGTCCGCTCAGTCCGTGATCGCCGTGGCGCGAATGGTGATGGTTTCGCCGGGTTGCACCTGCTGCTTGGAAAGTGAAACATCCTGAAGCGTGGGGCCTCCGGTCGGTCCCCGATACCAGCCGCGCGAGTACCTTCCTCCCCAGGCTCCGATGTCGGCAATCGAACCATCGGGATCGCGATCCTTCTGAGTGGGTCTTCCGGCGTCGATGGCTGGGGAACTGTCCGAAGTGAACCGATAGGCGTCGAGCGGATCGATCAGGGGGTCGGCGTTATTGAGGAAGGAGGGGCCAGTCGCCAGCGCGCTCACAAAAATGTTTCGGTCGCTGAGATGATACCCCCCAATCAAGTGCACGCTGCTGTCCCACTGTTGGGAGCCGGTTTCGTCGTTCTTGTAAAACAGGCAGTTGTAACAGTTGACAAGGTCGATGCTCAGGCCGGATGTGTGGATGGCCTCATCGGTCTGGTTCGCGAAGGTGACATTGATGATCGCGGTGGTGGTCGCCGCCGCTCCGGTGAGTGCGATCCCGTAGTTCCCGTTCCAGGCGATGATGTTGTTGGCGATCAAGATATCTTCGCCATCGGATTGGATCTCGATCCCATTGTGAAACTCTCGGATCTGGAACCCAATGATTTTTGGGCTCGCTCCGTTCGTAATGGTCACCCCCGGAAGACTGGTCCCCGGAGTTGAGGATTGGATGACCGTAAGCGCTGGTCCCTCAAGGGCACGGAGCGTAACTGTTTTTTCCAGAGTGACACTTTCGATGTAGGTCCCGGGATGGACACACACTTCCTGTCCTTCGAGAGCGGCGTCGAGCCCATCCTGGATGGTTTGGTAGAGCGCTCCCGGGTTGTTTTGATCTACCTCAATGTCGCTCGCAAAGCCAATCCAGGGAGAGAAGCCAAGGAGTGGTAAGACGATCAGGGGGATGAAAACAAAGTTCTTCCTTGGTGTGAATTCCAATTGCGGCATCGTGCCTTTTCCTCCAAAGGTAAATGGACCGAGAGGGGCGACGCCGATGGAAATCTGGCGGGCGCAAGGTGGGAGCCACAGGACTCGATCTCAACTCAATAAAACAAGGCGGGCCTAGAAGAGGCGCCCGAAACGTGCTTTTGAGTATGTGGAAATAGCGAACTCTGTCAAGGACTTTTTTCAGGGAGGGTGTTGCGAAATTCCCGATCGGCTCGGTGAGGTGGGAATCGGCGGAAAGGATGAAGGGGGCAATGAATTGTTTGAGAGCGATTGGCGTCTTATCGCGGAGGAAATCGATCCACAGGCTGGTGTCGATCAGCTGAGCCATCAGTCCCTCCACTCGGACTCAAGTTGGCTCGCCTCCTCACGATCCCTCCGACGCCCCTCCTCAAAGCCCTCGAGGTCGGCCCCCCATTTCCCGGAGATGAATTTCTGGGCGATTTCCTCCCGCTTTCTCATCATGAGAGCATCCGCCACCAATTTGCGAATGGCGGGTCCTTTCTTTCTCTCCCCGGTGATTCGTTGGATATCTTCTAACTCAAAATCTGAAAACTCAACTGTGATCTTTACATTTTTAGCGTACATCAATCAGAAGATCTTGCCAACTTTATCTGATCTTTTTACCGCTCCACCACCTCCGGCTCCGCCAAATCTCCCTCCATCTCATAAGGCAGCCGCCAAACCTCATCCCCTGCCTTGTTCGTGAAAAACAAATGCGAATCCGAATGGACATAGGTGTTGCCGTCGGCCCAGAGGGCGTAGAAGTCGGGGTGGGCGTTCACCGGGCGGCGGACATACGCATGGTTGAGCGGGCTGTTGTGGGTGAGGGTGCGGATCTTGTTCCAGGTGGCGCCTTCGTCGGTGCTTTCCCAGAGCGCGACCTCGCCGCCGGTTCCCCAGGGTTGCGGGCCCGGTTCGGTGGGACC
>JACKFH010000049.1 GCA_020632575.1 Candidatus Omnitrophota bacterium | reverse complement strand
GATTTTCACACCTGCGCCGAGATTCCCTTCTCGGCGCAACTTCAGCAGGAATCCCTTCCTGCGATTAGGACCGTCTGGTTCTATTCTCTCATCCAACTCTTTGGGGGAGCGATGGCACGAAGGGATTCGTGCGAAAGTGGGTTCGAGAAAGGATTCTCGAACCAGCGTGAGTCAGAGCGAACCAGCGTGGCGCGTGTCCCGCCGTGGGAGCGGCTTCCAGCCGCGATAGGAAGGATGTGGAGCCACGTTCAAGCAACGACAGCGTGCGACATGGCGGATTGCGCATTCGCTCATCCGCCCTACTGACTCATTCCTCAGAGATATCCAGAATCGGGCGGACCGCTTTGGCGCCCATTTCCTCGTAGCTCTTTTGCAGTTCCGGGAAGACGGACTCATCGGGAAGGATGCCGACTACCGCGCCGCCGCTTCCGGCGAATTTCGAGGAGCACCCATGTCGCCGACCGGTTTGAACCAGGAGATGGTTCCGTTCGCTCAGACGGTAAAGGGAGGCTCGTAAATCGAAGTTGGCGTCCATGAGTTTTCCGAGTGCGGGATGATCCCCCTCCTCGATGGCCTGTTTGGCGTCCTCGGCGAATTGAGCAAACTTTTCCATCGCGGAAACAATCTCTTTATCGCCGCGCTCCCAGCGAGCGCGGATATCACTATGGAAGACCTCGGTCCCCTCGGAAAGGCCATCGTCATAGGCGACATAGAGGGGGGGGAGTTTCGAAGAATCGATTTCGATGAACCGTCCATGCCCATGGTCCCCCATGAACTTCCGGTTGAAGTCCATGAAGACTGTGCCGCCATACACCTGAATGACCCGGTCCTGGTAGCCCGCGGGTATCTTGAGTTCCTTGGTTTCGACTTCCAGGATGACCCCGGGAAGGAGAGGTTTGGGGACAGAAACCTCGTAAAACTCCATGAGCGCCTTGAAAGCCGCGGTCACAATGGCGGAGGAGCCCGCGAGTCCGACACGTAGGGGAATGTTGGTGTCGTACCAGAGGCGGCAATTCTTCTCGGGGAGTTCGATGCCCTGCTCCACACAGTAATCGTGAAACCGTTTCAGGGTCGCCTTGAGCAGCCGCAGACCCCCGTAGTAACCATGCAGGTCGACATCCGCGGCCAAGTCTTTCAAGGAGGAAAAGTTCACCGGGTCCCGTTTCCCCGGAATGACCTCGAGACGGTCGCTTTCGGCGCACCATACACGGGCGCAAAAGTTTTTCATGATGAAACTGATGGTTTTACCGTAATAACCATCGGAGGGGTTTCCAATCAAACCCGCTCTCGCATCGGCTCTCGCCTCAATCACTCGAGTTATCCTCCCAATCGATACACATAATGCCTCTTCCCATCCCATTGATCGGCCGTTTCGACAAGCGGATCGATCCATTCCTGTCCATACCTGGCCATGAACGGCAGGATGCCATAAACGCGCTCCTGAAGATCCCCCTCCGGAAGGAAGGCTTCCTTGAGGCCGACGATTCTCTGACGAAGGTTCTCCTGCCGTTTCATTTCGTCCCGTCTTAAAAGATCTTCGACTTGGGAGAGGGTTTTCTCAACCTTTCCGAACTGTTTGTTCAAAGGGTCGATCAAGCCTTTGGACTGTTGGGAGGCTAATTCGGTCAGTTTGATCAGAGTATCAGTGTGAGCCGACTTCGCATTTTCGATGGCCCTCAGCCCCTGTTCCAGGAACTCGGACTGAACGATCCCTTTCATCAAGTCGGCTTCATCGCGGGAGAGATCGGTCCATGCCAACCCTAGTTCCTCGAGATGCGCGACCTGTTTGGGAAAGACCAGAGAAAGTGAAAACCGCGGGAGGATGAACGGCCGGGGAATCCGGTGTCGCTCATACATCCCTCCGATTTGGGCATGGTAAGCAATCTCCGAAGGTCCCAGAACGGAGGCCGCTACTGGAAGAATCGCGTCCTGAACGAGTGGCCGAAGCACCGCACTCGGTGAGAAGGCGGTGGGATTGTTTTTGAGTTCATCCAGGAGATCAGGCTTCTTGAATTTTTGGTCGGTCCCCTGAATGTGAAAAGTTCCTTCTTCATGAACCACCGACCGTCGCTCGCCACCATCCCAGTAAAAGAACGAGCAGAGCCCCTCTTTTTTGTGGATCTGAGGCTTGAAATCGAGCGCCTCAAGTTCTTGAGTGGTCTCGGCGATTTCAGAATGGAACGCCTCGGGGCGATTGATTTCCTCGGCGAAAATCGGATGCGCCATTTCTCGAGCGAAAGGTTCCCACGGTCGGAAGACCAAAAGCGGGTGATTGGAAAAAATTTTCAACCAGAGGATGTCGAAGAAGTCGGTCCACGTTTTAGACTGCCCCTGGATCTCTTGAAGGAACTCCTCGAGAGATTGCCTATAATCGGTAGGAGGGTGAACCGATCCGATGAATTCGATAAGGAAATCCAATTGGGAGGAATCGAATGGGAGGGTGTAAGCGGGGCGATCCCCCTCAACCGTTCGATCGATCTCGAATCGGACCGGCCCCCCCTGAAAAGAGAGCCAGTCCAAATGATTGATTTCCTCGTAATCGTGATCCTCGCCGCCATCCCAGAGGATTGGGATGACCGGCCGATCCCATTCGGATTCGAGTCTTTTCGCAAACACCACCGCGGAAAGGATCTTATTGAAGGTGTAAAGAGGTCCGCCAGCCAATCCGGGCTGTTGGCCAGTCACTACGCACAAAGAACTCGGGTCATTCAGGCGCTCCAGTGCTGCGGATTGGGTGGAAGAGAGTGGGAGATTCGAGTTTCCAATCCCCTCCACCAAGATCTTTCGGTCCGTCGTCCGGTCGCGCCAATATTGGTTTCTCTCCTCCGAAAGGGATATCGAATCCAGGGGACCGAGGGGGAGAAATCGGTGGATGGGAGAGTTGGGGTCGAAGGCCCCTAGCCAATACTTCCCGGTCGGGCCAAGATCGCTGAAATTGATGGACTGAACGGTTGAAGTCATACGAAAATCTGGGTTACGGTGGCGGTCATTCCCCGTTTTCTCCTTTTAATCTAAGCGATACCCCGCTTCTCTCCGTTCCGGGCTCAAATCGGAGAGAGTCTTTCCGATGGGGCAACGTTAAGGGGAAATCCCAAAAATCGAAAGGTCTCAAAGACTCCAATGGCGGTGTTGGAAATCACGGATGTCAAGAAAACGTACCGATCTCCCACTGGGGAACGGCAGACGATCATCGATATTCCCAAGTTCGCGATGGAGGAAAAGGCCCATGTCGCCCTCGAGGGGCGCAGCGGTTCGGGAAAGACGACTTTCCTGAATTTGATCGCGGGCATTCTCAAGGCGGACACCGGCCAGCTTCTGGTTGAAGGGACCGATATTCAATCCTTGTCGGAACCCTCGAGAGATCTCTTCCGAGCCAAGACGATCGGGTATGTCCACCAGACTTTCAACCTGCTTCAGGGTTATACGGCGCTCGAAAATGTCGAACTCGGCATGATGTTCGGACGCGGTCTGGATAAGGAATACGCGGTCGATCTACTTGGACGAGTGGGGTTGGGCGATCGCATCCATTACTACCCGGGTCAGCTGTCGGTGGGTCAGCAACAAAGAGTGGCGGTGGCGCGCGCCATGGCCAACCATCCCAAACTGGTCCTCGCCGACGAACCCACGGGGAACCTCGACCCGCATCACACCCATGAGGCGCTCTCCCTCATTCGAGGGATCTGTCGGGAGCAAGGAACCGCCCTGCTGTTGGTCAGCCATGACGATGAAGTCCTTCAAGAATTCGAGAACCGTCAGTCGCTTGCGGACATCAACCTTGCCGGTCAGGAGGCTTCGACGGCATGAGCGGAATCAGTGGATCCTCCACACTGAGCGGCATATTCCTGATGGTTCGACGGAGTTTGCGCCAGCATGCTCTCTCCACAGCGATCACCATGTTCTCCATCGCCCTGGCGAGCGGGCTGGTGATGTCGGTGTTCAGCATCAACGACCAAACGCGAGCGGCATTCACCGGTGGCGAGGTTGGGTTCGATGCGGTCCTCGGGGCTCGGGGGAGCCAGTTACAGCTTGTTCTCAATACGGTTTATCACCTCGAGACTTCCCCGGGGAACATCCCCTATGAGATGTATGCCACGATCAAGGACAACCCGCGGGTGAAACTGGCGATCCCGTACGCCCTGGGGGATAACTATCAGGGGTTCCGGATTGTGGGATCAACCGAGGATCTTTTCAACGAATTTGAGTACCAAAAGGGTAAGAAGTTTGAGTTTCAAAAGGGGGGCCGTGCTTTCGACACCGCGCGACGCGAGGCGGTGATCGGCAGCTTTGTCGCCCAAAAGACGGGACTCGGATTGGGTGATAAGTTCAACGCCTACCATGGCCTGATTTACGATCCGAATATGAGACACGAGGAGGAGTATGTGGTGGTTGGCGTTTTAAAACCGACCAACACCCCCTCGGACCGAGTGATCTGGATCCCGATCGAAGGAATCTATCGGATGACCGGCCATGTCCTTCGCGGGACAGGCGAGCAGTACACCGCGGAGGCGGGGAAGGAAATCCCCGATGAGCACAAGGAAGTCAGCGCGGTGATGCTGAAATTCAAGGGGCCCCAGGATGGCATGTTGATGGACCAAACGATCAACAAACAGGGGAAGGTGGCGACTCTGGCTTGGCCAATCGGAAGGGTGATGATGGACCTCTTTAACAAGATCGGATGGGTGACTCGGGTCCTGACCCTTGTGTCCTATCTGGTCGTGCTGGTCGCGGCCGCTTCCATCCTCGCGAGTCTGTACAACACCATCAACGAAAGGCGGCGCGACTTCGCGATCTTGCGTTCGCTGGGAGCTCGGAGGCGGACGATTTTTTCGGCAATCATCTTGGAATCCTCGATCATCGCCCTGATGGGAAGCCTCCTCGGTTTCGTGGTCTACGCCATCATTCTTGGAGTTACCACCTTGGTGATTCGATCCCAGACTGGGGTGGTCCTCGATATCTTCTCGCCTCATCCCATCTTGATCCTGGCGCCAATCGGCATGACGGTGGTCGGCGCAATCTCCGGAATCTTCCCGGCGATCAAAGCTTACACGACCGATATCGCCTCGAATTTAACCCCCATTTCCTAGACGAGGGGATGTCGATACACTTTAGGTTTTAAAGGAGAAATCATGACGAAAGCGATCCATTCAATTGTCAACAAACCCCTTGGCGCCCTCCTGGTGGCCTTGGTTCTGGCTTTCTATGGATGCGGCGCCGCGCCCGACACGGCTCCGAGTGGCAGCCAGGAAGAAGCGCACGATCATGAGCATGGCGAGGGGGAAGATCACGAGCACGAACATGAGGATGGTCATGACCATGAGCACGAGGAAGACGGGGACCATGATCACGAACACGCCGAGGAGGGCGAGCATGACCATGAACATGCCGAAGGGGGGCACGGTCACACTCACGAGGCCCCGCATGGCGGAACCCTGGTCGCGGTGGGAGACCATTTCGCCCATTTGGAAATTGTCCTGGATCCAGAGACGGGGAAAATGACCGCTTATGTGTTGGATGGCGAAGCGGAGAACCCCATCCGGTTGAAGCAAGGGAGCATGGAATTCTCCCTGGCGCTAAAGACCGACAATGGCGGTACGACTGTCACCATGCTGGAACTGGCCGGGGTGGAAAACGCGCTGACTGGCGAGACCGCTGAGGACACCTCCGAGTTTGTGGTGGAAAGTGAAAAACTTAAAGGGATCGATCAGTTTTCAGCGGTGGTCTCCACTCTCGAGATCAAGGGAGAAAAGGTGGAAGACCTCGAGTTCGACTTCCCCGAAGGCAACGAATAGAACCGACGGAGTAAGCGTGGACGGGGTAGAGCGGATCGGGTAAGATGAAAATTGTATAAGATAATTGTTCTATCAAAAACAAAAAGATCATGAAAAGAACCAAACGAATCGTTCAGATTAGTCTTTGCCTCGCGGCCATCCCTCTGTTGCTTCATGGCTGCTCGACAGCTCCTGAGGAATCGACCGAGGAAGCGGCGCCTGTGGTTGTCCAGGGAGAACGTCTGGACGCTCCCATTCAAGAAGAACCGGAACCGACTGTGGTCGCGGCCAACGCGGTCATAGAAAATGTGACCGGGACAACGGATATCGCCGAAGCGACTCCGAAGAAGGTGGCCGGTTCGATGCCGCTGAATGCAACAGGTCAAAAAGCGGTTGACGCTTTGGTGGGTACAGTCGCGCCCCCTTCCTCGACCGCAGCTTTGGTGAAGAAGATCCCCGCCTCCGCCACGGCGGAATTGGCCAAGGCGACCGCCGATGAAAAGGGTTATCGTCGGATCCCCTTCGATGTGCTCTCAGGGTATGAATACATGATCCCAACTCTGGTGGTGGATAAAGAAACCGAGGAGCAACTCAAGGATCAGATCCCGAATTACATCATGGCGCTCGATGACAACAAAGTGAGTCTCGAGGGATACATGGTGCCGCTCGATATCGAGGACGAGAAAGTCAAATCCTTCATTCTCACCAACAGCATGATGCTGTGTTGTTTCGGTTCCATGCCATGGATCAATGAATGGGTCTATGTCGAAATGGATGAGGGTCACGAAGCCGATTTCTTCAACGACACGGTGATCCAGGTCTCCGGCGTTCTCGATGTAGGCGAAGAGATTGAGGATGGCATCGTCCTCTCGCTCTACCGTATGGAAGGCCAGGATGTGAAGAGCCAGGGCAAACCTCTGAACTACTTGTTTGAGGATTACAAACAGTATTAAGAGGGATTCGGCAGACTAACTGGCCGGGCGCCTTATGCGATGAGACTCCATCTCCTGTAAAGCGAGCAGACGATTTGATCCGAGCCGCCGTACTTCTCCTTGTTTTCATTCTTGGTCAGATCGGCGCTTCCGCCCAAGATCCAGCGAATATCCGAGATGTCACCTTCGAGGCGGAAGTCGATGGTTCGGTCCAACACTATGTCCAAATCCTTCCCAAAGAGTTTAATCCCAGCGAAAAACATCACCTACTGGTCGCCCTCCATGGTCACGGTTCCGACCGGTGGCAGTTCGCAACCGGCGATATCGACCAGGCGCGCGCGGCTCGGGATGTCGCGGAAGAACATGACATGATCTATGTCTCCCCCGACTACCGGGCCTCAACCTCCTGGATGGGGCCGAAGGCCGAAAGGGACGTCGTTCAGATCATTTCTCGGGTTAAGAAACAATTCTCGATCGACAAGGTCTTGGTCAGCGGGGCCTCGATGGGCGGTTCTTCCAGCCTGACTTTCGCTGCGCTTCATCCCGAACTGGTGGATGGGGTGGTCTCGATCAACGGGACCGCGAACCATCTGGAGTATGAAAACTTTCAGGGGGCCATCCGAGAATCTTTCGGCGGAACGAAACAAGAGATTCCGATGGAATACAAGAATCGGAGCGCGGAGTATTTTCCCGAAAGACTGACCATGCCGATCGCAATCACCGCCGGGGGCCGAGATGAGACGGTGCCGCCGGATAGCGTGTTGAGACTGGCCAAGATTGTGGAGAAACTGAATCCAGACACCCTCCTCTTGTACCGTCCGGAGGGCGGGCATTCGACCAACTACGAGGATTCGCGCCAAGCCTACGAATTCGTGGTCGACAAGATGAGTCGCTAGAAGTCCTTTTGAAAAGCATTGATTTGTTTTTTGAATCTCTCATGTGGAGGAGAGAACTTGTCTATCCGAAATTCCTTTTTGCTTCACGCTTGTCTGGCAATCAACCTCGCCTGCTTGGCTAGCCCCAGCCATTCCCAAGACATCGATCGGAAATCCACCGTCTCAATCCTTTGGGAGATGGGTCCGGTAGAGGGAGAGGTCAAGATTCGGTATGGAGAACTCGATGACCTTTCGATCCGCTGGGGAGAGGCCAAGATCGAGGACTCTCACTTTCAGATGGAGGCAAGCGATCCCGTTCGGATCGATGTGACAATCTCCAAAGCACGGATCCAACCGGGTCCGGGGGCGACCGCGATTGAGGTGACCAGCGCAACTCAGTCCTTCGCGTTCTTCCTGAGGGATGTCTCCTCCGAGCACCCCATCCTCTTATCGGAGTACGGGGTCATCGTGACGACCTCCGAGGACTCCCGAAGTTTTTCGGAGATTTCCGGGGCGATCGAGTCTCCTGAGCGAAAGACTCGGTTGGAGGAATACCAGGAGAGAGAGGAGCCGGATTTCCAGTCCGCGGGAAAAATCACCCGACACATGCACCTCCCTGTCTGGCTCGGTTTGGGACGGGATATCCGGTTCTTCGAAATTGCCACCCAGTACAATCAACTGCTTCCCGAACCTCAGAAGACCGACCTCATTGTGTTGAGGAACTATGGGGAGGGGATTCAAACAATGCCCTTCCTCCTTGGAATGGGAGTCAACGCGGTCGAGACGATGACCCGAACGCTGGAGGAGGGTTGCCTGCCGATCCTTCATGGGACACGGAAACAGGGGAAGATCGAGTACCGGATGACCGCATTCGCCACCTTGGAAACCTCTCCCCTAACCGACGAGAACATTTCTGGAACGCACTATTTGGCGGTCGATCATTTCAGCGGCGAGAACACTCGTCGGGCCTGGACACCCGAACAAGCAGCGGACGCTGAGAAGATTTTGGAAACCGAGCTCGATTCCTCTCGCGAAAAACCGGTTTTGTTTTTCCGAGCCGAGGCCGAGAACCGTGGGGACACCCCCAACTACGCGCATTTTCTCGTGCCCAATCCCAACACACGATTGGACGACCAACGCGGTTTTTATATGACGAACGAGGGGAACGAGGTGTTATCGATCGCAACCCTCAACGGACGCCCGCTGGTCAATGAAGAGATCAGCATCCTACTTTCCCCCGGCGAGGTCGCGACCCTGGAATGCCGCATCCCGCATGGCCCGGTCTCCCTAGAGAGGGCGGAGAGAATCGCCGAACAAGACTTTGAAATAAGGCATGCGGAAACCCGAGCCTTTTGGAAAGCGAAACTCGATCAGGCGGCTGAGATGCGCGTCCCCGAGAGAGAGATCGATGAACTCATCCATGCGGGTTTTCTGCACCTCCAGTTGCTTCTCTTTGGGAGAGACAGTGTCCTTGCGGCTGGGACGGGCTACGGACCGATCGGCACGGAGAGTGCGCCGATCATTCAGTTCCTCGATTCGATGGGGGCGCACGGTTTGGCCGAACAGGCGATCGATTACTTCTTCGCCAAGCAGCACGACGATGGGTTCATGCAGAACTACGGAAGTTATCAGGCCGAGACGGGACCGGTGTTGTGGACAATCGGCGAACACTTTCGGTACACGCGGGACAAGGAGTGGGCCAATCGGGTCGCAGAGAAGGCCCTCCTTTCATGCGATTATATCATCAACCGTCGGCGGGAGAGTTCCGAGAAACCGATGGGCGAGGGCAAAGGGATGTTGAGCGGGAATGTCGGCGATCCCGAGGATCCTTTCCCTTCCTTCACGCTCAACGGGTACGCCTATCTCGGTCTGGCGCGACTCGGCGAAATGCTTGAAGCGATCGGCAATCCAGATGCCAGCCGGATACAAAAAGAGGCCCGAGCCTTCCGCGAGGACATCCGCAAAAACTTTCGAAAGACGCTCGCGGTTTCGCCGGTCATTCCGCTCGGCGATGGTCGCTGGATTCCCAGCGCGGCTCCCTGGGCGGCCGGTCACGGGCCGGTCATCCTGTACGCCGATCAGGGGCAGGCGCATTGGTACACGCATGGTTCGCTGGTCACCCGTGACGCGCTGGTGGGTCCGCTCTATCTCGCGTTCACCGAGGTCTTTTCTCCGGACGAAATCGAAGCAAAGTGGTTGAACGAGATGCAGACCGAATTGTTCACGGTCGAGAATGTAGTCCCGACTCAGCCCTATTACAGCCGTCACCCCTGGCTGCAACTCCAACAGGGATATGTCGGCGCCTTCCTCCAGGCTTATTACCACACGGTCACCAGCACGATCGACCGGGAGGTCTACAGTTTCAAGGAGCATCCCTATGGCGGCACAGTCTACAAAACGCACGAGGAGGCCTGGTTCCTCATGCAGAGCCGCTGGATGCTTTATCAGGAAGAGGGCGACACCCTCAGCCTTCTCTCCGGCATCCCTCGCGCCTGGATGGAGGACGGCAAGGAGATCCGCTTGAAGGATGCCGCGAGTTACTTCGGCCCGGTCAACCTGGAGGTGAAATCGAATCTCGAAGAGGGCGAGATCCTCGCCGATATCCAGTGCGACACGGACCGCAAACCCAGCAGAGTCGTCCTCCGAATCCCTCATCCAAAGGGAGCTCCCGCGTCGAGCGTGGAGGGAGGGGTTTACGATCCGATGCGAGAGACAGTGACGGTGGAGCCTTTCCAGGGAAAGGCGAAGGTGCGGGTGAGGTTTGAGTAAGGGCGGTATGCTGAGAGGGAACCCCTCTCACGGTCATTCCGATCCCAGCAAGCCCTCCATTTTCTCTTGACGACACAGCCCCACAAACCTACACTTGTAAACAAATGTTCAACCCCCGAGTCGCGATCCTCCTTCTCGTTCTCGCCCTCCCCGCCCACGCCGCCACTTTGTTTGTCTCCCCCGATGGAACCGCCTCCGATGGCCACTCCTGGGAAACTGCATTTCCAACCATTGGAGAAGCAATCGTGGCCTCCACCACAGGTGATGAGGTGTGGATCAGATCAGCAACGTATATTGAAAACGTCATAGTAGAGAAACCTTTAACTTTACTTGGAGGGTTTTCAGGTATAGAGGGACCCGGAGAGAGAGATTTGCGGAATCCAAATCGCAATCTGACAATGATAGACGGAGATAGAAATAACATATCGGTCGTGACAATCAGGTCAACCACTGTCACCCTAAACGGAATAGTGATTCAGAATGGTTTATCAAATGTCGGATCTGGTCTAAGAATAATTGAATCCTCTGTAATACTTTTAGAATCACAAATAAGGAAGAATGGGATTGTGGACAATGCATACATAGCAGGTGGGATACGTGTGGAGAATTCTCAGTGCAGGATTACAGGATGCGTCATAAACCACAACTCCGCAAGTGGGGGAGGAGGAATATCGTCGATCGGGTCTAAAATCAATCTCACCCACAGTGTTTTTTCCGACAACGTGGCGAATCTTGGTGGAGCCATCGCTATTGGTCCCAGAGACAGTTTTGAGATTGACTCTTGCTCGTTCACACGGAACACTGCCCGCTACAAATACCCCCAAAGTGGATACATTGGATTTGGTGGACAGGGAGGCGCGTTCTATGCTAATACAACAGGCGGGAAATCAAATGTTAAAGTATTGAATTCTAAATTCACAACGAATACTCTTACCGATGTGGGGTCTGGATCTGTTTTTTATGGTACGGGTCAATTCTCAGCGGAATTCGATCAATGCACCTGCATCGTCGGCTCACACACGACTGGATTCAGCCTTGGGGGAGATTTTCCAGCTCCGGTTTTGAAAAATTGCATTGTGGTGAGTGAGCCTAATGGTTCCTCCACTCCCATTTGGATGGATGACGCTATCGTCAGCCATAGTCTGGTTGAAGGCGGTTATCCCGGGGAGGGAAATATCGACGCCGATCCGAAGTTTGTGGATATCTCGGGTGGAGATTATCATCTTCAGAGAGGATCTCCCTGCATCGACTCTGGGACGGATACCGGGGTGATGGTCGATTTTGACGGTAACCCGAGGCCGGTTGGAGACTACGACATGGGGGCCTATGAGTTCCCTTACCTCCGGAGCGACCTCAATGGGGATGGCGCGGTCGGTCCTGATGACTTGCTGATCTTCCAACAGGATTGGGGGAAGGTGTCGGGGGATTGAGCGCCACCGACTTAACCGGACGGGAGTCCGCCCTGTCAACTGCGCCGTGAATCCCTTCTCGGCGCAACTTAAGCAGGAACCCTTTCCTGCGATTAGGATAGTCTGGTTTAATCCTCTCACCCAACTCTTTGGGGAGCGACAGCACGAAAGGATTCGTGCGGAAGTGGGTTCGAGAAGGGATTCTCGAACCAGCGTGAGTCCTAAGAGTCCCTCCATCGGACGGGAGTCCGATGCGGGAGCCACGATCCAGCAATCCGTGAGGGTCCGTGGTTCAAAGTCGCCTTCTGGCAATCCCTTCCCTCCTCCACTAAGATGACCCGAAGGGCCTAGAACGGTCATTTTTTCGAGAATTGGAACTCAGGTATCGCATGAACACACCCTTTGGACTTAGAGAAGACCAGATCGAGCGGTATGCTCGGCACATCATCCTGCCCGAGATGGGCGGGGTCGGTCAGAAGAAACTGCTCAGCTCGAGCGCGCTCATCATCGGCGCCGGGGGACTCGGCACGCCGGCGGCTCAATATCTGGCCGCGGCGGGTGTCGGCAAACTGGGGTTGGTCGACATGGATGTGGTCGATCTCTCGAACCTACAGCGTCAGGTGCTGCACCACACCCCCGATGTCGGCATCCCCAAACTTGAATCGGCGAAGAACAAACTCTCGGCGATGAATCCCGATGTCGAGATTGTCACTCACGAAACGCGGCTGATGTCGCACAATGCGCTCGATATTTTAAAGGACTACGATGTCGTCCTCGATGGGACGGATAATTTTCCGGCGCGTTATCTGATCAACGATGCCTGTGTGATGCTGAAGAAGCCGCTGGTTCACGCGGGGATTTTTCGGTTCGATGGCCAGATTCTGGTGATCCAACCGGGCGAGGGACCGTGTTACCGATGCCTCTTCCCCGACCCGCCGCCAGAAGGGATGGTCCCCTCCTGTCAGGAGGCTGGGATTCTTGGAGCGGTCGCCGGAGTTTTGGGGGTTTTGCAGGCAACTGAGGCGATTAAAATTCTAGCCGAGATCGGTCAGCCCCTGGTGGGGAGGCTCTTGATCTTCGACGCTTTGGGGATGGATTTCCGAAAGGTGAAGATCCCGAGGGATCCGGATTGCGCGATCTGCGGCGAGCATCCGACGATCACCGAGCTGACCGATATGGAACTGGCGCCTTGTCAGCTTTGAGGGCGGCGGATTGCGCACCCGCTAATCCGCCCGACAATAGCTCGTCAATGGAGGGGAACCTGATTCGGAGGGGAGTCATCATGAGCACAAAGCGAGTCAAACTCACTTTCCCGGAGGAGTTGATCACCCAGCCCATCCTGTTCAGCGTGGCAAAACGGTTCGATGTGGTCCCGAATATCCGTCGGGCCAAAGTCTCCTCGACTGTGGGCGAGATTGTCCTGGAACTCTCCGGGGAGGATGAAAACCTGGATCAGGCCATCACGGAGTTCGAAAACCAAGGCGTGGTGGTCGAGCCGATCTCGGGCGACATCCTCGGCGGATAGGAAAGCAATCGATCTCTCATGGCCGGCATCGGCTCTCACCTTCCCAATCGCGATTCCATGAAGAAAGTTGTGGACTACCGCTTTACGATCGCCAAGGCCCTCGGACGTTTCTACAAACGCCAGTCCGAGGACCACATTTTCTTCCTGGCCGGCAGTCTCGCGTACTATTCGTTGATCGCGCTGGTCCCAGTGAGCGCGATTTCGCTCTCTCTGTATGTCTCCTTTTTCGAGAAGGAGCAGAAGGTGGTTTACGATTGGGCGGTCAGGTACCTCTTTCCCTTCTCCCAGGGAACCAAGTTCGACATGTTCAAACTGAACAAACCGGATTTGGACGGCTCCGGGACACTCTCTCCCGAAAGCCTGATCCCTTTTCAGAACATCGGGAATGCGTCGGATGAGCTCGAAATCTCGAGCGTCCCATCGGATGGAACCATGGAAAGGGCGATCCCTCACACCCCAACCGAGGCGGAACTCAAACTGGCCGAATTCGAGGAAACGATCGAGCGGAACATCACGGTTTTCGTCGAACAGGCTCAGAAGTTGGGGCCGATCGGTTTGATCGCCTTGATTATCACCGGCATCTTTCTATTCGACTCGATCGAGGACGCGTTCAATACGATCTGGAGGGTCAAAAAGCGAAGACCCTTTGTCAAACGGTTTGTCACCTTCTGGACCTTCTTGGCCTTCCTGCCGATCGTGATGGTGGGGCCGATGCTCCTCGACCAGTTCATCGAACGTCGTGTGCTGGTGGCGGATCTGAGCTGGGCGCGCTTTTTGTATGGCTGGCTCTGGTTGGTCCTCCCGTTTTGCATCACTTGGGTCGCCATTTGGCTGATGTATATCCACATCCCCAGCGAATCCGTCGATATGAAGGCGGCGGCCACCAGCGCGCTGGTGGTGGCGCTGTGCTGGGAGATCGCCAAACGGTTGTTCGCGCACTATGTCACCATTTCCTCCAATTACCAAATCGTCTATGGAAGTCTGGCGTTGATTTTGTATGTCCTTTTCTGGACCTATTACACCTGGTGGCTGCTTCTGCTCGGCCTGGAACTGACCGCGTGCATTCAGTTTCCACCCGAGGATCAGCTGGCCTCCCCTTGGGAACTCGCCCCCGAGGTTCGCCTCCTCTACTCATGGGGCGGCATGCATGAGACGGGGAGACACTTTAGCCAGGGAAGAGGGCCGATTTCGCTCAACCAGATTTCGGAGGCTCTCGGGTTGAACCACGCCCGAGTGAAACCTCTGCTCGAGGAGATGCAGAAGAAGGGGTTGATCGCACAGGACATCAATGGCAACTGGCTCCCAGCGGTCCCTCTCGATCGGATCACTTGGAGGGATATTGTTCGGGCCTATGACCTCCAGGACGAAAACATTTCGGTTCGACTCTCCGAATGGTTGGAGTCGGCCCTGCAAGCCCGGGGGGTCACCGGGTATCACCAGGATGTGGAAAACCTCCCGACCCTTGAAAAAATCCTGGAACGGACGGAACAGAGCCTTCCGTCCAAACCTCCCATACCCAGCATCGAGGACCATTCGCCCGAACGGACCCAGATTGTGGAGGCGGAGAGTTCGGAGGATGCCAGTGGTGGCTCAGGGGAGACCGGGGAGGAGGGGGACAAAGAATGCTGAAGAGGGAATCGGATCCGACGAAGTCTTTCGGTTTGGTGCTAGTCTTTTTGGCCCTCGGTCTGGTCGGATGCTCCACTCCTCGGGAAGAGGTCGGAGAATCTTCGCGGCCCTCCGAGGACATGACTCCCGCCATTATTGAAGAGCCGACAGAGACTTCCCCAATGGGTCCCATCTCGCTCTCGCTTCCGGATTGGGTGACCCCCGAGAATCGAGATGCTCTTATCCGGGAGGCCAAGCAGGCGGTTGGGGACCGTGACCTGATCGTTCGGGGTCCCGGAGAAAGGGATGTATCCGTGGGGCTCTACCCTGAAGACAGGGTTGAGGACGGCACGCCTTTCCCTTGGATCGAGGAGCATCTTTATCTCTACGCGAACAAGGTGCTGCTGGCCCGGGCGGGGGTGCAATCGATCCCGAAGACTTGGGATGAGGTGTTGGGTGCGGTCGATCATAAAGACCGAATCGAGGGGTTAACCGCCTTTTTCGCATTGCCGGGCGATTCGAATGGGATGTTTCGAACAATCTCCCTCCTGTCCGCGTTGTGCGGGGCGACCTCCTTTTCGCATCCGGAGGAGGAGACGATTTGTGTCGCGGTGGAGGGGATGGGCGACCTCAATCGTAAGGGAGACTATGCCCTCGATCACGAAAAGGGGTTAAGCGCCCGCGAAGCGATTCAGGAACTGGGTCGTGGAAAGGCGGCGATGGCCCTGGCCTGGGAGAGTGAGGCAGAAATCCTGAATGACACCCAAACCTCCTCGGTGGCCTCTCAGATCAAAGCGGCTTCCCCGCCCTCTTTCGAGGTGCATGGCATCCGCGAACCCATTCAACCCACTCGAAAATGGCATTGGGTCGTGAACTCGGCGAGCGCGGAGGATGAAACGGCGGTCAATCTCGCGAAGAGACTCTCCGAGTGGAGGGGTGCCGACCTTCCGTTTGGGGTCTATGTCGATGCATCCACCCAGGAATCAACCTCGGTGGTAAAGGGTGGTTTGTTCAAACTCAATCCCCCCGGAGACCATGCGATCCGGGAGACACGAAGGATCCTGCTCGAGGGTTTCAAGAACCGACAGTCCGGTCTGGAAATCCTCAAGGGAATTCAGATCCGTTATGACGCCATTCGAGAACACGGAACCAAATAAGCCTCACGCCAAGTTTTTTTCCTCAAACGATGGAAGGCGACTCGGAAAACTCCTGTATTCGGAAAAACCCTTACGCCAAGATGTCTTCGACCACGCGGCCATGCACATCGGTCAGGCGCATGTTTCTTCCGCTGAAGAGATAAGTCAGGCGTTTGTGGTCCATTCCGAGTAGGTGGAGCATGGTGGCGTGGAGGTCGTAGATTTCGACTTTCTTATCAACCACAAAGTAACCGTAATCGTCGGTGGCGCCGTAGACCGTTCCCCCTTTGACTCCGCCGCCCGCCATCCACATGGTGAAACCGTAGGGGTTGTGGTCTCTCCCATTCGCCCCTTGGGCCATGGGAGTCCTCCCGAACTCGCCTCCCCAAATCACGAGAGTCTCCTCCAACAGGCCCCGACTTTTGAGGTCGGCCAAGAGACCCGCGATCGGCTTGTCGGTGGCTTGGGCGTTGAGTGCGTGCTCTTTCTCCAGATTGTTGTGTTGGTCCCAACGGTCCTTGACCCCCTCGACTTTGGGGGCAAGGCACTCGACAAATCGGACTCCCTTCTCGACCAGTTTTCTCGCGAGTAAACATTGTCTTCCGAAGGTGGAGGTGATGTCCTCATCAAGACCATAAAGTTTTCGTGTCGCGTCGGTCTCACCCGAAAGGTCGGTCAACTCGGGAACGGCGGATTGCATTTTGAACGCGAGTTCGTAATTGGCGATGGCCGCCTCGATCTGGTCATCCTCGCCAAATCGCTCCAGGGACTGTTGGTTGAGGTTCCGGAGGAGGTCCATCTTTTTGAGTTGAAGCGCCTCAGTCGGCTCCCGCCTTTCCAGGTCCGCCATGGCGTGTTCGCCACTCCGAAAGAGGGTGGCCTGATAGGCCGCAGGCAAAAATCCACTGTTGAAAATATCCATCCCACCCGGAGGGATGAGACCCCCATCGAGAACGACAAAACCGGGAAGGTTTTCCGACTCGCTTCCAAGACCATAAGTGACCCAGCTCCCCATTCCCGGCCTTCCCTGACGGGTGAAGCCGGTGTGCAGGAAGTAATTGGCGGAGGTGTGTTCGGAGCTCTCAGAGGTCATCGAACGGATGATCGCCATCTCATCGACAAACTCGCGTGTGTGGGGGAATAGATCGCTGACTGGGGCGCCACTCTCGCCGCACTGTTTCCATCCCCAGGGGCAGGGCATCACATTCCCGACATTCTGGAACTGCGTTTTGGGGATATCCATTTTGATCGGCTCTCCCGCCTCTTTCTCGAGACGGGGTTTCGGATCGAAGGTGTCGATTTGCGAGGGGCCGCCATCCATGTAGAGGAAGATCACGCTCCTGGCTTTGGCCGGGAAGTGCGGGGATTTCGGTTGCATCGGGTTTGCCGGAGCAGTCCAGCCCCACTCTGAAGCGAGGACCGAAAGGGCCATGGCGCCGAAGCCATTAGCGCACCCACTCAGCATGGCGCGGCGCGACAGGGGAACGACTCGATGGATGGGTTTGTCATTCGGGGTCATGGTCGACTAAGACTAACGGACAAAGATGAACTCGGAAAGATTAAAAATCACATGGGCGAGGTCCGCCCAGGCCTGATCCTTGGATTGAGGATCCTCCTCCAGAAAACCGAGGGCGAGTTCCGTTTCCCTCTTTTCGGGTTCTCGACCAAGGGCCTGAAGGTACATCGATCGAATCTTACTCTCCGGATCCCTGTCGCTCTGGAGGCCAGGCCGTTCGGACCATTTCGCGGCTTGCTCGACTACAAACTCGTTGTTCAGGAGAGTCAGGGCCTGTGCCGGAACATTCGAGACTCCGCGTTTGCCAATGGTCGAGTTGGGCGAGGGAAAATCGAAGGCGAGAAACATTGGGGAGAGAAAGTTTCTCCGGATATTGATGTACAGACTGCGTCTTCCATCGCCATCGAGAGGACCCGATTCGGCGGGTCGACCGCGACCGTCCATAAAAGGGGTCAGGAAGGGTTTGACACTGGGACCCCCGACACTTCGATCGAGTTGCCCGGAGACCGCGAGAATCGCATCGCGGACCAGCTCGGCCTCGAGTCGTTTCACTGGTATTCGGTGAATCCATTGGTTCGTCGGATCCTTCTCATCTCCGATCGGGGATCCTTGACTGGACATTCGGTAGGCGTTCGAGGTGAGGATCAAACGGTGGATTGCCTTCTCCGACCATCCCGACTCAATGAATTTCTCAGCCAGATACTCCAACAGATCGGGATGTGTCGGATCCTCTCCCATGTGTCCGAAATCGTCGGGTGTGGCCACGATGCCTCGTCCAAAATGTTCTTGCCAAATGCGGTTGACTCGCACCCTCGCGAGGAGAGGGGATGTCGATCGAATGAGTTCTCGAGCCATTTCAAGTCTTCCACTTCCGTGCTCGATCGGCATTGAGTCAGTTCCTGAATAAACCTCCAGAAACCGGCGGGGGATAACGTCCCCCAAATTCTTGTGGCTCCCCCGAATGTGAAGCGGGATGTCCTGTGGAACATTTTCGGTGGTTGCCAAAGCAAACGGAAGAGTCTGAATCCGACCTTCCAAAAGCTCTCGCTCATTTTTAAGTTCGCGAACTCTCTCCCGCGCGGTCTCCGGAATGGAAGACAAAAGGGCCTCGCCGGTCGGTCCATCGATCGTGCATTCTGAGGTGGCAAAGCTGGGAGGTTCGCTTCGGTCGGAGAACCAGATTTGGTCGACAATCAGATTCGCGTTCGGATCGTCATCCACAATCTCGATGTAGTTCCGTTTGTCGACATACATCTGGATATCGACCTTATGCCATTTGAATTCTTGAGTGGTTGAAGAGACCGCAACTCGAGCACGGTATTCATCGGAAACCACATTGACCTTCCCCCGCCCAGCCATCCGAATATGTACGAATCGCTTGCGGGACCAATGGATGGGAGAAAGAGCGATCCCCATGGCCCGATCGGAGACCCAGCCGCTGTTTAGATAACCCTGGCTTGAATCCAGTCCGAAAGGTTTTCCGAGTAAAGTTCGCACACGGGGAACTGGGCGATTGTGAGCGCCGGTATCGAATGCATTGCCGGTCACTGTCCACTCAAGACTCGCGCCATTAAGGAAATCCTCATAGAGATAATAATCCCGCAAACCCTGATGGCGGATGGTCGTTGGTTCTTCGCCCCGAACCGCGCTCAGAGCGGAGGCCAGAATGTTTTCTATTTCCCGGTCGATCTCCTCCATGCGTTCCGCGGCTTCGCGATATCGATGATCGATTTTATCCGATTCGATGGCCGCCTGACGCGGGCGCGAACTGTGGAGGAACCCGGAGAGGGCATAGTAGTCGCGAGTGGAAATGGGATCGAATTTGTGATCGTGGCAACGGGCGCAGCTGACGGTCAGCCCAAGAAACGCTTTGCCGATGACATCGATCTGGTTGTCGATGCGATCGTTGTGGGCCTGGATCGGATCGACGGGGCTATTCACAATTTCGCCGAGCCAATAGAAACCGGTGGCAACCTCGGAGAGGTTCATTTTTCCATCCGGACTCACGCGCGGATTCTCAAGGAGATCCCCCGCAAGGTGTTCGAGAACAAATTGATCGTAGGGAAGGTCGGCGTTGAGCGCGTCAGTCACATAATCCCGGTAACGCCACGCATTCGGTTTGTCCTGGTCGAACTCGTGTCCATCGGTCTCGGCGTAACGGACGAGGTCGAGCCAATGCCTTCCCCAGCGTTCGCCATAATGCGGTGAAGCCAGGAGTCGACCCACAAGTCGTGTGTAAGCATCCTCATCTTCGGACGACAGGAAAGATTCGATCTCTTCAGGAGTTGGAGGAAGACCGATCAAATCGTAATAAAGACGACGAATCAAGGTTCTTGGATTCGCTGCCGCCGCATGTGGAATGGACTCCTGTTCATGGTGGGAGAGGATGAAGGCATCGATGGGATTTCTGATCCAATCCTTTTCTTTCACCTCGGGGACTTGGACCGGTCGAAGGGGTTGGAAGGACCAGCGCTGGGCCCGGCGTTTTAATTCTTGGCTGAATGGTTCATCGCTCTTTGCCGTTTGAGCCTGACCCGATTCCTCCGGCCATGGCGCCCTCATTTTCACCCAGGCGGCAAG
>JACKFH010000048.1 GCA_020632575.1 Candidatus Omnitrophota bacterium | reverse complement strand
ATTTGTTTAAAAAAGCTCCCAAATGGGTTCGACACCGAAATCGACCACCGGAACCGGCCTCGATCCCGGGGAGGGGAGCTCCGTTTCCAGATCGATCCCCAGACTGTGGTAGACCGAGGCCACCAATTCGTTGGGTAAAGTTGGCCTTTCGACCGGATAGGCTCCAATTTCATCGGTCTTGCCGACCACCCGGCCGCCTTGAACCCCGCCACCCGCGGCCAGCACCGACCAGACTTGCGGCCAGTGATCCCGTCCGCCTGCTGGGTTGATCTTTGGCGTCCGGCCGAACTCGCCCATGGCAACCACCATGGTTGAATCCAGGAGGCCCGTTTGGTGGAGGTCTTCAAGGAGCGAACTGTAGGCCTTGTCGAACATCGGACCGACCAGATCGCTGTAGCATTCAATCGGGCTGAATGGCGCCGAACCATGAATGTCCCAGGTGATTTCGTTGAACACTGTCTCGAACATATTGACCGTGCAGAAACGGACCCCCCGTTCTATCAGTCGCCGTGAGAGGAGGCAGCTCTGACCAAACTTGTTCATTCCATATTTTTCGCGAACTTTCTCCGGTTCCTGCGATAGGTCGAACGCCTCACGCGCCGCGGCGGATGACATCAGGGTGTAGGCTTGGTTGAAACTTTCGTCGAGGAGTTTGGCGTCCAGGTTCGATTCGAAATATTCAACCGATTCATCCACCAAATTCCGCAAGTTCTTTCTTCGATCGATCCGAACCGAGGAGATGTAATCGGGAGGAAGCAGATCTGGCACCTCGAAATCGGGGGCGCTCGGATCGGCGTTGAGGACGAATGGGTCGAACTTCTTCCCCAGGAATCCCGCGCTCTGACCGTGAGGCATGTTGCCCCCAGTCGGCCCAATTGGAGTCGGCATCATGACATGCGGCGGCATGTCGTTCTTGGTCCCCCGAAGGTATCCAAGAACGCAGCCCGCGTGAGGTTGCTCAAGACCGTTGAGGAATAACCGCCCGGTTTGCATCATCTGATGACCGGTGTCATGAACCCCCGCCGCCTTGTGGTGCATGCTTCGGATGATCGAAAACTTATCGGCATGCTTGGCGGTGCGTGGAAAGATTTCGGAGATTTGGATGTCCGGGCTGTTGGTCTTGATCGGTTTGTAGGGTCCCCGAATTTCCGCCGGTGCATCCGGTTTCATATCGAAAGTGTCGAGTTGACTCGGTCCTCCCACGAGGAAGAGAAAAATCGCGTTGCGATCCTCGTTCGAGGTCCGTCCCTCCGCTTTGAGCGCGTAATAAGAGGACATCGTGAGGCCTAGCAGCCCCATCGAGCCCGCGTGGAGGAAATCGCGACGGGACAATCCATCGCAAAAATGAACCTTCTTTTCAGCGTCGATTCGATACATGGCTTACCGCACCTTCCCTTCGATCAATCGCAAAAACTATTGACAACAAAAAACCCCTACCGGTTTCCACATAACCGGACTGATCACAGACTGCATTAGTCTACCGAGGATGGGGCTCGGATTCCACCGCGAATCGTCGATTTTTTGTGAGATCTGTTGTCAAATCATGTAAAGGAGAACTATAATAATTTTATAGACCCCTGTTCCTTTTCTGTTGCCCAAGGCTCGGACCGAGGACGATGTGCGGCAACGAGCTCCTTTTTCCCATGAAGAGTCCCCGGAAAAGGAGACATGCAAATGCGATCCCAATGGCTTTCGAAAGCGGCATTCGCCGGAGTCCTGTTGACCCTCTTCCTCTCCCCCGCAAACGCGCAATTCGCCGACGGTTTCATCTACTCGGCTACTCTCGCGGAAATCGATTTCAGTGTGGACACCGATTTTGGCCCGAACGGTCTTCCCGGTTCGGGAGTCTTCTTGGAGGAATCGATCCCAGAAGACGCAGAGGACGACCTTTACCTCAGCCCGCCCTGGGGGAGCAATTTTAAGACCTTTGACGAAAACATTCCCCCTCCCGGCGGGCCCATCGTCCCGGCCCTGAATTTCGGAACGCTCCACAACGAAAATACCGACGCCTATTGCTTCGGATGGAACGAATACACTTTCCCCTACAAGTGGTATGTCGCGATCGAACCGGAGATGGATCCCTTCGCCCTGGATGCAGCTGTCCGATCGGCGTCGCTGTACGTTCAGTTCACGGTCGACACGAGTTCAATCGGGCTAAACCCCAGCGCGGTTTTTATCGAATCTTCGAAGATTCCCTCCGAGGAGGGCGGCGATGTCTTCGAATCGCTTCCGACTGGAATGGGAAACAGCCTGGTCGCCGATGACGCGGCCATCGGCTTGACCGGTTCGCCCGAGGACGACGCGAACTCTCTGGTCATTCCTGATCAACACCTGGGCGGGATGACGCCCCCCTTCGCCGCCTTGAACCTGTGGGTCGACACCAATGGCGACGGCGCCTTCGACGCTCCCTATGTGTTTTTCTCGATCAAGAACGGAGGAACGTTCGGTCCCATGGTGGGGGCCGATATCGATTGGACCGCGACCTGGACAGGGGCCCCGACACTCAATCCCGCCTGGACCGCCTTCGAACTGGGTTTGTTGGCTGGTCTGGATGAACTCGACGCGGTCTACATCGAGAACCCGGATGGCGTGATGGGCTTGCCCACGCTCATCTATTTCTCGCTTGCTCGTGGATCGCAATCGCTTATCGCCGACAAGAATCCGATGACAGGGGACCCGATCGCCAACCCCTTCAACGGTTTCGGCGAGGGAGCCGATCCCGGCGATGTTATCGGAGTGGTTCCCGCTGGACCGGCGGGAGGCGGGAGCGGGCTTAAGCCGGTTTTCGGGCCGGTGGTGGTGATCCCCGCCGGAACGCTGGGATTGGTCGCGGATGGAGATCCCGCCAAGGACACGAACGATGACGATCTCAACGGGCTCCATATGACTCTCGAGCGGTTCGGGATCGTGGAAAGCGCGACTCCAACCCCCACCCCAACCGACACCGAGACTCCGACCTCAACCCCCACGGACACCGCCACGCAAACGGACACACCCACACCCACGAGGACCGGGGAGGTCCCTCCGACGGACACGCCTACGGGAACATGGACTCCAACTCCAACCGACACCTCAACCGGAACCGCAACGGCGACACCGACTGGGACATTCACCGAGACCGCGACTCTCACCTCGACACACACGCCCTCACCCACGTCAACGTTCACGGAGGCGCCTCCACCGACCGAGACACCCACTCCCACTCTAACGGTGACCGGCACATTGACCGAAACACCCACTCCAACCGGAAGCCACACCCCCACAGCCACCGGCACATCGACGCCAACAGCCACAGGAACTCTCTCTCCGACAGCAACCGGAACGATCACGATGACTCCCTCAGCGACCGAATCTCCGACTGGCGATCGAACTCCAACAGCCACATCAACCCCTCGCGATTACGATGTCCGGCCGACCCCCCTTGATCGGTTCATCGACAATCGAGACCTGA
The DNA here is from genome assembly GCA_020632575.1 of Candidatus Omnitrophota bacterium. Classification (GTDB taxonomy): domain Bacteria; phylum Hinthialibacterota; class Hinthialibacteria; order OLB16; family OLB16; genus JACKFH01. The sequence goes on along the minus strand of JACKFH010000048.1, from coordinate 18,515 downwards.
TCGAGTGGGTGGAGAGGATGCGCCGAGGCGAGGATGAGGGTTTCGATCTTTTCGATTTCTGCCTCTATTGGAACCAGTCGATGGAATTCAAGGAAGGAGACGATTGAAGGCCGATGGTCACCCTCCCCCAGCCCTTCCCTCGATGGAGGGAGCAGCAGTCCCTCCATCTTGATGGGGGAGGTTAGGTGGGGGTGATCACCTCCCGCTTGATTGAAATCGCCGCTCTTCTCTATGATGAGGGAATGAATGGTTGGCCCTCTTCACGTCCTTTCGCGGTCTGCTTTTTGATCGCGTCGCTGATTACCTTCGGTATGTCAACCGGATCCTCCATGGGGCTGGAAGACAACCATGCCGAAATTCCCAATATCATAGAGTCTTTAAGGGCGATCGAGAGATCAGAGTTCCCGAAACAGGAAATTGAAGATTGGCTACGCCAAGAGGAAGAGAAAACTCTCGGAGAAATCGAGTCGATCGACATCGAGGTCACCGACCTGCGGAATCGTATCGAGTCTCTCGAATCCGCTCGACAGAATTTCCAGGCCAAACTCAAAGCATCCGAGCCCTCCAATAGCCTCGTCGCCGACTCCGATCGAAATTTCTGGTCCTTCCGCCGCTTATCCAAACCGTCTCAACCGGAAGTCACCGATCCCGATTGGGCGAGAACCCCGATCGACCGTTTCATCCTCGCCGGTCTCGAAGAGAGGGGGCTTTCCCCCACTCCGCGAGCCTCGAAACAAAAACTGATCCGGCGTCTTTATTTCGATTTGATTGGTCTCCCTCCCTCGCCGGAAGAGGTTCAATCTTTTGTCGAGGATGACTCACCCTCCGCTTACGAAGACTTAGTGGACCGGCTCCTTGATAGTCCTCACTACGGTGAACGCTGGGGCCGTCACTGGCTCGACCTCGCTCGTTACGCCGACAGTGGCGGTTACGAGTTCGATATTGAAAGACCAACCGCTTACCATTTTCGCGACGCTGTCATCAAGGCCTTTAATGAGGATCTCCCTTACGACACTTTTTTGAAGTGGCAACTCGCTGGGGATGAATACGAACCCGGCAACCCCTTGGCCCTCGCCCTCACCGGCTTCTGCACCTCGGGACCGACCATCTCCAATCAGGTGTCCGAGAAGAACCGTTACGACGAACTCGATGACATGCTCTCGACCGTCTCCTCGGCGATGCTCGGCCTGACTGTCGCCTGCGCCCGTTGCCACGATCACAAATACGACGCCATCCCCTCGCGCGATTACTACCAACTCCTCTCTGTGTTCACCTCGAGCGAACGGAAACAGGCGTTCATGTGCGGCCTCGCTGAGTCGATCAAGTCGACCAGCCTTGAAAATGAGTGGACCCCGCCGCTCAACGCGGCCCAAAAAGAACTCGACAACCTGCATAAGCCTTATAGCGACCAAATTCGGGAGGAGAAAATCGCCGCTCTACCGATCGGCGCCAGCGAGATGGATCTTCTGAGAGCGCCTCTCAACAACGAGAACGCTCAGCAGCGCCACCTCTACGAGATGTTCGGCGGAGCGATCCGACCCCAATACCATGAGATCAAGGAGCGGCTGTCGGATGCGGAGTTGGAGGAGACTCGCCGTCTCGAAACCGAAATCCAAGGTTGGAGGGATAAACTCGCCACTCTCCCGCCCAAGGCGCTGACCCTGACCGACAAACAGTCAGACCCGGTTGAGAGTTTCTTCCTGGCCAGGGGAGATCCGAACCGCAAGGTGGAGTCGATCCAACCCGGTTTCCTCACGGTCCTCAAGCCGAGTGACGCCTCAATTTGGAATGCCTACGCCACCGCGCAACCCGAGAAGACCACCGGCAGGAGAACGGCGCTGGCTGAGTGGATCACCGACCCGGAGAAGGGCGCGGGCCATCTCGCCGCCCGAGTCCTAGTCAACCGCCTTTGGCAGCACCATCTGGGCCGAGGCCTAGTCGGCACGCCGTCCGATTTCGGAGTGCGCGGCGACCGTCCGACTCACCCGGAACTTCTCGATTGGCTCGCTGTCCAACTGATCGAGGACGGCTGGTCCGTAAAAAAAATGCACAAACGGATCTTGATGAGCGCGGTCTACCAACAGGACTCAACCTTCGATGCCACCAAAAACGAAATCGATCCCGACAACCATCTCTGGTGGAGACGCCGTCCCATCCGAATGGAGTCGGAGGTTATCCGCGACACCATGCTTGCCGTGGCGGGGAATCTCAATCGAAGTATGTACGGCCCGGGGATTAAACCAAGGCTCCACCCCGATCTAATCGCCACCGGCTCGACCCAAAAGTGGCCGACCCTCCAGGAGGACGGCCCCGACACTTGGCGGCGAAGTGTCTACATCTTCATCCGTCGCTCCGTCCTCATGCCCCTCCTCACCGTCTTCGACGGCCCCGACGCCACCCAATCCTGCTCCCGCCGTCAGACCACCACCATCCCCCTGCAATCCCTCGAACTCCTCAACGACCGCTTCGCCCGCCAACAAGCCGAGTCCTTAGCCACTAGGCTCGAAGCCGAAGTCGGCCAAGACGCCAGATCCCAGATCAACCGCGCCTTCTGGCTGACACTTTCCCGTCCGCCATTCGAGAGCGAATTGGAGAACTCGCTCGCCTTCCTGGAAACGCAGGCTAAGGAATACGAAGGTTCGGAGTCGGAATTCCCAAGCCAAAAGGCCCTCGTCGATTTCTGTCAGGCGATGATGAACCTGAACGAATTTGTTTATGTGGATTGAGAGGTGAATTGCGATGCGAATGACCAAGATCGATAAAGCCTATTGGGACGGCATCAATCGAATGACTCCCGAAGAGAAAGCGAATCGAGCGTTCGCCATCTACCAAGAGTGCCACAACATGCACCAAGCGATTGTCAGGGAGCAGGAACCCGGTTTGAGTCAGCGCGAAGTGAACCGAAGAGTGGCGATGAGAATGTACCAATCGGATCCGGTCACTCAACGCTTGTTGCGGGATGCGGCTCCGAAATGAACAATGAACTCAATCGCCAAACACTCGAAAAAGTTGTTCGCATCCTAAACGAATTGCAGATTCCCTACTATTTTACTGGGGGGATCGTTTCGAATGTCTATGGCGACCCTCGATTCACCGAGGATCTTGATCTTGTGGTTTCCATTTCTTTGAATCAGGCGGAGGGCCTCTTCAGCGCTCTCGAATCTGCCTTCAGAATTGATCAAGAAGAAATGATGGATGCTGTCAGGGATGAAAGAATCTTTCAGGCATTGGACGAGGACACTTTTGTCAAAATCGATTTCCATGTAGGTGAAAAAATTCCCGGCGCTGCCGACCGAGCCATCGAGACTACGATCTTCGGGGTCGGTCCCCTGTGGGTGGTTTCCAAAGAGGATGCCATCGTTTCAAAAGTCTTCTGGGTGAGTCTGGGCAGTGCCCGAAGTGAAAAGGACATCGCCAACATGTTGATCGATTCCTCCCCCGTAGACCTCGCCTTGGTCGAAAATCTCTGTGAACAACTCGGCATCCTCGATCACTTCAATCGCATTCGAAAGAAGATGGAGGAAGGTGGAATTTTCTGAGGCCTGATGCGAGTGGAATGCAACAGTGAAAGACCAAATTGCGGAATCCGTAGAAAAGGCTTAAATTACCATCATGGATCCCAATAACCCCGACCCCCATTTCGGAAGCCCCTTCACCTCGCGGCGCGATTTCCTCAAACACGCCGGCGCGGGGTTTGGCATGTTGGGGTTGGCGGGGCTGCTTTCTCAGGAAGGGGCGCTCGCCGAGATCTACGCGGATCCGCTGGCGGTTCGTTCTCCGCACTTCAAGCCGAAAGCCAAGTCGGTGATCTCCCTCTTTATGTATGGTGGCCCGAGCGGGTTCGATCTCTTCGATCCGAAACCGGAACTTCAAAAGAACGATGGCAAAACCTACGAGGCCGATTTCGATGTCTTCTTCGGGAATCCCGGACCCCTGATGAAATCGCCCTATGAGTTTAAACAGTATGGGCAGTCCGGCCAGTGGGTCTCCGAGGTCTATCCCGCTCTCGCGAAATGTGTCGATGAAATGTCATTCATCAAATCAGTCCATTGCGGGAGCAACAACCACGCTCCAGCGCTTTTTCATCTGAACACCGGGATGCCGAGAGTCGGATTTCCCAGTGTTGGCTCCTGGGTCACCTACGGCTTGGGCAGTGAGAACCGAAACCTGCCGGGTTATGTCGTCATGTATGACCCCCGTGGCGGTCCCATCGGCGGTCCCCAAAACTGGGGCGCGGGTTTTCTGCCAAGCAGTTATCAAGCGACTCCCTTCCGTCCGACCGGTTCGCCCATTCTGAACCTCGACCGACCCGAGGGGATGAACCGTGAACATCAACGGAACCAACTCGATCTGATTGGTCAGTTGAATCGTGAACACCTCGAACAACACCCCGCCGAGCCGGATCTCCTCGCGCGGATCGAATCCTATGAACTCGCGTACCGGATGCAGATGGAAGCCCCCGAAGTGACCGCCCTCGACGAGGAGTCGGAGGAGACCAAGCGCCTTTATGGGATGGACAAAGAAATCACAAAATATTTCGGGACGCAGCTCCTGATGGCCCGTCGGATGGTGGAGCGCGGTGTCCGTTTCATTCAGGTCTACAGCGGCGGCGGACACCAGCAGGCCAGTTGGGACGCTCACTTCGGTCTCAAGGAAAACCACGATCTCCACTGCGCCGAGACCGATGTTCCCATGGCGGGCCTGATCACCGACCTCAAAAGGCGGGGACTGCTTGATGAGACGCTCATCGTTTGGGGCGGCGAGTTCGGAAGGATGCCGGTCTCCCAAGGGAGCATTGGCCGGGATCACAACCCTCATGGTTTCCTCATGTGGATGGCGGGAGGCGGAATCCAAGGCGGGACGAGTTACGGCGAAACCGACGAAATCGGATACCGAGCCGCGCGGGACCCGGTTTCAGTCAACGATATCCACGCCACCCTCCTTCACTGCCTCGGCCTCGACCATGAGCGCCTGACCTATTTCCACAACGGCCGGGAGTATCGCCTCACCGATGTAGCGGGGAAGGTGATCGAACCGATCTTGGTTTGAGGTAGAGGATTGAATCTATTGCTGAACGCGAAAGATATCCCCACTCGAGTCCAGCCCATTCGTGGGCGAATAAGCCCATTCCAGACGAGCCATTTTTCCAACATTTTGATTCTCCATGGCCTCTTTGATTTGCCCCTCGGTCACGTTCAATACTTCATCCGGCCCCACGCTGATCAGGACGAAGGTGTCATTCCATTTGGCCGCTCGATACAGGTCTTCGGATGGATTGTATTCGTCCTTGAAAAGATCTCCAATTTCGAGGGGGTCGATTGTGGTGACAAGGTCTGGGAACACCTCATCCACCGATCCAAAAACGAAATCATTCGAGAAGTTCAGGGGTGTCGAGACAACTCTGTTTGCCGTTTCCATATCGAATATAGACGTTGCGATGGAACGCAACTCGCCATTGACTTTGGTCATTCGGACGTTGATTGGATTCTCAAGATAGTTCGGTTTGAAAATGATGTAAGCGAAGAATGCCCCAACCCCGAAGAGAACGACCATCATCAATACTGAAAACGGTGAAGACCGCTCATCCGTACTATTCATCGTTCCGTATGTCGCCACCCATTGCGTTTAGCAGTCGTACCTTCCGCCTCGGCGGATACCAAACAAAAGTTATGACCACCAACAATCCAAACAGACTATAGCAAAGACCAAACACCCACATCGGCGCTTGATAAAAGAGGATCCGATTCACCCAATAGCCGATGAAACTCAGGGACTGTTCATCAGATGCCGTTCCCCCGAGTTGACGCAGTTTGTACTCCAAAACAGTGAGGGGGCAGATGATGCCCAGCCAACTCTGAAGAACCACGACAGCGATGCATGCGAGATGGACGATTCGAAAACTGAGATAGCGGGTCCATGGCCAACCCCTCCACCATCCCAAGAGAATGAGGATCTGCCCCACGACCACGAAAAGGACATAAGAGAAGTGAAGGACCAGAACAATGTCCGCGAGGAGATTGTAAACCGGTTTCATCTCATCCTCCTGGAGTCCTTTACTTTGTCGTTTTGAGGATCTCCTCGATCGGAACGAGGGTCGCGAAACATTTCGCCTTGGTCCCGTCGTAAGTGTCCGCACCCTCTCCCGCCATGTAATGAACGATCAGGAGATCGTCGTCCATGACCACCGCGCTTGGGTAACCGAAATCGCCGGTGACCGGCGTGGTCAACCGCATCTGTTTCTCGGTCTCCCAGGTCTGGCCGCCATCTCGGGAAAGAATGCCTCGGATGTCTCTCTCTTCATCGCGACGGTTGCCGAAAATAAGCAGGACATTGCCCTGCCCCAGATCGATCAGGTCCGCCGGATGCTGGCTCTTGTCGGTCGCTTTAACCAGGAAGGACCACGTCCGTCCCTTGTCCTCACTCCGGTAGAGGTCGAGATGGGCCCCATTGAGATCGTCCCTCGCCGCGGCGAGCACGGACCCATCCTTCAATTCTAGAAGCGTGGTCTCGTTGTGCCCGGCGGCGATCAGCGCGGGCTCGCCCCAGGTCGCACCCTCATCGTTGGATCGCACGACATACGAATAATCGCGAACGCCCTCGGTCGCCTCTGGAATACCGGGGACCGCTGGAGCGTGCTCGCCATAGACATTCTGAAGATAGGTCCCGTCCTGAAGCCGGATGATTCTTCCAAAGGGGGAATGTGTTCCCACCTCCCCGAGCTCGAGGTGATTGAAATCCGACCAGGTTAGGCCTTCATCGTCCGAGTAGACTTGGAGATCCCGGGCGAGACTGAAGGGACTCGTGTATACATTATGGCCGTTGTAACTCGCCTGATGATGGATGCCCAGAAGGAGTCGACCTTCGGGTGTCACCCCGAATGCCGGATTGCGATCATCGGCCGAGGTGTCCACGGCTGTCCGCTTGCTGTGCCAAAGGACGCCATCATGGGAGAAGAGAAGATCGAGCCTTCCGCCGATACCGAGGTGCCCGCCCCCGCCGCGAAGAACCACCACCGCGCGACCGTCCGGCATCTTGTCCATCACCGGAAAATACCCCTCGCCATTGATGACCACGTTCTGGCGCCACCCCTCCACTTGGGTCAGGTCCGCCGTCGGCGTGGCCTGAGTGATCATAATCAAAGAAAGAATCGGTCCCAACATTTTTCAGGAAAACCTCCATTAAGAATGAATGGGGCATTGTAAGGAGAGTTCGATTTAGGGGAACCCGGGCCCGGGAGATGATTCAAACCCTCCCCAACACCTCCCCCACCCAATAAAACGACCCACAAAGAATCTTCACCCCTGGATTACCCGATCGGGTAAACACCTCATCGTCAGTGACAATGTCGAACCGGGGCGTATCGTAGTCCTCCCATCCCTCCTCCAACAGCTTGACTCTCAACTCCTCCACACTCCACAGCCGATCATGGGAGTAATCCACCAGATGCAGCTCATCCTTGGGCCGAACTAATCCTCTTAGATAACACCAGGGGAACCTCTCCTTCGTCGAGATGAAATAAAAGGTTCGCTGCCGATCCGGGGCGAACAACTGATCGAGCATCTTTTTGAAGGACTGCCCGGCCATCGCCGTGTGCGAGCCATCTAACACCCAGGTCTCCTCACCCACTTCGAGGATCTGGCACCTGCCCATCCATTTTGGGTTGAGCTCAAGCATCCCTTCGGATTGTGGCCACTCACCCACAAGTCGCTGATACGCGAGAACGGCCGCGGAAAGGTTTTGGGATTGGTGATCGCCCAGTAGAGGGATTCGAACATCGAGTTCCGGGAGCGCCTTTCCGGAGAGCCGATGCGTCCAACTCGTTTGGGATCGATCGATGACCGTCGATTGGATCTCATCTTCGACCCAATCGTTGGGAATCCGGCGATCCCATAAAAACGAGGTGATCTGAACCTTGAGGTGGGGAGACTGACGACAAATTAGGGTCGGCGCCTCACTCCTTAGCGCCGCTAACTTTTCGCCCGCGATCTTGTCCATGGTCGGGCCGAGGATCTTAAAATGGTCGCGTTCCAGATAGGTCAGAATCTTTAACTTCGCGTTGCAGATCGTGGTCGTATCGAGTCGACCTCCGAGTCCCGTTTCGAGAAGGACGAAATCGGGGCGATTGATTTCCACCCAAACCCAGAACGCCGCGTTGAGCGCTTCGAAATAGGTGAGCCCCTCTAACTCTGCCGATGCCTCATGGACCCTATCCAAGCATCCCACCAACTCTTCGGTCTCGATCGAATCACCATCCAATCGAAACCGTTCCTCGACTCGAACCAAATGAGGCGAGATAAACGATTTCGTGGAGTGCCCCGCTCGATTGAGTAGGGCTTCCAGCAACGCGAGCGTTGACCCCTTCCCATCCGTGCCGAGGATCTGGACGGTTGGGATCTCAGTCAGATGTGGGTTCCCGAGATTTTCCAAGAGAGCCCGATATCGGTCGGTGTTGAACTCGGTCGTCTCATATTTCTTCGGAAGTTTCCTTTCGAAGTTGGTGAGCGAGTTGAGCCAAATAAGGCTGTCGGGTGGGTTGGTGTCAGTCACGGGTTTGGTTGAATGGACATCGGCGGAGCCCCTCCTGCCAAGCCGTGGGAGGGGCATCCTTGCCCCGAAACCCGGGGTCTTCGCGGCAGGATGCCACTCCCACGGCGATCATGGATTATTTCAAAAATTCCAATACGGCTCTCATGAACGCTGGAAGATCCCATGGAGTCCTCGAGGTGATCAGGTTCTTATCGATCACCACTTCCTTGTCGACCCATTTCGCTCCAGCGTTGACCACATCGTCCTTGATCGCTTTGTAACAAGTGACTGTTCTGCCCTTGAGAATTCCCGCCGAGGCGGGGACCCATCCGGCGTGGCAGATATAGGCGACCATTTTCCCGGCCTTGTCCATGTCCGCCACGAACTTGAGGACCTCTTTGGAGAGGCGCAGATAATCGGGCGCCCAACCGCCGGGGATAACCACTCCGTCGTACTGAGCGGCTTTCACCTTGTCGATCGTGGTCTTGCATTCGATCGGGTAACCGTACTTCCCCTTGTAGTCCTTTTGTTTGACACCGATCGGGACTGCGTCGTAGCCTGCTTCCAAAAGGCGGAGGTAGGGATACCACACTTCCATATCCTGATAATCCTTCTCGACCAGAATCGCGATTTTTTTCTTTTTCTTGGGTGGCATTTTGATTCTCCTCTAAGATGGATTCGGCCCTACTTCTCGATGACAAAATCGTCCCGAACGTTTCCTTCTTGATCGTACGCTCGATAAATCAGTTTGTCTCCACTGATCAGAATATCCAGGACTTGATAAGTGGCGACCTTTGTCATCCCGAACTCCTTGTAGTCGAAGTCACCCTGATCGTAAAACTTCGTGCCGGACACGGAAACGATATAGATCGTCCCATCGGCCGCGGTCTCCACCCGCTTCTGATCGTACATCGGATAGGTCCGCAGATATGCGTGGTCATGACCCTGAAGCGCGATGTCGACATGGTACTTGTCGAAGATATCCCCCCACAGTTTCCGGATCTCCGGATTGTCCCGCGACGGGCCGGATGAGTAGGCGGGGTGGTGATACACCACGAACTTCCAGGTCTTGTCCGTGTTCTTCAGTTGCTCCTCCAGCCATTCGGTTTGAGTCTCCGGTTCAAGGTTGGAATCGAGGACAATGAAGATGGCGTTACTGTATTCCATCACATAAGAATTCTCTTCATGGATGTTTGGACTCCCGTTCGTGGGGAGGGCGAAATGCTCACGGTAGAGCGTGCAGTCGCCGCCATGGTACTCGTGGTTGCCGGGGCAGGGGACCACCTGACGGTGATCGAAAACCCCTTCGGCATTCTCGAAATAGACATCCCAGTCGTCCCGCTCGGCTCCGCGATTCACCAAGTCGCCGGCCATGACATAGAACGCCGAATCCGGATGTGCGAGATAGGATTTTTGAATCAGGCTTCCCCATCTCTCAAGACCATTTTGAGCATCGCCCATATAGAAGAATGAGAACGGCTCATTCCCCTCGGGAGCGGTCTTAAATTCCTTGATCTCCGACCACCCATTATCGGATCCATCGCCGACCGCGTAGACATATTCGGTCCCGGGCTCCAGATCGCGGAGGATAGCGGTGTGGTGGTTGTTGACCGAATCGTTGACCACATACATATCCTCGATTCGAGAGGTTTCGGCCTCGACCACTTTGGGTTCTTTCGGATTGAAATTGTGATAGTCCGATTTCTTCAGATACTTCACCGCGCCCTGACTGACCGCCGGACTGGTGCGCCACTGGATGGTTTGGGTGGTCTTGGGATCCTCGCTCCAGGTCAGAACAATGTGATCCGGTTCCTCGGTGGCGGGGTAGGGAGTCAACCGAAAAACGCCGGATAGTCTCGCAACATCTTTGTTGTCATCGGTTCCGCGAATAAGGGTTTGTCCCTGAAGTTCCTCGGGAATGACTTCGAGTTCATCCCAATCGTCGAAGTAGGCGCGCTCCCCGACTTTCATTTCACCGATCGTATGGTAGGCGGGGTACATACCGGTGATTTCGAGTTTGTCCTGCGGGATCCGAGGACGGATCGCGACAAAGTAACCCTCCCCGGAGGTGAACAAGCTGTTCACGCCAAGCCCTATCTCGCCGGCGTCGTATTCCCTTTGCCAAACGTTGTACTCCTTGCCGTCGTAAACCACGATCAGATCGGTTTTCTTGAAGTCGCCGCCGGTGAGCCAAAAAGGATCGTCCTTGTGCGCGCGATGCTGCATGACTGTCACGACCACTGGGACATTCACCTGAAATTTTAGAAACTGGGTCGCGAGGCTTTGCTTGTCCTGCTCGGTCACGAAATCCCACACCTCATTCGGCGTGAGAATGTCGAGCGCTTCCGGGGCGTGATGCTTTTTCATCCGGTCGATGATCCCGGCCACCGTGTCATGGACCGAGGGCATGCCATTATGAGCGCAAACCTGACTGGTCATTGAAACCATGAGGGTGAAAAGAGTGATTCTGACAACCGACTTCATAAACTGGCTCCTTGCTCTGATCGCTTCCAACTTGGATTTCCCGACATTTCCGGAAAAATTCGCATGAACCATGGATCCTGAGGGAGAAAAACTAGAAGCGTATTGGACATTGATTACGATGCCATAAAACTTCGCGAGTCGAAACCCGAGGGGAGGGAATCGGTCTCCCCGTGAAGAGCGGGGAGACCGATATTTCTATCCAGAATTACCGCTTGATCCTCGCCGAGCCACCTTTGGTCACGTGCATCAGCTCGTCCTTGGTGATCTGACTCGTGTCGCCTCGGGTGCTTTGTAGAAGGGCCCCATGCGCCGCGCCGATTTCCACACATTCCTGTGGGGTCAATCCGTTGAGGAATCCATAGGCGAATCCGGAAGCGAAACCATCGCCGCCGCCCACACGGTCCTCGATTTCGAGTCCCTCGAACTGCCGCGACTCATGGAACTTGCCTTCGGCATAGAGGATCGCCGCCCAGTTGTTGATCAGGCCGCTCTTCACCTCGCGGAGGGTCGTGCCCACCACCTGCACATTGGGGTAGGTTTCGACGACTCGCTCGACCATCCGCTTGTAGTTTTCGACGGGCAGGGCGGAGAGGTTCTCGTCGGTTCCCTCGACCTCGAAGCCGAGGACTTTTTGGAAATCCTCTTCGTTGCCGATTAGGCAGTCGACATACTGGACGAGTTCCTTGGTCGCTTTCTGGGCCTGCTCGCTGGTCCAAAGTTTGGACCGGAAATTGAGATCGTAAGAGACCACGGTCCCAGCCTCATGTGCGGCTTGGAGCATCTCTTTGCAAGTGGCCGCGGTGTCCTCGGAGAGGGCGGTAAAGATCCCGCCGGTGTGAAGCCAACGAACTCCGCGTTCGGAAAAGATCCGTTTCCAATCGATCTCGCCCGGCTTGAGATGCGCCGCGGCGGCATGACCTCGGTCATACATGGTGACGCTGGCGCGGACTCCGGTGCCGACCTCGGTGAAGTTGAGACCGACACGGTCTTTGATCCCGACACCATCGTAAGGGACCATCACCACCTCGCTGGTGTCCATCCCGACCGCGCGCGCGTGGTTGATGATCAGATGCCCCAGCGGGTTGTCGACCATCCGAGAGGTCCAGCCGGTTCTCATCCCGAGGCGGGCCAGTGCGTATGCGACATTGAATTCGCCGCCGCCCACCCAGACCTCCAGGGAATTCGCGTATTCGAGCCGACCATGGCCGGGGGGGGAGAGGCGGATCATGCATTCGCCGACCGACAACAGGTCGAGTTCGGCTTCGTTTTGGGGTTTGATGCTGAGCGACATTTGAGTCCTCCAATCTATTTGAGAAACATTCCGTCATCCCCGAGTCCACGAGGATGGCTTCTATGGGTTTCGCACAATCACCTGACGGAAAGCGCGTAGGATACCGGAACCGCGCGGCCGAAAAAACGCCCCCGCTTACCTCCGAGGGAGGCTCGATTTACTTGTCGCCTTGACTTTGGGTCTTATGTCAACTCTATTCTGCGCAGTGGGAGCGGCATCCTTGCCGCGATTCCCAGGAGGGGCCTTCGCGGCAAGGATGCCGCTCCCACGAACAGACTATTGAGTGGAGACCGACTAGAAAATGCCCCCCATGGTTCAACTCACGCCCACCGAAATCGAGGATGTCCTCCTGGTTGTAACCCGATATTTCCGCGATGATCGCGGTTTCTTTACCGAAACCTACTCCCAAAAGAATTGGTCCGCCGAGGGTTTCGATGAAACATTTTTACAAGACAACATGAGTCTCTCCGCCAAAGGAACGCTCCGAGGGATGCATTACCAGATCGAACCGCACGGGATGGGGAAGCTGATTCGCGCGATCACCGGCTCCATATTCGATGTGGCGGTCGACCTCCGGGAGGGATCGCCCACTTTCGGGAAATGGGTGGGACGGACCCTATCCGCCGAAAATGGTCTCGCCATGTGGGTCCCTGTCGGATTCGCCCACGGATTCCTGGCTCTCGAGGACCAAACTTTGATCTATTACAAATGCACCAACACTTATGCTCCCGATTCTGAAAGGTCGGTTCACTACGCCGACCCCGAGATCGGAATCGAGTGGCCGATGGAACCGACCGGTCTTTCTCCCAAGGACGAGGCCGCGCCGCTCCTGAGGGATGCCGAGTTCAATTTCAAATTTGAAAAGTGAAACCAAACAGTCCGGTCAAATCTGAAGAGAGCTAGTCTCTTCCAGATATCGAGGGAATATCCTCAACTTGCCAGGCTTTGAATGTCTTTCGATCCGGACAAGCCTTCTGAAGTTCCTCTCGACTTAACCCGACAACCCGGGGGCATTGACCCGGGTCGAGTCGAATCGTGTTCAAACCTCTGAGTGGAATCGGCCCCTCGTAGTTGGAGGGAAAGAGTTGCGCCTCCGTTTCGGATGTGGGCGCGATTTCGAGATCAACAGGAACCTCAGCGGTGGTAAAGAGATACGCCGTGGACTCACCCCCGCGATCCAGGACTTTTGCAAACGCCGATTCTCCGAGCCGGACATCCAGGAACTGGAGGGGGCGAGAGTCGGTTTTCACCTCAAGCGTCATTTGGTTTTTCCCCTTCTTGAGATCAGCAATTAGAATGCCATTGAGATTTCCCGTGAACGGCGCTCTCACCGGGATGAATCTCTCGGCGCCTTGCAGAAGAAATTGGTTTGAATCCTCGGTGTAGGTCCGAGGGAGATTCCACACCGCCAGCGCAAGGTTCTGATAATCACTCGCAGCGTCAATCTCAAGTGTCATAACGGTTGCCTCGGCTCTCTCTTCCGTTTGCGTCCGGACTTCAATACCACGAGTATCGAGGATCTTTGGCGTGACTCGGAAGCGATCCTCCGTGTTGGGGATGACATAGCCATCCGGCTTGCGAGGGATCTCCTCGTTCCCCCAATCCGGATAGTTCCAAGAGGCGGTGTAATCGTACTGAGCATAGGGTAGCTCCTCGCCGAATCGGAAGATGGCCCGAAGATCGGCGTTCTCGATCTCCATCGTGTCGGGGTGGCAGGCCGGTTTGCCCCCTTGAGTCAGACCACAGTAAACATCCGGGAGATACAGAATGGATTCAGGCGTTTTGTCATAATGACGGCGCATGAATTTCGCCGTCTCCGATGCATTTGCGAAGGCGAGGGGGAAATCCCTCGATCGTTTCACCAGGTGTTCCATCATCATCCGATTGATCTCGGCCATCTCGGGCCAGACTCCGTTCATTTCGATCCCGCAACTGAAGAAGAAGGGCGTATCGGTCTGCCCCGCTGAGTTCAACAGGCATTCGAGGAAGTCCTTTTCCCTCGACAGGATGATTTCATCGACAACTCTGTCCTTCGCTTGCGCGGTGTATTGATCGAAGGCGTAGGAGATGCCGCCTTCGAAGGAGTAAACGCAGTTATAATCCCGGCAACCGACTGTGTATCGCTCGCATTGTTGGACCCCGACCATGGCTCCCGAATTGCCAGGGCCGGGTTTTCGGAAATCCTCTGAGCTCACAAAGTAGGGCCTGGCGGGCATTCCCCAATGGTTGATCTGGAAGGGTCCATCCCCCCAATTCTGATCGGCGCACAGAGCGCCCAGGAGGTCGAATCCCAGCGAGCGAGCCACCTTCACCGGGCCGTTGCCTAATCCGTAGGTGTAGAGACTCGACAGCGGTTGGGGAAATCCATGCATCCCCCAAAGTTCCTGGTAACTCGCGAGGACCGCTCGCTGAACCGGTTCCGGTTCGTCATAGAAAACCGTTTGATCGTCTTTCAGATAGCACCCACCCTTGAAGATCATCAGACCAGGATCGTCGCCGTATTGGCGAGCCCCCATGCTGAAGTTGGCAAACTGTTGGGCGGAGCCTCTGGGTGTGAACAGCATCGATTCCGCCCAATAACTGAAAGGGAGATGGAGTTCATGGAAATCGGGTTCGGGTCTCGGTTGTCGGTGGCTGGTGGAATTGAGGATCGCCACCGCGAATGAATCGTCGATGACCGAGAAATTGCGATAAAATACCGGGATGTCCCCGCCGATATCACAGACCCAGTGCAGAAGGTAGTTCCCCGTTCCGGTCGGAGTCCATTTCCAGTTCGCGACAAACTCACCCTCCAACGTCTTGTTCCATTTCAAATCAAACGAGGTCGTTCGAGGGGTCTCGGAATAACAATCCTCGATCAATTCCAGTTTCGGATTGGGGGAGGTTTCGCAGTGCGCGGTGATTCGGAGTTCAACTTCTTCCTGTGGGAGAAGTAAGGCGGAATCGAGATCAAAGTCGACTCGGATGAGGTTCACAATCTCTTCCTGAAACCGTTGGTAATCCTGTTGGACTTGTGAGAATCCCTCCAAGATCGCATTGGCTCTGTCCTCGGCGGATTCGGCAGTGGCCGATCTCAATGGAAGAAGAATGATTAACAGACTGGTCAAACAAAAGAGAGATCGACTATTCACTTTAAAGAATCCTCACTGGTTCAAAGGTTCAACTATCACTCCGGCGTAATATTCGATCGGCCCCACAATCAATTCAATTCGGTCTTTTGTTGGAGATTGAATCTCCACTTGAGGGGTCGCATCCGGGGCAACCGCCGTGGCTATGAGATTTCTGTCGCGCATGGACTCCGGAAGATGGACAGAAACTTTGATTGGAGAGGTCTTTGTCATCGTATCCGCGGTCAGATCGACAGCGGAATTGTTCAGGTCAAGGAACAACCGGTTCGTTGACTTGCTTTGGTAAAGAGTCGCGCCGAGGTTGGGGGAATCACCCTCCAAGAATTCGAGGGAGAGGGAAGTCTTTTCGGGCAGAAGTTTGCTCAGACACTCTCTGAATCTGGGAAGAGCGCCCTCGCGTTCGACTGGGTCATTGGCCAGGTAGAAATCGAACCCGATATCCTTGGAGAGATAGAGCACCTGCCCGGAACCCTCTGAAGCGAATGTCTCGCTCGACGCATCTTCAGCTGAGTCGACACCCGTGAGAGGCGCTGTCGAGAAACCTTTTGGGTTGAGAGCAAAGTTCCCCGATTCGCCCAATCGTTTTCCGGAATTGGCGGTCACCAGAAGTTGTCCTCCTTGATCGCGAACCCAGGGGAGGAGCACCTCTTGGACGACATCGGGATCTAAGATTTCCGAGTCGGGAATGATCAAAACTCGGAGATCGGCAAGAGTCTTTAGATTCAGTTTCCATTCGGGGATGGGTCGGTGCAAATAGTGAAGTTCACCAAGCGCTGTCGCCCAACCCCAATAGGCGAATTGGTGGGATTGATGATTCAGGTCCAGAATGCCGCCGGGAGTGAACTGGGCAAGGATGGAGGAGGAACTGTAATAGAGGCCAATTTCCTCAACCGGGACTCGGTCGCCATAGAGGGGGGCCACCCTCTCGACGAACCTGAAGAAATCGACGTTGGTTTCGGATGTCCCGACCACACGTTCCTTTCCAGGATGAAACATCGGGAGCGCATGGTTTGCAAGCATCTCATAATACAGAGCCGAGACCATGGTTTGACTGGCGAGTTCCTCCTCGAACTGATCGCGATAAAACCAGATGTTGACAAAGCGGCTTTGGGCGTGTTCGCGCGCCAGTTTGTAAAACGGAGCGTAACGTCCGAAAGGAGGGAGCCGGAATCCTCTTGCGCCTCTGGCCAGCCCCCAGCCAGCGGTCACCTCGGTGCTGACCATGTCGAGCGTCCCGCGCGGCCAGCCCAGGCTGAACCCTGGGATATCGTTGCCCGCCACCAGGAACTCTTCTTTTCCCGCCTCCCGAGCGGCATCCTTCACCGCGTGGTAATACTTTTCTAACGCTTCAGTGCCAGCCCGTCGTTTGAAGATAACATAAGCCCGCCAGAGCGGCTCCTCCAACCATCGCTTGTCTGTCCAGATTGGACTGTTGAGGTTTTCACCATCCCATCCCCACTTTATGGCGATATCTCTGAGTGATTCCCGGATATCAAACGTGTCGGGGCTCTCGACTCCCATGGATTTGAGTTGATCTTTGGAGAATTCCTTCTTGAGGTGATCGCGAAACCCAGCGACCGACCATTCACCAAAAGCGATCTGAACGGGTCGGTGGCCAAAACTGTCCCAGGGGCTGAAATTGTCCGTCCACATTCCATCGATCCCCGCGTCGGCAGCCATGAGGGTGGAGGCTCGGGTGTAATCGATCCATGCGGGACAAGCCGAATCCTTTTTAAACATGAAGAGACTGGCGTACTTTCCGGTCTCGGGCATGAGGAAAAGGCCATCGAGGGGACCGCGCGGTTTGCCGGTATCCCGGTCGATTTCGTTGACCTCTGGGTTGTAATAGGTTTCGTAGGTCAGGTTCCCCAGAATGTCTTTCGAGCAGAGAGCGTCGAAAACCCGGCTCGTTCTTGGGTCGGTCGCTGACCCGATGTAGCCGGTGGCTATTGTTCCATCAGGGTAGGTCGCGACAGGTGAACCGTAACGCGGGTGGGTTCTAGTGTAGGGTCGGGCGATGGGATCGTCATCGAAATACTGATGAACTCCGACCCAGACTATCGGCCCGCCTGAGTACCTTTCCCAGGACCAGTGCCCCGCGCCGAGAGGCGTAAAATCCTCTGTTTTCTTTTGACCGATTTCCGCGACATAACAATAAGACTGACCGAAGGTTTCGAAATACGAAATAGTTTTCAATCCAGCCTGATGAAACTTTTCGGTCCTCCCCGGTTTGGACCCGATCCGCTGACCGTAGATCCCCCAAGTGGGATCGGTTTGAGAGGCACAGGATCCGATATTGGCGTGATGATCCAGGGCGGTTTCCAATCGGGGGGTCTCGACAATCCTAGGGAAGGCGTCCCAGAACGGCGTGTTTTGGGCAACTGCACCGAACGCCACGAGAAAAGAGGACTCGACGATCCATATGAAGATGAGTTGTTGGAGGGTGAGGGAACGCATTGATGGCGGAAAGTATCCCACACTGACCTTCCAGGGAGAAGGCGCTCGATCCCTGATTTACCCCCAACTCAAGAAGGAAGGGTCCCTGTCTTGCCCTCTTCTGGTAAAATCCCAGCCGGTTGGTGGAAACCACATTGCAATTTCGAGGCCCATCGCTGGGCGGAAGATGGAGGCGGAACGATGGAAAAAGAGAAGAGACCGTTCGAAGGAATCAATCGAAGGGATTTTGTGCAACGGACAGGAGCTGCGGCGGTGGCGTTCAGCCTTCTTTCGCCGGCGACGGTGAGGGCGGCGGAAGCGAATTCGAAAATCAATCTGGGAGTGATCGGTTGCGGTGGACGCGGAAAGTGGATCACCGACCTGTTTCAGAAACACGGCGGCTACCACATCGCCGCGGCTGCCGATTATTTTCAGGACCGAGTGGATGCCTTCGGGGAGAAATTCGAGGTTCCGGAGTCGAAACGTTTCACTGGCCTCTCCTGCTACAAGAGGCTATTGGACAGTGGAGTCGACGCCATCGCGATCGAGAGTCCACCCTACTTCCATCCGGAGCAGGCCGCAGCAGGAGTTGACGCGGGCGTCCATGTCTATCTCGCCAAACCGATCGCGGTTGATGTCCCGGGGTGTCA
>JACKFH010000047.1 GCA_020632575.1 Candidatus Omnitrophota bacterium | reverse complement strand
ACCATGCCGTTGGAGCAATTCACCTAAGTGAGGAAATGCGTTCAAGTCTGGACCTGACCACCGCGGCGGCGACCAAAGGCGATTTAGTCCGAACGCTGGATGTTTACGGTTGGGTTCGACCGCGCCAGGAGAGCATGACCGAGGTTCGCGCCCCTGTGACAGGGATCGTCAAAGAAATCCTGACAACGCCTGGCGCCACCCTAATGGCGGGAGATCCCATCGTCACCCTTCAATCCCGCGAGATCTTGGAGTGGCAACAAACGATTCTCATCGAGGGGAATCGACGGAAGAAACTCGAAGACACGAAGGCGCTATTGGAGGCGGAGGGTCGCGCCAAGATGGTGGAACTTCTTGGAGGCCTTCGAGTGGATGCCGCCGAGAAGAAACGAATCTCCACGGAACTCGACTTAATCGAAAAGGCCGGGACAGGATCGGTCGCGCAACGTGAGGTCAACAAAATCCGTGGCGAACTCGAATCCGCGAGAGCGTCCCTTCAAGCCAAGGAAACGCTGGCGGAAGCGTATGGTTTATCCGCCGATTTCATCGCGAAGGTCAAAACGGGAGAGGCCGACATCCGAACTCAAAATGGAGACCTGCCACCAGACTATCGACGTCAACTTCGTGAAGTCGAATTTAATATCCAGTCCTCCCTCACAGAAGAGAAAGTCGCGGTCACCAATCTTCAATCGCTAGGATTCGAGGAGGACCGTTTGAGTCGCCTCAGAGAGGGGGATCCGGACGCAGTCGTGAACACCATCACCCTCCGGGCTGAAAGCCCCTTCCTGGTGACCGACCTTTTAATGAAGAGGCAATCCTCCCTGAACCTCGGAGATCCGATCCTCGCGGGGGTCGATTACAGCGAGGTCTTAATTGACGCGGAGATCCCCGAGGTCGAGATCGACCAAACTTTATCGAGGGCGAGTGACACGGTTCCGATTCGGATCCCCGCTCTCGACAATCGAGTGTTCGAGGCCAAGGTGTTGTTTTTCGACACAACTGTTCACTCGGGAGACCGGAAGGCCCACTTAGTGTTGTCTCTTGAGAACACTGAGGATCAGGCCCTTCGCGATGGAATGGCGGCATCGGTAGGCATTCCGGTGGAAATCCGTCATGACGCCCTCACTGTTCCGAAGGAGTCGGTCCTAAACGATGGATTGGAAAAAGTGGTGTTTGTGGCTGATGGCGACGCCTTCGTCAAACAGGCCGTTAAGACCGGCATGGAGGGTTTTGGAAAGATCGAAGTAATGGAAGGGCTCGACGTCGGAAGCGAGGTCGTCGTGTCCGGAGCGCCCTCTCTCCTCCTGAGCCTCAAAAGCCAGGAAGGAAGTCTCGTAGTCGGCCACGGCCACGCTCACTGATCGGAGAAAAAGAATGCTTAAACACATTGTCGCCCTCGCGCTCGAACTGCGTTTTTATGTTCTGGTCGGGGCAATCATTGTTTCAGGGTACGGGATGTACACGGCCACGCAAATGCCGGTCGATGTCTTCCCGGATTTCAATCGACCCTATGTCAACATCATGGTGGAGGCTCGCGGGTATGACCCCGAAGAGGTTGAACGTCTGATCTCATTCCCCATCGCCTCCTCAATGAACGGTTCGCCGGGAGTGATCGGTGTCCGATCCTCCTCGGGTATTGGATATGCGCAGGTCACCGTCGAATTCGACTGGGGGATGAACATTTATCTTTGTCGTCAAATCGTCCAGGAACGACTCCAACTCGCCAGCGAGAAACTCCCCGAGGATATTACTCCCACATTGGCGCCTGCATCTTCCATAACGGGAGAGGTTCTTCACATCGGCTTAACCTCCGATGGAACCGTCTCCCCCGTTGAATTGAGAACCATTGCCGACTGGGTCATCCGGCCCAGATTGTTAACTGTCAATGGAGTCGCGGAAGTTTTCACGGTGGGCGGCGCGGCCAAGGAATATCAAGTCTTGGTCGAGCCGAGTCTGTTGGCGAAGTATGGAGTTTCTCTTCACGAAGTGGAGGAAGCGCTCCATGGCGCCAATACCAACACCCCCGGTAGTTTCATCTACCGAGAGGGCAAGGAACTGCTGGTTAAGAACGTGGGTCGCAGTTCCGACCTCTCCGACATTGAGGAATTAGTGATCAAGTCCGGGCAACATGGCTCTATTCGCCTGAAAGAGGTTGCGAGTATTCGGGAGGGTGAAAAAATTTCGCGTGGAGCGGCTGGAGTCGAGGGTCAGGACGCGGTCATTATCAACACCTTGAAACAACCCGCCGCGAATACGCTCGCCTTGACTGCGGAACTCGACAAGACCATCGATTCCATCGAAGAAAGCCTGCCCAATGGGGTGACCCTCACTCGGAACATCTACCGGCAGGCCCGGTTTATCGAGACAGCCATCGCGAATGTAGAGGAAGCCCTTCGCGATGGTTCGATCCTGGTCGTGATCGTTGTGGCCTTGTTCCTCATGAGCCTTCGGATGTCGATCATCATTCTGGTCGCCATTCCACTTTCCTTCGTCACCACTTTCATTGTTTTCAGTTGGCTCGGAATGACCATCAACACGATGACCCTGGGCGGTTTGGCGGTTGCGGTAGGCGAGTTAGTCGATTGCGCCATTGTTGGAGCCGAGAACATTTACCGAAGGCTACGAATCAATTTGGCGAAACCACGTGAAGAACGGGAACACTTTCTTCCATTGATCGCTCATTCGACCTCGGAGGTCTTTTCAGCGATTGTTCTGGGGACCGCCATCGTTCTCCTGGTCATCACTCCGCTCTTCGCGCTTCCGGGCATCGTGGGTCGAATCTTCAGTCCGGTCGGAACCGCCTATGTCCTTTCGATTCTCTCCTCGATGGTGGTCTCATTGACGGTGACGCCGGTTCTCTGTTCGTATCTCTTGCGCGGCAAACTTCCCGACACGGAGAAAGATGGATTCGTTGTGGCGAGTCTGAAGAAAGCCATCGAACCGGTTGTCCTCGGCTCGGTCAAACTACCCGTCATCGTTTTGGGAATCGCGGGAATCCTTCTTGTCTGGCTGATGTTTGTGGGCCTGAGCATCGGTCGAGATCTGCTTCCTCCTTTCAATGAAGGAACCATCACAATCAGCGCGGCGGCGCCTCCGGGAACGAGCCTTCAGGAAGCGAGCAAACTCGCAAAAGCCGCCGAGAAGGCGGTTAAAAAAGTCCCAGAAATCGCGGCCTCGAAAACCGGTCGTTGGACTGGACGCGCGGAAGGGGACGAACACATTCACGAAGTCAATTCCTCGGAAATCGAAGCGGCCCTAATCACCCCTGAAGGGCAGAAACCTCGTCCCCTCGAAGAGATTCAGCATGATATTCGAGCCGCATTAGAACATGTGTCGGGTGTTGTCACTGACCTGTCGCAGCCGATTCAGCACTTGGTCAGTCACCTGATCGGAGGAGCACGGGCGCAGGTCATCGTAAAAATCTTTGGGCCTGACCTGGATGAGCTCCGCCGTCTCGGAAAAGAGGTCCATGCGCAAATGAAAGAGGTGCCGGGTGTCGTGGATGACTACCTGGAACAGCAGGCCCTCATTCCACAAATTCGAATCATCCCCGATCGAAATGAACTGGCCCGTTATGGCCTCCGTCTGGCCGATGTGTTGTCGACTCTGGAGACCGCTCTTCAGGGCCGAGTTGTTTCGAGAATTCAAGAGGAGAACGCCTATTTCGATTTGACTGTTCGAGGCAGCGATCGGCTCCGCGAAGAAGCTTCGAACGTTGGCGAGCTCTATTTGAACAGTCCCGATGGTTCGATGGTTCCTGTCAAAGCGGTCGCCCAAATCAAAGAAGTGTTTGGACCGAATGTCATCAATCAGGAGAACGCAAGACGGAGAATCATGGTCCTTTGCAATGTCGAGGGGCGTGACTTGGCGAGTGCGGTGAATGGCATTGAGGAACGGGTTCAGGAGAATGTCGAATTCCCTCCTGGATACACCCTGGAATTTGGCGGCCAGTATGAACAACTGATCGAAGCCTCCCAGAGAATCGGATGGCTTTCGTTGTTCGCGCTCCTGATGATCATCGTCCTCTTGGCCGCAGAGTTCCGCGCCGCTTCATTGACCACGATTGTTCTCTTGAACATCCCCCAGGCCATGATCGGCGCGGTACTGGCGCTCATCATTACTGGGACAACACTTAGCATGGGGGCAATGGTTGGTTTCATCGCTCTATGTGGCATCGCATCACGAAACGGCATCCTTCTGATTTCTCACTGGGTCAACCTTCTTCGTGAACGTGGAGGGGAACTGGATGCACCGCTGATCCTTCAGGGATGCAAAGACCGACTGACACCGGTTCTCATGACGGCTTTGACCACCAACCTCGGTTTGATCCCCTTGGTCTTATCCGAGGGACAACCCGGCAAAGAGATTCTCCACCCAGTCGCCATCGTCATCTTCGGCGGACTCTGCACTTCGACCATCCTGGATTTCACCGTCACGCCAGCAGCGGCTTCACTGTTCGGAAAGAGGGCCATCGCCCGTTTGGCGAAGAGGTCTCCCAAGGGAACGGACGATGAACACCTGCTGGAAGAAGAGAGCCTTGAGATCGAAAAGGGGATCACGGATTGAAGGGGATGGAACCGAGGATGATGAAGAGGCCGATCTGTTGACTGAAGACTTGGGCAGAGAATGGTACTTGTCGTGGGATGGCCGGTATGGCGATATCCAACTCGCCAACCGGTGTCCCACGTGTGGAGGTGAAACCAACGAGGAGCTCTCGGAACCTTGTCCCATCTGCAAGGGATACGGGTGGCTCCTAACGGATGCCGGAGTCGTCCATCGCCAAAAGTGTAGACAATACAAGCAAGGCTACCGCTGCCCCCATCATCACAAGAACCTGAACAAACTCATTTGCCCGTACCTCATCAGGCTGGCGGCTTTGGGGGACTGAACTAGGCCAAGACGTTCCGCCTCGGAGACGACGGAGCGGAAGAGATCCCTCCACCGATCGCTCATGGTTTCGTTTCCGGTCGAAAGACAACCAAGACAGCGTCACGTCCCGGAACCTCAATCGTGTAGTCGAACCGATTCCCCTCTTGCGGGGGAGCCGAAGTCATTTCACTGCTCGTAATCCGTTTAACCGACCAGTTGTCCGACGGCCCAAGACCATAACTTTGCGCGTCGACCTCAAAGGAAAACGGATGCGGTTGAGTGTCCGCGTTGGCGAGGAACACACCGGCTGAACCATCTGTTCCTTTCCAGAGCGCCCCTTGAACCGCTTTCAGAGTCACGGGTCCGTCGCCACCGGGTTTGTTCCAAGTTCCGCTCAGTGACGGAACATCATTGGTGGGCTCAAGCAGGGCGAGGAGCTCGCCATAAACCAAATAGTCCAGGGCTTTCGCGCGGAGTCTGGCCAACCGACCAAGAAACTCCAGTTCCTCCCGATGCTCGGGTTCAAGGAGTCCGGCGCCATCCCAGCCAAGCTGGGTCCCCCAAACAAAATCCCGAGCTTGGCAAAGACAGTACGAAATACCACCAAAACCGAACGCGCGATTGCTTGCGAAGTACAGCGTGTATCCACTATAGACAGCGGTGTTAATAGGAATCTCCTGATCGCTTCGAGAGGTCCAGATCAGATGGCCGTCGACATTATCCATATACGGTTCCGCATCATTCTCAGTGGTGAGTCCCACTTGGCCCCCCTCCGAGGTGATCGATTGCTTGATTGGAGTCAACATCTCTCGATAACCGTCGACCCACCATCTTCCCGAGCCGAGGGGGTGCCCGTGGTTGGGATCAAAACAGGTCCGTGGCGCCGCTGAGGCAATCTGGTCCAGGTAGATCGCATTAACCCCACACTCTTCAACCAATCGGTGGATGATCTCCGCCACCTTGTTTTGCCAGAAAGGTTGGGTGGGACACATCGGGGCTAGAGGTGGGCTCTTGCCATACGTTTCGAGAACCGGGTTTCCTGCCTCATCCTTGACGCAATGAGGTTTCGCTTCGGCGAAATTGTCATTGGTGCTGTCCCACAAACGCGCATTGATGTAGGGCATGACGACAATCCCCCGGTCCACAAGTTCCGCCACGCCCGAGGCAAACCCGACCTTTGTTGGGAAGTAGTTCGGGTACTCATGGTCAAAGGGGATCTCATGCCAATTGTACCAATGGACGCCGACCGGCGCCCCGATGGCATCGGCAAACTTTAGCACCGCAGGGACCACCTCCTCCGGGCTGCCACTTGCCAGGAGCCACGCACAGACATTCTTGATGGACTTGGGAACATCGCTGCGGTTCGTGAGTGGACCTTTCCGTGTCCAAGGGGCCTCCTTCAATGCCCATTCCCGGTATCGTTTGCACCCGGTCATCCAATCACCTTGGTACACACTCACAGCGAATGGATAAGGAGCCGTCCAGTCGTTGTCCGGAACCCCCATATCGATCGCTCGGTTCTTAACATGAAACTCGGCTCCCCTCTCCACCTCGAAGGTTTTAAACAACGCGCTGGGATCGTGGGCGGCAAGGTAGAGGCCGCTGTTGCTTTCCTGGATGAGAACAAACTGCATGGGCAGCGAGTGGGAAGGATACTCTCCGGATATCTTCTTCTCCGAAGAGTCATACATCATGCCCCAAGTCCCACGCCCCATTGCGATTTTCGAATTCTCGGAACCGGCTAAGGGATCAATCACTGGGAACTGGACATCCCAGAGTCCGAACTCATCGCTTTGGTTGTCAACCCAAAGACGAAGGAGTGCCGTATCAGAATCCTCTTCAAGAAGGCAGACCACTCGGACATCCATGACGTCTTGCTCTTCACCTAAATTCAGTCCTGCCCATTTCAGTGTGAGGGATTCGGTTTCGGCTTCGATCTGTGGCGGCGCGGCTTGAGCGTTTTCAAGAGTTACTTCATCGCCTGATCGGTTCTTCACCACAAGACGCCAAGAAAGGGGTTCCGTAGAGGGCTGGGACACAAACTCATGGTGGGTTTCGGGATCGGCAATCGAAACAATCCCTCCTGTCTGTGAACTGAAACTGATGGCGAGGTGTTGGTTTTCGAGAGTGAGAAGGGCGTTTCCTCCCGCTGCAGCCAGATTGATGGAAACCAGAACCGAAATGCCAAAAAAGCGATTGAGCACACTCATCGATCGACTCCCTTTCCCGCGCCTCTTCTCACCGTTTGCTGGTCACCACCTCACCTGAAGCGCGATAAACAAAATAATAGTAATTGCTCTCCTAACTGGGTCCTTGCCATGAATCGACATCGTCTTGACAGATCCACCATCCCCGCTCCCTTTAGTTTCAGGCGCTAAGATGCTGGTTTTGGGCGGTCGACCTGAATCCGGGAAAGACCCCAACCGGATACCCGAAGCGCTTAGAGTCCTCAAGGACCCCAAAAGTTAATGTCTCCACGGCTCTTGGTTCCATTGGTGGGGGAATAAGGGAGGATCAGGTCTGGGAAAATGGGTTCGATGATATTAGAGGCGCGGTCAGGACCGATGCTACGAATCGAGTACTGATATTTGAGTTTGCGATCGAAATAATCTCGCCAAAAGATCCCTTCCTTGTCATAGGAAACCCGGCTTCCATAGGCATACGTATCCGCTTGAAAACCAGGGATTTCACGGCTCAGGTCAAAAGCTTCGGGAGGGATGGAAGCGATAAACTTGATGGGCGTTGTCAGGGGCAGGAGTCGATGAGAGGTGATGCTGTTCGGGTCATATCTCGGTCCCCAATTTCGCGCCTGCCAGAGGTCCAGGTACTGGCGGAACTCGATTTGATAGGACTCGAGAGCGGTGACCAGCGATTTGAGATCGGCATTGGCACGGACAACCTTTGCGCGCATCTGGGCTTCGAGAAAATTGGGCAGGGCGATCGCCACAAGAATCAGAATGATGGCGATCACAATCAACAGTTCAATGAGGGTGAAGGCCCTTCTTCCCCGGCTCGGTTTTCTCACCATGGAACTCCCTTCGGCAGCCGAAAGCATCCAATTCTCATAAGCGATGAATCAGGAATCCCTAATTGCTCCATCCACCCGTTCATGATCCTCGCTTCCCAATCCGGGGTCAAGCATCATTGGTCAGGAATGAATAGATGCTCTTCGACGCCTTCAGGGAGCCTATTGTTTGTTTCTTGTACCAGGGAGCCAAATGCGATCGATGCGATTCGCCCCCTATAACCTGTCCACTCCAGTCGGTGTATCCTTCCCGCGGGCAAAGGAGATGGAGAGGTGCGTCCAGAATCCGACCAAGCGAACAATTCTCAATTCAGTCATTCCCTGATCAAAACTGAGCGAATTCGAAAAGCCTTGTCACATGAGGAGCCCGATCGGGTTCCGGTGGGAGAATTCTTCTGGTCAGGTTTCCTCAGGCGATGCCGAAAAAAATGGGGAGATGACTTTGACCCCTATCGCCACTTCGATCTGGATTATGTGGTGATCAACCCGAACATGGACCCACGCATTCAGCCGTTCGAAGTGCTCGAGCAAACGGATGAGGATATTGTGGTGAGGACCGGGTTTGGCGCGACGATTCGGCGGAGGAAGGACTTTCCCATGCCGCGTTATGAGGACTTCAGCATCCATCGTCCCGAGGAGATGGCATCGTTCGAGTTCGAGAGTCCCTCCGATTCGCGTCGGTTCCATTCAGCAGGTGATGATCAAATCAATGGAGTTGGAGATGATCTGGCCAGGAATATTCCGTCTTGGGACGATCGGGTGAATGCGTATGCGAATGACTTTTGTCTCTTCGGTTCGGTCTGCGAGCCTTTTGAATATCTCTGGCGAATCATTGGGAGTGAGAACGCATTGATTTGGATGGCAACGGAGGCGAATTCTCTCACCGCTTTCGTGGACAGGATTGGCGATTTCCTTTTCGATCTGGCTCAGGCTCAAATCGAGGCCGGCAAGGGACGACTCGCGGGAATGTATATCTGGGGCGATGTGGCCTATGTGAAGGGGATGCTCTTCGGCAGGAAGAGATGGAACGAGGTTTTCAAACCACACGTCAAGAGACTGATCGATCTGTGTCACGCCAATAATCTCATGACCATCTATCACGGATGCGGGAACGCAAGCGACATTTTCGAGGACCTAGTTGAGATCAATCTCGACGGCTATAACCCGCTTGAGGCGAAGAGTGGACTCGACGTAGTGGAACTCAAGAAAACTTACGGCGGCAGGTTGGCTTTCTGCGGAAACATCGATGTCCGCGTCCTTGAATCAGGATCCAGAGAAGCCATCGAGAAAGAAGTCTGTTACAAACTCCAAGCAGCGAAAGGGGGCGGATGGATCTTCCAATCCGACCATTCGGTGACCAGCCAAGTCGCTCCCGAGGTTTATGAATATGCGATTGAGGTTCTCAGGAAGAAAGGGAATTATCCTTTGGATTTGTGAGGGATGATTCGGGAAGGAGTATTGTACGGGGACAACACAGCACTAGTGGATCGTAACGCTCTAAATTGGGGTCTCGCCGTGGGAGGGGCATCCCTGCCCCGATTCGTGGTGCTGACCTTCGCGGCAAGATGCCGCTCCCACAGCGGGGTCACAAAATAGAGATTGAAGGTCCACTAGTCGGAACCGTTCTAATAAACACATTCTCGTGCCGCCTCCGCGTACATCTGAAGTTTCTCAGGGGGTGTTTCGAAGAAATGGTCGCTCAATGAGCAGATGTACCCACCATCGCGACCGACCTTCTCAAAGAGTTCATGCACCGTTGCCCTGATCATTTCCGGCGAACCATCGGTGACCACATTGAATTGATCGACTCCGCCGATGAGGGCGATACGATCGCCGACCTTTTCCTTGAAATCCCAGGGCTCCTGGTTGCCGCCGATGCTGACCGGCGCCAAGGTCTCCGAGGCATCGCATCCGTTTGCAACAATGTGCTCCTCGATCCCAAGAGTCCCGCCGCAGGTGTGATAGGTGACTTTGAATCCGGCATCATGGAGAGCGTCGTGAAGTTTTCGGTCGTATGGTAGACAAAAATCCCGATGCAGGTTGGGTGAGATCACAGTGGATGAGCCGGAACCTCCTCCCGTCTCAACCAGGTCGAACAGCGCTCCTTTCATCGATTCGATAAACCGGAGTTTCTTCTCCAGGAGTATGGCTAAGAATTCGTGGACCCAATCCGGTTTGTCGTAACAAGCGTAAATCAAATCGTTGACATCCATCAGGCAACAAGCATGCTGCCAGCATCCCGCTTGGTCCCCCCACACGAATCCCCGCAGGATTCCACGACCGCCGATCTTGTTATGCAGATCTCGGATCGGCGCTGGGTCGAGATCGGGAACCGGCATGTAATCCCGGATCAGTTCGATGTCCTCGTCGCGCTTAACCAAATATTCGGTGATCCAAGTGGTCGTCCTGTCTCCAGCGGTTTTATAGGCCAGCGTGCCTCTGGGTGTTTGAATCGTATGGTGAGCGATGCGGTTGTTCGGATCGGCGCTAATCACCTCGACTTCATCCCTCCACTCGGGTGTGGAGGCCTTCGAAAAGTCGGCGTCGACCAGCCAGAACTGACCCATCTCGGCAAAATACTGGATTTGGGCATCCATGCCGAATTTTTCAAAAGCCTCGAGATCGCTCATTCCCCCCAGGTATTCATCCAGGTGATAGCCTTGCCATTGGTGGAGGGAAACCGGCATCCGATCAGGTTTCCCCTTGTCCAGAGCGCACAAGAGTCGTTCTTTGCTATCCATCGCAATCCTCCTCCATGGGCGGAGTGGTTTTGCTTTCGCGCTCAAGACAGCGGGTCGCGGCAAGCCAGGCGGTATTTTAGCAGGACGAGCGTTCCCCGCATGCCCCCGTGTATTCGGCGAGAAGTCGGAGATAGGTTCGGTACTCGTTCAATGAAACCCCGGGCGGGGTCTGGTGATCGACACTGGGAATAAACCCACCCGATTTGATCAATGGGACCAGCCGCTCGAATTCTTGACGCATGGCCTCTTCTCCCCGGTTCATGACCATTTTGTCGTAATGGCCGATCATCCGCAGGTCGGGAAACTGTTCTCGCAGTCGCATACCATCGACTCCAGCCTGTCTCTCAAGTGGAAGAACGCCATGGACTCCCATCGAGCAAAGCCAGGGCGCCAGTTTTGTCACATCCCCGTCAGTGTCGACAATGGTCATCATTTCCATCTCGTGGGCCCGTGCGAGCATCGGCTTGTAATAAGGAGCCAGGAAATCCTCACAACACCCTTCTGAAACCATGGGACCTTTGTTGTAAGACATGTCCTCGGCAATCGTCATCATGACGGGTTGTCCGAGCTTCTCGACCTGATCCAAGAGATCGAGGTTGAAGTTGAGAAGATCCTGGTTGATTTGATGAATCAACTCCGGCTGATCGTAAAAAGCCAGCATGAGTTTAGTGAATCCCATTAAGGTGCGCGGAAACCAGAAATACCCCTCGAGGGTGATCCAAACCACCGCGTCACCGGCTTTCTGTCGCTCGAACCAGGGAACCATGGTTTGTATCGAATTTGAATGATCGGGAAAGAGATCGGGGCGAACCCTCCGGTAATCATCCATGTTGGAGACAATTCCTTCCACATGATGCTGAGTGGCTTCGATAGTCGGATCGGTGGTGCTGAACCAAAATTGGATGTAGGGATCGAGTCCGAAGTATTCGTGAATATCGAAGACACTTTTTACACGTTTAGGGAGACCTTCTTCATACCACCGGTCAAGAGTCCGATCCCACCACATCGCCCACTCCCATCTGGGAAGCCGATCAACCTCCTGGAAATTCGTGACCGCGCGGAATCGTTCAGGGTGATTCATGAGACTGGTCGTGTCGGCAACACTTCGGAACCGATGCAATCACGACCTCCTCCTCTCTTGTTAAACATGACAGAAATGCCACCAATTTCCAGGTTGCTCCAACCAAACCTATGGTCCGCGAGTTGAGGCAAAGAGCACTTCAGCGCTTGGTTTATCCCACTCCCCCAGACGCCTTGGATTTCCTCTATCATCCGAATTAACTCTTCGATACCCTTGGTTTCATGATCCAAATACGAAAAAGCGGCATTTTGCTTCATCCCACTTCCCTTCCCGGGCCTTACGGCATTGGTGATTTTGGCCCATCAGCTTATCAGTTCATCGATTTCCTGGCGGAGGCGGGCCAGACGGTTTGGCAGATCCTTCCGCTGGGGCCAACCGGGTATGGCGACTCCCCTTATCAATGCTTTTCGGCATTCGCCGGGAATCCCTGGCTGATCAGTCCGGAAAAACTCCGAGAGTATGGAATTCTCGAGGAAGACGATTTCGAAGGACAGCCGGACTTTGGGGACGGGCCAGTCGATTATGGCGCGGTCATCTCCTGGAAAAGAGATCTGCTGGGGATCGCCTATCAAAACTTCATGGAGTCCAGCTCTAAAGAACTCGTTTCCGAGTTCGAGGGTTTCCGCCGTGAGATGGTCGGATGGCTGCCGGATTATTCTCTCTTCATGGCGCTCAAGGAGGAGAGCGGATACCAGGGTTGGACCGAATGGAATCCGAAGCTGGTGAAACGGGAGCCCGCAGCCTTGGAGGAGGCTCGGTCTCGGTTGGCCGATTCGGTCAGACGGCACGAATTCATCCAATTCCTGTTCTTCAAACAATGGTGGAAGCTTCGTCACTACACCAACCTGAAAGGGATTCGAATCATCGGCGACATGCCCATATACGCCGCCCACGACAGTTCCGATGTCTGGGCGAACCGAGAGGTTTTTCGTATCAACGATGAAGGAGAAACCGAGGTGGTGGCGGGTGTGCCCCCCGATTATTTCAGTGAGACCGGTCAGCTCTGGGGAAACCCCATTTACGATTGGAACCATCTTCGTGAAACCGGCTACGGTTGGTGGATTGAACGCATTCGCCTCGCGCTTCGTTTGTGCGACATAGTTCGCCTCGATCATTTCCTCGGCTTCGACGCTTATTGGGAAGTTCCCGCCGAGGAGGAAACGGCGATGAACGGACGATGGGTGCAAGGACCCGCCGAGATGTTCTTCGACACGATGAGGTGGGTTTTCGGAGAGGACCTTCCTTTGATCGCCGAGAACCTTGGGGTGGTCACGGAGAAGGCGGAAGCGCTTCGTCGGAAATACGATCTCCCGGGAATGGCTGTTTTCCAATTCGGATTCGGCGAGGACGAGGAGAGTTCGGCTTTCCCTCCCCATAAGTTCGAACAGAATCTGGTGGCTTACACGGGCACTCATGACAACGACACCATCCTGAGTTGGTGGAACTCGCTGCCGGAGGACACAGGCCCTAAACCGTATATGGAAAAGTACTTTTACCTGGGGGTCGAACCCTTCAATTGGTTCGCTATCAGGACCCTGATGGCCTCGGTCGCCGATCTCACCGTCTTTCCTCTTCAGGATATCCTCGGACTAGGCGCCGAAGGGAGACTGAACACGCCCGGGAAAGGTCAAGGAAATTGGACCTGGCGAATGAAGGATTCGGACCTCACCGACGAGTTGGCCTCGAAGTTGAAGGAACTGACCGAGATTTATGGGCGGGCGCCCAGAGTCGTCGATTTGTCAGATAGCGAGAAATAAGTCTCTTTCCGGTGGCCCAACAAAACCGTCACAGGACACCCAATGAAAAAGGGTTTGAACCATCCTCAAAACCAGGGGGTCGACCTCATGAAGCGATGGAACTCAGTTGTAATATTCACTCTCACTCTACTTCCATTCCTTCCACACGCCCACGCCTCGGGCGAAGGGGCTAGCCTGAAAGGCCGAATCGTGGATAAGGGCGCTGGCGTGGTCATACCCGCGCGCTTGTATCTTCAGGATAGCACTGGGACTTGGCATTTCGCCGAAAGCGCTGACTCGAACGGATCCGCGGTTCGCTACAAAGTCGACCGCGGAGGAAGCGTTGAATCCCACACCACCCTCTCCGCTCACCCCTTCATCGCCTCCCTCCCGTCTGGAACATGCGAAATCACTGTCGAACGGGGGAAGGAATATCGGACCCTAAAAAGAACCATTGACCCGGCGAGTGTCGATGGCGAGCTGACCCTCGAATTGGAACGGTGGGTCGATATGGCCGCGATGGGTTGGTATTCCGGAGACACCCATGTTCACCGAACTTTAAAGGATCTTCCGAATGTGGTGTTGGCCGAAGACTTGAATGTGGTCTTTCCGCTTATCTATTGGGCCTGGGATGGTTACGAGCCGCCGAAAAAAGAGGATCCGGATTTCGACCCATCGAAACCGGTTGATCTCATGGAAGTCGACAGCAGCCATGTCATCTATCCGCTCAACACCGAATATGAAATTGCACGGTTCAAGGGGAAACCTCACAGCCTTGGCGCCTTTTTCATTCTGAACCACAAAACCCCCTTCGAGGTGGGAGTCCCCCCAGTTCGAAACATTCTGCAAAAAGCCAGGGATGAGGGGGCATTATTCGAATTGGACAAACACAACTGGCCCTGGTCGATGATGCTGATCCCGATCTTAGATGTCGATCTTTATGAACTCTCCAACAACCATATCTGGAGAACGCAATTTCTCTTCAAAGATTTCGGATTGAAACCCTCCTCCACGATGACCGTGGAGGAAAACGCTGAGGGATTCACCGAGTGGGGATGGATTCAGTATGGCTTCGAAAACTATTACCTGTTGCTCAACTGCGGATACCATTTAAGACCAACAGCGGGAACGGCCTCGGGCGTCCATCCGGTCCCGTTGGGGTTCGGCCGTGTTTATGTCTATCAGCCCAAAGGGTTCGATTACGAGAATTGGGTGGCGGGTCTCGACGCGGGCCGATCGTTTGTCACCACGGGCCCGATGTTGC
Organism: Candidatus Omnitrophota bacterium; assembly: GCA_020632575.1. Classification (GTDB taxonomy): domain Bacteria; phylum Hinthialibacterota; class Hinthialibacteria; order OLB16; family OLB16; genus JACKFH01. Next base: position 8,014 of record JACKFH010000047.1, on the reverse strand, counting down.
CTATCGAGGTCAATGGCCACCCTGCCAAGGTTGAAATTTTCCGCAATGACGATGCCCCCACAGAGATCGTCCTCTCGGGGGAAGCCCTTTCGCCCGACCCTGTCGATCGAATCGAGGTGATCAAGAATGGGGAAATTGTGGACACCATTGAACCCCGGAACGACAAGGGAGACCGAGGGGAATTCATTTCGGATTTCTCCGTCCGATACAACGTTGTGGATTCCTGTTGGTTCGCGGTGAGATGCTTCAGTCAGACGCCGGAGGGGCGCATCAGGTTCGCGCACACAAGCCCCTCTTTCATCTATTACAAAGGCCAACCTCTTCTCCCCAAGAAAGAGGAAGTCGAATTTCTCATCGGTCGTATGGAAAACCAAATCGAATGGAACAAAGTTCTCGAAAACGAGGCGGTCATTCAGGAGTATCGGGAGGCTCTTGAGGCTTTTCAGGATCTGCTGGAGATTTCTCGGTGACCTCGGCGAGATATTCCCCCTCGCTTTTGAGGAGTTCCAAAAGTTTATCGAATCGGTAATTCGCCATCTCGGCGGTCTGAAAAAGCGCTTTCATTTGGTGACGGCGCTCTTCCCATTTCTCTTGGAAGTCCCGGATGCTGGCGGCGTCATCGAGGTCGGCCCAAAAATAGAGCCACTTGAAAAGATCCTGGAAGTCCTCTTGGCGAAACCAAATGTGGCCATCGTATTGGTGGGCCTGTACCAACACCTGTCCACGCTTCGATTCGAGCAGGGCCGGCGCGCACTCCTCGATCGAGTCCTCCCCCTCGCATTCGAAAAGCATGAGAAGGAAGATCTGAGTCACTCTCCAAGCCTCGTGGTCGCTCAGCCCGTGATCGACCAGAACCTTTTGAATCCGTCGATCCAAGTATAGCGACTCGAACCAAGTTTGGTCATCGATCTCCTTTTCCGGGGCGAACGAGTCGACCACCCATTTGCACAATTGGTGCGCCGCCGAGGCGGTTTGGACGGCTTTAGGCGTCCCCAGTTCCTCGAGTTCGGTGGACTTGATATCCGTCTCCTCAACCAAGGGTAGGTTGAGCGACAGCGACTCGCACAACGCCTCTCCCGCGAGAGCCCCCTCGACCTTCGTGTACCCTCGACTCTCCAACCCTTCCCAGAATCGATCCAGATTGGACTGAATCTGCGCCTCGAGATCGGAAGCCTTCGCCTTGCTGTCTCTCTTGTTCCGGCAGAGTTCGGCGGAGAGATAGAGGAGGTTCTCGAAAGGGGCAAGGACCGGTTCGAGAAGCATTTCCATATACGCCTGCTTGATGGAGGGAACCGCCTGGCCATTCAGACTTTCATGGAGGCGCCACCAGGTTCCGTCGGTGTCTCGAATCTCCTGGAATCCGAGGAAGGCGTGATACTGATACCCATTCAATTCAACATAGAATCCCTCTTGGGCAATCTTCTGTCCGGGGAAGAGTTGTTCCATGTGCGACTTATGATCGTGGAGAATGTAGAAATGCTGGGAATCGTATTTCAGCCCAAGCGCCTCCGACAGCGATTTCCGGACCAGGTGAGCCTGCTCCTGCGAACCCACGTTGATTTCAGTGGACGTGTGGATCGTGCCCCGTGTCTGGTAGAAGGAGTTGTTGTAAATGATTAACGCTCTCTCGTCGCCAAAACGGTTGGAGTAGGCCAACACGTTTTCGTTGACATGCCCCTCGGGAGTGGTTAGGTCGTATAGCGCGAAATTCTCATGCCCCGCGAAGATGTAGCGTTTGCGCATGAGAGGGAAAATCTCTGCTTGATGCCGGCGCACGAGTTCCTCATCGACACGCTCGTCCCAGTAGGCTTTCCGGAACTCCATGCCGTATTTCTCGCCATACCCTTCGATCTGGCCATGACCGATCATCGGAAGCCCCGGCATGGTGACCATGGTCATGGCAACTCCGAAGTATTTGTCCCCCTTGCCGAATTGAGCGACTGCGGTGTCCTCATCGGGGTTGTTCATGAAATTCACGAACCGTTTGAGAATCTGAGGACTGAACTCGAGAACATTGCGGATAGATTGACGGTACTTCCCGTTGTCCTCGTTCTTAAGCATGTGCATGAAGGCGCTGTTGTAGACCCGATGCATGCCGAGAGTCCGGACAAAATAACCCTCCATGAGCCAAAAGGCCTCCGCCAAGAGCAGGGTTCCCGGGGCCTCCACCGCGACTCGATCGACCACTTCTCGCCAAAACTCCTGGGGCATGAGCGAATCGAACTCCTGCCGAGTCATCCCCCTTTCCGCACGAGAGGGGATATCGCCGCCATGTCCCGGTTGGGGATACCAAAGCCGTTGAAAGTGCTTCTTCGCCAGGGTCATCGCGGCATCGAATCGAATGATTGGAAATTTCCGGGCGACATGGAGGATGGTCTGGATGACCGCCTCGCGAACCTCGGGATTGAGGTAATTGAGCTGAGCGGTGTCATTCCAAGGCATGTGGGTGCCATCATTGCCATGGTAAATGTGGCGTTCTTGTCCGCTTCCGAAGTCGACTCGCTTAAAAGTGACCGCTGCGTCACGGCTCTCCCAATAGCCGTCCTCGATGTAGACCCCGACCCCCGGGTTCGTGGAAAGGTTTTCTCCCGTGAATTGGTAATTGGGATACGGAGGATAATCCAATTGGACAAACCAGTCGGGGTGCTCATGGACCCACTTGGAATCGATGCCGACATGGTTGGGGACCATGTCCGACGCGAGCCGGATGCCCTTCTCCCATGCCCTCCGAGCAAGGTCCTGATAAGCCTCTTCGCCACCCAACTCATCGGCGATGATGTAATCCCATAGTGAGTAAGCCGAGGCGAGGGCCTCGGGATTGCCCCGAATTTGTTTGATCCGTCGCGAGGCTTGGGAGCGTTCCCAGACGCCGATCAACCAGAGGCCGGTGACTCCCCAACGGGAGAGCTTTTCGAGTTCTTCGTCGGGGATCTGATCCAAACGATGGATATTCCGTCCATACTGTTTCGACAATTGATCCAGCCAGACATAGGTCGATTTGGCGACAAGCACCACATTCGACATCCAATCCTCATCCCGGCTGTAACGTTCATATTCGGGATAGAGATCGGAAAGGTCTTGCCCCTTGCCGAAAGTGAGGACATGCGCCTCGGGCGGGCCCCAGCCACGCATCCTCTCTTCCTCACGGAGCATGTCTCCGACCAAGGTCAGTTTTTGCGCGAGGTCATCCGGTAGAATCGAGGCCCAGTTCCTGGCGATGTAATCCCACTGACCCTGGAGCGAATTCGGACTTGCGAGAATTGGAGCGCGGAGCGTTCCAAAAAGAGTGGTTCCCAGTCCCCCGACCGGAGGTTCGGTGTCGAAAAACTCCTCGAGCCGGGCAATAAAAGCCTGATAAGAAGTTGCCTCGGCAAATTCCTTGTCATCGAACAAGGGCACCATCGGCCTGACCGCCGGATTGCTCATCTGAAGGGAGAGGAGAATGGTCTCTTTGACAACGTCATCACGATTCGAGCATCCGTTCCAATCGCCCTCGAGGTAATTCGCCTCCTTCTCGCCCTCCATCCGGACAGCGACTGGGGGATAGTATTGAAGGTGCGATTGAAGAACCTTTTGGATGGTCCCCTCACCCTCGGCTTCCGAAACGATTCCGAGCGCGCGGGCAACAGTCCCGGGGCGCTGACGGTGGCAATAATGGTGAATCAGATAGCGAAAGACATCGGAGATCAAACTGAAGGCAAGAAGTGAGGCTCCCCGCACAGGTTCCTGGGGTCGGAGTTCGGGATCGGCAGAGTTGTTCAGGCGAAAGGATAGCCCCCTCGAATAGGAAACGTCCTGTTGCCCTCCCGAACTTTTTTCAACTGTTTCGAGCAAATCAGGGAGTTCAAGTCGATCCCACACCTCTCCGAGAATGGGAATGCCAAAGGGAAAGTGGTGGCTGAAGTCGGTGCGATTAAAACGTCTCATGGACCTTCTTATTCAAGAACGATCCTCGGTTCAGGTAAAGGGGGGTCTATTTCCAGGGGGGCGGTCTCAAGGAAACCAGGGTCTGGTGACACTCGCCCGTCCCGGACGTTTAAGAGTGAGTGTCGAAAGCGATGGGATCATCTCCGATTCCCCTTTTTGGTTCGAACGAGTCAAATAGAAAGAGATGGAATCGGCTTCCTCGGCATTCAATTCCGACCAAGGTATACAGGCCTCGAACAGGTTTTTGCCCATCGCTCGCAGTCCTTCCCGTTCGATGTTGGACCATTTGGCCTGAGATGAATTGGCGTCTTTCGATTCCTCGGTTTTGGCTGCTTGGTAACCGTCTTTTTCAGGTGAGAATCGGAGCCTTAAAGACGCTGGATTGGTGACCGAAACTTCCCAGGTATTCTCGCCCTCGCGTTTTGTGAGCCCAGGTTCGGTGTCGACTCGTAGGTAGAAGTTTTCCTGGTCCCCTCCATAGTAGATTCTTTGGACTCCACTCTGTTCGGCGGACTTCATCGCGCCGCTTTGACCCGCCGGTTCGAACTCGATGGCGGATTTCCATTCGTAATAATGGCTCTCCTTCCCGTCGATTTGGGGAGGTGAGGGAAACTCCGACTCCAGCCGGATCGCGGCTTGCTTCTTGGGTTTCTCGATGGGAAGCAGGAGCTCGCCGGGAGCGCGCATTCCCAGGAGTTCGTAGACATGAATCAGATGTTGCCGGAACATCCGGTCGAAATGGCCGATTTGCTCCGTGGAATGAGTGTCGCCGAACCACCAATACCAGTCGCTCCCCTCGGCGATATAAATCTCCTCCCAAGCCTTTTGGAGGGTCGCTTTGTCGATTCCGCCTCCTGTTTGAGCCTGGACTAATGTCTTCCGGGCCTCCTCGACAAGGAACCAACCTTTGCGGTCCGCCTCTTCGCCGATCCAGATGTGGAAGTTGCCGTTGATCCAAGAGCCCGCCGAAAGCCGATCGATCGACTCGCACTTTCGGCTCGCGATTCCTTCCGAGACGGTCACCGACTCGATGGTGGGATCCTCCTCGAGAGCTGCGTACAGAGTGTTCAGGAACTCCTCGCCATCGTTCGGATAATACTCCCAACAATTCTCGCCATCGAGAATGACGGTCACCAGAGGGACGCCCTCTCCCTCCCAATGATCGCGAATGGAATGGAGTTGGGCGATGAAGTCCTTCGCGGCCGCTCGCGGCTCCCAGTGCTGGTGGTAATCGAATCCAACCAAATCCGAGAGAGCGTGATCGCGGAACACCATCGCCGGCCCCTTTCCCGAATTGACCCGATAGGGGTAATAGAGGCGATAACGGTCCCCCTTGATTTTGCCCGGACTGGGGGAAAGCACCGAACCGATCGATCGGCCCAGGATCGCTTCGTCGGAGGCGAACCATTCGATGCCAAGGTCCTGCATCAAATCGGCCACCGCCTGGCTGACCGATCCCTCCGAAGGCCAAACACCCCTCGGTTTGCGGCCGTATCGTTGCTCATAAAAGGCGATCGCCTTTTCCATCTGCGCTCGAGCGTCCTCGGGGTGGCACTGGTTGTTTGCGTGAAGGGACGCCCCGGGCATCGCCTCGTGAGTCGAGGAAGGATCGATGAGCAGGGGAAGAATCGGGTGGTAGTATGGAGTCACCGACACCTCGATCTGACCGGAGTCCTGCAACTCTCGATAAATCTCCACCGACCGCCCGATCCAATGCATCATTCGATCGAGAAGAGGGACCTTTTGGTCCTCGGAAAAGTGGACTCCCTGATCGAACAGGGATTGGATCTCGGGGTCCTCCCGACGGATCAGAGGATCGAACCAGCTGAGTTGTCGCCAGAACTGCAAGTCCCTCCAATCGGAAGCGTTCCATCGATGGATCAATTCCTTCGGGGCGATTGAGCGGTAATCCTCGTAAAGCGCGGCGTATCGGTTGTAGGGTCGGATCATCGTCTCGGGAGGAGCCATGAAAAAAGATTCGAGGATGGTCTCTTTTTGTTCCGAGGTCAGTTGGTCGGCGGCAACCTTGAATAAATCGAGTTCACGGTCCGACCAGTCGCCGGAGAGGTAACATTCGATCTGCTCGATCATGGACGGAACGACATTGAAAGTCTGTTTGACGCTTGGAAAGGCCCGCAACCTCGCGGGCATGTCGTAGTAGTCCTTGAGCGCGTGCAGACGAACCCAGGGCAGGACCATGCTTTGGGAGCCCGCCTCACGGTAGTCGGGTTGATGCATGTGCCACATTACCGCGAGCTGAATCTTTTTCGCTTCGGCGTTCACAGGCGACTATCTCCTTCGATTCCATGCAACACGATTTGGTTCCCGCCTTCCATGGCGGCGCGACAAAGGGACTCCCACGCCCCCTCGAGCAACTCCTCCCGCGTGGTCGCGCGATCGTCCTCAAGGACACAGTTCATTCCAAAACTTAATGTCAGGTCGACCGGAAAGCCCTCCGGTGTCGTCACATTTAGTTTCTTCAAATCGTTGCGAATCTTCAATGCCAAAGGAAATGCGCTGGTCGGTTTCACTTGAAGCATGAGGACCGCGAAGGTGGACCGATCGAAACGCGCCAAGATATCGCGAGTTCTTACGGATTTTCGGAGAGACTCGGCCACGGAGGTTAGAACTTCCTTTTGGACTTCATCCTCGTCATCTCCAGGGCAATCCTCGAAATGGTCGATTCCAAGCAGGACAAGAGTCAAAGGATGTCGGTCGCGCCGGCAACGATCGAAGGTCTTTGGAAATTGTTTATCGAAAAAAGTCCTCGAAAATACGCCGGTCATGGGACAGATGAAGTCTTCGTCCTCATCCGAGGCATTCAACGTCTTGTTGGGCATCTCAGGCCCATCACTCTCTTGAGATGCGGGAGACTTGTCGTTCACATCTCCCACCGTTTGGTCATAAGGTTCGTGCTTTCCGTTGGAATACTGGAGGGGCGCGGAGTCATCTTCGAGCGACTCCTGGAGCGACTCCGTCGGGGTGTCATTCTCCGGGTCATCCCATAAATCGGAGGATTCTCCGGCTGAATCCTCGTAGCCGGACCCCACCTGAATCTGGAAACTCTCAGGGTCCTCGTGTTCGGGCTCTTCCCAACGCTCATCCTCAGGAGGTTGATTCAGAGGCTCTCGCTCGGCGGTTTCCGCATCCTCTTGCGTTGAGTCGGCGGAGTCGTCGGGTGGGTGAATATCCGGCGACTCTTCCAAGAATTGGCTGATATCCGGGTCGAATCCGAAGACGCTGTCCAGCGAGACTTCGGGTTCCGCCAGATCATCCGTTTTCAATTCATCCGTCTCATCCGGCTCCGAAGCCTGAGACCATTCGCTCCTCTCGGCAAGACGAGCTTCGGCTGTCTTTTCGAGTGCGTCGAACAGATCCTCCATCATCCGCCGATCAGGCTTCTCGACGGGAGGGGAGGATCCTTCATCCGGAGTCTCCTCATCTGACCCCTTGGTTTCATTTTCGAGACCCAACGGGTCTCCGCCCTCAATGACCGAATCGAGATCGACTTTTGGCTCCTCGTAGAAGAGGTCATCGCTAGGAGATTGGACATCCAATTCCTCGAATGGCTCCTCCGTGGAATCGCGATCGGATTCTTCAATGAGGCTTTCCTCTGGGGACTCATCTATGTCATTTTCAATCTGAGGTGATTCGACTGCAGGCGAGGAGATTACTGATTCTAGCGGGACCCATTCTTCTTCTTTCTCTTCTCCCTCCTCCCCCTCCCCCCCTCCCTTTGCCTCCGCTTGATTTAAGGCGCTTATGGAAGTCACAGGCTCCGGCTCTTTCAATGGAGGAGAAACTGGCTCTTCGGGAAGTGATGAAGCGTCCGATTCACTGACTCGTTCCTGGGCGTTGTTGGGAATGATTGTCGCGGGAGATGGAAGATCTCGTTTGGTTTTTCCTTTCAATTTCTTAAGCATCGCGGGGAATACAAAGACCAAGAACAGGGCACCCACCGCGATTCCAATCAGCTTCGGATCCAAATTCCTGAGTGTGGAAAAGGGGCCCTTCATGCCCGAGGTTTCGGACGCGCCCGCGGCCACCGTTTCGGTTTGGGTCTCCCGGACCGTGGGAGCGCCCCCAT
>JACKFH010000046.1 GCA_020632575.1 Candidatus Omnitrophota bacterium | reverse complement strand
AGCCTTTTCGAAATAGAGGCGCGCGGATTCGTAATCGGAGAAACGGTCACGGTAGATCCTGCCGAGTCGAAGGTAGCCGATGGGGATGCTGCTGCCTCGTTCCGTTGTCAACTCGTTGAATTTTTCATATTGCCAAGTCGCCTCGAGGTATTGTCCAAGGTCCTCCAGGACGCTCCCGTACTTCAAATAGAGTCCAGGCAGATCGGGGCTGATCTGCTCCGGGTTCGGGAAACGGCTCGTCGCTCGGATGTCTCGGAGGTAGGCCTCGGCGGCTTGCTCGGTGTTCCCCAAACTCTGGGCGATCTGCCCCTGGATGTATCCGATCCCTGGAAGGTAATCCGCGATTCCCTCAAGGGGAGCGATGGCCCGAAGCGCGTCCTGGGTCCGGCTTTCGTCGAGAGCGATTTGCCCCTGAAGAATGGAGACAAGGGGGTCATCGCTGATTTGAGCTGCCTGTCGAAGGGTTTGAATCGCATCGGAAGGACGCTGCTGGATTCGCCATTGGAATTGCCCGAGGAGGAGACCGATTTCTCCATTGCCTGGGTCGAGAAGATTGGCACGATTGACTTGGTCATAGGCCCGATTGACCTCGGCTTTAGAAGACTTCGGGCTGTCCCACGCGGCCTGAGCCAAACGCGCCGCGAGAAAGAGACGGTTCGATTGAATTAAAAGGCCTATCGACAAAAAAATAAGAACCAACGCGAGAGGAACGATCGCCCACCGTTTGACCGTCCGAGGAAATGGCCAGCCGGGCGCCACCGACAGTCCCAAAAGGATCGCTGCAAGAGTCAGGTGGGGCGCTAAATGAAAAGGGAATTCGAACAGGCTGTATCCAACTCCAGTGAAGAATCCTCCTATCCATCCAAGGCGACACCCACGTAATTCGGGAGGGTCCCCTCGCAATCGGAGGACACCGACACACCCGGCGGAAATCACGAATACAAGGATCGCTGCGTATCCGACCACACCCCATTCGACCAGGATCTCCAGCGGATCATCGTGGAGGTGGACCGGTTTAAAGGATTTCAGGTTCTGGACTCGGGAGCGGAACGCCGTTCCCTCGGGGCTTTGCAGGATTTCTCCCACCGATTCAAGAAAGTCGAGGCGAAAACGGCCCGGCCCAATTCCGATCCAAGGCGAGTCCGAAAGCGAGTGCAAACCGGTGTAAGCGAGGAAGAGTCTTTTGGAAACGCTCTCGCCACGAAGGGCGAGAGTCGACCCCCAGTCTCTTCGTCTTCCCTCAAGAATGAAGACCCCTAACCCCACGACAACGATCAGGATGGCGAGGGCAAGGCCCCTATGCCTAAAGCCTGATCCGGTTTCCTTTTTCTCATCGCTTGCTTTGGACGTGGATTGGCCCAGTCGATTTGCGATCAGGTAAACGCCACCGCCGATGAGGAGTCCAAGTAAAGCGCCCTTCGAACGGCAAGCGAGGATGATAGCCAGGATTAGAACCGGCGCCAGCCAACGAAGTCCATTCAAGAGAGATCCCCGTCGCGGAAATCGAATCGCGATCGAGGGAAAGAAGAGCATCGCTAAGATACCGGCGAGGAAATTGGTGTTCCCCAAACTGCCGAAGTAGGTGGTCTTCAGTTCTCCCCCGCCCGGTTGAATGGACGCCGATCCGAGGAAGGGATGCCACTCGTGTCCGAGCCAGTGACCAAGGATCTCCACACTGACGCCCAAGCACTGAACGAGAGCGAACAACCCAAGGGAAAAGGTGAGGAAGCGCGCCTTGCGAACATCCAGATTCAGAGAAGCCGCAAGGAGAAAGAGAACCAGCGCCGCGCCGCCGAAGGAATAGATGCGAAGAATGAATGAACTCTCCGCGCCGAATCCCCCGGCGGAATGGAATGACCCCCCGGTCGACTCGAACCACCGCCACCCTCCGATCGCGAAGATGGGGAGAAGTGGAATCAACCAGAACAAAGATCGACGGGCCGCGGGTGAAACAATCAGCGATAAAGAGAGAAGGAGAGCGCATAGAGCGCCGCCATAGAGGAGAAGCGACTCTTTCACATCGCGAAAGGGTTGGAGAGTGTGAAGATCGACGGTGAACAAAGTGACGCCGACCGAGGCCATGAGGAAGAGAGGCGATAGGAATGAAACCCACCGCTGGATTCTAAGCCACATCGCAACCGAAATTCCTTATCGCGCCCAGTAGGATTGCCATTTCTTGTTTGTCAGGATTCTTCCCGACTTTGTCAACAGGTAGAGCCACCGGTGTTCGGGGAGATAGACATGGTCAACCACCTCGGGATCTCTTCTTGGGAGGCTGCGTGGAAAGAGGAACGAGTCGCGGAGCGCCAATTCCTCTTTGGCGGAAGGATAGGGCTCATGATAGAAGCCGCCGTATCGATCAACGATCTCCCAACTCTTCTCATTGGCGCCCAAGGACTGGCTGACCGGGAAATCAGGAAAGAAATGAGAGCCTCTTTCAGGACCATAAATCTCAGTGGATTCGAGGGAGGAGGACCAGACCTCACCGTAGCAGTTGAGAAAACCCAGGTTGCCCCGTGAGTCCACAGCAATATCCTGGGCTGTGGGGTAGAGGCCATCCGGGGTTTTGGCAATCGGCAAAAACCGTTCGTCGCGAATCCATTTTCGCCCCTCCGGGTCGGCGCGAAAGACGACGCCAAAACGGTCCATCGCCCAGGTGTTGTCTTCGGTTGGATCGTAGGCAAGTCGCATCATATAGGCGAACTCTGGGCTGAACTGAGAGGGGATGATTTCCTGGAACGCCCCTCCGCTAGCCGAGAGGAGTCTCCCTCCCGCCTCCAGCATGACAGGCGTTTGATTCCTCCCAAGGGTTAAGTGAACGAATGGCCCGACTTCGGGATCGACCTGATTCTCGGATACTCCATTGGCGTCGATCCCAAAGAGTCGTCCACTGTCGGTCAAGAGATATAGAGTCAAAGAATCGGCATCGATTTCAATTCCCACGAACGATTCCGTTTCGGAGTCGATTCGATCTTCGAAAGGCTTCCCTCCAAAGGCGAGAAGGCGAAGCGGGAGGAAGTCGGTGTCGAGGGCGCCTTCGGCATCCCCGCTCAGATGCTTGGCCCAATGAATCCACTCGATGGGGTTTCCGGCAAGCGCCGGGGATTCGAGCGCATCGAGGATGTGATCGTCCGATTGGTTCGGAAAATCCAGGGCGAGGGACCGCGAGAGTAGGCGGTCCCAGGAATCGAGGTCCGTTTCCTTGGCATGCGCGAGTTCCCACCCAATCGATTCAATTCGGAAGACTCGGGTCGCGGTCACGCATGCGAGCAGGATGACCACAATTGCGATTGGCCACTGGTTCCTCATGCGTCGCGGCGGTCGGATGCCACTCATGACCAGGGCGAAGAACACCCATAGGAGAATGGTTCCGACTGCGGTCCACCACCCCCGAATCGGCGGAAACTCGGGCTTTGGGGCGGCGGACGACGCCATCAACAAGAAAGTGGGGACACCCCCCAGGAGGATCGGAATGAGGCCGGTCGAATAGAGAAGGAGGTGTTTCCACGAGGTGAGCGGCTCATGCTCCCGTTGCTCAAACCGAGTAATCCAAACGATTAGGGCGAGTCCCGCGATGACAAGAAGGGTCACCCCGATCGCCGATCTTCCCGCGTTCTGAATTGGAGGCGAATAGAGGAGGGCAAGCAGCCCAGCACCCACGGCGGTTGAAAGGAGAGTGGGGTGCTCGTGCCATCCCTCGTAACGGACAAGCGCGAGAAAGGCGATGGTCAGGAAAACCACTCCAAGGACCTGATGAAAACTAAACCAAACGGCCCAAAGAATTGGGAGCAAAAAGAGTGCGATTCGAATTCTATTCATTCGCGATCTCCTCGGCTCCAACCCCGCTGAAATGGAACAGAAGAAGGATGTCCACCCAGAACATGGCGGCGACACGGGGATCGCGAAGAGCCGATTCGAAAATCTCAAGAATGAAATACCCGACTAAAGCGGCCCCAAAGAGGAAGGGCAAGATCCGGGAAGGCCTCTCTGCTAACCTCCGGCCCACCCCACCGATCAGAGCCACCCAACCAAGCAGAGCGGTCATGCCTCCCCAATAGACCCACTGCAAGTAGAGGCCATGGGGGTAGTGGGCTTTGCGGTAGCGGTAGTTCAGGTTCCCCTGTGGGGTGTCCAGCAAGATGCGATCGAAACTGTCCTCCATCCCGATGCCGAAGAGGAGGACAGTCGGATCTTTCCAAGCCTCGACCGAGGCCGCCCATATCGGGATACGAGACCGGCGGTAGGGATCCGCCAGTTCCTGGCCGAACTGGCGGAATCTTGGGACCATTGCGAAAACGACCACAAGAAGGACTAGAAAGGCGCAGGCTCGAACAACCCAAACGGCGCCCTTCCCCCCGGATGGCAGAAAACGGGGGATCTGGAAGAGGACTAGGACGCCGATGGCAAGCAGCGCAATCATTCCAGAGCGGCTGTGAGAAAGCAGGATAAACGCCACCAGAACCGCGACTGCCGCCAAGCCGAGCGCCGCCTTTCCCACCGTTCGATGCTCTCGGGCGCCAAAGAGGGGCATCAGGAGGAGGGGCGCGGCGAGGATCGAGAATCCAGCCTGAATGTTTCGATGCGGGAAGGGCCCCTCCAGATTGGGGTCGCTCAACTCGGTCCAGGGAGTCCTCAGATTCAGCGCAATCACACCGAGTAGAAAAGCCCAAAACCATTTGTTCCTGGCGGATCTGGCGCTGACAATCCATTCCACCAATAAGAGCGCCACCAGGAATTGCCCCAAAAACCGGAGGATGTCCTCAAAGGTCTCGACAGTTGGGTGAAGGATCCCGGCGACTGTCAGGCCGATGAGGATCAGGGGAAATCCAGGAATCAGCGCCTTCGTAAGTTTTTTGGGGAGGCCAATGTCGAAATCTGTCCGGAGAAACCGTGCGAGAAGGAGAACCACGGAGAGGTTCTCGATGCTCTCGCCGATCTTGAGATCGAATCGTTCCCCCCACCCCAAATGGATTCTCCCCGCCGCCAAAAAGAAGAGGACCGTCAGGTAAATGGCGTCGGAAATCGACTCCCGATTGACCCTGGATTTCCAGTTTCTCGAGGGATCCGAGGGGGAGTCCGGCATGGCGCTACTCGCCCAATGAAGTTCCGGGCGCCTCGTTCGGCGCCGTCTGCTCGGAATTCGAGGCGGGCGGTTCCTGACTCTGGAGCTCCCGCACTGTGGGCGGGACCTCGGTGGGGATGGGGGTGAGAAGCCAATCGGTGGGGAGAACCGGACCGAGGACCAATCTCTCGACATGGATTTCGGCGGGGGTGACTTGAACAATGTTCACGTTGGAGGGGATGTTCACTCCGGTCAGGAATTGCCACGGGATCTTGAACTCCTCGGAGGCCGAGGAGGGGATTTCGAAACCCAACTTGATCGATTCGGCGGTCATCGATTGGATGCTGGCACGGGCGCCTTGGAGGAAAACATCCACGGTGCGTGGGGTGTAGGTGAAATCGGTCAGCACCTCGGTTGCGTTGAGCACATCCACGGGGACCTGACGAAATTCCTGGCTTGCGAACTGGGACTCGATCTGAAGGTCGAGACGAATGGTGTCATTCGGTTTCATGTTGAGGACCTCGAGTTCTCCAAGCGCGAAATCCTCGAGTTTCCATTCGTGGGTGAAGGTTTTCGATCGGACGGATTGAAGTCTCAGCGGGATTCTGTTCTGGATGAATGGATGCGCCTCGAGTTCGGGATCGCTTCCCGCCAAGGTCAGGGTGGCCGGAGTCACTTTCGAGGCCGAGACAATGTATCCAGGCGCGGGTTTCCCAATTTTCGGGACAATTGGCCGAATCTTAGAATTCCAGATGGTTTGAACGTCGATGCGCAGAGGCTTGATATCCTCCGAACTGACGATGCGAATTCGATCCATCGGGATGGTCTGCACCAAACGAGGTTGGGGACGCAAGTCATCTGGGGAGAGGAGGATCGATTGTTTGGTCGCGGATTGGATGGAGCTCAGGTCCGGACTCATTTGGAAAGAGCTGTCGGAGAGGGTGTCCATGTAACTTCTCGGACCGCGGACTTTGATAGCCACTTTGGGGCGCTTAACCTGGTCCGGGTGAAGGACCAAACTTGGTTTGAGACCGTTCTCGAGGCTGACCTCGACGCTCCAAAACCATCGTTCGGTGACGCTTCTTTGGGTGATGTTCCACCACACGATGGAGGCAACGCCCAAGGCGACCAGGAGAAGCCCCCAGTCATCTTTGATCGCCACGCGAATGGAGTTGAAAATTCTCTTAAAAAACATTTCTCACTCTTTGACAAGGGTCGCCATGAGTTCGGAGACCTGGCGAATCATCTGTTCCTTGGTCATGTCGCGAATCACCTCGCCGACATAAGCCAAGGAGACCTTCCCTCGCTCCTCGCTGACAATGATGGCGATAGCGTCCGATTCCTCGGTGATGCCGAGCCCCGCCCGATGGCGGGTGCCGAATTCCTTAGGATGCTCCCGCTCGGAGAGAGGCAGAAGACATCCGGCGGAGAGAATCCGATTTTCAGTAATGATGATGGCTCCATCATGGAGTGGAGAATACGGGTTGAACAGGGAGATGATGAGTTCGGAGGAGACAACCGCGTCCAACTTGGTTCCTCGATCGGCGATGGTTTTCAGTCCGGTTTGACGCGTGATCACAATCAGCGCTCCGATGCGCTGGGCGGCGAGTTGGTAAGCGGCGCCGACGACATCCTGAACCAGATCTCGATCCGCCTGAAAGACTCGTTGAAACAGCGGCGCGACCCCGAGTCTCGCCAGACCGCGACGAATCTCCTGCTGGAAGATGATGACGGAGATGATCAGGAACGCCTCGGCGAGGCCCTTGACCACTGTGGTGAAGGCTTGAAGTTCCAGCGCCTGCCCCAGGAGATAAACGCCACCCAGGATCAATAGTCCATAAAGGACATGCATCGCTCGACTCCCTTTGAGAAATCTCAAAAGGAAGAAAATGGCGACCGTAATCAGAAGAAGATCGAGCGCGTTCCTGAGGTAGTTGATGAAATCGATCATACTTGTTTGTTCCGGTTCAGCGCCTCCACCATGCGGAGGCAATCCACAGTCGGGCCGACATCGTGAACTCGATGCACCCGAAAGACCCCATCGGAGGCGATCGCCCCCGTTAGACCCAAAGTCCCTGAAAGGCGTTCCTCGGAGGACCGTCCGGTGATTTTCCCAATAAAGGATTTGCGAGAAATCCCCACGACCAAGGGAGATCCGATCGTATCATACTCCGCCAAATTCGCCAAAACTTCGAGATTGCCCTCGGCCGATTTTCCAAATCCGATCCCCGGATCGATCCAAATATCCGTCTGGGGAAGGCCCTGCTCGACCGCCCATGAGACGCTTTCCCTCAGGAAATCCCTTGTTTCTTCGACGATGGCCGCGTACTCCGTGTCTTGCTGCATTGTTTTTGGCAAACCCCGCATGTGCATCATTATCAATCCGCCGCGAGACTCGGATACCAACCGACCGATTTCTCGAGAATGGCGTCCGGCGGTGATGTCGTTGACCACATCGGCCCCCGCATCGAAACAGGCCCGCGCCACCTCGCACTTGTAGGTGTCGACAGAAATCGGGAGATCGCTCCTTAATCGAAACGCTTCAATCACCGGAAGGATACGCTCCAGTTCCTCCTCGACCGAGACCGGGTCCGCCCCCGGACGGCTCGATTCCCCGCCAATATCGAGGAGATCCGCCCCCTCGGACTCCATGCGGAGCGCCTGTTCGAGAGCGTCCGAGGACTCCAGAAATTGTCCGCCATCGCTGAACGAGTCCGGGGTGACATTCAAGACACCCATCACCAGGTTCCGCTCTTGAAGCAGACCTCTGAGTTTCTCCAAGCGGTTGCGGCGATTGAGGGCTAGGGTTGACCCGACACTATCCATAACGATGGGATTCTGTCTTTTTTCCTTTGGGGATGTAACCAGATTCACTTTACAAGCCTGAGCGTTCTCCCGCAGGACCTAGCGCAAAGAGAACGTAATCCTCATATTCGAGAACCTTTTGTGCATATCTGTCCAAAAACTCTTCCATCAAGTCTTTCTCCCAGTCCATCTCCTCTTTGGAGGGACAGTTGAAGGAGAGGTAGTAGTTGAAATCCCGATACCCCAGCAATAGGTGAGTCACGCCAAGATCCTCGGTCAGTCGTTGCTCGACAGTCTCAGGGGTTTTGGCTTGTCGGAGGATTTCCATGTTCCCGCCAAACCAATGGTAGAAATAGGGCCGGTCCAGGTAGTAAACCTGCTCCTCGAAGAAAACCGCGATACGCCCGTCGGGGGGAACCTTCTTCTCGACCTCCCGCCACAAGGAATATCGGGTGGTCGTGGTGGTCTCCAGGATGTGTTGGTAACCTTCCGGTGTGAAAGCCTCCAATTGGAGAGTGCGTGGGAATCTGAGTTGCGAAAAGCCCATGAGAAGTAAGGCGGGTAGAACGATCCAGCCATATCGAGGATTTCGAATAGCCCGATGGAAAAGAGGTGCGGCGCCGAGGATCATTAAGGGGATCACCGGAACGAGGAAACGCGATTCATTTCCGGGGAAGAGCACCCACATGATGTATCCAAGGAGAGCGAGCAGGAGGATGGGCGCGGTCCTTTCTCTCCATGACTCTCGTAAAAATGGGGCGAGGAAAAGCCCAAGGATAACGAGGAATGAAAATCGCCCCCGGAGGTGTTTGGCGGCGATGAGATCCCAGGGCGAAAGTAGCACCGCTTTCAACTGATTCAGAAGTCCCGAATGCTCCTCCCAAAAAAACTGGAAGTATTGATGGCGGAGCTGACGATCCAAAGTCTCGGACCAGTTGGCCCCGCCAAACAGGCTGAACAGGTTTGGGTAGACAGGATTGCCGGTGAACCAAAAGTTTTTGACCAGCCAGGGGAGGACCGGGACCGTCCAAACCGCTCCTAAAAGAAGCGCCATCCGCGCCCCGCCGTTCAATCCCCGGTTCTTCAGGATGACTCCCAATGCGGCAAGGAAGAAGACCCCCGAAAGGCCCCACAGGGTGTATTTGCAGCCCATCAACCAACCGCCAAGCAAGCCAAATAGAATCATCCACCTTGTATCCTCGTTCTCCCGCCATTTCAGAAACGCGAGGGTCGTGTACAGAACCATGAACGACAGGCTGTTCTCGACTTTGGCCAGTTGAAGGTGGTCCTGAATGGTGGGCCCGGTTAGGTAAAGAAAGGCGAGAAGAAACCCCATGGTCGAACCCCATTGGGACCGTCCAAAGGAGAACAATGTGATCAAAACCAGGACTGAGTGTTGGAAGGAAAAGATCTTGACCGCGGTTGGCCCGCCGCCCCATAGGGGAAGGGTGTACAGTAGCTCCCAGTTCTGAGGCATATTGAAGAAGAGGTTCGAGTTGGGTTCAAACCCGCCGAAATTCAGGATTGTTTTGGGGATGACCAGATGGTAGGCCAAGGTGTCGTGCGCGAACCTTGGTACGAATAGAAAGAGGAAGAAGTGGGCAAGGACGGCGGTCATGACGGCGCCCCAACCCTGATTGGGTTTGGTCGAGCAGGAGGATTCTTGCCCGGGTGTCAATCCGGCGAGCGAAAGAATTCGGTCCACCGCCGGTCTTCCCCACAGAGAAGCCCCCCAGGGGAAAAGGATCAAGCCGACCCCCATGAGGAACAGGTAAAAGAGACGCGCCTCGGGATCGGGGTATTGGAGACGGCCCATCATCGAGGGGGGAATAACAAGTCGAAGCGCGAGGAAGAAGAGGAAACACACAACTCCGAGGAGGGAGTTTGCGATCAGGTCGAATGGATTGCGAAAAAGGTGCGCCGATAGGGCGTGAAAACCTTTTTTGGCGAAGGTGAGGACTGGGAGAAGACCCACTATGAGGATTATCCAAATGGATAGAGGAACGAAGAAATGAAGGGTCGCCAGCAGAAAAAGGAGCCCCGAGACGACAACCAGTCCGATGGCATAGGGAAACCCAACCCGGCCGATAAATCCCTTATCGAGGCGAAAAAGGGCGGCGGAAAACACTGAAAAGCCGATTCCCCAAAGAGAAAGGTTGAGGAGGACTATCCAAAGGATCGGCTGAATCGCAAGTTGAATCATCTAGTTACCCAAAATGGCTTTCATCGGTCGGAGTTTCGGAACCTTTTTAAATGTTTTACATTCCCTTTTATCGTTGGGGAGAACGGGTCGGTTGACCTAAAAGGGGAAAAAGTCTCCAATGAAATCGGGGATTGGGAGGGAGGGACACTTGTCCTTTTTAAGAAACTGGGTCTCACCTGGGTTAATCGTCGGACTGCTCGTTCTTTTCTCGGGGTGCGATAGCGCCATGCAAAAGGTGCGCGGAGTCGGCTCCTCCAAAGACCCGGAGCTCGAAGTGGCGGCGCTAGCCGGAAACGAGAACCGGAACCAGGTCGGTCTGTATCTGTTGAACTACACCAACATCCCGGGAAGCGAAAAATTCACGGGCATTCAGATCGCCTCCGGGCGGTTGTTGAGTTCCAATGACGGTCGATTTCTTTTCACCCAGACTAGCTCGGAACCGGGCAAAAACTACTCGGTCTACTTCAACCCAGAGGGAGATTTGTTGGTGGTGTTCCCGAATCTCAAGCAGGTATATCGAGCCCCAGCAGGTGTCATTCAATCGCCGGATGCGATTCAACTGCTGGCGGGCTACGATGGGATGAGGCTGCTCATGAGTCAGGGGAATGTCTGGTCGGATCCATCCCGATCGCAGTTCACGGTGGGGCGATCGGGCGCGACTGTCGAACAGCCGGGGCGTCCATACAAGTGGGATGTCGAATTTGAATCGGGGGATTTCCTTTTTCCGATCAAGGAAATGGAGGCGCGATCCGGTTTTCGCGAAATCGTGAAAGTCGCTCGAGCCACCCTCTCCTACGAGAGTTTGGACTACTCGAGCGGTGGCGAGGGTTATCCGGGAAACGATGTTCGAGGGTCGCAGATCAATGTCAACACATGGACCTTCAAATTCGCCGGCACGTCCTCGACAACGGAAATCCAAATCAATCCATTGGGCGAACAGGAGGCTCGGGCCTACGTCGAGAAGGGCAGGCTCGATCCGCCAAATCTCCCTGACGATTACAAAATGAGGGAAATCACCTTGGTGGACCTCATGAACTGGCTTAACATCAGGCCGTGAAAAGACGATAAATAGATGAGGTTTCTTGTCAAACGACGGGGTCGGAAGCAAGAATAGGGGAACCGACAGGGATGATTCGAGTGACGCGTTTGAATGGGAAACCCTTTGTCATCAACGCCGAGATGATCGAGACGATCGATGTGACTCCGGACACGATCATTACGCTCGTAAACGGCAAGAAATACCTGGTCACCGAAAGTTTCGAGGCGATTATCGACAAGGTGGTGGAGTATCGGAAGTTGTGCCGAGTCCTCCCCAACGACTGAGAGAGAGACCGAGGAAAGATGGATATCGGAACAATCATAGGAATGGCGCTGTCCTTCGGGCTTCCCTTGCTAGCCATTCTGTTGGGAGGCGCCGCGAGCGGGTACTTCGACCCGCAATCGATTTTGATCGTGATCGGGGGTTCGATGGGGTCGGTTATCATTTCCTATCCCTTGAATCAGCTCACCGGCATCGGCTCGATCTTCTCCAAGGCTCTCTTCCCCGCCCCAGTGGAGCCCTTACGAGCGGTGGAGACCCTGGTCGAATTCTCGGAGAAGGCGCGTCGCGAGGGAATCTTGAGCCTGGAAAACGCGCTGGAGGAGATCGACGACAAGTTTTTGGAAACGGGGATTCGACTCGCCGTGGATGGAGTCGAACCGGAGCTGATTAAAGAAATCCTTCAAACGGAAATTACGTTCATCGAGGACCGACACAAGAAGGGGTCGGGGATGTTCCTGAACATCGGTTTGTCCGCTCCGGCTTTCGGAATGATCGGGACTCTCATCGGGCTTGTGGCGATGCTCCAAAATCTCTCCGATCCTTCCTCGATCGGCCCCCCGATGGCGGTGGCGTTGTTGACCACCCTTTATGGAGCGATTGTCGCGAACGCTTTCGCGAACCCAGTCGCGGAGAAATTAATGGCCCGCAGCGCGGAGGAGATCCTCGCCAAAGAAGTGACGATCGAGGGGATCATGGCAATCCAATCCGGCGACAACCCGAGGATTGTGGAGCAACGTTTGCTCGCCTTTCTCCCCCCCTCCATGCGGCCCAAAGGAGAGTCGGAGGAATAACGCCGGCTAGTTCTGAGACACAATGGCGAAGAAGATCAAATGCGATTGTCCCCCACCCGCACCGGCTTGGCTCACCACCTTTTCGGACTTGATGAGCCTGTTGATGACGTTCTTCGTCATGCTGGTGGCCTTCGCCACATTTGAAGAGGCGAAGATCAAGGAAGCGCTGGTCTCTCTGAAGGGAGCCTTCGGCATACTCCGCCCAGGCGAACACGCCATCTCCCAACCGCAACCTCCGGTGGAACAGCCCCCCGATCGACCTCCCAAGCAGGGGAAGGAGGACGAGCAACTCAGGAAGCGGGTCGCGAAGATTCAGGCCCAACTGATTCGCAGCGGTCTGGACCGAACCATCGGATCGAAAGTCACCAAGGACGGAATCGTGTTGGTCGCGCTCTCGCCGGTTCTTTTCGACCCGGGAAGCGCCGAAATCAAACCGGAGGCCTACGAGGCGCTGAGCCTGATCTCCGACATCGTCGGCGAATACGAAAACGAAGTGCGGATCGAGGGTCACACCAGCGACGCCACCCTCGAAGCCGATTCGCCATACAAGTCGACCTGGGAATTATCCGGGGCTCGGGCGCTGGCGGTTTTGAATTACCTGGTGGAAAAACATTCGGTCGATCCCGATAAACTGAGCTTCATGGGGTTCGGACATTATCGACCCAAGAAATCCGGTTTGGCGAAGGGGGGGATGGAAGCTCGCTCGGTGAACGACCGGATCGAGATTAAACTTCTGACCGAGTCCGAACCGGAGGACATCAGCTCTCACTTGATCACCGAACACAGGGACATACCACATGACACCGAAACCCTGATCGAGGACAAGCAATCTCCTCGAGAGGTGAATCCTCGTGGTCCGTGATCGAATGACCGGAGCTCATCCACCCTTAAATTAAATTGAATTCGACACCATCCATCTCAAAGACGCCGCTATTCATGGATAAATTAAGCATTGTCATTCCCGTCTATAATGAGGAGAACACGGTTCTTTCCATTGTCCGAAAAGTGAAGGCGGTGGAAATCCCGCTTCACAAAGAAATTCTGATTGTGGACGATTGCAGCACCGACTCCACACGAAAACAGTTGGAAAAATTGGCCGGCGACGCCGACGTGCGGGTGTTACTGCAGGAGAAGAACCAGGGCAAGGGGGCTGCTTTGAGGCGGGGTTTCTCCGAGGCGACCGGAGACATTGTGCTCATTCAGGACGCCGACCTCGAATACGACCCGAAGGATTACCCCGAATTGCTCCGTCCCATTCTGGAGGATCACGCCGACGTGGTGTATGGCTCCCGTTTCATGTCGGGGCCGAGGCGGGTGCTGCTCTTCTGGCATTCGATCGGAAACCGGCTGCTCACCCTGGTGTCCAACATGTTCACCAACTTGAACCTGACCGATATGGAGACCTGCTACAAGGTGTTTCGCAGGGAGGTCTTGGAAACCTTCGAACTTCGATCCAACCGGTTCGGATTCGAACCGGAGTTCACCTCGCGAGTTGCGCAACGTCATTGGCGAATTTATGAGATCCCCATCTCGTATCACGGACGAGGGTATGAGGAAGGAAAGAAGATCGGATGGAAGGACGGGGTTGCGGCCTTTTGGACCATTATCCGATGCGCCTTCACCGATGGAGGCGGGAATCCGGATATCGGCCACGAAACCCTGAGGAGGATGCGAAAGCTTTCTCGCTACGCGAGGTGGCAAGCCTCACTGATGAAACCGTATTTCGGGAGGCGAATCTTCGAACTGGGCGCGGGAACCGGCACGATGAGCGAGTTTTATAAGGACTGCGACCAACTTCTGTTGGGGGAAATTTCGGAGGACTACCGTCGGATCCTCGACGAAAGATTCGATGGGTTGTCCCATATTCGAACCTGTCACTTGGACCTGGAGAACCCTACCAAGCCGGAGGAGATGGAAGAAGCGCCGGACACGATCGTCTCGACAAACGTTCTCGAGCACATCGAGAATCACGAGGAAGCGCTTCGTTTCGCCCGCGATGTCCTCGAGCCGGGCGGACATCTGATCTTATTGGTGCCCGCCATGCCCGGCATCTATGGGACCTTGGACGCGAAATTGGACCACTATCGTCGGTACGACCGGGAGGGGTTGGCCGAACTCCTCGAGGAGTCCGGTTTTGTCATCGAAAAGATTCGCCATCTCAACGCGCTCGGGGCGCTGGGATGGTGGTTCAACGGCAAGATCCTCAAACGGAAGATCCTTCCGAAACGGCAGCTCGGAGTGATGGACAAGTTGCTCCCCTATCTGAAAATCGAGTACAAATTCAATCTCCCCTACGGATTGTCTCTCTTGGTCGTGGCCAAGAAGCCCAAGGGGCATTATTCCTAAACCGGTCCCTTCTTCACATCTACGGGAGAATTCTTACTCCATCTCGCTCCAATCCTCGCCCCACAGGGTTCGAAAGATCAAGAGATCGCGAGCGTCGATTCTTTGGTTCCCATCCAGATCGGCCTTCTCGAGCAGGGTATGAGTGGGGTCAGTTCCTTCAGTCTCAGTCGGGGTCGGCGTTACGGTTTCCGTTTGGGTCGGAGTGGGAGTCAATGTCGGAGTGAGAGTGGAGGTCGGCGTTTCGGTTTGTGTCACAGAGTCCGTGGGCGTCGGAGTTTCCGCCGAGCCGTTCGAAACTTCGACCAAGAGGGTGAACGAGACGGCAACGTTCTCATAGTTCACGATTCCCACATAGTGGGTTCCCGCCGTTAATGGTGGATTGGAGGAGAGGTCGATCGAAAGGGTTTCGCTGCCCGAGCCAATGGTTTCGGAGAAGTAGTCGGATACCAGCGAGGCGCCATTGATCTCAACTGGCTGGCCTCGTCGAATCTCCAAATCGATATCCATTCCGGGATCGAAAGCGAAGAGGGAGATGAAGGCTTCGGTCGCTCCCGAAGGAACCTCGAACGAGTATTGAGTCGCGGAAAGAGTGGCGCCACCCTGAGGGGCGGCGGCAATCTGCCCCAAGACAGGCGTTCCGCTTTCAATCGGCACAACCTCACCCCAAGCCACTTTGCTGAGGAGGATTGCCGCAAAGATGAAACATTCTTTCTTGGACATGGTCGTCCCGCCTTTCCGGTTGAACTGGAAGGGTCGTCCGGGATGAACAGGATGGGACACTAGCCCGGGGAATTGCCTGGAATCAGCCGGAAGCAACCGCTTCAGTCCCTAGAAACGCAAGGTCGGTACCACTTTTATTCGTTGGATTCGGACAGCAGGAGGATGGAGGGGGAGTCCCCCGCGGAAACACTAAATTCAGAGATGGATGCCGGAACAAACAGAGTCTCTCCATAGCCGATGGCTTCGCCATTGACGGAGGCGGCGCCCCCCACCCCGTTCAGAATAACCCCATGGCCGGACCCGCTGAGGTTAAGAGAGGTTTCGCTAGGGAGCCGGACGGCTCGAACCTTGAAGAAAGGATTGTCCGTCAGTAGCAGAACATCAGGCTCATCGCCCTTGGGCGGGTCGATATGAAGGGGTTGGGGAGTTGTGTCGTTTTCGAATCGGATCACGTCGAGGGATGGCTCGATATGCAAAGTTCGTTCGGGTTTCCGATCCCAATCCCACAGTCGGAATGTGATGTTTGAGGATTGCTGGATTTCGCAGAGGAGCGTTCCGCCAAGGATGGCATGAACCGTTCCCGGGGGGACGAACAGAAAGGTCCCGGGAACAATCGGAACGCGGCGAATGCAATCCGGCACGGTCTTGTTTTCGATGGCTCGTTCGAGGTCGCCTCGTGTCGTCCCCTCGCGGAGACCATAGATGACTTCGGCTCCCTCGGCGCAATCGAGAATGAACCAACACTCCGTCTTCCCTCGGTCCTCGATACCCATTCGTTGGTTGTATTCATCGTCGGGATGGACCTGGATGGAGAGATCCTCGCGGGCGTCGATGTACTTGACGAGAAGAGGGAATTTTTTTGGCGCCACGGGGCGTCCGATCATTTCACGGGGGTGATCGCGGAGAATATCGCCAAACAATTTCCCGTCAAATGGACCGCCCGCGATTTTGGAGGGGCCATCGGGGTGGTCGGAGAGCTCCCAGGACTCGCCGATCAACTCGCCTTGTGGAACCGGTTTGTGGAGCGCCGAGCCGAGGCGAACGCCCCCCCAGGGTCTCGGGGTAAGATGCGGAGAGAGTCGGAGTAGGGAGAAATCAACCATTGTGTCGAATTGCCTGTGGGTATTTAAACGAAGAGGCGGCCGGAAACCGGCCGCCTCGATCTATTGTTCCGCGATGGGAAAGCGCTCGGTTACTTGGCGAGCGATCCCGTGAACTCGATCCAGGAATACCCGACCGGCTCGCTTGTGCCATCGTTGGCGCAATCACCATATACGAGTTGTCCCAGTTGAACTCCTGTCGAGGTGCGTTTGACCTCGAGAATCAAGAGATCCCCAGCAACCGCGTTCGGATTGATCCCTGTCACACTGTTTTCCTCGATGGTGGGCTCCAGCGGAACCACGCTAAAGTTCGAAGTGGCCAGGATTTGTTCATTCCCCGATGAACTTTGGCGGAGAATGATATTGACCTGGAAATCAGCGTTTCCATTTTCCGTGTCGAACCAGAGGTGATATCGATAGGAGGTGGAAGTGATATCCCCTCCCAATTCGATCGCGAATCGGATCCCTGTGGTTTGCGGATCGCGGGCCTGCATTCTTCCGCACTGACCGGCGGTTTCGGTCATGGTCAAAAGGCCGCCGGAAACCGGGAAGTCATTGGCCGAACGCGGAAAGATCCTCAGTCGGCTCGATCCGCCGGATGGAGGGCAAGTTGTCGAAAAAGAGACGACCTCTCCCTCCACCGGATTTCCGGCGTAGGAGTCTTGGTCCACCTGACGGGCCTGGGGATCGAACAAGGTCAGCGTGTCACCACCGGTGTTGTTGAGGATGGCCGTGCCCGAAATAGTGAAGGTCGAGGTTTGGTTGGCCCCGATCAAGCCCGAGAGCGAAAACTGATTCCCTTCCTTGTCTTGGATATACCATCCGTTCAGGTTTTGAACTGAGGTTTCCAAGTTGTGCACGGTGACTTGCTCGGCGCCATCATCCGCGCCAACCGGGTTCGGCAGGGCGCTGCAGAGTTCGATATTCACCAGACCGGGCGTTGGAGTCGGGGTCGCGGTTCCGCCACCGCCATCCATCGTGGCGGTTGGTGTGGCGGTTGCGCCAGCCGGGGTGTTGGTCGGGGTCGAGGTTCCACCCGGGGTGTTGATGATGGTGATCGAGGGGAAAGGCGTGTTCGACGGCGCCGGAGTCCGATTCGTCGTGGGCGTATCCGTCACCGTAAAGGTCGGAGTCGCGGTCGGGAAGAACAATGGCGTAAAGGTCGATGTCGGCGTTGGGGTGTCGGGGAACTCCCTCGGCGGGACCACGCGTTTTTGGTTGTTCTCCAACACGAAGAGGAAGAGGTCGATGTCATTCACCACGTAGTCATCGTTGCGATCGGCCGCGGGATTGTACTTGTCGTCGAACGGAGTCGTTCCAAGCGCCCCCTGCATGAAGGCGGTAAAATCGTTCGCGAAGTAGAAGATATCGCGGTCGAGGTCGCCGCCCGGAACGTTGAGCGGCAAGGGGTAGGGCAAGAACGGCACGACATTCACCGCGCCCGCGCTTTGGCTGTCATCGAAATCGAAGATTTTGAGCTTGACGCCTTTGGCGCTGTTCTCGAACCAGTAGTTTCCGATGGCGTTGATGCTCTGGCTGGTCCCTTGGAGGACTTCGTAGACACCCTTCTCGGGGTTGGCTGTTCCGAAGAAGAGGTTCCCTCCCGGGTTCGCGGCGGTCCCAAGGTCGGGAGTCTTATCGCCCTTGACGAAAATGGCGGCGACGGCGAAGGGTCTGAACTCATAGCTGTTCTGGCGCGGGTCGACGCCAATAGCGCAGTGGCGAAGCACTGGAGAGGAGAAGAGGCTCCTCAACCCGAATTGCCCGCGCGAGCCGGAAAGAACGAACACTCTCTCGAGCAAGGGGGCGCTGACGGGGAATGGCCCTCCACCGGTTCCCTTGATCAGGAATTCGTCATCCCCGCCTGGGAATTCCGAAGTGGCCAACACTGAAGTGTCGCCACAGTTTTCGATCACGGAGTCGGTCACGACTGTCTTGGACCCGCCAAAAAAGGTGATACCGGTCTCGGCGTGACCCACATGGATGTAACGCATCAGGGAAGCGACATCGCGGGTGAGTTCCTGGGACGAAAACTCGAGACCGCCCCAATCGAACTCAGTCGGACTCGCGGACAGCGAGTCGAAAACGATCGGATGCGATTTGGTTCCGAGCGCCTCGACTCGACCGGTGAACCTGAGGCTAGGTTGTCTGGCAGTGAAACTCGGATCCGGTTGGAAGCCAACCATCGTTCCCGGTTTGATGGTGAGCGGGACGCCATCGGCGAGTTCGGTGTAACGGGTGGCGTCCGGGACCACCTTGCCGGCCCAGATCTCCTCGTCGACGAGAGTGACGACACCGTCTCCATTGTCGACGATATTGTGGAGAATCGGCGGCGGGAGGAGGCTGACCTCCGTGGCGCTGGCGACCACGCTGACCACTCGACCCGAGGAGAGGAGATCGGTCGCGTCGACTCGATCGTATCCCGCGCCGCCATCCGGGGCGAGGAAGAGGTTTTCGTCGGCCTTCAGCGTTTGTTGGGCGAAGAAGTTTTGGACCAGGATGTCCCGACCGCCCGGGAAACCGCCGGCGGTCTGAATGAAACTGTTGAAACCGGGATCGTTATTTTGGTTGTCGTCGGGATTTTCGCGGCCCAGACCGAGGTTGAAATACTGCTCGGGCTGGAGGCCTTCAACAACCCCCGTGAGATTAACCAGAACTGAAATGTAGTTGTCGGTGAAGGTGTTCCGGCGAATCCGCGGGTTGGTTTGAACTCCACCCATAACTTGGATGCCCGCGAACGAATCGAGGAACTCGGAATTGGTCACTTCGGCCTTCACCCCGGTCAGGGTGAGGCAGGCGATGCCGGAGCGCTGGAAGACGCAGTGCTCGAAGATGGAGCGCGCGGCGACATTCCCGAAGTCAGGTCCCTGGACGGTGATGCCTTTCCAGTATTCATCGTCTTTGGAAAGGAACAGAATCTTGGATTCGGTCTCGCCGCGAGCCAGGATGCGTGCATTGGACTCGACAGTGATTCCATAGGGTCCTTCGATGAGGACAACAGTTCCGGGCGTGAACCGGACAGTCACGCCGGATTTGACCACCGTGTCCTGGGTAATTCGCACTCGCCCGCTCAGCACCCGATCGCTGACAATTTGTGCGGGTAGCGGCGCGATGGTCGGAGTCGGCGTCGGAGTCACCACGATCGGCGGAATCACGACTTTGGTGGAGGTGGGAGAGACCTGAGGACCGGGAGTCTTCGTGGCGGTCGGCCCCGTACTGGTAGCGGTCGCGGTGGGAACCGGAGTCGGCTCCATGAACAGCGGAAGGAATTTCACCATCCCCGAGTTTGCGGGAAGGAACGGATACAGACCCGCCTCGTTGTCGTCCAAGATGGTGGCGTCGATTTCAATCGGATTGTCGCTTCCCCAACTGTTGTTCTCCGCGTAGATCTTGTTGGGCGATTGATTGAAAACGTTGACCACAAATTGAACGCCGTTATTGAAATTGTCCGAAATGATGTTCCGGCCATCGTCGAGTTCGAAGCCCGGATCCTCGGAGGAACCCTCTGGGACTCTCCCGAGGGTGGGGGTGGATCCGGATTGAACGATTACACCGACATTGTTTCCGATGATTTGGTTCTCCGAAACGATCGGAGAGGAAAACTGCACGCAGTGAATGCCGGTCGCGTTCGGATTGTTGGAGATGTTGTTCCCAACAATGATGGGCGAGGAGTTCACATTGCAGAGAATGCCTCCCCGGAAGTTGTTGATCAGGGTGTTTCCCTCGATATGCGGATTGGAGCGATCCTGACAGATGATGGCGCTCCCGTAACTGTTTTCAATGAGGGAGTCGACAATCTTTCCGGATGAGGTCTGGAAAGTGACGCCGAAGATGGCGTTGCGGATCTCGGCGGCTTTGAGTTCACAGTTGAGATCGTCCGATTCGTCGAGGAAATAGATGCCACCCCAATCCTGAGAGCCGGGAGGGAAACTTCCCGCGCCTTTGACTTCCTTGTTATCCGAATCCAGGTCGGAGAGTTTGATCACCAGATCTTTCGAGGTGAGTTTCTTCCGATAGGCAAGGGACTTGAAGTCTGTCTCGCCCATATCGGTCTCTTCCACGGGGGGGACGTATTTCTTGGTCACATGGTCGGTGGAGGTGAACAGCACGGGGTTGTTTTTGTTGGCTTGCGTCTTGAGAGCGCCCTCCACGACGAGTTCGCATTTGTTCGTGATGAGGTTTGAGGAAACAGTCGGATCGGTCGTGATCGATTCGAACTTCTGGAACATGAGTTTCAACTGTTGATCGAGTGTGGCGCCCGTTTGATAAACAACGTCCACATGGCTGGGAACGATCAGGTCGCGGTCGAACAAGTAGGGGAGTGGGCCATCGGGTGGATTGTAGGTGACGCCGGGCGCGGTCAGTTTCAGATTCTTCGGGTAGACCAACGGAAGGGTCTCGCGACCTTCGCCCAAATCGAACACGCCGATCGCGCGAAACGCGACATCGGAAGCGTTCAAGATATTGAAGACCCCCGTGAGTTTCGGCTCCGCGGCGATATCCTGGATCAAGACCAAGTCGATGTAATCGTCGATGGTGAGATTAGAGACCGAGTGTTTGGCCCCGGCGAGAAGAAGCGGAGCGCCCGGAGCGAAGGCTCCGCCGAGTCTAGTGAAGACGCGGTCGGCGCCGGTTCCCCTAAATTGAGGGAGTCTCACACAAGCGCCGCCTTTGACCAAATTCAGATTGTTGGCGACCGCGATAATGGAACTCACGAGTTCGACTCGGCCCCAACGAGTGTCGGGAATCGGCGGAAACACGGTTACGGGCCCCACAGCGGTTCCATTGATATCGGTGTCGCCAAGAAACCTTAGAGACGCTTCCGGGCCCAATCCGATTTGAGTGCTGGCGTCGGCGATAAACGCGGCGTCTTTCCGGAAGATGGTGGTCTGGGGGAAGTAATAATAATCGAAATCGGTATTGGGTCGCAGGTGGGTGGTTCCTCCACTGATGACCGAAGAAGTGGCGTCATCGAGAGAAGCGACCGCCACCGCGCGGAAACGGAAGGGGGGACTGTCACTCCCCATGGGGATGTCGAGGTCTCCGATATTTTGGACGACCGGCCCCTCCAAGAGGATCGGCGCTCCGCCGAAGAAACGGAATCGCAAATTGTTCACCGTATGCGGGGCCGAGGAAAGTCGAAGACTGTGGGCCGGGACATTGTTGGGAAGTTTCGGCGAGTTCTGGGAGATTTGGAAGAAATCCAGACTCGCACTGTTGATATCTCGGTTATACGCGAATTCCGCGGCCGCACGAACAACGCGGAGCCCGGGTTCGAGGGTGGCTTCCAGGTCGTTCGGATTCGCCTTGACCGGCTCCGCCGCGATCTCGCCGTATCCGTCCTCCACAGGGTTGGAGTCGGGATCGAGGATGCTTTGGATGGTCAGAGTCGCGCCGGAATAGACAATGAAGTCGCCGACTTCGGTTCTCATGCCCACATCTTCGGCGTCGGCGGTGAAGGGTGGCGGATTGGAAATCTCCGGGTTGGCGTAACTGGCCGCGACATTGTCCATCCAGAGGATCTCGCCACCGAGTTTGAAGGTGTCGGTAAGACCGGTCATCGAAAACAGACCTGGAATAAAACCGTTCGGGTTTTGGACGGTGAGGTTCACACCACCGACCGATTGTCCATTGAGGTCGGAAAGGCCATTCTCGCCGTAAATGGTTTCGCCATTGATTTCGAGGGAGACAAATCCGGGGGCGCCTCCGCCCTCGGAGCGGGATCGGCTGAAGGGGTGACCGCCATGAAGGAAGGCTGTGTTGTTAATCGTGGCGGGGATTTCCGACAGGACTCGCAACGCTCCCCATGCGGCGGCATCCGCGTTTTCATCGAAAGAATCGAAGATGACTTCGTTGGGTGGATCGATCGTCAGCGCTCCCAAGACATCGAGATTGAAAGCGCCAGTGGCGTCATCGGTTCCGAACGCCGCGATGCCGGTGTAGACATTCAAATCCTCGGTGATGGTGAGCGAGGCGCTGGCTCCGATGACGGTGGTCTGAGGGAAGTAATAGGACTCCACCTCTCCGACCGCGGCCAGGTCGAGATCGGATTGGTCGACGAGGAGGAATTTATCGTTGGAAAAAGTGGAGTAGCCGATACACGCCATGCGGGGGTCGACACCCCCCTCGAACATGAGTCCATCGATGAGGGATTCCTCATTTGGATCAGTCAACACAGCGATTGAGCCGTCGACCATATCCTCGAAAGAGCAATCGAAGAGCATGTGTTGGGCCTTGCCCATCCGGACAACGTGGGCTGGGAAGCGATTGTCCATTTCGGGAAACTGGTAGTTGGCGGTTCCACCGGCGCCCAAAGAGCCCTCGGCGCCGGCGTTCTTGAAAGTGACATTTTGCACGACGCTGGGATCGGAGCCGGCAGCCGGCATCAAACGAAGTGCGCCCCAGGGAGTGTTGCCGCAGCTGTCGAAAGTAACCGAGGCCGAACTCTCTATGATCAGAGTTCCGTAGACATCGAAATTGGCATTACCCTCAACCAAGATTAGGGTGGGAGTCGGACCGGTGATTGTGAGGGCAACTTGGGGCTCCATCACCCCGAAAGAAGCGTTGACCGGGTCATAAACGTAGGTTCCACCAGCGATCGTCATATCCGCGGCGATTGGGTCTTCTATGATTAGATCGACGCCCGGCCCCACCATTTTAGGACATTCGTCACTTTGAGCAAAAGCGCCTATTGGAAGAGCGCAGATTGTTATGAGGATTGCGGAAAGGATCCACGTCCTTTTCATTAGATCGAAAGCCACTCTCGGGCCCTCCTGTACGAATGAGGATAAAGTCAGAGGATTATTCAAGTTAGAATTTCTAAACTTGTCATAATCATATCGATTTCTTTTCGCCGGTGTCAACACTGTTTCGTTCCCCCCTGGGTTGGGAGCAATAGCCATTTCGGCCCTCCTAAATCTCGAGATCACAGAGAGGAATCCCTCCAATCAAACCACTGCCACAGAATTTCCAAATATCTCTATTTTCGGAAGATTTCAGTCAAAAACTAAGTCATTCCTTTCCGGCTGCCAACTTTTATCAGAACCCCGAGGATAAGTAAAACCATCCCGGCCTGTAGTAAGTGCATATATGTCAACGAGGGATTCTCGTCCGCACGCATGATAATGGCGCTCAACGCCATAAAGATCGCGACCGCGTGCAGGACCAGAACCGCCTGGACGGGCGACAATCCCAAAAAGACCAGTCGGTGGCTGAGATGGTCCCGCGCACAGTGTCTGACCGCCTCGATCCAGGTGCGGGTCACCCCCGATCGATGTCGGGTGTAAACCACGAAAACCAAGTCAAAGATGGGCAGAGCAAGGATCAACAGAGGGATAGTAGCACGTGAGACGGAATGATTCGACCATTCCCCCATCACCCCCAAGACCGCCAGGCAGAATCCGAGAAAGAAACTACCCCCATCGCCGATGAAGATTTTGGCCCTGGGGAAATTGTGGGGAAGAAACCCAAGGCAAGCGCCGCACAGGGCGATGGAAACCAGTCCCCAAAACCGGTTCAATTCCCCAACAAAACCGACCTCGCTCTGGGTTTGGACAGCAACCACGAAGTAGGCGAGAGAGGCCACGGCGGTGAACCCAACCGAGAGCCCGTTCATGTTGTCGAAGGCGTTCAGGGCCGAGCAAACCCCCGCGATCCAAAGCAGGGTCAGGAATACATTAGCCCAGGTCCAAGGGAAGATCTTGAGAATCAATCGGTCATCCACCCACCAACAGGCCAGGGTCATCACGAGAAGGAAAACGAGCTTGTAGATCGCGGGAATTCCGCCGCGGAAATCGTCGACCAACCCCATCGTCAGAGCGATCAAACCGCCGAAAACAATCACATAAAGGGCGTGTTCACGGATTCCCGCCTCGAAAACCCCGAAGTGAACGCCGATGGTGAAAGCCGCGCAAATCGCCGCGCCTCCCCCGAGGGGAACGGGGATCGAGTGGGAAGACCGTTGGATGGGAATATCGAGAAAGTCGATCGATTTGGAGTAATAGCGAACGAGGAAAGTCAGGATAAAAGCCGAAATCGCGGCGGATAAAAACGCGATTGGGTAGACTCCCCCCCACGTGGCATGTCGCAAAAATTCGAAACTCACGAGAAAAACCCCTTCCGCCGATTCTAAGTTATCGACACGGAAGGGGTTTTGTTGAGTTCGTTGCAACCGTCAGACGGGGGTCGGAGACTCGCTAGCCCCAACCTCGGTGGCTCCTCCGAGGAGACTCCCGACTTAATTGAGGGCGCCCGCCGAGACGGAGAGGACCTTGGTCGAGAAGACGCTTTGGAAGATCACATTGCCCGCTTCGATATCTCGCATCTCGACCGCGTAGGCCCCACCATTCAGTTTGCCGGTCACCAGGAGTTCTTCGACTCCATCCATATTCACATCCTTGGCCATGACTTTGGGATCTTCCACCAGTCCGTTTTCGAGGAGGAAGCCGCCATAAACCATTTCGGTTTGGCCGGCGTCGTAGACTTGGTAGGCCCCCATGCCGGTGAGGCTATCGCGACCCGCCACGATGAACTCGAGGGAATCGTCCTGATCGAGATCCGAAAAGAGGTTGATCGGTTTGCCTCGGAAACCGGCGTCCAGGTAGGTGTGGGCAACCACTTGGTAGCCATCATGGTCGAACACCTGAACGATATTCTCACCGGTCTCTCCCAGCCTGCCGGAGATGACGATTTCCTCACGGCCATCGCCGTTGACATCCGCCGCGCAAGCCGAAACTTGATCGTCGAACTTGGATGACAAGACATTCTTTTTGAGTCGGATCTGACCGTAGACATCGGTGACAATCAACCGGAAGGAGGCGCGACCGTTTCTAGCAACCGAGCCGATTTCATAAACGCCGTCTCCGTCCAAATCGACTGTGAAACCATCCCCGGTGACCGAATATCCCTTGCCGAACAGCGTAACGGGATCGTCAACTCCCTCCATCCCGATCACCGTCGCCTCGATTTGATCCTGGTTGGTGCGTCCGAAGACCACCACCTCGGTCTGCCCATCGCCGTCGACATCGTCCATCGCAAATCCTTGGATAACATTGTAACCGAGAATGATCGAGGGATAGGTGGCAACCGCGGTCCCAGCCGAATCGTAGGCTTCGAAGCGGTAGATGCCCGATTGGTTACGGCCCATCACGATGACCTCTTCACCTGGTTCTCCATCGAAATCGCAGGTCTGGAGGTGAATGTCGAAGTAATGAAACCGGGAGAGCGTGGAGCGAGACTGAAGCAGTTCGCCCATGCCATTCCAGTATTCCAGGACGATTCCGGTCGAGGAGGCGCCAAAGGCGATGATTTCCTTCATGCCGTCCCCATCGAGATCCGCCACTTGAACTTGGCCTTCACCGGGGACTCCTTCGAGAACCTCAATGTAAGGGGCCATGCTCTTGCCGGAGGCGTCGATGACTTGGAATCTGTTTCTCTGAGTGTCTTCGTTATAGCTGGCCACGAAAACCTCCAAGCCTTCCTCTTGAACCGTCGGCTCGGCAGTTGGACTTGGGGTTGGCGTCGCGGTGGGATCGATCACCAC
>JACKFH010000045.1 GCA_020632575.1 Candidatus Omnitrophota bacterium | reverse complement strand
TGATACCAATCCCTTTGGGTCGGGATGACCTCCGGGTCTAAGTGCTCCACCGGAACGGGGCCCGCGATCTCCTTTTGCCAGCGGAAGGCATGTCCGCCTGGTAGTGTCCATTCGTTGGCGGTCCAGTCGGAGTTCCGAATCCAATTGTCGAAATACTGACGCTCCAAAATGCTTGGTTCGATGGGCCCCAGATAGGCGAAACCATCCCGAGGGAAATGGTCCGACTTCGACTCTTGGAATGAGCAGGTTGCGTAGAGACGGCAAGGCTCCTCCCCCAAATTGAAATCAATCTGGGCCACGAAGAAAGCCGTATCCGAATGGTATTTAAGATCGTCTGTCGCGGAGGTCGGAATCCAGGCGTCTTCCAGTGTCTCTCCCGCTGGAATCGATTCGAATCTCTTCCGGACAATGCCTTCCTTCCAGCCGATTGGAAGTCGGTAAATGACCTCGATGTCATTCAAAGCCTGATCGGTTTGGTTGTGAACCGACAAACGAATCTTCTCGCCTTGGAAAGTAAGGATCGCCTGGAGGTCTGGAAAATCAGCATCCGGCGTGACTTCCTCAATCTCCGCCGTGTTGAGGGAATTATCGACCCATCCGATTTGGGTTGGCATCCGCTGATCCCAGTCATGGAATAGGTGGAACATCCTCTTTCCAGAAAAGGTTCGAGTGGATTCCGACACATTCGCGGTGTGGCATTTCACCGAAATGGGGAGACCTTCCTCCAATCCCTCGATGGAAAGCGTGAGGGGAATCGGATCATTCAACTCGTTCAGCCTGGGGCGCATGATGCGAAAAGACCGGGAGTTTCCCTCGGTCTCCAAATCTTCGACACGCGCCATTTGCGAGGACCTCCAGTAGGCGGCGTACTCGTTCTGGTTGCATTTCCAAAGTTCCGGAAACTTGTTGAGATAAGCCAGCCTTCGGTCCAATTCGTCCCAACCATACTGGAGAGCCGGGGTGTGGTACCAAGCGTGCATCGAGAGCGAGATGTTGGGGAATCGGGTCCGGAGTTCCTCGGAGCCATAGGCCCAATCGACCGCCTTCTTGAAAGTTTCGAGGTCGGCGTTTTCCGGCGGCATGATGATGCTCAGTTCCAAATCGCTTGGGAGGTGATCGTCAAATGTCTTAAACACCGCCAGGTGATAGAGACCGGCACGTTCCAGAGTATTGATGATGTTCCTCTGGACCAAATCGCCCTCCAATGGGTTCCGAAAGTTGATGAAGGAAAAAGCGTAGGAATGCATCGGATCATCCACCGCGCTCTCCCATTCGATCCGCACCCCGGCGGTCTCTTGGAACATCCGATTCCGGTTGACATAGCTGAGATAGGGATGCGAGAGGCCATGGCCGCCGATCGAATGCTCCCCCTCGATAAGGTCCCTTGCAGTGGGCCGATAGTCCTGGCCTTTCAAGTAAAAGATGTCATTGGAATTGAGGTAGAAGGTCCCCTTCATGCCATAATCTTCAAGATGTTTCTTCATCTCGAAATTGCTTTCGAAGAGGTTGTCATCCCAACGGCTGGAGACCGCGCGCTGGTATCCATCGTATAGCGGTTCGATCCTCAGACGGACCTTTTCCGCGTCACTCCTGGTGGGACATACGACCCTCACCGTTTGCGAATAGACTGGGAAAGGAAACTCCGCCTCGACGGAAGGCAGTTCCGGGCTCGCGCTGAAACCAGCCGTGGCAATGAGCCACATGAAGATCGCCGGGAATGCCAACATAGAAATGGGTTTAAAATTAAGGGAGATTTTCATTCTCTTATTAAACGATCCCCGTACCCGCTTATCAATGAGAGCAATCGTATTTTTTATAAGGATCTTGTTTTCTCGAGAACACGGTCGGAACCGCATGAGAAACAGATCTTACAAATTAGACGCTTCTTCTCATTGCTTTCTCTTCGAAAAAAACCATGATGAAATTGAAAAGGTCAACTCCCACATCGGTCCATGCTGAGCTGTGGCGAATTTGAAATGGATATCAGGGATACTCCCCCTGTGCGAGGGAGGATGAAGCTTAATAGGAATCGAGGCTAGTGACGTGGGGTCGCCAGTGGCGATTGCTTTGATCTTCACAAGAAGGCCGAACGCTGAGTTCGCCGAGCCTCGCTACAGGGGGGTGTCGTTGACGAGACCCCTCGGAGATCGTGAGAGCGGAAACGAAGGATGTGAAGATGATGCGGAAAACCATTTTGGAGAAATTCGGATTCTCGGTCGGATGCTCGATTCTGATGGGAGTCTTTTGCCTCGCGGCCATGAGTGAAAGCGTGCCTCCTCTGGAGGAATACAAGGACTCGGTGAAAATCGCGGCGGTCCAGATGGTGATCGAGGAAGAGTTTCTCCAAGAGCACGACTCAGTTGATGCGCTCATCCCCTACATGGAACGAGCCCAACAGGACCAAGTCGATCTCCTTGTCTTCCCCGAATACCTCTTGGGCAATTTCAAGATTCCGGATCCCCTCACCGACAAACTTTGCGCGGAGGCCAACAAGCACAATTTGAATGTCATTGTCGGCGGATGGGAGTATTTGCCAGGCGAAGAGTTTTCGCATCCTCCCAAAGAGGGGACCTTTTCTAACACCGGTCTGGTCGTCAGCCGAGAGGGCAAGATTGTTGGGAAGCACCGTAAGATGCATCCGGCCTGTGGGGCGAAATCACCTTACGATTGGCCTCCGGAAGAGAACGAGGTCAGCGAAATCCTGATGAAACTCGGAGAGGAGCCAACTGTGGTCGATCTCGATTTCGGCCGGATCGGTCTTCTCACCTGTTACGATGGTTATTTCTTCCCAACCTTTGAGATCCCCTCATTGAAGGGCGCGGAAATCTTGGTTTGGATCAATGGTCGTGGCGGGGCGATCGAGGATTATATCGTAAAGACGGCAAGTTTCATGACCTGCACCCATGTGGTCGCCACCAACCAATCGATGGGCGCCGGGACAATGATCTGCGCCTACCCCGCAAACGTTGTTGAGAATGTAACAAAACCTGGCGAGGCCTATATCTCCTCCACTCTGGACCTGCAGTTCCTTCGGGATCAACGGAAGAACAACCGAATGTTTCACCAGAGACGTCCGAATGCTTACAAGGACTTGGTCAAGGAGTGGGAGCCTTGGGAGGCCTATCCCTTTATCGAACCCTTCCGGTATCCCGAGTCGGAATGATCATCCATTGTCCGACCGAATCCAGACACGACCCGAGTGCGGAGGCAGATAGGGAAACTGAAAGGAGTCTCGGGAGAGTTCAAGGACTTCGCCCGAAAGTTTCTCCTTTCCGCAAAACGATTCCACACCGAATTTGTGTGATGGAATTTCGGGCGATAGCGTTTGGTCACCCAAATTGAAGAGACCGATGAGGCGTGTATCCGAAACCGATTTGAAAAGAACGAGGTCCGGATCCACATACCAGTCCAAGACAGCCACCGGGATTTCGTTTAGCGGGAAAACAGATTCCAGCATCTTCATTCGATCGGAGTCGAGGCATGAAAGGTCATGAGAGAAGAGAGTCATCCCACCTGTCAGCCAGACCAATCGGGTCCAGAAACCAGCCTCCTCTTCGGAGAGTCCATAGGGAGGTTCGGTCGCGTATCTTCCCTCGAACGCAGTCCGAAAAAGTTCCCGTTCGGGGGGCGATCCCTTTCGACCGACCATGAGACAATCCGGATCGTTCTGCCACCAGACTTGTTGCATCCAATGTCGCCAGATCGTGTGGATGGCCGCCGATTTGATGCAACAGTTCCCGATCGGCCAGCCTTCTATCCCATGCGCGATCGACCATCGACTCGATACGTCGTTCCCGATTCGCATTCCATCCGAGAGCCCCACCGAAGGACCCATTGGGGCGCCACATGTCAGTATGAATCGATCCTTTGCAATCTCTCGAATCGTGGCGAGCGCTTTCCTGAAAGCCGCCGCCGAAGTCACGTCGGATCTGAACCGTTTGCCCGGATGCGTAGCGTGAATCAGGAAATCAATCTTCACATAATCGAATCCCCACTCATTAAAAACTCTTTCGAAAGTTTCTCGGACGAATCCCAAAGCCTCCGGATGGGTCAGGTCCAATCCAAACTCTCCCCAGCAATCCTGGGGACCCTCATCTCCTTGGATCAACCAGTCTGGATGTTCTCGATAGAGCCGACTCGCGTGGCTGACCGAAAACGGGGCGAGCCACAACCCCGGCACAAAACCCGCGGAGCGGATATCATCGGCAAGCGACTTCATCCCCCGAGGAAACTTTTTTCCTGGAACCCAATCTCCCCAAACCTTTGCGTGGCCATTCTCGGGAAGATTCCAGCCATCGTCGATTTGAATGACCCGGATCTCTTTCCCCAGAGGAGAACGCTGGATCGAATCGATGTTTCGGAGGATGTCTTCTTCGGTTTCCGTCCCGTAGTAGTGGTACCAGCTGCACCAGCCCGTTTGGATGGGTCCGGAAAGAAAACCCATTTGATCGGCAACCAGTTCGGCGTACTCGGACAGAAGCTTCGAAAGACTTGGATCGGCGCCAATCAGCAGGGGAGGCAGCTGCATCGACTCACCAGGTCCGATCGGGACTCTTTCGGAAAGAATCGACGCTTCGAGAGTTGTCACCGTTCCCTTTTTCAACTGGCAGTCAAAGCGGGTGAATGCAGCTCCAAGATCTTCGAAGCCAAGGACAAGGGCCTGGGCTCCCCAGGCGTCGGTCAAGCCGATACACCCATCGGATGCGATCTTCCCCTCCGCGGCAAGCAGTTGGGTGTGACCGCACATGTCCCGCCCGTGTTGGAGAACATGACTGAATGTCGCGGGGGCCTCGATTTCATGGCAGTGAAAGGGAGAAATGATATCGGGGCGAATCACCGCTGCCGATCGGTTAAACACCTGGCTTCGGAGACGATGCCATCCTTTTTTTTCACTCGCCTCGAACTCCAGGATCCATTCGATCTTCTCCTCCGGATCGGTGAAATGAAAGACGGCATCCTGCTCCACTATGGGGTTCAGATTACTCGTTGGCATTTCTTGATCGAGTGTGATCGTCGGATGACCCAGTCGGAGTGTCAGTCCGCAGACATGTTGAATCTGAATGAGTCCGGAGGATTGGATTTCGATATTCCAGGATTTGAGATTCATCAGACACCATCTCTCTGATTCGATTGACTTGTGATTGACAACTACTCGGTATTATAAATTATCCAACGAGGAAGTCCATGACAATCTTCTCACCCAGCGAACACCCACACAGGCGTTACAACCCTCTCACCGGTGAATGGGTCCTCGTCTCTCCTCACCGGGCCAAGCGCCCCTGGCAAGGGGAAGTTGGGTCTTCGGAGACACCCAAACGCCTCGAATATGATCCCCATTGTTATTTGTGCCCCGGAAACTCCCGTGTAGGCGGTCTCGAAAATCCCAAATACGAGGGAACATTTGTTTTCGACAACGATTTTCCCGCCCTGCTCAGTCAGAAGGTCTCCAATCAAGAAGTCACCGAGTGTGGCGGTCTGATCCGTGCAAAACAGGAGAGAGGAATCTGCCGAGTGATTTGTTTTTCGCCAAGGCACGATCTAACTCTGGCTGAGATGCCTGAGTGGGAGATCTTGAGTGTTAGCGAGGGATGGATCGAACAATCTATTGAACTCGGTCGAAAGGATTTTATCAACGCCGTCACTGTCTTTGAGAACAAAGGGGCCATGATGGGTTGTAGCAATCCGCATCCTCATGGGCAGATTTGGGCCACCGAATCAGTACCCACGTTCTTGGAAAGGGAGGTTCTCCATCAGGAAGAATTCTATAAGCAAGAAAGGCGTCCCCTTCTTCAGGTCTACCTCAATTGGGAGTTGGAGCAGAGAGTCAGAATCGTCAGCGAAAATGAACACTTTGTCGGTCTGGCGCCGTATTGGGCCGTTTGGCCTTTCGAACTCTTGGTTATCCCCAAGAGACCGATCTCGAGGATCAACGACCTGGAGCCTAAAGAAAGAGATTCCTGGTCCAAACTGCTGAAAGAGTTGCTTGTTCGTTATGACAACCTCTTCCAGTGCTCGTTCCCCTATTCGATGGGTATCCATCAGGCCCCCTTTGACGGAGGAGAGTATCCCGGATTTGTTCTCCACCAACATTTCTTCCCTCCCCTTCTGAGATCGGCGAATGTCAAGAAGTTTCAGGTTGGATATGAGATGTCTGGAGAACCGCAACGCGATCTAACGCCTGAAACAGCCGCACAGCGCCTCCTTGAACAACCCTCAATCCATTACCTCGAGTCCCATGCGGCGAAGACACAGCACAGAAACCGAGGTATTCTGTAGACATGATGAAATGGATGAATTGGGCCAAAGCGCTG
This sequence comes from Candidatus Omnitrophota bacterium, assembly GCA_020632575.1. Taxonomy (GTDB): domain Bacteria; phylum Hinthialibacterota; class Hinthialibacteria; order OLB16; family OLB16; genus JACKFH01. The sequence continues at coordinate 22,151 of JACKFH010000045.1, read as the reverse complement.
CAGGCCATTAGTCAAACTGGCCTTCATTTCTCCAAGGACAAGTTTGACAGAGAGCGATACGAACAAGTCGGGAATATCGCTATGGAAATGCTTGCCCAAGGAACAAGCCTTTCTCTGGGCGACCTCATTCGAATCAACGCCTCTGAATTTGGCTATGCTACTCCAAAGGTGGATGTGAGGGGCGTGGCATTTCAGGAGTCAAAGATTCTGCTAGTGAGAGAAATCGCCGACGACGGGAAATGGACTCTTCCGGGTGGCTGGGCGGATGTGAACGAGTCCCCAAGCGAGGCAGTGGTCAGAGAGGTCTTAGAAGAATCAGGGTTCGAAACCGACGTCATCAAGTTGTTGGCTGTCTATGACAGGGAAAAGCAAATGCATATTCCCCCTTTTCCCTATCATGTCTACAAGATCTTCTTTCTATGCGAGATAACTGGTGGCGAAGCGAAAATCAACAATGAGGTGAGCGAGGTCGCCTTCTTTGGAGAAGATGAAATCCCGGAGTTATCGGATTCACGCGTCAAGAAAGAGCAGATTGGAAGGTTTTTTAGACATAACCGGAAGAGGGACTTGCCAACCGAGTTTGATTAGTGTCCAACGATGATCAAAATATCTGTCATCCAGATTGGAAATCGCGTACAAGGCTTGCAGGTGTGGAACCATTGTTCTGGAGACCTCTATTTTGGCGGCGTGACAATGGAGTCGATCGCGGCCAAAACTCAGATGTAGTAGTACCAATCCTGATTTCAATGTCTCTCGGACCTGACCAAGACTTCTGATTCGCTACTAAGGTAGACTCCCTTCCGTCGATACCCCCAGCCCATCCAACCGGATGGATTACCATGAAATTTCTCGGCCACTCCTCCCACGGGAAGACTGATGACTCGAACCTCCGGATCGGGTCCTAACTGACAAACGATTTCACCGCTGGGGCCGACGACAAAACTCCCGCCATTGAACCTTCGGGAGTGGTTGACCACGGCGATAAACACCTCATTTTCGGCCGCCCGGCACCGGGTGATCATTTCATTATCGAGGTCAGGTGACTGACTCATATTGCTCGTGTCGGTCGCCAGAGGACAAGTCACCAGCTGGGCGCCGAGCGCTCTGAGGGTCCGAACGCTTTCCGGGATCTCGCGATCGAAACAGATCATGGAGCCAATTTGGAATGTTTGCTCCCCGACACGCAAAGGATGAACTGTAAATTTTTCACCCGGTGTATAATAACCACCGACTCCGATTGTTTCAAAATCCCGGCAATGGACCTTCCGATAAAGATCCACGATTTCTCCCCGGCTGGACACCCAGATCGAGGTGTTGTGAAGCTGGCCTCCATTTCTTTCGGCGAATCCGAGAATTATGTTTAATCCGATTTCACAAGCTTTCTCGCGGACTTTTCCGATTCGAGGGCCGTCAATTGAATCAGCAGTATATCGAAGTCGCTGAGCGAATTCCGGGCCATTTCCGATAGGGTAACCTTGAAACACACACTCCGGCGTGATCGCCAACTCGGCGTTTTCGGAGGCCGCTTCCTCGAGAGCTTTGAGTGTCCGATCAAAATTGCTCTCCACCGCCCACTCTTCCGTCTCGACCTGACATAGCCCGACGCGCAATTCAGCGAACTCACCTGTATAAATATCGGGAGTCTTCATTGTCATCAGAATTTCTCCATGTTGCATTCTCCCAGAGGAAAAGGCCATCCGGGAGATCGTTTGCCATCGTTTTAGAGGCAGTATTGTAATCAATCTCCCGAATTCTTTTCCACCAACTAAGGCGCGGAAAAGTCCTCACAAAATATACGCCATTTCTCATTTTGGTTCGCTGTTATCTTGAATAAACTTTTGACCCTACTTTCTCTGTGGCTGATTTGAACAGGCGAGGAGCTTTTCGTAATCAAATTCATTGTGTCACTGGATGGATGGATACGCGTTAGGCCCGTGTCGGATATCCTGTTCTTTTCGACGCATCATGCATCGAAGTCTCAGCGGCTGGTTCATCCAGCCGAACCGAAAGGGGCATCAACTGGAGCAAATTTTGGAGAAGAATCAATATGCGCTTGAACGAAGATCCGCTCAGGTTTCAATCGGAAGGTTATTGTGTCTTTCGAAACATCCTCGACCAGGAGGCAATCTTGGAAGCGCGACGGCAACTGGATCGACTGATCAAGGCGATGCCGGACAAGACAATTGTCGATGACATGGGGAAAACCCAAGTTGTCCCTGCCCGTCCCGAGCATCTGGTGGAACCCCATGTCAAAGAAACATTCTGGAGAAGACTTTGCTGTCATCCCCGAATTCTCGATTCGGTCGAAAAGATCTTGGGTCCGGATCTTCTCCTGATCATGTCTCACCTCATTGTCAAACCTCCCTCCGATGGGATGGCGATCAAATGGCACCAAGACAACCCTTATTGGCACTCGGTTGAGGGAACCGACATTGTCACCGTCTGGCTCGCCCTTGATGACTCCACCGTCCAAAATGGATGCATGAAGGTGATTCCCACAAGTCATGAGGGTTATCCGGAGCTGGAAATGCGCAAGACGGACGGTCGAGACCTCCTGGGCGTGGAAGTCCAAGTTACGGCAGAATTGGAAGAGAGGGCTGCTCCGGTCGAACTAAAAGCGGGAGATCTGTCGATTCATGACTCCTTCATCCTTCACGGTTCGGATGCGAACACGAGCGACCGAAGGAGAGCGGGGTACACCATGCGATACGCCAACGCGAATACCGTTCACGTGGATCTCGCGGAGCATTGGGTCCCCGTTTACCAAGTTCGCGGAACTGCAAAGAACGCGACCGGAGAATATATCGACCTCCGTCCGACCCATTCAGCGGACGGGTAGAGATCTTGAGGAAGCCTGAAGCTTCAAACCACTGCCAGCCCATTGGTTTGGGGGACCCTCAGTCGGATCTCCAAAACTCCTCGTGAGGAAAGCGGTGCGTATTGAGGGGAGAGGGCTGTTCGACTGCAAAGGGCTCCGGAGGTTTGTAGGCATAGGGCGTTTCACCCGAAACATAATCCGCTTTCTTTCGCCTTTCGATGCAATCCAGAAGAACTTGCTGCTTCAACTGAATGTATTCGGGAAGGTGGGGGCCAAGTTCCATTTCGACATTCGCTGACCGAAACTCATAATAGAGGACTCTTCGCATCTTGGTTGATACATTCGAGGGAGATCCATGGAGAAGAAGGACGTTGTGAAAGAGGACATCGCCAGCCTCCATGAGGATGGGAATCGCCCCCTCGTTGGAAAAACCGGGACGTTCAACCAATTCAGCCACTTTTTCATCGGGCCAGAGATGACTTCCGGGGTGCGCCCACAAGCAGGTGTCGAGGTCCGCCGGGTCAAGATAGAAGTCAACGTTGAAGATGGGAGAATCGCCAACATGTTCGGTCCCGTCATCCCGATGCCAAGGAACGATCATTCCTTCACCGGGAAGCTTGAGTACCATGGAATCCCAGGTGGGAATCAAGTCTCTTCCGATCAGCTTCTCGACGGATCGCAAAATAAACGGATGACCCAGAAGGACCTTTCCTTCCTCGGTTTTGTCAATAACGTACTCGATCCGATGGAGAACAGGGCGTCCCGACTTATGTCCGCGACCGTAAACACAATCTTCTCCTTTGGGACTGCGGGCCAAGCCCTCTTCCATCAGATGCGTCATCGCCTGTTGGAGTCTTTGTAGCTCCTCTTCTTGGAGAACATTCTTCAGGACAAGGAATCCTTTCTCATGGAAGAACAGAAATTCTTCCTCGCCGATGGATGTGGGATGGAACCGCGTATCTTGTTGGTGCACAAAAGGAGCCTTTCCTACTAAGGGGGTGATAAACAATTCGCTCGAGACCGATTAGAATCTCAACTCTATAATTGATATCGTATATCGGCAAGTGTTGTTTTGATTCTTGAGAGACTGAGACGGGATATTATCGTATGAAAAGCCGTGAAAGAGTCCGCAGAACGTTGGAGTTTGAGAATCCGGACCGACCGCCCTTCGAACTGTGGGTTTTGCCATGGACCCACCTTCATTATCCGGAGGAACTTGAGGAAATCCAAAAAAGCTTCCCCTCGGATTTTGCTGGACCGCCCCTTGAATACCGACAAAAGCCCGCGACCCAAGGTAACCCTCATCGGATCGGCTCCTACGTCGACGAGTGGGGATGCGAGTTCACCAATATTCAGGATGGAGTCATCGGGGAAGTGAAGACGCCTCTCATTTTGGATTGGGAACAGGATGTGGAAAAGGTGCACTTCCCAAGGGAGTGGCTGACTTTCGATCGTGGTCTTGTGAATGAATTCTGCCGGTCCACGGATCTCTATGTCCGGGCGGGTTGTTGTCCCAGACCTTTCGAGCAACTTCAGTTCCTGAGAGGAACCGAGAATCTCTATATGGATCTGGCCGATCCACCGAAAGAATTTCAACAATTTCTCAACAAAATGCACAGTTTTTACTGTGAACTCCTCGAGGAATGGGCCAAGACCGAAGTGGATTCCGTGATGATCATGGATGATTGGGGGGCTCAGAAATCCCTTCTAATCTCACCAAGGAGTTGGCGGCAACTCTTTAAGCCTCTCTATAAAGACTATATCGATATCGCCCACTCCCGTGGAAAGACAGTATTTATGCACAGTGACGGGCATATCTTGGGCATCATCCCCGATCTAATTGAGCTCGGCCTCGATGCTCTTAATTCACAGGTATTCTGCATGGGTTTGGACCGACTGGCGGCTTTCAAAGGCCAAATCACATTCTGGGGCGAAATCGATCGTCAACGTCTTCTCCCCGAGGGAAGTCTCCAGGAGATTCGCCAGGCGGTCAGCGATTTTCATCAGGCCCTTTATGACAGTGGCGGAGTTATCGCACAGTGTGAGTTCGGTCTTGCCGCAAAGCCACAGAACGTTCGAGAAGTGTTTAAAGCCTGGCGAGACAATTTTTCGTTATAAGAGTTAATTATCCTTCGCCAAATAAAGCGTCGATTCTTCGGCGCGATGATGAAAAGATTCTAATAAAAAAAACGCCTTTTCTCAGTTCCTGTCCAGTCTCTTGTGACAGGCGTCGTGTTATACTCGATTCCAAGCTTCCGTGGGAGTCTTTTGAGCCTGGAGGAGACCAACTTATGGCCGATATGCAGCAGCTATATGACGCGGTTCTTAACGGTGACGCGAATCTTGCAAGAAGCGTAACTGAGAAAGCCATCGAGGATGGCTTTCCACCCAAAGATCTTCTTGATTCTTACATGATTCCCGCGATGGACGAGGTGGGGAGGCTCTTCGAGGAAGATGAGTACTTTGTTCCCGAACTGTTGATATCCGCGCGGGCCATGAAATCCGCTCTCGAAATTCTCAGGCCCTTGCTGGCCGAAGGTGGAGTTGAGCCGGTCGGCAAGGTGGCGATTGGGACGGTGAAGGGAGACCTCCACGATATTGGAAAGAATCTGGTGGCCGCGATGCTGGAAGGGGGCGGTTTCGAGGTGATCGACCTCGGGGTGGATGTCGGCCCGGAGAAATTCATTGCGGCGGTCAAGGAGAAAGGCGTTCAAGTGGTTGCAATGTCGGCGCTGCTGACAACCACCATGCCCTCCATGAAAACCACCTTGCAGGAAATCCAAGCCGCGGGTATTCGCGATCAAGTGAAGGTCATGGTGGGGGGCGCCCCGGTTACTGAGCGGTACGCGTCGGAAATCGGAGCGGATGCTTATTCGGATAATGCGAGCGCGGCAGTTACGATCGCTCGCTCCTTTGTGAATGGTTGATTGGGATTTTCATAGATCCCAAGGCGAAGGAGATAAAGATAAAACCATGCCAGTTGCGGCGAATCCACCTAATCTCGCTATCACCACTCTTGAAGACTTCCGCTTTGGACTCTGTCCCAAACCGGTGGTCTGTGGTCGGGGAGTCGAAATTGGAACGGGGAATGTCGTTCCCGAGGTCAATTTCACTCTCAGTCCGATCGACATCAATGAATCGACATGGAGCGAGATTCGCTCGGAATATCAGGAGATGATCGAGGGAGTTTGTGAACGCGCGGTCGACCTCGAAGTTCCCGCCCTTCTCGTCGAGTTCGAGACTCTTCCTCCCATGACGGTGCGACCGGAATGGGGGGCTCAAATCACTCAGTTGCTTGCCGACACGCTTGAGAAACACTTCCAGAAACACGGTCTCATATCCGCGCTACGCCTGACGCCCAACGACACTCGCGACCATATTCGGCCTCCTCTCATGCGGCGGGGGGAATATTGGGATGGCATGCTTGATCTATTTCAAAGAGCTCCGGATTGTGGCGCCGATTTGCTCGCCATCGAGTCCACTGGGGGAAAAGAGGTTTGCGATGAAGCCCTAATGACTGGAGATCTTCGAACAGTCGTGTTCGCGCTCGGCGTTCTGGCAGCCAGGGATATGGAATTTCTATGGGGTGAAATTGTGCGGACCTGTCACGGAACCAAGACGATTCCTTCGGGAGATACGGCTTGTGGATTTGCGAACACCGCCATGGTCCTCGCTGAACAGAAAATGATCCCAAAGGTCTTCGCCGCGATAGTCCGAGTCGCCTCAGTGCCGAGAGACCTCGTGGCGTACCGTATGGGAGCTAAGGGCCCAAGCAAAGATTGCGCTTATGAAGGGCCTTATGTGAAGGCGATTGCCGGAGTTCCCATTTCCATGGAGGGTCGAACCTCCGCTTGCGCCCACCTCTCGCATGTTGGGAACATCGCGCAAGCGGTTTGCGATTGTTGGTCCAATGAATCGGTTCAAAACCTGAGGCTATTGAGCGCCAACGCCCCAACCGTATCCATGGAACAACTCGCCTATGACTGTCGGCTGATGAATGTGGCCAACTCCCACTCGTCAGAGGATGCCCGCCGGTTGCGAAACCTATTGGTGGAATCGGATGCGCGTTCGGATCCACAGGCTTATGTTCTCGATCCCGCTGTGGTGTTAAAGATATCCAAGAAAATCATTCAGGAGGAATCGCCCTATCTCCAGACACGCACCGCGGCTCATGCCGCGATCGAGGTTCTAAAAGAAGCCACTGACTCGGAGGAACTCAGGTTGTCCACGCGAGAGAAGAAATGGCTGGATCGTCTCGAAAAAGAGATGGAATCGCTTCCAGAAAGTGAGGAAGAACTCATCGAGGAGATGTTGAGCAGCGACATCGCGAAGAAATTCATCCCTGGGGAGTACGGGATCACCGCTTGAAGTTGGGCTCTAAAGGAGCAGATTACAAATACTTCTCCTGATTCTGAAACACATCCACCAAACTTCGGACGTTCTCGACGGGGATGTCGCCCGGAACGCCATGGGATGGGGCCACAATGTATCCACCGTCGGCCCCCATGATGCGCATCGTTTGGATGGTCGTCTCGCGAACCTCGTCAGGCGTCCCGTGCGCCAAGAGCTTTTGGCTGCTGATTCCTCCCCAGAATGAAAGATCTCTACCATATTCTTGCTTGACCCTACTGATATCGTAGATTTCCGGTTGAAAGGTTTGGTAGAGATCAAGCCCCATCTCAATCAAGTCGGAGAGGATGGGAGAGATGTCTCCGCAAGAATGTTGAATGACGTGCTTCCCCTTAGATTTCACCCTTTCGTACATGAGTGTTACACGCGGCTTGATAAAACGCCGCCAATGGCCCGGTCCCATGATCATTCCGGACTGTTGGCCCCAATCGTCTCCAAAGTAAAAACCATCGAAATCGTAATCCAAGGCCGCATCAATGACTTGCAGGTTGAATTCACAGATCCGATCCAGAAGGTCTTCAACAAATGAAGGGTTTAACACCATATCCATCAACAAGTTTTCCATTCCCCGGAAGGTCCATGCTCTCTCGAACAACGAGAACCCTAGAGCGACCATTTTGTAACAATCCGAATCTCGATTCTCTAATTCTTGCGAAGCTCTTCGAACGGTCTCGAGATCGGGTTCGGGCAATGCAAATCCTTCCAGAGTTGGGTCCGGCAGTCGGAATTGCTCAACCACGCCAATGTCACGATCGACGCTCCGGTTCCAAAGCACTCCGAAAAAATCCCTGAAATAACCCGGCCTGTCGGGAACCTCCTCAGTTCCCCCAATCAGTCCAACAGCCGTTATATGGCTTCCGATCTGGTCTTCGAACTCCGGATCGCCGGTGGCCGCCGCCATTTTGTCGTGCGCGGCAAGAGTGAAACTAATTTCATATGGAATGAAATCCGACTCTTGATGATTTAAAGACCTGACGACCCGTTCTCTACGATCCATGGATCTCTCGCTTCAGCAACCAAATGAACTTCAAAACCCTTCACATTATACCATAGAGTTGAAAGAGAATTGAACCAGAAAGAAACCGTCAGGGGTCGTTCGAAGGATACGATTATGCTATCATTTGATTGTAAACAATTGGAAGGATTAAACCTTGTTTTCCAGGTTGGTGAAAGGTTAGTTACACTGAAGACGGGCCTACGAACTGGAACGATTCAAGCCTTCCATTTGGCGAATCCTCTTGAACATTTGGCTAATGGATTCAATCGATGACGATTGCCCAGAAAACGTTGATCTATCTCTTATTGGCGATACTCGTTATCGTCACTCTGGTCCCTTTTTACGTCACTGTCGTTATTTCTCAAAAAAGCAACGCGGAGATTTTCACTCAGTTTTGGAGTTTGCCCGACAGTCTACGTCCCGGTTATTATAGCGAGGCTCTAGCTTTCCTGGAATCTTACATTCTTAACAGTCTTGTTATAGCCACTCTCTCCGTGTTCGGAGTTCTGATTCTTTCTTCTCTATCCGGTTACGCTTTCGCCCGTCTAGAGTTTACTCACAAGAATTTCCTTTACGTTCTTCTGCTTTCGATCATGATGGTGCCGGGCATCCTCACACTGATCCCATCGTTTAATTGGATTAAGGAATTTCCCCTGGTTGGGGGAAACGATCTTTTCGGTCGAGGAGGCAGGGGGTTTCTCGATTCCTGGTTTGCTCTCTGGCTTCCCTATCTTGCCGGAGGTCAGATCTTCGGAATCTTGTTATGCCGCACATTTTTCGAGTCGATCCCGGAGGATCTATTCGAAGCCGCGAGGATCGATGGCGCGAGTGAGTTTCTGATTTACCGCAAAATCGCTCTTCCCCTTTCGCTTCCCATCCTCGCGACACTCGCCATCATGCAGTTTATCGCAACCTACAACGACTACATCTGGCCTCTTGTCACGATTTCGGACACTTCGAAACAAGTCTTTTCGGTGGGAGTCACCCGATTCGGTTTCGAGGGCAACCTGAACATGGGACCCGTGATGGCGGGATATTTAATCGGCTCCATTCCCCTTGTCCTCGTGTTCCTGCTGGGAATGAAATACTACGTTCAGGGAATCATGTCGGGAGCGCTCAAGGCATAGAATCCACGGATGGATCAATCGGGAAGCGAGGTTTTTCGGTGAGCAAAATATCGCGGCGAAATTTTTTAAGAGAGTCTGGCGTTGCACTCGCCACGGGAGCCGCGCTTTCACAAAGCGTTCATAGCCAAGCAAACACGAAGAAGAACATCCTTTTGTATGTAGTGGACGACCAGGGAATGGGCGATGCCAGTTGTTACGGTCACCCCGTCTTGAGAACTCCAGGCCTGGACACATTAGCGGAGGAAGGGGTTAGGTTCACGCACGCTTTTTGCACAACCCCATCCTGTAGCGCGAGCCGGTCCGTCATTCTTACAGGCCTCCACAACCACGCCTCCGGACAATACGGGCACTCTCACGGATACAGCCACTTTATTTCGTTCGACCACATCAAGAGTCTGCCAAGTCGCTTGGGCGCCGCGGGATATCGGACAATGTCGGTTGGAAAATACCACGTGGCCCCGAGAGAGGTTTATCCTTTTGATCAGTTTCTATCGTTCGAATTTCGCGACGCACGTCTCCCCGAGGAGTTGGCCGATCTTTCTCGTCCATTCATCGAGGCGGTGGACGACAAACCTTTCTTTCTCTATTTCTGCACCAATGAACCACACCGACCTTTTTACAGAGAAACATCCCGGGCGTTCGCCCCAGGCGATGTCGAGGTCCCCTCATTTCTACCTGACGCATCAGAGACTCGTGAGGAGTTGGCCAAGTATTACGGATCCGTGGAACAAGCCGACCGGGGTCTTTTACGCCTGATCGAAATACTCAAAGAGTCCGGCCAATGGGACAACACGCTGGTCGTTTACCTCTCGGATAATGGAATCGCCTTCCCGGGGGCGAAGACATGCCTCTACGAACCCGGAGTCCGATTGCCTTGCGTTGTGCGAAACCCGACCCAAGGAAAGAGGGGGTTGGTTTCCGACTCGATGATTTCTTGGGCAGACATCACGCCGACGATCCTCGATTACGCGGGCGTCGAATACGATCCCTCAAGCCTGCATGGAAGATCTTTTTTGTCCGTACTGGGGGAAGAGCGCCCGAAAGGTTGGGATGAGGTCTACGCCTCTCACACCTTTCATGAAATAACGATGTACTATCCGATGCGGGCGATTCGGGAGCGACAATTCAAACTCATTTGGAATATCGCCTATGGTTTGGAATTTCCCCATGCGATGGATCTCTGGGATTCTTCATCCTGGCAGGGAGTTCTAACGCGGGGGTCGACCCATTGGGGGAAAAGGCCAATCGAGTCATATCTCCATCGTCCCGAATTCGAGCTTTATGACCTCCAAGAGGACCCCGACGAAATCCATAATTTGGCGGGGGATCCCAATCACTCCGAAATTTTGGCCCGTATGACCAAGAAGATTCGCGAGTTCCAGGGACTAACCTCCGATCCCTGGATCATTAAATGGGAGCACGAGTGACCGAAACTCGAGGATTAGCCATTGTCTTTAAATAACCTGCTTATCCACTCCATCCTCATTGTTCTCCTTGGCCTGATCCCACAAGGCGGCGCTAAGACATGGGCGGGCAAGCGATCGGAGAATCTACAACCGGGTTCTCATTTCCCACGGGCCTCACCGAACATCATATTCATTTTGGCGGATGACCTCGGTTACGGTGATGTTGGATTCAACGGTCAAAGACTTATCAAGACGCCCGAGATCGATCGCCTAGCGTCGGAGGGCATGGTGTTTCGCCAACATTATTCGGGAGCTCCCGTCTGCACACCCTCTCGATATTCTCTGATGACCGGCAAATTCTGTAACCGAATGGACCGGAGCAAAGGAAAAGGGGTCTTGCACCAAAATGAGGAGACCGTTGCGGAACTTCTGCGGGAAGCGGGATATCGCACTCACTTTATTGGGAAGTGGGGATTAGGTGGGGCCGATATGTCCGACGATCCCCACATGAACGAGACAGGGCTTTGGCCTGCCGGAACCGGATCGCTTCTGCCTGGACAGGAATCCGTCATCCCGACCCGTCGAGGATTCGACACCTCCCTTGCTTACCTCAATCAGGCTTACGCTCACTGGTATTTTCCGACGCACCTCTGGCAAAACGGCAAGAGGATGGAGATCAAGGGCAATCAGTCCCCGACTTACTCGGAGAGAACCGTTTACTCTCACGATCTTTTTCTCCAAGAGGCGAAAAGTCTCATCCGCGGCGCCACTGGCGACACCCCTTTCTACTTGCAAATTTCGTTCACCCTCCCCCATCGCGAGACCAAACCTCCGCCCGGGACAAACCCATACGCCAGCAAGGAGTGGCCGGAGGTGGAAAAGGCCTTCGCCTGGATGGTGACTTACCTCGATCGGAGCATCGGCGAGATTATGAATGAGGTGGACCACAACGACGCGATACGGAATAACACCCTTGTCATTTTCAGCAGTGACAACGGTCCCCAGTACACGGATGGGCATGACCCCTATTTCTTCGACAGCAACGGACCCTTAAGGGGAAATAAGAGCGACCTTTACGAGGGAGGAATACGCGTTCCAACGGTGGCCAGATGGAAAGGGGTCATTCCTCCGGGTTCGTCCACGGAACATGTTTCCGCTTTCTGCGATTTCCCGCCTACTTGCGTCGAACTCGTGGAAACCGAACCGCCGGAAGACATCGACGGCATTTCTTTCGCGCCGATACTGCGAGCAGCGGGAACGCAGGAGGAGCATGAATTCCTCTATTGGGAGTTCGCGGGCCCACAAGGCGGCCCGAAGCCTTCGGGACAAAGGGAGACCGTTCAGCGTCAGGCTGTCCGAATGGGGGACTGGAAATTGATCGTCCCTCAAGGCTCTCCGGCGGAACTTTACGATTTATCAGAAGATCCGAGGGAAAGTGTGGATCTTTCCTCGAAACATCCAGAAGTTCTTAAACGACTCCTTCGCATCGCAAGAAATCAGGCATCTCCGAGGATCCGTGAGTTGCTCGCCGACTGACTCAGCCATCCTCTTCCGCGAGCTCTGGTGTCATTAACTTTGGACCTCCGTCTTTTTCAGAAACCGAAGATTGATCAGAGTCAAGGCTAGAATCGTAATGAAAAGGGTGAATCCAATCGCGGCTCCGTAACCGAACCTTCCGAACTCGAAAGCCGCGAAATACATCCAAAGCGCGGGCACCATGGAGCTCGAACCCGGTCCACCGCGGGTTAGTACGAGAATGCTTTGAAAATCCTGAAGGCTCCCAATCACGGTGAGAATGATGAGAAGCCTCGTTTGACCGCGAACCAGAGGAATATCAACATGCCAGATTCTTTCGAACGGCGTTCGGCAATCGATCAGAGCCGAGTCGACAAGACTTTGTGGACGGTTCATCAGTCCCGCGAGATAGATGAGCAACCCCAGGGCACCGACCCAGGGGAAGCCAATCCCGATAATCGACCCTATGACATAATCGGAATCTCCAAGCCAGGCTTGCCGAAGATCCTCGGCGCCCAGACTTTCAAGTAAGTTATTCAGCACTCCCATTTCCGGGTCGTAAACAAACTGCCAAATGAGGATGGTCACCATCACTGGGAAGACCATCGGGATGAGAAACAGAGTTCGGATCGCGTATTGAGAGGCTCTGTTTTTGAGAGCAACGATAAGTTCCGCCACAAGGAAGGGAACGATGGTCGCCTTGAAAACCGACGCCACAGTTAGGATGACTTGGTTGATGAGACTCGACCGAAGTATCGGCTCGGAGACCATCTCCTTCAAATTCGCCAACCCGGAAAATTTTTGGGGATGACCCTCCTCCCAAAGTGTGAACGCGCTATAAAGACCGAGGAGCGCAGGATAGTAAAGAAAGACCACGGCGAGGACGAAGCTTGGCAGGATGAGACAATAGGCAGTGAGAGTTTTGCCGCGCAGCCAGCTTCGAGTCGGCGTTCGAAGGAGACTTAAAGCAAGCCAACCCAAAAAAGCGCCCAATAACGCCGAAACAACGATGGTTCCATTGGTCCATTCGATCGGATCTCCAGGTTTGGATCTCTTGCTAGCCTCCGCGATGGAGACCTCGCCGGTTCTCGGGTTCAAGTCAACGCCGTTTCGTCTCACGACTCGGTGCGTAGCCTCGATCATCAGCGACTGATACCTTTCACAAAACTCGTCGAGGGAGATTCGGGAAGCCAGAAAGTCATCGACAAGGATCCAAAGACGGAACATCGATTCGGCGTCTTCATGCAGACCGGTAATGAAGTCGAGACGGACCAAACCTTTCTCCATGAAGGGTTTAAATTTTTCTTCTAGTTCGGCTGGAAGTTGGACTCCTTCGATAATGGGCGGACCGATGATGGGACGGTCCGCTTTCAATGTTTCATTGACCAGCAACTGCATCGATTCAGGGGTGGTGATGAACATGAGGAAGTCGAGGACGCGCTTCTCATGTTCCGGGTCTCCCTTATTGGTGACCGCGAACATGGCGCCCGGGCCGCCAACGATCCGAAGCGGGCCCGCGCATAGCGGATCATCCTCAATGTTGGGGGCTGTGAAGACGCCCCAATTGAAAGCCGCATCCCCTAAATCCGCCATTTCCTTTTTCGCACCCGTGACCTGAGCGGACGTTGCCAGTTCCATGAGCGCTCGCTGGTTGAGAAAAAGTCGATGCGCGGTCGATTCATCCGCGCCCAGAAAACCCTTCTGGAAATATTGCGAGAACTCCTTCAAACGCTCGTAAGCGGCCCGAATCCGAGGGCCCTCGAAATTGACGTCTCCCTCGAGGATGGCCCGAAGGTATCGTTCTCGATTAATAACGACCCTCTCGTCATTATTGGGGTCCGATGGCGATGGCGCCCAGCCGTCGTTACGACTCGCGACATAATCCCAATCTCCTGGTCGGGACACAATGAGCGGCGTAAGGTCTCGAAAATAGGCGTCCGTCAGCATGCGAACAATCCAAGTAATCGGGCCGACATCCGAGGATCCTGGAACGGCGAACGGGATATATCCTTTGTCGCGGATTTTCTCGCAAAGAGCGATGAGCTCCGACCAGTCATTCGGGGGAACAAGTCCCAGTTCGTCGAAGAGATCCTGATTATAGAACACGCCCGTGGCGATATAATCAAGTGCGACGAGATAATGCTTTTCGCCCGCCTGCATCCGGTAGAGGTGCCTCATATCGAAACATTCTTCCCACGCTTCCCCGGTGTATGGGTTTCTCGATTCCAGGTATGGGTTCAGGCACACCCAACGACCAAGCGTTTCGAAAGACTGCGTAAAATTACCATTGTAAATATCCGGAGCTAAATCCACTCCGCCAGCAAATTGCGTCCGAATCCACGTGCCGAAGTCCTGGGGAATAAAATCGAGACGGACCTTTACATCGGGATGCATCGATTCGTATCGAGCGGCCAGCTGTCGGAGCCCAATTTCATAATTCACATTACAGGTCGCCAATGAGATTGTCTCGGCGGAACACACTGTGCAATATGCAATGAAACTCGAGAGAACGAGGTTCGCGAACCGTACACGCCAATGAGATTTCTTACCTATGAAGCGTGTGTGAATCGGCATCCATCTATTGAGGAAGAGATGTTCGTTGAATATCAACTCCGTTAGCCTTTCACAATATCCATGATTCCATCTATAATAAGTGCTAAGACACAATATATTCCAATCCTTCGGATCTCTTCACTCATCATGACACATTCCCGATCTTACAATCTGATGCCCATCGAAACCCTCGATGACTGGGAACTCCGGCTCGCAAGGCAGGACGCATTCTGGGAATGCGAACTGATCGATCGTCCGGTTGTTAGCATGACGCTTCCCAAATCTTCCTCCAATCCACATCCCCCGGAGAGCAAACATTTTAAGGGTTTTCGCGAGCGTTGGCTGGATTCGGAGTTTCAGGCCAATTGGAATCTCGCTCAGGTTGCGAACACTGAATATCTCGGGGACTCGTTGCCCATGGCATGGCCGAATTTGGGGCCCGATCTTTTTAGCGCGTTTTTGGGTTGTGAACTGGAGTTTGGGGAGGAAACCTCTTGGTCGACACCGATTCTCGAAGACTGGAAACAAGCGAGTGAATTGAATTTCTCTCCGGATAATCTCTATTGGCGAAAACTCCTGGAGATGACCGACACGTTTTTGGAAATGGGTCAAGGGAAGTTTTATACCGGTTTGACGGACATCCATCCCGGTGGCGATGCCCTCGCCGCGCTTCGCGACCCCATGAGGCTGAACATGGACCTCATGGACCAACCCGAGGAAGTCAAACGGCTTCTCGGAGATCTGAATCAAATCTACGCCCGCGTTTACGATCATTGCTATTCTCTTCTTCAGGAATCCGGTCAAGCGATTAGCGCTTGGCCGGGCATCGTTTCAACCAGAAAATGGTATGTCCCTTCGAATGACTTTTCCTGCATGGTGTCGGAACAAATGTTCGGGGAGTTTTTCCTTCCGGGAATCGTTGAAGAGTGTCGCTTCCTCGAAGCAAGCATTTATCATTTGGATGGACCTCGGGCTCTCCGTCACCTGAACGCGCTTCTTGAAATCCCCGAATTGAACGCAGTGCAGTGGATTTACGGCGCGGGCAATGGGAGAGCAACCGACTGGATGCCGGTTTACCACCGCTGCCAAGAAGCGGGGAAGGGTTTGCAGATAGCGATCGAGAGCGATGAACTCGAAACCATAATTGAGGAACTCCGTCCAAATGGGGTGTGGCTGTCCATCGAAAACATCCGAGACCATGAGGAGGCTGAATGGGTTCTGAACCGAGTTTTGTCATGGCGCTAATCTTTAGGAACGTGCACCTTTCCGTTTATTCTTCGAACCGGATGGACCAATTCACGGTGTCTGTTTCATGAGACAACAAGAACAGATCACGGAGATGTGGAGAATCGTCCCTGGGTTCGATCCAGGCGAGAGCGGCATCGCTATGGGCCGAAACCGAGGCGGAACCGGCCGAGAAAAAAGTGACTCGATAAGGTTCTCCCGGAATCACTTTCGCGACCCCTTCAAGCACTTTCTTTTCACTATCCCAGCGTTCCTTTTTTAGATCGAGGGCTCCCTGAAGAAGGTGGCGGTTCGTGGAGAGGATTTGCGGTCGCGATTCGAGGGCGCGAATCGAAAGGACTCGAGCCTCTCCGGGTCGAAGCTGCTGCTTTAGAGTCGTTTTTCCGCTCCTAGTTCCACGATAGCGATCATTCCAGAAGTCGAAAACGTGATATTCCTTGTCGGGATTGAGCGAGAGTCCGCCATCCACCTGTGGGAGTTCGAGATCGATCGACAGTTCTTTCTCTCGCGTCACATCGGAATTCAGGAGGACTAAACATAGCTCCGCAGGTCCCAAATCGAGGGCATAAACTTCCGGGTGTTTTCGGGGATCCTCGGAAAAGGCGTCAAGTGGTCGAAAACTTCTCGGTTCCTGATGTTGGGGATAGATCCGTGAGAGATCCAGAACCTGTTCTGGGTTCATCTCCTCAAAGCTGGTCGCCAGCAATAACCGGAAGCCGGTGACATAACTCATGGTCAACAGTTGGCGGAGACCATCCCGATTTTTCGGAACAAGACGATCGTAATTCTTGGCATCCGTGTCGTAAGTGAAAACTGTCCGAGCCTTATACCATCGAAGACCGCAGCGCGAGTACATCTCCATTGAAACCCCATCGGTGTCCCCCCACACACGCTGTGAGTCGGCGAATCCGACGGACAAATCGGTCATGGGCATCTCGTAGTTCTGGGTCCGGAGCAACCTTTCATGGATATAGGATTGTGGACCAAGGCCCGATTTGGCTAACTCGTAGATCTTTCGATATGCTGAACCGGTCGTTGCGTGGGAATCTTCGAACCCACCTTCATTAGCCCAGGCTTTGTGGGGGTAGTCGAACATGAGACCGAGAATTCCCGCCTCACGAAGATGATCATAAACACCCTTCAAGTGTCGCTGAAAGTCCGGGTCGGTGTAGTCGTAAGCGACCGGCGATTTCTTTCGATCAAAGGGCAGGTCGAGACGGCCTTTGGCGTTAAAGAGCATGTGGTCGGGATGGGCGAAAGCGTAGTCGCGAGAAATCAGCCCGGCTTGGAAATACGTCAGGGGGATACACCCTCTTTTGAGAACAGCTGAGGCCCAGGAGGATGAAGAGTCGAAGGGCGTCACATAATGGTGGTATTTTCTCCAGTGGTCGTCATCCCACCACCCCTGTTCATTGTCGATTCCGTAATCGTCTGGAACGAGACGAATCGCCGCTGAAGCGTATCGTAAGAAACCAGTCTCAGCGACAGCCTCAGCCTCCTTCACCATTCCAAGAGACGTGTTGCTAACTGGTCCATCGCCGTACCTGGGATGCCAGGCGTACCAACCGCAAACGGTCGGGAATTGATAGGGGTTCGGTCTGGCCCCATTGGCGCGCCTCAGCGCTCTTCCATAGATCTCCAGCGCCTCGAAGGGATCATCAGTCGCGACGTCGACATAGAATGAATCCTCGGAAAGATAGGTTTCACCGGGATCGATTCTTTTCCCGACCGGGTCCTCGGCCCACAATCGGACCGTATCGGCTCGTGACTCACTTATCCGAGATCGTTTGTCGAAAGTCGGCTGAACCCTCACGCATTTTGATTCTTCAAAAATGTCCTCGGTCGCCTCTCGTAACCAAATTTCGCTGAGGATGGCATTATGTCGCCCCGTTTCGTTCTTGACCTGAAAGGTCAACTGTCCGTTCTGGTAGAGAGAAGGATCCACTCGAAACGACCACTCCTCGGGAAGTTCCGAATGACTGGCGAATGAAGGGAGTGTCCGCTTTTCGAGGAAGGTCTGTGTTCCGTGTTCCACAATCGCGGCGACTGAAGCCGAAACTCCCCAACCCTCCTTGTCCCACCAGGAGAAACCGAACGAATAGAATCGGGAGGGATCCAGACCTCTCGCCTGAATATGCAAGGCCGTCGAATTGTAGGTGACATCTGAATAACAAAGCGGCGCGGCTCTCCAACCGTCTTGGAAGGTGAAAGAACGGTCCTCGACAAGATGGAGTCTTGGACCGGTTGCCTGGTCGATTTCTAGTCCCACTCCACAGTCGCGGTAAGCGACCAAACGGGATCCCGTGGGAGGATGGTTTCGTAAATCCAAGAGACGAATCCGACCTTCACCCTCCGCCGACCCAATTTGTGCGTACTTCACGAACTCTTTGTAGACCAGACCTCCAAGGACCAGTGAATGACGTTTACCATTGGAAGTGAACGTCGTCAGGAGATTATTCTCACTTCGACAATGGGGAATATCGAAAACCCTTGTGCTTCCATCTCCCGCCACTCCGTTCAGCACGCGAAAATTTTCCTTCTCAGTGACTTGTTGGAAGGCCGAACCATTCTCCAAAACACTCATCTTCTCGACTCGGATGCTGTGCGGAGAAGTATTCTCAATGCCTGTCCGAAGGATAACGAAGGGACTTGCCTCGTACAGTTTCGCTTCGAAAAGAAGAACGGGGTCTTCAGAGAATTCACTGGAAACCCGAACTGTTCTTCCTTGACCGAACAGATCGGTGAATTCATTGATAGTGGTTTCGTGTTTCAGAGATGGGGATTCGGAATTCCACTCATTAACTCGCCACCCGGCCTGTACGATCGAAGATCCAGGATTCTTCTTTGAACGGATTTTATAAGTTCCGGAGCTCTGATCGACTCGCAACTCGACCCATGAGTTTTCGATGACGACCTCCTCGCCAGAGGACGATGTCCCGGAAGTGAAGAAAAAGATCGTTAAGAAGGGGAAAAATTTCCGCATAATCTGAATCCGGTCTGTTATTGCCTTGAGGATGCGAATCGGACCTTCCAATCCAGCTCTCTGCTGGTTCGAGAGAACAGAACCACTTCGATGATTTCCTCCTGATCCTCATTCACTTCGATCCAGCCATGGCCGCTCGTTGTTTCCACATCCAATGGATGATGTCCATTCAGGGCAAGGATGAATCGGTAGGGTTCGCCCGCGATGACCCTGGCGGTTCCAATGAGTTCATTCCGCGTTTCCACCCATGAGACCGAGGGCATATCCACAAGGCCTTGCATGACATGCCTTTTGGTTGCGATCACTTGAGGCTTCTGCAAAACTCGACGCAACGAGAGCATTCTCGCCTCGCCCGGCCGAAGGGTTTGTTCGAGAACGCCGCTCCCTAATATCATTCCCTCGAAACGATCGTTCCAAAAATCGTAGATGTAATACTTCTTCTTCGCTTGGAATCCTAACCCGCCAAACGAGGGGCGCCTTCCGAGATCGACCTCGATGGTGTTTTCTTCCTCGTAGTTCGGATTGAAAAGAGTGAGTTGATGCCAATCCTTATTGATTTCGTAGTCGTAAATTCTTGGGTGACCCTCGATCGAAAACGCGTCGATCGGTCGGGCGCTCTTTCTTTCTTGGTGGACTGGGTAAACACGTCCCAGGTCTTCCAAGATTTCCGGAGTCAACTGCTCAAAACTCGTTCCGAGCAAAAGCCGGCCGCTCGTCACATACAGCATGGTCAGAACTTGACGGACCCCATCCCGGTTGGGCGGTCGAACCTTGAGCAGGTTTTTGGCGTCCGCGTCATAAGAAAAGAGCGTCCCTTTCTTGTACCAGCGGAGACCACAACGCGAATACATTTCAGGATCGGCTTGATCCGTGTCGCCCCACACTCGTTGTGAGTCGACCAGACCGGCGGTGATATCCAGAAAGGGAAACTCACGTTTGACATTTCGTTCGTGGATGTAAGCTTCGGGGCCCAGCCCCTCCCTGGCCAACCGAAACGCCTCGAGGTAAGCGGAGGCGGTCGTCGCGGATGGATCTTCGAATCCACCCTCCTCCCTCCACGCCAAATGAGGATAATCGAACATGACGCCTCGAACTCCCCCCTGGCCGAGGTTGGACCAAACTTGTTTCAGGTGTTTCTGAAACCCGGGATCGGTGTAGTCGTAAGTGACCCAAGGATTGTGGCCTTCATAGGGGCGATCGAGTTCGCTAATGTCGTTCCGAAGCATGTATTCCGGATGGGCGAGCGCGAAATCACGAGAAAACAGACCGGTTTGAACATAATTAAAGGGGAGTGCTCCTCTATTCTCTGTTGCCTTACACCATTTTGCTGTCGTCTCGTAAGGTTCTCGATAGTGGCCGTACTTTCGCCAGTGTTCGTCATCCCACCAACCCTGTTCCGTGTTCGCGTCGGGAGAACCAAGTGCCGCCACAATGTCTGGAGACCGCTTGTCGAACCACCGTTGGACTGGCTTCACATAGTAGGTGTCCGGAACCAATCGGACCGCCGCGCGGGCATATTTCAAGAACCCCGATTTTGCAATCGTCTCCGCCTCTTCCACAATGCCTGTGGTGTGATTGATGTCGGGGCCTCCCCCGTAGATCGGCATACTCGTGTACCAAGCGCAGACCGTTGGAAAATCATAGAGATTTGGAGAGGCGTTCATCTTTGCCGCCACCGCTTTCCCGTAATTCTCTAGACTGAGAAAAGGATCGTTTGTGACGAAATCTATATAGAACCAATCATTCGGAAGATAGGTCTCTCCGGCGCGAATCAACCTTCCCGAGGGATCGCTCGCTTCGATGGAAGCTATAAGGGACTTCCCATCCTCAGCAATGATGGCCTGGGCATATTTCGCAAAGTCTTCATAGGAAAGTCCTCCGATAACAAGGGATCTTCGCACGCCGTCCGTGGCAAATGTGGCAATCAAATTGTTGGGGCTTCGCAATTCTTGATCCGCAGTCACTTGAGTCGCTCCTCCGCCAGCCATGCCATCCAGAAATCGAAGGGAAGAGGAATCGACTTGTTCCACAAACACTCGGGCTTCGGAAAAGGGGGAGAACTTGAATAGCCGAACGTCTTTCGCGGCATGGTTCCGAACGCCCATGCGCAGGGCGAGGAATGATTGGTCCTCATAAAGGCGCAATTGGAGAATTTCTGAAACCTTCGCCTCTCGTTCAAACGTCACCTCGAGAGTGGAGTGGCTTCCCAAGGGATCTCTTCCTTTTCTAGTTATAGCAGCGACCGCCAAAATTGAATCGGTGGGGGAAGAAACGTCCGTTTTCGCTATGGCGTTTTCAAAGCCGCATCCAGGCTCCTCAAACGAATGACCGCCAAACGTAACCGTGTCGAGATCGAGGGCCACTTCGAGATTGCCATTCCTGAGAGTGGCGCGATCCTGATTGATGCTCGATACGATACCGTTAGAGCCGGCGGAAGCCAGACTGAATGTTATGCAAGAAAGGAAACAAATTCTTGATCTGAACATGATTAGGACCGTTAAAGGGCGTCGCCATACTAAGGGAATCACTATACCGAAACCTCCATCGCAGTTCCGAGGGACAACCCTCATTCCCCAGACGTGAGCGGGAAGCCATCCACAAATTGTCGCTGAGAAACCTTTTCCGCAACCCCGGAGAAACGAAGTTGAAAAGGTTCTGGTTGCTCAAGGGCGGGGATTTCGAGTTTCAGGACACTGGCTTCCGGCATCTCTGTCGAGACAATGGTTCCCATAAGTCGAGCGTCTTTTAGCCGGAAGGAGTCCGGAACATGAAAATACAACGTGGTCGGATCGCCGCCGTTTCCCTTGACCTTCCCAACGAGTTCTCCGACACCGTTCTCCATCTCTCTCCATTCGATCTCAGAAATCTCTCGTGCTCCTTGACTGAAGTGACCGGTGGTTGAGAGCAATTGTGGGCGCGTTTCCATCTCGCGCAAACAAAAGAGAGAGCCTTCTTTGGGGGCCAATGACAGGTTCATCCGCTCCTCCACTGTCGGAACGATCCTTTCGTTCCAAAAGTCCCATACAATATACTCGCTGGGAGCTAGGGATGGGTCCTCATAGCCATTGATTCTGGAAGAGATTTCATCGAGGTTGAG
>JACKFH010000044.1 GCA_020632575.1 Candidatus Omnitrophota bacterium | reverse complement strand
TGAGATGTTCGAGGAGGACGCGAAAGTCGCGGCGCGGGTGCTGGATGTCACGCTGACCAGCAAGCCGGTCGGCGGCGGGAAGAAGGTGCCCCTGGCGGGCATCCCTTATCACGCGCTCAACAACTACCTCTTCAAGTTGACCCGCGCGGGTTACCGGGTCGCCATTCCAAGAATCCTTCTTAACATTAGAAAACTTTGTTGACTCATGAAATTCCCGTTTTTATAATCCCCTCCGGAGATTTATCAATGAAGAAATGGCTGCTAAATCCCCTTTTCTGTCTCTTCTCTCTTCTATTCTACCTTGACGTCTCATGGTCATTTTCGGGAGACGGCGAAGGGACGGAAACCGCCCCTTACATTATCACCGATGTCACGCAACTCCAGGAGATTAATCTCGACCTCGACGCCCGTTACGTTCTTGGAAATGACATCGACGCCTCCGAAACCAAAAATTGGAACGGTGGCGAAGGGTTTGAACCTATCGGTACGGTTTACGATTCTTTCGGCGGAATATTGGACGGGAACGGTTACAAAATTTCCAATCTTTACATCAATCGGCCACTCACTTGGGAAGTGGGCTTATTCGCGGCCACCTATGGAGCCGAACTCAAGGATGTGCGACTTGAAGGCGGGAGTGTTGTCGGTCGATACCGTGTTGGCGCCTTAGTTGGATACTTTGTCTTCAGCGCCTTGTCAGATTGCTATTCGAATTGTTCGGTGAATGGACATGAAGCTGTCGGCGGTCTGTACGGTGTGGGGATTGGGCTGGGTCCAGTCGAAAAGGAGGTTGTTCCCGAGCCCAAGGCATTTTATGAGGTGGTTGCGGGAACTGTAACGGAATGTTATTGCGGTGGAGATGTAGTCGGCACCGGAGATTTCATCGGTGGTTTGGCGGGAGAAAATGAGTTGGATATTAAGATCGTCGACTGCCAGGCAACGGGATCGGTATCCGGTTCCTCTCACGTTGGCGGGTTGATTGGATTTAATGACTATGATTGCCCAGTATCTTCGAGTTACGCGACAGGAGATGTCACTGGATCGGAGGATAAAATTGGTGGTTTAATCGGGTTGAATTCACAAAGTGAGGTATCGGACTGCTACGCTACAGGGTCGGTTTCCAGTCCGGGGGACTACGTGGGCGGTTTGGTTGGTCACAACGAGTACCGAAGTATCCTAAAATCTTATGCAACAGGGGATGTGTCCGGGTTTCACGGGATAGGTGGTTTAGTCGGCTGGCAATCCAGCTCAAGCGTAATCGACTGTTTTGCTGTGGGAGATGTCAGTGGGATCGAGTCAGTCATCGGAGGACTTATCGGAGCGAGTAGGGGATGGGTCACAAACTGTTTTGCCACCGGTAGGGTCAACGGAGAATCCTTCGTCGGTGGATTAATGGGATCCTACAACGGAGATAGCACCACTCAACAAGGATTAGTGTCAAATTGTTTTGCGTTGGGAATGACCAGCGGAAATTCAAAGGTTGGGGGACTGATCGGTGGCGTTGGAAAATATGGTCATGTCTCCACCTCTTTTTCTGGAAATAGAGTGTTCGGAATACGGGATACTGGAGGCTTTGTTGCGTCAAATAGTGGGACCATCGATTCTAATTGCTATTGGGATGTCGAAGCCTCCCAGCAGTCGACCTCTGAAGGTGGAGTGGGAAGAACGACGAACGAAATGAAGATGGCGGAAACGTTCTTAGGTTGGGATTTTGAGACTGTGTGGGCAATCCATCAATTTAGAGGCTACCCGATCCTTCGGAATAACCCAGGCCAAAGTGATCTCATCATAAACGTAATTGGATCCCCCGAGGTCGTGCATGATAGGGATGATTTTGTCACATTTATGATTGTTGTTCGGAATCTTTCGACCGAGGATGTGTCGGCAGTGGAGATTGGCGCCCAGGTTCCAACCCAATTTGCACGCGACTGGCCGGATGGAAACTATCGAACTTATTCCATTGGAACGATTGGATGGGGGCAAACCGCTATCAGGTATTATAAAGAGAGACTTCAAGAGAAATCGTATCTGGGGGAAACCAGATTTGAGGTGGAGATCGCTGCCGGATATCCCAATCGAATCAAGGCAAATGATTTTTCCGATTCACGAGTGGTCATTGGGGCACCCTACACGATCACCAGCGCCACCGAGCTCCAAGCCATGATCTACGATTTGACTGCGGACTATCATCTTGGCTCTGACATAGATGCTTCTGAAACATTGGAATGGAATGATGGCGCCGGTTTCGAACCCATCGGAACAGACCTAACTCCATTCACGGGAAGTTTTAGTGGAATGATACATAAGATTTCCAATCTTCAAATCAACCGGCCGACCGCCCATCAAGTTGGATTATTCGGCCATGTCGAGGGGGCGACGCTAGAGAATGTTGAACTCCTCGATGTTAACATTGTAGGTTTTTCCAGTGTTGGAGGATTGGTTGGACATGGCAATGTCACAGTAAGTGACTGCTTTGTGTCGGGCAAAATTTCGGCCATCGATGTTTGCGTTGGTGGGGTTATCGGAAATATTCAGAACAGCATCGTCAGAAACATCTCAGCAAGTTGCGTGGTTTCTGGAGAAGACGCGGGCGGGGTCGTGGGGAAGGCCGGCGGTGGTTTAATCGATAATTGCCATTCAAGTGGGGAAGTCTCAGGATCTGAAAACATAGGGGGATTGGTGGGCTCGACCCAATACAGTGCGATCAAGAGCAGTTATTCAATAGCCGATGTTACTGCTTATCGATATGTGGGAGGCTTGATCGGAGATAATCAAAGCACGTTGTTGAATTGCTATGCACGAGGCCGGGTCATATGCAATAGCAGTGGGGGGGGATTGGTCGGAACCAACCCCTCGGGTGAGGTCTACAACTGCTACTCGGTTGGATCGGTTTCCCTGGGTCCACATACCGGCGGCTTGGTTGGCTTATACCCGGAAAACAGTGGACCAGTGACAAATAGTTACTGGGATGAGGGGATTTCTGAGCATTCCGAATCAAATGGCGGCACGGGAAGAACCACCGTCGAAATGTATAGTAAATCCACCTACGAGGGATGGGATTTCGACTCTGTTTGGTGGATCGATGAGGGGAATGATTACCCGCGGTTACACTGGGAGCCCGGAGCGCCGCCGACTCCTGGGCCCACATTCTCAAATGCAGGATCCGACATCAATCTCGACAACAGAGTGGATGCCGAGGATCTTTTGATCCTCTTGGAGGACTGGGGGAAGTTTTCGGCCCCATAGGAGTTGGTCCCCCGCCCACACCCTTGACCTTCCCCCTGTCCCTAGCGCACATTCTCCGTCATGGCGAAGACTGGCGATGAAAATTTGACCCCGATGATGCGGCAGTATCGGTCGATCAAGGAGACTTGTGGCGATGCGATTCTGATGTTTCGGTTGGGGGATTTTTACGAGATGTTCGAGGAGGACGCGAAGGTCGCGGCTCGGGTGCTGGATGTGACTCTCAC
This sequence comes from Candidatus Omnitrophota bacterium, assembly GCA_020632575.1. Taxonomy (GTDB): domain Bacteria; phylum Hinthialibacterota; class Hinthialibacteria; order OLB16; family OLB16; genus JACKFH01. Next base: position 25,526 of record JACKFH010000044.1, on the reverse strand, counting down.
CAGCAAGCCGGTCGGCGGCGGGAAGAAGGTGCCCCTGGCGGGCATCCCTTATCACGCGCTCAACAACTACCTCTTCAAACTGACCCGCGCGGGTTACCGGGTCGCCATCTGCGAGCAGATCGAGGACCCCAAGCTGACAAAGAAACTGGTCCAGCGCGAGGTGGTCCGCACCGTCACCCCCGGCACCCTGATCGAGTCCGAGGGGATCGAGGGGCATGAGAACAACTATATCGCGGCGATCCATGATGGCGGCCTGGAGGGGATCGGGTTCGCGGTGGCCGACATCTCGACCGGCGAGTTCCGCGCCACCGCCCTCGAGACCGAACGCGGCGCCGCTTTCCGCGAGAGCGCCGAACTTTATTCCGAACTCGCCAAACTGAATCCCTCCGAGATCCTCGTTCCCCCCAACCTCAAGGGGGAGGAGCCCTACCTCGCGCCGATCCTGAGACGTGGCGGGTGCATCCTGACCCATCGCCCCAAAACCGATTTCAAGGAGAGGGAGATCGAACAGGTCGAGGGGGAGGTCGGCGAGGTTTCGCCCGATGAAGAGGAGGATCGCGAGGAGGTCTTTTCTCCGCGCGAGGCCGGTCTCGCGAAGGCGGCGGCGGGGGCGGTGATGCGGTATCTGCGGGAGACTCATAAAGGGAATGGGAACAAGCTTCTGACTCTGGAGTTCTATCGGCCCGCGCAGTACCTCGGTCTCGATTCGACCACCGAGCGAAACTTGGAGCTGGTACGCAACCTGAGGGATGGCGGGCGACGGGGCACTCTCCTCTCCGTGCTCGACAAGACTCACACCGCGATGGGGGCGCGGGAACTCAAGCAGTGGATCCTCCGCCCGTTGCTCAACCTCGAAGAGATCCGGAAACGTCAGGACGCCATCGCCGCGATGCTCGATCATCCGACTCAGCGGGAGGCGATGGCCGACAGTCTCAAACTGGTGAAGGATATCGAGCGTCTGCTCACCCGTGTCGCCTACCGCACCGCCAGTCCGCGCGATCTGAAGGCGCTGGAGATTTCTTTGGAGGCGATTCCCTCTGTTTCGAAGCGGGTCGAGGAGTTGGCCCCCTATGCCGAGACCGCCGCCGAGTGGTTCGAGCCATTGGATGAACTCTCAGAAACTCGGGAGCTATTAGAACGCGCCCTGATCGAGGAACCGCCCGCCACCAGCCGTGACGGTGGGATTTTCAACGCGGGTTATCACGAGGAGTTGGATGAACTCCGGGGGATCAGCAAAGGTGGGAAAGATTGGATTCTCGATCTGCAGATTAAGGAGCGCGAGCGAACCGGCATCCCCTCTTTGAAAATCAGCTACAACAAAGTGTTTGGGTATTACATCGAGATCACCAAGGCGCACCAGGAGAAAGTGCCCGCCGAATATATCCGGAAACAAACACTGGTCTCCGCCGAAAGATATATCACTCCCGAATTGAAAGAGTATGAAAACAAAGTTCTCTCCGCGCAGGAAAGGATTGTCGATTTGGAACGTCAACTCTTCGATCAGCTGGTTGGAGAGGTTGGACTTTATGGCGAACGGCTCAAAGCGCTAGCCCGTTGCATCGCGCAACTCGATGCCCTCTACTCCCTCGCACAGACTGCGGCGGAACAGGGGTATTGCCGTCCGACTGTCGACGAGGGGGAGGCGATCGAGGTGACCGCGGGGAGGCACCCGACGCTGGAGCAGTCGGCGATCACCGACCGTTTTGTCCCCAACGATCTCTTGCTCGATAACGACAGCCATCAGGTCATCCTGATCACCGGTCCGAACATGGGCGGGAAATCGACTTATCTTCGTCAGACCGCGCTCATTGTGCTAATGGCGCAGATGGGTTCCTATATCCCGGCGAGCGCGGGGCGGATCGGTTTGGTCGACCGCGTCTTCTCCCGGGTCGGCGCCTCGGACAACCTCTTCGAGGGGCAGTCCACCTTCATGGTGGAGATGAGCGAGACCGCCTCGATCCTGAAAAACGCCACCCCGAGGAGCCTGGTCATCCTCGATGAGATCGGACGCGGCACCGCCACCTATGACGGCATCGGCTTGGCCTGGTCGATCGCCGAATACCTCCTCAAGATCGGGCGCGCCGGAGTCAAAACTTTGTTCGCGACTCACTATCATGAGATGGCCGAACTCGCGGACCGTTACGATCGCGTGCAAAACTATCACGCCCTGGTCGCCGAGGAGAACGGCAAAGTGACCTTCCTCTATCAGATCGCCCCGGGCGCGAGCGACCACAGTTACGGCATCCATGTAGCGGAACTGGCGGGAGTCCCCAAACAGGTCACCCGCCGCGCCTCCCGAGTCCTCGCCCAACTCGAGTCCGGCGACTTCCACAAGGACCGCCCGAAGACTCCCGGCTCCGGCGAAATCCAGCTCTCCCTCTTCTCCCTAGTCGACGAACCCCTCACCGCCCAACTGAGGAACCTCAAACCCGAGGAGATGAGCCCGATCGAAGCGCTGCAGATATTGGACGATCTGGTCAGGCAAGCGCGGGGGGAGGGGTGAACGATCTCGGTTGAACTTTCTTTCTATTTACTCCAGAATCGTAGTATCGATCCTAAGCTTTGGAGGACAAGATGCCCCTCAACACCCCCGAAGAGATCAAAGCGGCCATAGAATCCCTATCTGATGAAGAACTCTGCGACCTTCGCAGATGGCTCACGAATAAAGATCAACCGAAACATTTGAAAACTGTGAACGTGGCAGACCTTCAAGGAATGTTGGTTGCCACACGTCATGTCACCATTGAGCAAATGAATCCGGCTCACCCCGACAAAGATTGAGAGGATTGGGACCGGCAAATCGAGGAAGACTCGAAAGCGGGCAAACTCGATCATCTTGTCGAAGAGGCGCGTCGCGCAAAGAGGGAGGGAAAACTCCAAGATCTCTGAATGATGTCGCAGCTTTCCCTATGATCGACCTCGGAATATTAAAATGGCCTATTACCCTTGGAAAAGATACTGGTACCGGGTGGACCAACCACCGGAATTGGATAAGGAGTGCTACCTTTACGATCCAGCGGATTCCTGGAGTCGCTACCACAATTCACAAGTCTTCTCTCTCGATCAGTTGAATGACATTCCTTGCTTGATCCTATTGGGAGAGCCAGGAATGGGCAAAACAACGGTCCTTGAAGAGACTTCGAAATCTCACGACATTCCATTGCCGGCAGGCCATCGAAAACTTCCTTCATTTCAAATGGCCTTTAGAGAAGACCTTCGTCAATTCAAGGATGCCTTGCAGAGTGAAATGGACCTTGATGGGGCTATCCATACGCATGATCGGGTTTACCTCTATTTGGATAGTTTCGACGAGGTCTGGCCCAGAATCCAACATCTACCGCAATCTCTCCCTGATCTTCTAATGGATTATCCCGAAACAAGATTATTCTTGAGGATTACCTGTAGAACCGCCGTTTTGCCACGTACATTAGTGGAGGGGCTCAAGTCGCAATGGGGTGAAGAGAATGTTCAGAAATATGCTCTCGCCCCTCTCTCACAGAGGAATGTTCGCATTGCCCTACAACAAGAAGGAATCGATGAAGACGAGTTTTATGCACAATTGACGGAATCCGGTGCGCATCAATTTGCATGCAATCCCCTCACCCTCACAATGCTTCTTGGGCATTTCAAGGAATCACATCGCCTTCCTTCCTCTCGTGTTGAGCTTTTCGAAAAGGCTTGCTTTAACCTATGCTCAGAGTCTCTCAAAAGGATTGATGCGTCTCAGCCTAGGGAGACCACACCCGAGAAAAGATTTGGAGCCGCGAAAGTCATGGCGGCGTTTTCGATTCTCTGCAACCGAGAAAGCATCTATCATGGATTAGAGAGAAATAGCGTTTCAATGGATTCCGTAACGAGGTCTCATGTCGAATCAAGGGTCAATTTCTTAAGAGACTCGAACGACACCTTCCACACGTTCAATGACATGCTCAACGTTGGACTGTTTTCCGGATCCGAAGAATATGTGTCGCACTGGCGGCACAAATCATACTCCGAATTCCTCTGCGCATCTTTCGTTTGTTCTCTGGATCTATCCACAGAACAGATCGAATCTCTGTTCTTCATTCCATTTGAAGGGAAATTGTGGTCCATACCTGAACTGCAACAAACTGTTGCTTGGCTGAGCGCGATGAATGAGAAGGCGTCGGATCTTCTCTTGGAGCACGACCCGGATGTTCAACTTCTTTCAGATCCTTCACAACTGGATGAAGACAGGAGGCAAAGGCTTGTTCTAGTCCTGCTTGAGAAATATGAACAGGGTTTACTTCACGATCAGATTTCGAATTACTTGCTGGCCTACCACCGCTTGAATTATCCAGGGATTTCAGATGATCTTCGACCGTACATTCTAAACCGGAAGTCTCGCATTCTTTCCCGTCGCTTCGCTCTAAATGTTGCGGAGAGATGCAACTGCCGAGACCTCGCTGAAGACATTTTCACGATAGCCGAATCTGAAGAGGAAGATCCAAACATACGGCGTGAAGCAGTCGACTCCCTCAAGGTCCTTCTCCCAGGCGATGATAAGGGAAGACTGATTCCAATTCTTGACAACCTTCAACATGACCCGGGAGACAGAATTAGAGGGTCACTTATCGAAGGTCTGTTTCCAACGCACATAGGCTTTCCAAAAATTCTGGATTACACAACCCCCAGACAAGACCACTCGTTCCTCGGTGACTACTACTTCTTCGCTTCAAATGAGGTCGGAAAGAGAATACCAGTCGATGATTTGCCGCAAGCAATTCAATGGGTGATCGACTCTTGGGAAGATCACGACTTTGATTCCGTACATCGCAAGATGCGTGAGTCGATTCTGAAAAGAGCATGGTTAGATTTGGAATCCTCTGAATCTCGCGAAGTTCTCTCTGAGTTTTTCCTTAGAGAACCTTATTCATGTCTCAAATTGAAAGAAGAAATGGAGAATGACCTAAGGATCGTTGGAGAAGAGGAAGGGACAAATCGGGAGGGCGTGCGTGAATTCGCTGCAATGATTGTAACTAGGGCTGGCAAAGACGGAAGTGACGTCCACAATGACCTGATTTGGCATGATCCCCCGTTGGTAAAGAGCGAAGATGTTCCTTGGATAATTGATCAGATTGATGAAACGAAAAAGGAGGAGGTACAGAAGCGTTGGGTCGAGCTCCTCATCCAGATTCTTCGGGAAACAGAGGGTATGTATCGAGAGACCATCGAATCTGTCTGGGAGTTCTTTCAACCGCTGGAAAACGGTCCTGAAGAGATTCGGAGATTGTTTGAACCAATGCAATTAAACGATCCAATTGCGCTTCAATGGAAGGGAGTCAAGAGATCCAACCACGCCTCAGATAGCCGCCTAATTGCGAATCCGACTTCCGAACAATCTGTTGAAGAGATTCTCTCCTTCTCAAGAACGGGGAGCCCTAAGGAATCGTGGATTGATGTATGTGACGCGATTGAAGAATGTGCGAGAATGAAATGTCAGGAAGGCAAATTGCCATTATTGAAATCGATTCAGAATCAGTTCATGGCACACAGGGACGAAATTAGAGAGATCGCCTTAGCATTTGTTGAGAATGTGGAGCCTCCCGAAGATTCGATAATTACCAGAAATCAATACTTCCTTTGGGAAGTGCATGTACCTAAAGCATTTGAAATCCTGTTTGCTTTGTTTCAAGTACCTGATCAATTGCTAACTCATTCCGCCTGGGAGAAATGGATACCCACGCTTGTGGCGCTTGGAGAAATTGCGCCTTGGGAATCCGATCAGACACATACGGAAGTTTTAAGATGCGCATACCTGAATCATGGTAATCTATTCATTAAATCTTTGAGAAATCGGGTCTTGTTCCTAAACTCTTTGACAAGGAAGTCGTTCTTGTTTCGAGACCTTGGGCTAGACATCGACAAAAGGCTAGGAGAGTTGGCGATTGAGCTCGTTGATGATCAATCGTTATCTCCATTGGTCTCCCAGGATATCTGGGAGTTCCTGTTAAAGAGCAACTTCACACTGGGCATATCAAAAGCATTTACAATTCTTGAAGACAAACAACAGGCCCTTGAGTCAAGGATTCTGATTGGCTCGATCCTTTTTATACACCGCGTCTTAAATGATTGCGCATAATCGCTTGAGTTCGGCGTTCGGCCTGCGCCAAGTCTGGAATTGTTCGGAAACAGTATTTGTGAGTTCTTCGAGCGTCGCGAAATAGCGGTTATGCGTACACAACTTGCGAGTCATTTTCCAGACTCTTTCCACGGGATTCAGGTCTGGGCTGTAGGGAGGAAGAAAATCCAGGCTAAGGACTTCGCTGTACCTTGAAAGCCACGGTTGAAGGATTTTCGCGTGATGGTAGCGGGCGTTGTCAAGAATGATCACTATCCGCCGTCCGTTGCGTAGATGACGTAGGATCCTTTTCAAGAAGCATTGAAACGAAACGGCATCGAAGACCTTTTCTTGCTGTGTAACCAGCAAGCCATCGGAAACGCGAACCGCTCCAAACACGGCGACACTCTTTCGAGTCGGCGCGTGTTGGAGAATGGGATCGAAATCTTCAGGAGGAACCCACATCGTGCAGCGCGAGCCATGTTGCTGGAAATGGCATTCATCCTCACACCACACATCAACGTCGTCTCTGGCGGCCAGACGAAGGAGTTTTTTTATATGCCCGCTGGGCTTCGGGGTCGGCTTGGGCAATAACAGGGCGCGGTTTCCGGCGACGAAACCCCAACTCGCGAAACAAACGCTGGCATTGCCGAACTCCGAGTTGAATGCCGTAACTTTGCGCCAAGTGGTGACTGAGGAGTTTTCCGTCCCAAAGATTCTGGGAATACCCCAACTCCCGAGGCGGCAGACGCAGATCGCGTCCAACCTTCTCGATGGTTTCCTCGTCCATGGCGCGTGGACGCCCCGTGCGGAAACCTTCCTGCAAACCGGCAAAGCCACTTTGTTCGAATCGTTTAACCCAGTATTGAACCGTGCGGCGGCTTTGCCCCAACATCTCCGCGACTTCCGAACAACTGAATCCCGAACAAACAAGCAGAATTCCGTGCAGCCGGTGGTCATAACGGGATTCCTCGGACCGAGCGATTTCTTCCTGGATCGCGAGTCGGATAAACTCCGGATTTTCGATTTCCAATTTGCGCATGATGACCCTCCCCCAATTCCCATAGGGAGGATACCATAGTGATCAGATATGCGCAATCACTTATGACGCCATGTATAGATTCGGAAACCAGGAGATCTTGAGACGCCTACTCACCTTGTTTCAAGCGGAAGCATCAATTGGAGAGCAGGTCGTCGAGACATCGGCAAAGGAAGGAAAACTCTGGGCATCATTCGATATTGACTGTCAGACTATCGGGGATTTCTGGGTGTGGCTTGAGAAAACTTTTTCCGAAGAAGAGAAAGAAAGCGATCACCTAGTGAGACCACTGACTGAAAAGGACCGAATCTACGATCTGAAGCGGGACCTATTGACTACTCTCAAGGAAGATGGGACGCAAGAATCATGTCAACAAATTGCGAGATTCATGGCTGAATTTCCAGATCATGATTGGCTTCAGTTCTCGTACAATGATGCTGTCAATAAGACGATCTCCGCGATGTGGAGTCCGCCTTCTCCCGAGGAATTGAGTAGTTTTCTCGATGCTCTGGAAAGCCGATTTGTCCAGAATGCGGATCAACTGCAAGATGTTGTCATCGAATCTCTCGGACGACTTCAAAGATCTTTCATCGCAAAGAAACCATCTCTGGTCCGCTGCCTATGGAACGAGACCACGGTGAGGGAAGAAACTGGGGAAAAGCAAATATCTTGGCCAAAGGACGAAGGTGCCTTATCCGACTACCTGCTATCGTTCTTCGAAAACGACTTGATTGGAAGAGGCATCGTCGTGAATCGTGAAGTTCAGATTAAGCCATATGAGAAGACGGATTTGAAGATCGACTCTTGCTCTAAAGATGGAAGTATCCGTGAATCAGTTATTGTTGAGGTTAAAGGCTGCTGGCACCCTGAACTCAAAACAAGTATGAAAACCCAGCTTGTTGGGAAGTATTTGGGTAATAGCCAGTTCGACCATGGAATATATTTGGTCGGTTGGTTCAAGTGTGATGCATGGAACTTGAACGACTCTCACCAAAAGAAAAGGAAGGGAACGAATTCCAAAAACTTCAGTAACATTGAGGAGGCAGAGGGCAAATTTCGGAGACAGGCAAGTTCCCTATCGGACAGCAATACCCGTATCAAATCCTTTGTCCTAGATTGTCGACTTTGATTAACTCTTGACCCACAGTGGAAAGGATTCCGCCCCCCATGGATCGATGCAGAGCAACACTCCAGCGCCATCCATTGCCTGTCGAATTAAACGATTTCCCGAAATCCTCGCAATGGAAGATTTTTTGACGCCCCGAAAGTTGACAGAGCCCCTCGTTCTAAATAGATTTAATGTATTCGGATTGTATTTTGCAGCCGGGCTGGCGGAGTTTATTGCAGCCGGACGCGGAGGAAGAAGATTCCCATGCGGTTCTCGACCGTCCACGAGAGACAAACCGGATTCACGCTGATCGAACTCCTGGTCGTGATCGCGATCGTTCTTATTCTGATTGCGATCGCGCTGCCGAACTTCCTCACAGCACAGGTCCGCGCCAAAGTCGCGCGCGCGAAAGCCGACATGCGAACAGTGCGAATTGTCCTCGAGAGTTATTTCATCGATTTCGGTCTTTACCCCGATCATGCCACGGACACCTGGCACCCCTCTTTGCTCGAGGTGCCTTCACTCACCACTCCGATCGAATATCTGAACGCTTTTCCGCCGGACCCCTTCCCGAGAATCGAGGCGGACATCTACTCGGATCCGAGCTCTTTTGGAGACGGGGGTTACTACCGTTACTACAACGCCGAAAGGTGGAAAAGCATCTACCCGGAGTTGGAACAACAAGGGATTGTCTGGTTCCTGATGAGCAACGGTCCGGATGGGGACATCGATGTGCATGACAACGCGGGCGATATAGGAAGAGATCTTCTTGCCGGCAAGACCTACATGTACTACGCCCCCACGAACGGCGCCAGATCGAGCGGGGATTTCATCAAGACGAATAAAGATTACGTGCTATAACTCCCACATTCCTGATACTTCCGTTTATTCTCCACACCCCCTCTGGATCGATGCGGAGCAACGATCCAGCGCCAACAGCGCCATCTTTTCCCCACCCCCATTCTCCCAATGACGATCGATCCCTTGAGGAGTAAAATGCTCAAAGGGCGAGGGTGAACTCCATTAGGCTTCGAGAGGGACGGTATGACGGAAGCGAAGAAGACAAAGTCTCAGGTTTGGAAAGTGGTGGTGGCTTCGCTGGTCATTGTGGCTGGGGTGGTCTACTCCTCCTACAGCCTCTTCACCTTTGCTCGGGGGATTCCTCCGGAGCCCGATCCGATTACCGGGGAAAGGCCGCCTGGGCCGCCGAGCAAAGGTGAGGCGAAAGCGATGTTTCGGGAGATGGCCGAGGAGGCGGAGGTCACTTGGGGACAGAAACTCGAACTGCGGGAACTTCGCAAGGAGGGGCAGCCCGGCAGTCCCGAGGAGGGGTTCGAGCGGTTCGAGAAGGCGCGGGAAATTCTGACACCGGAACAACAGGAGGTCTTTCGGTCGCGGATCGAGGGGCGGATGGAGAGTCGCATCCGGCAGAGGTTGGACAAGGCGCGTCGGACCCTGCCTCCCGATCAGTACAAGATCTTTGAGGAGCGCATCCAAAAACGGCGGGAGGAGATGCGGGCGCGGTTTCAACCGGAGGAGGCCAAGCCAGGGTCGGCTGGAGATGTTGGAGAGTGAGACGCTCAAACTGGTTGGAGAATCCCTTCTCCAACCCACTTCCGCAGGAATCCTTTCCTGCTGTCGCGCGCCGGAGGGTTGAATGAGACGATCAAGTCGATTGGTCCTATTCGGAGGAAGGGATTCCTCCTTAAGTTGCGCCGAGAAGGGAATCTCGGCGCAGGGGGTCTTCGCGCGGGTGCTATGTTCAAGTCGTTCCGCGTTCACCCTGGTTGAGCTGCTGGTGGTCATCGCCATCATCCTGGTCCTCGTCTCGATCGCCCTTCCCAATTTCCTCAACGCGGTCACACGAGCGAACATCACGAAAGCCTATGGCGAGATGCGGTCACTCGGGACAGCGCTCGCCGGTTACAACACGGACCACCAAGCCTTCCCTCAGGCCGCGGGTTTCTTCCCCTTGGAGCGCCTGAAGCCGTTGACCACCCCAGTCGCTTACATCGAGGAGATTCCGAGAGACCCTTTCTCCGGGAACTTTATTCGTACACCCTACTGGTACGGCGCGATGGACCTCGATGTCGCCACCCGTTGGCTGCTGGCGAGCCAAGGACCCGACCGCAACCGGAGCTCCGATCCCATCGAGTTTTATCCCGGTTACTCCCCCGACCTGTTTATCGGCCTTGTCCCGGAGTTCAACTACATGGTTTATTCCCCCACCAATGGCATCGTCAGCCAGGGGGATCTTTTCCACGCCAGCGATTGGAGCGGCGGGACTGGCGGGTAGCCTGGAGATCCGCTGTTGGTGAAACGACATCGGCGTGGGGAGGTATTGAGGCGGGGCTAAGTTTCAGCCATAAGGGCAGTCACTTGTCCCACTCGCGCATTGGCATGATGTTCCCCGATATTTTTCCCACCACCAATAGGCGGATCAAGACTTGTTCAGTTTCACCGCCTCACGGATCAGCGTCTTGAAGGCCTTTCCATTGATCTTGTCGCCCTCAAAGATATCGATGGCGCGACGGGCGTTGCCACCCAGGCTGGAGTTGAAGAGACCGGAAGGATCCGATAGGGAGGCGCCCTTCATGAAGGTGAGTTTCACCTTGTCTTTGTAGGTCTCGCCGGTGCAGAGGATCCCGTCATGGGACCACACCGGGACCCCGCTCGGGTTGGAGGGCTTTCTCCATTTGATCTCCTCGACCACTTCGGGGTCGGCCGCCTTGATGAGTTCACGGATTCGAGCCAGGGTCTCGCCCCGCCATTCACCCAGTTCCGTAATTCTAGCGTCGATCAGTTGAGAGGGAGATTCTTCTCCTGTTCTTTCGCTCGGAAGATTCTTGGTTTTCTTCATGATGGTTATCGCTTTCTTATCTCACGGACGCCATAGGGAGAATGAACTCCAGGATTACGACTTCGCACTGTAACTCGTGATCAAATTCCGGTAGGCCGGGAGGTGATTGGAAAACAAGGTCCCAAGACCCTCCACATCGTTGCGCCAATCGCGGTGGAGTTCGCAGGCGACTCCGAACCAAGTCATCAGTTGAGCGCCGGCTTGCTCCATTCGCGACCAAGCCGCCTCTCGGGTTGTCTGGTTGAAGGTCCCGGAAGCGTCGGCGACCACGAAGACCTCGTAGCCCTCCTCCAACGCCGACAGCGCGGGAAAGGCGACACACACCTCGGTGACCACTCCGGCGACAATAAGTTGTTTCTTCCCGGTCGCCTTGACCGCGTTGACGAAATCCTCGTTGTCCCAAGCGTTGATCTGCCCGGGACGCGCGATGTAGGGAGCGTCGGGGAACAATTCCTTGAGCTCGGGGACCAGCGGACCATTGGGGCCATCCTCAAAACTGGTGGTAAGAATGGTCGGAAGTTCGAAATATTTCGCGGCATCGGCCAGAGCGAGAACATTGTTCTTGAAATCGTCGGGAGAAAAATCTCCGACGATGTTGCACAATCCGGATTGATGATCGACAAGCAGTACGGCTGCGTCGTTCTTATCGAGTCGGCGGTAGGTAAAGGGGCGGTGGTTCATGGGCGGTCTCCTTTTTGAATAGAGGTGGGCTCCCGAGATCCGCAAGCGAATCGGCGAAGTCCCAGGCAACTTGAACTTTGGTTCCGGTCAGCGAATAAATCAAGTACTCTTCTTTTGAAGCGCACGATCCAAAGGCAAGCCACGGAGGTCAGTCGATGCGATTCGGATGGAGAGTCATCATTGGGGCGTTGCTCACTCTCGGTTACCCGGCATGGTCGGACCCGGGCGCGTTTGAGATTGAAACCCGAGGCAACCTCATCGAACTCCGCTCTCCCTTTTTCTCATTCACCCTCAACGCCGACGGTCCCCTCCGGGCCGAATCCTTGAAGAATTTTTCGACCGGAAAAGAAATTGTCTTTGAGGACGCCTCCGAATTCCGAGTGACCATCATGGGGGAAGACGGAGAACCTCAATCGGTGACCTTCCAGTCGTCTCGGTTCACGGCACATGACGGTGAACTCGAGGTTTGGTTGAACGCCACCGATTTGGCTCTCTCGGCGACAATCGAGTATGAGTTCGATGGGGAGTCACCCGTCTTTCACAAATTTTCGGAAATCCAAAACGCGGGCGAGGAATCGGTGCGCCTTCTTGATGTTTATTTGGGCGAGTATCAATCGGATATTCCTGTTAACGGTCGCGAGCGTGGTTTCCCTGCTTACTTGGGTGACGAAGCCTTTTTGTCGATCGCGCATCCCGCGGGGTGGGCGACGGCTGAGGAGAAACATATCGAGTTGGTGCAACATCCCGGTGTCTTGATCAAGCCAGGTGAGGGATTCAAATGTATGGAGGTGGTTTACGGGGTCGCTCGGGAAGATGGAGCACGAGAAGAGTTCTTGTCGCATGTGAAGAGTCGAATGCGGCGGGTGGTGCGCGGGCATGACAAACCTTACGCCATCTTCGAACCCTTTGGGGGGATGCCCGGTGGGAGTTTCGATCAAACTGAGGAGTACCTGTTGGACAATCTCGCCAAGGTCGAAGCGGGAAAAGATCTCTGTGATTTCGACCTTTACTCCGTGGATTTCTGGGTGGACTACAACGGTGACCTGATCCAGTTCGATCCAAAGAGATATCCCAACGGTTTTGAAAGGATCAAAGAGGGAATCAAACGGATTGGCGCAAAACCGGGTTTGTGGATCGATAGTTCGATGGAACTCTGGTCCATCGGCGGCAACCCCGATGTCATTTCCACCTACACCCACGACTCGGAGGTGAAGAAATCGAAGGGTCGAACCTATCTGTGCCGGGCGACCGAACCGATCAAGTCGATGTATGAAAAGGCGTTTCGCCATCACATCCGAGAGAATGGAGTTCGCTGTCTCAAGTTCGATAACTTTTGGGTGCATTGCAACAACCCCAACCACGATCACCTGCCGGGGGTCTATTCGATCGAGCCGATTGTGAATGCCCAGATCGATTTCTTGCATGCGATGGATGACGAGAACCCCGATGTCTTCCTCATGCTCTATTGGGGCCATCGCTCCCCCTGGTGGTTGCTTCATGCCGACACGCTGTTCGATTCAGGAGTGGGCATCGAGGCGGCCCACCCCAGCGACCTTCCCGCGCCATACGCACGCGACAGCGTGACTCAAAAGTTGGATCAGGCTCAGGAGTATGCAAAAGACATCCCGAAGCTCGGAAAAGATTCGCTCGGCGTCTGGCTTTCCGATTGGGGATGGAACAGTTCAATCGGCAAGGAACGTTGGCAGGAGGCTTTTGTGATGGACATCTGTCGTGGGAGTCTCCTGGCCCAGCCTTGGAGCGACACCGATTGGCTCTCAACCCCGGAACGGATGCAAATCGGCGAGTTCATTGCCCTTCTGAAAGCCCGCCCCGATTGTTTCGGCAACTCGCACCCCATTCTGGGGAACCCGGAGGAGGTGGGACCCTATGGATATTCCTGCACCAATGGGGAACGCGCTTTCCTGGCCATCAACAACGGAACCTGGGAAGATTCCAAAGTTCCATTGGTTCTCGCTCAGGAATGGGGATTGACCAGTGGAGCGCCCTGGGAGGTCTACCGCTGGTATCCTGACCCCGCCCGTTTAGATTTTTCAGGCGATTCGAAAGAGATCCTTCTCCGTCCATTCGAGGTTGTGCTTCTTGAAGTTGTCCCCTCGGGCGCTCAACCCTCGTTGGACAGATCGTTCGATACGGAGGTGGTTCCCTCCGACTTCGCGGAGGCGAGTCGTTCACTTGATATCGCGGTGGAGACCTCTGAAGACGAGGATGGGGAGACTCAATTCTTCAGGCTCGAAGGTCAAACGCCCGCGACTGAAAGTGGTGGAAGACTCGTCATTACGGTGCAGAGATTCGAAGACTCCGCTCCCAAACCGATCAAACACATCTGGGAATATTTTTCCTTGAACGGAACATTAGGTGGAGCCTCTTTTCCTTCCACTCCCATTTTCGGCGAACTGACCTATCCCTCCTCCTGGCATGGCTGGCGGATCCCGGTGGAGCCATCTACACGGGAAAGATCGTTTGAAATTTCAATCAAGGCCGATGAGCCGCCAGGACTGGATCACTCGATCCAGGCGCACTTTCTGCCGAATTAAGAACCTGTACCATTGGAGGCGACGGGGCCCCCTCGCTCAATCCTCAACGCCCCAAAATCACTTTCGTGCGAGGGAAACGTCCGGAGCCGGATCCGGCTCCGGGAGTCAGTTCCAGCCAGTGCCGTGGACGATCCGGGACTGAACCGTCGAGGTCGTTCATAATCATCGAAAATCGACAACTGTTTCCCGCCTCGAGTTGAAAGGGCAGAACGACATCCTGGGGAAAGGCAGCTTCGTAAACCGTCTTCCGGCCATCGCGTTGGACTCCCAACTGGACTTCGGTGTTGACCGTTTCCCTAGAACGATTGACTCCCCAATAGAGAAAAACCTCGGGGCCTTTCTCGGTTAGAGACAACCCCCAAGACCAGGTGTCCAGAAAGAGCTCGACATTATCCGCCAGCCACACGATGTCTCCCGCGTATGGCTGATAGAACTCATCATCCCAGGTCTCAACCGCAAGATAGAAGTATCCGGGGCTCCACTGGAAGCGAATTTGAGATTCGAGATCCTCCTTCGCCTTTTTATCAAATGATTCCGCGTAGGTGAGCGCGATCGGATCGGCGCCCTCCCAATCATCAAGGATGCCGTCAATCTTCACCGGACCGGGCGCCCGTTGCGCAACTGTTGTCGGAACCAAGCTCATCTCCCGATCCACCTCGACCGGACCTCCGTGTTTCGCCTTTTCGAACACGGTATGAAGAGAAGGCGCCGGGAAGCGGACGCTCTCGGGGTTGTCGGCCCGGACATGGAAGACGAGCTCCGTCGTCGCCTCGGCTTGGGCGGTGTAGGCCTTTTCCTTGGGTTCGACACTCCAGCCCTCGGGAACTTCCCAGGAGAGGGTCGAAGAAAATTCGGTGTCATAGGGATTATGGATGAGCGCTTTGACCTCACGGTCCAGTCCCTCGCCATAAGGAACCTCGACCGGTTCACTCCCCACCCAGCGCTGACGGATGGCGCGAATCTCCTCGACCCGGTCCGCGGTCACCACATCCGGCGGGAGAACCGATCCCGGACGGATCACCGACCAGGAGACCTTTTCCCCACGAACCCGGACCAGGAGGTAGTGATGGAAACCGCCCTCCTCCTCTGGGGTGTGGATTGGCGCGCCGCCTCCTCCGGTGATCACATATTGGACCCCCTCTTTGATCCCACAATTTCGGTAGAGGTGAATGTCGCTGCCGAAAACCATCTTAACCGGATGGTCCCGAAAGGCTTCCGCCATGTTGGCCCAATTCTCATCCCAGTCTTGGGCGAAGTAGGGTTTGTGCATGAAACAAAAAACGTGTTCGGCGTCGGTGTTGGCTAAGAGGTTGTTGACCCATTCCACCTGTTCATCCGAGATCCGGTCGAGGGCGTTCACCTCTTCGGAGTTCAATGCGATGAAGAGGGAATTCCCGACTCGGAAAGAATACTGAGTCGGTCCCAACCGCTCTTTCCAGATTTGTTCAGTCGCCTCATCGCTGATGTCATGATTCCCGGTGACCGGAAAGAAGGGGACCTCGCAATGGGAGACCACCTCCTCGAACTCATCCCACTGGGGCGCCAATCCCTCCGCGGCGCCCCCCAGAATCAGGTCGCCACAGTCAATAACAAAGGCCGGGCCAAGAATGTTGAACTCTCCAATCATTTTCTTGAACGCCTCCGGCAGCCCAACCGGCTTCGAGGACCGGGAATCCCCGATCACGATGAACTCGAAACTCTCCTCGGAAACCGGAGGGTTTGAATTCAAACGGTCCATGGCTTGTTCGATAAGCGGTTTCGAGTGGGCGGCTTTGGAGGAATTCAGAATGAGGCAGATCGCCAAAAGAAGTGAGGGAGCAATGCATCGAGAGATCATCGTTTTCTCCTGCGGGGATTCTTCGCAAACCCCTGAAAGCTATCACGTTTGCTCGCGCATCCAAGGTTGGTGGTGGTTCCCGGGGGTGAATATCCAATCTGTTGCAGACTCTCACGTCCAATACAGGTATAATGTTTTCCGTCCCGCCCCTTAACCAACAAGCCGAGTCCCGGAGGTGGAACCATGTCAAATCCGTTTACCCATTCCCTGTATCTAATTGTCATCCTGACTGCTTTCTCGCTCCCACATGCAGATTTAGCGGAGGCCGAAGACTACCTCCACGCCCCGCCCGAGGCGGTTAAGGAATGGCGCGAACTCAAGTTTGGAATGTTCATCCACTGGGGGCCAGTCAGCCTGATGGGGACCGAGATCGGTTGGTCACGCGGAGGAGAAAGGCGGGGACAGAGAGGAACCGGCGACATCCCAGTTGAGATTTACGACAACCTCTATAAGAAATTCAATCCGACCGAGTTTGACGCCGACGAGTGGGTTCGAATCGCTCAGGAGGCCGGGATGAAGTACCTGGTGTTTACGACGAAGCACCACGACGGCTTTGTCAACTTCGATTCCAAACTGACGGATTACAAGATCACTTCACCGGAATCCCCTTACGGCAAGGATATTGTGAAGCAGCTCGCCGATGCCTGTCACAAGGCCGGTCTCGATTTCGGCATCTACTATTCCCCTCCCGATTGGCATCATCCGGATTACCGCACCGAAAACCATGAGAGGTACATCGAATATCTGCATGGACAGTTGAAAGAGCTCTGCTCCAACTACGGGGACATCGACATGATCTTTTTCGATGGCCTGGGAGGAACCGCCGAAGATTGGAATGCAAAACCCCTGTTCAAAATGATTCGCGACCTTCAACCGGATGTCATCATCAACAACCGTTGCGGCCTCCCCGGCGATAACCAAACTCCGGAACAGAAGATCGGCGCGTTTCAAACCGACCCGCCCTGGGAGACCTGTATGACCATTGGAACTCAATGGGCCTGGAAGCCCGATGATAAGATCAAATCGGTGAAGGAGTGCGTTCAGACGCTAGTCCGCGTGGCGGGCAATGACGGCAACCTTCTTTTCAATGTCGGTCCCATGCCGGATGGCCGAATCGAACCGTGTCAGGTGGGGCGGCTCGAGGAGATCGGCGATTGGCTGGATCAATACGGGGAAAGCATCTATGCGACACGCGGGGGCCCCATCGTATCCGGTCCTTGGGGGGTGACGACGTATAAAGATAACAAGGTCTATGTACATGTTTTGGAATGGGAAGGCGACTCGCTTGAGCTGCCGCCGCTCGAAGGAAAGATTCTCGACAGTGAGTTGATGACCGGAGGAAAGGTGGAGGTGGTGCAATCGGAAGACGGCGTCTCCATTAAAGTTCCACGGGAAGACCGAGACCCGGTCGACACGATCGTCGTGATGAGAGTGGATGATCTCCCATAGGATTTGCCACCCTTCACTCCCCATGGCAAGATCGCTTCCGCAATCCTGAAAGAAGAACACATTGAATGGGAGGTTGGGGAAGTGAGCGAAAAGAATTTGTCTTCCGAATATCCGGCAAAAGAAGAAGTTGACGCTTGGCTCGATTCGATTTGGCGTACGGTCGAAGTCACTCCGTGTCCAGCCGAAATCCTGACTGATCAGGGTTTCACACATAACCTCGGCATTCGCCACACTCCCGGTTATCAGTATGTGCGCTTCACTCCAGATTCTATGTCAGAGTTTTTCGGGTACTGGCAACCGGCTCGATCAACCCCGGCTCCCCTTCTTGTCCATGTTCCGGGGTATGGCGCGGAGATGAGCGCGCATCCCGATCTGGTCGCGGCGGGTTTCAATGTCTTGCATATTTCGCCGCTGGGTTATTCAACTCCCAATGGCGCCGATGAGTCGAAGATGCGGAACGGCAATTGGCCAGTCTTGCCGGATACGCTTCTAAGCGGGGGCAGTGAGGGATATTTCCTCTGGTTGGCGAACTGCGCCATGGCGATTCGGTGGGCCCTGGAGCAGGTCGAGACTCTCCCCGATCGGGTCTCTTTCTTTGGGACCAGCCAGGGCGGAGGCGGCGCCTTGCTTCTCGCGTCTCTCTTCCATGGACGAGGAGTCAGATGTGTCGCAGCCGATGTCCCCTTCCTGACCGATTTTCCCGAGTCCCCCCAACATGAAGCCTATGCGCTGTTTTGGGACACCCTTCGCGATTCGGATAAACCAGAATCCATTTGGCGTGCGGTGGGCCTCATCGACACCCTTTCGCATGTCCATCGCCTCGACTTACCAGTCCTTCTGACTGCGGGCGGCGCGGATGATATTTGTCCACCCAACACCATCCAGGCCCTCTTCGACCGTCTTCCGGGTACACGCTCTTACACCTATCTGGAGGGAGTGGAGCATCGATACACCACACAGTTTGTCCCTCTGGCTTTGGCTTGGTTTCGATTGTTCGCCTGAGGTGTCGGAAAAAATCCCGGGAATCCCAGTCCCCTGGAGAATTTGGATCCCTTGAAACGAAATTCAATATTGACCATCCAAAAACCTCATTATAGTATTCTGGTATAGTAATTTTATTAATCCGCCGCCCCGGTTTCCTTGGAAGGAGATTCTCCATGCCTCAACTGACCGATCGGCGCACATTTCTCAAAGGCTCTCTCGCCACCCCAGCGGCCCTGGCATTGACCACGCATGGTGCGAGAGCGGAGGAGTCCTCGAAGGCGCTCCTCGATGAGGGACAGGTTTCCGCGAACGATTTCCCCTGTGGGAAAATCGGCGACTTGAAAATCAGTCGGCTTCTACTCGGAGGGAACTTGCTGACCCACTATGCTCACAGTCGCGGCTTGGTCTATGTCAATCACCTCGCGGCGCATTACAACACTCCGGAGAAGATCATCGAGACAATGGCGCTGGCCGAGCGGCATGGCGTCAACACATTGGTGATCCACACGGTTCCAGAGGTCATGCGAACCCTCAGGGAGTACCGTGAAGAGCGAGGGGGAAAGATCCAATGGATCATTTGCCCGACCGCTCCGATCGAGGATGGGTTGGAGAAGTATGAATCGTATGTCAACAAACTCTTGGAAATCGGAACCGAGGCGATTTATCTTTGGGGCGTTCAAACCGACCGGCTTGTCGCCGATGGCCGGGTCGACCTGATCGAACAAACGGTCGACCTCATTCATTCCAAGGGACTGCCCGCTGGGGTCGGAGCCCACGACCTCCGGGTGGTCGAAGCATGCGAGGAAAAGGGGATTGATGTCGATTTCTATATCAAGACCTTCCACCACCACAACTACCCGAACGCTCCTAAACCGGAGGATCTGACAACACCGATCAGAGAGGTTCCCGGGTACTGGTGCCTCGATCCGGAAGGCACGGTCGAATTCATGAAAAAGGTCGACAAGCCTTGGATCGCTTTCAAAGTCATGGCAGCTGGCGCCATTCCTCCGAAAGAGGCGTTCAAATACGCCTTTGAAAACGGAGCGGATCACATCCTCGCCGGTATGTTCGATTTCGAGATCGCCGAGGATGCTCAAATGGTGCGAGATCTCTTCCCCAATGGAGAGAGAAGTCGTCCCTGGATGAGTTAGCGCGGGACGATGTCCAGGCTACCGAGTGTCGTCCTTCTTTTTCTGCTGATCCTCCAATCGCCAACCTCGGCCGACGATTCCAATCCCTTTTTCGCATTCTGCATGGACACCCATGACAGTCAAAAACGGAGCCTCATGGAACAGGCGGAGATGCTGCATGACCTCGGATTCGATGGCGCGGGTCATCTCTGGCTAGACAATTTAAAGGAACGAATCGAAACGCTCGACGAGTTCGACCTCAGACTCTTTCAGGTTTACCTTCGAGTCAGTCTCGACCCCGAAGGAGAACCCTACGATCCAAGGCTCGACGAGTCTCTCCCTCTATTGAAAGACCGAGACGTGACGTTGGCCCTGCTTATCACGGGCCTCCCCCCATCCGACCCGAACGGAGATTCGCGAGCGGTGGAGATTGTACGCGAAATCGCCGACATGGCCTCGGAATTTCGAGTTAGGTTGGTTCTCTACCCTCATTTCGGAGACTGGATGGAGAAGGTGGAGGACTCGGTTCGCATCGCGAAAAAGGTCGATCGTCCGAATGTCGGCTCCATGTTCAATCTTTCCCATTGGTTGAAAGTGGATTCCGAAGAGAACTTAGAAAGGATGTTGACCGAAGCGGCTCCCCACCTCTTCGCGGTCAGTCTCAATGGAGCCGACCATGCGGCGGAGATCCAATCCGGCGCCGGCAATTTTGTTCAACCTCTTGGCGAAGGGTCCTTCGATGTCCGAAGGCTCCTCGACTGTCTCGATAACTTAGGCTACCAGGGCCCCATCGGCCTCCAATGTTGGGGAATCGAGGGAGATGCTCACGAACACCTCTCTCGGTCGATGAAGGTTTGGCGCGAGTGGCACAAGGAATAGAGTTCCAATCGAGATTCGTAATCTATCACTAAGTTTCAAGATCCCCCATAAAGATTATCGGCTTGGCCATTGTTTCCTTCCGACTCACACGAACATATAATACGTATGACAGAACCAGAAGCGTCCTGTTCCCCTCCCGCCCAGCTTTTTCAAGTGAATTCGCCGCCACGAACGCTATTGCAAAGGAGAAGAAAATGAAACCGATTCTCAGGCTACCCGTGGTTGTCGCGGCCCTTGCCCTCTCGGTTGGAATCGCCGCGGATGAAATGATTTCTCATGTTCCTATAAAACCCCTAGCGGCGGAGGAGCTGGAAAGGTTCCATGGTCACCTTGGTCCCTTTGTGGCCCTCGGCGCTCGGATGGGCGAACACGCGGTGATCCAAAGAGAGATCCCCAAGTACTTCGGATTGAAAGTCCTCGTGGAATGTCCGGCCACGCCACCACACTCCTGCTTGATCGATGGATTGCAGATGTCCACAGGGGCCACGATGGGCAAGAAGAACATCGTTCATGAAATCGCCGACTCGATTCGAGTCACCATCACGAACGAAAAGAATGGCGATTCTGTGACCTACCGCATCCCGGAATCCACTTACCTTATGATGAAGGACTGGGAGGAAGTCGGCCTAGATGTGGAGGACCGAGGACACAGAATCTTTGCAATGAATGCGGAGGAACTCTTCGAAATTAAGTGATTTGGCCGCTTCTTTAAAATGAATCTCTTGCCAGAATCTCATCTCCCACTATGATCGAACGGCCGTGTTCGATCATTTTCGATGATTTTTGGAGGTGAAATAATGTGCTTGAGGATTGTGGGACGGTTCTTTCTACTCGCTTTAATTCTTCTGATTGGCGGACTCAGTCCGGACAGTGCTTCCACCCAAGACAAGCCCAACATCATCTGGTTCATGGCGGACGATCTTGGGTACGGCGATCTGGGCTGTTACGGTCAAAAAGTCATTCAAACCCCCAACATCGATCGCCTTGCCGAGCAGGGGATGCGGTTCACGGATTGCTATGCGGGAAGCACAGTTTGCGCTCCCTCTAGGTGCTGCCTGATGACCGGTCTTCATACGGGGCACGCGTACATCCGCGGGAACAAGCGAGTCCCTCTCCGTCCGGAGGACGTGACCATCGCCGAGGTCTTGAAAGAGGATGGGTATGTGACTGGTCAGTTTGGCAAATGGGGGCTCGGGGAGCCCGACACGACCGGTGGGCCGCTCAATCAGGGGTTCGACCGTTTCTTCGGGTACACCGATCAAGGGCACGCCCACAATTACTACCCCGAGTTCCTTTGGGATGACAACGAGAAAATCACCCTCGAGGGAAACCTGAACGGAAAGCAAGGCCAGTATTCGCACAACCTCATTATGGAGAAGGGGCTCCAGTTTGTCCGGGAGAACAAGGACAAACCTTTCTTCTTGTATTATTCGGTGACTCTCCCCCACGCCAACAATGAATATGGCCGAGACACCGGCGATGGGATGCAGGTTCCCGACTATGGCATCTACGCCGAAAAGGATTGGCCGAGCCCTCAGAAGGGGCATGCCGCAATGATCACTTTGCTTGACTCAGACTTTGGGCGACTGTCTAAACTCTTGGAAGATTTGGAAATCGCTGACAACACGATCATTTTCTTCACTTCCGACAACGGTCCCCACCGCGAGGGAGGCGCCGATCCCGATTTCTTTGACAGCAACGGCCCTCTGCGCGGGATCAAGAGGGATCTCTATGACGGCGGAATCCGAGTTCCGATGATTGTGCGTTGGCCGGGGAAAGTGAAACCCGGGTCGGTGAGCGATTTTGTCTGGGCTTTCTGGGATTTCGCCCCCACCGCGGCCGAGATCGCGGGAACCTCCATGCCAGGGGAGATCGATGGCCAATCGATTGTCCCCACTCTATTGGGAAAGGACCAACGGGAGCATGAGTATCTCTATTGGGAATTCCATGAGCGAGCGTTTAAACAGGGGGTCCGTTTCGGCGAGTGGAAGGGGGTTCGAAACGACCTTGATAAGCCAATCGAAATTTACCATGTAACCGAGGATCTGGGCGAGGAAAAGAACTTGGCTGAAGAGAAACCCGACTTGGTCGAGAAGGTCAAAGGCTGGTTCGAATCGGCTCGAACCGAATCGGAACACTGGCCGGTCAAGAAAGGATAATCAGCCCCCACCGCGACCGTGCGTCGGCAATCATTGTTGAGACCATGTCTCAACAGAATAAGTCTCTTTTGGGGATACTTGCTTCCTTCTCCTCTGAGGGAGGGCTTGCTCGATCCACTAAGGGAGAGACTTTTCTAATATATCTGTAGCCTCACATGACTGCGGAGTCACGCGAAGGGCAGGGGCCGATACTTTTTCCCTTTTTCAATATTGTATCTCAAGCGCCAATGATTTCCAAACTAAATTGAAGCCGTCTTCAAACTTGAATAAACCATTGCAGTCGACTTCGTGTCAAAGGGGTCTGCTTTCCAGACCTCTTCAATTCTCCGTATTTGCCCGAGCGTGAAAAAGGGGGACAGACATCGCTGTCCCCCCACTCTCTAAAACGATTCACACATTCTTAATCGAAGTGGAAACTTAAACCGCCCGGGTAATACCATCTCTGAGGATAGTAGGGCTGGTAGTAACGGTACCCTCGGGAATAGTACGGACGATAGTAATAAGAGTTTCCGTAGTGACCCGGGTGGTGGTGATGACGATACCGGTGGCCGCCTCGATAGTGGTGGCCATGGTGACCGTTATCGTAATCGTTGTAATAGAATCCCAAACCATTTCCGCCAAGCGAGAACCCCCACCCATCGTCATCGGCGGAGGCCGGTTGGGCTAGGAATATCGATCCAGCGAAAAGTAGCGACAATATGGCCGGTATCGTAGCGATTTTGGAAAGCATGGTTTTGTCCTCCTTTCCTTTCTCTACTCTAAAGAATAGTGTTTCAGCGTGGTGATCCGTATCGGGTGCGCAACCTGGTTTGGAATGGGGAAAACCCTGATCGAGTTCTTGACCCGAATCCGCCAAATGCACCGTTCACCGCTCGACCGATTTGCCCTAACCTTACCGCTGTCTGATGTCCGCTTGGTGGAGGCCGGCAAATGAAACTCTCGACACCCCGCGTATTGGCGACTCTCATGATTCTCGTCTCAATGATTCCCGCGATGGCGGAGGGGGATCGGCGGCGAATCCATGTCTATCCAGAGAACCCGAGGTATTGGGAATACGAGGGCGCTCCGGTTGTCCTGATCGGCGGCTCCGTGGAAGACAATCTATTTCAGATTCCCGACCTCGAAGGGCAGTTGGATCTATTGAGCGAGGTTGGCGGCAATTATGTTCGATGCACCATGTCCTGCCGTGATGAGGGCAACGTTTGGCCCTTTCGAGAGGTCGATGGCTCCTACGATCTCGACCAATGGAACGAGGAGTTCTGGAATCGATTCGAAAAATTTCTTCGGCTGACCTCGGAAAGAGACATCATCGCCCAGATCGAGGTCTGGGCGACATTCGATTACTATCGAGACAACTGGGACCGCAACCCATTCAATCCCAAAAACAATCGAAACTACAGCGCTGAGGAGTCGGGGTTGCCAACCGTGGTTAATTCCCATCCCCTCCAGTTGGAAAACAATTTCTTCTGGTCGGTCCCCTCGGAACGCAATCAGGAAAATGTTTTGAAATATCAGCGTCGCTTTGTCGAAAAACTTCTGTCCTACTCACTTCAATACGGAAATGTGCTGTATTGCATGGACAATGAAACCGCGGTGACTCCCGAATGGGGGAAATATTGGGCGATATTTATCCAAGAAAAGGCCGAAGAGGCAGGAGTCCACGTGGAAACTACTGAGATGTGGGACCCATGGGACCTGAACGACCCCAAACACCGCAACACCTTCGACCACCCCGAAATCTATTCGTTCGTGGACATCTCGCAAAACAACCATCAAAAGGGACAAGCCCATTGGGACAACGCTCAGAAACAGCGAGAACGAATCAAGAACCATCCCAGACCCCTGAACAATGTCAAAATCTATGGTTCGGATGCTTACAACTTTGGGAACGATCGCGATGGAATTGAACGATTCTGGAGAAACATCCTGGGCGGACTTGCATCGGCTCGGTTCCATCGACCGCCATCCGGGCTTGGCCTTGGCGAGAAAGCCCAATCTAACCTGAGGAGCATGCGAGGGGTCCTGGATCGCATCGATCCCTTTCACTGTGAACCGCACGACGACTTGCTAAAGGATCGAGAAGAAAATGAGGCCTACTGTTTCGCGAACCCCGGAGTCGAATACGTTGTGTATTTTCCGAAAGAGGGCATGGTGAATCTCAAGGTTCCTAACCAAATTGCGAAATGGGACCTGGAGTGGGTGAACATTCTAACGAGCGAATGGAAGGCCTCAGACCCAATGGAGTCGAGCGACCAAATCGAACTTTCCAGCCCCGGCAACCACTGGGCCGTTGTGATCCGTAGGGGCTCCCCATGAATGACTTCGCGCTCACCTTCGAGCATGTCAACAAGACCTTCGGGAATGTGACGGCGGTCCGGGATTTGAGTCTGAAGGTTCCTCCAGGCACGATTTATGGGTTCCTCGGTCCGAATGGGGCCGGCAAGACCACTTCCATCCGCATGGTCATGAACATCTTCCACCCGGATTCGGGCGAAATCCGAGTCTTGGGGGCCGACACCACTCACTCGGCCAAGGACCGACTCGGCTATCTCCCCGAGGAGAAGGGTCTCTATCGAAAGATGAGGGTGGGCGAACTGGTGGCCTATTTCGGAAGACTAAAAGGGATGCCGGCGCTCGGGGCGAAGAAGCGGGCCCATGAACTCCTCGAACGGTTTGGCCTGGGCGATTACATTCACAAACGATGCGAATCCCTTTCGAAGGGAATGAGTCAAAAGGTCCAAATTCTGGTAACCCTGATTCACAACC
>JACKFH010000043.1 GCA_020632575.1 Candidatus Omnitrophota bacterium | reverse complement strand
CGATTCCTCCCACTAGCATCGGTTCGGACCTTCCCATGACGATCCCATTGAAAGGCAATTGGCGATTTGGAGTCGCGTACGATGTCCACACAACGGACAGCGTTCATCTGAGTGTTGAGGATGACCGAAGTGAGGTTTGGGGAAGCAATCGGACCGAAATGGGGCAACTCCTTTACGATCTCAAATACGAGGGAACGCGATCGAAGGCCGACAGAATCGTGGAACTGCTGGACGGGATCGAAGGTTTGGAGGGATTGGATCTGATTGTCCCCGCGCCCTCCTCCAATTTCAACCGAGCCTTCCAACCGGTTGTCGAAATCGCGAGGGCGCTTGGAGTCCGGAGAGAGATGCCCATGATCGAGGATCTGCTCTACAAGGATTGCGAAGGAGAGGAGATCAAGAATGTCGATGATCTCAAGGAGAGGGGGAGACTCCTGCGAGACGCCATCCACCTCAACAAAAAACACGATGTCGCCGGCAAAAGGGTTTTGCTGGTTGACGACCTGTACCGTTCGGGCGCGACACTGACAGTGGCCACCGAGGTTCTCTATCACTCCGCCGGAGTTCGCGATGTCTATGTGCTTGCGA
The DNA here is from genome assembly GCA_020632575.1 of Candidatus Omnitrophota bacterium. Taxonomy (GTDB): domain Bacteria; phylum Hinthialibacterota; class Hinthialibacteria; order OLB16; family OLB16; genus JACKFH01. Next base: position 29,248 of record JACKFH010000043.1, on the reverse strand, counting down.
TGACGAAGACGAGGAGTCGGAAATGATCAAGGTGTTTTTGTCGGGGTCGCGGTCGATCTCTCGCCTGAACGACGAGGTTCGCGCACGGCTCGATGAAATGCTCGAAACTGGAGCGACCATCGTGGTGGGCGACGCGCCCGGGGCGGACAAGGCTTTTCAGGCACACCTCGCGGACAAGGACTGCACGGACGTGGTTGTCTACTGTTCCGGTACTCACAGCCGAAACAATGTCGGGGATTGGGAGAGGAAGATGGTCATGGTGGGTCCGGGTTTAAAGGGGCGAGAGTTCTATTCAGTGAAGGACCGGGCGATGGCCCGTGACGCCGACCGCGGCCTTGTCCTATGGGATGGCAAAAGCCTCGGCTCCCTCCAAAATGCGATCGAACTTCTCGACCAGGGGAAACCAGTCACCGTTTACCTTGCACCCGCCGAAACGTTTTTCGAGATCGCCACTTGGGAGGAACTGCGCCCCCTGTATGAGGCGTGCTCCGAGAAAACGAAACGACTGCTCGAAGAGAGAATCGACTATCTCCGACCGGAACCCGGATCCGACGATGGAGTCACTCAGTTGACGCTGGGGTTTTGAAGGTGAGGGCTTCGCGATTGGCTGTGTCGTGACTCTGTCTCGCCACTGAGGGCAGCGGAATCCCTTCCGCTGCTTGGGCATTGTCTCAAGCAAGCCGAAGATCAAGAAGCAAATTGAATTGAATTCTCGATACTCCCCGATTAGAATTGGAGAATGGATTACCGAGAGCGAATCACTATCGAGCCCGCAAAGCGAGGGGGGAAGCCTTGCATTCGTGGGCTTCGAATCACGGTCTACGATGTCCTTGAGTATCTCGCGTCCGGAATGAGCGAGGATGAGATCGTCTCCGATTTCCCGGACCTTGCCAAAGAAGACATCCGGGCTTGCTTGGCCTTCGCCGCTGACCGCGAACGAAAGATGGTTTCCATTCCACCGGTGGTATGAGTCTACTTTTCGACCAGAACCTCTCGCCCAAGTTGGTTCAAAGCTTAAAGGATCTTTTTTCAGGCGCGCTCCATGTTCGGGATCTGGATCTTCAACGAGCGGATGACATCGAGGTTTGGAGAAATGCCGCGGATCGCGGATTGACCATCGTATCGAAGGATTCCGATTTTCATCAACTGAGTCTGTACCATGGACCTCCTCCCAAAGTGATCTGGATCCGCCGTGGAAATTGTTCGACCTCGATGATCGAAGACCTGCTGCGCGAGAATCACGAGGAAATCGGTCGTTTTCTCGAGAACCCCGAAGCCGCTTTTCTCTCGCTTGGATAGGAATTACCAGCGGTATCCGTCCTGTGTTGTGACTCTGTCTCGACACTGAAGGGCGCGGAATTCAATCCTGTTCCCTCATAGGCAGATCAATCAATCTAAGCCACCGTGAATGTCTCTATCCTTCTCTGAATCGACTTTTTTCTCTTGAAGGAAGATGAGGGAAATGACAATGGGAATTGCTATGATCACCCCCGTATACCCGCCGTCATTGAATCCATAGTGTTTTGTCGCGTAACGAACAATGCCGCCCAGGATCGCCTCACCCCCGAGCATAATCAAAAACGCGACAAACAATCTCTTTTTTGAATTTGTGATTCTATACTTTGGCTGCCCAAACATCTCTAACAGACCTCCGTTAAAAATCGGGCCATGATCTAAATCTATCCTACAGTATTCTTATTGCCCTCAAAGTTCATAAACCCTCCCCTTCCCCTCGTCCTCCTCCGGTGGTTCAGGTGGCGGCGCTATTGATTCCTCTTCTCTTACGGGCATGGGCGCTGTCGCCGGCTTCCAGATCTTGTACCACCAGTAGAACGGCATCGAAACGTAGCCGGCGAAGACGATGACGGCTGACCAGAGCCATTTCTTTTCGGTGTCCAGCTCCTTGGATTCATAGACATGAAGCAGATAGAAAACGATGAGCGCCATGGAGAGGAGCCAGGTGAAGGCGGATCCGAAGAGGAGGCTCGAGATGGAAGGGACCGAAATGTCCGTGGAGTTGATATCGAAAGTCAGGATGAAAGAGAGAACGCGTAGCAGTGCGAATAGCCCGAACACATGGGGCAAGAGGGTGAGGATCCCAATGATGATAGCGCGGGTCTTGTCGAGTTGCATCGAAACCGCCTCAGGGGCTGGGCGGGATTTCATCCCGCCCAGCCCTGGTTGGATTGATTGCTAGGGTTGCCGCGAACTCACCTCGGACTCGCCTCGGGCGCGGCTGGCTTTCTTCGACTCCAGCGAATTCAGCGCTTGGATGTATGCCTGGGCGCTGGCGGCGATGATGTCCGGGCCGGAGAAACGGCCGACGGCGCGGATGTCATTCTCCTCGACTGTCAGGCTCACACTGCCCTGAGCGTCGGTGCCGCCGGTGATCGCCGCGATGCGGAAATCGACGAGACGACTCGGGGTGCCGGTGATTTCTTTGATCGCCTTACAGGCCGCATCCACTGGACCGTCGCCCTCGCCCGAACCTTCCAGGGTCTCAGACCCTTTCTTGATCGTGACATGGGCTTTCGGGTTCTCGGTCATTGAGGAAGAGGTCTCCAGGTTGACCAACTTGTACATCTCGACATCGGTCTCCTCGGTCTCTTCCTGAACCCGACGGCAAATCGCCTCGAGATCCTCATCGAAGACATCCTTCTTTCGGTCGGCCAGATCCTTGAAATCATGGAAGGCGAGTTGGACCTGCTCCTCTTTCAGGATGAAACCCAACTCCTTGAGACGCTGCACGAAAGCGTGGCGCCCCGAGTGTTTACCCATGACCATGCTGGTGCCGCGCCACCCCACCGATTCGGGGGTCATGATCTCGTAAGTCGACTTGTCCTTGATCATGCCGTCCTGGTGGATGCCCGCCTCATGGGCGAATGCGTTCTGGCCGACAATCGCCTTGTTGGGTTGGACCACCAATCCAGTGATGTTCGAAACCAGACGGCTCGCGCGATAGATCTTTTCGGTTCGGATGCCGGTCTCGTACCCGAAGAAATCCTTACGGGTTGCCAGGTTCATCACGATCTCCTCGAGCGAGGCATTGCCAGCTCGTTCGCCGATCCCGTTAATGGTGCATTCAACCTGTCTCGCGCCAGCCCGCACCGCCGCCAAACTGTTGGCAACTGCAAGCCCCATGTCATTGTGACAGTGAACACTGATGATCGCGTCATGGACGTTGGGAACTTTTTCGAAAACATACTCGATCAGGCGCCCATACTCCCAGGGGTTGCTGTACCCCACCGTGTCCGGGATGTTGATCGTGGTCGCCCCCGCCTCGATGGTCCGCTCGACAATCTCGCAGATGTAATCCGGGCTGGTGCGGGCGGCGTCTTCGGTGGAGAACTCGACATCCTCGCAATACCCGCGCGCGCGTTTGACCGCCTCGACCGCGAACTGGATCACCTCCTCCGGACTCTTCCGGAGTTTCTTCTCCAGATGGATCTGGCTAGTGGCGATGAAGGTGTGGATGCGGGGACGCGGGTTGTGTTTCACCGCCTCCCAACATCGGTCGATGTCCGCCGGGACCGCGCGGGCTAAACCGGCGATAGTCGGTCCCTCGATCCTCTCCGCGATGGCCTTGACCGCTTCAAAGTCGCCCTCGGAGGAGATCGGGAAACCGGCCTCGATGATGTCGACCCCAAGTTCGGCCAACAGCGCCGCCACTTCCAGTTTCTCGGCAGTGTTCATACTGGCGCCCGGCGATTGCTCGCCGTCCCTCAGGGTGGTGTCGAAGATTCTGACTCGATTGCTATCGATCGGTCGGTTACTCATTGTCTTGCTCCTTTTCGTTGGGAGCCGCCTCGTTCGGTGAGACAGTCTCCAATCGGGCCGCGGCGTTCGCGGCGTGTGGTTAGTGGCGAACTTGTAAGGTCGCTAAGGCCATCGTCGTCAGTTTTGCTCGATAATCGCTTTTTCAACTGTCTCACCTCCTTTCGTAAAACATCTTCAACCTCTCCACCCAACCCATCCCTTTTAACCTCTCCCCCTAGCCCCCTCTCCACATTGTGGAGAGGGGGAACTCTCTATTCCCCCTCCCCGCGGGGCGGGGAGGGGGCTAGGGGGAGGGGTTAAATAAAAAACGCCCCTGAGTTTTTTCAACCCAGGGGCGATGAATATCTGCTTCTCGCGGTACCACCCTGTTTCGGAGCTCCGGTTTTCTCTCCGGGCTCCCTTCGTTTGTCGCTATCACGGGCGAACCCGGCTGAAACTAATGAGTCCCGATGCGGGACGGTTCGCGTCAACGGCTCCGAGGCGAGTTCAAAAACATTTCCCGCGGTCTTGCACCAACCGGCCGCTCTCTGGAGGAAAGAGGTTTTTTACTACTCCTCATCCACGCCTTTCCTAAGATCCTAAAGACGGATCGGGTTCGAGTCAATGGTCCCGGCGCAGTAGCAACTTTGCTAAATCGTGCAGAGTGGCGGCGGAATCACCGAAGGCCTCCAGCGCCTTTTCCGCTCTTTTGGTCAGTTCATTGGCCATTTCGTGAGATTTTTCAACGCCGACCACGGCGGGATAGGTCATCTTGTGCTGCTCCGCGTCCTTCCCGGCGCGTTTGCCTAACTTCTCGGTCGATTGTTCCAGATCGAGGAGATCGTCGACGATCTGAAACGCGAGCCCGATCGAATGCCCGAACTCCGATAATGCCGCCTCTTGCGTTTCATCCGGCTCCGCCACCAAACCCCCCGAAAAAACGCATGCGTGAAGAAGCGCGCCCGTTTTGTTCTTGTGGATGAGTTGAACTTTCTCCAGGGTCGGTTCGGATTCCTCACCCAGGAGATCGAGCATTTGGCCGGTCACCATCCCGCCAATGCCTGTGGCGGCGCCGACAGTCTGAGCGGCGCGGACCATGGGCTGGCCGAATTCCACAATTCCATCGATCAGGATTTGAAAGCCGAGATTGAGGAGAGCATCCCCGGCCAGGATCGCGGTGGCTTCGTCAAAGGCTTTATGACAGGTCGGCTTCCCGCGACGGAGATCGTCATCATCCATCGCGGGTAGATCGTCATGGATCAGGGAGTAAGTGTGAATCGCCTCGACCGCGGTCGCGACATAGGTCTCCGGTGGCGGTGTGGCGCCGGCGGCGTCCTCACCCTTCGCTTTGCGCACGGTTTCAGCCGCGGCGAAGACAAGTTGCGGTCGGATGCGTTTGCCGCCGCTGAAGAAACTGTGTCGCATCGCGGAGATGAGCCGTTTCGACCCCGCCACGCTTGGGTCCAAGTGGGATTCCATGAAGGACTCCACCTGTGTGCAGACATTTGATGAAAATGAATTCAAATCGGTCATAATGAAGCGCGAATTCTATCACATTTGAGACGCGACGCACCGGGAGAGGATTGGAACCGAGGCGCCCCTCAACCTCCACTTCGAATTTTAACGAAAACCCTTTAATATGTCGTTAGTTTAAGACTCTAGGAGGGCCCCTTCCCATGCGTCTCCAGCACATAATTCTGGCAATTCTTTTGACCCTGGTTATCCATGCGCCTGTCGGTCACGCGGCGGACAAGGAAAAGGAAAAACTGGTTCACCTTCACCTGAATGGCATGCTGACCGAGAAACCCATGGAGGACCCATTCGGTCTTTCCGGAGCGCGTTGGATTTCGATGAAGGAACTGCTCGAGAAACTCGAGAAAATCCGAAAAGACGATTCGGTCGTGGGTTTGGCTCTGACCTTTGGGCAATTGCCGTACGGATTTGGTCAGATGGAGGAGATTCATAACGCGCTCCAGGAAATCCAGGAGTCCGGGAAGAAGACCTATGTCCATGTCGAGGATCTAAACACCGGGGCCTACGCTTTATTTTCGCCCGTATCGGAGATCTCGGTGGTGCCCACCTCCACCATCTGGTTGACCGGGCTCTACGGCCAGGGACTTTATCTCAAGGGGACATTGGACAAACTCGGCATCGACGCCGACTTCCTGCACATGGGGGACTACAAAGCGGCGGGAGAGATCTTTACTCGGACCGAGCCCAGCAAGGAGGCCGAGGAGAACATGAACTGGCTCATGGACAGTCTCTTCGGGTCCTTGGTGAAAATGATCGCGAACTCCCGAGGGTTGGAGGAGGACAAAGTCCGCGACCTTGTGGACCAAGGATTGCTTTCACCCGAATCGGCCAAAGAGGCCGGGCTGGTGGCCCATGTCGAATACCGCGATGAATTCCTCGACCGAATCAAGAAGGAACTCGGCGAGGACATCGAAATCGACAACCGTTACGAGAAAGAGGAGGAGACCGAAATCGATCTTTCCAACCCCTTCGCCTTTTTCACTTTCCTCGCCAAACAGATGGAGAAGGCAGGCAACGGCAAGGGCGACGCGATCGGACTGGTGTATGTGGAAGGGCCGATCGTTCCGGGTTATGAGGAGCCCAACCCGTTCGGACCGGTGGGCGCCGCTCACAGTGGGAATATCAGCAAAGCCCTCGAGGAGGCGGCCGAGGACGACTCGGTCAAAGCGGTGGTTTTGCGAGTCGATTCTCCCGGCGGTTCGGCTCTGGCCAGCGAAATCATCTGGCGCGCGGTCACTCAATTGAAAGAGAAGAAACCGGTGGTGGTCTCGATGGGGAACATGGCCGCCAGCGGGGGGTACTATGTCTCCTGCGGAGCGGACAAAATCCTGGCCGACAACACCACGCTGACCGCCTCGATCGGAGTGGTGGGCGGGAAATTGGTGACCACCGGGATGTGGGACAAGGTCGGGTTCAACTGGCACGAATACAAACGCGGCGCCAACAGCGATTTGATGAGCACCCTCACCGATTGGAGCGCCGATCAGAGAGAACTGATGCATTCGTGGATGGCGACGGTTTACGAGGATTTCAAAGGGCATGTCATCGATGGACGCGGAGCCAAACTGGCCAAACCGATCGACGAAATCGCGGGCGGTCGGGTGTACACGGGCCAGCAGGCGCTCAATCTTGGGTTGGTGGATGAGATCGGCGGACTTTCCGAGGCCATCATTGCGGCGGCGACTCTGGCCTCGGCGACCGATTACAAAGTGCGGGTCATTCCCGAACCGGTCAGCCCATTGGTCGCGCTCATGGAAGAAATGTCCGGAGGCGGAGACCGCCCGAGCGATCTGAAGATGAGCGTCTCTTCGGACTTCCTCCCCTGGCTCGACATCCTGGAGAGGGTCGACCCGAAACGGCTGCCCGCGGTCAAGACCGCCCTGAAACGATTGGAGTTGATTTCCCGCGAGGGTGTTGTTTTGATGCCGCCAATTGATTTTGTGATTTATTAGAGGGATTCACGATCCATCGTGGGAGCGGCTTCCAGCCGCGATGAGTGGGCGTTTACCCGTTTCTGACTTTCGCGGCTGGAAGCCGTTCCCACGGTTTTGGTGCGAAAGCCCACTTGGTGAGGCTCCAAGCAGGGGTGGATACTAGGAGTGAGGAGTTTTTCAATGAAAGTTTTAGCCATCGGGGCTCATCCCGACGATGTCGAATTTTTTATGGCGGGGACCCTGGCCCTGCTCAAGGACAAGGGCTGGGCGGTCGCTATCGGCGTGATGGCGAAAGGCGACAAGGGGAGCATGGAACTCTCTCGTCGCGACATCGCCAAGGTCCGTCATGAAGAGGCCAAGAAGGGCGCCGAACTTCTTGGGGCGGAGATCTATTTCATGGGCCAGGACGATCTCCAGATCGACATCGATCCGAAATCCCGTCAGGTGACCACCGAGGTGGTCCGCAAAGCAAGACCCGATCTGGTGATCACTCATCCCCCTTCCGACTACATGACCGATCACGAGTTCACCAGCCGGTTGGTCCGTGACGCCTGTTTCGCGGCCAGTTGCCCGAACTTCGAGACCGACGATCCCAATCCGGCCGAACCGACTGGAGGCATCCCGACTGTTTACTATTGCAGCCCGCCCGAGGGGATCGACCTTCTCGGGCGGCCGATCGAGCCTCACATGGTGGTCGATATCACCACGAAGATCGATATTAAGCGAGACATGCTGGCGTGCCACGCCAGTCAGCGCGACTGGTTGCGAGCGCAGCATGGAGTCGACCAGTATCTGATCGAGATGGAGGAGTGGGCCAAACAACTTGGGACCGACCACGGCGTCTTCTTCGCCGAGGCGTTTTGTCAGCATCGCGGTCACGCTTTCCCCAAAGAAAATCTCCTCGCCCAAGCGCTCGGGGATCTTGTGAAAGAATTATGACCGCCAATCTTTCGGAAATAGTTCGCGTCGATTTAGGGGATCGATCCTATGACATCGAGATCGGCGTTGCCCTTTGGCCACGGTTGGCCGAGTCTCTTGTCGAGAACTTCCATCCCAAACGGGCGATCGTGATCACGGATTCAAACGTCGGTCCTCTGTATGAGCCAAAATTGGAGGAGGCTTTTCGACCCTCGGGGATCGAACTCTCGTACCACCAAATGAGCGCGGGGGAGGAGCACAAGAACCTCGACACGGTGCAAACCCTGTACGACGAAATCCTTTCCCGAGGTTGCGATCGAAAGACTCCGGTCATCGCGATGGGGGGCGGAGTCCCCGGAGATACGGGGGGATTCGTCGCGGCGACACTGCTCCGGGGGGTTCCCTACATTCAGGTCCCGACCTCACTTCTCGCCATGGTGGACAGCAGTGTGGGAGGCAAGACCGGAGTCGACACCCCGCACGGAAAAAATTTGATCGGCGCTTTCTATCAACCGGCGCTTGTCTCCGTTTCGATCGACACTCTGGAGACGTTACCGAAACGCGAGGTTTGCGCGGGGCTGGCGGAGGTGATCAAATACGGAGTCATCTGGGATGCAAAACTTTTCGAAGAACTCGAATCCGGAATCGAGAAACTTGTCGAGGGAGACCGAGATTCATTCATCCGGATAGTCAAACGCTGCTGCGAAATCAAAGCGGAAGTGGTCTCGAAGGACGAATTCGAAAGCGGACTCCGTGCCATTCTCAACTACGGACACACAGTCGGTCACGCCATCGAAGCAGCGACCGAATACGGTGAATACCTGCATGGCGAGGGAATTTCTGTGGGCATGGTGGTCGAAACCGAAATCGCCGAACTGCTGGGCCGTGACCTCGGCGACCTGAAGCCTCGCCTCAAGGACTTGTTCCAGCGCGCGAATCTCCCAGTGACGCCACCGGAGCATGTCGAACCGGCACGAATTTGGGAATTGATGCACTCGGACAAGAAAACATTGGGAGGCGACATCCGGATGGTGCTGCCCTCGGAACTGGGCAACGTGGATCTGGTTCCGGGAATCACGCGGAAGGTTTTTGAGAAGGCGTGGGGGAACTGCGGGTGAAGGTCTCGGCGCGACCTGTTTGAATCATGGAAGCCCATGGAATTCATGGAAGACATGGAAAGAGAAAATCGAAGATTTTCTCCTGTGTTTTTTCCATTCCTTCCATCCGCTCCATGGGCTTCCATGATTCTGCTTTTCACTCACCCCCCCCCGCATCCACTCCTCCTGAAACATTAGCAAGTGCTCCCCAGCGACTTCCCTTGCGAGAGGATATTCACGACAGACTTCACGGTCCCGCGTAGACCAAATCTCCGCTGCTCTTGGTTCCGTTGGTGGGGCTGTAGAATTCCGCGTTGACTTGGTAGTTGGCGTTGAAAGCATAAGCTGGGATGACATCCTCGTTTTTGTCGGGGCCGAGGCTGCTGATCAAGTATTGTTTGCCATTCCATGCGCCCGGATTCAATGCCAAATAGACATTGACCCAACTCGGGTTGTTCTTGTCGGGCGGGATGGGGGTGATCGGTATCTCGTTCGGGTTGGTGACATTCCAAACCTCTTTTCGAGTGGTCCGGTATTTGACCGCCGGGTGACCCTCCGGATAAACGCCCGGGACTCCGAGGATATCGTAATGAACCGCGAAAAGGTCATCCAGGATCTCGCTCATGTAGGCGATGGGGGTGGTAAGTTTCTGGTCCACGAATCCCCAGTTGTCCCGGCAACCGACGCTCGGAACCACCTCGGTGATGCATCCCCTTGGGTAGACCGGCCAATCCGTCCGGTAGGCTTCGAAGGCGGTGGCCAAAGAACGAATCTCGCCTTGAGCCTTGGTGACTCGCGCTCGGATTTGAGCCTCCAAAAAATTAGGGAGAGCGATAGCGATCAGGATCAAAATGATCGCAATGACGATCAGCAATTCAATGAGGGTGAACCCCCGGGGTGAGCGATTCAATTTCAATCGAGACATTGCTTGTATTCTACCAACCTTTCCGAACAAATTCCGAATCCACGACGACGATTCTACCACAGGGCGGATGGCTTGAAAGGATTTTTTTCGGAGGATGGCGCCGCACTCAGGTTTCGCTCGAGGACGCGAGAGTCAATCGCGAGACAATGTCGCTTTCGGAGAGCGTTGGGATCCGGACTCGCTTGTTTCGTGATTTCTCGCCGGAGACCAATGCCAAGGAGGAAGCCGGAACGCCCAATATTTTCCCCAGGAGTTTCAGGAGTTCTTTGTTCGCCTTGCCACCCTCGGGGGGAGAGTTCAGCGCGATTTGCCAGACATCCTCTTTCAACCCGAGGATCGCTTGACGGCTGGACCGGGGTTTGACTCGGATTGCGATGTCGGCCATCGGCGGTCTAAGCGGGGATCTCCTCCGAATCGAAGAGTTCGACAGTCCAAGGGGCGACATGGCGAGTCTTTTCGTTCAGGTAATCCCGGATCATTTCCGGCTCGGTCATCGAGAGAGCGTCGTCGGCGATCGGCACCGATTCGAGCAGGGAAATGGACCGGATCAACCGTTTCACCGCGGGAATGGCGATGGGGCTCATCGAAAGTTCATCCAATCGCATCCCGACCAGGAGCAGTGTGAATTCGATCTCGGCCGCCATCTCCCCGCAAACGGAGACTTTCTTGCCGGCGGCGTGGGCGACTTCGACCACATTCTGGATCAGTTTGAGGACACCCGGGTGAAGTGGATCGTAGAGGTAAGCGGTTCGCTCGTTTCCACGGTCGGCCGCCATGGTGTATTGGACGAGGTCGTTGGTTCCGATCGAGAAAAAATCGACCAGGGGCGCCAAACCCTCCATGACCAAAGCGGCGGAGGGGACCTCGATCATGGCGCCGATCTCCACCTCTTCATTGAAGGGGATGCCTCTTTCCCTGAGTTCGGTTTTCGCATTTTCGAGGGCCACTAGAGCGAGACGAAGTTCGCGCACCTCCGCGATCATCGGGAACATGATGGATAGGTTCCCGTAATGACTGGCTCTCAGGATGGCTCGGAGCTGGGCGCCGAAGATCTCGGGTTGCTCGAGGCAGAAGCGGATAGCCCGCCACCCCATGAAAGGGTTCATTTCTTTGGGGGCCGAGAAGGAAGTGAGGAATTTGTCACCGCCGATATCGAGGGTTCGGATGGTGACCGGTTTGGGAGCCATGCTTTCGACAACCGCCCGGTAGGCGGTGAACTGCTCCTCCTCGGTGGGCAGATCGCTCCGATTCATGAAAAGGAACTCCGTCCGATAGAGACCGATCCCATCGCCTCCATAAGCGAGAATTGCCTCGACCTCCTCGGGGAGTTCGATATTGGCTTTTAATTCCAGGATGAATCCATCGGTGGTCTCGCCCGGAAGGGTTCGGTAGCGAAGTTGATCCTCGGCGCGTTTTTCGGAGGCCTCTTTGCGGCGATCGTACCAAAGCACTGCTCGTTCCGAGGGATTGACGATCACCCGTCCGCGATCGCCATCGACGATTACGTGGACGCCTTCCTTGACCTGATCGACAAGACTTGGCAGGCCGACCACCGCCGGGATTTCCAACGCCCTGGCCATGATGGCGGTGTGCGAGGTCCGGCTTCCGCGCGTGGTGGCGAAAGCGAGCACTTTGTCGCGGGGCAGGCGCGCGGTCAGGGAAGGGGAGAGGTCCTCCGCGATCAGGATGACCGGCTCCTCGATATCCTCGAAATCGGCGAGGTCTTTCCCTGTCAAATTCCTCAGAATCTGTTGACCGATATCGGCGACATCCTCATCGCGAGACACGACGCTTCGTCCGAGGACTCCAATCAAATCCTGAAGAGTTTTGTGAAATGCGGTTTCCGCGTACATCAGGTTTTCGCGAATCAACTTCTTGGTTCGTTCACCGGTGTAGCGCGGGATGTCTTTGGCGAGCATGTGGTGGAAATCGACAATTTCGTCGACAAGTTGTTTCTCGCCCGCTGCTTGTTTGGAAATAAGTTGTTCGATTTGCCGGATAGTTTCCTCGAACGCACGATCCAGGCGCTCGATTTCATGGTCCACTTGAGAGGGAGTGATGGAATGAGCGGGGAAATGCATCCCCTCCTCGCGAAGGACATACGCGGGCCCGCGGGTGATTCCGAGGGAAACCGCTAATCCGCGAAGTTCGAGGTCCGAGTTGGAAGCCGCATTCAATTCAGCTTCCCCCCTTCTCGCTCAGGATGCGAGAGACCGCCTCGATCGCTTTTTGAGAGTCCTTTCCTTTCGCGCGCACGCTCATTTTGGTCCCTCGTTCGGCGGCGAGCATCATAACGCCGAGGATGCTTTTGGCGTCCACTTCTTCTCCATCATCCACCTTGGCCAGGAAGACTTGGCACTCCATCCCTTGCAGGGCCTGAACCAATTGGGAAGCGGGACGGGCGTGCAACCCCTCCTCGTTCATCACCGTAAGATCGACTTTCAATTCTTCCATCTGGTTCGCACCCTTTAGTGAATCGTCCCGGCCATCTCGCTGGAGGATCCCGCGGTCATTTTCATCAATCGGTCGTTAAATTCCATCGCGGAGTTGATTCCAAGCAGTTTGAGTCGTTGATCTCTCGCGCCCACCTCCACGATGGTGGATATGTTTCGTCCGGGTTTGACCGGTATGGTCAGGTGGGGGAGTTCAACCCCAAGGAGCTCGTAGAGTTGACGGTCGATTCCAACCCGCTCCACATAGGTCTCCGGTTTCCAATCCTGGAGTGTGATCACCAGGTCGATGCTCTTTTCTTTTCGGATGGCGCGAATCCCGTAGAGTTTCGAAAGATCCACGATCCCCAATCCGCGGACTTCGATGTAGTGCCGGATCAGATGGGGGCAGCTGCCATTGAGGATTCGATCCCCGAGGCACACCACCCGAACGACATCATCGGCCACAAGCGAATGTCCCTTGGAAACCAGCTCGAGAGCGCATTCGCTTTTCCCCACACCGCTGTCCCCGAGTAGGAGAACTCCCATCCCCAAGATGTCGACCAACGTTCCATGAACCAGGGTCGAGGGAGAGAAGTAATGCTCCAAGAATTCGTAGATTCGTTTGTAGAAACGGGTTGTCGAAAGCGAGGTCCGGAGCAAGGGAACGTGGTTTGTCCGAGCCTTCTCGATCATGTCGTCGGTGGCGGGGAGATCGTTGGTGATGATCGCGCAGGGGACCGCCGAGTTGAAAATCTTGGCCAGAATTTCCTCCACGGAAGGATCGTCCCCCTTCTCATAGAGGAAATGCATTTCGCCTCCGCCGAAGATCTGGATGCGATCCGGGTCGAAGAATTCGATGCACCCGGCCAGTTCAAGTCCGGGTCGATTCAGATCGGCTTTCTTGATTTCACGGGTTAGCCCCTCCTCCCCGCAGAGGACGGAGAGATGCAGGTTTTCTTGCTGCCGAACCGATTCGACCTGGATCACCTGATTTCCACCTCTTGTTCGCGCTCTTCGAAAATTCGGCAGACCTCCTCGGCGGTTCCGGCTCTGGCCAACCGCAATCGGGTCGTTTCGTCATTGAGAATTCTGGAGACTTTGGCCAACGCCTTGATGTGTTGGCCGTGAGAGTCCTTCGGCGCCATCATGAGGAGGACAATATGCACCGGTTCGCCATCGAGCGAATCGAAGTCGAGACCCTCGGGGCAATTGGCGAAGAGGTATTCGAGTTGACCGACCTGCGCGGTGCGGACATGCGGGATGGCGATTCCATTGCCGATACCGGTGCTACCTTTGGCCTCGCGCTCAAGGAACTCCTCCAGGACACTGTCAAGGTCTTCGATGACCCCTTGTTCCAGCATCACAGCGAGAAGTTCTCGGAGAATATCGGGCTTGGATTCGCTTTCAATCCCGATTTTGACTCGACTCGGACTTAAATTATCTAGGATTTTCATCGTGCTTGGAGTCGGTTTCCTTTTGACAAAGATTCTGAACGAAGGTTGTAACTCCCCCTACACTACTACGAGGAAGGGAGCGACGGAACCGCTCGTTCGGGCTAAAGGACCGGAGCGATGAGATCGTAGTTGCCATCCCGCCGACGGTAGAGGACATTCAACTTGTTCGAGGCGTCGTTGATGAAAACCAGGACATCCTGATGGAGCAGGTCCATCTGCATCGCGGCCTCGTCGACCGACATCGGCTTGACCTCGTAGTTGCGGGTGCGAACGATGTGGGGCTCTTCGGTTCCGAATTCCAAATCCTCGCCCCTCAATAGATCCACTTTCACGCCCAGACCGGGGGCGTTTTCGGAGCCCTTCCGGCGTTTGGTGCGCATCTTTTCCTTGTGCCGATAGAGCTGGGTTTGGATCCGGGAAATGCAGATGTCGATGGACTTGTACATATCGTCCGAATTCGACTCGCTATGAAGGTGGTACCCTTCGGCGCGAAGGTTGATTTCAGCAGTGTGTCGGCGCTTCTCGACGCTGAGAACCGCTTCGGCGTCCATGTTGCCGTCGAAAATCTTCGTGAGTTTTTCGAGTCCCTCACGGATATGATCCTCGAGAGCGGGAGTCACTTCCACTTGTTTTCCAGTAACTAAAATCTTCAAAGGTCCGGACCTCTTTCGCCTGAGATTAAGAAGGCGTATTTTCGAGCCGATTTCCGCATTTGTCAAGATAATCGTATCTATCGTGATGGGGGAACGGGTGCTGGCACCGATCCATCCATTTCAGGACCTCCAAGCGTCATCTTATCAAGTGGTTTTCCACAGAGGTCTGGGGAGGATTTGTTGGAGAAGGACTGGTTAGATGAAATAATTGAATCGTTTGATAGGCAAGATGAGTAAAGAAAATAATTCTTGAGATTCGATCCTAAGACAAGTTTTTCAAGTAGGTTACGTCCAAATCTATACTTGATCGATTAAACAAATAATATTGATACACTTGACCTTTCCACTGAACGTGGTAACTTAAAGTCGAAATTAAGGAATAGGGAATCAAATCCGATCCTTAAGAGAAAGCCATCGGATCGAGACGGCGAATCCGATTAACGAAATCAAAGAACGAACCGGAGGTGGCAGTTGGGTTTGATGCATGATTGAGGTTGCCCCCCTCAAAAGGTAACACCCAACCGACTCTCAACAACCCCTTCGACAGGAGGTCGAAGGCCCTTCTCACACGGTTCCAAGAGTGTAGTCGGTCGCGGTCAGCCAGCCAGTTTCTGGGGACTCTGGCGACAGACAACACGGGCCGAGCCTCGGTCCCACAAAAAATTTCCATCAACAGTCAGGGGAGGATTGATGATGGCACTCACAAGAATCAACAACAATATCAGTGCGATCAACGCGAATCGGAATCTTCGAACCACTTCGAACGATCTGAGCAAGTCGTTGGAGCGTCTTTCTTCCGGCCTTCGGATCAATCGTGCATCCGATGACGCGGCCAGATTAACCATTTCCGAAAACCTTCGCGCCCAAATCAGCGGTCTCAACCGCGCGGTCGACAATGCGTCCGACGCGATCAACCTGGTGAACACGGCCGAGGCGCCTTAATCGAAACGACATCGCGGCTTCAGCGAATCCGGGTTTTGGCTATTCAAGCGGCCAACTCCGGAACCAACGATTCCGTGGCGCTTCAAGCCATTCAAGACGAAATCGAAACCAGCATTCAGAAATCACCCGTATCGCGGACACCACTCAGTTCGCGACCCGCCGACTGCTCAATGGCGAGCACCAGAACACGGCGTCGGTCACGGGTGGAACAGGCCTGGGCGTTTCGGTCGCCCCCGATCCGATCAACAGCACCCTCTCGACCGGGACGCACTTCCTGGAGGTGAACCAGCTCACGGCTGGAAGTCTGACCCTGACGGATGGAGTCGATGCGATCGCCAACTCTGGGGCCACTGGCCTGACCGGTTCGACCTTCGACTCCGGCACTTACGATCTGGTCGCTTTCGAACGTTCGGCAGGCGGCCGCTCGCCAAGTGGCTCTCGACGTTCGAATCGGCGATCCGAATCTGCCCGCTCCGACCGCCGGAACAACGGTGGCGGGACTCGACTTCACCAATGGCGCCGGGGCCTCGTTCACACTCGGCACGACCGATGTGATCACCTTCACGGGGACGGAGAACGACGGTTCTTCTTTCACGGCGACGATCACAGTCGGCGCGGGGACGACCTTGAACGATCTCGCCACCATCCTCAGGTCGCGTTGGGCGCGGACTCGGCCTCCTACGACGCCTCGACTGGAACGTTTCTTATCACCGCCGCAACCACGGGTCTCTCGAGCACCTCGATTCAGTTCACTGTGGATGACGACGGAGGCGGGGCTCCTCCCGAACTGTCGGCGGGTCAGGTCGTTCGCACTCAGGGGAACGACAACGACGGAGTACTGACAATCGGCGACGGGCCGGCCATCACAGTGGTCGCGGGTGGAACTTTACACGGTGCTGGGTCGCGACCCCGCCGACCCCCGGGAGCCTCAACCGCAACTCACATTAACGTTGGGGAGCAACCATTACTGGGGGACGGATTCGCTGCAAATCGTCCAAGCAGCCTACTCTGCCCAGGCTCGACGCGGGGCAGTCGGTCGCTTTCCAGAACGGCGACAAGAATATCCAGTTCGAAGCGGGACCGGCGGCGGTTTCCCCTCCGGCGAGACGGTGACCCTCGACTTCGACGCGACCATCAATCTCGGAACCGGGACTTCGAGGACGTTTGTGATCTCGGCGGTCAATCAAAGTCTCAATTTCAGATTAGGCGCCAACGCGGGCCAGAATGTGCGAGTCGCTTTCGGAGACCTTTCGGCCAATAACCTGGGATTCACCGACGAGACTCAACCTAATGGAAACACACGGGTGGTTTCTCAGATCAACATCACATCCGTGACCGGGGCGAATGAAGCCATCGCGATTGTGGACGAGGCCATTCGTCAGGTGAACACACAGCGCTCGGCGTTGGGTGCGTTCACCAACCGTTTGGAAGCGACGATCAACAACTTGGGAGTGGCGGCGGAGAACTTGACCGCCTCGGAATCGAGAATTCGTGACGCGGACATCGCGTTCGAAACCACTCGGTTCACTCGGAATCAGATCCTGATCCAGTCGGGGATCTCGATTCTCGGTCAAGCCAACCTCCTGCCGCAAACGTGCTATCCCTCCTCGGTTAACGCTAGTTTCCGGAGGATGCGCGAAGCGATAGGACCCGAAGACATCTCCCCAGGGTGGGGTCTGGGGCGTGAGCCCTGAACCCCGTTGGGAGGGAAGATATGAAGAAGCGAAGGCTCTTCAAAAAAACGAATTTGAATCAGGAGGAGAATGGCGGGTTGTAAATGGAGGTTAGAGGCTGACCACCTCGGGCCAAGGACGTAGGTCACACGAGCAACCGATTAACGGCCAACCGATCTGGGGATTCTCGATTCGATGGAATTCGAAAGGGAATAATTTCGGTGGGTCGAGAGCCTTGAAAAAAGAGGCCCCGCCTGAATCGACACTGGGGCCCGGACGGATCGAACGTTTTTTTCGGGAAATTCCAGCCTCTCGAAAGATGCGATCCCAAAAGGGTGGTCGAGGGAGCGGTCTCTAAAAGAGAGACTCGTTTAATCGAGCTTCATGGTACGTCCGAATCCGGACAAAACGCCGTCGCTTCAGGATGAAGCCGAGGCGGGGGTCCGGAAGGGCTGTCGGGAAGGATCCTGGCGGCGAGAACCCCCTAATCAAGGAGGATCGTATTATGGGACTCACACGCATCAACAACAATATTTCGGCGTTGAACGCCAACCGGAACTTGATCGCGACGGACAATTCCCTTGAAGACCCTCTCTCGAGATTGTCCTCCGGTCTCCGGATCAATCGCGCGGCCGATGACGCCGCGGGGGTTGACGATCTCTGAAAATTTGCGGTCACAGATCAACGGCATCAACCGTGCGATCGACAACGCCTCAGACGCCATCAACTTGGTGAACACGGCGGAAGGCGCATTGATCGAAACGACCAACCGTCTCAACGAATCCGCGAACTCGCGGTGCAAGCCGCCAACGGCACCAACGACGCCGTGGCTTTGCAGGCGATTCAGGACGAAATCGAGACCGGCATTTCGGAGATCACCCGAATCGGCAACGACACCCAGTTCGCCACCCAAAGGTTGCTCAACGGCGATTTCGCCAACAGCGCGACCAATTCGGACACTGGCGCCGGGGTCAGCCTGGCCAACTCTCCGGTGGCAACCAGTCTCTCGACTGGAACCCACTTCCTGGAGATCAACCAGACCAACGCCGGTTCGGAGACGCTTTCGAACGGAACGGACGGCGTCAATAATTCGGGAGCGACCACCTTCACCGGCTCGACCTTCGATTCGGGCACGTATGAACTGGTTCTCTCGAACGTTCGCGCCGAGGCGGCGCGGGTTGTCCAGTTCGACTTCAGCGTGGGCGCCGGCACCACCGCGGGCGCCAACCTGAACGGCTCCACCTTCACGGATGGAGCGGGCAACACCTTCGCCCTCGGGACCACTGACGAAATCACCTTCAGCGGAACCGAGAGCGACGGCAGCACCTTCACGGTCACGATCACTGTCGGCACAAGCGTTAACGCCACAGGCGTTCTCGGCGTGCTGAACGGCGCCCTAGGAACCGACAGCGCCAGTTACGACGCGGCGACCGGAACCTTCCGGATCACCGCGGCGACAGTGGGCGAGACTACTCTGAGCGGCGGGTTCGTCATCGATGACAATGGTGGCGGAGCTCCCAATGAGTTCTCGACCGGCGAAGTTGTCCTGACCGCCGGAAACTTGAACGACGGCGTTTTGGTCTTCGCCGACGGCACGGCCCAGACTATCCAAGCTGGCCAAACCGTCACAGCCCTAGGTCCGGATCCGTCCGACCCGAGTGAACAACAGCAGCAGATCACCTTCACTTTGGGGAACACTTTGACCGCCGGAACGGACCTGATCACCATCGTTCAACAGGAATTCACCGGGTCGCTCAACGGCGGCCAGACGGTGACTTTCCAGAACGGCGATCAGGAAATCCGGTTCAGAAGCGGAAGCGGGGCCGGTTTCCCCTCGGGCGAGACTGTCACGCTGAACTTCGACGCCGCTCTTCTTGCCGGCGCTTCCAGCCAGACCCTACAGATCGAAGCGGTCAACAACGCTTTGAACTTCCAGGTCGGCGCGAACCGCGGACAGCAAGTGAAGATCGCCCTTGGCGACCTTCGGGCGGACCAACTCGGCGATGTTGGAAACACCCAGCCGAGCGGCAATGACCGGACCGTGTCGGGCATCAATGTCACCACATTGACCGGCGCCAACGAAGCGATCGATATCATCGATCTCGCGATCAACCAGGTGGATCAGCAACGGTCCGCTTTGGGAGCCTTCACCAATCGTCTCGACGCCACCATCAGCAACCTGGGCGTCGCGGCCGAGAACCTGACGGCTTCCGAATCGCGAATTCGGGACGCGGACATCGCTGTGGAGACCACCAAGTTCACTCGGAACCAGATTCTGCTCCAGGCCGGCATCTCGATCCTGGCCCAGGCGAACCTGCAACCGCAGAACGTGCTGGCTCTTATCGGTTAACAGGAACCGGTTTATCGGTGAGGGAGGGGATTCCTCTCCCTCACCGTTCCTCTTCAGGCTAAATCCGAAGAGGACTAAACTCGAAAGGATTCCCGTTTGGGAGAGGTGATCGAAATGTTGACGATCAATGCTTCAAACCTTTCCGAAGCCGCCGCCAGAGCGACGCCACCAGCGGTCGTTCCCTCCTCCATTCCCTCACCGGAGACTCGTCCCGCCGGAAACTCGGTTGACTCCGTTCGCGACGAAATCGCCGCCAAAAGCGGCATTTCCGAACCCGAGTCCAGACCGGTCAGTCTGGAGGATTTAAGCAAAGCGGTTGAGCAACTGGAAAACGTGGCCAAATTGGCCAATCGCTCGGTCCAGTTCAGGATCAGCGAAAAGGGGGACGATATTCAGGTGTTAGTGATCAACGAGGACACCGACGAGGTGATCCGTGAAATCCCTCCCGACGCCGCCATCGAATTGGCGGATCGGATTCAGGGCACCCTCGGTTTGCTGATCGACAAGGTGGTTTGATTGCTCCGCGCATCGGAGCGCGAATTGTTGAAAACTGAGCCGCGAATTTCAATCTCGACCCTCCACAACGGGGTCGAGGCGCACTAAGGGTTTGTCCGCGATCCCAATAAATTGATTCGACGGACATTCGCACCGAGGGGAAAGAAGTCGATGACGAATCCAGGAGGGATTTGTCATGATTTTCTAACAGTTTCTCCCCGGACCAAGGAAGGAGAAGGGAAATGGTTGGACTCTCATTCGATGGGCTGATCACCGGACTCAACACCGAGGAGATCATTCAGGCCCTCGTTTCGGTCAAAAGAGCCCCGGCTCAACGTTTGGCCGCGCGTCGCGACACCGAATCGGCGCGTCTGACCGCGGTGCAGAGTCTCAACGCCAGCATTCTCGGCATCCAGGTGGCGGCTCGCGCACTCGGAGACGTGGACACGTTCCGCGCTCGCGAGGCGGCGTCCACAAATTCCGAAGTGGCGGTCGCCGTGGCGACCAGCGACGCCGAATTGGGCGCCTTCAATATCTCGGTTCAGCAGTTGGCCCGGGCTCAGCAGATCTCGTCGGATCCCAACAATGTATTCACCGACCCTGACGAAGCCCTTGGGATCGAGGGGACCATCCAGGTCAACGGAAATAATGTCGAAATCCGCGACACCGACACCTTGAGAGACGTCGCCAACCGAATTTCGAATGCGAGCGGGACAGTCGCCGCAAGCGTCATCGAGGTGGATGACGGTCAGTTCCGCCTTTCGGTTCGCTCGATTCAGACTGGCTCCGACACTTTTTCTTTGACCGATGTCAGCGGGAACGATGTTCTCCAACAACTCCGTCTGACCCAGGACGCCTCTTTCGACACGCTGCGTCACCCAATCACCGAGGGCGCTTCCAGCAACGAATTCAATGTGAGAGTGCTACCGGTCGGAGATCTCTTGAATTTGGACACGAACGTTCCGAGCGGGACGGTCACGATCGCCAACGGCGGCGGCTCTTTCAATGTCGACATCGATTTGTCCACACAGAGTCTCGACGATGTCGCTCAGGCCATCAACGACGCGGCGGGTTTGGCGGGGAACAGCACCACCGCCACCGTTGTCGAAGTCGAGCAGGGAGTGTTCCGGTTGGACATCGAGACCGGCGATGGAACCGATCCCGTGCTGACCGATTCGGGCAACGTTCTCGAAACGTTGGGATTTGTTCAACCCTCTTTTCTCCAAGTGGATCAAGCGGGTGAAGACGCACGGTTCACGGTCAACGGCATCCAGGTGGTCCGGTCGACAAACAATGTCTCCGATGTCATCCAAGGAGTCACGCTCAGTCTGATCAGCGACGACGATCCCGGAGCCACGACCACGGTTTCGGTGATCGAGGCCGAAGGCGAGGCGGCGTCTTCCATCCAATCCTTTGTCGAAGCCTTCAACAGCACGCGGAATTTCATTCGTCAAAGAGCGTCTTACAACACGGAGACGCAACAAGCCGGCATCCTTCTCGGGGACTCCTCGGTCTTGAGCACGGACAGCGCCTTGACCGGTCTGCTTAGTCGCCGCATCTCCACACTGCCATCGCAGTTCCTGAACACGCTCAACGACGGGGCGGGAGTGGCCGCCGGTTCGATTCAAATCACCGACCGATCGGGAAAGACCGCGACGATCGACTTGACCGAGGCGGAGACGATTCAGGATGTGATCGACCGGATCGGCGTGGCGGACATCGGTGTGGAAGCGCGGATCAACCGGGCCGGCACGGGGCTCACCCTTGTGGACACGTCGGGTGGTTTCGGGACCTTGACCGTGGAGGAAGTGGGCGGAGGAACGGTCGCCTCGGAACTTGGCATCCTGGGGAGCCGCCAGTCCTCGACACTACAGGGCTCCTCGATCGCGGACCCGGAATTTCTGAGTCTGACCGAAATCGGAATTTCCTTGAATCTGGATGGGACTCTCTCGTTCAATCAATCGGAATTCCAGGCGGCTCTGTCCGACAACTTCCAAGCGGTCGAGGCCTTCTTTCGACAAGAGGGCGGTTTCGCCGATCAAGCGAGTCAAGCGACCGAGCGATTGACCGACTCGACCAACGGCGTGCTGACGATTCGCGCCGAGGGAATCGAGCAATCGATCGAAAACTTTAACGACTCCATCGAGTCGATCCAAGAGCGAATCGCCAACGAGGAGGTGAGACTGCGGAGACAATTCACCGCGTTGGAGCAGTCCGTGTCCCAGCTGCAGAGCCAAGGGGATTACCTCCAATCGCAATTGTCTCAACTTAGCAGCAATCAAAGACGAGGGTGACCGAAGGTGGACACTTTGGGAAAATCAAGGAAGATGAAGTCAGGGAAAGGAATCCATTTGTCATGAACGCGATGAACTACCAGGCGACCAAGAATTATCAAAAGATTCAGGTGGAGGCCGCGAGACCGGAAAGACTTGTCCTGATGCTGTTCGATGGAGCGGTCAAGAAGCTGGGACTGGCCGAGACGGCGCACCGGGAGGATCGCTTGGAAGAGTTTCACTCCCATGTGGTTCGGGTGCAAAAGATCATCAGCGAGTTGCTTGGAGCGCTAGACGCCTCAAAGGGGGGCGATTTGGCGGAAAACCTGGAAAGGTTGTACGATTACATGTTGAGACAACTCTCCTTGGCCTTGGTCCGCCGAAACCTGGAGCAGGTGGAGGAGGTCAAGCGGCTTTTGACGGAACTGAGGGAGGGTTGGCAAGGAGTCGTGGACCAGAACGCCTCGGAGGAGAATCAGTCGACCGCCGAGGAAGAGGAATCGCAATCCTCGCAAGAAACGAGATCCCCGCTTGTGACCTCGCCTTACGCCGCCTCGCGGCCAGCCGTCTCCACGCTGAACATTTCCGGCTAGGGATTTGTGCGGCCCTCCGAACGAGGCCGGTGGAGTCGGCGTGGCAAGCAGTATGGGTTGAGCGACGAAATGAAGTGGAGTTGACAGTTTCGTTCGATTTGTTATCAATACTTTTCTGTTCGATCGACGAACCGGACGCGGGGTGGAGCAGTGGTAGCTCGTCGGGCTCATAACCCGGAGGTCATGGGTTCAAATCCCATCCCCGCATCCAATTTTCCTCGCGCTTCTGTATCGTCTTTTGGAAACGGGTGAGAACCTTGACGAAAAAAGAGATCATCGAAATCATTTCAGAGCAAACCAACACCAAAAAGAGCCACTCCCGCGCGGTGGTGGAATCCGTGCTCGATGTATTCGTGGATGTTCTCGCCAACGAGGGTCGGATCGAAATTAGAAATTTTGGGGTGTTCAAGGTGAAAGACACCCCCGCCCGCATCGGTCGCAACCCCGTCACCAAGGAAGTGGCCGATGTCCCAGCCCGAAAAATCATCCAATTCAAAGCCGGGAAGACGATGAAGCAAATCGTTAACGAGGGATCCCTCTAAAGGAGGCTCCAACTCTCATGGTTGACGGCATTGGTTCCATTGAAGTTTCCGACGAGGTGATCCGGTCGATCATCAATGTCTGCTCCAGCGAGGTTCCGGGAATCGCCGGGGTTTCGGAGGAGACATTCATGAACGGGGCTTTCAAGATGCTCCGTTCCACCGAGTTTCCCAAGGGCATTCGCATCACCGACGACGAGGAGACATCCGGGAAGAAGGTCGATGTCTCCGTGCAAATCGAATTCGGAGTTGCCATCCCGGCGGTTGCCTGTGAATTCCAAAAAAAGGTGAAAAACCAAGTGGAACGAATCGCCGGCATCTCGGTCAGCGAGGTCAACATCCATGTGGATGGGGTCCAGGCCTCGGTTGAAACCCCCACCGGCCCGCGTGTCGTGACTCCCCCCGAGACTTTTGGGGCGGGGCAGAGCGCCGAAGATGAAGACGAGGCGGAAATCGCCTCGGAAACCCAAGACTAGTCTCAGATTTTTCCGCAAAACTATCGCTTGACCTCCACCTCATCTTCCTAGGAATTTTCTGCCTTGCTTTTTCTTCTTTCCTTTCTCTTTTCTTTGTGTTACGGTTCTCGATTAAAGGTCATAGAAATTTGATTTAGGTCAAGTGTCGGATTTCTAGGATTAGTGGTTGACAGAATCGTTTTTGTTTCATACGATCCCGGTCGATCATCTAATGGTCTGGGATATGGCACGAATACTTGATTGATTCCCGCCCAAGTCGGGATATCGAGGGGACTCGGTGAACTCGCATCGCCGAAAGCTTTGAACGAGGAGCCTGAGGAGGAGCCACGAGTGTCCCAGAAAGTGTGTCTACCCACCGTTTTTCGACGGACTGGTCAAAGTCTGTCTGCATTCCGAATTTCGCCATTTCATTTGGTTTCCCATTCTAAATCCGAACAATTTAAATTTCCGGGGAGGAAAGTCATGTCTTCGTTGCGCCATTTGGTTCTTGGAGTTGCTGCACTGCTCCTTGCGCTCTGCTTAGGGATAAGCGAATCCCAATCAGCGGTTTTCACCACACAGGATCTCGAGGTGACTCCTCAGCCCGCTGGGGCGATTCGATTGCGTTTCGCCGCCGATGATGAAAGCGGGGGTGCGATCTCGGTGCGAGTTTACCGCATGGTCAGCGCCTCGACCCCGGTCAGTTCGGCGGTCGTGGTCTCCTCGGGCCAGTTAATTCTCAACGCCAGCGTTGTGGCGTCCGGAGAAGTCAAGGAATTGATCAACGTCTCCAACGATGTGGCCAACCAGGCCAATGGCTTCATCGCGTCCACCAACACGGTGAACCAGACGCGCTACTGGTATGTGGTCGTCGCTTCCGAGCCCGCCGAATCGGACACGAATTCCCGGTTGCGAGGCGGCACGGCGGACATGAATCAGCCGCAGACCTTCGCCGCCAACGAGTTTGTCGCGTCCTGCACGGACGGCGTCTCGACTGTCAGCCTCGCCTTTGACAACCCGTCCGATGAGGTGATCGATTTCGATTCGAACCCGGCGATGAGTCCGGGCACCGTTCGGCAGGTCGCTGTTCCCTACGATAGCCACCGGATCAACTACCGACTTTATGAGGTCACCGGTTCGGAATTGTTCGATGTCAACAACGATCCGGTTTCCGGCAATGTGGTCGACATGTCCCCAGTCACACCCTATGTGGTCGGCAACACCACCATGATCACCCGCAACGCGCCTGGCGGAACGGCGCTCGCCTACGGTATGAGGGTGATCGACACAGTCGGAAATGTCGGCGGCGGTTCTCCGCTGTCTCAAAACAACACCACCAACGGTCAGGCCGTTCCGGGCGTTGTCACTCCCCCAAACAATGTGGCTCTTAGCGAAACGATGTTGGGCGGAACTCCCGCGACGCAGGTCACTTTCACCATCAACACCGCCTCCTTGGTCAGCGATCCGGGCGACTCCGATCCCGCGACCATTCGGATTTACGGCCGCATCGGTTCGACACCGATCACTTCGGCCGATCTGGGGTCGGCCACGATTCTTTCCACAACGACTCGCAACAACGCCAACACCGCGGAAGTCATCACTTTCTATCACACCTCCTCGACCCCCGGACTGCCGCGCACAACGGGATCGACTATTTCCTATGCCGCGACTATCACGACGGACAATGGCAAGACTTCCTGCGTTTCGAATTCTCCGAACCTGACCACCACCGACTTGTTCCCGCCGCAGCTGGTTCAGATTAAAGACCCGACCGACGGCCAAAAGGTGAGTGGGACTTACATCCTCGCCGCCACGGTTCAGGACGACGCGGCGGGTGGTGGAATCACCGACACCACCTTCACCATCAACCCGGGCAACGTTCTTGCTGGAGTGGATATGACCGATTTTGTCGGAGCCGCCAGCGGTTGCGCGATGGTCTCATTCGACACGACCACCTTGGCGGATGGGGTTTATATCCTTTCGGTGACGGCGGCGGATTTCGCCAACAACACACTTGAAACCGGCTCTGGCGATCCGGGAGCTGGGCCGAACGTCAGTTTCTTAGTCGACAACACTCCACCTACAGTGGCATTCACCAGTCCCGCCGCCGACCTGGCGGTTGATGGATCTTTCACCGTTTCCGGAACGGCGAGCGACGCGAACGCCACGATCCTTTCTGTGACTCTGACTTACTCGACCAGCGGGGCCGACGCTTCCTTGGTCGCGACCGGGGCCGGCGCTTGGTCCGGTGTGATCCCGGTCGACCCAGGGTTTGCGGATGACGCGATTCTCACTGTCACCGCGGAAGCCCTGGACGATTGCGGGCTCATCGGATTGGCGACTCGAACCTACTGCGTGGACCGCAACTGCGGATCCGCCCTGTTTGTCCAACCCGCCGCGCCGACAGTGGTGGGGCCGAATGGGTTGGTTCTTCAGTTCACCGCCGATGACGATGACACGGGCTTGGCTTGCGACGCGGGAGTCGATGTGGTCTCGGTGACCGACACCAGCACCGGCCAAGCGGTCGTATTCACCCCGGCGTCGCCTCCAATGCTCGGCACCTACGCCCTGACCACCAATGTCCCCCTCGCCAATCTCGGCATCTCGGCCGCGAATCATGGCCAAACGCACACACTCGATATCGGCCTGCGGGACGGCGCTTTCGACGCGGGCCACACCTGTGTCACCGACAACGAAGATATCACGATCGATTACATGGCCCCGAACTGCGACCTCTCCTCCCCAGTGACAGCCGGACCGTTCGGCCTGAGCGTTCCGATTGTCGGCAACGCCACCGATGTCGGCATGGCGGGAATGGGAACGGTCGAAGTGGTGGTCGAACTCTCCGGCGCCGTTCAAGCGGCCACGACGTTCTCGGGCGCCGGGCCCTCTCTGGCGTTTATGACCGCGTTTGCTCCGACGATGGACGGCGTTTACGACATTCTGGTTTATGCTACGGACACGGTCGGAAACGGGACGGTTTGCGAGGCGATCTCCGTTTTGATCGACGCGGGCGGACCCTCCGTGGTCATCTTGACGCCTCCCGATGGCGCCCTTGTCAATGGTTCGTTCTTGGTGACTGGAACCGCGCAGGATATCGGCTCGGGCGTCGCGGACGTTTCCGTCGAGTACACGACCTCCGGCGGGACCGCGCTGATGCAGGCTTCCGGATTCACTCCGGGCGCCACCTTCACAGCGTGGTATTTCGACGTTCCGGTGGATCCGCTTCTGGCCGATGACGCGGTCTTCGATGTAACCGCGATCGCCGCCGACATGAGCGGACAGACCGATTCCGCGACGGGCAGTCACTTTGTCGACAATGTCGCTTCCTCGCCGGTGATAACGATGCCGACTCCAGGCGGCAGCTACTTCATCGGCGCGCTGGGTCTCGACATTACGCAAGACGCTTCCGATGACGACACCGGCGCTTTGGATTCCGGTTTCGAACAACTCTACTTCTCCAACAACCTCAACTCTGTGACCTTCGAGGTGGCCGCGTTCGATCCGCCACAAATTCCAAGTTCGGGCAATGGCCCCTTCGTTCACACCTTGGTTCCGGGCGCGACCCAAGCCGGTCTCCCCGCGGGACAATTCGTGCTCGGCTTGGCCGATGGAGATATCGCCGTGGTCAGCTCCTGTTTTGTGGATGGGGCCACCAGTGTCTCGAACGTCGGTTGCGCCACCTTTGAGGTGGTTGTCGATCTCACCCCTCCGACGTGCGCGATCCTCGCCCCGATGGATGGAACCTGTTTTGACAACTCGAACACCATCCTTGGCGCTTCGGATGTGATCATCCAGGCCATGGATTCCGCCTCCGGTCTGGCGGAGATTGGCTACCGGATCGAAGACCAAAACGGCGGCATAGTCGGCGGCGGCAGCCAGATGATTTCCGGAATGGTGGGAACCGCGACTTTTTCGTTCCCCTTCACCTCGCTTCCCGATGGGACGTTCACCATCATCGCGGCGGCGACCGATCAGGTCGGGAACGGCACCGATTGCGAGATGATCTCGGTCATACGCAGTTCGCAAGCCCCGGTCACCACCATCTCGAATCCGTTTAGAGCGATCGTCAATGGCGGCTTTACGGCCAGCGGCGTGTCGGTCACTCCGAGTTACGCCACCGGGACGGTCGGCATCCCCTCCGCGACGAGAGCGGGCGGTGGCAATGCCCTCCAGAATCTTTCCGACGACGATTTTGTCGAGATCGATTTCCCGGGAGATTTTGTCTTCCCGTTTTACGGTCAACTGTACGATCGGATGTATGTCGGCTCCAATGGGAATATCACCTTTGGATTCGGTGACGATGACGAGACTCCGACGATGGTCGAATTCATCAATGGGCCTCCGAGGATCGCGGCCTTCTGGCGCGACATGAACCCCGACACCGCTTCCGGCGGCTCGGGAGAAGTCCGAGTTCAATTCCAACGTCAGGCGGGCGACTTCGCCAACGACCGCGTGCACATCCGCTACATCAATGTTCCCTCCGTATCGGCGGGCGGTATGGTTCTCCCACAGGTCAACAGCGTGACCGCCACTCTTTATGTTTCCGGCGCGATCGAACTCGACTATGGGGCGGTCAACGGAGCCTCCGGAACCATCGTGGGCGTCGCTCCGGGCTTTGGCGCCTCGGCGACCCTCACCGATCTCGAGGGAACCGCGAACACCATGGCGGGCAATGGGTACTATGAACAGTTCACGACCCTGAGCCCTTCCGATTTGGTGGATGGCAGTTTTGTCCGGTTCTTACCGGTCACCGATTTGGTCGGCACCCAAGCCGCGACCGCGGTCGACGTTTGGTATCCAGGCGCGGGCGGCAGCCCCTTGGCGCCGCTCTCCGCGACGATGACAGCGGCCGCGACTCTCACCCAAGTTCCGTTTACCGGGGCCATCGACGAAGCGATCCAGATTCCGTTCGGCCTCGGCTTCGAATTCCCCTTCTATGGCTACTGTTACAATTCGGTCTACGTTAACAACCACGGTTTCCTCGAGTTTGGCGGGACCATCTCCGGAGTCTCCATCAACCCTCAGGATCCGACCGACGCGAACATCAACCAACTCATCCCGAAAGTCATGGGGCTCTACTCGGATATCGATGGGGATGCGGGTGGTGGAACTTGGTATCGCCAATACAACGACCGCTTCGTGGTCTATTATGTTGGAGTTCCTTCGACCGCCGGGGCTGGAGTCAACGACGCGACCATCACCCTCTATGACACTGGCGCGGTG
>JACKFH010000042.1 GCA_020632575.1 Candidatus Omnitrophota bacterium | reverse complement strand
TCCGTTGACATAAAGGTTCTGGGTTTCCCCGTCATAAGTCCCGACCACGTAATACCACCGTCCCCAGTCAAGGCTGTCGGGGGCGCGAGCGAAACTGAGTTCGCTCTTTCCATCACGATCGGTGGCAATCACGAAACTGAAATTCGATTGACGGAATCCGAGCAGCCACCCCTTCTGATCCTTAACCGCCGAAAGAATCCCTCCCCATTCGACCGTTTTCTCAATGGCGACCCAGGCTTCGACTGTAATGGCCCCCTTGGGGAACAATTTTGCGCTATCCGGAGACGACACCCGTGCATCGTGCTGCTCCCGGTCGATGATCATCGCCGACCGTTCACCCTCGGTCCGGAAGTGGATGGGGCCCTGGACAGTGAGATCTTCACCGCCAGCGGTGTTTTCAATTCCGTCTTCGGTTTTGTGGGATTCGGAGAATAACCATTGACCGATTGGGGTATCCCTGGCGGGAGCCGTTTGGGCGGCGATTGCCACACCAGTAAGAAAGGTCAAAAGGAAAGTCATCGAGAATCCAATTCTATTTTGCATCACTTAGTTTGGTCTCCAATTCTCTAACCCGAGAAAAAACAAATTATAGGAAGGTTTCATTTATCGCCCGCTAGCAGTTCCCTCAAAAACGGATCATCTATCTCAGCATGGGTGAAAACAATCATCCTCCTCAGAAGTCTACAATAGGTGTCATTCCGACGTTAGGAGGAATCTGATTGGAGAGGTTCATTGGATAGTTATCCAACGATAGGATGGCAGAGTTACCGCCACCTTCCGAGGCTTTGAACTTGATTGGAGGCGATGCCACCCGACAGATTCCTCCTTATGTCGGAATGACATTCATCGAACTCTCCAGTAAAAATTCTGTCTCTTCTCCTAATCGGCGGCCAATCTACTGCTCGCTCGCGATGACCACCGAACGGATTCGGTTGCTCACTCTCGCGTCACAAACTCATCCAAATTCAGCATCACCCTCGCCACTCGCACCCATTTCTCGTGGTCGTTTTCCGCCGGCTTTTCGAGCAACTGGTTGATGGCATTCGTTTCCTCCTCCGATGGCTCACGGCAAAGGCACCATTCGAAGGCTTGGTTGATCCTGTCGCCTGCGTCTCCTCCCACCCGTTCTGTCAATCGGTCGCCTAATGAATTCGCCATTTCGACAAAGGCTTGATCGTTCAGCAGGGTCAGCGCCTGTAGCGGCGTGTTCGATCTCACCCGGCGAGTGCAGGTCCCCATCGCGTTGGGAGCGTCGAAGGTCATCAGGAAGGAGTGCGGGGTCGCCCGCCAGAAGAAGGTGTACAAACCGCGCCTGTATCGGTCCGCGCCAGTGTCCGCGTTCCAATCGCGTTTCTTCTGTCCAAGATCCATGACTCCATCCGGTAGGGGAGGGAAGACGCTTGGCCCTTTCAACTTCCGGTTGAGGACTCCCGCAGCCGCTAGGGCCGAATCGCGAATCACCTCGGCGTCCAACCGAATCCGATTCTGACGCGCCAAGAGTTCGTTCTTTGGATCAATCTCTTTCAACTCCTCCCGAGTGTTGGAGGATTGACGGTAAGTGGCGGAGGTCGCGATCAGGCGCTGGATCGATTTCATGCTCCAGCCGTTCTCGATAAACTCCACCGCCAGCCAATCCAAAAGCTCGGGATGAGTCGGCGGTGTCCCCTGCGACCCGAAATCGTTCTCCGTCTCGACAATGCCCTTCCCGAAGAAGCGTTGCCAGAACCGGTTCACAGTCACCCGCGCGGTGAGCGGGTTGTCCGGGTCGACAATCCATTTGGCCAGATCGAGTCGAGTCGGTTTTTCCACTGGCTCCATGTCGTTGAGAACATCGAGCACTCCGGGCTGAACCGCCTCTCCCTTCCGGGTGAAATCTCCTTGGATGAAAACGTTGGTCACTCTCGGTTCTTTGCGCTGACGCAGCACCATGGTGCTGACAACATCCGGCTTCTTCGAGTTGAGTTCGTCGATTCGTTTCTTGAACTCCCTCGATTTTTCGTCCTTCTCCTTGAAATAATCGTCGACAATTTTTTGCTCTTCGGGTGATCGTTCTTCTCGTGGTTTGAGAATGGCCTCTTGCTTGTCCAGAAAGAGGGTTTTTACATCCTCCTTTGTAATTCCCTTTTCCCACTCGATCTGGTGGGAGTCGTGGGCTTCCTTGAGATAAGCGTCCCATTCCTCTTTGATCGGTTTGATCTCTCCGTTGATCTCCGCGATTCGCTTCGCCTGAGCATCCGTTGGAAAATCCAGGTTCACCTCGTCGTCGTTGTTGAAGAAGGCGAAGAGTTCGTAATACTCCTCATGCGCAATTGGATCGTATTTGTGTTCGTGGCACTGCACGCACCCGATAGTCAATCCGAGGAACACCGTTCCCGTCGTGTTCACCCGATCGAGCACCGCCTCGATTCGAAATTCCTCCTGATCGATGCCCCCCTCCTGGTTAATCATCGTGTTGCGGTGAAATCCGGTTGCTGTCTTCTGCGAGTCTCCGGCATTTGGAAGCAGATCTCCCGCCAGTTGCTCGATCGTGAACTGATCGAAAGGCATATCTCTATTGAAAGCGTCAATCACCCAGTCCCGATATTTCCAGATCTCCCGAGGTCCATCGATGCTATACCCGTTCGAGTCTGCGTAACGGGCGGCGTCCAACCAATGACGCGCCCAGCGCTCCCCGTAATGTGGCGACGCGAGCAGTTCATCCACCACTTTTTCGTAAGCGTTCGGACTATCGTCTGTAAGAAACGCCTCGATCTCCGTGGGGGTGGGCGGGATGCCGATCAGATCCAAGTAGACTCGACGGAGCAAGATTTCTTTATCCGCCTCCGGTGAGGGGTCGATCCCTTTTTTCTCCAGGTTCGACAACACGAACGAATCGATCGGGTTCTTCGGCCATGCGGTGTTGGCGACTTTCGGAACCTCGGGTCTTTCCGGTTTCACAAACGCCCAGTGTTTTTGGTACTTCGCCCCCTGGTCGATCCATTTGCCGAGGAGTTCAATCTCATCCTGGGTCAGCTGCTTGACCTGGCCCGAGGGAGGCATCCGATCTGCTTCATCATGCGTGCTGACCCGATACCAAAGTTCCGAGGCCTCTCGATCGCCCGGCACGATGGCTCGATTTCCAGACCGTCCCTCCGCCTTGGCGCTTTCTTCCTCATCGAGACGGAGTCCCGCCTTCCTCTTCTTTTCGTCCGGGCCATGACAGGCCAAACATTTGTCCGAAAGAATGGGTCGGATCTGTTTGTTGAAACCAACCAACTCGGTTCCAGAATCGGCTTCATCGGATTCCCGAACTCCAACCAACTCCCGAGCCACCTTCAGAGCGTCCATCCGATCTTTCAGCGCCTGCTGCTGCTCTCGGGATTCTGCGATCCGACCTTGGATTTCTTGAATCCGTTTCTCGACTTCCTCGATCTGGGACAAGGTCTCTTCGGTCTCTCGGTTGAGTTCCTGAAGGAAGGAGTCCTTCTTTTCCGGTTCCGATTGAATCTGGTTGAGCGAATCGATCAAAGATCGAACCGCTTCCGGTTGATTGGATTCATCCGCTGAAATGGCGGGAATGGATAGAATAATCAGAAGGGCGGTGGTGAGCGAAAACTTGAACATTCAGATAATTTCTTCCGAAGGAGTTTGTGATTATTGATCTCTACATTATAAGCAGGGATGGGGAGGGCTGATAAGGGAGGGATTCAAAAAAAGTTCGCTCTTTTTTCAGTCGAGGGCAAAGTAACATCACACGATTCACCCTCGCAATCTTCGGCGAATTACGAAAAACAGTCTGTTACGAAAAACAGTCTTGGAGAGAACCCTCGAGTCGATTAGAATTATTTCAAGATGATCAATAACCTGAAGGCTGCCATTCCACCCGTCAATCAAGAATGTTTGGCCAACCTCTGTCGGAATTGGAGGGTGACCGAACTTTCTCTGTTTGGATCATCGGTTTCCGGTGGTCTCCGAGCGGACAGCGATGTCGATTTATTGGTCTCATTTGCCGAGGGCGCCAGATGGGATCTTTTCGATCATTTGGAATTGAAAGAGGAATTGGAAATCCTCTTCGGCAGAAAAGTTGATCTCTTGACTCGATCCTCGGTAGAGAATTCCGAAAACCCTATCCGTCGGTCATCCATATTGGAGCAAGCGCGGCCGATCTATGTCGAGAGATAAAGCCCATCTCCTAGACATCCTGTCTGCCGCCAAACGAATCCAAGAGGTGGTCTCTCAAAAAACGTTAGGGGATTTTCGATCGGACTGGATTCTCCGATCCGCAATTCTTCACCAATTTCTCATCATGGGCGAGGCCACAAAACGTCTGACAATTCAAATTCGGGAGGACTACCCCGATGTTCCATGGAAAAGAATCGCTGGGTTCCGAGATGTCCTTATCCACGGATACGACATTGTGGACGAAGCCGAAGTCTGGGAAACCGCCACTCATCGGATAGTGCAAGTCATCGAGACGGTTGAGGAAATCCTCAAAAAAGGTTGAAAGTGGTTCCGACCCTAATCCATTCCTAAGCCGAAACCGCCGAGAACGGGTTCTTCGCCTTCTGTTCCTGGTTCTCAATCTCGGAGAATTCCCGTGTCTTAAACTGTAAAGGGCGTTCTTTGATCTCCTCGAACTCGCCGATCGATCGGAAACGGCGGTAGCGGTTTTCGATTAGTTCATCGCCAGTTTGGTTTTGGAGTTCGTGGAGATTTCTGAGGAGGGATTCTCGGAGGTTGTCAGCGGTTTCTTGCCAGTTCATATGAGCCCCGCCGACTGGCTCGGGAATCACTTCATCAATGATTCCTAAGCGAAGAAGATCCTCGCCCGTGATTTTCATCGAGGAGACCGCCGAGGCGGCCTTGGCTCGATCCTTGAAAAGAATGGCCGCACACGCTTCGGGAGTGCACACCGCGTAGTAAGCATTTTGCATCAGCAGAACCCGGTCGCCCACTCCGATCGCCAGTGCGCCGCCGCTGCCGCCCTCGCCGGTGACCACCACTAGGATGGGGACACGCAGACGGGACATCCGCATCAGGTTAAAAGCGATCGCCTCGGCTTGACCGCGCTCCTCGCCTCCGATTCCTGGGTAGGCGCCGGCGCTGTCGATAAAACTGATAATCGGTTTCTTGAAACGTTCGGCGGTTTCCATCAACCTTAGGGCCTTCCTGAAACCCTCCGGGTTGGGCATGCCGAAATTCCGTACAATGTTTTCTTCGGTGTCACGGCCCTTCTGGTGGCCGATGACCATGACCGAGGTCCCGTCGAAATTGGCGAACCCGCCCACAATCGCGGGATCCTCGCCAAACTTCCGGTCGCCGTGTAGCTCGACAAAATCGCTGGTCAGTAGACGGATATAATCCAGGCAGTAGGGACGGTCGGGGTGACGCGCCAACTGGATCCTTTGATAGGGCGTTAAATGATAAAAGGTGTCGCGGATGAGTTGATGACGCTTCCGTTTGAGCGTCTCAATCTCATTCCCCATTTCCACCCCGGTTTTTTTCGTATAGTCCTCTTGCTCGTTGATCATCCGATCGAGATCTTCAATCGGCCGTTCAAAGTCGAGATATCGCATAGTTGTATCCTCCCTCCCGGCGCTACCCCAACCGGAAGAAAATCCCCGCTTAACTTTATTTTAACCCTGGAATTGGATTTGCCCAAACATCCCTCTACTTAGCCCCTCCCCAAACACCCGTTCAGTATCCCGCTTTCCTCCCTGGTCTGTCAACAAGTTTTCACAAGATATCCTAGGGGGTTACTAATGCTTGTGGGTCAGTCCGGCTTGGCGATGAGGTCTTCCAGGGACTCCACGATGGGAGGTTTGTCGGCCCGAAAAGCCTCGGCGGCGGGGCATCCCGCCTGGACTCCCCAGGCTTCCCCCAAAGATCGAACATTTCTGAGATAGTCTTGAATCCCTGTATATTGGTATCCATCGGGCGTTTTGGGCTCCACAAACTGAGTGTGGTAGGCGCCCATCACCTCGAATTTCCGTTCGAAAGTTTCGGTGACATCCACCAAGAAGGTGGGGGTGACCAAGGAATGGATCAGGTAGTAAAACAACCCGATTGGGGAATGGGCCGGGACTTCGACCAGATACTTCGGAAGCCTCGAGAGAAAGTAAGAGGACTTGACCAACTGCGCCCCCGCCTTGTGGTCTGGATGGTGAGCCTCCTCCAGGTTCGACAAGACGAACTTCGGTCGACTCTCGCGAATTACTTTCACCACTTGCTCCCGACTGGGAGCGTCATCCACCACCGAACCGTCCGGCAGTCCAAGGTTGACCCTGAAAGTCGCCCCCAGACGAATCGCCGCCTCTTTCGATTCCTCCAGTCGCTCCTCGGCCGTTCCCTTTGTCCCGAGTTCCCCCCGATTCAGGTCGACCAATCCCACCTTCTTTCCTTGACCGATCCACTTCAACAGAGAACCTGCCGCTCCGATTTCGATGTCATCGGGATGGGGGCCGAACGCGAGGATGTCGACAGGTTCAACATGACCATGAACGATGATGGGTTCTTGGACAGACATGGAGGTAATTGTATGGGGAATGACATGAGAGTCAATTTCCGATCAATGCATTCTTCATGGCGCTGATCCTCTTTTCGTTGGGTTGGACCCGGGGGTTCCTGACATGTTGGCAACTTAGCAGGGCCCCCCGACACCCTATTGTCAGGAGGCTTGTCACGGGGAGTGTCAAAGCGAGAAAGGCGAGAGGGAAGGAGACAAGGTCAAGCATACCAGATCCTTGTCAATCACTTCATAAAATAGTAGAAATAATGAAAAGATCGCGAGGTCATTCATGGAGACTTTGAACGAATTCTTGAGCGAACTCCCTGTCCGGAAGCTGCAGCCCGGCGAGGTGTTGATGCACCAGGGCGGGACCGACAAACAAGTCTTTCTCTTGAAGAACGGTGCGGTGGAGGTTCTGAAGGATGGCGTCTCCATCACCGAGGTGTCCGAGGAACTGGCGGTTTTCGGAGAAATGGCCATTCTCTTGAACAAGAATCACACAGCGACCGTCAGGGCGGCGACCGAAAGCGAGTTCTATGTGGTCGAGGACGCTAAAAAAGTCCTTACCTGGCACCCCGAGGCGGCCATGTATGTCGCCGAAATCCTGGCCCGCCGTCTCGATTCGCTCAACCGATACCTGGTGGATGTCAAATCTCAGTTCAGACAATTCGACGACCACGTCAACATGGTGGACGAGGTGCTCGACACCCTCATGACCAAACATCCCCGCAATGTGGAGAGACGTTCCTTCGAGGAGCAGTGACCGCGCTCGTTTCTTTACGGAGCGGCCAGTTCCACACCTTCCCCATTCAAATTCGCTTCCTCGATTCCATAGACCGAGGTCCATTGAGCCTTCATCGTCTCCAGATCGATCATGATATGAGACGGGAAAGGACCTAATTGCTTACCAGGATTAAACACCCATGTGGAGCCAATTTTATCGATCCAGGAACCTTGGTCGCTAAAAGGCGGGTTGTGAATATGGCCGCTAAAAGCGAAATCGGGTTTCAATCTTAGGAGGGTCTCTCTGAAAAACGCGTCTCCCTGGTCGCTGTTTCTCACGCGTGAGATAGGCGATTCGTTGGGAGGCGCGTGGTGAATAAGGAACCAGCAGGTTTTAGATTCGGCGGTCTCCCGGTCGAGGATCTCCACCATCTGCCCCCGGGTGATCGGGCCATCCCACCAGGGGAGCACCGTGATTCGCCCCTTTCCGAAATCAAACCCATCGCCATCGACAAAGAGATTCTCGCGGCGCGCTTTTTGAAGCCACTCCGCCACCACCTCATCGCCTTCATTCCGAACATCGCCATCATGATTGCCGGAACAGACGAACACTTTCGTCTTGGCGCGAA
Source organism: Candidatus Omnitrophota bacterium (assembly GCA_020632575.1). Lineage (GTDB taxonomy): Bacteria > Hinthialibacterota > Hinthialibacteria > OLB16 > OLB16 > JACKFH01. Next base: position 22,203 of record JACKFH010000042.1, on the reverse strand, counting down.
GACGCTCCAGGTATTTTCGGACCACCACAATCTGTGTGTCCAAATCGGCGAATCCGGCGAGATCGAGGAGATCTCCCGCGATGATGAGCAAATCGATCTCCTCCGCCATTTTTTCGAGCCAATCCAATTGGGGGAGGCTGTAGTGTAGGTCAGCGACGACAAGTATTTTCATTATTTAGTCAACTTGTTCTTTTTTTTCTTAGCGGGTTCACTGAACCGTCAAGAAAAACCTACACGATTTCCACATTAAAGTTTATTCAAGAGACATCTTTTCTTTTCGGTGGCAAGTCGAATAAGCCCAGGTCTATTCGGGCTTGTGTGAAGATATCATTCAGTCCTCAGTTTCCACCACCCAGATGTTCCGGTAGCGCACTTGGTTCCCGTGATCCTGCAACATGATCGGCCCCTTCGCCGCCTCTTCTCCCGAGATGCCACCCGCCGTCGGCCCCTCGAGAACCCGGTCATCGTGGATCACCGCGCCGTTCAATTCCACAGTCAGTCGTGCGTGTTCCTTCGCGGATCCATCCTCGTTCATACGAGGCGCGCGGAAAGTGATATCGTAAGTCTGCCAATACAACGGCGGCAATGCCGCATTGAGGCGAGGAACCGCCATTTTGTAAAAGGATCCGATATCCCCCCCACGTTGAATGAGACCATAGGAGTCCAGGACCTGGGCCTCATAACGCCCTTGGATGTAGAGACCGCTGTTCCCTCTCCCTTGTCCTCTTTTGTCGGGAAGGTAAGGGGTGGCGAACTCCAAATGCAGACGATGATCCCCAAACTCTTGTTTGGAGACCTGTGGACCGTCCCCGACCAACATGGTTCCATCCGCAAGGGCCTGCCAACTCTGGTTCTCCCAAGCGGAAAGGTCGGGGGGTGTCCCGTCCTTATAGGGCAATAACACGATCGCTCCCTCCGGGGGCGCCATGCCGGCTTTTGGGGAGTTTTTTGCCTCGTGCTTGAGTTCAAAGGTTCCGCCGTAATCGCTCGGGAAGGAGGCATTCAGGACTCCATCCGCGATCGTTCCCTCCCACTCGACTCCGCCGGACTCGCCGGAAAAAGAGATCTTCTCGCCTTTCTTCTTCCCATGAAACTCGCCTTGGATTCCCCACACATCTCCCTCGGCCGGCTCAACCGCGATGCGAACACGGTAGTCGTTTCCACCTTCTGGAATCACTTGCGCTTCGGCATGGGCCGGTTCCCATCCCCAGATTTCGTATGTTCCGACATAATTCCCCATGAGCGGGTCGACCTTCGCGGGGTCAAAATCGGATAGCTCGACCGATTCCTCACATCCCCCCTGGGAAATCAGCACAAACGACAACAAACAGCAAACAAAAATGGGATACCCAATCCTTGACATGGCAATTTCCTCCAAAACCTCTTCATATTCTTCAAGGTGATGGGAGATCCTAGTCCAATCTCCCATCACCGTCGATGCCACTGGATATCGATCCCTGAGGTTCAGTTGTCATTCAACGCTGGAGGGCGCCTTCTCGTGGGAGGGATTTTGTCCGTCAAGACTCATCGGTCCCGAACCATTGGCCATGATGAACAACATCGTTCCCATCATCGAGAGATTCTTCATGAACTGAATCGTCTGCTGCTGACGGTCCCCTGGATCGTCGAAGGTCCAAAAGTCATGGAAGAAATAGGTCGCCATGACCAGGAAGACAAACAAAAGGATGGCCCCGGTCCGGGCTCGGAAGCCGATCAGAATGGACACCGACCCCGCGATCAGGAAGACAATAGCCCCCGCCAGCAGGATGCTCGGCGCGGGAACTCCCTCGCCCGCCATGTACTGGACCACACTGCCGTAGTTGGGGATCTTGTTGCCCACCGCGCTCATCAGAAAGATCAGCACAATCATCGCTCTTCCCATAATTGTCAGGTAGTTCTTGAGAGTTGGGTTCATGGTGTGTCTCCTTTCGGGGATCGCATCCGATCCATTCATGTCAAGATTTCAATGCCGTATTTTTTCAGCGCCACTTCCATCAGGTGGGCAATCTGCTTTTCGGTGATCTTAGGAGGAGTGTTGAGATCCTCCACCGCTTCTCCGATCTCGAGAAACATTTGCTCCGCTCCAGCTGGAGCGACCCAGATCAACATCTTCGCCATTTCTGCGGTCTCGTTCTTGAATCGATGAGGTTCTCCTCGCAGTAGGTGCACCGAGTCCCCCGCTTTGGCCACAATCCGTTCCTCGCCTTTATAAAAGGCCACTTCCCCCTCCAGGACATAAAATCCTTCCTCCTCTCTGGAATGGACATGAGGGGGTGGACCTCCTCCAGGAAAGACTCGAGCATCAATGAGGGCGTAAGCCCCATTCGTCTCTTTGCCGGTGGCCAGCATCCGGTAAATGTCACCCACAATTGCTACCGTTTCGTTCATCGGTTTCTCCTTAGCCGAGGTCGAACAACAGCGCCTCGAAATCTTCCTCGCTCTCCAGGGTCACCAGCGTTTCGTCGGAAACCGCGACACCGTCCCCCGCATTGACCGGGGTCCCGTTTACTGTTCCCTCTCCTGAAACCGCCTGGACCCAAACGTGGCGATCCTGGTCGAGTGTATACGAAAACGGGTTCCTTCGGCTCACCATAACTTGATGGAGGTAAGCGTCCTGGTGAATCGTGAGCGCGCCATTGCCTCCATCCGGCGAAACCACGAGCCTCGCCTCCCCTGGAGCGAGTGTTCCCTCCGGAGCCCAATCCCGGTAACGAGGCGTATGCCCCTTTCGATCCGGTCGTATCCAGATCTGATAGAGATGGAACGGTTCGTTCGAGGGGTTCCACTCGCTGTGTTCAATCCCGGTCCCGGCGCTCATCGCCTGGAATTCGCCCGCGGAGAGGACCTCGCTATGCCCCTGGCTGTCACGGTGTTGGACTTGCCCCGAAACCACATAAGAAATAATCTCCATGTCGCGATGGCCATGGGTTCCGAAACCGGTCCCGGGCTGAACCCAATCCTCGTTGATCACTCGCAGTGTGCGGAATCCCATGTGATCGCGGTCCTGATACTCGCCAAAAGAAAACGTGTGCTTGGTGTCTAACCAACCGAAATCGAATCCGCCTCTCTCCTTCGCTTTTCTGATGGTTTGCATGGTCATGTCTCCTTCCTGATCAATTGTTTTACGTATTGTTGTTTAAACAAGTAACTCTCCAAAAAAACTCACCTTCTTGCTTTGACCAAGAGTCGGTTCAACTCCTGCAGTTCTTTCCGGTTCAAGGAGGTGAACTGATCCCGGTGTAGGTCCAACAGCTTTGGCTTCAAAGATTCGACTTTTTCTTTCCCTTCCGGGGTGATCCGGACCCGCACCACACGGCGATCCTCGGTCGAACGTTCCCGTTTCACCAAGTTCGCCTGCTCCAGCCGGTCAACCAAACGGGTTATATCCGGAACCCGTGTGACCATCCTGTCCGCAATCTCCAGGGAAGGGAGTCCATCTGGCTCAGCCCCCAGCAGAATTCGCAGGATATTGTGGAGCGGACCGCTCAGTTTTTCCTGCTTGAGCAACTTGTAGACCGGCTCCGCCAGATGCGCTTGTGTCCGCGCCAGGTTGAGCGCCACCTCTTCCTCCAGGCACTCGAATGGCCGCGATCGTTTGATCTCATCTTGCAGCGTCTTAGTCATCATGTTTAAACAATAGTTGTTTTAACAATTGTTGTCAACCCCTAATTTTTCTCCCCCCAATTCCATTAGTCCGTGCCACCCCCCCCGCCCCACGTGGGAGCGGCTTCCAGCCGCGAAGGGGGTGCTCCCTGACCTGCAATCGCGGTTGGAAGCCGCTCCCACGGCATGGAGAAGGGCGGAGGTCCGGCAAATGAGTTGCCAGCTACCGTGAATACTTTCCGATCAGATCGACCACATTCAGAACCTTTTCCGCCAAGTCGATGGGGATATAGAAATAATGGTTGGTCGCCTCGAAACCGAAGCGCGATTCCCGGGATTGGATTTCGTGAAGGCGAATCGCCACCTGCTTTTCCGATTCCAGGACTTTTAAGATCTCCGATATGATCTTGCTTTGTTCCTTGGCTTCCGAGGAGCTGAGAAGCCGGTCTCGCAATTGGACGAACCGGCTTTGGTTGGCCACACTTTGAAAGTGCAGGGAACAGACCTCTGCGGTGTCCAATTCCAGCTGGAGTTTCTTGGCTTGATTGGCGGTGAGTTCCACTCCCGCCGTCAACTCTTTCAATCGGGATTGAGCCTCGCGAAAACCATCGGCCATTTTCTGGAACTGGCCGATGAAAACATCCACGGGGTAGACCGCCCGCCAACTGTTGAGGTCATCGTAGGGGAAACCGACCATCGAACTCGAATAGCCTGTCGGTTTCTCCCATAACGGGTTTGCCGGACCCATCTGTTGGGGACCGTTATACATCACCCCAATGTGGTAGGGGTACTCGCTGAAGGCCGCGCTATACGCCTTCCAAGCCTCAACCACCGAACCGGCGAGCGCCTCCCCGTATCGGTCGATTGCCGTCTCATTCATCGCCTCCTCGACGCTCGGGTGTTCGGCGCTGCCCATCCGGGCGATCACCTCGAAGTTGGGCGAGGGATGTCCGCCCAAAGTCCAACCCAACATCATTCCATCCAGGTCGAGATCTCGCAGATTCTCCGCGTGACGGGCGACATTCTCCACTGCTGGGATATAGGGGACCGAGGAGATCTCCCAGGTGTTATTCCCCTGAATCTTTGCAAAGGTTTCCAACCCCGCATCTTGGGCGTAGCCCCAGTGACGGGTGGCTCTGGGCCCGGGGCCAATTGTCGAAATGGAATACTCCCCGACCATGCTGTCGACGCCGCCGCGCTTGATCGGGATGCTCCACTCCGAGACGCTCATGTGCGCCGCTTTCTTCGGCAGTCGGTCGATGATTCCCTTTGCCCACTCATCCTTCCAACCCCAGTCCCAGGAGATTAACCGCGCCTCGCTGGAGGTCGAATCGATCCCCGCCTGAATGAGCTGCCCCACCTCCGCGATCACCTCCGAGGGTTCGCGATTCGAACAACGCGGGCAACCCTCCCCTCGATGATGAGACCAGCAGTTGGTCAGGTTTTCCGAGGCGGTGATCGTGAAGAATCCGGCGAGGTCCGGAACCTGACGGCAGACATACGCGACCGCCTCTGTGAGGTATTCTTGAACGGGTGTCGCGCTCGTGCAGACCGCCGCGTAATCCCCCTCCACCACCCCCTTCAGTTCGGGGCGATCTTCGAAGAAAGAGAGCGGCATCGACCTCGGTTCGTTGAGGTAAAGATAGACTCCGATCCCATGCTCCTTCGCTCTCGCCACCAGCTGCCGCAAGTTTTCGAGTCTTGTCTCATGCCCCTCGCTGAGTTTCGGGTCCCAGGGGTAAGGGGCCAGTTTGAAAAGGACTCCCTGCAGCCAGACTCCATCCACACCCGAGGCGGCCAGTCGTTCGAGGTATCCCTCAGGGAAGGGATCGAGTTCCGGTTCCAGCAGCGGATCGCCATAAAGCGCGAAATACGAATAGCAAAATCGAGGACTCAACAAACTCTTGATCGGTTTGACCTCCTCCTCCATCGGAGAGGAAAGTTCCCGAACGAAATCGAAAAGCGGAGTCCCTGGAGCTCCGACACCCTTGGGAAAAACGTTTTGAAGAGTCGCCGCAATCTCGGCCTCCCGAGCGCGCGTAGCGTCGGTTGGTTCCTTGTAGACCAGAGGTTCGCACTTCGGTTTCAGGTTCCCCAGTTTGACATACAGAAAATCGTCCTCACGCAGCGTGAACGCCATCTCCTCCTCGCTCCAATCGAGGAGTTCCAGGAGTTGCTCGTACGGCAGTAAATGCCAATTTCGTCGGATGATGGGGATATACGACCGCCGCCACTGCTCCTCCGAAATCTCCGGCGGCCCTTCAAGCCCCATCGCCCGGCCCATCTCGAGCACATTTTTTGGATTGGTCTCCAGGACTTCGGCCATCCGCTCAGTCGGGACCAAAGGCCAGTTCCTCCAGACAAAAGCATGAACCCGATCGGGGAAGTGAGGGCATACAATCGGTTCGGGTGCGGAGCCTGTCGGCAAGGCGGTTTGAAGGATGAGGGTGACGAGAAGTGGAAGCGCGGAGGTCATGGCAAAATTCCTTTCGCCGGCAAGGTTAGACCGACTCCCTCGCAAATCGAAGAGCGCTTGCAGCACCTAGGGAAACAAGGTCCGTTTCAACGGACGACTCATTGTGTCACGACGAAATGGATTTCGTCGCGGTCCTTCCTTACCCTGTGGGCGGCGGTTTCCGAGAACCGACTCAGCGTTTCCCCCTCACCTTCTTTTCCAATTCTTGGATTCGGTCTCGATAGAGGGCCGCTTGCTCGAACTCCAAGTTTTTTGCGGCGTCCACCATCTTGCGTTTGAGTCTCGCGATTTGCTCCTTCGGGGAGACCTTCTTGTTCTCGAACTCGTCGAAGATGTTGTAGACCATCTCGCGGGCGTCGTCCTTCTTGCGACGAATCTCCACGAGCATGTTCTTGATCGCCTTCTGGACCGTCTTCGGCTGGATGCCGTGCTCCTTGTTGAAGGCGGATTGGATGTCGCGGCGTCGGTCGATCTCCTTGAGCGCCCGCTTAATGGACTGAGTCTCCTCATCCGCATAGAGGATGACCCGCCCCTCCACATTCCGCGCGGCCCTTCCGCAAATCTGAACGATCGAGGACTCCGAGCGGAGAAATCCCTCCTTGTCGGCATCGAGGATCGCCACCAGAGTCACCTCGGGTAGATCGAGACCCTCCCTCAAGAGATTGACTCCGACCACCACATCGATCTCCCCTTTGCGAAGAGATTCGAGGATGTCCACCCGCTCGACCGTGTCGATCTGAAAGTGGAGATACCGGCTTTTGATCTTCAATTTCTGGAGGAACTGCGCGAGATCCTCGGCCATCTTCTTGGTGAGTGTCGTCGCGAGAACACGGCCACCCTTTTCGACCGACTCTTGGATCCGTGCAATGAGGTCATCCACCTGACCTCGCGCCGGACGGATCTCCACCTCGGGGTCGACCAGACCGGTGGGGCGAATGATCTGTTCGACGATTTTGTCGCTCTCGGTCTTTTCATAGTCTGCCGGCGTGGCCGAAACGAAGATGGCCTGACCCACCAACTCGGAAAATTCCTCGAAACGAAGCGGGCGGTTGTCCAACGCGGAAGGGAGGCGGAACCCATACTCGACCAAAGTCTTCTTTCGCGATTGGTCGCCGCCATACATCCCATGAACCTGCGGCAGCATGATGTGGGACTCATCCACGATGACCAGGAAATCGTCGGGGAAATAATCGAGCAGGCAAAAAGGCCTTTCCCCCGGCTGACGTCCATCCAGGTGGCGCGAATAGTTTTCGATCCCCGCACAGACTCCGGTTTCTCTCAACATCTCGAGATCGAAACGGGTTCGCATCTCCAACCGCTGCGCCTCCAGGAGTTTTTGCTCTTGATTTAGTTCCGTTAATCGTTCCTTGAGCTCGCCTTGAATCGACTCGATGGCGGCTTTCAATCTCCCTTTCGAGGTCACGTAATGCTTCGCGGGCCAAATGGTCACACTCTGAAGATCGCGCGTCACCTTGCCGGTCAGTGGATCGAACTCGGAAATCCGTTCGACCTCATCGCCAAACAGTTCGACTCGGAAGGGCGTTTCTCCGTATCCCGGAAAAATATCGACGACATCACCCTTCACGCGGAACGAGCCTCGCTGGAAATCGATATCCTTGCGCTGATACTGAAGCGCGACCAACTGCCGTAGGATCTGATTCCGGTCGGACAACCCGCCGAGTGTGATCGGCAGGTGGGTTTCCAGGTATTCCAACGGCGATCCCAAACCATAGATGCAGGAGACCGAGGCGACCACAATGGTGTCACGTCGTTCGATCAGGCTGGTCGTGGCCGAAAGCCGCAACCGCTCGATCTCGTCATTCACATCGGTCTCTTTTTCGATGAAGGTGTCGGAGGTGGGGACATAGGCTTCGGGCTGGTAGTAGTCGTAGTAGCTGACAAAATACTCGACCGCGTTGTTGGGGAAGAACTCGCGGAACTCGGCGTAGAGCTGCGCCGCGAGCACCTTGTTATGCGAGATAATCAGCGTCGGACGGTTCACTTTCTCGATGACATTGGCCATCGTGTAGGTCTTGCCGCTGCCGGTGACACCGAGAAGCGTCTGGTATCTCAACCCTGCCTCGAGCCCCTCCACAAGCTCCTCGATCGCTTTGGGTTGATCCCCCGCCGGACCGTATTGGGACACCAACTCGAACTTGGCTTCGTTCGGGGTGAAGGGACAGGCCCTCGGGCGTGTTTGAAGTTCCGTGGTCATGGGTTCAGTGTACTAGAGAATCCGCAGTGTCCGTAGCCGGTTCAGAGCGGCGGCGATTTCATACCTCCTCACCGCCGCCCGGTCTCCGAAACCACGCTCGGCCACCGATTCAAGTCCTTTTCTTGAGATTTCTTCTTCGATCCGGTCCAGCAATTCGGGAATCGAGCGATGCCCGTCGCAAAGTCCACGCGAGAATTGGAGGAGACAGTCTCCAATCATCCGGCACTGCGAGGGATCGACTAATTGCGCGAGGAGGCTCACCTCGATCTCCTCTTCTCCGAACTGGATGGATCGGGTCTTCGTGCTGCGCACCTTTTCGCTCCGTTTGCCCTTCCTCGGGTCGAGGGAGGAGGGATGGGGGACCCTTGGCTTTCCATCCATCCAGGAACCGGGCGCTTGCGGGGCCGCCTCTCCCAAAGGGAGATCCTTTGCCACCCGCCGCGCTTTCTCGGTCACATCAAGCGGTTCGTATTCCTTCATCTGGATCACCGTGTCCGCCACATCCAAATAATCCCCGGCTCCGCCAATCACAAGGACTGTTGAGATCCCCTTCTCCTCATAAAGCTGCCGCACCCGATCGATGAAGGGGACAATCGGCTCTTGTTCCGAGGGCACAAGTTCTCTCATCCGGTGGTCGCGGATCATGAAGTTTGTCGCCGCCGTGTCCTCATCGATCAACAAAACTTTGGCTCCCGCCTCGATCGATTCCACAATCCCCGCCGCTTGAGAGGTGCTCCCGGAAGCGTCCTCGGTGGAGAAATTTTCGGTGGATTTCTCCAGCGGCAGATTGCGAATGAACGGTCGCAGGTCGACTCCGGCCACGGAGCGACCGTCCTCCGCGCGAACGGTCACCGTTTCCGCCCGTGTGACACACCGCTCACGACCGTCGCCGGGGAGGTGGTCGTACACGCCCCTCGCGAGCGTGTTGAGCAAGGTCGATTTGCCGTGATACCCCCCGCCGACAATGAGCGTCACTCCCTCTGGAATTCCCAATCCCGAGATTTGACCGGAGTGTACTGTGTCCATCTCCACCCTCAAGGATTTCGGCGATTCGAAAAGAATCCCGCCCCCCATGGGGCGATCGTCCGCGCCGCTTTTCCTCGGAAGAAGAGATACGTCGGCTACGAATGCCACGAGTCCCTTTTCTTTCAGCCCTTGGCGGAGTCGAACCTGATCCTCCACCGCGCACACATGCGCCATCAAGAGATCGACCGAGTACGCGCCCTCCCTCAAATGGGATTGGACCAACTGGGGCAGAGACTGAGTCAGGATGCGAATCGCTTCCCGCCCCAGAATCCTGCGCCCCTGAGCGGGCAGCCCGACCTGCATTCGAACTCGCAAGTCGCCGCCATCCGTGACCACCACGCCGGTCCGTTCCAACACTTCTTGACCGACTGACGCGATCTCCAATAGACCGCTTTTCCCACTGCCGCGTCCTCGGTTTCCCCCCGTCAATGCACGCCGAATGGAGCGTTGAAAGAAATCGGCGGCGGCTCGACATGCATCCGGGTTATGAAAACTCTCCTCGGGCAAACCGACTGTCTCGCTGGGGATCTCCAATCGGATCCTCGAGGGCGCTGCGAATGGGTCTCCCTGAATGTGATCGAAATGGAGTTCGAACTCTTCGAGGTTCGCCTTGGTCCCGCGAAGATCCTTGTAGGCCCCATACTGACGGCCATCGATTCGGTGGAGGGTTTGGATGAGTCGTTCCATGAACCCGATTAAAACAGGCTGAGTTGCACAGGGCCAGGGCGTCGGAAAGACTGGGCCGATAGGATTGGCCGCTCTCGGTTCAACCCAAGCCTCTTGCACTGGAGGCGAAAGAGCGCGGCGATCTGTTCGGCGTAGGGACCCTGACCCCGCATCCGAGTTTTGAAATTCGAATCGTTGGTTTTCCCGCCCCTCATCTCCCGAACATGGTGCATGACCTTCCCCGCCTTACTGGGGAAATGTTCCTGAAGCCAGGTCTCGAACAGATCGGAGATCCCATACGGTAGCCTCAACATGATGTAGGAGGCATGTTTGGCTCCGGCTCGGGCGGCCCCCTCCAACAGCGCAGGGATTTCGGAATCGTTCAACCCGGGAATGACCGGCCCGAGGATCGCCCCGACTGGAACACCCGCATCCGCCAGCTCGGCGATCGCCTCGATTCTCCGGCGAACCGACGCGGTCCTCGGCTCCATCTTCCGCCTCAAATCTTCATCGAGTGTCGTCAACGAGAGATAAACCATCGAGGCTCGAAAAAGCCGCAATCTCTTGAGCAGGTCGATATCCCGAGTCACCAAATGGTTCTTGGTGATGATCCCAACCGGGTTCCGGAAATCCGTTAAGACCTCCAGGCAACCGCGCGTCAGTTTCAATTCCTTCTCGATTGGCTGGTAGCAGTCGGTCACCCCCGAGATGCCCAATAGTTTCGGAACCCATTTCTTCGAAGAGAGTTCGTTCTTGAGGAGCTCGGGAGCGTTCTCCTTCACAAAAATTTTGGTTTCGAAATCGAGTCCGGGCGATAGCCCGAGGTATTCATGTGTCGGTCGCGCATAGCAATAGACACATCCATGTTCGCAACCCCGATAAGGATTGATGGAAGCGTCGAAATGAACATCGGGGCTGTCGTTGGTGGAGATGATTGATTTTGAATGGTCCTTGAAATACTGGGTCCTGTATTCCGGGAGGTCCTCAACAGTCAGGTCCTCGTACTCCGGCGCATAGGCCATCGGTTCAAATCGACCGGAAGGAATGGTGGAACTCCCCCGCCCACGGGGAGTTTGAGGAATCGGATGCGGATTGGGAGGAACGGTTGCCATACTGCATTTATATGCATTTATGTTCCCGATGTAAAGTGGGGCGCCCCCTCAACTAGCTGACGATTCTTCGATCGACCCGATAGTCATCACAATCCGGGGGATTTTTGCTACCTTCTCGACAATGGGTCGGTTTTCCCCTAGGAAGATCGATCCACTTTGGGGGAAATTCCTCCCATTTAGGCGAAAACGGCCGAAAATGAGTTGGGAGACCTTTAGGGGATCGATGGTTAAATTCATTATTGCCTTTATTGTAATCGTGGCCTTGGTCGGAGGGGTCGCCTATATGGCGGTTCAACCGAAGACTCTGCCCACGCCCTCCTTTGCGCTGAATCCCGAGGGAGTCGCCAAGAGCACCGTTGCCGATATTCGCATTCGGAGACCCGGCTGGTTGGCCTCGGATCAAAATCGAGTTTGGGTGTTTTGCCGTTTCGGGGAGCAGCAGAAATCCCGCTGCCAGTTTATGGTCGACTTGGCCGGACAATCCACCCTGGCGATATTGAGGGGCTGTATGGTGGTTGGGTGGATCAATGAGAATGAAATCCTAGTGCAGAACCGAGGGACCACCGATTCGAAGTGGGAGGAGTTCGTTCACAAATTTAATCCCGCCGAACCGGTCGAGGGAATCACTCAATTCTTTACCATTGATGTCACTAACGGAGCGATCAAGAAGATTTGCGAAGTCTCTTCGACTCACTACATCAATGCAATCGACATTTCTCCCGATGGCAAACGGGTGGTGGCGACCTGGGGCCCAAACATCGCTTATGAATTTCAAATTCAAGAGGCGGTCACCCCGGTAAAACTTGAGGAACCTTATGTGTGGGCGCCCGTTTGGATCGATCCAGAAACCTATATGTTTGTCGGCCAGAAGAAGATTCTGAGTAGAAAATTCGGAGTGGACCAAGCCACGACTATTTCTGAAGTTTTATTTGATGAAATCCGTGCCGCCATCGATCATTACGGATCTCCAAGTGTCAAACCTTGTGGGAATTTTGGCGGGAATCTGCTCTTGCTCGATCAGAGCTCGAGATTTGACTATGATCGATTGCTTGTTGTTGTTGACAAGCCCAATATCGAAGAGGATCCGGTTGAGGATGTGACACGGTTGATCTCCTCCAATGACCTACCGAGATTCAATGGCGAGGGAGACATGATGGTTTACCAGGGGCAGCAATACGATGGAAACATGGACACGGTCTATCTTCAAACCGTGGAAATCGATTCCCAGCCCATTGAATTGGTCAAGGGGGAAATGGGAGCCAATCAAGAGGCGACGCCGATTTTTTTGAATGATGAACGAGTTCTGTATATTTGCCGAGGAAACGAAATCCACTCCATTTCCCTGGCGGATGGCAATATCGAACTTCATTGGCCGATCGACGTGACCCCACAATCCGAGGATTGATTCTAACCGACCCCAAGAGAGAGATTTTGCGGCGTTTAATCGAACATCCAACCAAATCAGTTCGTCCTTTCCGGTTGTGCATCGCAACCATCCTCCCACTCTTGTTCTGTCCGCCGCATGCTCACTCGGAATCCGCTTATAAATTCCAATTGGTTGGCGAACTCTGTCGATCGAAACAAGTCCTGGCGGGGTTGGTCAGCGTCGATCCCTCCGATGGACGCGAACGTCTCTGGTTGACCAATGACAACGAGGAGAAGGGATGCGAAATCCTCTCCATTGACTTCGAAAAGGACACTGGCGAGATGTTTGTCGCGCCGGCGGGCGCCGGGGCTTGGGGTTTTCTTGAAATTCCCGGCAAGCGTTTTGTGGTCAGCACCTTTTATGACGGAACCTTCATGACCTTCGATGTCGCCAAAAAGACCTTTCTCAACCACAAAAGACTCGGCGACCAGACCTATGTTTGGAGTGTGGCCATGGGGAGCGATGGCCGAGTCTATGGCGGATCTTATCCGGGGGCTCGGTTGGGGGCTTTCGATCCCGACACGGGGGAGGTGGAGGATCTCGGCTGTCCCTTGGAGCCGAACATGTATCTGCGAATGACCGCCTCCACTCCAGGGGGGCAAATCCTTTGCTCCCTCGGGAACAACACGCCCGGTCACCAGGTTTATGATCCTCAAGAAAAGACATTTCAACCTCTGCCCGGCCTCGATCGGACCGACACGGTCTCTTCGCCCACTGTGTTTGAGGATTTATTCATCGCGAGTGTTTCGGGCAAGGGGGTGATGGCCTGGAAGGGGGACGAACTCGAGCCCGTTTCCTCGAAGCGCCTCCCCAAACTTCCTGACGGCGCAACCTGGTATCCGGTTTCCGGACTTTGCACTCCTGACCGACTCATCATGCAGAGCGGGACCAAAATTTATCGTCTTGATCGGGGCGAGGCCGCACCCACGTTTCTGTTCGAGAAAGATCTTCGCGGCGGCATTCTTCGGGGAATCTCCAGGGATGGAATTGTCCTCGGAAACCGGGGACAAGATTACTTCCTTCTCCGTCCGCCCGATTACGATCTGGAAATTCGACCGATCCCAATCGAAGCGCGAGGACGATCCCCTCTCTTTCTACGGTCCGATCCGGAGGGGAGAATCTGGGGCGGCCCGCATTTCGGCCAAACTTTGTTCTATTATGATCCCGATACCGACGAGACAATAAACACTGGCGCGATCTGCGATGGAGGCGGCGAGGTTTACGATGTCGCCTTCCACGACGGGAAAACCTACGCGGTCAGCTATGCTGGCGGCGATATCACCGTCTTCAATCCCGACATCACTTGGGACCAATGGAACCTTACGAATCCCAAACCTCTGGCCAATGTCCGCGACGAAGGATGCATCCGCCCCCTGGCCGGTATCGATGTCGGGGATGATGGCTTCCTCTATTCCGGTTGGATGGCCAAGTACGGAGTCTATGGAGGCTCCCTGGCCCGAACCGATCCAGAGACGGGAGAGCAAGAGGTCTACGAAAACCCCCTGGGACCACGCGCCCTAAGCGCACTTGACACCCTCGATGGACGAGTCTACTTGGGGACCACCCTCTCGGCGAATGGTCTCGGAAACGCCACCGGCCCCGTGACAGTGGGCGCCTGGGACATCGTCGAGAAAAAGATCGTCGCCAGCAGAGATTTCGAAGGACCGTCCAATGTGAGCCACTTGGCGGCCTTCCCTAAGGGGATCGTGGTCGCTTTGGACGGCGCCACTCTATTGGTGCTCGATCCCGAAACGTTGGAAACTCGGGCAACTCTTCCGCTTGATGGGGATGGGATCTCGAGCTTTCGTTTCCAGCCGGACATCGAAAAGTCCGAGGTTTGGTTCGCAAGAGGGAAGAAGATCGGTAAATTTTCGGTCCCTCAAGGGGAATGGACCACCCTCGCGACATTCGACAAACCCATCCAAAACCTGACACGCGACTCGGATGGGCGAGTCTTCGTTTCGGCGGGGGCCGAGATCCTTCAATTGCGGTTCAATTAATTCTCTATAGAATGAGCGAAGGCTCAGGAGGCTCTAGTGAAAAACACCATCAACCCTGTTTGGATCTTGCTCAGCTTATTCATTCCAGCTGTTGCCAACGCCGAAAGTCCGAAGTGCCCCTTCGATGAAGTGGGCGAAAATGTCCTGGTGGGAGTCTCGTTGGAGGGATGGAACTCGCTTTGGGAATCGATCCGAGCCCCCGAGTTGGGCGACCAGATTCTAGAGGGAATTCGCGAGGATCTCCTTCCTGCCATTCTTAAAGAGGCCCAGATCGAAAACGAATCCGCCACCATGGAAGCCAAGGTGGATGAGTTGGTGGAAAATGTGGATTGGAACGCCCTCGCCGACATGCCTATCTCCCTGGTGATTTGGTCTGGAGAGTTGGGAATCCCGATGTTCACCCTCCGCGCCGATGCTCCTGATGGACAAACTGAACAAGTTCATGAGGCCTTCCACAATCTCCTCAAAGTGGTGTCCGGATGGTTCGAGGGCTCCAAGGTGCGTGAGGAAGGCAATCGAATCATTTTGTCGATCGTTGTGGATGAGGAAGAGACCGATTGGATCTATCTCGAATCCTCCGGGGATTCGACCTGGATAACCCTGCACCACACCCTCGAGGACGCGCTCTTGGGAAAAGGCTTGAAAGAAAGGGAAGGCTTTTCCGATCTCTGGGGAAGAAACATCGAGTCGGTGGACTCGGGGTTGGTCATCGATTTCCATGCGGTGGCCGAAACCATTGCCCACATGATCGAAGGACTCGAACCAGAGATGCACTCCTCCCTTGTCCTCGATGAAACCATGGAAGAACTCTTCAAGGATGACATGGAGACGTTGAAAAAACTCCAACAGGTCGAAAACGACATGGATTTTCTGACCGGCGGGGATGGGGAGGATTACCACGATCCCATGATGCGTTTGGTGAAGGACTTGGGAGGTTTCGGAATCCTGGTCTCCACAAGCGGGCCGACCAAGAATGGGATCGAGACCTCGACAGTCTGGCGGGTCGAGGAAGGAGCCGACATTGCTCCCCTCCTCGAATCTCCTCCTCTTTCCGATCGGTTTTTGACCTTGATTCAGCCGGAACTCCTCCGTGGGAGTGCCTACTCCTTGCCGGACCTCCGCCAGGTCTATCAATTCATCCTGGATCGGATCAAAGTTTTTCCCGGTGGTGAGGACCTGTTGGCAGCCTGGAAAGATATTCAGACCTCAATCGACTTGGACCTGGGCGAGGACCTATTCCCCGCGCTTGGAAACGAGTTCGCGCTTTTGACTCGGCGTTCCGACCAGGCTTCATTCGCCGGATTTCGATTGGTCAACAACGAGTCCTATCTGATACTAGAAACAAACCAGGACGAGAAAGTCCAAAACCTCCTGACCCGATTGGATGAGATTCTCGAAACTTACCAACTCAACCCGACTCGCGCCAATATCGAGGGAGTCACCTTCACCCAGCTTGTGGCCGGCCTGATGGGTGAAGCCGCCTGGGGTTGGTCCGCCGATCTCGATGTTTTGGTGGCAACCACCAACCCCCGATCCAAGTCCCTGCCGGAAGTCATTCGTCAGATCAAGGAACCGACCGGTTTTTCTTTCGACAGTCACCCTCGATGGGACGATCTCCAACGCATCTGGTCAGACAATCCCACCTCCGTCGTGTATGACGATCTATCCACGACCTGGCGACAGCAGGTCGATGAACTGAAAGGCGCGAAGATGATGCTATCCATGATGGGCGGCGGCGATCCGGTGACCCTCGGCATCATTAGCTTGGCCATGGAAATCTTCACGGGGATCCCCGCTCCCGACGCTTACCTTCGAGTCGATACCGAGGACTCGGCGGAAAAACTTTCGCGGAGCCTGATGCTCTTCCCGATTCCAGAGTCCGATGACGAACCATGATTGAACGATTTGGACCTCGGTTGAATTTCCTTGTCGCGATTATATTCCTGGGGTTTGGAACCGTTTCCACTCCCGCGCAGACGCATGCGCAAGTTTCGTATTTGGAACGGACTCCGATGGAGAAGGGACTTCTTGGAGTCGGCGCGGTCGGGTGTTCGATCCTCTACACTCCGGTCAAGGCTTGCTACGCCGCGGGCGGGACTGTCGCCAGCGGTTTGGTGTTTATCATGTCCGCCGGTCAAAGCTCCACAGCTGCGGGCCAGATTCTGCAACGTTCCACTCGGGGCGATTGGTTTGTCCATCCCGATCACCTCACCGGCCAACGCCGCCTCAGATTCCGTGGTTCTCCTGCGCTTGGCGGTGGAAGGTAGTGTTCGGACGTCTCCGGGAGTTCAATTCATGGTCAGCGGATACGCGACGCCCCAGAGTGTCGCATCGATGGTCCCGTTCCGTCGCCCGTCCAGGCCATTGTGCATCTGCCAGGTCATCATCGAGTCGGCTTGCATCATACGGCGCCAAGTCTCCACCCATTTCCCCTTAGCGTAAGACTCCTGCGCGAGCATGTGCCAACCAAGAGCCATCGGAAGCGGCAGATCGGGGGTGTTCAACAGATTGCGGACCTCCCTCTCCCACTCCTCGAGGTTCGCCGATGCCGGCGCAAATCGCTGCAAGTCGGATAGGAAGAAGGCGCGTGTGTTCGGGGCGGGGGGAGTGGCCGACTCGATCGCTTCTCGATAGATTTGAAGCTGCTCAGAAAGATCCTCAAGGTCCTTCCGATCTTTCAACACCCGGTAATCGATAAACACGCTTTCGAGGGGCGACAAATTCTCCTTGGCCTTCGTTGCGTAGGCCTTGGCGAGGTCCTCCGAGTTCCCGTAATCGAGGATGGTGAGGGCATAGAGAAGGACATCCATGCGGTCTGAACCGAGTTGGGGAAGGAGGATTTTGAAGAATTCTCCCATCGCCGGATCCAGTCGCATTTGTCCGGTGATGCGGTCTCGGCGCACACTCCTCTCCGCGATCTTCGGAAAGACCTGATCGATGAGCAGCCCTGGATTCCTCCTCATCAGCTCAGTGGCTAATCCGACTGCCTCCGAGGCGTCGCCCACTCGAAGCGCAATGTCGAGTTCGAGAAAGAAACGGTCCTCGTTGGGAAAGATTCTCCGACCGGTCTCCAGCGATTCTCGCGCCGAATCCACCAACTTCGAGGAGGCTCCCCCGCGCATCGACAGTTCCCACTGCACCAGACCCAGGGTCCAATACAGACCATGCCAACGATAGGACTTGAGCGAGTCTTGGTAATACCTCTCCGCTCGGGGCAAGTGCTCGTCCAGATCCTTGTAGACTTTCACCAGCCGCTCCTTGATCTCCTTGGCCTCGTTCGGTGTGGAGGTTTTGGAAAGTCGGTCCACCGTTCCCTTGATTTCGCGACCGTAGTCGGTCAGAAAGACATGGGTTCGCATCTCGAAATCCCCGGCGTAGAACATCCCCTGGCCGGCGAATGGGATAATCTCCTCAACCTTTTCGTATTTGGCCTCAATAACATCGATCAGATCGAGAAAGTTGTTGAGATCCGCGAGGCTTTTAAGGGTGCCGGCGCTGAGTTGCCGACGCATTCGTTCAAACTCCGATTTGATATCCCCGCTGAGCGCTTCCAATTCACCCTCATGAGTGCGGCCGACAAATTGAGCGAGAAGTGGAACGAAGACGCCGGTCTGAGCGACATACCCAGCGGGACGCGCACGGCCAAACCCGACCGGGACCGCGAGCAGGGTCCAGATCAACGCCGCCGCGATCGCTCTCTGGTTGGGCGCCAGCTTCCTTTCCGAAATCTCCTCCTCGACCGGTGATTCGACTTGTGAGATCCAAAGCATCAGCAATCCCGGGATAAAGATCGCGATCGGGGCGATGTGGGCGGGGAAACTGAAGAACGCGTCCATCAGGACCACAAACAGCGCGACAAAGAAACAGGATTGTTGAAACCGCGCGCCGGGCGAGAGACCGTTCGCGCGAACCATCCACACCCATCCCGTTTTGAAGAAGACGAACACCGCCCACAAAAGCAGTGTCAATCCAACCGCGCCGCATTCGACCCCCCATTGCAGGTAGTCGTTATGCAACCGCGCGGAGTGTTTGGGGGTCGGGCCGGCTGGGAAATCCGGATATTTTTCAAAGAACAACGCTTGATATTTGGGGTATTCGAATTTCGCGGTCGAGAAACCTGTCCCGAAAAGCGGATGGTCCGCCATCATCAGCGCCCCGATCGCCCAGAGCCTTGCCCGGCTGTCCACCATCAGGAACTCCGGGTTGAGAGTCCGAAGACGGTCGGCGATGTTGCGCGCCAGGTTGGGATCGTATTCCCCTTTGATACTCCCTCCCCGAAACACAACGCTCCCCGCCGCGATGCCAAGGAGAAGGAGCCCGACCAATCCTCCGGCCAAAACCTTTTTCAGATGCTTGTGACCGCCCCGCCTCTCCCGAAAGAGGGGAACCAGGTTCAATCCGAGTAGAACCAAAAGCCCGACCCCCAGCCCAAGAATCGTCGATCGAGTCAACAAAAAGAACAAAATCAGAAGCCAGCATGCGATCGTGGTCAGTAGGAAAGGGATCTTCAGAACAAGGGATCGCACCCTCAATCCGACTCCGAGAGCGAGGAAGGAGGCGAACAAGAGAATCGGCGAGACACCGTTGTTGTGCCCGATGGTGAGTCCGATCCGTTTCCTCGAACTCTCCCCCGCGACCGACAACAACCCACCGAGTGAAATCCCATTGATCTGAAATGCCGCGAGGGCCAACATTCCCGCGATGGACAAAAACAGGATGACCAGATAGGTCCTTCGGAACCGAGGGCTCGCCCCGAACGAAAACAGGGGAGGGAAGTACAAAAGGAATCCCGCGAAGTTGACCCAATGGTGGAAAGCCATCTGTTTGGGTTCCACCCATGGCCACGCAATGGTTAGGAGCCCCCAGAAACAGAGGTAAGCCATCGGTCGGGCAAGTGGGTTGGGGAGGTAAACATGGACCCTGCCCGAACCTCGCCAGATCCACCATGTCAGAAAGGCCACAAGACCCAGCGTGGCGCCAAGCAGTTCCTTGATCACCAAGGGATCGGAAAAAATCGGATTCCAATAGGCGAACACCACTACTCCTGGAGAGCTCAGACAGATGGCTCGGGAGGCGAGACCGCAGTAGAAAGAGAGGCGTGAGTTCATCGGATAGGTTCGAATCCAAGCGATTTCATTGGTGGGAATCGTGTGGCTTGCCGGGGGAAAACGTCAAGCGGGTAGGATCGCCAATCGGATTTGGGTTATAAGATGAGAGCGGATATGAAACGAGACTGGAAAAAGACCCTACTTTTCACCCTGATCACCCTCGTGATCCTAATGATTCCAATCATCCTCCTCGCGGAATGGGGGGCTCGCATTCGTTATCGCATGAACCTCTACCAGGAGACGGAGGAGGCCAAGTTCGTTTCGATCTATAGGAAATCGGACGATCCCGTATTGGTCTATGAAATGAAACCCGGATCCGAGGAGCCGGGCAAGGAACCCGGGGTCATGACCCGTATCAATGAAGAGGGGTTCCGCGACGATCCCTTCGATTTGGACGAGGACCGTGATTCTTTCCGCATTGTTGCGCTCGGCGACTCAGTGGCCTGGGGGTTTGGAGTCGACACCCAGGATGCCTTCCTTCAACTCCTCGAGGGGAGACTCAACGAGGGAATTCCCGACGCCTCGCCTCCCATCGAAATCTTCAACCTCGGGGTCATGGGCTATTCCACCGGGCAAGAGGTTCGACTTCTTGAAACCCGAGGACTCGACTACAAGCCGGATTTGGTGATGGTGATTTATGTCCTCAACGATCCCGATGAGGTGGATGGCGGGTTGGCTCGATATTTCGATCCACCCAAGATCTATCTTTGGGATGCGTTCCAACGTTTTCGAAGGTGGTGGGCGGCTGACCGGATGGGACGATCGGGAGCGGGGGGCTACCCCGAGGTGATTCATCGCCTTTATTGGGAGGAGGTGATGGCCAATCTGGATCGGCTTCAGAAGGTTTCCCAGGAGGCTGGAGTCCCTGTCCTCATGGTGCAGATGCCCGCCTTCCGTTGGAAGGGCGAGGACTACCCCGACGAGAATCTGGAAAAGCAACTGGCCGCCGAATTCAAAAAGCGAGGTTTCTATGTCCACGCCCTCTGGCCGGTGTTTCGCGGCACGGACGCTGAGGCTCTCTCCTTCGACCCCTGGCATCCGACCGAGGAGGGGCACCGGATGATCGCCGAGGATCTGCAAAAATATTTAAGGGGGACCGGGCTGGCGCCCAGTCCCCCCAATGTTGAGACTCCAGACAGTTCCGAAACCAGCCTTAACGGAACACCGCCACAAACGGGACCTTGACCATCTTCATTTCGGGATGATCGGTCTCGAAGACAATCTCCCCCTGGCAGGTCTCGCGCGATCTCTCGACCCCGTCATCCTTGATTCGAATCATGTACTTCTTGGTGTCCGCCGATGAGTCGCTGACCGGTTCAACATCGATGAAATCGCCCGTGCCCTTTTCGATCAGCGTCTTGATCCCCGAAACATGGAACTCTTTCCCGGTGCGCGACCGCAGGGTCAACGCCCGGTCGATGGTCCGGTCCTTGATTTTCGAAACGTAAACCTTGGAGGGCTGTTTCTCAATATCCCCCTCCAACTTCCAACGGACTTGGACGGTCTGGGTCGGCTCATTGACACTGTCAGTCACGATGAACAGTTTGGCATCCTTCTGTCCCATCTCGTCCCCGCCGGTGACCGTCACCTCCACCGGCCGAGTGATCTCGCGGTAGGTTTCATCCCCTTTGTTGACCACCCGGGTTGTCTCCTCGCGGGTCACCGCTTGAACTTGAGGAGAGTCGGCGAAGAGTTTGAGAATCTTAACAATGGGATCGCCATCGAGAACTTGCGAAGTGACATTCAGGCTCCGGCTCTTGGTTTCATCATGCCCCACTCCGCCAAAATCCATCAGAGCCGGAATGATTCGCATGGGGGTGAGGATGGTCCCCTTGAGTCGGAAGACCTGGGTGGGCTGAGTCGGGTCGTTGGTGTCCACCGTGACACTGACAGTCGAGGCGCCACTCTTGCCCTTCAACTTCATCTCGGCGACCAGAGTCGCCTCCTCGCCCGGGGCCAGATCCTTCGAGGAGGGTTCGGCCTTTGTGCATCCGCAGGAGGGTTTGACCTTCAGGATTTTCAGGTTCTCTTGACCGGTGTTTTTGAATTTGAAGGTGTAATCCACCTTTTCGATTTCGCCCTCGCGGATCACCCCAAAGTCGTGTTCCCCATCGATCACGGTCATTCGCGCCAAACTCGCTTCGGAAGTGGCTGCGCTTTGGGCGGGAGCGTCGGAAACGGGTTGTATATCGTCCTCGCCGGAATAGGCGAGCCCTCCCAACAGCAGAATGAAACCGCAAACGGAAATCTTCAGGCAATTCTTGATCGAAAGCATTTCCAACTCCAAGTCATTGAGGATTGATGAAAGCGGCCTGCTGGCCACAAGGCGAGGATACAAACGTTTTCGCGAGCAATGCCCAGGCGAATTCCACGCCTAATTTTCTACTCTCTAAGAGTGTTCACAGGAGACCCCGCACAGTCAAGGGTCCACCCTCCTCCGGGTCTCCGTCGAGGCGAGTCGCGACTCCTTCAAACCATGAAAAACTCCCGAATCATCCCGATTATATCACAAAATGAGTTCTTTACCTAAACCGGCTGGGGTCGTATCATGGATTCCTCATTCACTCAGAT
>JACKFH010000041.1 GCA_020632575.1 Candidatus Omnitrophota bacterium | reverse complement strand
TCCATTGTACACCTTCTGAATCACATTCGTCAGGTTCCCGTTGTCGTCGTAGGAATAATCCCAACGCTCGTCATCGGTCACGGGCGAGGCAAGGACCCCTGTATACTTCACCGTGAGTTGGTTGAAATCGTTGTAGGTCATGGTCCAGGTCGCGTAGGCCACGATTTAATAGTAACCCACCCCCTCCACCTTACCAGCGTCCTGAACATGCACCCGCTTGTGCTCCCTCACCGTCCCAACTATATCCATCAACTACCCCATTGCTAGTAATTGATATAATGAGATCACCATAGCTGTATGGAATGGAGGCGCAAGACGTCACTGATGATGGAAGATCGTATATACTCTCTCTGTTTTTAGCCAGAATGTGTTCAGTAAATATGATAATTATCTGTCCATCCGCTTGTGTCTTAAATTCGAGTCTCTGATATTGGTCACTCGGGAATAGTTCATCCACCGCAATTTTTGTACTACCAAGTTTAAGTTCCTTATACGACGAGTTGAAAGATGACTTACCATCTTCTTGGCAGGAGACCAGCAAGAAGGAAGCCACAGAAGTCATGAAAAATACTGCTACCTGGTGTTTAGGCATTCTCTTTTCGGAATGAGCAGGCTTGGTCCATCCGAGCTAATGGGAATCCGAGACCAGCTTGCCTAGATTGGAGCCGGTCCTCAGTTCCAGTGACTGGAATCCTTTCTCGTCGCAGCTTTCGGAGGAATCACCCATCCGAGCCTCCCCTTATCCTGATTCCCTGTTCGGATACGATCCATAGATGGCCCGCGATGGGTTCAAGAGACAAGCGCGGAATCATCTTAGCCGCCCATTCTAGAACGTAAGATTTCTCCTGGTGATTGAGACGGAAAACGATCGCCCCTGGGGAGTCGTCTGGTGGATAGGTTCGGATATCGGAGAAATCCAGATCGAAAGTCACGAGGGTTCGACCTTCACGACAGCAAATGTCAAAGAGATTGTCATCCGAGGAGCCCACCATCCCTTGCTCAGTAACCGTCATGGCGTCAAAACCCGCCTTGCGGAGGGTCTCGGCAAGTTCTATAGGGAGATTCTCGTCAATCTTGAACCTCATACCGAAGCCGATTCAAAGGGGACTATTCTCTCTCGGGTCAGTTCGGCGGCGTAGGCCATGGCGGCGCGGATATCCTCGGCCTTGAGAGAGGGGTAACTCTTCAAGATCTCCTCCTCGGAAACACCCGCGGCAAGATTATCGAGAACGACCGAAACCATAACTCGCGTGCCTTTCACACACGCTTTTCCGTGGCAGATGTTCGGGTCCGTCGATATCCGATCCTTCCAAGTCATCTCAACTCTCCTTTTCGCTTTTCATTGTCCCCCAATTACGAAAAGAAATCCACAGAGGCAGAGGTTAGCGGGTCGGGCGCAACGTCGTTGTTGGCATGGAGGTAGACCCGTTCGTGGAGGAGGGCGGAGAGCCAGCCGGGGCGGTGGGTGGAGACCTCGACCGTGCGCCAGGGGCCGGACTCGGAGAGGGAGGCGCCGTAGATCTCGTCGACACGCAAGAGGTTCAGCCCGTCGTACTCGTAACGCAGACCCGAGACCAGCGCGCCCAGATCGGAGCCGGTCCCCGTGTCATCGAACTCGTACCGCTTGGAGAGCGCCCCATCGCAGGAGAGGCAGTACTCGTAACTGACCGCTCCCACATTGTCGCTGGAGGCCGCGCTCCCCTCCCACTTCATCGCCTGAGTCATCTGATCCCTCGGATTCCACTTGTATTCTCATGTTGCGGATTAGGTTCCTTCGATAACACAAGATCATTCAAGACACTCATACAAGATTAGGATCACAAGCATCCCTCCCATAAACATCATGAACCAAGGAAACCATACGCTTCTGCTTTCCACCCACTTCCTTGGCCAACCGATGTATGAGAGATGTTCCCAGATGCGCCTATTTCCCTGTATCTTCCAACCAATTGCAACAACGATAGATCCCACAATTAATCCTACGGTTTGTTCAATAGAAGGCAGCCGCATTTACTATCCTCCATAGTCGAAAACTCCAAGTCATTTAATAGCATCCAAAGGTATGATAATAAGCTCCTCCATAAACAGTAACACCAGCACCTATTCCCCAATTCCAGTCAGCGATGGTGCAAGACCAACCACCCGGCACTGAAATTGCGCCACCGAGAGAAAATCCGTATCCCAAATACACATGTGCTAATGCAGAAACAAACCATGCACCGTATTCAGTTGCGTTGAAGCACTTTACCGAATAATTCTCACATGTGACTTCCAAATTATAACCATCGTACGGGGTTGCTGCGCCGAAGCCACCCCCAATTGCCACAAATTGGCAGAATGATGCTCCCCCGGTACACGGGCACGACGATTTGACCCATCCCCAAATACCCGTTCCCCATGCGAAAACACCTCCGAGATTTATAGTGCTTTCCGAAGCGGATAACGTAACTTTCTTGCCATCCGAATCGACCAGCAGCAATGGAGTGTTGCTGGCGAATGAATAAGGATGAGTCGGAAATAAATATCTGAATTGTTGATGAACTTCTTTCGAACGGTGACAGTTACAATTTGGATTACACAGTTCGTTACCAGAATGTGAACCGACCGGGTCTCTACCGACAAACCTCCCCACCTCGCTCGAATACCACCTGGCTTGAAAATAATACAACCCCGTGAACTCATCCAACCACTTCCCAGTCTGATGCTCCGTGATGCGGTAGTCCTCACCCGCGGCCGTATCCCAATCGCTCGCGCCGAAGGCGCTGTTGATTGGTAGTTCGTTGCCGAAGGCGTCTTGGGCGAAATAAAACTCTTCGTTGCCGGAGTTGTCGAAGACGGTGAGGACATTGCCGACTGGGTCGTGGGCGTAGGTGAAATCGTGGGTGGCGTTCGGGGTGGCGGTGTTGTTGCCCGAGTTGTATTTGTAGACCCGTTTGTGGAGGAGGGCGGAGAGTTGGCCGGGGCGGTGGGTGGAGACCTCGACCGTGCGCCAGGGGCCGGACTCGGAGAGGGAGGCGCCGTAGATCTCGTCGACACGCAACAGGTTCAGCCCGTCGTACTCGTAACGCAGGCCCGAGACCAGCGCGCCCAGATCGGAGCCGGTCCCCGTGTCATCGAACTCGAACCGCTTGGAGAGCGCCCCATCGCAGGAGAGGCAGTACTCGTAACTGACCGCTCCCACATTGTCGGTGGAGGCCGCGCTCCCCTCCCACTTCATCGCCTGAGTCATCTGATCCCTCGGATTCCACTTGTACTTCCACTCCTCGGAGACATCGTACGCGCTTCCATTGTACACCTTCTGAATCACATTCGTCAGGTTCCCGTTGTCGTCGTAGGAATAATCCCAACGCTCGTCACCATTGGCTGGAGAGTGAAAATCCCCCGTGTTCCTCCGAGTCAACTCATTCAAATCATTTTACAACAGAGTCCAAATCTCGTCTCGCTGAAATTGATTATTATATGGATCTTACAGCGTCTCCCAACGTTCATGGAGCATGTGTAGGAAAAAGTTAGAAAAATGGAGTCCCCATACTCTGCATTTTTGTGAGCGATTTTGAATGAAGGTTATAAGCACATATCCAATGATCAACCGTTCTCCTAGATCTCCCAATGTTTCTTTCAATCCCCGCAGTTAATATTATCTCATGTTGATCAGCGTTGAAACTCAACAGATGTATAAACCACAGTCGCGAGCAACCTTCACCAAGAACTATATCCTCTCCAGTTGTTTCCGTTATAATCTCTTCTTTCAACATGTCAAAGGAATGTAGGCCCTCCCAGTTTCCAAAGATATTACCGTCGATGTTAAACCATCGAGTGGTAAGAATATAAAATTTTGGCTCCAATGGATGAAATAATGGACCACCGCATGAAACCTCATTAAGAGAATTGCTTATCGGACGATATTTCTGTTCGCTTAGTGTCTTAAATAATATTCGCGACTTCGAACTTTGCTTATCTGGTTCGGTTGATGTAACCCGCAAGACCAGAAATTTGAATGTCGAATCAAGATATATTGTTGGAAAAGCGAAACCCTCAGGTATTCCATATTCTTCCCAACGGACAAGTTGATCATGCCTATCGTCAATCATTCTCATGAATTATCCTTAATCCTTAATGCGCCTTCAATGGCGGAAGAGGACCCTTCGGCTTGGATGGAGGACAGTATCCATTCACATAGGGCCAACCGGGATTATATAAATCCTCATTGTAGATGAACCACGTTTCACGTGAACCGTCATCACAACTGTATACGCAATACCAGCCCCATGGAGTTCGGTGACTATCTCCTGTAAGCGTACAGAGTGGTACTCTCCGGCAATCGGGACAAGGAATTACCTCTTTGCGAGCACGAACAAATTCACGCGCTTTCCTAATCAAGGCGTCAACCGCATCCCGCAACGAACCCGAAATAGCTTCTCCGGCATCAGCCACCGCAGCAGCCAAATCTGAAATTGCTTGTTCAATTGCATCCAAGTTAGCGCAGACAAGGCCCGTTGCAAGTAATCCAGCGAGATATGCCATTGCTTCATAAACAGCAATCGCAGCCGGAATGGCAGGCGCAACAGCCCCACTTGGATCAACACTATTGATTGGTGAGTTAAACACGTATGAATAGGGGTTAAAGGGAGTCACCGCCCCGGTCCCACTATTTCCTCTAACGCAACAGCCACCTCCCTGCGCACCTTTCAGCTTCTTCCCCCATGGCTTGACCGGATCCCGCCCCACAAACCTCCCCACTTCCGGGTCGTAAAATCGTGCATGAAAGTAATACAACCCCGTGAACCCATCCATCCACTTCCCGGTTTGATGCTCCGTAATCCGATAATCCTCGCCCGCAGCCGTATCCCAACTGCTCGCGCCGAAGGCGCTGTTGATCGGGAGTTCGTTGCCGAAGGCGTCTTGAGCGAAATAGAAGGCTTCGTAGCCGGTGCTGTCGAAGACGGTGAGGACATTGCCGACTGCGTCGTGGGTGTAGGTGAAATCGTGGGTCTCATCGGGGGAGGTCGTGTTGTTGGCTGGGTAGTATTCGTAGACCCTTTTGTGGAGGAGGGCGGAGAGTTGGCCGGGGCGGTGGGTGGAGACCTCGACCGTGCGCCAGGGGCCGGACTCGGAGAGGGAGGCGCCGTAGATCTCGTCGACACGCAACAGGTTCAGCCCGTCGTACTCGTAACGCAGGCCCGAGACCAGCGCGCCCAGATCGGAGCCGGTCCCCGTGTCATCGAACTCGAACCGCTTGGAGAGCGCCCCATCGCAGGAGAGGCAGTACTCGTAACTGACCGCTCCCACATTGTCGGTGGAGGCCGCGCTCCCCTCCCACTTCATCGCCTGAGTCATCTGATCCCTCGGATTCCACTTGTACTTCCACTCCTCGGAAATCTCCGACACCGAAGGGGAAGTCCCTTTCTTGGCCGGTTCAAGTTTTCTTCTCATTGGATCTTGCCGAGGGTATCTTATCCAGTTTACCCTTGAAGTTGAATGGAGGACTTCCAACATGCTCGAATCCTATGAAGCAACGATCCAACCGGACGGACGGATCGAACTCGCGGAGCCTGTCCATCTGAAGGGGCCGAGGCGGGCTATCCTCACCTTGTTGGATGATTCCGACTCCATCGAAACCGCTGTCCTCTCCGAGAAGGCGCTCGCCGATTGGAACCGACCCGAGGAAGATTTAGCATGGTCTCACCTGCAAGGGGCAAAGTAGTACTCGTTCCATTCCCGTTTTCGGACCTCTCTTCAAGCAAAGTCAGGCCCTCGCTAGTTCTGGCTCATGCGGGTGGGGACGATTGGCTTCTCTGCCAGATCACCAGCAGCGCCTACGCCGATCCACACGCGGTGCAAATCGATAAAACGGACTTTGTTGAAGGAAGCCTGCATCGAACCAGTTACATTCGCCCGGGGAAGGTTTTCACGGCAAGTCGGTCTTTGATTGTTGGAGAGGCGGGTGCGATCGGGGATGAGATTCACAAAAACATCATTCAAAAAGTGGTGAACATTCTTCTGGGATAACCGACCTCGCCACCCCTTGCGGGGGAGGCGGTGGTCTTAACTGACCGCTCCCACATTGTCGGTGGAGGACGCGCTCCCCTCCCACTTCATCGCCTGAGTCATCTGATCCCTCGGATTCCACTTGTACTTCCACTCCTCGGAGACATCGTACGCGCTCCCATTGTACAGGTTAATCCAAGACCGCTCGAAAAGGATCGGGTTAGCATCCTCAATCAGTGTATTCCTGAGTCTCAGAAACCACTCCGTCCGAAAGGTGGATATCGAAATAATCATACCCTAATCCAATCGGGTGGTCTCTTCCGTACCATAGAATCTCCTTGTTTTCCTTGTAGATGTCGGAATGAGAAGAGGGCTTTCCAAGAATCTCTATAACACGTTCCCGTTCCATCCCTTTATGAATCTTTGAAGCGTTCCATTTAATATGAATCCAACTCATTTCATTCTGCGACCCACAGTACAAATCAACATAGCAATAGAAAAGTCCAATCGCAATGAGTATTGACACGATTCGAATTAATGAGACTCCACTTCCCGTCCGTTTCACTACAATTTCCTCGGTCGAGCGATCTAACATTTCCCCTCCCTCATCCTGAACTCCCAAAACATTCCGCTCGGGCTTCTTCGACTGCCATGCGATTTGAATTCGCGATCCGCACATCGTTTCGCACACCGGGTTTGAGGAACGGGCCTAGTTCATCGAGCGAGAACGTCTTGCCGAGGCGCTCGCCGGTGTAGTCGTTCAGCTCTTTTACATCCTCGAGATCCAGGGTCCCATGGAGGAAGTCAAGGCCCTCGTAGTCGGCCGAAACCTTTCCGGATAGAAAGTGATCGAAGGGGAGAAACCATTCGCAAGAATGGATGCAGGTCATCGAGGTCGGCCTCGCCACGAGGGAATGATAGGCGGTTCCAAAATCCCGCGCGGCATCCCAGGCGCCCTGGAGTCGTGGACGGTTCCGGTAATGTTGGCCCTCGAGGTAGACCGCCGATTGCTCGACCTTGCAGGATCGGAGCGAGCCATCGAAGTCCACCACCGTCCGAAAGAATTGTCTTGAACAACTCATCTTCGACTGTCGGGTGGGATCGCTGATAAAGGATCGTCCGACCTCCTCCGGCAGGGATTCCACGACCCGCATAAAATCCGCATTGACCTCGGGATCGTTCTGCACGCTCAGTGGGTGTGAATCGGGGATGATGGGGCGAATGCTGAGCCACACCCCGGGTAGGTTGTCTCGCATCCAAGCGACCAACTCCGGAAGGTCGCGGTAGTTCGCTTGAGTGATGACCGCATGAATGCTGATTGGGACGCCGTGCTGTTGGGCAAGGGCGTGGTAGCGTTTGAACTTTCCGAGGAGCGGTTTGGCCGAGGCGCCGGTCAGGAACTTGCAGCTGTCGCCGATGGCGTCGAGGCTCAATTCCAACTTGTTGATCATCGGAATGACCTCGGTCAGGATCGGCTCCAGAACGCCGTTGCTATTCAGTTGAATCCAAAGTTCGGGCCGGTTTTCTTTCAGGACTCTCACCGCATCCGGCAGATCGGCGGCCATGGTCGGTTCGGCCCCGAACAAGACCAGTGACCGCGGGTCGAGTTCAAGCAGGAGATGCAGGTGTTTGGTCGCTTCCCCTTTAACCGGTCTCGACTGCACGACGGTGGGGACTTTGCAGTATTTACAGGTGAGGTTGCAGGCGGTGGTGATATTCCAGATTACAAACCAGCTTCGTTGGGGAACGGAACGGCGATTGGCCTGATCTCGGAGAACTCGAAGGGCCCGGTGTTTTCCATCCCGTAGGAGAGTGGCGATGGCCATGAGAGCGGTCTCCTTTCCATCCTGAGTAGCAAATATTATTTCCCATCGGTTTATTTGTCAATTATAGATTTGGATCTGATTGTCGGCTCTTCTTCTCATTCGCTCACACGCCCCCAGTCCTCCAGAAAAAGCGCGAGGTCCATTACATCGACTCGACCGCTGAAATCGAGATCGGCGTCGGGGTCGATCAGGATCCTTTCCTCGGGGACGGGACCCACGGGTTCGGTTTCGCGATGCCAGTTTCGTTGCATCACATTGAGATCGAGCATGTCCACTCTTAGATCGTTCGTCAGGTCGGAATGAGGATTCATGAACAGCCGGTACTCGTCCGCGCCGATGTCGAATGCGGAGCCATCTCCGCGGTGTTCCTCGACCGCCTTGAACGGACGAGGTTCCCTATCGAAGTCGGTGATCAGGTCTACCTGAAACTTTCCGGCATCGACCGCCGGGGAGATCGGTTTGAGACGGTAATCGCCATTCTCGGGGTCGGTGAACCGTGGATTCTCGGACAGGTTTCCGGGACCACCCCCGGTCCAACTTTGAATGAGGCAATAGGCCGGTGTGACATCGACCACTTGTGGAGATTGGAGTGGAATGTTTCCCCAGACGATATTGTTTTCGAAATCGCCGGTGCAGTTTGCGGCGCCGCCCGTCTCTTCTCCCTCGACTCGGTTTCCATAGAAAGTGTTGTTTCGGATCACACCTTCGCAATTTTGAATCCCTCCTCCGGTTGCGGAGGAGCATTCTCGAATCCAAATCTCCTCGGTGGCGCCGTCAATTGGCCGGTAAAAAGAGGCGCAAGCAATCAGGGCGTCGTTCGTGGCGACGATGTTGTTTTCGATCAGGCCATCGCATCCCTGCAGTCCCGCCCCAAGAGAGTCGGGACAAGATAACTGTCCGCAGCGAGGGACCAATCGATTCCCCTGGATGAGGTTATGATGGATCTGGCCATCGCAGTCGTGCAGGCCGCCG
The DNA here is from genome assembly GCA_020632575.1 of Candidatus Omnitrophota bacterium. Lineage (GTDB taxonomy): Bacteria > Hinthialibacterota > Hinthialibacteria > OLB16 > OLB16 > JACKFH01. Next base: position 23,510 of record JACKFH010000041.1, on the reverse strand, counting down.
CCCATTGGAGGGGCGCATCCGAGGTAGATCAAGGAAGTTCGACAATAGGATTCGGCGGTATTGTCTCTGATGATGTTGTAGGCGATTTCACCATCGCATTTCGCCAATCCTCCACCCACGAATGACTGGTTTCTTTCGATTCGATTGTGAAGGATCCATCCGTCGCAATCGAAGATCGCCCCGCCCTCTCCTTGCTCTATTCCACGTTCCGAATAATTCGCGATGAAGGTATTGGAGAGGATAACACCGGAGGATTCGGAGATAGCTCCTCCATAGACAGCCCCGTTCGAATAGAACTCATTTTCCACGATGTTGGCCGCGCACGCGTGTAGGGCGCCGCCTTTCCCCGGAATGGAGACCCTATAAACTGGAATTGAATATCCGTTGTTTTCGATGAATCGATTCCCGCGAATCGTTCCGTCGCAATGACTCAGGGCTCCGCCGAAGTTGGCGTAGTTTTCCCAAAATGAGTTTTCCTCAATCAACCCATCACAATCGTAAAGGGCCCCGCCATAACAGGAGATGCTATATCGGGAACACCTATTGTTCCGAAATCGGTTGTTGCGAATCGTTGCTTTGGTCCCGTGTCCGTGGATAGCGCCGCCAAAAAGTCCCCTCCCATTCGCAAGGGTCAGTCCTTCGATTCTCGATCCATCCGTTCCCGAATTATGGAAGGCCAATATTGGGTATTCGTTGGACCCATTCAGAATAGTGGAGGCCGTAATGGACGCGGACAATGGGTCGCTGCTTAATAGTTCGATGTCTCTCCGGACGAACAGGTGGGCCTCATGAGTCCCCGGCATCACAGTCACCCTTTCGGAGGGAAGAGCGTATGCCACCGCTTCATCCAGCGTTGGCAGGTCTGTGGGAACCACGATTCCCCGAGGGAGATCGAAATTCCGTGGGTCGTTTCCCCGCCTTACCTCGAACCCATCCAGTAGACCGTCACCATCAGTGTCCCGGTTCGTGGGATCCGATCCGTGGACCGCTTCTTCGTCGTCATCTAAAAAGTCCCCATCGCTGTCGTAGGAACTGCCGAACTCGTAGCACCCGATATCGACCGCATCACCGGAAATCCGGGTGTTGCCTTCCAGGTCGACCTGAAAAATTTCTGAAAGATAGGAGAGATTCCCCACGTCCCGACAAGGCGAATCGGCGGAGAGTCGATAATCGCCATTTGCTCGATCCTCAAATAGAGGGTCGCCAATGATGACTTTGCCTTGCCATCCATGCTCTTCGATCACGCAGCAGTTTAAGAGATAACCTAAATTGGCGACCCCGCTTGGAGGGTCGCCGATTATGCAGTTTACAATGTCGCCGTAGCAGGCATGAATGTCGTCGATGGTGTTGTCGACCATTGTGTTGTTAATAATTGGACCGTTGCAGCGGTAAATTCCCCAACGATTCTCCGCTATGAGATTGTTTTGAATCCTGCCTGAGCTTTCAACAATCCCGTTTCTTAAATTGGGTCCTATCCGGTTGTTCCTGATGACCCCATCGGATTGAAATATCCCGCTGGTTTGCTCAATCGAAATGCCGCTCTCGTTACCTTGGATAAGATTGAATTCGATGGTCGCGTGAGAATGGCTGCCATTGACTCCATACTCCGTTCCCCCTTTGATTGTGAACCCCGCAAGAACGCAGTCCTCCGTTTCGCTTCCCGCAAATTTCACCACCGATCCGGCCCCGCTCGCGTCGATTACTGTTGCTTCCACCACCGACCAATCACGCGGGTTGGTCGAGCGGAGGCGGAGGTTCTTACCCGAGATCTCGATGGTCTCCACATAGACCCCGGGGGCCACAACAATTTCGTCGCCATGGGTGGCCGAGTCGATCGCGGACTGGATGGTCGCGAAATCGCCGGGAACATTTAGGGTGGTGGCAGGAACATCGCGCCCATGGATTAGGCAGGAACACAAAAGGAGGAATGTCCCAAAACCGGATTTGATAAACCTCATTGGTTTCACCGCGTTCCATTAATTTCTACAGAGTACAATAATAAATCGATTAGCGATTTTTTTCAATAGAAGAAAATCAAGGGGAACCCTTCCCGAGAATACGGCCATTCGGCTGGTTGGAAACCCGCTTTCGCCTTGCCACCTCCACCGCCCCATTGTAAAACCGGGCGCCATGAACATGACATCGGACGCCTCGGACCATCGATCGAAAATCTCCTGGGTCGCGCTCCTCATTCTTTTCGGAGTCTGGGGGCTCCACGCCGCAGTCGATTTGGTCATCTTCAAAGAGGCCGAGGTCCCCCCTTACTACGACGCCGCCAACCACACCAATATCGCGATGGAGATTCGAGACCATTTCGATCGATTCGAACCGTCGCTTGCGTGGTTCGACGAACTGTATGAAATCTCCTCTTATTACCCTCCCTGTTACCATCTCTTTGCCGCGGTCTGTCTGAAGATTCGGCCGCAAACTCTGGACAGCGTCCGTTTGCCCAACCTTTTTTTCTTGGGTGTCTTGATGCTGTCGGTGTATCTGCTCGGGAACCTTTTGTTCGACTCGAGGACCGGACTCTTGGCGGGAATTCTGATTTCTCTCTTTCCGGTGGTCCATGGGCTAACCCGTGAAATCTATGTCGACCTCGCTGTGCTGGCCTGGTCCGCGGCCGGGGCCTACCTGGTGCTCGCGAGCGATCGCTTTGGGAGGAAGGGGATCGCCTTTCTGTTTGGGGTGGTGTGCGGTTTTGGACTGCTCACCAAATGGACCTTTCCGGTCTTCATCGGATTCCCTGTCCTTTGGGTCTTTTCCGGGATGTTTCTGCCGGTGGCGCCGGGTCGATTCATTGGCGGTTTTTTCTCGAATGACACAGAGGAAGATCGAGGAGCCGGCCTCTATCGGGCCGGTCTCTTCCTCGTGGGGTGGGTGGGCGTCCTCTACTGTTTTGTCAGCCTCTTCCGTGGGAGCGGTTCTTTTATCTTTCTCTCCGTTTTGTCACTGGTTTTCATCGGGCTACTGATCGGCGCCGCCAAACAACTCTCCTTCTCCCGAGGGTTCGCGAGTCATTGGGATGAAGCGCGACGGCCGACACCCCCACTCGCTTCAAGTCTCATCGGGATTGTCATCGCCTCAATTCCCGCGCTGCTCATCGCAGGACCATGGTACCTCAAACACTTTGGGTTCATCGCCTCGGAGGGGAGCCGAGTCTTGACCGAGGCGGCGCAGGTGCGAGGCATGGCCGAGGTCCAGACCCTCGATTCGATGCTCTATTACTTCCTCACATTGGAAAGCCATCAACTCCGACTCCCACTCTGGCTGCTCGCCATCGCCTCGATCCTCACGATCCTCTTTGGGAAAAACCGGAACCCATCCGCATGGTTTCTCTTGGGAACTTTTGGGCTCTCGTACTTGGTGATGTCCTCGCTTTGGGTGAAGGATCCCCGGTACTTCACTCCGGCCATCTACCCCATCCCGATTCTGATCGCTTGGTGGCTGCTCTCGCGCAGTCCCGGCACTCGCCCTGTTTGGTTGGTCGGGACTCTCGCGGTCGCCTTAATCGGGTATGCGAATCAGGTGATCGGTTTGCCCGTACTGTCAAAGCGGGTCGAGGTTCCGACTCCGTTTGGTCAGCCGCTAACTCTCGCTGGTCCCGCCCCTTATGGCGACATGCTCCGCTTCGACGCCGATTGGCCGCACAGGTCGATGGTGGAGGAAATTCAGAAGGACCGGGATCATGTCGGTCACATCGATGGGCGGATCGAGGTCCCGGTTCTTGTAGACGATGGCTACCTCCACGCTCCGGCGCTCAATTGCTATGCGAAAATGCTGGGCGCCAACCTCGACTTTTTCAACATCGCCTATCGGCCGGATTACCGCGCCGACCCGGGTTCCACCCGGCGCCTCCTGAACGTTCTGCGAGCGCCCTATTTCATCACTAAACAAGGCGGGGACCTTGGTCCCGATTTTGTATCTAAGAATTACGAGCCCCTCCTGAAGAAATTGTTTGGCGAGGAGAGCGGCTGGGGGGAGGGGCTCAAACCGCTCGCCGTTTACCACCTCCCCGATGGGGCGACCTCCACCCTTTGGAGGAACCGGTTCCCGGCGGCGCTGCTTGGTGAGCGGGTCAAGACCGATGTGAAGTTCGCGAACGGCGTTCGTGTCACCGGATACCGATTTTCGAAACGAGACTTGTACGAAAAGGGGGAGGCCACGCTCCTCCAAGTCGATTGGGTTCCCGAGCCGGTGGAAAATCTAGAATCGATGGTCGCCGGCACCCAATTCTTCCTGCATCTTCAAGATCCCCGCGATGGTCGATTCATTCAGGGGTGGAATTTCCCGCTCACCGAGGAGGGAGCGGAGGTCGCGAATTTCCAAGTCCGTTCCGGCTCGCCACCCGCGGTCCTGTCAACTCTCCTAATCGAACCGCGAAAGGATCTCCTTCCGGGCATGTACGAATGGCGATTGGGTCTCTTCAAATCGGACTCTCTCGCCAAGGTCGCGATCGCCGATCCGGTCGGGAAAGTTGAAACGACCATGCCCCTCGGCGACCCCTTCCTTTACGAGCCGAAGGGGTGGGAATACATAGACTCCGAATTCGAGGATCGCGCGGCGTTGGAGGCTCGCGAAGAGATCGGCTCGATCGTTCTCGAATCCGCCCGTTTCGAACCATCCTCGGTCCGGCCAGGGCAATCGATCGAACTTGAATGCCACTGGGCCTATGAGTGGCTCGAGATGGAAGCGTCCGAGGAACAGGATGTGCGCGGATTCGCTTACCTTTTGCCGATATCAACAACATCGACGCAAGGTCCTGTCGCGCACACCGGATGGGTCCTCGATGCTTACGGTCAGAGTGGGGAAGGGATGAAACGGTGGTCGACCGAAACCCGAATCGAAATCCCTTCCAATCTTCCCGAGGGGGAATGGCGAATTTGCGTGGGAGTGGAGCGACCTCAATACAAACGCGAGTTCGTCATCCGTGAGGGAAACCAATCCGACCGGAATGCCTATGCCTTATCCCAGCCGCTTCTCGTCGGTCGCACGGATTGGGAGTCGGTGCGCGGCCAGTACCCCCAAGGATTGCAGATCGAGGCCGCTCGTATCCGACAAGCCTCACCGACCGTCGGCGCCAATATCGAATTTGAAATCGCCTGGAACCCGGAATCCGCGACCGCTCTAATGAATGCCGCCTCCGAGGATTTTCTTTTCGTCCACCTTTTTTCACTGGACGACCAGGATTACACCCAGCTCGAAAGTTTTCCTCTCTTCCGAAAAGGGCGAATCGAGCAGGACAACCCGCGAGTCGCTTCACGGTCCGGCGAGAGTTTTTACCAAGGGATCGTGGATGGATTCACCGAGGTCTATCCAATCAAATTGAAAGAAGATCTGCCCCCCGGTCCTCATCGTGTCGATTTCGGTCTCTTCGACCCCACCGAGAACCGGAAAGAGTCGGCGGTTCTACCAAGTGGCGCGACAACCACCACCCTCCTTCTCCACGGAACCCTTGAAATTCAGCCGCTTCACTGATTTCCATCGATTTTCGGACAACCCTGCTGGGGTCGGACTTGTCTCTTCATCCGGATTCCCCAACAATCGGTCTTGGTGAAGGCTGTTTCGAAATTCCGAGGCAGAAATTTTTAAACTATTTGAATAAGCGGGGCGAGAATTGCTTCGATTTCCCCTTGGGTGGACTCTGCCCATTACAGTGGTTTTCTGTCTGATGGCCATCCTTGCGAGTCCCATCGGCGCGCAAGAGAAAGGGGAATTGTGGAGCAAGCAATCGTTCACCATTCCTCTTCCCGAACTGGAACAACTCGGAGCCACGGACCTCAAATTCGAAGTGGATAACCGTTGGCTCGACCGCTACTCCAATCACTACCGCACCCATTTCCAGGGAACGTTGGTCTTTCCGATCCCCGGATGGGAGGGATGGAGCCTGGAACCGGGGTATCGTCGCCAGATCACCGATCGCCCCAACACGGATCGAGTTTATATCGATCGATACCTCCTGCATTTGAACAACAAGAGGGAAGATCTCTTTGGAACCGGATGGGATTTCTCCTTCCGCAACCGATGGGAGATCCTCGACCCCGAGGGTGTGAGCGATCAGGTTTGGCGAACTCGTTTCCGAGGAAAACTGTCGAAAGGGATTCCTGGTTTCAAGACCGCTGATCGGGCCTGGAAGTTCTGGGTCTTCGATGAGGTGTTTTATAATTTCGAAACAGACCGTTTGGGTCAAAATCGGCTCGCCTCAGGCATCGACATTCCACTTTCACAGCAGGCGACTCTCTCCCTCGGTTACCAATGGGAGGCGGTCGATACCGGGCCGCTCGGCGATGGATGGGAAGATAACCACATGATTCTCCTTAATTTCTCCTTCAATTTCGAGAACCGGCGTGAACTCGACGATTGATCGTTTGGAAGAGTTTGCCGTGTCAGACCGAATCCCAATCGATTGGTGAAAAAAGTGTTGGACAGTCACCGGCGCCCGCGATATGTTTAAACACAGGCATCTTGGGTTGAAAAATCATATTGGCTGAAAACAAAAATCAGGGGCAAGATTTTTAAGCGCTAGAGGTGTGTCAAAATGTATGGACAGACAAGCACAAGCCCGCAGGAGATGCGAAACCGTATCTGTCAATCGAAGGGGATTTTGGGGGGATTCCGAACCGCTCACAACATCATCGCGCGTTCGGTTAACGAACCGCAAAAGCTTCTCCAAAAAGGGTTGGACGCGGAGACCCTCAAACAACTTGGGTATACGCAACAGGGCATGCTGGCGATCGGCTATAGCGAAACGGCTCTTCAATCGTTGGGTTACTCCTACGCGGATTAGTTCTACCGAGGATCGTTTGCCTCGAGTCCGACGGGCCTTGTCACGAGCGTGAGAGGGAATAGTCTGTTCCACGACTATTCCAGCCTTTCCGCTGACAGGGGGCTTGTATGCGCGCCGACTTGCGTTCAATGACTCGGACTGTCTTTGCTGCTTTTCTCTTCGCTTTCCTGATTGGATTTGGGTGCGGTAAACCAACGGCGCCTTCTCCCAAATCTTACCGAGTCTCTTTCAATCCCTACCAATCGGTGGACTGGGAATCGGATCACCGTTGCTTAACCCAATTCCACGACCATGTCATGAGCGCCAGTCGGTACGAACGGTTTCTCGGCGATTATGATCGGGCTGGTTACAACGCGGTTTCGCCTCTTCACTACTCGGGTGACCCCTCACACCCCCAGGCTTGGCGAAAGAGATATTGGCCGGTCTCTCAATATGTACCCTCGGCCACAAGCGATTCGGTCCTGCTGGAACGTTTCCAGAATTTGCAAATTTTGATTCCTGGGGCGGAGGAGGTTGGATTTGACCACATCCTTTCTCCTTTCCTCACGGAATACATCGAGAAGTGGGAGGGCGGGAACCAACAACACAAGTACCCCTTCCATTATGAGTCGACCCAGGCCTGTATTGAGCGAATTCATGAAATGGGAGGGCTTGCAGTCATTGCGCACCCCTGGGAGGGGTTGAAACATTACGATTCCTATTCCGGTTTCCAAGCGATTGAAGTTTATAGCGGTTATTCAAACCATAAGTTCAACACCGGGGAGCAAAAGGATACGAACGCCGAATTCCTTCGGGTCTGGGATCACTTGCTTTCAACCAAGTCGACTAAGATCTGGGGCATTGGAGTCAACGATTGGTTCGGCCCGGGTCGCGAGGATCTTCGCGCGGAGTATCCGGGAGACATCGATTCCGGAAAAACAGTCCTATTGATCAAGGAGTGGACTCTGGAATCGCTCCGCGATTCCTTCGAAAAGGGGGCGATGTTCGCGGTGAAAGATCTCGGCATCGAGAAGGGGGACTATCCACACATCGACTCGATCCAGGTGGGCGACCACGAGATCCGAATCGAATCCGACGCCGAAGTCGAGTGGATCGCGGGCCAGACAATCCAGGCCACCGGTGAAGTCTTTACATTGAAGGGCCTTCCCTCTGGGATGAAAACCATCCGGGCTCAGGTGCGAAACGCAACCGGAGAGGTTTTTGTGCAGCCGTTCACTTTGGAAGCGAGCCAATAAATCGCCCGCTATTCTCCTCCCGCTTGGTCCGCAATCCCAAAAACATCCCGATAGACATCCTCGATCCTTTCCACCTCCTCCTCTCTCAGACGCGCGAACTCTTTATTGAGAGCGCGCTTCGAAAGTCGTCCTTCGTTTTGGTCGAGGAACCGAAACAGGAGATCGAAAGTTCGGTTGGGCATGTCGACAATGCCCGCGACCGCTTTCTTGAACGCATCGAATCGATGGAGAAATCGAGTCTCATTGGGGAGGTCGTGGTCGATGGCTTGTTGAACGCACGAATAGAGAAACTCAACATGCGGAGTGGCGTCGAAAAACCGATAGAAATCGGAGGTGTCGTTCAGCACCTCAACGTTCCCTTTGTCTGTGGATTTCCACTCGATCGTCGGTAGGAGTCGCTTCGAATAGTCTTCCAGAACTTCTCGGTATCGATCGATACGATTGAGGATGACCGACGAAATGGGAAACACGATGCCCGGTGGATTGAATCCTCTCTGGGCCAGAGTATGGTGGAATAAATAACGGTGAATTCGGCCGTTGCCATCCTCGAACGGGTGAACATAAATAAACCCAAACCCAATCAAGGCGGCCGCCACCACCGGATCCAATTCTTGGGCCGCGTTTTGGTCGAAAGCGATCAGTCCATCTAGGAGAGGTATAATATCCTCGGGCCGGGCGCCGATGTGGTCGGGAATCGGGGTGCGGTCCGCTCGGTCGTGTTCCCCAACGAACACTCCATCCTCCCGGACTCCGATCCGGACAAACCTTTCGTCGCCAATGACGATCTTCTGTAAACGGATGAGTTCATCCAGAGTCAGGGGTTGCCGACCAGCTTCACCGATGACTTGGCTCCATCGTTGGATTCGGTCGCGCGAAACGTTTTCCCCCTCGATCTCGAAACTCGATCTGGAATCATTCAGTAACATGAAGGCCGCCGCGCGATTCACCAGATCCCGTGGCGTTCGATCCACCACGGATTCCGCGCGCTCACGCAGTCCCATCGCCAAGAATTTTTCAATGGCGCGAGTCCGGAAGACCATGGGACAGAAGTCCGGAGTCCCGGGGAGATTGTTTCGAACTCCATGACGAGTGGAATTCTTACCAGGGGCCGACACTTGCATTTTAGGATCGACGGCTGAGACATAACTTCTCTTTTCCATCCCTGAAAGGTCCAACTCCTTGCCCAGGAGCCACTCGTACAAAAACCAAATCCGCCGAGCGTAGGCTCCGCTCGGTTTCGCCCGGACGACTTCTTCGACCTTCCTTGGCCCCACCGTTTGGAATACCCTTTTGAGGATGGCCAAATCGAGTCCCTCATGTTTGAGGGCGAATGTGAGGTGACCCTCAAGGGTGGATTCGGGTTGGTAGTTTGAAGTGAAAATGCGCCAGCAATCCCTTTCGGAAATTCGAGATCCCGAACCGATGGCGGTCAGGGTCCGAGGTCGCGGAACAGTGAGGCCATATCCCTCGATAAGGGCGGCATAGCCAGCGGGATGGCCCTTTTCGGGAAGTGGAATGTCGCAACAGTGCGTTGTAAGATCTGGAAAAATCCCTTTCTTGCCTTCCACGATATCATACCTCACTATGTTTGGGTCTTCACTTTACCACATTTTCTCTCCAAGAGCACTCACTCCTAGCAAAAAACGTTAGGGAATTGGCTGAACTAGGAAAAAACATTCACTTTTATCGGCTTCTTGGGGAGGGTATGGTAACCCGTATTGGGACGATTCATTTCCATGTCGGGTTGACCCTCCCGACCCTTTCCTCATTCATACTAATCACCCTATAATATGAAATTATTGAAATCGGCTGAATTCCGTTAACCTTTTTTCATCGATTGGAAAACGAGTTTTATGCACATTTCCGATGGGATTCTTCCCGCTCCCACCATAATCGCCGGATTCGCGGTAACCGCCGCGTGGATTGGTTATTCCGCTCGAAACCTGGAAGCGGATGACATGCCGAGAATTGGGGTGATGAGCGCGGCGTTTTTTGTGGCCAGTCTCATTCACTTCAAGATCGGTCCGACGAGCGCCCATCTGCTCCTGCATGGTTTGGTGGGCATTGTTCTTGGCTCCCAAGCGATGTTGGCGGTGCTGATGGGGCTGACTCTTCAGGCTCTCCTGCTTCAACACGGGGGGATCAGCACGATCGGAGTCAACGCTTGTATCATGGGAATCCCCGCCCTGCTGGTCGGTTGGAGTTATCGCTACCTGGGTACAGGACGACCGGTTCGGATCCGGGTCCTTCTCGCGGCGGGGCTGACTATCTTGGGAGTCATCCTGTCCTCTCTCTTCGCTTGCCTTTCGCTCCTTACCGCCGGCAAGGATTTTCAAACGCTTATCTGGCTCTTTCTCGGGACCCATATTCCCATCGCTTTAATCGAAGGCTTAGTCACCGGGAGCGCTGTGTCGTTCCTGCTTAAAGTTAAACCGGAGATGTTGATATGCAGTTCACCAGAAATCTCACAATCGCCATCCTCCTCGGCCTCGCCCTCCTGAATTCGGCGATGGCGCACAACCTCGAGGCCCAGATCGAGGTCGAGGGCATCGATTTTGTTGTCCAGGCATTCTTCGAGGATGGAACCGAGGCGAGGGATGCCACCGCCGAGGTCATCGCTCCGGATGGCTCCGTTCTCTCCGCCGGCAAGACCGACTCACAGGGACGATTCAAATTTTCGAACGACCTGAAAGAAAAGGTCGAGGTGACGGTCGAGGACGATTCGGGACATCGCGAGGTGTTCCCGCTCTCTCCGGCCGCCATTGCCCTAGCAATCAAGGGCGAGGCCGCCGAATTGGAGCACACCCATGGCGAGGGGGACCATGACCACGTCCACGAACATGCTGGAGACGACGACCATGACCATGTCGATGGCGATCACGATCACGGGACCGACACGGAGGACCGAATCGTTTTGAACAAGGAAATCGGTTCAAGTCGGATCAATCGGATCATATCGGGACTCGGTTATGTCCTCGGGGTCACGGGCATTCTCTTTTACATCCTTGGGTTCAAGCGGAAGGCCGGGGCCTAAATGCATCCTGAAATCGATCGCTACGCCGGCCTCTCCTCGCCGATCCACAGTTGGGACTGCGGGCTTAAGATCCTTGGGTTCTCTCTCTTGATACTGGTGATCGCCACCATAGATGGATTGATCGCGACCGGGATCGCGTTCGGTCTCGCACTCGTTTTTCTCTGGGTGTCCAAGATATCAGTGGGATTTGTCCTTGACCGGTTGAAATGGGTCTTGTTTTTCCTAATTCCTTTGTTCTTTCTTTTGCCCCTTCAATATGAATTCGGTAGCGGTTGGAGTTGGAAGAGCGAGAACCTTGGGTTGGCGTTGACCATCACCTTGCGCGCCCTCGCGATCACCATCCTGATCTTCCCCATGCTTGGAACGGCCCCCTTTCATCGGTCGATGAAATCGCTTCAGGACCTCGGGATCCCCAAAATGCTGATCCAGACTTTTCTTTTCACCTACCGGTACCTTTTCGTGTATCTGGATCAATTGCGAAAGATGCGGATTGCGATGAAGTCCCGAGGATTCCAGCCCGGGTTCAACAAGAATTCTTTCAAGACTTATGGCAACATGGTGGGAATGCTTCTCTTCACCAGTTTCGAACAGACCGAAAGGATTCTCAACTCAATGAAATCGCGCGGGTATGACGGCCACATTCGCATTCTCTACGAACCCGCCAGACAGCCACTCGATTGGTTGAAACTCACGGTTCTGATCATCTTGTCGATCGTGCTTGCATTGGGAGACCGTCTATGGCTGACCTGAGCGTTCGCATCTCCTCACTGGTCTATCACTATCCGGAGTCAACACACGGTCTCGAGGATTTCACCCTTGATGTGCCATGCGGAGAGACTTGGGGACTCATCGGCCCGAATGGCGCCGGGAAATCGACGTTGCTTCTGCTATTGGATGGATTGCTCAAGCCTATGTCGGGCGACATCGAGGTCTTTGGACAGTCCATGAAACAGAATGGATCGGTGGATTCAATCCGAAGACGGATGGGGATCGTTTTCCAAAACGCCGATGATCAAGTCTTTTGTCCCACCGTTTTCGAGGATGTGGTCTTCGGCCCCCTCAACCATGGTCTCAGCAACGACGAGGCCCACGATCTCGCCCACGAGGCCCTCTCCAAAGTCGGCCTGGATGGTTACGAAAGCCGTGTCCCCCAACACCTCTCCGGTGGAGAAAAACGCCGGGTCGCCATCGCCACGGTCCTCGCCATGCGTCCGGAGTTGATCCTCTACGACGAGCCCACCACCGGCCTCGACCCCAAAGGCCGCGAAGAATTGATCGCCATTCTCGGCCAAACCGACTGCACCCAAATCATCGCCACCCACGATTTCGAAATGGTCCTCAAAGTCTGCGACAAAGTGGCGCTCCTCTCGAAGGGGTGTTGTGTGAAGACCGGAACGCCCGAGGAGATCTTGTTCGATAAGGGATTACTGGATGCCCACGATCTGGTGCAGCCCTCGTGGTTGCCTTATTTGAAGGGGATGGGTTGAAATTGTCTCATCCTCCCCGAGTCAGAGAGTCAAATTCGATTTTTCCAATAGTCCGGATCCCTGTGCAGGTGCATCACCGCGTAGATAAAGATTTCATCCTTGATCTCCGAATAGAGGATTCCGTAAGGAAACCGGTTAACCAAACATCTTCGGATACCGTCGGAAACGATGGGCCAAGCTTCTGGGTAATTGCAGATAGAAGTGATTGAGGAAAAGACCTCCGACGCGAAATCGAATCCGAGGGATTCTTTGGCTTCCTCGTAAAAGGAAATTGCCTCATCGAACTCGAGTTCAGCTTCAGGGTGAAAAGTGAATTTCATTCCGCCTTTGCGAACCGATCCCAAACTTTTCGGAAGACCTCTTCGCCGGGAACCGGTTTCACACGGCCCGAAGCGATTTCCTCTTGTCGACGCTTGGCGACCTCAATCCATTTTTTTTCAGTTTCTGTATGAGGAGGATTGAGGCTCTTCATGAGGCGATCGATCAATGCGGCCCGTTCTTCGATGGGCAGCGAGATCGCTTCAGAATAAAGTTCGTCCGTTTTCATTTAGGAATCCGCCTTATCGTCAAATTTCCTTTGACTGTAGTGTCGCTCATTCACCCATGAATTCAACAGTGTGTGGGCCCCTCTAAAACGGCAGACTCTTCGTGCAATACGAAAGGATCGCAGCGCCCACCGCGAGCATTCCCGCGAGTCCCATCCCACATGCGAATCCGGCGGTGACCACAGGGACCATCCGGGTCCACCGTTCCTCTCCGAATTTCTTTTTGAAGACATAGCGACCGAGGAGCGCGCCGCCCATCAGGAGGAGTCCCATGTGAAGGGGCATCGCGGTTCCACCGACGAGGCCGTAGAAGACGGTGGCCGGGAGGCCGAGCAGCCACACTCCGCCGTATGCGAGGAATCCCACGATTGCTCCCCCTGCGATCAGATCGGGCTTGAGAGCGTCGAGGAGGAGGGAATGTTCTCCCGAGTTCGCGGTGAGGATGAGATAAGCCTGACGGGCCTGGACCGGCCAGGTTCGGGAGATAAATGGGAACGAGTCGGAGGGGATCTGGTTCATTTTCCAAAACCCCCACCAGAAGAGGAAACTGGTGATGAGAGAAACCGGAAGGATGAGCGCCTCGGCTTTGAGCACACTGGTGAACCGTGTCCGAGTCAATTCGAGTTCGCGGAAACGTTGGGCCGCCGATCCGAAATCCCCGGTCTGCATCGGTGCGAACCAGATGTCGAGCCCACGGTAACCGCTGAGGATGAAGGCGCTTTCCTTCAGGTATGGAACCGATAACCCCGAACCGGTGATGCCGATCAACCGCGCCGAGATGTAGGACTGGAGCGGTGTCCAGAGGAAACCGAAGACGATCAAAATCCAAAGGGGGAATCCAGGCACGAGATGATGGCCCAGCCAACAGAAGGCGGAGGTGGTGAGGAGATAGGCCGCGACACAAAGCCAGATGGGGAAGTCGCCGCGGGCCTTAAAACCTCTCCCCCGGCCCCTCTCCACCTCGTGGAGGAAAACGCTCCCCTCCCTGCATTGCGGGGAGGGCTGAGAGAGGGTTTTTCTTTTACGAAACACTGTCGCCAGCCCCACCACCGCCATACGGTGAGCGCCAACCCGCAGGTGACACTCATCCAAAAGTCGAAGGAGAGAATCATCTGGTTCTCCAGCAGGCCATTTCCTGGGGACCAGTGTTCGAACCAGCCGAAGATTGCAGGATCGGGTTGCCGATCACACTGGTCAGGATGACTGCGACGAAGATTCCGACGACCAGGGGAAAGGGAGAATCATTCCGGTCAGCAGCATGAGAGCGTCGAAACTGATCGAGATCAGGCTGGCTGGCAAAATCGATTCCGCGTTCGAGTCCAGGTCGACAAAGGGAATCGGAAGAAGGGTGATCGGTTTGGCGAAAAAAAGTCCGGTCACCACGGGCAGGAAGAGATAGAGACAACCGAAGAAGAACCCGAGCGTCGCGCCCACCGAAAAGGTTTCCCAACGCCAGTGCTCGCGATCGGCTCCCTTCTTCTCGGTCGATTCCGCGAGCGCGGTGGCCCCCTCGGCGGCGATCGGGAGCGAGAAGGGGAGCCGCTCTCGATCCGAGGTCAGGCGGAACAGGAGGAACCCGAGGGAAAAATAACTGACCCGGCCGAGAAACTGTCCCAGGACGATCAGGCCTCATCGCCGAAAATCAACCACTCGATTCGGTCCACCACCAATCCTGGTGTGCGAGTTCCGCTCGGCCACCGCGCGGGTGAGTCGACCAGCGGGGACCACCCAATCCGGGATCTCCTCCGCGACCGCCTCGGTTTGCGGAGCCTGAATCAGATACCGCCCCCAGATGGTGGCCGCAAAAGGTCCGCCGGATAGTGCGAGGTGGGCGAAGGCGGTGGCCGAGAGCGCGCGGAGGCCACATAGAAACAGAATAAAAACTTCCTGGCGTTTCAGGCGGACCAGACTCCGACGGGCGACCTCGGTGAAAAGGATCAAAGTGACCCACTCCGCCGCCGCCCCTAAGGTCTGCCCCGCCACCAACCCGAGATAGAGCGATCCGGGTGTCATCACCGCCGCGACAAAGAGGGCGCCCCAAACTGTGCGCCGGGAGAAACCATCCTCAAAAGGTTCGAGTTGGTGGGGGTCGTTCATTCGCGACTCTCCATCTTCCAGCCAGGTAGGATCTTTCCGGATCTCTCGAACGAAGGGTTGGACTTGCCGTTCCCAAGTGACCCGGTCCCCTGTTCGCAGCTCGCTCATCAGTCGAAGCTGAAAATGGTTTCGGTCGCTGTCAAAGACCGGTTCGATTCGGTTCGTCTGACTAAGCCCGAGATCGAACGGGGCGAGCCACGAGAGGAAGGCAAGAGAGTTTT
Organism: Candidatus Omnitrophota bacterium; assembly: GCA_020632575.1. Taxonomy (GTDB): domain Bacteria; phylum Hinthialibacterota; class Hinthialibacteria; order OLB16; family OLB16; genus JACKFH01. Next base: position 8,107 of record JACKFH010000041.1, on the reverse strand, counting down.
GACCGGCCTCCTCCACATGCTCTGTCGAAAAGGGGCCGGCCGAAAGTCCCTCGCGCTCTCGGATCTGATCTTCCAGATAAGCCATCACCGATTCTTTCTGAGTTTCCGTGTAGAGGAAGGGGAGTTTGCAATCGATCGTTCCCTCATGAGTCGCGAGAGATAGGTTGCGACCCGTTCCCTGGCTGGTCCGATAGGCGATCCAGGCGGGATAAGCGCCGGCCATCATCACAGTGGTCATCGAGAGTCCGGTGGCGAACAAGCAGGAACCCGCCGTGTAGTTGAGATTCAAACCGGCCACCCCGATGCCCAGCACCTGAGCTTTCATCAAGAGCGAACCCGAGGAGCGACTCAAACAAACCGAGGAGGGCGTAGACTGAAGTTTCCGCGAGGAAGAGGAGCGAAATCTGTTTTGGCGAGAGCCCGACCGAGTGATAGATCGAGATCTCCCGTTCGCGATCCTTCAGCGAACCCATCAGCGATCCTCCAATCACCAATAGAGAAGAAGGATCGGAAAAAAAGTTCGGCAGTGGCGTTAATCCGGCTTCGTCGAGGTAAGAGATCAGGCGCACCTCCTCGCCATCGGAGGCCAGAAAAGTCAGGTCGGTTCGCTCGGTCCAGGAGATCGCTTCCTCCAGGATCCTCCTCTGGAGTGACCGCGATGCTTCGGAGGCTGCCTCCCAAAGAGCAGGCGAATTCGAAGGGGACAATTGCGCAGTTTTCCCAGGAGTGGTGGACATATTCCTCAATCGTGTCAGGTCGCTCAAAAGTTTCCCGCTGAGCCATCAACCTGCGTTGCAAGACAAAATTCACCGGGGCGGTCGATTCGCCATCGAGGTCGTGGAGCTGTTCATCTTATCGGCGTCAAGAATTCCGATCAGGAAGAGCTCGCCATAAACACGAACCATCTGGACCGAGGTCCCTCTTGTCCAAACCAACAGACGCGCCGAGGTCTCGGAAAGGAGGACACCATTTCCCGATGTGTTGGAACCATTCGCCGGCGATCAGGGCTCGTTCCGGATGAGTCGTTCGGTTCTCTTCCGCCTCCATCCCGACCAGTGCGGTCACAGTGGTTGGAGATCTTCTTTCTTGAACAAATCGATTTGACTGAAATCGCCGCCGCCTATCGAAAAACCAGAGACGCCTCATGAGAATTTTCGTCCCCGTAAGCCGTCTCAAGAGACTCTTGAAGCGCGTGGTGAGAGGTCCCCCAATCCTTGTTGCGAGCGAGAAACCCCTTGTAAACAGGTTCTCCTTTGGGGTGGACAATGCGAGGTCGTGCTTCGATCCGGCGAGACCGAAAGGAACGAGAGAAGGGCAAAGGTGACTCAGGACCACAGTCAGGCTCGGTCATGGCCGAACGGTACGAGGCAGTTCCGGATGTTTTGAATTCCAAATTCGAAGGACCGGGCGAACCCCGCCGTCCCGGTCTCTCCTCGAGGATCGAAGAGAGATGAAACTGACAGCGCATCGATCGGTCGAACCGGTTGGAGCACTACTGCGGTCAACTAGGGTCGAGAGAGCGATCAACACAAAAGCGATCAGCACAACCGCCGGACTTTGGTCAGTCGGAAGGCAGGTGGACCACCCACTGAAGAGGAGGAAACCAACCAGAAAAATCAGGCGATCAGAGAGGCTCGATGACCGATTTTCCGGTGGGCAAAGAGAATCCTCTCCAAGAAGTAGGCGGAGGGGGCGATGAGGAAGAGATAAAGAGGATGCCGGTCATCAGGCTGGAGATCCGCGAAAAATTTCGCGATAGACTTTTCCGCGTATCCCCAGCCACGTTCCAATTGGGCTTTGAACTCTCCATAACGATTGGAACTCGAGTGCGGACTCGGCCGTCCGGATTTCCTTCGGCATTCGCTTAGAAACCGTTCCGCCTTCTTGCTTTCGATGCCTCCGGATTGCATCTCTTCGAGCCGCGCCTCATTTAAGTGTTCGACATCTCGCGCGGCGGCGTGAGGAGGCCAGGAGATGATTTCGCGGTTGTGAAGGTCGACCCCCTCGCCGCGAAGGTTTTCCGATCGTTATCGAGCAGGAGAAACCGAGGGTCTTGAATCCGATGCCCGCTGTGACTCGGAGGATCGACCGAGCTGGCGCCTAAAGGAAACGCCTCTTCCTCCCAAGGTTGAAGCGGGTGTCCGGGAACGAGAACCCGAATTGATAGGGGGACCGTCGGTGCGGGTTTCGTAGAGTTTGAGTTCGCGGAGATGGATCAACGTGGTCGGATCGGCCACTCGAACGAGGTTGTGCTCTCGCAGGAAGACCTCCAGGTTCAGCGACTCATTCGGTGACCGCAACGTGATTTGGCTGGGACGGTCCTTTTCCTGAGATCGATCGACCGCGTAAAGGATTGAGCCATCCCGAGGGAATTTGCATGTCGCCTGTCTTGATCTCAACGACTCTTCGTATTCGGCCACCGCCTCCGGATTGACTGGAGAGGAAACGGTCGGTGGCCAATCCATAAGCCTCTACTTCACAGTCGGTGTACCAGTTGTTGCCGGTCACATCGATCAGTCCACGAAAGGTAAAGTGGCCATCCTCATCCGTGAGAGCGACCGGCATCCCTCGAACGCCGACCAGGTATTTGTTCTCCCTTCGCGACTTAAGAAAGACAGGAGCCTCTCGGAGCGGGTGTTGCGGCGTGTAGTCCTCATCCGCTTTGAGCCATTGAACCCGACCGGTCAGGTCGACCCATTTATCGTCGATCTCCCCCGAGGTGTAGGGACCCTCCCACTCGATGAGGGCGTGAAGGATGCGAAGGAGCCCGATGCGTTCCCCCTCTTTGAACGAGAGTTGGCGGATCAAGCGGTCGAAATCCATCCGCGCGACCGTGTCGTCCGGAGTGTCCACCCACTTCCGGGAATCGTCCAAACTGGCGATCGCGATTCCCGGAATGCTCGCCACATTGGCGATTTCGGAGGCGAAGGGAGCGCGGTAAGGGAGAAAAGAATCCCAGGCTCGACCGTGTTTGAGATTGACCGCGTCGACCAACGATTGTTCGCCGGTGGTCCCAGCCACTCTCTCGGAAAAGGACTTGAGCTCCAATGCGAGACGGGAGAATCTTGGACGTAGCAAGTGATCGGCATACCCGCGCATCTCTCCGAAACAATGAACTCCAAAGCGCGTCGTATGACTGGCCAGATCGAGGCTGACCACCAGCGCGGGTCGATTCTTTTTCTCGCCCTCTGTGACCGATTCGATGTAGTCGACCATCCCCGCCATCACGGTTCCGTGACCGCCGGTGAACAGGAGATGGACAGGACGTGGAAGAGAACCTTCAGACTCTTTCAAGAAACGAGCGAACTCTAAGAGGACCGACACGCCGATCGCCTGTTCCGCTCCGGGAGAGATTTCGGGGACCAGGCTCATGCTGTCCGTGTAAGCCTGAAACACAAGCGGGTTCTCAGTTTCTCCCGTCGCCGAGGGGATCCGGACCAAGAAATTTGTCTCGATTGATCGATCCCAATCCATTTGGCATTGGATCGTTCCATTCAGTCTTTGTTGATTCAGAATCTCCCGAATCGTTTTCGAGTTTTCATCGGTCAAATAAAATCTCGGAACATCCGCGGGGATGGTCAAAAATTTTTTACGCGCCTCCCAGCCTGTCGAGGGGGTGTCCCCTAGAAAGACGACCGCTCGACCTCCGAGTTCGGGAATGCGAGTCCATTCCTCTTCAGCGTCCCAATCGAGAAAGCAGATCGAATCCTCGATCGGTTTCCCAACCATTTCCTCGAAACGCGCCTCGCCCAGATAGACCAAGGGTCCAGTCAGGCCTTCCACCGGTGTCTGACTGGTCCGAGCAAGATTGGGCCAGAGCGGAAACAGGCGAAACGATTGGGTTTCCGAACCGGATTGGACGCGAAGATCGGCTTGATGGACTTTCGGAATCGTCACCTCGAAAGTCGTGGATTCGATGTGGTCATATCCAATGGAGGCGAGTTGCTTCTCAACGTATCCGGCGGCGCTTGCTGACCCCGGCTGACCCGCGACTCGCGAACCGAATGAGGAAAAGGTTTCGATGTGGTTCCGAACCCGATCGAAATTGAGATCGACCGCGCTGTCGATCGACTCGGTTCGGATGGTCACCTCTTCCGGTTGGCCGACCCACACCGCGACCGCCACCGTCACAGCGATCATCGTCAGAGAGGTTAGAAACCATTTGAGAAAAGATTTCATCGGTTTGTTATCCCCAAAACTGGTAGACCGGCTGTTCGGTCAGGCATCCGTAAAGACTCCAAAAAGCTCCCACGACAAACTCGCCGAGAACCAGTCCCATGAAAAAAGGGATCGCGGCCAAATAGGCGGATCGTCCCCCATACCGGGTGATGCACACTCTCGCAGCCCATCCAATGAAGAAAGAGAACCACAGTTTCTGCATCGACCAGGAGGAGCAGGTGATATACCCCACCGGATGAAAGACCCACCAGCTGAAACTTCTGCGCAACACTCCGAGCAGGAAAGTGAGCGCACCCCCAATAACCGTGGCCAGAGTTGCGCCGATTCGAGCGGGGAAGGGGAGATCGGTCCAGGCGGACAACCGAAACCAGGCCTCTCCCGCGAAAGCATCCCCGGCCAACCGGCCGCTGTAACCATGAATGTGCAGGCTGTGAAGCAGCGCCCAGAACGAGGAGATCGTGCCGACCACGATCGCGATAAGAATCGCAAAGAACATCGACCGCGCGGATTGCCCACTCGCTTGAGCCGCTTTGAACCCCTCCATGCTGTGGGCCGCGAAGTGCGATCGGTATCCCCGGTTCATCCAATAGAACATGGCGAAAACTCCTTTGGTGGAATCATCCATGGAGCGAGTTCCCACCGCGTTCGAGATGAGGACATCGGGGCCGGTCGAATACAGATCGTGCGCCGGTGGCCCGAGCTCCGCTCGTATCCGGGCGATCGCGAGACCGTAGAGAAAGAAGATGACAAAGAAGGCTGTCATCGCGCCGATCCCCGCCCCCATGTAAACGCCCACCGAGATCAGGAGACCGAAACTGAGGAGAAAACCGAAGACCGAGGTCCGATAGCGAAGGGCCTCCCCCGATTCATCCAACCCTCCCGGACGGTTCCACATCGTTAGCCAGACCTGTCGGAGATAACCACGCGAAAACCAGAGGGTGAGAATCCCCAACCCAAGATACCCACCCGCCGATTGTTCTCGCACAAACGGAAAACCGGGGAGATCATGGACCCCAAGCGTCGAGGTCAGAACCAGTTCGAATTGATAGAGCAGAAAAAAGAACCAGCAGCTGAAAGCGAGGTCGGATGGGAGAAAATAGATCAGACCAATCGCGAAAAGGTAAACGCTCAGGTTGGTCCCGGCGATCGCGTTCCAGGGTTGCTCGATCAGGTAATCCTGAAACCGAAGCGCCTCGATCATGGGAATCATTGGCAAGGAGGGGTGTAGGACATGGAGACCATTCCAAAGATCGATCCCTCCGGCGATCACGAAGGCGATCCAGAACCCGCGGCTCCGTAGCAGGTTGGGGAGATTCGAACAGATCTGAATCGGAATCTGGAGAATCGGAAAGGTCAGCCGTTCTCTCTCGGTCCACTGCTTCCGCAGGATCGCGTTCATGAAGAGAAGGGATAGGAGGAGGAGACAGACAAAACCGAACCAGAACAGGAGTGGAGTCGCCCAGGCTCTTAGGATTTGCCACCGGTAGAAGGTCGAGTTCCCAATCGCCAGGTCGGTCTCCGCCTCGCGGTCGGTTAGGATCGCCCAACTCGGGATGTGTGCAAGCACCAATTCCTCCCATCGGTTATGAGGATTGGCGGCATAGTCGGGGTAAGCAATCATCGGAACCAGGATCTGCAAAAAATCATGGCTGCAGATTGCACCCGCGACCGAGAGGAGGACATAGAGGGTGAGCAGTTCTCCCGGCTCCAGGGCGGAGGCGGGGTATCTCTGTTTCCATGCCAGGTTGGCGAGCGCGATAAACAGGACGGGAACGGTGACATGGAAAAAAAGGGAGAGGCCGGTGGAGTGACTCTGGTACCAAACGAGTTCGGCTGTGACCACCCACCAGGCGAGCAATGGCATCAACCCACACGCGAGAGCGACCGACCGGAAGGTGACGGTTTTCGATTCGTGTGGCGGGGTGGTTTCTTGGTTTTTGTCTCGATTCATTTTCACTGTAGCCCGACAACTCACTTGCCGAGACCTTCTCCTAACCGTGGGAGCGGCATCTTGCCGCGAAAGGGATGCCCGGGAATCGGGGCAAGGATGCCCCTCCCACGGCGTTGGCATGAAAACCCGGCAAGTGAGTTGCCGGGCTACAGTCCCGGGTGAACACCCTAAAAAAATCGTGTCATGATAAAGCGAATCGGATGATTGTCGAACTCACGCGCGAATTTTTGGACCAAATCCTCGCACTCGAGATCCTATGCTTCAGCGAACCCTGGACTCATGACGCCTACGCCGCCGAGTTCATGCATGTCTACAGCCACACTTGGGGTTGGGTCGAGGGCGAGAGTCTGGTCGGTTATTTGACCGGCTGGTTGGTTTTCGAGGAGTTCCATATCGCCAACCTCGCGGTCCATCCGGATCATCGTAGGAAGGGCATCGCCCAAACCCTGCTGGATTTCACACTGTGTTGGGCCGCTCGAAATGAGGGACGAGTCTCCCTCCTCGAGGTGCGAGCCTCCAACGAGGCGGCGATCGAACTTTATCGTCGAAACGGTTTCGAGTCGGTGATGACACGACGAAACTATTATTCGAACCCGGTGGAGGACGCGCTGATCCTGAGGAAAGAATTGGGGGTCGAATAATCGTCGAGGCCCCCAATAGCGAAAGAATGTGTCTCCAACCGACGGTTCAAGGAGTGTCATTCCGAGCGTGTTGCATTGGGACTTTTGATTAGTAAAAGGCGACAATGGTCTCTGTAGGCCATACTCGCGCAGGCGGGTATCCAGGACCAGGGACTTCCCTATGGATTCCCGCCTTCGCGAGAATGACACAAACTTGGTTTGGCGATCCTTTAAAAAATCCTTTTCTCGGAGGGTGTTTTTTCATGCAACGCATCATCCTAACCTTATGCCTCATCGTCACTTTGCCAACGCTCGCGCTCGCCCAAACCGGCGAACGCCCCGTTCCCGAGAATTTGATCGAGATCAACAACGATCTCTCGATGGCCTTCGAAACGCCTCACACCAAATGGGCCAAACCCTACGCTCTCGGATCGATCCGCATCCTCTTCATGGCCCCTTGGTATCAGGGGAGCACCGATGGTCGCGAGATGATCGAACTCATGCAGCGGTTCGATCTGGACGCCTACGCTTTTCATATCCTGGGTGGCAACACCCTCGCGGGTGATGGCGATCCCCGTTGGTACAAAGACCCAGAAGCGGGAACGAAACGTTTTAACCGTTTGACCGAGGAACCTTTCGATGTCTTTTTCATCAACCGTGTGGAGTTCGACTCACTCCCCGACCATGTCAAGTCGAAGATCGAGGAACAGGTCAAGAATGGTTCGGGCCTGGTCATTTCGGGTGAGGTCAAACTCCCCGCCTTTGTAACAGGAGAAGGAGAAGCGGTTTCCGATGACCCACGCGATGGAACACTTTACTCAATCGGCGAGGGCCGAGTCATCCAACTCCCCGAACGAGAGCAACTCGAATTCGACCTGGGCTGGGAAATCAAACTCGACTACCAAATGGCGCGCCAGGGAAGAGCCATCCTCCGGGCCGCGAATCGCGAACCCCGGGCGTCCCTGGACGTGGAGATTCTCCGAGCGGCAAATCGCGAACTCGGGGTGTCTCCGGGAGATCCCCCACCGACTTCGCCGATCCCCAGAAAAGAATCGGGTCTACTGTTCAGCCGCACGACTTGTCGGAACGCTCCGGAGGGAACCGAAATCCACCTCAATCTGCGAACCGCCGAGGGTGAGCGCAAACTTTACGGCGACATTCGAATCGGTGAGGAGGGGCAAATGTGGGACCATGGGCTCGGCATCTTGAGCGAAGGGGAGTACTTCGTGGATGTCATCGCGAGAAGCGATAAAGGAGTCGAGAACTGGGCGACCGCTTCTTTCGAGGTGGTATCGGATCGCCGCGTCGCATCGGTGGGACTCAAGAAGGACTGGGCCGAGGTCGGCGAGGTGGTCAG
>JACKFH010000040.1 GCA_020632575.1 Candidatus Omnitrophota bacterium | reverse complement strand
ATCTATGCGGGATTCGGGGCCGAAGAGGCAACCACTGGCGGGGTCTTCGCGATCGAACCGAACTCGTTCGATTTCGTCTATCAGAATCCTGGCGCTTCGACACACGGAGGGATTTACTCGGGAGCGATCCTCCCCAAGGGCGACGCCAGTCTCTTCACCACCAATGGGGCGCTATTGAAAATCAATTCGAGCCTAACATCGATTCAAAGCGACTTGAACCTTCCCATCGACGATACGCCCGCGCGAGGACTGATCGTTTCTCCCGAAGGAGACCGCGCTTGGTACGGGAAGGACGGAGACAATCCCATAATCGGTCAGGTCAATCTCTTCCCGCGAGACCAAATCAATGCGACGAAGATTCAACTCGATTCAGCTGCCGCAATCGATCAAGTCCATTTCTACACCCACGCCAATGTGGGGCCGCGAAGAACACTCGGTGAGAGGTTCCCAAGAGGGTTCGATGCCCCCATCTCCATGGCCTTTGACCGTGAAAGCGGGGTGGCCCTTTTCGGAACGGCATACGACCCCGGACGGATCGTGAAAGTGGACACGAACGAGTTAGGTGTCACGGCGACTGCCATCCTGAAAGCGGGGACGGGCGATCTCGAATCGGGATTCATGGAGCCGGATGGAGAGCATGCCTGTTTTGCAACTTACTTCACTTCTCCCGGACAGGTCATTCGGGTGCGGACCTCGGATCTTGGAACGGATGGGACAATCGAACTGGAACCGGGAGAGGAATATGTTTACGCGTCCGGTGTGGACCCGGCGGGTCAGTTCGGGTATTTCGCGGTGTCCGATAGTCCGGGGAAAGTGGTGAAAGTCCAACTCGATCCTCTTTCCCGCGTCGATGCCCTGACCCTCGGAACGGGAGAGGATGTTCCCAACTGTTTATTGGTGGACCCAGCCGGCGAATTCGCTTATGTCGGATGCGGGACTTTTCCGGGACGGGTGTCCAAGATCCGTCTGTCCGATTTTCAGGAGGTCGGAACGCTCCCCTTCGATGCCGGAGAGGATGAGATCCGCTGCGGGGCGATCGATCCCACCGGGACCTATGCCTATTTTGGTTTGTACACCTACCCCGGAACGATTGTGAAGGTTCGGCTCTCCGACTTCTCCAAAGAAGATGTTCTGAATTTGGATCCAACCTCCGAGGGGGCCGTGTTCGCGATGGCGGTCGACCCGAACGGAGATCGCCTTGTCGCCGCGGTGGATTCCTTCCCGTATACCCGAATCGTCGTCATCGACCTTGCCACCTTTACGACCGAAGGGGCCACGAATTTGAGACAGATCGAGACAGGAGAAGTGCGAGGCATCGCTGTCGATGCTTCGGGAGAGTTCGCCTATGTGGGAATCCCAACCGCGCCAGGAAGAGTCGTTCGGGTCGAACTGGCGCCGAAACCGCTTCGACTTGGCATCTATGGCGACTCAGGTGAAGAGAAACAACTCTTCTGGGAATCGCCTCCTGTGGCTCTATCGTCCGCCGAAGCCTGGGTGGACATTCCGATTTCCGATGGGAATCCCTCGAGCCTAATTCTTCCCCCCGATGAATACTGGTTGGCCTGGCAAGTGGACGCCTCGACCAGAGCCGCAAGCGCTTCGGCCGGAAACGCCAGCGATAGTTTGAGCCTCTATTGGCCGCACGGCCCATTCCCCAATTCGCTGGTTCCAGGGACAGAGACAGCATGGACCGAAAACTCGGGCCGGTGGAGTGCGTACGTTACATTCGACGAGGCGCCAACCGCCACGTTGACGGACACTTTGACAAGCACTCCAACGCCCACATCGACACCAACAAGCACCTCCACTCCGACGTCAACGGAAACGCAACCGGGAGACACCGCCACTTTCACGCCGACTCTCACCTCGACGCCTATCGGGACTTACTTCGATGTTAGACCCGATCCCACGGATGGGTTTATCGATGCGCGGGACTTGATTGAATGGGTCAGCCGGACAAGAGGGTCGGATGGGGCGGCCGATGTTCTTTTCGAGTTTTCGGTCTATTGGCAGAGGACCTACCCTCCATTGAAAGAGAGCGGGAAGGAGGTTGAGTGAGTAATCAGTAGGGTATCCGGGGTTAATCCTCCGAACCTGGCTCGGAGGAATTCCCTTTGAGGTGATCCAACATCGACCGAATGTCCTTCGCGCCCTTCACCGCCACATAGCCGGTGACAACCGAATACCAGATGAGACAAGCGATTAGGAGGATTCCCCAGATTGTGGTCATGACGCGCTCCTTTCGGCGGGTTTCAATAAGGATCCGAGCACCATGGCGGCGGCGACCAATAAGAAGGTGAGAATGCCGGAGTAGTGGGGACCGATTTTCTCGGCGAAATCCGCGGTGGATTCCATTTTCTCCATGACCAAGTAAGCAAGAGGAGTGACCGCGCCAAAAAAGATCGCGCCGGTGGCGCCCCAATTGTTGGCGCCCTTCCAGTAACAACAGGCGATCATCAACACCGACATGCTCGAAAGGTAGATGGTCCCGGTCACGGTCAGGTAATCCCAGATGGGGATGTTCGGTTGGTACCACAGACCGAACACCAGCAGGAAAAGCCCGATGCAGGCGATAATCATTCGGTTCACAAAGATCCCGAAGGCGTCCGTCCAGTTTCGCCTCTTCCGCCAACCCGCGAGAATATCGTTGTAGATGACACTCGCCCAAGTGAGCATGTAGGCCGCGTCGGTGGACATATCCGCCGCCAGCATCGCGGCGATCAGGATGCCCATCAGGCCCGCCGGGACCGCAGTCGCGAGGAACATCGGCATCGCGAGTTGAGTGGTCTCTTTGATACCTTCCTGTTGATCGGGGGTAAGCATGGCGAGGGCGGCGATTCCCCAAACCGCTGGGAGCAGGAATCGGCAGACGAAGAAGAAGCTGGTTCCCATGTAAATCCGCTGGCCCGTTTTGGTGTCTTTCGAGGAGAGCAATCTCTGAACATTGGTCTGCCAGGTCAGAACGATGGCGAGCGCGAGCATTCCATTGAAGATGACATAAGGCCAGCCGGCGTCCGCGCTGGTAACCGGGTTAAATCCTCCGGTCCCGTGGTGCTCAGTGACCGCATCGACCAAGGCGCTCCAACCGACCTGGTAGAGAATGAGAAGAGTGACCAACAGCATGCCGACACTCATCACCAGGAACTGGAGAAAATCGGTGACCAACACGGAAAGCATACCGCCCAGGATCGTATAAAAGGCCACGAGAATGAGCATGGCGGTCATCATCCAGACCAGGTACTGCAGTTCGATTCCACAGACCACGACCAGGAATTCCCCGCCGACTCGGAGGAAGACGCCCATGTTCAGAAGACCGCCCAGGACGATGACCACGCCGCTCAACCAGCGAACGCGCGGACCGAAGCGCACTTCGAATAGTTCCGGGATGGTCATCACGCCCGCGTCGCGCATCGGTTTGATGCAGAACCCGGTCCAACCGACCACGAACATCGCGATGGCGGTCAGCACTCCGGGGGCGGCGCCCGAGAAGCCTTTATCGTACCCATTTTGGGCGGTATACATGCAGGTGATGATTCCGAATTCGGTGGCGGCGAGGGAGGCGATACCGAGATAGAGATTCATCTCGCGACCGGCGACGATGAAATGCTCGACCTTGCCGACATATTTGCGAACCATGATCCCGGCGGTCAGAGTCGCCACCAGGTAAACGAACACAATGACGAAATCGATGAAAGTCATGAGCAAGCCTTCCCGCCCGGCAATGAGTACCCAAACGCCGTCCCATCGGACGGCACAGGCGCAGAGTTTGACATCACCGGGAGGATGGTGGAAGACCCCGCGTGCTTAAACCCGCGTCTTGCTTTTATCTTTTTTCTTGACCATCCCTTTTTGACGGTCCATCAGGTTCATCATCCGGGAAGTGGCTTCGATGGCGGCCATGATCTGGTCGGAATCGACACCACGGGTGCGGAGGCCATTGGCCCAGGTGATCGTGGTTTCGACCAAGGCGTCGGACTTCCCTCCGGGTGGAATGTGGACCTCGTAATCGCCCACCGCCGGAATCTCGAAATCGAATCGCTCCTCGATACTGCGCAAAGCGGTCATGAACGCATCGTATCCGCCGTTGCCCAAACCATTGGCCTCGTAAACTCCATCCCGATAACGAACTCTCACCGCAGCCGTGGCGGAAAGACCCTGACTGGAAACCAGCACACTATTCAGGATTTCGAAGGAACGCTCTTCGGGTGTCTCCAAGAGTTCGGTGAGCAGGAAGGGGATATCGTCCTTAGTCACCACCTTCTTGTTGTCCCCGAGTTCGATAACCTTGTCCAGAAGTTTCTTCTTCTGCTCCTCGGTCAGTTCGATACCCATCTTGCGGAGGTTTAAATCGATGTTGGCTCTTCCGGAGAGTTTACCCAGAGCGTACTCACGATCGCGTCCAAAGCGTTTGGGATTGAGGCGGCTTTCATAGAGGTTGCCCTTCTTGTCCCCGTCGGCGTGGATGCCGGCGGTCTGGGTGAAGACATTGTCTCCGGTGATCGGCTTGTTGTCGGAGATCCGCAGACCGGTGAGGGCCTCGATCAATTTGCTGACCTCTTTGAGACGCTTCAGGTTGATGCGAGTCTTCCGGTCCGTGTGATCCTCGATGGCCACGGCGACTTCATCGAGGCAGGTGTTCCCCGCCCTTTCGCCGAGACCATTCAAGGTGCAATGGATCCCATCCGCTCCGGCGAGGACCGCGGCTAGGGAGTTCGCGGTGGCGAAACCGTAATCGTTGTGGCCATGGAAATCGATTCGGAACTTGTTCAGCTTCCCGATCGCGTCGCCCACAAACTCAGTGACTTGGTTCGGATTCAGAACCCCCAAGGTGTCCGGGAGCATGATCCTTGTGAACGGGATATCGAGACACGCCTCGTAGAGATAGTTCACATAGTCCGGCGAGTTAAGACACCCATTGGACCAATCCTCGAAATACACATTGACGGCGATGCCATTGGAGACACAGTACTCCACTGTTTTAGCAATGTCCGCGACATGTTGTTTCGGGGTCTTCCGGAGCTGCCCTTCCAGATGATGAAGCGACCCTTTGGTCAGCAGATTCATCACCTTGCATCCGGCGGAGAGCAGCCAATCGGCGGACCCCTTGTGGTCGGTGAAACCGAGACACTCGACCCGATGACCCTCTCCCTGAGAATTTGCCCACTCCATAATCCGTGACACCGATTGACGTTCGCCCTCAGAGACCCGCGCACTCGCAATTTCGATTCGGTCGGCTCGAACCCCCTCAATCAGAAGTTGGGCGATTGTGAGTTTCTCATGCCCGGTGAGTGAAACTCCGCTGGTCTGTTCGCCATCGCGGAGGGTGGTGTCCATGATTTCGACTGTTTTTTTCTTGGGTGACATTTGATTGTTTGGTCCTTGTTGGGGCTTAAATCCCCAATGAATTCAATTGCCGTATTATAGGTTTCGGCCTTGGCGGTGGAAAGATTGACTCCAGAGACTACCCTTTCCTCGCCACCGCGATGACTTCGATCTCGTATTTGAGGAGATCGCCCAGGCATTCCATGAGGGTCATTCGCGCGGGGAAAGGGTCGTCGAAGTATTCGCGATAGATCTCGTTGTAGCGACCGAGATCTTTTTGGCTTCCGATATAATTCCTTGTATGAACGACGTCCCGGAGGGTCAGACCCGCGCCCGCAAGGACTTTCTTGACATTCTCGATGGAACGCCGCATCTCGCCCTCGAAGGTGTCATTAATGATGGTCCCCGTCTCATCCACGGAGGCCTGGCCCGATACGAAAATGAGATCCCCCACTTGGGCTCCCGCCGAAAAGGGGAGATGACTGGTCGGCACTCCTGAACCGGTAATGACTTCAAATGGGATCTGGGACATCGATCTATCCTTTCATGCATCCGTTCGATCGCGCGTTCGGAAGAGGCTCGAAATTAACGCTTTGAGGAGACCGGTGGAACCCCTTCAAAAAAAATGCGATCTTCATAGGTGCGGAAGGCGTTCAAGACTCCGGTGAGTCCTTGGACAGGAGGAGGATGAAACGATGAACAAGTCTCGAGTGTCTCTGTTATTTGGAGTGCTGCTTGCATGGCCCATGGTTTTCGCAGCGGCGGTTCCCTATCAGGCGAATGGAATCAAGATCGGGGAGGTCGACTCCAACAGCGCGATCATCTGGACACGGCTGACTCGCGAAGCCGAGTCGAAGAGTGACGGTCTCGAGTTCCCACTGGTCAATTACGAGCGTGACCCGAACAACCCGGATCGCCGCTATTACCCCGGTCCTCAGATTCCAGAGGGTCACACCCTGGAGGAGATGGACCGAGTAACTCCCGGGGCGGAGGGTTGGGTGCGGCTGAAGGTCTGGCCGGAAAACCACACGGATCAAGTGATCGAGACCGAATGGGCCCAGGTCGATCCGGATAGGGATTTCACCCATCAGTTTCTGTTGACCAACCTGGAGCCGGACACGACTTATCATTTCGTGAGCGAGGGAAAGAGCGACCTTCAGTCGGAGGAGAGTTCCAAGGTGAAGGGCGTTCTTAAGACCGCTCAGGTCGATGACAAACCCGAGAGAGTCGTTTTCACCGTGGTGACGGGCCAGGAATACCACCGTCGGGACAACCCCGAACTGGGACACCAGATCTACCCGGTCATGTCCCAACTCAACCCGAATTTCTTTGTCCATACGGGAGACATTCTTTATTACGACAAGGCGGGGCCTCAGGCGCTCTCTGTCGAATTGGCTCGTTTCAAATGGAATCGGATCTACGGAATGCCTTTTCAACGCGCTTTTCATAACCGGACTCCGAGTTATTTCATCAAGGACGATCACGACACCTGGCAGAACGATTGTTGGCCGACCATGGAAAACAACAAGATGGGAGATTTCACTTTCGAGGAGGGGCAGGCGATCTATCTTGAACAAGTGCCCATGGGCGAAAAAACCTATCGAACCTATCGATGGGGAAAGGACCTCCAAATCTGGCTGGTGGAGGGTCGAGATTACCGCAGCCCCAACGACATGCCCGACGGGCCCGAGAAGACCATTTGGGGGAAGGAGCAGATGGAGTGGTTCAAGCGGACGGTCGAGGAATCGGACGCCGCGTTCCGTTTGCTTATCAGTCCCACCCCGATCGTCGGACCCGATCGGGAAAACAAGCACGACAATCACGCCAATAGAGATTTCAAATACGAGGGAGATCTCATCCGTCAATTCATCAGCAAGCAGAAGAACATGTATGTGGTGTGCGGGGATCGTCACTGGCAATACGTGTCAGTCGATCCGAAAACCGGGGTCAAGGAATTTTGCAGCGGTCCGACCTCGGAAGCCCATGCCGGTGGATTCTCTCAGGAGGATCGATCGGACATGCACAGATACTTGAACATTTGCGGCGGATTCCTTTCGGGGACTGTTGACCGAGCGGATGGCAAACCGACCCTGACCTTCCGGCACCACAGCGTGGCGGGGGAGATACTGAACGAGGAGGTTTTGAGGGCGGAATAGATCCGATTATAGCCCGCAACGGGTTAAAACCCGTCGCTATGCAGACGAAACCCACACCACAGGGGTGTGGGTCACTGGAGTGGGTCCCATCCCTCTCTCAATCGGTCGCCGACCACGTTGAAAAGGATGACAGTGATGGCGAGGGCAAGGCCGGGAAAGAAGGTGAGCCAGGGGGCCCGGAGGACCTCATCCCACCCCTGAGCAATCAAGGCGCCCCAAGAGGGGAGCGGAGGCTCGACTCCGAGACCGAGGAACGAAAGACCCGCCTCGGCAAGGATCGCGCCCGCCATGCCGGTGGTGGTCCAGACCAGGACGGGAGTCAGACAATTCGGAAGGATGTGTCGGAAGAAGAGCGGGATGGGTTCGCAACCGAGTGCGCCCGCCGCCTGAACATATTCGGTTGTTTTGACCGAGAGCACCTGAGCGCGCATAAGGCGTGCGATCTCGGCCCAGCTCGCGATTCCGATGGCGACAAAGAGAGAAACCAGACTCGGCCCCCAAAGCGCCACAAGGGCGACTGCGAGCAGGAGCGAGGGAAAGGCTAGCATGACATCGACAACACGCATCACCGCGAGGTCCAACCATCCGCCTCGGTATCCCGCCCAACCACCCAAGAGTGTTCCTAGAACCAACGCGAGGAGGCGGGAAAGTGCGGCTATAGCCAGAGAGATCCTCGCGCCCATCCAGACTCTCACAAACAGGTCCCGTCCCAAGGGGTCGGTCCCCATGGGATGACGGAGGCTTGGGCCCTCCAAAGCGGCGTCATAATTGGTTTCGAAATAACTGTCCGGCCAGATCTCCGGAATCAACAGCGCGGCAAGCACCCAAAGGACAAGAATATAGACGGGCCAATCCCGCCTTAGGGCTGAAACCACACTTGTCCCTCCTGGGATGGTCGAGGTCACCACGCTCTCGCTCATGAACTCCTCCGGACACGCGGATCGAAGACTCCATAGAGGAGATCGATTCCCAAGTTCACCAGGACAAATATGCCAGCCATGAAGACAACGCAAGCATTGATCAGAGCCGTGTCCCTCGCCATGATCGCGTCGACTGTCAGCATCCCGATACCGGGCCAGCCAAACACTTTCTCGGTGAGAACCGAACCCGAGAGGTAACTCCCCAGATCCAGACCGATCACAGTCAAAATCGGTAGCGCGGCGTTCTTAAGAGCGTGCTTTCCATAGATGGCTATCGGCGCTAACCCTTTGGCGCGAGCGGTCCGGAGGAACTCGCTCGAGTCGATATCGACCAAGGCGGCGCGGGTGATCCGTGTGATCAATGCGACCGACCGGAGGCCGAGAGTGAGCGCGGGGAGGATGAGATAACGGAGATCTCCCCCCTCATAACCCGAGGGCGGGAGCCATCGGAATTGGAGAGAGAGAATCCAAATGAGAAGGAGGCCAATCCAGAAGACGGGCGCGGAGATCCCGAACAGTGTGATCGAGGAAAGGGCTTTGTCGATCCAGGTCCCTCTAAAAACCGCCGCAAAGACCCCAAACAAGATTCCCGTTAGAATGGCGAAGGTTAGAGCCGCTATGGCAAGCAAGGCGGTGCGAGGGAGTCGATGGATAAGCAGGGACCAAACCGGCTCGCGGTAACGGCTTGATTCGCCCCACTCCCCCTGGAGGAGGTTGCCCATGTACAGCGTGTATCGGGTGACCGGGTCCTTATCCATTCCCAGTCGTTCACGCATCCGAGCCAGCGCCGCTTCATCGGTGCGCTGGCCGGCCAACGTCTCGACCACATCGCCCGGGGCCAGACAGGTGAGGATGTACGAAAGGGTCAGCACCCCCCAGAGGACAAAGAGAGACAGAGCCAAACGGCGAACCAGGTACGTGGACAAGAATCCCCTCCCCCGATTTCAGGTGAGGGTAATGTAGCGGAGGGTGGGGTGGGGATCAAATACGGAATTCAAGAGTCGGGCTCCAATCGGATGCCAACCCATCCTGGTTAATCCTCCGAACCCGAAAATAGAATGGAAACTCTTTGGGAAAGAGGCTTGCGGGAACTCGGAAAGATGACTTTGCTCGATCCTCGAAATAGGTCAAATAAGGAAGCAATGTCCAACGGAAATCGGGATCGTCACTGAGATCGACCTCGAATGAGAGACCGGGTTCACCCTCCGGGATTGGAGGGGACCATTTCAGCTCGATCCATTCCTCAGTCCCGGCGACAATTCGGTCGACCGCCGATTCTCCGGGAGCAACGAGGCTTTCCGGAATGGGTCGACTGTGAACTTCGATCTCGATTTCTCCCTTGTCTCCCGGACTTGAGGAGACCACCCACGGGCTGTGGCTCAGACTTGGCAGGGCGTTAGTCGAGTACTGGCAGGCGGTCTCTATCCTCAGAGTACGAAGGTCGACCGAGCCTTTTGCGGCCGCGGTGGCATCGACCACCACCGAAAACCCGTATCGAGCGAAGGGTTGGTTCCATTCCGCAAACTGAACTTCCAGGGGTTGGGATTCTGTCCACTTCCCCGCCCCCGAAAATTCTCTAACGGTTTCGGTTTCCTTTTTGGGATGACCCAAGGGGCCGGCTTTCAGATAGGCGATCGTTCGCTCAGCCGACGTCTCAATTTCATAGTTCAACGTTGCGGAAACAATGGGGTATGGGGTACTCACATCCCGCTTGTAAACACCCGATTCGCCAGCTGAAAGTCTCAGGAGACTGGATTCCGAAGAGGCGGGAGTTCGATCCGTCGTGAACACGGCCCGACTGTGGGGAATTCGAGGTGCGGCGTGGTCATTGATGTTATTGATATAGGTGGAGCCTCCCTCTCTTTCAAAGACTACCGACTCGCCGGGGCGGAGTGTCAATTCAGGTTTTCGTTCCCCTTTCCATGGCGCCGTTCGAGCAATTTTGTGGTCAAAAGTCCAGTCGTATTTCTCGTCATCCATCCAGAGCGTGTGGTCGAAGGGAGAGTAAAGGTCTCCGACAGGTCCGGACCTTTCGATCCATTCCGGCGACTCCCACAGTTCACGCCAACCCAGGATCGTCCAATTGTCGGGCCCGAGGAAAAAGTTCGAACCGTGCGAATCGAAGAGATGCCAGTTGTTTTCGTAAAAGACCTCAGCCATCGTGTGGTTCAATAGGTCGAGGCCCGGCTTGAACCCAACATTCGCCTGAATGGAGGCCAAGTCGGCCATCTCCCAGAGCGCGGCGACAGTTCGGGAATGCACCTCGCAATGACCCATTCCATAGCAATTGAACGCCTTCCAAACATCGAAACAGTCCCATCGTGAACGGTACGCCTCGATCCCAATGTGATCGTGGACATAATCGAAAATCGCCAGGGCTTTCTCGCGATCGGATTGTGGATTTCGGGAATCGAGAATGGTACGGATAATCGCCTCGGCGCTGGACCAATCGCGACCCAGTTCATGGAATCGGATATCCTGTATCGTGTCGTCACCGGAATTAGTCAGTGAAAGACTGGAGACATACCGTTTTTCACCGGTTTTCACATCCAAAGTGGAGGTCGTCCCGAGGGGAATTCGGAAGATTTGGGTGAGAGTTCCATCCTCCCGAAGTTGAGTCTCCGGGAGGTATTCGCCGGTTGCCGATTGAATGCTGGGGATCGAGGCGGAGATGACGCGTGATGGGACCTGCTTCTTTTTCGCATTCCTCACGGATTCGAGGAGCAATTCCGAGGCGACTCGCATTCCCCAAAGGAACAGGAACCCCACAATCAACAGGAGGACCAGACCTAGGACGCGGGTCGATGCGCGATTCGATTTCAAGGCCGTGCTCGATTTCTCCATTCTCCAAGAATCACCAGAAGGTCATCCGCGTCGACATCGTTGTCTCCATCGAAATCGGCGCTTGGCGGAGTGGGTGTCGGAGTGAGGGTGACCGACAGGGTTGGAGAGGGAGTGAATGTGTTGGTCGGATCCATGTCGTTCGGTTTCGTGGGAGTCGGGGTCGCGGTTGGATCCCCACCCACCTGTTGAACATGGATCCGAAAGATCTCTCGACGAATCAGGGTCGACCCATCGGAGGTGGAAAGATTGAAAATCACCTCGTAATCACCGGGTTGATCGAAGGTGAGGGAAGTCGGGTCGGCGTAGACGCTTCCCTGGAAACTCCAGGATCGTGAATTGTTAGCTGGCTCCGCGGAGGTTCCATCCATCCGGATGCTTTGGCCCACTTCCAAATTCTTCTTGGAAACCGAGGCTTGGGGGCTCGGAATGGTCAGTGTCTGGTCCGAGATGACATTCTCGAGCACGGTGGCGTCGCCGCTGACCCACTCCGCCCGGATTTCATCCACCACTCCCGCATCGCCCAATCCAAAATGAGCGATTCTCCCCGGTCCTTGAGCCATGAAACCGGTGGAAGCGTTGAGTTCTCGCATTTGTGTTCGGGTCCCGTCGGTCACATAGACACGGGACCCGATTCCCTGGCGATGCAAGGGAGGCTCTCCTTGAAGATGGACCTTGAGCCAGTGATTGCCATTGGATGAGGTGTTTTCCAGGAGCCTGGGCGGCCCCGGCAGACGGGTGTAAGCCGAGGGTCCGGTCATTTGAAGAATTTGGTTGTTGGTGATGAAAAGATCGAGATCGCCGTCGTTGTCGTAGTCGAGAGTCGCTGCCCCCCTGCCTTGGCCGGTGTCGTTGGCCCCGGCATCCATGGCGACCTCCTCGAAGGTTCCATTTCCTTGGTTGTCGAAAAGGCGCGCCGGTTTATCGTTGAAGCGACCGGGAAGTGAGGGGTCGAGATCGGTCTCCGCCCAACCATTGACATGAAACAGGTCCAGGTCGCCATCGTTATCGAAGTCTCCGAATGTGCTACCCCAACCCCAAAAGCCATGGCGAACACCCGCGGAGTCGGTGACATCCTCGAAAACGCCATCTCCCTGGTTGCGATAAAGCCTGTTGCCGGTGACCCCCCAGTAGGCCAATTCCGGTGAAACGTCGTAGATGCTGGAGACAAACCAATCGAGGTCTCCATCGTTGTCATAATCTCCGATCGCGGAGCCCATGCCGTTTTCGTCGCTTCCGGTCCCATTCGTCGCGGTGAAGTCAATGAAGGCGCCATCGCCGTCATTAATATAGAGTTTGGAGTTTTCGAAATCGCAAACGACTGGCAGGTCCTGAAAGCCATCGTTGTTCACGTCGGCGAAGCGGGGTGAAAAGACAAGCAGCGGCAAGGAGGCGAGCGGAGTGAAGTCATAGGGTTCGAGACTGGACCCGCCGGTATTCTTGTAAAGGAAGAGATGCTGCTCCGAGGGGTTGCTATCCCACCCGCCGAGGGCGAGTTCCAGGAATCCATCGTTGTCGACATCGCCAAAACTCGGGCTAGTCACATTGTAGGTGGGCTGGGTCACCGTGGTCTGATCGACCTCGAAGGTTCCATCGCCCTTGTTGGTCAAGAGATAATGAGGTCCAAACTCGGTTGCCCAGACGATGTCGATGTCCCCATCGTTGTCGTAATCCGCGGCCGCCGCTCCCGATCCCTCCTGGCTCGTGAGATCTAATCCTCGGGACACGGCTTCATCGACAAAGGTCCCGTCTCCCTGGTTCATAAAGAGGGCAGGGGGCGCGAAACCGCCTCTGGAATAGAAGATGTCCATCCAACCATCCCCGTCGAAGTCCTCGGCGACCGCCCCGCCCACGGTCCAGGTCATCGCTTTAATGGGGCGTCCCTCGGAAATGATCGGAACTGGCGGAGTGTGAGAATAAATAATCCCCGCTGCTAATGTTTGGTCCTCGAATTGAATTCCGGTCGATTGCCCGCATGCAACGGATGACCAAAGAAGAGCGGTCAATACGGTGAAACAAGCAGCGATTAAACCTTTCATTTTTCCCTTGCAAATCCCCTAAATGTCTTTTCCTTAGGCTAATGGATGGGAATTCTCGCGGCTAGATGAGCCAACCCAACTATTTGAGACCGAGTTTATGGGGTTTCCCAATAATGTCCTTTGCGAGCAAGTATCAGATTGTAACATCCTGCTTTGCTGGTTCACTCTCGTCATTTCGACTTTTCTCTCTCAAACCTTCAAAGAGTGTGGCGAGTGTGTAAGACCAAATCCATTCGACAAGCGGAAAGACGGAATCCTGGATGGAAGGGCTCGCCATTCGATTTTAGGACTGGATTCTGCGTTCCCGACCGAAGCCCGCAACCCCGGCAACTGGGTGACGCCCGATCTTTCGCAGCGAGGTGGCGGAGAGGGTCGATGAAGTCTTTTCGGGATCTCACGGTCGATGCCGGGAACCATTGATCAACCTCATTCCTCTCCGGCGCAAAACGGGCAGTACAGACACAAACGAAGTAGATCCAGGTTTTTCGTAACCCGAATGAGGTGAGTGAGTAAAATGGAGCCGGGAACAGGACTCGAACCTGCGACCAGCTGATTACAAATCAGCTGCTCTACCAACTGAGCTATCCCGGCTCACTGCGGAGTGCATGAAGATTGTCCCGGGAAGGACGCTTGACCTCATGGTTGGCATCATACCCGGTTTCCGGGGGAGAAAAAAAGACCTTTCGGCAAGGAAACAATCCGGTTGAATCGGGTTTTTCTCTTGAGTATCCTCCCACCCCGGCGGATACTGCGCGGAAATTGCTCAATTCAACGAGGAACACCCAAGATTTCCAATCAACAGCCAATAGCAAAGGACACGGATTCCACGGTTCTTCGGACCGAATCCGAAAAGGTGACCCCGCCCAGTGTCAAGGGCGAGCGGGTGCCCGTCTTGGTGATTCTGACGGGGAAGGACGAAAACCGTCACTTCCCGATCAACCAACCTGAGTCGGTGATAGGCCGTGACACTCGCGCGGACCTCCCTCTTGATGACAGCAAGGTGTCCAGACGCCACTCCAAAGTCCTCTATTCGAACCTCGGTCAAACTGGAGAAATCCCTGATTGCCGGATTCTGGATCTCGGGAGCACAAATGGAACCTTCCTTAATGGGGAAGAGGTGCTGGATGAGGACGGGGTGTGGCTGCAGGATCGAGACAGAATCCAGATCGGAAACACCATTTTGGGCTATTTTCTGATGGACCAGGACGCTATCTCCCTCACATAGTCCCAGTTTTCGCTCCCACCGGCGGAAATTGTACATCCCCGCCAATTGTGGAAGAATAAGGAACACTCGTTTCGCTAGAACCATCGAGGAAGGATTTTCATGAACCGTTCCAAAGTCGCCGTGGTGCGCACCACACCCGAAACTTATTTGGCCGATGTTCATCGCGCCATGAACCTGGCCGGATACCAGGATGTCATTAAAAAAGAGATCGACACCGCGCTCAAAATCAACATCAGCTGGCATCACTTCTACCCCGCATGCTCCACCACTCCTTGGCAATTGGAGGGTGTTATTGAGGCGATGAAAAAGGATGGCCATCCCATGGAGAATCTCCATGCCTGCCACAACCGCACGGTGGTGGTCTCCGCCAAAAAGGGGGAAGTCCTCAATAAGCACCTCCCCATCGTTCTCAAGCACGGGCTTCGGAATGTTCACCTCTATGAAAACGAACCCTGGATCAATGTCCAGGATGCGGTCGGCGATGTGGCTGATAAATTCCTCGTGCTCAATCAGGTCTACCCCAAGGGATTCAACATCCCCCGACGATTCATCGGGGAGAACATCATCCATCTGCCCACGGTTAAAACGCATGTCTTCACCACCATGACCGGGGCGATGAAAAATGCATTCGGAGGGCTGCTCAACGAAAAGCGGCACTGGACCCATGAGGTGATCCACGAAACTTTGGTCGACCTGCTCCGTATCCAAAAGAAGATTCATCCCGGAATCTTCGCGGTGATGGATGGCACCTTCGCCGGGGATGGCCCCGGCCCCCGCTGCATGATTCCTCATGTCAAAAACGTAATCCTCGCCTCCGCGGATCAGGTGGCGATCGACGCCATCTCCGCGAAGTTGATGGGATTCTCGCCGCTCGATGACGTCAAGTGCATCCGCCTCGCGACTGAAGCCGAACTCGGGTGCGGCGATCCTAAGGAGATTGAAATCGTGGGGGACGCCGATGCCGCCGAGGAGAATTGGAATTTTGTCGGCCCCTACCAGAAGATGACCTTCGCCAGCAAGATGCAGCACAAGATCTATTGGGGCGGATTGAAACGCCCGGTCGAATGGTCGCTTAAGACCTGGCTGGCGCCATGGGCCTACGCGGCGAGCATCGCGTATCATGACTATTACTGGTATCCCTTTGTGGGAAGAGACCGGGTCAATGAGGCCCTGTTCAGCAAGTGGGGGCGATTGTTCTTCAATTATGAAGATGTTCAAAATGATGGCGCTGGTTGGCCTGAGGTGGGCCCCGAACCGGATCTCGAACTGAAGAAAGCGGGTTGAACCAACTGGTCAATCCTTTTTTTTGGCGGGCTGCTTGTTTCTGAAATCTTTATTGAGGAGGTTTCACCATGGCGCAATGGGCGGAAAAGGTCCTCTATCTCGGTCTAATCTTCGTTGGGTTTGGAATTCTCCTAAGGTTGGTCGGATATCATCAGGCGCGCGGATTCCTTCAAGGGAGCCTTCTCGAGAATGGAATTACTCCGCGCGCGTTCCTTTTGGGCGGCGCCGCTCTCGGCATTTTCGCGTCGGCCATTGCCAATGTGCATATCGCCAAGCACACCGGGCAGAAAAAGCCCGACGCCGAGGATCAGGATCAAGTCTAACAACCAGTTGAACGGGAGGAGAGATGCCGAAGACCAGTCCAATCACCGGCCTCCCAATTGAAGATTACAAGATCCCCAAGTCCCCTCTTTGGAGGAGGTTGAACTGGAAGAGGATTATTCCCCTCGGCCTCGTGGTGTTCTTCCTTGGAAAATTTTTTCTTACCAACACCGGGTTCACCGAGGAGGGGCGGGTCCTTCAGGTGGTCGATCAAACCGCCGAGGCGGTCGAGGAGAAAAACCGGGAAAAGCTTTCCGCCGCATTGTCCGAGGATTATTCCGACCGCACCGGGCTCGACAAGTCCGGCCTCCTCGACCTTGCCCAGCGTTATTTCAACAGCCGAAATCAAATCGAGGTCATCCGTGTCAGCTCCGATGTCGACTTCCCCAGCGAGGATCGAGCCATCGGGACAATCCGCTTTCAAGTTATCGGGAATATCGGGGGAGACCTCTACCACGGGTTCCGTGACTCATCAGCTTTGGGAGAGAAGATCATCTACCGACTCCAGAAAGTGGGTGGCGACTGGAAAATTGTATCGATCGACCCGGAGCGAGGAACCTGGCGCTGAGGGGTGGATCGATTTCTCGTGGTTTTGTTTGAATCATGGAAACCCATGGAAGGAATGGAAAGCATGGAGAAAAACGCTCGATAATTTTGGATTTTCCATGTCTTCCGTATTTTCCATGGGCTTCCATGATTCAATCTTAAAACGAAGCGATTTGTAGCAAATTGTCCGCAATAGCAACCGGTCACTTCTCCTGGATCGGCTTCAACAGAAACGCGCGCACCTTTCCATCCTTTCGGCCCCCTCCCACAATCTCCCCTTGGTTGTTGATCGCGAAGGCCCATATTAACTCCCAACCTTCGTTCGAACCGATGAGAGCATTCAGATCCACCATTTCGCCATCTCTCCATAAAAAGGCATGTGGCCTTTCGTCCCATTGAATGCTGGCTCTTCGGTTCTTGATCGCGCCCCAGATTCCATCGAGGGTCCCCTGTAGGGTTGAGGTGATTGAGGAATACCCCACCACCTCACCCCGGTCATTCATTCCCCGGGGTCGGCTCCCCTGATGGGCGAAACCTCCAAGGGAGGTCTCCTCGCCACTCGCCGAAACGATTTGTCCCTCAAAACTTGAGCCATGATCGATGAGCGCCGAGCCTTCGTTATTTAGATCAACCACGCAGTCACCGTTCTTGAACTCGACGGCCACCCCACCTTCCGCATCCCAGACCCTGGGAACAGTGCTGAAAACTTTTTGCCCGCTTCGATTCTGAGGTTGGTAGTACATTCCCCCGAATCGACCGGAGTCGTCCCAGCAGTGGATTTCCGCGTAAGGAAGGTCGAACCCCAGCTCCCCAAGATCCTTGGGTTCGCCCGTACCCTCCCAGATAAATCCGTGCGGTTTTCCATCGGGGGTCTCGGCTTCTCCGATCACCGCGCCCCGCGAATTGATCTCCCGAGGATGAACCCATTTTCCGCCAAGACCAGGAATCTCACGGAGCGTTCCATCCGGCTCCCGAACCCAGGCTCGCATCTCCATCGGTTGTTCACCGTAGGTGATGACATGATCGACATGACGGGTTTCCCAGAGAAGTATCTGCCCCGAGTCATTAATGGAAACCGCGCAGGTTGGGGTTTCCCCAACTCCAAGATCGATAATTCGGTATTGAGCCGATTGGGTGGAGAAACCCACCAGAAAACCTGTTCCAACAAAAAGGGCCAAGCCGATGGCGACCGCTGTGAACGAGACGATCGCAAGGAGGAGATTACGATTCATGGGGGTTCATTCTGGTTCCGGAAGGAGGTTCAAACAAGACGACTCCCCATTCAGTTAGTCGAACCGGTTCGGTGGAATTCAAAGATCGGCAGCCCTCCAAACTCTCCGTTCCGGTTGGCATCCCAATTGGGAAGATGGAAATTCCCCTCGTTGGCGGATGCGGCGGGAAGCACTGCGAGAAAGAAATCCGGTTTGGGTTGAATAGATTCAGTCTGCATGAGGATGGCATGGACCTGTGGATCGGTCCGCGCCCAAAGGATGGGGACCTTTGAGTAGATCCTGCCCGCCTCTTGAGGGAAGTACCACACGGAGGTGAGGACGAAATCGGGTTTCGACTCGACCATTCTCTCAAGGGCCACTTCCTTCGATTCTTTGTGTTTCCACAGCACCTGGACTCCCTGGATTTGAATCGCGAGACCCAAAAAAAGGATCGACCCAACCGCCCACTTCCAGGCTCTGTTCATTCGAAGCCACTCGGAAAGGACGAGAAAGACTCCGAAAACACAGGGGAGCAGCAGGTATCGGCAACCCCTCTGAAGTCCCCCATTGTTGGGTGCAATCACAGCCAGAAGACACAGTCCCAATGCCCAGATCCAGATCAGCGCTTTGGTCTGAGGTCTCCGGAGAAGGAATGGCGTGACTCCCATTGCGGGGCAGGCGGTTAGAATTCCCGCGAAGAAGACTTTTTCTGTGATTAGTTGCTGGGTTGTCAGTACTGTCCCTGCAAGAAGCAGAACGGAAACACCGATCATTCGGAACCTTTGAGATTGCTGGCGAAGAAACAGACCCACAAGGGCGACGATTGGAATGATCGAAGCCCACTCCAAAGTTCCCAGGGGGGAGTCCTGAAACGGTTCAACCAAGGTTTGAAGAATCTTCGTCAGGTGAGCGCCCCAGTCGTTCCCCGACCAAGGACTGAAGGGGGATTGGTAAGGGAAGGTGACTTGCGCGGTCGTGGGAACTTGGGCCATCCAAGAGACCAGCCAACCCCAGAGAAGGGGAAGGGACAAAGTGGAAATTCCCCAGACCACCATGGATTTCAGGGTGACGTGTTTCTTCCGACTCCACCACACAGCCATACAAATCAGCCCGGCAAAGAGCGCCGCTTCAGCACGAAATAGAGCGGCGGCCCCCAGCCAGAATCCGGCGCGATGGGAAGCCTCTCGTTTGCGAATCGAGTGCAAAAGACTCGCGACCGCCATGAGACCGCATCCCACAGCCAGGGTGTGCTCCCAAAGAATCAGGCTGTAAAACAAAAGCGGGGTGAGGAGCCAAACCAGGGGAGCGGCCACATTCGGACTCGGAAGATGAAGTTCCCTCCCCAAGAACCGGAGGCCGTAGACGGAAAGAAGCCCACCCAAGAAGGGGGGCATCAGGTATCCCGCCCAACCGAACACCCGATCGAAAAGGGGGACCAGGAATAGCACCATCGGATTGAGCCACACCGAAATCCAACCCTTCGGCGATTGAAACACGACCGGTGGTTCGAAGGGAAAGGCTTGTCCGAGGGGGTCAAATTTCTTTGCGGGGTAATCGAGTTCCAAAGGGCCGGATTGAAAGGTGAGCGCCTGCAGGTATTTGACACCCATGTCTCCCGCGAACACCGCGTACCGGAACCGCCAGCAAAAAACGAGGGCAAGGACCGCCACGAATAATGCGGCGCCCCAAAAAAGAATGGATTTTGTTTCGAAGAAGCTCGGTTTCCTCATCATTTCCCAAACAAGACAGGAGAAGATAACCGAGTTCCGAGGAATTTGTCACAGGGCTGGTTCACCGCCTCCGTCGAGCGGGCATGACCAGTGTCATAATCGCCGCGAGGCACAACATTGAAAAAAGGTCCATCTTGGCGCCTCGTCCTAGAAAATCTCTGTCTCAGACCACCCGGCGGGCGAAGGTTGGTGGTGAAGGCTGTCCCCCACCGGGTGATCCAGACAGAGTGTATAGAGAACCGCCGTATGGCGGGTTCTTCAAAGACCGGTTCAAGTCGGGGTCCCAGGGTCGGGGTCTGGATAACGCGGGAAGAATGGGTTCTTGGGATGACACAATGAATCCCTGAAACTCCCAACGTTGAACCGTATGGCCGGATCAAATCCGGCCCAAAGCTGGGGAGATCTCTTAGTCGATCTGGTTGAATTAAACCGAAAGGGTGTGAGAGGTGTACGAAAGAATTGTTAGTTTTCAATGAATGAAACGGGAAGGGATGGCCAATTCCCACGCCTCAGCCAGGGGTTTGAGCGGAAAGAATATTGCTTTTTCGGTGAAATTCGGATTGACACCGCTGACACGATTTCCAAAACTCCCACAGAGAATCTTTTCCCTCGCGCTCGATCAAGGAGGTTCCTCATGTTTGACCTCAGAAATCAACTCATCCCCTTCCTCTTCACCGCGGTTTCGATTCTCCTCTTTCTGGGCTGTGGCGGACAACCTGAGGAGCCCTCTCCTCAACCCACAACAACTGTCTCAACTTTTCCGCCCACACCCGAGAGCGCGCCCAAAAAAGCGATCTACCATCCCGAACAGGACGCCGCCGCGGAAATCAAGCAATCTCTGATCAAAGCCCAGAAGGATAATCGTCATGTCATCCTGGTCTGGGGAGGGAACTGGTGCGGTTGGTGTTATAAACTCCATGATCTCTTTGAAAACAACGAGCCGGTTTCTGAACTCCTTGAAGAGGACTTCATCGTGATCCCCGTCGACTACAACTCGAACAAGTCATTGGGGGCTCAGTATTCCGAAAGTATCACATCCTTTCCGTTCCTCACCGTTTTGGAGGCTTCCGGAGAAGTGCTGATCAATCAGCGGACGGAACCTCTCGAAGAGGGGGATCACCACAGTCCGGTGGCGGTCCTAAAGTTTCTCGAGGAATGGAAGCCGAAACCTCAAGAGGCGAACACTGTTTTTCATGATTCCATCGTTCAAGCGAGTCGCGAGAACAAATTGGTGTTTCTCCACCTCGGTTCCCCTTCCTGTGGCTATTGCCGTTTGCTCGATGCATTTCTTTGGCGGAAGGACATCGCCCCACTCATGGAACAGGATTACGTCGAGGTCAAAATAGATCTCGCGCGGATGGAGGGGGCCCAAGAATTCGCTCAACAGATTCGCCCGGGGGGATCCGGCGGCATCCCCTGGTTTGCGGTGCTGGATGGGAAAGGAGAGATCCTGGCCACCTCCGATGGTCCCAATGGGAATGTCGGGTATCCGGTGGCGCAAGAGGAAATCGCTCACTTCATGAAGGTGATTGGCGAGACTTCAAAAAACCTAAACCCGGATCAACTGGCGATCATCGAAAACTCGCTTGTCGAGGGCGCGGAGAAACTGAAGGCTCGTCGAGCATCCGCCCAGGGGTGAATTTTGGAATTCAACTCTTGACCGCGGGCTCCAAGGGTTGGCTGGCCTCCCGGCGCAGGGCCTCCACAATCACCTCGCCGTGGTGACGGGAGTTCTCGATAAAGATCTCGCTGGAAATGTTGCCGGCCTGAATCACCCCGACCACATACATCCCAGGCACATTGGACTCATAGGTTTCGGGATCCAGATTAGGCCGTTTGGTCTCGGAGTCGATCTCAATTCCTAACTGATTTAGGAATTGGGTGTTCGGTTGATAACCAGTCAACGCCAAAACAAAGTCGTTGGGGATGGTTTTCTCTTTTCCCTCGTGGAGGAGTGTGACCGAATCGGGTTGAATGGAGATCACCTCGCTCGGCATGTACCCCGCGATTTCCCCATTCTTGATCCGGTTGGCGATGTCCGGAAGCATCCAGTATTTGACCGAATTCGGAAATTCCGATCGACGGTAGGATAGAGAAACCTCGCCTCCATTCCGCCAGATTTCGAGCGCTGTCTCGACCGCGGAATTGCGACCCCCGATCACCAGGACTTTTTGTCCATGGTAGAGATGCGGCTCACGGTAGTAATGCGAAACTTTGGGAAGGTCCTCACCCGGGATGTTCATCATGTTGGCGCACTCGAAAGCGCCGATGGCGACCACGACCAGCTCGCAAGACTCCTCGGCTTCCACACCTTGATTATCCACCGTGTGAATCCGAAAATCTCCTTTTTCCCCGCTCACACCAGTGACCGTGTGGTAGGTGCGAACATCCAGGTTCTTCACCTGCACAAAGCGAGTCAAATAATGGAGATAGTCCCTTCGAGTCGGTTTGTCTTGGGGAATGGTGAGCGGAACTCCCCCGAGTTCGAGCAATTCCTTGGTCGAGAACCAGGTCATGTAAACCGGGTAATGAATCATATTCCCGGCGATCGGGCCTTTCTCGAAGACCACGACCTCATGCCCGGCTGTTTGAAGATGATCCGCTGTGGAAAGTCCGGCGGGTCCCCCGCCGATAATGCCAATCTTCATGATAATTTCATTATTACCTTGATTTTATTCGAGATGGAATCCCACCCCATACAGAACGAATCGCCGCAGCGAATGAAACGGACTCCTCATACGGGGCCAAACCCGTAGAATCTCTTCCATGCGCATCGCTCTCCTCATGAAAACCTATTCCCTCTCCCGCGGGGGTGGCGAATACGACTTGGTCCGTCTCTCCGCCTCTCTAGCGGATCGAGGTCATGAGGTCCACTTATTCGTGAACAAGATCGAAGGCGAGCGAGATCCAAGACTCACCTTCCACCCTGTTCCCATGAATAACCTCTGGGCGCCGCTCAAGATCCGTTCTTTTGCCAGGAACGCACCTCGCGCGGTGGCCGAATCCGGGGTCGAATTCGATGTCATCCACTCGATGACCCAATGTTTTCCCTCGGACCTTTATTGGAATGGGGGAGGACTCCAGATCAATTGGATCCCCGCTCGATATGGGGTGGGGGCGCTGGATCGGGCTTGGCTCAATCCCAGGCATGCGGCGAATCTCTGGGTGGAGCGAAAGATATTTGAACCGGGCAATTACCGACAGGTGGTTTGCCTGACTCAAATGGAAAAAGAAACGATCCTGGACAACTACGGCGTGCCGGAAGAGAGATTTCATGTTATCCCCAATGGCATCGATCCCGCGCGATTCAACCTCCATGTCAACAACCGTTTCCGAGAAGAGGTCCGCAAAGATCTTGGCCTCCAGGCGGATCAAACGATGCTCCTCTTTGTTGGGACGGATGGCGTCCGCAAGGGACTGCCGCAACTGCTTCGCGCTCTCGGACGGTTGTCTCCAAAGTTCGAGGGTCTTCTTGTGATCGCTGGGAACGATCCCCCGGAGCGGTGGGCAGGTGAGGTCCGTGACAATGGACTCGAGAGCAGCATCCGTTTTCACGGGCGGGAACCGATGATCGAACGCCTCTACGCCGCCGCCGACCTGGTCATGATGCCCTCGATCTTCGAGGGTTATGGAAATGTGATTCCCGAGGCCATGGCTTGTGGGCGACCCGTCTTCACCACAAGGTGGGTGGGCGCCTCCGATTTTGTGACCGAGGGAGAAAACGGTTGGGTGATTTCAAGTTGCGAAGCGATGGAAGAGTATGTGGAACGTTTAGCCTTCGCACTTCATCAGGCGAACCTCCCGATGATGGGGTTGCAAGCCGCGGAGGCGGTTCGAACCTTCACCTGGGATTGGACCGTCAGCGAATTGGAAAAGGTTTACCAACTGATTGTGGAGGAGAAGAGAAGGTCTTAGACCTTCCGAAACAAAAAGAACCAACACATCCCCATTGAGAACTTTTTCTGGTCGACCAATTCGAACCCACAATGTTGGACTCTCTTTTTGAATTCCACCGCGCCGCAAAACCCATCCATCGATTCCGCGAGATAACGATATGCTCGACCATCCCCTGATATGATCTGGCCCACGGCAGGCAGAACCTTCCGGCAATAAAACCTTCCGAACTTGTCGGGAAGAGACTCCCCTGCCTGGAAGAAATCGAGAACCGCGAACTCGCCGCCTGGGCGGAGGACCCTGTTCACCTCTTGGAGCCCTGCTTCGAGATCCGACCAATTTCGAACCCCGAATCCGCAAAGGCAAGCGTCGAAGCCATCCTCCGTGAAAGGCATTCCGAGAGCGTCACCACACAGAACTCCATGGGGAGATTGTTCAGCGGGTCCCAATCGA
Source organism: Candidatus Omnitrophota bacterium (assembly GCA_020632575.1). GTDB lineage: Bacteria > Hinthialibacterota > Hinthialibacteria > OLB16 > OLB16 > JACKFH01. The sequence goes on along the minus strand of JACKFH010000040.1, from coordinate 9,392 downwards.
GTTCGCGCCTTTTCGAGCATAGGGAAAGCGAAATCCGCGATGTGCACCCGATCATCCGGTCGATGTTTCAGCAATTGCAGACCGAAGTCTCCGGTGCCTCCACACAGGTCCAAAACAGTGGCGGGGGGGGGGACCGTCAGATGACGGACCGCGTAGGAACGCCAACGTTGATCGATCCCCGCCGAGAGCAGGCGGTTCAACAGATCATAGGTGGGGGCGATCCGAGAGAACATCTCTCGAACCTGTTTACCCTTCGGATCGGAGGATTTGGGATTGGGAAGAACGGAAGAAGCCAACAGTCTTATCCGGTTTCGGCGCGCGCAAGTTCAAGCGCCGCCTTCTCCTCATCGTTGCGATCCCGGATGAGATCGCCCAGGTTGCTCTTATGATAGTAACGCTCGAATGCATCGACTGCATCGCCATCGAAAGCAGTTCCCGAATCCGCCTTCAGCATTTCGAGAACCTTGTCAGGGTTGGCAGGATTACGGTACTCGCGAAATGAAGTCATCGCATCGAACACATCCGCGACCGCCATCACTCGGGAAAGCGGATGCAGATTGTCGCCGCTTAACCCGTCGGGGTATCCGCTTCCATCCATCTTTTCGTGGTGATGTCCCGCGATATTGGGGATTTCACGATACTGCTTCGGAAACTTGATCCGGCTGAGGATCTCGATGGTGTAATTGGCGTGTCGTTTCATCGCCTCGTACTCGACATCGGTCAGTTTGCCGGGTTTGGTCAGGATTGCCTCAGGGACCCCGATCTTACCGTAGTCATGAAGTAACGCCGCGTAGTTCAAGATCTCCAAATCGGCCGGGCTGTAGCCCATCTCCTTGGCGATCTCCAAAGAATAATTTCTCACCCGGTTGGTGTGACCCGCCGTGGTTGGGTGCCGAGCGTCGATGGTGGACGCTAAAGCCTCGATCATCGACTCGAACAGCTCCTTCAGACCTTGGTAAAGCGTCGAGTTTTCGATCGCCAGCTGAATCTGAGCCGAGAGTGCGCGGAGGAAATCCTCATCGTCTTCCGAGAAGGCCCCGCCGATTTTGTTGATCGCCTGGATCACAGCAACCACATTCCCCTCGCGATCTTTAACCGGCATGCAGAGGATCGTCTTTGTGTGGTAACCGGTCTTCTTGTCGATTTCCGAATTGAATCGATCGTCAAGGTAGGCGTCGGGGATGTTTAGAGTCTCTCCCGAAGCCGCGACCATACCGGCCAGCCCGACACCCATTGGGAGGATAATCGGTTCGGTTCCCTGAGCCACCTTGGACCAAAGGATCTCAGCGTCTTGATTGACGATAAAAAGGGTGGATCGATCGGCTCCCAGAGCCGAGGTGACGCGAGACATAACCACTCTGAGCAGGTCGTCAAGATTTTTCGCCGCGAATATATCGAGGGAGAGATCGTAAAGAGTCTCCAATCGTTCCAGTCTCGATTTGATTTCCGCCTTCGTTTCGGTGGTTTGCAGTTGAGAATCGGTCATACTCGCGTCCTTCTTTCGCCGCGCGACGAGTGCGAAACGTAACACATTATGCGTATCTTAGACACAATTCAGTCATTTGCTAAGACCTCGCATTGCCCCTCCTAGAAACTATTTGAACGGGGATCGTTGCCTCAATATAAGTTTATCTGAACTCGAAACCCTTTCGGGGATGCCAAGATGCATATCCTATAGTCGGAGAAGATAGTCCTAATTAGTTCCTGTTACGAAAAGAAAGCGCGATGTTACTTGGAGATGAAGCGTGGTCTTTCCGCAAGGCTCTTCGCATCTCAAACAGTGGAGGTAGAGAAGGTCTCCGGTTGTTCTGAAAGGCGCAAATCGAAGAATGAAATCGCCTTCGAACGGTGATTCATCCGAAGCAAATCAAAAATCGTAATCGATCGGAATCATTGCCGCTTCAGATTGTCCCTTTGCCAAAACCTCGAGAAATCGAACAGGATCTCCGTGGGAGATCCATCCTCGACACGACTGTACCATTCCAGGAGATCGCGAGCGTCGATCTTACCGTCGGGCGGTTCCGGCTTCACGTCGTAGTCCGTCATCGGGTCTGCCTGGTTGACGGTCAGAGTGGCGGTGGCTTCGCCCACATTCCCGGACGCATCCGTGGCGCTGAACGTGATGACGTTGTCACCCACTCCAATCGTGGACCCAGGGCTCGGAGACTGAGCGATCACCAGTGAACTCGCAGAGGAGCACGTGTCCGTCGCCACGACTCCCGATGTGTAGTCCAATAGGATCGCCTCGCCGGTTGCGTTGGCCGTGACGGCTTCGAGGGTTGGCGCGATCATCGTGGGCGGGATGTTGTCGATCACCATCACTGTGGTGGTGCAAAGCGCGATATTTCCATGGATGTCCGTGACCGTCAGGGTGACATTTTGAATCCCCACCTCGGCGCAGGTGAAACTCGTGGGCGAGACCACCATCGAGGCGATTCCGCAGTTGTCCGTGCTTCCCGCGTCGACACTCGCGGCCGTGATCGTGGCGGAACCGAGTTCGTCCAAGGCCACGATCGGTGAGAGGCAGGTCGCCGAGGGGATTTCGGTGTCGTTGACTGTGACAGTGAAAGATCGGGTGTGAACCCCAGCCGAATTTGTGGCGGTACAAGAAACAGTCGTAGTCCCGACCGCGAAGGTATGCGGGAACATAATCGGGAAACCCTCAATCTCGCAGACCACGTCAGCGAAGGGCAATCCAGTCGCGCCGATGGTAAAAGTCTGGGACGATCCACAGATGCCGGGATCGTTACTGACCACCGTGTCGGAGGGAAAAATGAAGAGATTCGGAGCGATGCCCTGAACCGTCACCTGGTAATCCTCCACCTCTCCATCCGTGGCGGAACCTACCGCCGAGGCCACACCCGCCGTGCTAATCCGGAACCGGGCGAAGGTGGGTCCGAGAAGGGCGGTCCGAGGAGTGGGCACCGGGACCTCGACCGCACCGCCGCCGGGGTGGACAAAGGTGAAGGATTCATCGGCCCCGTCAAAGCGACCGTCCCGATTGAAATCGAAGAAGTAGTTGAGGACGCCGCCGGTGGCGCTTGTCACCTCGATGTTCGCAACGGTCTCCGCGAAAAGCGGATTGGGGAAGGCCACGCCATCCTCATCGTCGATGCCGTCATTGTCGTCACCCCTGGCCATCGATTCCGGCAACCCATCCATTTCGTAATCGATCGCGGAACCCAAGATCGGACCCACCAAACTGAAATCGTGGGTCGGCCCATTGTTGGCGAGCAAGGTCGGATATTGTCCCGCGGTCGAAGCCAGCGGATCGGGAGCGTCTCCAGCGTCGAAAATCCCGGAACCCGCAAAGCTCTCGATGCTCTTGAAGACGAGCGGGTTCGCGCTGCCACCGAATTGCACCTGGCCATCCCCTCGGGGAGTCCCCGGAATGACTTCCGCGCTTCCGACCCCCGCGAGGTCGATCATCAGTGTGTCTCCCCCGGGAGGAACGCCCGCGTCGCCGAAATCCGGGCTGCTCCCGCGAACTTCGATGTTGGCGGATGTCGAGGGTGTCACGATGAAGGTATCATTCCCGACATCGATCCCGCTGGAAATGCCGCCATCGACCAGGATGTTCTGAAGAGAGACACCCCCGCCATTGTCGGCGGTGTCGACCGCTTGGATGGTGGTGGACTCGTCCCCGTCACCCGTGAAAGCGAACAGTTCGGTGAACCCATTGAACAACAGCGAAGCGAAGGCGTCGCCTTCGATCGCATTCCCACCCGGACCGGCAGAGTTTACGATCTCATCGCGTAGGGTCATCTCGGTGAGCCCCGGCAAGCTTGAAGAATCCACAGTCAGGGTTCCCCCCGATCCGCTCGCAACTATCGATCCCCGAGCTCTGAAAGAGAGGTTGGTCTCCCCGGAAATCGCCACAACGCCGCTATTGATGGATGGCGCGAATTCATCGGGGAAATAGCCCACGGAGCGAGGCGCCCCCAATCCGATCTGGATTCTGTCCTCGCCTGAGAAACCATCGAAATTGATGGCGATGTTTTGATTCCCACTGGCGTTCAGGATGCCGCTGGCTAGGAACGTCGGGTTCGTGTGTCCCCCCCCTCCCAAATCCCCATGAAGATCGAGGTGACCCGAATCCAGATTGGGAAGGATGAGGGTGTCGTTATCCTGCTCGCCTCGAACACCGAGACCCGGAGCCGACACGTAACCGGAAAATTCGAACGTCGACCCATCCGGATCGAAATCGCCATCCTGGGTCTCCCCCAAAACAGCAATGGTGGAGGCGGATCTTAGCGATCCTGTCGCCCCCAAAATGAAATCGTCCGCTACTTCAACTTGGATGAGGTTGCCGATTGCTTCGACGCTCGACCCCATGTCCACCCGGATGTCGTCGTTGCTTTCGTTTCCTCCCGTGCTCTCAAAAGACTTCATCACGATGGGCGGCGCCAGCCCGGCTCCTGGGATCGAGAGCGAGACTTCGAGTTCGGTGGGACCAATGAGGGGAGAGACATCGCCACTTGGAGTCACCGTCATCGAGATCAAACCATCCGCCGTAAGGGCCGCCACTTGGGCGGCATCCAGGTTAACTGTGGTCGTGACGGGGGTCGAACTCATCCCATCGTCAACGAACAGGTTTTGGGTCACCAACCCTTCGAGATCGAGGGTGAAGAACTGTGTGTTTGTGCCGAGATTGGCGGTCGCGCTGACCGTTAACGTGGCGGTCCGAGCTAGGCCGGCCGGGGTTTCGAACTCGAAGGGGATGATGTTCGGAGTAAAGACCGTTCCGTTCTTTTGTTGGGTGAAAAGGAGGTCCAAGGATCTGCTAATCACATTCGATTTATTGGTTACTAGAACACCGATGCTGCCATTTGGGTCGGGTCCGGAGGTGCCGGACAGCTCAAGACGTCTAAAGTCCAGGGTGGAGGCGGAAACCGTGGCGCTGTCGATGACGAAACCGTGGTTGGCGCCGCCGCCCGATTGGCTTCCGCTCCCCTTTCCTCCGATGTTCAGGCCATCCAGGGCGGTAATCGTCGCCTGCTCGGAGATCTTGAGCCCCGGGTTCTCGTCGGTTGCGCCGAAGCTGAAACCTCCGATTTGGATCAATCCACCACTGTCAACTTTGGAATCCAGTCCTTCAATCAGAACGCCGGCGGCTTCGGAGGCTCCGTATCCGTCTCCCAAAAGTTGGACTTCGCCCGCGGTTGAAATGACACTCGCCCCCGAATCGATTTTTAAACCTGGGTTCCGATCCCCAGTCGATGTCCCTTTACCGTAGACGAAGATCTTGCCCGTGCGTGTGGAGATCGAAGTGTTGGAATCGGTAATCAGGACGCCCTCGTTGTCGTCCACACCGCCGCCCGTTCCCTCGATGGAGATCTCTCCCGAGGTCGAGGTAATCCGCGCATGGGATTCGATCGCGACGCCTCGATTCCCATTCCCGCTTCCGTTGGAGGTCCCATCGATATGGATCGGTCCGGAAACGGTGGAAATTGCCGTGGGGGCGTTGAACTCGATCTCAACAAAATCGATCGTGCCTGTATCACCACCCTGGTTGTCGGAGACCTCCAAAGTCCAAGTCCCTTGCGCGGACTCCCCATCGAACGCGGAGAGGGGAGACTCCGGTCGAAAGGTCCCGGTGAAGGGGGCGGCGCCGGCCGAGAGATCCGCTCCGGAGTCGTCGTCGAAACGAGTACTGGTGAAGTTGTCGCCACCCTCCCCGCGTCTTGAGGCCAGCGTGACTCGCGTTCCGAAGGGAGAAATGAGCGTAAGGGTGAGGTCCCGGTCGAAGGTGTGCGTGACATCGACGGTGACATCGACATCCGCGATATAGAAGGCTTCGTCGATTGCGATTTGCAGGTTCGCGGTTCCGTTGTCAGGAATAGGGACCATGCCCGGAGTGCTGTATATCTCGTTGGCCGTGCCGGCCACAAACACGCCCTCATTGTCGTTCTCGCCCACTCCACTCCCGGCGATATCGATCGATCCCGCGGAAGCCGACAGAACCGCTTGGGTGCTGATTTCCACGCCACGATTCGAGGAGCTTCCCGCGGAACCATCCGTTCCCGCCGATCCGACAATCGTAAGATTGCCCGCCCCGGCCGACACCCGAGTCCCGAGACTCCGGATTTCGACGCCGTCGTTGTGGCTGCCGCTCTGACCTCCGACTCCAGTAATGGAAATGTCACTAAGCGCCGAAAGGACGGTGGCCCCATTCTCGATATTGACTCCTTCGTTCCGAACCGTCCCCCCACTGGCGCCCGTCCCATCCAAAATGAGGCTCCCGAAGATGGTTGTAACCGAGGTTCCCGAACCGGAGATAGCCACTCCCTCGTTGTCTCTTTCGTCCCCACCTCCGCCGGTCAAGCCGGTTCCACGGAGAGTCACATTACCTGAATTTAGGGACGTGACTGTTCCACTGGCAAAGATTCCCACTCCGTCGTTGTCCGACGCGCCGGTCGAGGGGTTGGCCCCGCCTGTCCCGTCGATCGTGATGTCGCCATCCAAGGAAAGAATCGAGGCGCCGCTATTGAACACAACCACACCGCGATTTGCCAAAACACCGGGTCCAGCGGTTCCATGGATCGTAATCGATCCCGGGCTTGGCCCCGTTCCGGTCGAAAGGACCGTCCCCGAGTTGGCGACCGAGACCCCGCTATTGAAATTCCCCGTGTCGCCGCCCACGCCCGTGAGATCAATGGCCCCGAAGACGGAGGCAATTGACCCGCCGTCCACGCTAATCCCGGAGAAATTGCCGGTTGCGCTTCCCGAGAGATTGGCCTCGAGGGTAATGTCTCCACTGGATGAGGTGATGCTGGAACCGACCGACAAAAGAATGTTCTGGTCAGCCGTGAGGTTCACTTCCCCTGTTCCACTGGTCGACAGGTCGGACGAAGCGGTTTGGAAGAAGATTTGATCCGTGGTCGCGGTAAAACTCTTGTTCGCCGCCAGGTTGACGGCGGCGTTGATGTTCAGTGTGTCGTCGCCACTCTGCCCGTTAAAGACGAGGCTGGAAGGGAACGGTGCGGGCAGGCTGTCGATGGAGATGGTGTCATCTCCAGTCTCGCCCGCGTTGAGGGTGAGGGTGTCGGCGGCGTTATTGACGATCACCGTCGCGGAGACGGTTGAATCGATGTTCGTGATCCCTCCTCCCAAGTCGGTAAGGGTCAGGGATTCGGCGGCGGCGCCATAGTTCAACGTGATACCGGATGCCGCCCCACCTCCGATGGTCAGCGGAACGGTGTATGCGGCGTCGAGCGGATTCATGGTAAATACGTCGCTCTGATTCCCCAAGTTGACCGCGAGTGAGTTGGTGGGGTTGGGAAGGATCGTGTCCTCGAAAGTCCCGCTGTTGGAGATCAATTCGATTTCCCCAGCGTCCGCGCTGTCCTGGAGGGTGGCATTGTTCGCGAGGGCTGTCGGAAGATTCAGGATCGTATCGGCGGAATCGCCCGCGGTGATGGGCTCGAGACCCGTATAATTGATGGTTCGGCCATCGACCACAATATCGCCATCGTTGGCATTCGTGTAATTGAGCGTCTGAGTGGTGAAGGTGTCGTTGAGGACCAGGCTATCCCCAATGCCCCCCGAATCGTTTCCTTCTCCATTGACTCCGAAACTACCCAAAAGTCCGTTGGCGCCTCCGTTGCCGAGAATGAAAGTGTCGTTCCCGTCGCCACCGTGGAGTTCCGCCAAATCCGAGGATGTGGTTTGGCCCAATTCGATCTCGTCGGCGCCGGAACCCCCGAGGAATCGAAATATGGTTGAATTTAGTTGGTCGACTGACGCGACATCGTCCTCACTTCCCCCCTCAACTTGAATCGCGTTGAATAATCCGGATCCCGTTCCGAGAAACTTGAATGTATCCTCGCCCGATTCCCCTCGAAGGAAGAGAAGACCATCGGATGAAGTCGTCACGACATCGAACGCATCCTCGCCCGCTCCTCCATTGATCCGCGCGACCGAGTTGGAGCCAATGGCTGTCACATCGATATCGTCATTCGCCATGCCCGCGTTGAGGGTCATCACGCATGAACTCGGAGTGCTGGTGACATCGATATCGGACCCGGTCGTTGCGCTCGTATCGATCGTCACTCGTTCGAGGGTGTCATAGTTGATGCTCCCAGCGCCGGTTCGCGAGAGGGTTGAACCGTTCGTGGTGTAAGTCCGTGTGGTCGCGCTGACTTCATCCAAAACATGGAGATGGTCTCCATCCGGTCGGTCATTGCTCACCGCGTCCCCCAAAGCGGAAATCGAGTTGTTCGAGGCGGGGGTTGGATCGTTGGTATCGCCATGAACGGTCAGGGCGCCGAGGATGCTATCCCAGCCATTCGGTCCGCCGACGTTGATGGTGTCGTTGGCGGCTCCGCCGTTGACGGTCATGGTGGCTCCGGAGGGGACGATGTCGATCTGAAAGGTGTCCCCTCCCCCCTGACCGTTCAGAACGATGGCCCCGGTGTAGGACGGATCGAGGCTTTGGACATTGACCGTGTCGCCCCCAGTCCCTCCGGCGTTGATGGTCAGAGTTCCCGAGGGATTGTTGAACGTGGTCAATTCGCCCTCTGTGGAAGCCACGGTCGTTTGCCCACCCCCCGCGTCGGTCACGGTGATAGTCTCCGCGTTCGTGCCGTAGTCCAGAGTCACATTGGTGGCGGAGATCGTACTGGAGATCGGCTCCAGCCCCCGGTATTCGATCTTGCGGCCGTCCAGGTCGATTCCGCCATCGTTCGGATTGTCGAACCGATAGGTCGCGGTCTCCACGGTTCCATTGACGATTTTCAGAATGTCCCCAGGAACCAGATTCTCCTGCCCCTCGCCGCGAAAGATCAGCCCTTGAGGAGGTATCGGATTCCCTTGGCCGAGATCGATGGTCAGCGTGTCATCCGAATCCGACCCGATGATTTCGAGCGCTTCGATTTGAGACACCTCTCCCCGGAATGACTTGGATTTCGTGGGGGTCACAAGCACGATGTCAGGCCCCTCGCAGCACAAGGTGCATTCCCCGGAAAGTGAGATTGTTTCCGCCTGGGCTGAAAGGATGCTTCCGGAAATGGCGAGTGTTTGAGAAAGGGTTACAAGGGTTAGAATTGAGATGAGCGTAGGAAAAGAAATGGTTCTCCTCGGGCGGTCCAGAGAAACGGGCATCGGCATTCTCAAACTTTCGTTAATCGTGCGGACGGTTGGAACCGTCAGGCTGAAGGCAAGTGGAACTTAGACTACACAAGAGATCTCCTGGTGTGAACCCAATTTTCATGTTCAAAAAAGGTTCGCTATTTATCTCTGAGTCGCATTTTTTGCCGCCCGAAATCTCGAGAAATCGAACAGGATTTCTGTTGCCCATCCGTCCAGAACGCGGCTCACAGCGGATGGGTATGAGGAATTTGGGTCTTGGAGCATTGCTGCGGTTTGGCATCATTGGTAGCGACTCAGGTCAC
>JACKFH010000004.1 GCA_020632575.1 Candidatus Omnitrophota bacterium | reverse complement strand
AACACTGTACTGCCCGGTTCGGGAGAGAACGACCCAAATGCGGGAAAATGGGTGTTTGAGGCTTGGTTGGCCGACTTGGCCCCGCCACATCCCTGTCCAGCTGCAGACCCTGTGGATGGAACTGAGGAAGAGGTGAGCAATGAAGAAGACGCTTTCCTCAGCGCCGACGCGGAAATGACGGATGAAACCAGCGAGGCCCCCCTCTGCGGATCTCGCGTTTCCAGTGAAACCCGCTTCCGCCATTTCCCAGGAATCCCCAACAAGACCTTCCAGAAAACCTATTTCCCGGTCAGTCAGGGACTCCTCCACAAGGTCGGTCCGAATATCGGGGACTGGGCGCTCTATGTGGGCCGTCACAAAACCAACATGGGCCTGCGCCCCTTCGATGTGGCGGGTGTCACCATCGAGCCGCCTGGAACCGGCGACCGATTGAGGGATTACGATCCGCGGCCCAACCCGCTGGTGGCGCTGATCGGTCGAATCCCGCATCCCTCAGTGAACTCGGACGACACGAACAATGGCGAGGACGGAACCACGACTCCTCCGACCACAAACGCGCGTCGTCGAGCGGCAAATTCCTTGTCGATCCGCTGATCGAAAGGATCGAACGAGAACAAGGGGGTCGGGTTGGGGTGACCAACCCCCGCTCTCGTGGCGAAAAGGATGCCTTGGGTTTTCAAAAAGTTTTTGATCCATGAAATGAAAAACCTTTTGAAAATCGATGGCACCCCAGAGGGGCGCCGGAACTCCAAACCAACAGTCCGAGGCCAGGAGATCCACACGGCGCCCCTCTTTAGAAACTTGGCTGAGAGAGACCCACCACACCCCCTTAACCCAGGGCGGGAGAGGAGACGGCGGTTCGAACGAATCGCCACCTCCTCTCCGGTGTGGGACGAAAGCGAGACAGGACCATGAAGAAAGAAACGAGACTGCTTGACTATTGGCCAATCCTCCTCGGCGCGACCGTGATGATAACGACGCCGCTTTTCCTGATACTCGACACACCCGAGGTTCCAGACCAATCTATTGATCTGATGGTAAGACACACAATGACGGAGCCCCCACCTGGCGACGAACTCAGATTGTCAGACAGCGCCGAGGAAGAACCTCAAAAACTTGTCAATGAATCCCTAAGAGAGAATCCCGCCCCCGCCTCTCCGAGCACCGAATCGAATAACCAACCGAGCGAGTTGGAGATCCGAACCGCCGATTGGCGTTATGTCGGGGCCATCCTTTCGGAGAACGACGGTATCGCGGTCATCGAGCGGATGCGGTATCCCGGAAAGAAGTTGAAAGTGGCCGAGGGAGAGAAACTCGAAGGCGTCCTGGTCAAGAGAATAGAGTCGGAATCGGTGCGATTGACACTTGATGACGAATCCAGAGAGTTGCCGTTGACTCAGGGTCCCGCCTTCGATGTCACGGAGGTCATGATCCCCGAGGAAACGTTGGAAGATCCCGAGATCCTGGCGGCGGTGGTCTTCGCGCAAACCCTGGGGAAGTACGTGGCGGGCGAACCGGATTTTTCCTCAATAGAAAACGCTATCGAACCGGAAGGGGATTCTCTCCATGAAATGATGGAGGCGATCAGTCAGGCCGGAAATCTTATTCCACCGATGGGCGGCGAGTCCAACGACGATTGGGGAGCCGCCGCCTCGGAAGCGATGAGTTCAAATCCGGAAAGTTCGATGGACCCCTCGCAGTATCCGCTCACTGAAGAAGCTCGGCTGTCTTTTTTTGGATACGATCGACTGGTGAGCCAGAAGTGAGTGGAAAGCGATCAGGATGGCTCTTTGTCCCGATCGAACAAAAAACCTTCCTGACCGGTGCTAGCCCGGACTCGTTCCGCCCGGACTGAAAAGACCGATTGGATCTTTTCGGGACTGAGAACTGCGTCCGTTGGCCCCGAATCGATAACTCGCCCACTGGAGAGGACCGCGACCTGGTCGGCGAATCGCAGTGCAGAGGAGAGGTCGTGAAGGGCGATGGCGACTGATTTTCCCTCGTGAGCGAGTTCACGGCACAGGTGGAGGACATCGAGAGCGTGGGACAGATCGAGGTTTGAGGTCGGCTCATCCAGCAGAATGATCGACGCTTCCGTGGCAAGACATCGCGCCAGCAAGACCCGCTGAAGTTCCCCTCCGGATAGACGGTTTGCGTGACGGTCGGCGAGAGGGAGGACGTCCGCCTTCTCCATCGCGTTTTGAACGATTTCCAGGTCCAGTTCCGAGAGGCGCCCGACCCGACCGGTGTGGGGGTATCGGCCCATCGACACCACCTCGAGAACCGTGAAGGAATACCGGAGCGTGAGGGACTGCTGGACAATGGTGATTCGTTTGGCGATCTCTCGTGCGGAGTAGGTTTGGAGATCTTTTCCATCGAGCGCGACCGTTCCCTCGGTTGGCCTCCAGAGACGACACAAGAGTTTCAGCAGAGTCGATTTTCCGGATCCATTGGGGCCGACCAGCGCGGTCACCTCTCCTTCGTTGACCGCCAGGTTGGCCCCTTGGATGAGCCAGCGCCCCTCTTTCATGACTCCGACATCCGCTGTTTGAAGAAGACTCATAGAATCTCGAGCTCCTTCCGTTGACGGACCAAGAGGAACAGGAAGAAAGGCGCCCCGATAAGCGAGGTGATGATCCCAAGAGGGAGTTCCTCCGGGCGGATGAGAGTCCGAGATAGGATGTCGGCGGCAATCAGGAACCACGCCCCGGTCATGGCGCTTGCAATGTTGAGGTTACGGTGCCCCGGCCCGATGATGAGTCGAAGCAGGTGGGGGATCATCAAGCCCACAAAACTGACGACTCCACTAACCGAAACCGCGGCGCCTGTTAGCAGCGCGGTCGAAAGAAGGACCACCCAGGTGACCTTCTCGGTTTCCACTCCCAAGGATTGGGCGGTCTCCTCCCCCTCTAGCATCAGGTCGAGATCCCGCGCGTACCAAGTCGACAGAAGGAACGCCGGGATGAAACTGCAAAAGGCGATGGTGACATAATCCCACGATCGATCCTTCAACCCACCGAGCAGCCAGCGGACAATCTCGACCGCCGCCTGGTAATCCTTGAACTTCCAGGAAATGACGAGGGAAACCAGGGCGCTCAGGAGAAAGTTGAGGGCCACTCCCGCCAGCAGGAGCATCGCCACCGATGTCTCCCCCTCCCGGTGGGCCAACAGATAAATCAGGAACAGGGACAGGAACGCCCCAATAAACGAAAACAGAGGGACCCAACCGATCGAGGTCAACCCGAGTCCGGTGGCGATGGCGATCGCACCCCCCAGCGAGGCTCCCTGGCTGGTGCCAACCAGACCCGGCGCGGCAAGAGGGTTGCGAAACAGTCCCTGCATTTGAACTCCGGCCACCGCCAACATCGCCCCGACTAATCCCGCAAGAATGACTCGAGGTGTGCGAATCAACCAGACAATCCGTTGGTCGACCTCCCGGATATCAGCAAGGTCCAAATTCATGCCAGGAATTGAGTTCGAAAGGACGATCCGAAAGACGGATTCGGCAGGAATGGAACCGCTGCTCAGGCAGATTCCCAACCCGGAAAAGAGGAAGAGAAGGACCAACCCAAGGATAAGGACTCCAATGAAGCGGCGGTTGCGACGGTTAGCGATGGAGGTGTCGATGATCTTTTCCATTGGGAAGTCAAGGTTTTCCGCATCTAGAGCGTCGGGAAAGGCTATCCTTTTCGGGCCTCCCTTGAGAAGACCACCGGCGATCCGCTGTTCGCTTCCCTTCCCCTCACCCGCATGATAAGAAATCCGGGTGAAAATGAAGCCTGCTATATCATTCATTCTCCTTTTGGCCTTGGTCCCAACAGTTTCGATGGCCGAGGACAGGTTGTCTCTGAACGGTCTTTGGGAGATCCAGACCCGGACCGATCGCCTGGAGGACTCACCCCCGATGAGCGGCTGGGAGGAAACGCCGATCCGCATCCCCAGCGCGTTCAACGGCAACGGGTTCACCAATGGGAACGGACCGGATTTCCGTCATTTCCCAAGTTATCCTGAGTCTTGGGACGAAGCCCTGGCGGCCTGGCACCGCCGTGAGGTCACCATCCCCGAGGATTGGACAGATGGGAGGATCTTTCTCCGTTTCGAGGCCAGTCACCTTCACACGGTTGTGTTTCTAAATGGTATCCGAGTGGGCGAGAATTTCGATGGATTTCTCCCCTTCGAATTCGACCTCACTGGCCTCGTTTCCCCGGGGGAGACTGACACCATTGTGGCGGGAGTCGAATCCTCACTTCTTTTGGGAGAGGGAGAGCATGGTCGGATTCCGGCCCCGCACGGCTCCTTTTGGGGGCGCGAGAACGCTGGGATTTGGGGCGATGTCTCTTTAGTCCGTCGTCCCTCTGTCCGACTGGGTCCGCCAAAGATCCAAACCTCGGTTCGGGACTCCACCGCCTCTCTGACCTTCGAGGTAAAAAACGACACGGGCCTCAACCTCAATCCCCGGATCGCCTACGAAATCTTTGAGGCCTCTTCGGGCCACTCGGTCCTTTCCGGGGAGGCGGGCGAGGTTTCAGTTTCCCTCTCTGGATCGGCCACGAAAGAGATTCGATTGGATTGGGGCGATGCGGAACTCTGGTCTCCACAACATCCCTTCCTCTATCGGTTGGAGACTCGGCTCCTCTTGGGTGAGGATGAAGTGGATTCGGTCACCACCCGATTTGGTTTTCGAGAGTTTGAGTTGATCGATGGGAAGTTCTATTTGAATGGCGTCAAGACCCGATTGCTAGCGGACTCCTGGCATTGGATGGGAATCTCCTACCAGTCTCCGGAGTATGCTCGCGAGTGGTTTCAATTGGCGCAAGAGTCCAACCTCAATTGCATTCGACTCCATGCTCAGGTCTATCCCGAATACTTTCTCGACTTGGCCGATGAGATGGGACTGATGATCATTGGGGAGAGCGCGCAATGGGGGAGCGCGACCGACCTTCTCTACTCCGACAAAGGATGGCGGAGACTCCGAGAACAGTGGGAAAGGATTCTCTTGCGCGATCGGAACCATCCGAGCGCGGTCATGTGGTCCCTTGCCAACGAAATCATTCCGGGCAGCAACCTCGACCCCTATGACGAGCTGGATGGCATGGACGAATACAGAGCAGAAATGGGTCGTCTTGCCGACCTGGTGAATCATCTGGACGGGACTCGTCCCCTGTATGCGGAAGGGGATTTCGACGGGTACGGCGTTTTCGATGTGATCAGCTTTCACTATCCCGGCCCGCAGTTCGGCGAGTCGCTCGAGTTTTGGAGATCGCTCGACACCGCGATTTCGATCGGCGAGGCGGGGCCGATGTTTTATGTCGAACCGAAGGATGTCTGCGACTGGAGGGGACCTGAGGCGTACCTTTCCTACCAGGGGATGCTGGAGTCGACCGCCGATTTCCTGACTTGGCTGCTCGAAAACTATCGGCTCTGGGCCGAACACATCTGCCCCTTCAATTTGGCTTGGTACGGTCTCGAGCCGCTTGAGTTTTCCGGGGATCCGATCGAGTACGAAAATCTGGAATCGCCCGGACCCAAACCGGAGAAGATCGGCCCCTACTCCAGGACTTTCAACGCCGGCGCCGATCCGAGTCTTCCCGATTACATTCTCAACCCGGTCGGGAAAGCCATCCAAAAATCCATGACTCCGGTGACGCTGGTTCCAGTCGAAAGGGACGACCACTTTTTCGGTGGCGAATCATTGGACCGTCATTTCTATGCGGTCAACGATTTGCCGCGGGGAGTCACCTTCACGCTTGACTGGTCCTTCCATCTCGCGGGTGAAACTGTCAGTAGTGGAACGGACCGAGTGGCAATTCCTCCCGCGGCGGATGCGGAGGTGGAGATTTCTTTCGAGCTCCCAAGTGTGAATCAGACGCAAGAGGGCAACTATCGAGTCGAACTTTGGGAGGGAGAAATCCTCCATGCGTCGCGGGAATATCCCATCGAGGTGTGGCCCGATACGACTTCTCTTGAAAGCGTTGACGGAACGGATTTGGTCGTTTTCGATCCGGGTGGAGAACTCTCTCTCGATCGTCTCGGAATCAACGGGAGGACCATACACAAGGGTCCCACACTCACTGCACCAGCTACCGATCAGATTCTGATCATCGGACCGAGCGCGGAAATTGATGACCAAGAACGGTCGCGACTGCTTCAGTTTGTCCGCGAAGGCGGACGGGCATTGGTTCTTGAGGGAAATCCGGAGGCGCTGCCCCCCTATGCCGGAAGTTATGAGTTGGGTTACTCGGATCTCCCGGGCTCTTGGTTCGCTTATTTGAATGGGAGCCACCCCATCACACAATCGCTGGATGAAGCCGACCTTCGCGATTGGGGGACGGATTCCTCACTTCTCACCGGATGGACTCGAGACCTGGCGATGGGGAATGCGAGGACCCCGATTGTGTCGGGTTGCGGCGGCGCCGTACTGATCGACCTGCCGATTGGCATGGGCAGAATGATTGTCTCTCACCTCAAACTTGGAGAAAAATCCAGGACTCACCCGATCGCCCTCCAACTCCTCGCGCGGGCGCTGGATGACTTGGGAAGTTCGATTCCCTCGCCATTGGACGCCGCCGCTTACCACGGGCCGCAAGGATCGGACCTCGAGCATTTGTTGAATGGTTTGGGCGTGGTGACCAATCCGGAGGGGGATGAAATTGTGCTGATCGACGGATCGGATTCCGATTGGCTGGACACGATTGGCATACCTTTCTTGAGCGGCCTCCTTCAAAGCGGAACGGACCAGGCAAGAACGGTTGTACTCTGGGGATTGAATCAAGAAGGAGCAGATCTGTTGGGCTCGCTCCTTCCAGAGTCGATCCAAATCGAAGCGGCCGATCATCCCTTCCTGGTTCCTCAGGGCGAGTTGATGGATGGGGTTTATCCGGAAACGACGTATTGGATCGAGGGATATCTCACTGCGAGATCGGTGATCGAAGCGGGAGTGGTGGTGGATGGCAGTCCGAGTGATCGGGAGGATTTCTTGGTCGCCCCCGATTTCGATTGGAGAGGGCTTGTCTTCGAGGCGGAGACAACCCGGACCTCCGCGATCCTTCGATCCCAACGGGAGAACCCACCGACACCTCTTTCCGGTTTAAGTTCTTATGATATCGGAAACACTCGAATTGTCCTGTGCTGGTTGAGGACCGAGATGTCACCGAAGAATCTCGCCTTGGTTTCAACTTTCCTGACCAACCTGGGCGTCGAGATCGATCCCTTCCGTCCGACACCCGATCTTCATCCGGATGGAACGATCGATTGGAAGGATCTCTTTGTCTTTTCGAACGGTTGGCTGGAACCAATCGGCCAGTCTCCTGAAACGAGTCGTTCGGATTTCAGCCGCGATGGGACGGTCAACTCTCCGGATCTCGTGGAGTTTCTTAATTTCTGGGAGACGCCTACCAATGAGCCCTTTGAAAAAGATCAATTGAAGGCTGACGGTCCGAATCGCCCCAACTCGAAGGCGGAGATTTACTCCGAAAGGAATTTGCTCCATTAAGTTGGGCGGTTCTTGAATCCGTTCAGCTGTGTTTAAATCGGCCTCCCGTGAGTCCAAAGAAAAGAACTGTCGAGGTTTTCCGATGAATCGTTCACTTCCATCGTCCATTATTATCCTCCAATTCACCGCATTGATCCTGTGTGCCGGTTGGGCTCAACCCGTAGAGGCAAAGGATTCGCCGATGAATGTCGTGTTCATTCTTGCGGATGATTTGGGTTGGGCCGACCTCGCTTGTTATGGCGGGGATTACCACGAGACGCCCAACATCGACCGTCTTGCCGATTCTGGAGTTCGGTTCACTCAGGCTTACTCCGCCTCGCCAGTCTGCACCCCGACTCGAGCCTCAATCATGACCGGCAAACACCCGGCCCGGCTCCACATGACCATCTGGTCGGAGGCGGCGATCAATCCCCCCATGGACCGGAAGATGATCCCGGCCGAGTCCGAACCCAACCTTCCTCTCGCCGAGCACACCCTGGCAGAAGCCTTCAAGGAGGCGGGTTATGAAACGGCGCATATCGGCAAATGGCACCTGGGCGACGCCAATCATTATCCCGAAACTCAGGGATTCGATTGGAACATCGGCGGCACTCATTGGGGAGCTCCCGCCACATTCTTCTTCCCCTATCGTGGCCCCTTTCATGAGGAGATCCGGTATGTCCCCCACCTCGAGGGCGGGAAAGCCGGGGAATACTTGACCAATCGACTGACTGACGAGGCGTTGGCCTTCATCGAACGTCCCAGAGAATCGCCTTTCTTTCTTTACATGGCCTATCACTCTGTCCACACCCCGATCGAGGCGCCGGAAGCGGATGTCGAGGCGTATCGAAAGAAACTGAAGCCGGAATACAAACACCAGAACCCAATCTACGCGGCGATGGTGAGCACCCTCGACAAAAATGTAGGCAGGATTCTGGAGAAGTTGGAGACTCTCGGGATCTCAGAAAATACGATCGTCATCTTCGCATCCGACAATGGAGGATTTGTCTTCCCCTATCGGAACACAGGCGTGGTGACTGACAACTTTCCACTCCGCTCGGGCAAGGGTTCGCTCTATGAGGGCGGCATCCGGGTCCCCTTCATCGCGAAGGTTCCCGGCCTGACTCCCTCCGGTGTCGAGTGCGACACCCAAGTCTCCTCGGTCGATTTCTACCCCACCCTCCTCGACCTCACTGGAATCGAGATTTCCGCCGACGCAAGGGAGGTTCAAGATGGGGTGAGTCTTGTTTCGCTGTTGAATGATCCCGATGGATCTCTGGAGGATCGTGCACTCTATTTCCATTACCCCCACTATTACTTCGCCCCGAAGACAACGCCTTGCTCCGCCATCCGAAAGGGGGATTGGAAACTGATCGAACACTTCGAGGATGAGAAAGTCGAACTGTTCAATCTGGCCGAGGATCTCTCCGAATCGAAAGACCTTTCAAAGGAGAACCCCGAGAAAACTTCAGAACTAATGAATGATCTAAAAGTGTGGCGGGATCGGGTGGACGCTCAAATGCCGAAGCCGAACCCAAATTCATGAGGAATAGAAATTCATGGTTCCATGATTCCTAAACTGTGCGTATGATGAAGTCATTGTGATGAAAACTCCAAGAATTCTCCTTTTCATTTTTCTCGTTACGATTTCGGGTTCAGCGATAGCCCAGATCGACGCCGATTTGGATGGGAATGAAACCATCGACGGGCGAGACATTTTCGCTTTTGTCGCCCAATGGCAAGCATCCCAAGTCGCTGAAGCAACCGGAACTCAGGTGGGCTGGGTAGCCACCCTGCAACCAATGAGCCCAACTTATGGAGTTTCAGGGACCGCCATTGTGACCAGCGCCACTTCCATTCGGCTCGAGAATTTTTCCTACCTCAACAATGGCCCGGATGTCCATGTTTATTTGGTCACCGCCTCAGGGGACAGCGGGTTCACCAACCAGGAGGGGGCGGCGGGTTTATCCATTTTCGATTTTTCCAACAACAGTGCGGAACCTTATGTCGGAGTGACTCAGGACATCGAACTCCCCGAGGGTGTCACGATTCAACCCTACACCCATGTTTCGGTGTGGTGTCGTCTGGCGGGAGTCGATTTTGGCTCAGGAAAGTTTGTTCCTCAGTAATATCGATTCGTCTCATTTGCCATCTCGTTCAGCGAAAATGAGGTTCGGCAATTGTCCCTTTTCCAGTTCTGGAACTTCAAACCGATCAAACGTTACCGTCTTCCCTGAAATCGAATTGATTGGATATCCCGTATTGAAAGAGCCATCATTGGCCAGAAAGTAGTTTTGGAATCCATCCGGGCATTCGATCAGACCATCCGGAATCGTCTCCGAGGTCTCGATTTGTGTGCTGTCGGAGGATTCAATGTTCACAAGCGCCGATGGCTCATGCCCTTCGAAGCCCAGATTTCCATCTTTCGAGAGAAAGGTTTCGGCGGAGGAGGCGAGGATCCACTCCGCGCCCTCCATGGGTTCGCAATGAATCCCGAGCTTGCCCTTGAATTTGAATCCATCGACTAGCGCCTCATTCTCGAATTCATTGAACAGAGTGTAGGCGCCCCAATTGGTTTCGATCCGGACCACTGCGGCGTCGGGGCCCGCCTCATCGGGGACTTCCAGCCGCTTCGCGTTTTCCAAGATGAATCCGCCATCCGGAGCGGTGGGTTCATGGACGCCGACAAACAGGCTGTTCAGATCGGTCCCCTTGCGGGTGACATCCAGGTATCGAACTCGCCTCCCGATCTCTTCCCGACTGCGTTGTCCCGGAGCGTTCGAGGCGGTCACCTCATCGGCCTCGGATAGATTCCAAAATCGGAAGGCTTTCCCATTCTCTTCCCAGATGGCTCTCCAGTTCGCGTCCGAGGGTTGAACGGTTCGAAGATCGCGCAGGCCATAGATGTCCGCCTCCTCCAAACTCGAACCGACTTCGGGCAAGGGAGGTTCTTGGGGAAACTCGATCCCTTCAAAGCGAAGTTCGCCGGTTCCATCGGAGGAGGCAAGTTCGCTGTAGAGACGGTAATCGTGCCGATTTCCACCACTTACTCGGAAGAAGTCCACGGTTAAAGTTTGGTCATGCGGCCCTTTAATGAAAACCGCCAGTCTCCGATATTCGGAACATTGCGGATACGCTTTCGACTCCGCTTCGATGAATGAGACTTTCGGAGAAGTCGCTAATAAGTTGAGGGCCGGGACTCGTTCTTCGTCCCCATAAAAAATCTGATCCGAATCATCCACGACGACCAGGTTGTGACTCTTGGTGCTCCGAATCCAGCGGTTAATGGGCATGTCCCCCACGTATCCTTGGTCCCCGAGAACACCGTTCCCGTTGGCGAAATAGTACAGCGAGAGGTTGTCCTGGTGACGGTGTCCGCCTTTCGGGTTGAAGACAAGCGACAAAACGGAGCCCGTATCGGCTCGACCCTGGCGAAATATGGAGGTCATCCAAGCTGGAAAATAAATCTCGGGCAGATGGAAGGGTTGGTTGTTCTCGAGTTCTTTCCGGTCCAGGTAGAAAAGAGCGAACTGATCGGGCGCTCCACCGCCGGTGATCGCTGGGTATTTTCCGGAAAAGTATTCGGGAAATCGCTTGAGACCGTACTCGATGATGTGACGGCTGGGACCGCTATCGACATGGGTGTCGGAGAGCGGGAGGTAGTGGTAATGGGGATCGAGCTGATCGAGGACCGCCCGGTACATCAATTCGAGCCGCTTATCATTGGCGTAGGGGTCATAGACTCCCTTTCGAGGTTCGAAGTCCTTCGGCCATTTGAAACCATACAAGGTCTCAGGGATCGCGATGAGTTGCGACAGATACATGTTTGTATATGAGGGGCTTTCGGTGCTCATCCCGTCATAAAGGAAGGAGTTGTCGCGCACAATCTCATAACCGCGGATTGCAACATCGGCGAGTTCCGGGATCCCGAGGCACTTCGCAACCGCCGCTTGGGCATTGTAGACACGGGGCGCTTTGTTGTTGTCCTCATCCGCGCGACCCTCGCCGCCGACAAACGGTTCGGCGCCAATCACATATTCGAGGATGAAATCTCTTTCGACTTTAAGTTTTTCCTCCTCGTTCCAGACCGACGATCCATCCTCTTTCTTGGCCTCCGCAACGAGATCGTAAGCAACGCAAATCATATTGAGACCGCTGATTCCATCGGTGCTGGGATGAATCCGGCCGCACCCCCAATAGGTTTGGAGCATGGCGGCCTTTTCCAATGTGTCGCCTCGATAGGCGTTGGCGGAAAGGTGACGTTTCCATTCAAGGGGAAGGCTTTTGTCATGCCACGCGGCGTACATCGGGTCGCAATCCGCGATGGTGTCCCAGTAGTCGTGGTAGAGCCAGTTCGGGTAACACTCCGCGAAACGAAGAAGGACCTCCTTGGTCTTCTCGGCGTACTTCGAATCGCCGGTGAAGGCATATGCGAAGGCGAGGGAATTCAGAGCGCCCTTCATGAAGGTGATCTTCTTCTCGCGGACCATTCCGCTGAAGCTCATGTGAACGGGGTATCCGACCCAGTGATAGGCGAGTTCGCCGGTTCTGTTTTCCGGATTGGCTTTCTCCTTTGGGTTCATGAAGTAAGTGAAGGATTGGCCGGATCGAGGCGCTTGGAGGGTCGTTGTTTCGGGGTAATCCTCACAGGGATAGGTCTGCCCGCACGCTTCGCAGGCGATGTGGTCGGGATCGCGGTAGCTCCATTCAATCAAGCGACTCCCCACTGCCTCTTGGGATTTCTTTCCCACACAATGAGGACAGGTAAATCCATACGAATTACATGGAGTGAGTTCGGGGATCATCTTCACCACATATTCCGTTCCTTGGTCGATCAGGTAATCGGCCAGGTTGACGCTGCTCTGGATCCAACCGCGAACGGAATCGTCCTCTTCCGCCTTCGCGCGAACTCGATCGAGGGCTTCTTGCGGGATGAGAGTTGGTCTTTCAACCTGATCTCGCCTCTGGAGCATCGCGGTCTTACGCTCTTCGATCTTCACGCGAAAGGCTTTCTCTTTTTCGGAAACCCCCGGCTCCTGCCAGGGCATCAAGCCCTCGCCATGGATGATGGCTTCAATGGACTGTTCTCGACGATCCGGTTCATCCGCCGCCCACGATCCAGCGATCGTGAGAATTTGACCAAGCAAAAGGAAGATAACAATACGCATTCCAGAGTTCCCTTCTCGAGGTCCATCTGGACCTCGGTTCAAGGGACCCTAGCAGAATGGGAGGGGATGAAAAACGGAGGATGAGATGATCTGAAATCGGTGGGTTAAATCCCGACCGGAGAATCGAAAATCAACCTGGTTCACCGCGCTCACGATAGAATGCCTCCACATACCAAGTCTCTATCTCCTCGTGGAGCGCGCGGGTCGTTGTGATCCAATCCAGGATATCACCTCGAAGAACCTCCAAGTCGGTGGTCGGCTCCCAGCTATTTTCTGAGGTTTGTTTAACTCTCGCCTCGGCGAATTGGGTCTTCCCAAGAAATGCGATCAGTTGTTCGACGCTCTCACTCTCTTTTCCGCGAAGTTCCCTAACTCGTGCCGAGAGGCCAGGATCCTCGTCGAGAATTCGCGCGTAAGCATCCTGGTGCTCCTCCAAAGTCCGCTTAATTTCCTCGTGCGTCGTTTCAATCGACTTGGCGACCGAGACACACCATTTTTCCCCTTCTCCCGGAACAATCGGAACGAGCGTTGTTTCCTCAAATTGGTCGAGGACCTTTTTCACTCTTGATTTCGCGAGTCCTGTCAACATATTTCTCCTCCCAAACAGCGATGGGAGTTCTTTCGCTGTTTATCACTTATTTTAGAATACCGAACCGGAGACAATTCAAAGAACCGGGTCTTTCACCGAAAATGGAATGGGGCATTCCCCGATGGATTCCGCGAAGTTTTGTTAGTTTCTCAATTTTTCAATCGTCGCGCACCACGCAACTGGATTGAATCATCGGCGGTCGCCGGTCCAAGATGTCAAGAATTCTTCAAGATTCCCCGGTTGGAGAGGACTTAAGCCATGCAAGACCCTTGACGATTCCAGCTCTCCTCTCTATACCCGCATGTTGGATTCGCCATTGGCTACATGCTTTGGATTGAAACCATAGAGATCTGAATCCGAATCGAACCGGACTTGGAGATTGATTCTTGGATGGAAGGAAATCAACTATGCCTGAAAATCATTTGTCACGTAGGAACTTCTTGGCCGCGACAGCGGCGGCCACGGCTGCCTTGTCGGTCGATGGGGCCGAAGCGGCTTACAAGAAGAAGGGCGAGAAGCTGATCAAGGTTAAACCGCGTAAGGTCTCCCCGAACGAAAAATTGAATTGCGCCGCAATTGGCGCTGGAGGCAAAGGCAATAGCGATATTGCGGCGTGCGAAGGCGAGAACGTGGTCGCCTTGTGCGATGCCGACTGGGACCGGGCCGCCGAATCGTTCCAGAGATTCCCGAACGCCCGCAAGTTCAAGGATTACCGGGTCATGCTCGAGGAGATGCCGGAAATCGACGCGGTCACTGTCTCCACACCGGACCACACTCACGCTCCCGCCGCTTACATGGCAATGAAGATGGGCAAACATGTTTACGTTCAGAAGCCCTTGACCCACACAGTGGCCGAGGCTCGCTTGCTACGCGACACCGCTCGCGAATGCGGAGTGGCCACCCAGATGGGCAACCAGGGTCACGCCGAGGATGGAGTCCGCAACCTTTACGAGATGGTTTGGTCCGGCGCGATCGGACAGGTGAAAGAAGTTCACATTTGGACGAGCCGTCCGGTCTGGCCGCAAGGCATTCCCCAACCCCTCGAACCGCAAGTCATTCCAACCACCCTCGATTGGAACCTTTGGATCGGAACCGCTCCCATGCGCCCCTACAATGAAGGCTACTGCCCCTTCAAGTGGAGGGGTTGGCAGGATTTCGGCGCGGGCGCCCTGGGAGATATGGCCTGCCACATCATGGATCCCGCCTATTTCACCCTGAACCTTGGCGACGCCCCCCACTTCACAGTGGAGGTGTTGAAAGACGAAGGAACCAACAGCCAGACCTTCCCGAATTCGACCGTGGTTAAATACAGTTTCCCGGCCCGCGGAGTGATGGGTCCGGTCGATGTGTATTGGTACGATGGCGAGTTCATGCCGGATCGTCCCGAGGGAGTGGCCGATGATGTCGAACTTGGCGATGGAGCCAATGGCAGCTTCTTTGTCGGCGAGAAAGGGGTCCTATCCACTGGCGAATATGGCGGCAATTCACGAATTGTCTCCGGAGAGAACATGGCGGACTACAAAGCCCCCGATCCTTGGATGCGCCGAATCGAGGGCGGCATCCACAACGATTGGCTGCGGGCCTGCAAGGGCGGTCTCCCGGCTTGCTCCAATTTCGAGTACTCCGGTCCTTTCACCGAGATGGTGAATTTCGGGAACCTCGCGGTCAAATTCGGCGAGAAACTCGAATGGGACAACATCAAGGGCGTGGTCAAAAATGTCCGCAATCCCCAAGAGATTGTGAGCAAAGAGTATCGCAAGGGATGGGAACTCCCCGTCTAAGTTTAACAATTCAAGTCATTTAGCCTGATTCTTTAAGGCCTCTCGGAGTCGCTCCGAGAGGCCTTTTTCTATTTCCAACTTCGCTCGTTCTCATCCCTGGTGCCGCTTTCAGATGATCAAATAAAATCGAAATCTAATTAAAATAATCTCCAATCGCTAATTACCCTCTTGATTCAATATAATAAATGTCATAAGTTTAGGATTACTCGCATTAGTCAGGGGTTTTGTTTGCGGGATTCCGGAATTCTTGCTTCTGGACCCGCCCGATGGATGAGGAGATTGATCATGAGATATTGGCCAGTGGGAGGAATCCTCCTGTTTTGCGCCCTCTCTCTGCCCGCCCAGGGGCAGTGGGTGGAGCGCACCTATCAAGTTGAAGCGGGCTGGAATGCGGTCTTCTTGGATGTGGAACCCTATCCCTCGGCCTGTTCCGATCTGTTGGAAGGACTTCCGGTCGAGAGTGTCTGGTCGAGACGGGATGACGGATCCACGATCAAAGTGGTGGGATCCATCCCTCAACTTCTCCAGGAGGAGGACCTCTGGAAGGTTTATTACCCGGAGGATTCGCCTCATTCCCAAATCAATAGCCTGAGCCACCTGGAGGTGGGCCGAGCCTTTCTGATTCAAGCCTCGGAATCCTTCACCCTGACATTCAAAGGCCGTCCCAGGTTCGTGGACAGGGCTTGGAAGGTCGGGTCGCTCAATCTGGGTGGATTTTATGTCCAATCGGGAAATGCGGCTTCGTTCGAGGACTTTCTCTCCGCCGACCCGTCCACCGGGATCCGCAGCGCCTACAGCCTCATGCCGACCGGCGGCTGGAGCGAGATCGGCGACCTGTCGACCTCGATCGAACCTGGCAAAGCCTATTTGGTTCAGGGCGAGTTCAAACGGGGAGCCGGGGCGGTTCACCTGGATGTCGGGACCGGATACTCCTTCGAGTTTCCAAGGGGCACCAACACCCAAACGATCAATCTCTCATGTGAGACAGGAGAGTCCTCCACCGTTCAAATCGCTTTGAGCGATTCGGAATCCATTCCGGATGGCTCACCCAGTTTGGGGCAGGAGGCCCCCATTCCCATCGCGGGATCGGTCGCCGCGAGATGGAGATTGGCGGAAAGACCCTCCGATCCCTGGCGTCCCTTTCCCGCCTCGATTCGAATGGATGGGGAGGCGACCCCCGAGGTGAATGTTCGAATCGCCATCGACCGGCTGGCCATGGGAAGTGGAGATCCAGGGGACCTCAACCAAGGAATTCTGACGGTCACAGACAATAGCGGTTACTCCCGTCAATTCGGAATCAGCGGTGAGCGTCTCGACCCCACTGGGCTTTGGGTGGGCACGGTGACCTTGGACGCGGTTAGCATGCCATTCGAGCAGGGAATCGAACAAGCCCCGGAATACACGCCGGCCAAGACCGAGTTCCGAGTGCTGGTTCATGTCGACGAAAACGGCGATCTGAAATTGATCGACGAAGCAACCCAGATGTGGCGACCGATGGAGAACCACCCGGATGGAGGAGAATTCGTTCTCCTGACTCGAAGCCTCTCCGAAGATCTCCGGGCGGAACTTTCGGCCGGGTTGAAGAATGGAACCATCGACCGCCCGCTTCGAATCAGCACGGTGAATTTCGATCTACGCGACGAAAACAACGCGCCGGTCGATCAACCGCTTTCCGGCCAATTCATTCCGGGAGCCACCCTGGAGACCACGGTGGTCCTACACGATGAGAACCCGACCAATCCTTTCCACCACAAGTATCACCCGGATTTGACTTGGTTCGACAACCCGCTCCCCTCTGAGATCTGGGATGTCAGCCGAGAAATTTCTCTCTACCTCGATCCAGCGCAATCCTCCGAAGAAGCCGAGGCGGGTTGGGGGGACTCCTGGCTGCGCGGGACCTACGCCGAACGAATATCGGGAATCCATGAATACGACATCCAAGTCGCCGGCACGGTCTATTTCCGCCACCTCTCGCGCATTGGCGCGCTGAATGGCGAATGAGGGGGAGGAAACAATGATCAATATACAAATCCCGAATCGAGAAACCCCACCCCCTAACCCCCTCCCCGCCATGCGGGGAGAGGGAACAGTTGTCCCCCCTCTCCACACAGTGGAGAGGGACTTAGGGGGAGAGGTTCAAGAAACAAGGAGGAGTCATTCCCAAATGATCCGCACAATCGCCCTTTTCGGCGTTCTCATAACATCCCTTTGGGGGA
Organism: Candidatus Omnitrophota bacterium; assembly: GCA_020632575.1. GTDB lineage: Bacteria > Hinthialibacterota > Hinthialibacteria > OLB16 > OLB16 > JACKFH01. The sequence goes on along the minus strand of JACKFH010000004.1, from coordinate 291,738 downwards.
CAGCCCACGCTAACATCATCGGCGCCTCGGATCCGGGAACCGGCAATTATCCCTCCAGCGGAATGACGCAACTCGGGACGATCGACATCCCGCAATCCGGGTGGTCCGCCAACGACGAAGGTTCGGCGCCTCGGTTCCTGGAGGTGAACCCCGACCATGACCTCGCCTATGTGGGCGGCGGCGGTTCAAACCCTCAACTCCTGGTTTTCAGGTTAAGCGACAACACCTTTTGGAAGACGATCCCATTGCGCACCGCGAAAGACCAGAATGTCGGTGCGATTTGCAGTGGAAGATTGGTTCCGGAACGGAACGAGTTGTGGATCACGGCGCAAGGCATCAACGGGCAAAACGGAAAAGTCTTGCGGATGACCATCAGCGCGGATGGCAGCCCCGCACTCCAACAGGTCTTTACCCTCGATGGACAGCCGGCGAATTATGATCAAATCGAAGTGGGTCCGCACTCGCCCTTCACCATTCAAAAGGCCGAAATCACCCGTCAAGTCCGTTTTTACTGGGAGGAGGATTGGTGGGAGGACGAAATCTGGTGGGATTACTATTATGACTACGACTACTGGGGATTCTGGTGGGAAGAAGACGGGACTTGGACCGAGAACAAGGCGATCGACATTTGGGTCGGCGTCTTCACAGTCGACCGTGGGGACGGCGCCTACCGGGTTGAGGTCCGCTCCTTGGAGGAAAACATTTTCGATTACACCGAAAACTGGTGTAACTGGTATCGTTGCTACTATGAGGATGCGCACCAGTATCTCTCCTCGGAGTGGGAGCTGCTCGATCAATCCTCGGATCGCCCCGGCGAGCCGCGGTTGATCCACACCATTTCAAGCGATCCCCTCGAAGTGTCCGTTGCGGTCGAAGGTATTGATGGCGATCCCCGTCAATCCCAACTGCACGGGTTCACCATGCCGCCATCCAACACGAGCAAGGTGGATTTGACGGAGACCAACTTATCGCCAGTGTGGGACCGCACCTTGGACAGCGCGGTTCAGGTCGACAACCGGATCATGGCTCTTGCCTGCCCAACCGGGAACGACACCAATGTGGTGATTTCGGACACCAAGGATTGGACCCGGAACCGTGAATACGAGATTCGCAACGCGAAGGTTCCGATCACACGAACCAAGGCGACTTACAACCAGCCGGATTACAATATCACCGAGTCAGTGGACGGCATCCTTTACGATCACAGTAATGGCTGGGCGGTTTACAATCAGGGAACGAAATTGGGAAACCTCCCGGCTCAGGGTCTATTCGGATTCGACGCCTCGACCGAGATTTCGAACATTGTCCTGAACATGGATTACGGGAATGGGCATGAACTCAAGCAATTCAAGATCTACACCACCACCGACCCGGTCCCGACCCTGAACGGCAACTGGTCGAGTTCGACCTTGTCGGGCGCCAGTCCGAGATTCCTCAACTCCCCGGATGGCGGATCGATCACCGGCAATCAGTTCACAGTTTCCGTTTCCGGTCAGTCGGTGTATGAAATCGAATTCAATCCAATCACGGTCACCGCGATCAAGATCGAGGTCATCTCCACGCACGCCGACAATTCGAACTTCGTCCTGTCCGAGGTCGAGGTGTCGAGCGACACCCTGGTCGACTCTCCGGTGGTGATCGGTCCGGTCAATCCGGTGGTTGCCGAGGTCTCGGGTCTCAACGGGGACCTCGTGTTTGTGGGAACCAACGGCAAGAAGGGGTCGAGCGTTCAACCCGTCTTCCTTCAAGACGGCGACCCCACCGAGGGGCAAACACTCCCCTCCCTACGGTTGACTCAAACCGACCGAAACATTGTGACCGGAGACGCCGAGACCGCCTCCGGCCCGATTCGACTAATCACCCGGAACACACAAAACTCCAGCCAACCCTATCAGATCCAGGAAGTCGAACTCTCACCGGAAAGCGCGATTCGCGCGAACAAGATTCATGTCTCCAGCGCCACCTACCCCTCGGCGTTCAATTACTATAGCCACATCGGCATTGGACAGATCCGCCTGGCCATTTACACCGACAGCAGTGGCCAACCCGGAACGAAGATTTGGGAATCCCCACTCATCCAGAACACGGTCGAGAACGCGTGGGATGGGGTCGACGCTCAAAATCATATTTACATCGACCCCGCGTATTTGGATTCGGGGTTACTTCGATTGACGACGGGCGATTATTGGTTGGCCTGGCAATACGATGGACCCGAGATCTCCGCTCAGGATCCCGTGGGATATATCGAGGGAACCGCCAATACGGGGTATGTGAAGAATTTTGCCTTTGGAGCCTTTCCCAACACACTCGATTTAAACCCGCCCTCCTCCAGGCTCACGAATGACAACTGGGCGATGCACCTTTCCATTGTCGATTTTGTGGCCCACATGGGGGCCCGCATCGATCCGCCCAACACGGCGGATCCAAGCCTGGCGCCGATCATCTCACCGACCGACACCGCCTTCTATCATGCGGGTGAACAGGCGATCTACGCCAACTTCCCCGACTCGGTCACGGTCACCTGGTATGACATGGGGGGCAGCCCCACCATCGAACTGCATGGCGCGATTCTCCCTGTCGACGATGACACGGTTCGGCCGATGTACCACCAGTTGACCAACAGCATCGATCTCAAGAACGCGCCGGGCAACGCGGTGGTGCACTACAACCGCGAGGTGGCCTATCGAGTCTTTTCCACCAGCGATGTGGCCAATTCCTTCCCGGACGTTTATGTCAATGAGGACACCCATCACCTGGTGCTCCCCTCCGGACAGGATGTCGATGGAACCTTTGTCCTCACGTTCGAGAACCCCCAGGGGGATGGCACGACCCGGGTCGCCTGTGTCCAGGTGGTCGACATCATCCCGCCTTTGGACCAAGTGCCGGAACACGCGACCGGCAAGTGCGGGCATCAATTGCTGCCGAAGGATCTGCCGAGTGACATCGTCCTGACTCGGGCCGATATCCTTGCCGGCGACAAAACCTCGGACCGCTACCTCTACCTGAACAATCGTCAGGGACCGGACCAAGGAAAGGTTTATGGGGTCAAGCCGGTGGGAGAATCGCAGCGGAGTCTCGCGAAAGTCCTCTTCTGGCAGGAGTCCTGTAATGTCGAATGGCCCTATCAAATCACCGACTACAGTCTAACTTGGCCGAGCGCGAATGAAAGAATCACCCATATCGCCGGGTCTCCGGAAGTCGACTTAACAGGCGGAGGACACTACCGAAACCTGGTTGAATGGCTGTATCAGCGGGGGGCCCACGATCCGATCGGCGGAAACACTTTCAATGTGGATTACGCAACCCCCAATCCGCTCAATGACGACGACATCACTCGGGCGGTGATCGCGGTCTGGGAGCCGACCTCCAATGGTTCGGGCGACCGGATCGAGGTTCTGGTGATCGACACCTTTGACCACGCGGACACGAATATTCTCGCTCCGGACGATCGCGCTATCCCCTGGAGAGTGGGGGTCGAGATCGAAAACACCGACCGGTTCTTCGAGGGCAACACGGGAACCCACTGCCTCGAATGCGGAGGCGGGTACATCTACAAAGATTCGGCCACCCCCGAAGCCGATCTCCATTACGACGTCGACATCTACGGTTCGAGCCGTGAACTCCATCAGGGACAGATCTTCCCGGTCAACAAAGGGGCGCTCGAGGTCTGGTGGTATCACAAACGGAAAGACATCTGTTGGGCCTACCGATCGAAACGGTATGAATCGACCTGGCAAAACACGGCGACAGTCGCGCAGGCCACCGCCACTCACACTTCCGGATCGAATGTCATCGCCAATTCATTCGATGGCCTGGGGGGCACGGGTTGGCGAGCCGGCGCGACACTTCCCGCCACGGGCGTGTGGGCGCTCGACCATCCCCAGCACATCGGGAGCGTTCGGTTCGTGATGGGACTGGATACGAATTCCCAGGTTCTCGATTTCGACCTCGCATACACGGGCGACTTGGAACCGGATTTGGGTTCACATTGGACTCCCATCACCGCAAACCTTTCGATGAGGAATGAGTCCGACTTTGTTACGGGAAGGTCGGCCACGATTAACAACGAACGGATCACGGTCAATCAGGCGGGGCAGCAGATCTATGAACTCGGATTCACCCCGGTGACCGCCACCGGTCTGAAGATGACGGTCTATAGCCAAGGCGGAAACCCGTTCACTATCACCGAGATCGAATTCCGACAGGAGCTCGAAATCGCCACACAGGGCGAGGATCCGGCGCTCCTCGATGGAACTCACCAAAATGTTTCGGTTTACCATCAGGACGACCCGATTGGCCCCGGTTACAAGCCGAATATCGAACACGGCGTGGTCCTTCCCTCCCCCAACGGCACGGAGGTGTACGGACTTTGGGACTTCAACCCGAACACAACCCAGCGGTCGCTTCCCTCGGTCCCTTATGTTTACACCAAATTCCAGAAGGATGGCGACTGGGCGACCGAGATTTATCGTGTCTTCCGAGGGAACCTTGTGTACGGTGGCGCGGCGGGCGCCTTTGTGAATCCTCCTTATCCCCTGAACGTCGAAACCGGAGCCTGCCGGGATTCGCATTTGTATGACATCTCCGGCGCTTGGGTCGATCCCGAAAAGGGAGTCTGGTTGGCCCGAGGTCCCGACCCCAAAAGCGCCACCGAGACTGCGGCCGGTCACGCGACCGTCCAAGTGGGGTATTACGAACATTGGGAGGGAGATTGCAGTCCTTGGCTGGTGAATGAAGCCACCCCTGAGAAGACGCCCCTTCGAGTGACTTACCAACCGACCTGGCCGGAATTCACTCAGCCGGAATGCGAACCGGGAACGCCAAACTGTTACACGACCCTCCATGTCGGAGAATCGGTCCTGCGCCCTGGTTTCTCCTCGGCTCAGGTGGTGTACAACGACGCGGGTATCACGCTGATCGACGAAAGCAAAGACACCCCGGTCCCCCTCTTCCGGCTCCCGCAAGACTTGTTGCCGACATTTCCCGACCTTCGTCACGACATCCGAGAGAGGCTTAGCTACGACAACTCCCTCGGCGAGCTCAAATACAAAGGGATCATGACCAAAAAGGAACGGGACATGATCAGAGCCCTGGTCACCGGAAGCACAGATGACGAAACCAAATTCCGAGATGCCGTCGAACAACTCTATCGATGGACCAACGAGTTCAATGTGAGCGTGTTTTTGGATGAATTGCCGGATTGTTTCATGGGGGATCTCGACAACGTTCTGACACCGCCACTCTCGGACCGTCTGATCTATAACGAGGAAATGAAGAAGCTGATCTGGCAAAAACAGATAACGGTCGATGAGACCCCGGTCACGATGACGGAGATGGACCGGAGCGACCTTCGCGACGCTTGCGACGACCCCGATTGGAAGTCCATCATCAACGATCTCTACGACTCCGCCAACAACCCGCACACATTCCTGCTCGGTCCGCACATCACAGTTTCTGCGGGAGGATCGACAGTCGAGCCAGGCAATCCTCAGTGGGCTTCGGTCGCCTTCACCGACAGCAACATGGTGGAGATCTTCAAAGTGGAATGCAGCCCCGCTCCGGGAGAGATCGAAGTGCTCGAACCGGACTGCTTCTTCGATGAGAAGGTCACGCTTCACTGGTCCGGAGATGGCGGCGGAAAATTGGATCAGATGTACTTCCACTGGCAGGTGAGCGATGTTTCCGGATCACGACCGGCCGGCGATTTTGACGATTCATTCTGGATCGATGTCACCAGCCCGAATGGTCAGCAGGGATTAAACGACCTAACGGTGGGCGGCCCGGGTCTCCAGACAGTCTCCGATTTCTGGTATCGACTGAGGTACCGTCACCCCGACATCTGCGATGGCGAGTGGAGCGATTTCACGGAACCCAAGCTAAAAGAGGGATGGATCAAACGAGTCCTTGCCGGCCTCAACCTCTTCGATCAGCGCATCGATGTCAGCGACCCGACCGCGCCCATCGCCACCTACTCCGATGTGATTCAGGAACTCGGCCCCCGATTCGAGGGGGTGGTCGCGCTCAACTGCACGCCCGACTATGTCAACGAACTCGGCCTGATCGAGGCCTATGAGTCGGTCTTGATCCGCGCGATGGAATACACGATCGACGCCGTGCCACCGGAGACCAACGAAAGTGTGGACCAGGCCCTCGAACTCATGTCGGGGCGTCTGGCGGAATTCTATTCGCTTCTCGGCGACGAGGCTTACAGCGATGCGATCGACCCGACCATCGCGCTTTCGGGAGACATCAACGAGGTCAATGCGAGTTCGATGTACTCGTTCAAGGATCAGGTTCCCAACCTTCTCGCCGAGGAGTTGGGACTGCTGCGTGGGACATCCAAGATGGATGTGGGGGATATCACGATCCCACGTGAAATCGAACCGCTAGTCACCCATATCTACAACCGACTCCCCTGGAATTTCACGCTTGGCGATGGACAGACCACGTATGTCCAGAATTACAACATCCTCGATGTGAATGGAGACGGGACCATCGACGCGGTGGATGCGCTGTTCCGTTATCCGCAGGGTCATGGCGACTCATGGGGACACTATGTCCGGGCGCTTCGTTACTACTATGACCTTCTGCGTCATCCCGTCTTCGAGTGGTCCAACCAAAGCGAGGCGGTCAATGTGAACGGTCGCGCGGTGGCGGTGAACTACCAGCACGAACGCGCCTTCGCCGAACTCGCAGCGAAGAAAGCGGAGGCGGCGCAGAATTTGGTGGAGGCCACCTACCGGAGTTATTGGGTGGACGATCCCGAGGCGATCTGGCAGGGATACCGCGACTCCAACGAGGAGCGCGCATGGGGCGTCTCCGAATGGGGGAGGCGGGCCGCGTCAGGGGCCTACTTCGATTGGGTGGTCGCCAACTCGGTGATCCCTGCCACCGACACCGCACCGGAGCACGAAGGAACCATCGAGAGGGTCGACCGCACCACCACGGTGGATCTGCTCACACTCGCGGACACCCTGCCTGCTATTCAATCCAAAATCGATCAAGCCGATCATGGAGCGAATCCTCTTGGTTTGGACAACGATGTGGTCTCCTTTGCGATCGACCGGAACGCACTCGACGATGGCAAGACCCATTTTGAGCAGATGCAGGACAAGGCGGTTCGCGCCCTGCAAAACGGGCAAGTGATGTTCAACTATGCGAATCAGGCAAGTCAGCGACTCCGGAACCATCAAGAGGTGGTTTACGATTTCGGACGCAATGTCCTCGAGCAGGACCTCGCTTGGACCGATCGGTTGATCCAACTTTTCGGCACCCCTTACACCGACGATATCGGAACGGGCAAAACATATCCCGAGGACTATGACGGTCCGGATCTCTATCACTACGACTATGTCGACGTTTCCCCGCTCTATGAACAAGACGCCGACGAGGTGCTCGATTTCACGATTGAAATTCTCGATGACGGGTTGATGCTTCAGCGCATCGCCGACGCCCGTCAGGCGGGGAACACCGACATCCTGAGTAACGACGCCCTCGGGGAGGAACTCGAAAGCCTGTTCGAATACGAATTGGATGAACTCGACCCGGAGGAGGACGATGTTTCTCGCGAAATCGAGGTCTCGTTCTCGGGCCGCGGACTGGGATTGGTGAAACCCGAAACCTTTGTGGGCAGACGGCGATCCTTTGGCCAACTGCAATTCGACCGCGCCGATCTCCTGGTCAAGTATGGGAAAATGTTGAAATCGCTCGATGAATACAACGAGTATCTCTACGCGGTGAACCAGGAATACGAGCACCTGGTCAAAGAATTGAATTATGGGACCGCGAATCACGATGCGGAAACTCGTGCTCATGATTACATCTACACCGGGAAGGCGTTGGCTTATGCCTACCATGTCATTAGCAAGAACCTGAAACTGGCTTCCGAGTTCGCCGAAGACATCCACAAGATCGCGACCGAAGCGGCGGAGGACGGGAAGAATCCGGTGTGGGTTTCCAGCTTCAGCGGGTCGTTGAAGGCGGCTCTCGGAGCCCCGTTTATCAGTGAGAAGTGGGCGCTTCAGTGGGCGGCGGAAGAAATCGATCTCACTGGAGAGGCGGCCGAACTCGCCATTGTGAATCGTGAGCACGAACTCGATGAACTGCTGGCAAGCCGGAACATCGACAGCCACATGAAAGACCTGCTCAAGCAATACGCTAAACTGGTGAACGAATCGAGCAGGCGTGGTCTCGAGCTCAAGACCACGATGGAACTCTTCCTCGCCTCACAGGAGAGGTATTTCGGAACACTCGGCGAGGCGGAGCGAGTGGTCACTCAGTTTGTCACTTGGAGGAAGCGCATCGCTGGCACGGTCTCCAAACAGCGGTATGACGATCTCGGGTATCGCATTTTCCGGAACGACGCCCTCGAGGATTACCATGAGCAGTTGGACATCGCCTCGCGTTACGTCTTCCTCGCGGCCAAGGCCTACGATTACGAGACCAACCTGCTCGGTCTCGATCCTCTCGCTGGGGAACAGTTTCTCGCGGATATTGTCCGAGAGGATCATCTGGGAGCGTTCGATGTGAACACCCGTCAGCCGCTCACAACGGGGTCGGGGTTGTGCGCCATCGCCGCCAAGATGCGGGATAATTTCGAAACGGCGATCAAACCGGCACTCGGTTTCCTCAGTCCGGAGTACGAAGGGAATGCTTTCTCACTGCGGTGGGAGCTTTTCCGGATCCCACTCGATTCCGAGTATGACGCGCTCTGGGAACAGATGCTTCAGCAATTTGTGGTCGACGATGTCCAGGATGTGGCCGCGTTCAAGGACCACTGTCTGGCGCCCTGGGGAGGATCCGAGGTCCAGGAACAGCCCGCGATCGTTTTGCGTTTCCCGACTGTGATCGCGCCCGGCAAGAACTTTTTTGGAAACGCGTTGGGAACCGGCGACTCGAATTTCTCCTCAAGCCATTTCGCGACAAAGGTCCGCCGTTACGACATCTGGTTGAGCAACTACGCAAACACCTCGAACACCGCGGGATTGGCGAAAACGCCGCGTCTCTACTTCGTTCCCATCGGACGCGATGTCATGCGAGTGCCGACGATCGATCCGGGACAACCGAGATATTGGAATGTGCTGGATCAAATCCTGCCGCTTCCCTTCCCAATGCAACTTGGTGAACTGCTCGACAATCAGGATTGGGATGTCTGGTCCGAGAATTTCGGGGCTCAGTCCTCCTTCATCACAAGGAACCGGTACGGCGATTTCTCCGCCACGCCCCTGAGCCGTATCGAGGAGGGAGAAACCTGGGAGAATATCATTCGACCCAACTATGTGGCCAATAGCCGAGCCACGGGAAGGTCTGTATGGAACACTGAATGGATGGTGGTCATTCCCGGGATCAATTTGAATTCAGATCCCATCGATGGATTGAATGGATTCATCTACGGGGATGGATCTTCGAATTCCGGGGTCAAGGACATCATGCTGTTCTTCGACACCTACTCCTATTCCGGAGCCATCGACGCCAAGTCCAAACGGGATGAGGGCGCCTCGATCCAGGCGATGAAGGTCGAGACCGACCAGGCCTATCAATCCGCCGACTCACAACTTCTCCAGTTGAAGCGCAACAAGATCAATATCGCCACTAGCCCGGAAGCGGATATGCCGCCGATGATGCTCTACGGAACGATGTCCTCCGCGCATGACGGCGGCATGATCTCCTCGGGGAGCGTTGAGGTGCAACTCGAGTATCGCCCGCTGGAACCCTCGGTGATGGCGAGTGCGAAACTGAGCGCGGACTCGGCCAGTTATTCCTACCGGGTCGCCGTCCCAGTGGTCGAGTCGGCTTTTGGAGCGATCGACCGATTGCAGAGGTACGAACGCTACCAGGCCAATATCAATTATTCGGGGGATAACACTCAATCCTCGATCGCCGACCTGCCACCCGCCGATTACGGCGTCCCGGTCGCGATGCCGCCGATGAAGGTGCAAGGGGTCTTTTCCGGATCGCCGACCTTTACACCGACTCAAACCCCGATTGGAGGATCCAATGCCACGCCGACTCCGACAGCTACGGGGCTCCAGTCACCGACTCGGATTCCTGGCACTTCGACTCCGACCCCGACTCCCACTGGGCCAACGCCGACTCCGACTAACACGCCTTGGCCCGAGTATTTGATCTACGCGGTGCTCCCGCTCTCGGGCGACAACGCCCAGGTTGGCGAGGATGCGCTGCGTGGGGCGCAACTCGCAGTCGAGGATATCAACCGCAAGGGCGGCATCGATGGAGTGAACCTGAATCTGGTCAGCCTGGACAACCAGGGGAAGGCCGATTCCGCCATCCAATCCTTCCAGACGGCGATCAACAACAGCGGAACGTTCGCGGTGATCGGCGCGGAGATGCCGGAGGACGCGCTCGCGATGGCCCCTTACGCCGCCCCCAACAGCCAAGCGCTGTTCACCGGATCCTCGGCCCAGCAACTCGCCGAGTACCAGGATTTTGTGGTGAAGTGCACGCCTCTGGAATCCTACGAAATCGAAGCCATCGCTCAATGCCTGCAGGGTTGGGGGGTCAACCGGGTCGTGGTTCTGGCCGAGGACACCAACTACGGGAACACACTGCTTCAAGGTTTCTACGATCATCCGGACATCGAAGTGAACCGTTCGCATCTCTTCACTCCGGGTCTCTTCGATGTCGACGCGGCCATCGCGGATTTGGATACGGACTCGGCTACCGTCTCGGCGGGAATCGTCGTTTGCCAGCCCGATGTCACCAATCAATTCCTCCTGAAAGCGGCATCCCATCCACGTCTGTCGACCTGGAACTGGGCCCTCAGCGATTCGGCCACCCAGAACGATTCGGTGACTGGCATCCCCGAAAGCTTCTGGCAGATGATCAAAGGAGTCACTCCAGGGACGGTGGGTTTCCTCGATGACGACCATACCCGCGATTTCCAATACCGTCTGCGTTATGGATCCGATCCGAGCGATACCGCTTACTACGCCTACGACGAAGTTTTGACTGCCGCCCAGGCGATCAGTTCGTCCGCAATCAAATTACCCTACGCAATCTGGGACGCGGTCCCCTCGCTTTCATTCACGGGTGTAACCGGGAAGAAGCACTATGACTCGGAGGGCGAACTGGTCCACGCGGTCTTCGATGGTCGCTCCGTTCTCGAGGGCGCCTTTGTCACAACTAGCCATTACTCGGTCGACCAACCGGAGCCTCCCGCCTCCAAGATTCGACTCAAGTCATCCAAGGGTGTGGGAGATTCGGTGGTGGATGGAGTGGTCTATGACGACTTCTTCAAATCGAGGGCTGGGGATGACCCGGACCTCGCTCATTACGATGGTCAACCCACGGGTGACGGTGGATGGAAGACGAACCCGGGCGGCCTCGCGATGGGCGAAAGTCTGATCGCGGTCGATCTCGATCTGGATCGGACGGACGATTTCGGAAGGACCTACGGATTCGAGCCGGGTCGAGACTATCACCTCATCCTCGAACTCGACCGCGACACGATCGGGATCCCTTCCGATCCGGACCCCGCGGTTCTTGAAGTCCGGGTCAAATCGGTCTGCCATTATTTCGACGCGAGCGATCGGGAGAACATCCATTCCGAACGATTGGTCACTCACACGATCGGTCTCGATGACTGGGTGGACGAAGGTCCGAGATTTGTCGACATCCCATTCACCTACCAAAGCGCCGAACCGGATGGGGTCGCCGCAGCGCCGGAGGGACATCGCCTCAAATGGGATCTCCTGATGTTCCGCGGGGCCCGTCAGGCGGTCACATTAAAACAAGCGGTCATCTTCGCCGGACCGATTGTCACACCGGACCTCGATCTGAACGGAACGGTCAATGCGGACGACCTGATTCACTATGTCCGAACTCATCGGAAAGTTTCGGGCATCAACCCGAATTTCGAATGGCTGCTAAACCTTGCACTCGAATGGGATCCTGGGACGGCCAAAGCCTTACCCTCCGAACTCGGGAAGGAGGTGGCGAAATGAAACGTCTTGGCCGCATCCTAATCCACTTGTATCGCTTCCTGAGTCACTCCAACCCGTACCCTCGCGGTGCGGGTTTTGTCCGCGTAGCGACGGGTTTTAACCCGTTGCGGACTTTGATCTGTATTGGAAACCGATTCGGTCGCATTCAGGTATGTTGCGATCGGCACACCCCGCGACAGGTTGAAACCGTGTCGCTACACAGACGAAGTCCGGACCATGGAGGCACGGACTACTCCCTGCTTGCGATTTTGCTGGCTCTCACGCTGATTGGACCTGCCTCGGCCTCCGACTGGTCCGCAAAGGGTCCCTCTTCCAGCGCACATCTTGGCTTCTCGGTCGATTACGCCGGGGATGTCAACGGCGATGGGTTTGCCGATGCGATTGTTGGGGCCGAGGGGGACGGGACTTCCGGCGGCGCACACCTCTATCTCGGAACCCAGGATGGGCTTGAGACGAACTCCAAATGGGATTCGTCTCCAATGCTGAACGCGGACGCTCGGTATGGGTATTCGGTGTCGAGCGCGGGGGATGTGAACGGCGACGGGTTTGGCGACGTTATTGTAGGAGCGCCTTTCTACGCGAATGGGGAATCCCGCGAGGGAGCGGCGTTCCTCTACCTGGGCGGCCCCAACGGTCCGAGTCTGAGCTCGGATTGGAGTTTCGAACCGAACAACGACTCGGAGTATGCCGGCATCGCGGTGACCGGCATCGGCGATGTAAATGGCGATGCGTATGACGATGTTGCGATCGGCGCAGATCAGGCGGGAAACAACGCGGAAGGGGCGGTTTATATCTTCTATGGTTCCCAAGATGGATTGGCCGCCACTCCGGATCTCACCCTCATGGGGTCGATCGCGAATGGGTATTTCGGAAACGCCCTCTCTTCGGCGGGGGATGTCAACGGCGATGGATATGCCGATCTCGCGGTTGGGGCTTACAACACAACCAATGGCGAGGCGGCGGAAGGGATGGTGTTTGTCTTCCACGGGTCGAATTCCGGATTGAGTTCGACGCCGAACTGGGATTACCAACGCGATCAATCCTCCACCTGGTTGGGGAGCTCTGTCGCGGGACTCGGGGATGTGAACGGTGACGGGTACGGCGATCTCGCGGTCGGAGCGAGCCGCTACAGCGAAGACTCGCTGACGGTTGGCGCCGCGTTTGTTTTCCAAGGATCGGCGGCCGGGCTGTCCGATCAGCCCGTGTGGACGAAACTCGGCGACCAGGTCGAGAGCGGGTTTGGAGTGGTCGGCGGAATGGGGGACTACAACGGCGACGGTTACGCCGATCTCCTGGTAGGATCACCCGGTTATCAAATCGATGGTGATGCAAAAGGCAGAGTGTCACTTTATCTCGGATCAGCCACCGGTATCCGTTCCGCAACCTCGATCGATTGGATCGGCGAGGAGGAGGGGTCCCGTTTTGGCGCAATGGTCGCCGCTGCGGGGGATGTGAACGCGGATGGGATCTCCGATCTCCTGGTTGGAGCGCACAAAGAAGACGGAACCTTCTCGGAAGAGGGTGCGGCTTATCTCTTCCTCGGAAAGGTTCACGGGTACAAAACCACGACGACTTGGGACGACAAAGGCGGTCAGGGCCAATCGCTTTTCGGTTACGACCTCAAGGAAGTCGGCGACCTCAACGGCGACGGGTTCACGGACCTCGTGGTTGGAGCGCCTTATGACGCGGGTGTTGGAGTCGACAGCGGTCGAGTCGAGGTTTATTACGGAGCTCCCGATGGGTTGTCGATCGCGCGGTCGCTCCCTCTCCTCGGAGAGAAAACTGAATCCCTGTTCGGGTTCAGTCTGGCCAAGGCGGGAGATCTTAACGGTGATGGCTACTCGGACCTCGTTGTGGGAGCGCCTGAGTACCAGCGGGGGGAAAGCGAAGTCGGCGCGGTGTATGTCTACTATGGAACCTCCGGGCAGTCCTTCGCCCCAACGTTCGATCGCCTCTTCGGAGAACAGGCAAACTCTCTGTTCGGGTACGCGGTCGATTCGGGCGGCGACCTCAATGGCGACGGGTTCTTCGATGTGGTGGTCGGGGCGCGGAATTTTTCGGATGACCAAAGTGAGCAGGGGAAGGTCTATGTCTATTACGGCGGCGAATCGGGATTGAACCTGACACCGGCCTGGACTTATACGGGCAACACCGAATTCGCACATCTAGGTTCCGCCCTCGAAATGGCCGGCGACTATAACCGTGATGGTTACGCCGATCTCGCGGTGGCGGCACATGCCCATTCCCCGCTCTTCTCTGATCAGGCAGCGATCCTGGTCTTCCATGGCCACCACTCGGGGTTGCCGGACAGTCCGGATTGGATCGATGGGGCGGGACCCGGGACTTTTGGGACCGACCTCGAACTCGCCTCGGTCGGCGATGTCACCACCGATGGGTTTGCCGATCTCCTGGTCGGAGCGCCGAGTTATTCCAATGGACAGCAGAACGAGGGCGCGGTCCACCTGTTCTATGGAGGCATTGGCGGCCTCGACGATGCCGACACGGTTGAATCGGACCAAGCGAACGCCCGTCTTGGGGCCTCGGTCACCGGCCTGGGCGATGTCGATGGCAACGGCACTCTCGATGTCGCGGCGGGGATGCCTCAGGCGACGGATGGCGGGGTCCCGAAAGGAAAAACGGTCCTCTGGTCGGGTCAGCCCTCCGGGATCGAACCTTTCAATTTCTCCCCCCTCGTTGGGTCCGAAGCGAATGGCCGATTCGGTTTCGCGCTGTCCGGCGGCGGGGATTTCAATGGAGACGGAGTCCCCGATCTCGCGGTGGGAGCCCCCTACTACGACGGTGGTCTCTCCGATCAAGGAAGAGCTGTTGTTTATTTTGGGAACGATTCTTTCGGCATCCCTCTTGTTCTCAGCCAGAAGGACTTGGAGGCGGAGCAACTCATCAGCCCTGGCGGAGTCGCCGATTCGGAGGGTTTTCGAGTTACGGGAATCGGGACAAATGCCTATGGCCGCGGCGAGGTCAAATTCCAGGCGGAGTACGCAAAGTATCCTCAGATTTTCTCCTCGGTTCCCAACAATGCTCAGTTGGTAAGTGGAACCGATTTCAGCGAGGTCATGGCGGGTGGAATCGATCTTCAACTTCCGATTGATGGATTGAACGAGTTTGTCCCCTACCATTGGCGCGCGCGGTTTCTTTATCCGGCGAACAACCCAATGGGGATTCAACAGTCCCGTTGGTTCTCGCCGACCAGCCTCGGCCCCAATGGTCTCCATCTGAGGACCCGGGACGAAACCGCCCCGAACAACCCGACCGATGTGGTCGAGACGAACGGCGTCCCTAACGGGGTATGGCAGAATGTGACCGAGGATCTTTATTTCACCTGGAGCGGGGCCTCTGATCCGTTCGGTTCCGGGGTGCTCAACTACGATGTCTACTGGGGCGACAACCCGAACGGGGCGACCCCCACCGCCACAGTAACCGAACCGGAATTCGACCCTGCCCCGATCACTGTGTCATTCGAGCACTACCTGAGAATTCGCACGAGGGATCGTCAGGAGAATGTCTCTGATTGGCAGACATTCTTTATCACCCGTTATGACGGGATGGCTCCGACGGCGCCAAGCGAAGTCGATGAAGCCTCGGGAGCCTCGAACGGGGAATGGCAGAACACGGTGGCTTCCCCACACTTCACATGGACTGGCGAATCCGACTCCGGCGGGTCGGGAATCGCGGGGTACGAAGTGATCTGGTCGACCTCTCCCACCGTGACTGTCGCCACACACACGGTCGTCTCCGCATCTTTCAATCCGCCCACGGTGGGCAGTCCCTCCAGCCACTATCTCCGTGTCCGGGTCTTCGACGCGGCCGGGAATGTTTCGGATTGGACGGATCCCTTCGCCTTCATGTTGGACAACTCCGCGCCGGTGAACCCGACCCACGCGGTCGAAGCGGGAGGGACACACAACGATGAGTGGCAGAACTCGGTTTCCCAACCCACGTTCATCTGGTCCGGCGCCACCGATGGCTTCGGCTCGGGGATCAAGGAGTACGATGTCTATTTCGGCGAGGACGCGAATAGCGCGACCCCGACCCAGACAACCTCCGACACCATGTTCACAACGACAGTCGATCCCTCCTCGGCGGTTCGATTCCTCCGAGTGAGAACCCGAGACAACATCGGCAACACCTCGGTTTGGAAAACGCTGTTCCGGTTCCGTTACGACCCAACACCCCCCTCGGTCCCAGCCAACTGCATCGAAACCGCCAGCGCTCAATCCGGTGTCTGGACCTCTCAGGTCACTCACCCGAATTTCGATTGGGACGATTCGGTCGATGTGAACGGCAGCGGTCTCCAAGGCTACGATGTCTATTGGGGGACCGGCACGATGGGAACCGATGTCACATACACGGTGGTGACTAGCGGGTACAGCCCGCCCTCGGTCACGGGGACGATTATTTACTCCCTCCGAGCACGCGCGAGAGACCGCGCCGGGAATGTTTCGGACTGGGCCGATCTCTTCTCTTTCCAATTCGATGGCGATCCACCGGTCATGCCTACCGCGGCGAACGAGCAAGGGGGCGCGACGAGCGACACCTGGCGCAACGATGTTCCCTCCCCCAGCTTCTCATGGGTCGCGGCCGAGGACGGGATGGGTTCCGGGCCGGACACCTACGATGTTTATTTCGGAGAGGTGGTGGCTGGAACCACAGTGCTTCAGAACAGCCCGCAACGTCTCTACTCGGCAGACGCCCAAGATAGTCCCTCTGTGGATTACTTGCGGGTTCGCGCTTACGACCGCGCGGGGAACGTCTCGCCTTGGAAAACACTCTTCATCTCGAAATACGACATCACCGAACCGACCAACCCGATCGAAGTCATATCGCAACCGCCGATCGAAAGCGACCAATGGCAGAGCGATGTGAAAGATCCGCTCTTCACTTGGGAACCGGGCGAGGACGAGGGGTCGGGAGTCATGAACTACGACATCTCCTGGTCGGATCAGCCGGAAATGTACGAGGCGACCGCGACGGTGGTTTCCGAAATGTTCGATCCGGGTCCGGTCGATCACCTCGATGTCCGATACCTTGGAATCCGCACACGCGATAACGCCGGGAACCTTTCGGATTGGGAGCAAAAATTTGTCTTCCGATACGACAAGACGATCCCGCGAAATCCCGTTTCGGCCACCGAGGAGAACGGCGCGATCACCGGGGTCTGGCAAAACTCGGTCTCCGATCCATCCTTCAGTTGGCAAGGTGCGGAAGGGGGCGAGGGGGCTCAGGTGACCCAGTACGATATCTACTGGGGGACCGATCAATTCGGGACCGATGCGATCGCGACAGTCACCGAGGATCAGTACGATCCGCCTCAATTAGTCGAGGATTCGGCGACCTATTTCCTCCGCATCCGGACCTACAACGACGCCGGAAAAATTTCGAGCTGGTCGACGATCTTTGTCTTCCGTTACGACAGCCTGGCGCCCAATGCGATCACGCAGGTGGTCGAGAGCCAGGGAGTCCAATCGGGTGTCTGGCAGAAGACGATAGCTTCACCCGTCTTTGAATGGACGAAACCGGAGGATCAGGGAGATTCGGGGATCGACTCATATGAAATCTCTTGGGTGAGTTCGGCCACAGCAACAGTCTCAATCGCATCGGTGACCGACACGATATTTGCCCCGGGGATGGTGGGCGCGGCCTCCCCTCTGCTTTACCTCAGGCTGAGGGCAAGAGATGTGGCGGGTAATTTTTCGGATTGGTCCCCGCCACTGTTCACTTTCCAATACGATATTCAACCACCGATGAATCCCGATCGGGTTCAGGAAACAAGCGGGGTCCTCAATGGAATCTGGCAAAACTTCCAAGGCTCACCAACTTTTACCTGGACCGACGGGGATGATGGCATGGGGTCCGGGGTAAAAGACTATCGGGTCTTCTGGGGAATCGATCTAAACGGGCAGGCTGCAGTTACCACAACAACCACCCCTTCCTACGCGGTTTCGGGACCGGTGCAAGATGGAACCTGGTATCTCCGAGTCTCGACGCGAGATCAACTCAATAACTCATCCGCTTGGCAGACCTTATTCACTTTCCGTTACGACACCCAACCTCCGAATAACCCGGACAAGGCCAAGGAGGCGGGAGGTGCGCGGACCGGGATTGTCCAGAGCGCGGTCAAAGACCCGATGTTTACCTGGGAGGTCCCACTGGATATTGGTGGAGCAGGAATCGATTCCTACCTGATCTATTGGGGCGATGCCGCGGATGGCGAGGTGGTGACCGCGACCAGCAATGCTCCGAAATTCGATCCCGGCCCACTCTCTGGGGCCCAGGACTTGTATCTACGAGTCCAAACCATTGACAACGCGGGGAATGTGGCGCCTGACTGGATGACCTTGTTCGAGTTCAAATACGATCCGACGATTCCGAGCCTGCCTCATACCGTCCAGGAGATGGGCGGCGCCGAGGACGAGAAATGGCAGACCACGGTTTCGGCTCCGACTTTCCAATGGATGGGCGCGACCGGCGGCGAGGGAGCGGAAATCACCGAGTACGATCTGGCCTGGGGGAGCGACCCCACAAACACTCATATCCAGGCCAAGACCTCCGCCGATTCTTATTCATTCGATCCACCGCCCGATAGTAAATCCGGGGGGTACACCTCCTATCTTCGAATGAAAGTGCGAGATTCGCTCGGGGCTGAATCGCCCTGGGGCACCGTGTTCACGCTCCAATACGATCCCGCCATTCCGAGTTCGACGATCACCAATCAGCCGGGCGACACTCTGGTCAGCAGCACGATCAACATCGACTGGGAGGGGTCCGACCCGGAAGGCGGGTCGGGACTCGCGGGCGTTCAGGTCTGGTACAACAAAGACGGGGCCGGTTGGACACAATACCCAACAACATTTGACCAGAGTCCGGCTCTGTTAGACACCGCAAAGACTGGAGGGGATGGGGTCTACCAGTATTACATTCTCGCACTTGATGTGGCGGGCAATGTGGAGACCGACCAAGATCCGACCTACACGACCGAGGTGAAGAGCGGGGACATCGCGATTTACCTGATGCGAGTCGCCGCAGCCTGGTACACCCAAAGCCTCGATGAAGGTTTCGACAAATCGATTGACCTGGAGCCGGACAATGTAATCAATCAGGCCGATCTCTTGGCCCGCTTGAGGGATGCTTTGGAGGAGTGAGGAAGATTCACTTGTTGCTATGAAGACAGTGAAAAGGCTTGGGTCTCTTTTTCAGTGACCCAGGTTTTCCAATAGGACCGGATCCTCTTGGTAAGCTTGCATTTTTTCTCCGCGTAGATTTTCTCGCCGAGGAGAATCGCGCGTCCTCGGAGGTCATCCCGTCTTTGGGCGATCGCCTCGCGGAGTCGTTCGATTTCTTCGTAAGTCATAAATTCATGGGCGCTGTCCCGGATTGCCGAATCCAGAAGGGCGAGATCGTGTTCATCGCCGATCAGGTCGGTCAATTCCTTGAGTTCCTTCCGACGCGCCTTGATCGGAGGCTTCCAAAGGTTTTGCAGGACGCGCATGTGATAACGGTGGTATTTCACTCGCTTGCGCCAGTCATGAAAATTCTCGGTGGTCGGATTTTCACGCGCGCGGGGAAGACCTTTCCGCCCTCTCTTGTAGGTCTTTTGCAACCCGTCTTGGATGGAGTCGAACCCTTCACTCGACGGGGCGCAGTCCTTGAAATCCTTTCGCGCTTTCTTGAGACGTTTGGCGGCGTCTTTCATCATTTGGTCGGCGCCAAGGTCCGGGTCACCCTCGACACGCTCGAACTCTTCTTGGAGGTGTTGTTCGAAGGCGCGGACGCCCGGGGATTTTAAGAGATTACGATCGACAAAATCATTGAGCGCGTGAAAAGTCTCCAGAAGGACTCCCCGATCTCGGAGATCCGAAAGGATACGAGCGGTGTCACGAAAAGTGGTGTTGATCCGTCGATAATCTTTTCCGAGAGAGCCACGATAGAGTCGGGCGAGACCTCGGATCTTCTTCATGCATTTGCGACACTCATGAATCGCCTCATTCTTTCCCAGCTCTCCATTCTTGAGACATGACAACGCCTCATCCACCTGTTCCCGCAAGATACGCGGGAATGCGGTCTCCAGTTTTTCTTTCTTTTTGATTTTAAGTGACATCGACGAACGCCCGATCCAAAGATCCTGTTGGATCAGTCTGATAAAATCCCTTCGAGGATACCATCGGGAAAAACATTAGTCGTCGATCGGGAATTCCCCGATTACCTCCCTCTCCGAATGCCGGCATGATGTAGAGGTATTGGATCTGAATTTCAATGACGATATGGACAAAAGAAATCAGTGAATCCTACTTGGATCTTGGGAAGCAATCTCATGTGGACCTGGTCTTCGCCGCGATCAAGGAGTTAAGAAGCGATCTTCGCGGCTGCAACCTTTTGGATTTTGGCTGCGGAGACGGTCGCTTGTCGCGTCAGTTCGCCCTCGAGGGACCGAACTCTTTCGTGCTTATGGATGAGAACCACGAAATGCTGGAGGGGGCGAAGAACTCTCTTTCGGCATTGCCGCTAACTCTGCGTGACAGGATACATCTCATCCAAGGAAACGAAACAGTCCTTCCTTTCAACTCCAAATTCGACGCCGCGGTCTGTAGTTTGACATTGATGATGATGGAAACTCGCGGCAGAATTGATCAGGCGATGCAGGGTCTCGTTCAATCGCTCAGTCCAAAGGGAAAACTCTGGGTTGTCATCACACATCCTTGTTTCCATGAGGAGCGCCACGAGGAATTCCACTTGGAGACTTCACCCATCTTTCATTATTGGGATTCCGGTTCACCTTATCGAGTCGTTTTGGACAATGAGAAAGTGCAGCCCGTTCGATTCATCGATTACCATTGGACAATCGAGGATTACAGCCGAGCGGTCGAAAAAGGAGGGGGAACGATTCACAGGCTTCGGGAACTCCCCGGACCGACGGATAAAGTAAGGGGCCCCCGCAAGGACCCCGCTTACCTCTTATTGGAAATTGCTCCTATTTGAAGTTTTTTAGTCGAGTCGGAAGCCAATCCTCACGGTGACCTGCCAATGAGCCACATGGTCCCCATCAATGTCGCCCCGCGTTTCGGTCACAGTAAACCACCGCATGTTGCGCACAGTTTCTCCAGCCTTTTTGATTGCGTTTTGAATGGCCGACTCCTGGGATTTTTCGGAGGTTCCGGTCACTTCGATGATCTTGTAGATGTGATTGTCCATATCGTTTGAGCCCTTTCTTTCAGTCTTTTCTTTCAATTCACTACAACCAATATTTCGGACGGCCATAAAAGTCATAGAGCCGCGTCTCGAACTCCCGATTGACCGGCAAGTCCGGTTCGTATTCGGGGGAGTTCTTGATCTCCTCTCGGCTCAGGTCCAACCGGACAACCGAGTCGGCCCAGTTGAAATAGTCCGCCCATTCAGGATCGATTAGGACTTTCTTGCCCGATATCCAGTTGGCGGTGTTCACCACCAAATATCGAATCGTCCAGGTCTCATCATCCGCGATGAAGTCCTCGAGGTGCCCGATTTCTCCATCCGTGGCTTCAATGTGATAATTCTCGACCTCTCTCACGCCGCGAAGGTGACATTCGGGTTCCGCCGGCGCTTTTTCCGGATCGTCGGCGATCACGGTCGATTCGAGCGGGGGCAGAATCACCGCCGCGGGATAGGCTCCGCCGATCGGGTCTCCATAGAAATAGGGCCATGGCAGAGCGCCAGCGTTTTCCTTAATCCGTTTTTCGGAAACGGTTTGTTTCGACTCGATCGAGGGGCTGTTCTCGATCTGATCGATGGTCAGGTTGACATGCAACTGATGGTTCGACCAATCCGCCTTCCAAACGACATCGGGAGTCACCAACACTCGCTTGCCGGGCAACCAGTTGCCTGTGTCTAGGGCGATGTATCGAACCTTCCAGTCCTTATCGTCAAAATAGTAATCGTAGACGGATCCAATGGTCCCATCCAACGCCGCAATTTCGTATTCGAACAAGTGATTCAGAGAGCGTAACATGGCCAACTTCCTCCTTTCCATCCTTTTCGCCATAAGCTTGCAAATATCTGGAAAAATCTTAAATCGGGACCCGCCTGAAACACGGTTGGGGGAATTCCCTATACCGTGTTGATTGGCGCATGGGGTGGAAAAAAGGGGGGGCGAATCTTCGCCCCCTCTCCTGAGAATCGAAGTTACATGACATCAACCTTGAATCGTGAGGTCGTTGTCGACAATGACCGCGCCAGCGTCGAAAGCGTTTTTCGTGGCGGTCCGGTATTCGTCGTAGGAATCGACCGTTCCGGTCAGGTGGACCTCGCCATCGTCCACATTGACATCGATCGTGTCACTGTTGACAAAGGGGCTCCAGAAGAGCTGATCCTCGACCTCATCTTTGAGTTGTTTATCGGATTGCCAACTGTAGGTCCGGTCGAAATCCCCCCACGCATAATCGTCAATCAACCAATCGTCGACATACGGATCGTAGGAATAGAGCTCGTCGTTGTCGGAAACTTCGAGGTGGTTTTCCACGAAAAGAACCCCATTCACTCGCGAGGCGACATCCTCCGCTTGACCTTTCTCGTAGGCGTTGTCCACATCGCCATAGAGCGAAACGATGCCATTGGTGGAATTCACGTCGATTTTGTAGCGGTCCACGAACGGATCCGCGATCAACGCTTGCGCGACATCGGTCTCGATCGCCTCATCGGAGACAGTCAACGGAGTGACTGTTAAACGATTATCGACTTGAACAACCCCCACAGTATTGCGAGCGGTCTGTTCGGCCGAACTTTTCGCCTTCAGATTGTCCACATCGCCCCTTAACGTGATGGCTCCATGGTCAGCCTCGACCGATACGTTGAAGGAGACGACTCTCGGGTCGTAGAGGAGAGCGTCCTCCACCGCCCGTTCGATCTCGGTGTCCGATTTTTCGGCGTATTTGTCGCCGCGAAGGTCCTCATTCTTGGCCCATGCCTGAATCTCGAGGCCAGAAGCATCGACCGAGTCGACTCCTCGGACCCACGCATCCATGTGCGCTCTTCGTTTTTCGGCGGCACTGCCGACGATGCCATCGAGGGTCACCGCGCCATCATTAACCGAAACATCGATCAGTGCGTCATCCACCAGGACATTCCAACGGAGTCGTTCTTGAATCTCCGCCTGCATCTCCCGATCGGTGCGCGTTTCGGTGTAGTCGATGGTCAGGTCGTTTTTCAGAGATTGAACCCCGCGTACACCTTTCGCGATGGTTCCGGCGAGTTGCTTTTCTTGCCAGGAGTCGACCTGTCCCGTCAGAGTCACGGCGCCATTGTCGACCTCGGGTTCGATTTCCCAAGATTCGGTGGCGGGATCTCGCACCAAGGCTTGAATCACATCGGTTTTCACCTCGGTGTCCGTGCGTGGTTCGGCTGGAGCGACATCGATCGAGTTGACCACCGAACGCACGCCTCGGACGGTTTCCGCGATCCTCGTGGCTCGCTCTTTGGCAAGCAGGTTTTCCACGGTTCCCTCAAGAGTCGCCACTCCGTTGCTTGTGTCGATTTGGATGGAGTTCTCGGGTATTGAAGAATCCAGCAAGAATTCGTCCTCGATCGCGTCATTAATATCCATATCGCCCATGGCCTTGCCATACACTTGCGGTCCGATAAACAGGAAGATCGAAAGGATTCCGATCCCGACCCGCCATTTGGTAGTTCCTTGATCATTTCTTGGGATGCTGATTCTCATTTTCTTTCCTCCTTTCTCGAATGTTTTGAAATCAACACTTCCAGTGTGGAAGAAGGATAAGGACATTATCCATGGGTCGGATTGACCAATCGGGCTTGGGGGAATCCCCGACCCTCCATTAGGCAAGGGTGGAGAACTAGTGGGGTGATGGGGCGATGCTTAAGAGGTCAGAATTTCAAACCGTGCCCCCGATATTTGTCGGGATGATCGAGTCGGTCTTGAACCTGAGCGAGGGCTCTTTCGACAATATTCCCCACCGCCTCTTCCCCAAATTCGCGGTTCGACTCCTTGATCGGGCGATTGCTGATGACTCCGGGAACGGTCGATTCATCTTCCGGCAATCGGGAGAGGTCGACCAGGTCGGGTTCGAGGGCCATGAGCAAACTGGTCTCCCAAAAACCGGCGTGATCGCCCGCGTCGGGATAGAGATCCCTTACCAATTCATACCCGGTGAAAACCCATGGGATGGCCTTGGGTCTTCCATAATCGGAGCCGAAGCGTCTTTGTTGGTGGAAAATGGAGGCGGCCGCTCTCGCGTGATCGATGAGCGGATAGTGCCCGGCGGCGAGGACCAAGACTCGGAATCCCAGACTTTGCGCCTGGTTCAGGATGTGTAGAAGGAGACGTTGGTAGTTTTGAAAGGCTTCGGAGGGCGATTCTCTCATGTATCCCAATTCGAAATTCTCGGTGGGGAGTTCCATCTCCTTTGAGATGGCTCCGACATGGAGTGGATTGGAATCCATCAAACCCTCCTCCCTCGCCTCGCCATAGTAAAGCGGCGGGAAGACCAAACCGCCCCCCTCCTCAGCACAACGGATGCAGATTTTATGGATTTTGATCGAATCCAACCCGACAGGGTTATGCGGGCCATGCCATTCAAGTGTCCCAAGAGGGATGTAGGCGACTGGACAGGATTTTCGTTGGTTTTTGACCTCATTCGGACGTAACCGCTCGTATCGGACTTCCATCGCTGGCGCCTCATTTCTAGGAAAAAGGTTGGGTCGGACTCGATTTTGATGCTAGAATACCGATAAGGATGAGGGGGACCAGAGGGGTCCATCCAACGACTGCTGCAAGGAATGTGGACAGAAAATGGACAGAGAATACCAGAATTATCTTCATTCGGTGTCGATCTTCGCGGATCTCAATGATGAAGAAATCGCCAAAATTGCCGAGATTTGTGAGGAAAGAGAAGCGTTGAGGGACGACGTTCTCTTTGTGGAGCACACAGAGGGAGACGAACTGTTCATCATCCTCGAGGGCGAGGTCACCATTCAACTCGAACTCACAAGCGAAGAGGACGCGATGCCTCTGATCACTCTCCAAAAAGGGGATGTATTCGGAGAATTGTCCGTGGTCGATGACGCCCCTCGGTCCGCAACCGCACGTTGTCTGACCGATTGCCATTTATTGGTGTTGAAGCGAGACGATTTCGACCGAGTGATGGAATCGGACCACACGCTTGGATATAAGGTCATGAACCAAGTCGCGCGATTGGTCAGCCGACGCGTTCGCGCCACCAACCAGAAGATCGTTGACAACGTCAGTTGGGGTATGCTCTAAGCCTCAGGCCTTATTCCCCAAAGACCTTTTTGTGGAGTTTTGAAATCGTCTCGAAACTCTTTTGGGCAATCACCTCCGCCCCCGGGGAATAATCAAAAGGTTCGACCGAGTAAAACCTATCAAACCCGATTTCTTGACCCGCCCGAAACAGCGGTTCGAATTCGCAATCACCCATCCCTGGACCCAACAGATTCTTGTCGTTCAAGTGGACATGCTTAATGGCCGAGTGGAATTTCTTGAGTTCATCGCCGGGCTCCAGGTTCTCCTCGAAAGATGCGCGCGCATCCAGCATCATCTGGAATCCGGGACGATCGACCCGCTGAACCCACTCGAACCCATCGGCGGGTGTCTGGATGAAATTGGTTTGTCCCGAGTCGAGGGGTTCGAGGCAATGGATGACGCCAATCTTCTCAGCGGATTCTCCAAGACGTTTGAAGATATCCAGCGTCCTCTCCTCGACCAGCTTACGATCCTGGCCTTCCTCCAAATTCCGTTGGACAGGCGAACCATGAATCAAGACCTTTCCACCGACATCGCGACAGAATTCCTGAAGGGAGACGAGAAACTCGAAAGTCGCCTCACGGACTTTTTCATCCTCGGTGGTGAGATGAAATCCTTTCGGGGAAATCAGGAGCCAGTGGATACCGGCAACCTCCAACCCAGCGTCCTCGGCAGTCTTCCGAATCTTAGTCCTCGCGGCCGCGTCCATTTCGCGGACATCTTCCGCGAAAGTGAATGGCGCTAATTCGACCGCGTCGTAACCGATTTCGGCGAGGATTCGACAGGTTTCCTCGAAGGGGAGGTCTTTAAAGGGTTCGTTACAAAAGGCATATTTCATCATGCACCGAATGTGTTCGGATTCAGTCGGAGAGTCAAGAGCCTCGAATCATGGGGAATGAGGGAAAGCGCGCTCCAATTTCAGGGAATTCGCCCGAGAGAGAGTACTATCTCAATCTCGAAATCGATGCGGAGTATCAAGATTATTGTCGTCAATTCGACCAAAGAATCGCTGAGAGATACCGGCGGAAAGCGGAGGAGATCCGCGCGCATCTCGCCCCCTATGTCGATCTGGAATCGGCCCACATCCTCGACCTCGGGTGTGGGCGTGGGGCCTATGGCCGAATCCTCATGGGATCGAGAGGACGTGTCACCGGCCTCGATCTCAATTTCACCGAACTCTGTTTGGCAAAGGAGGTTGCGGGCGAGAATCAAAACTATGCGTTAGGCAATGGCTATTCCCTCCCCTTCGCCTCCGAGATTTTCGACTTGGTTTTGTGCCGTCACACCTTGGAGCACCTTTCTCAACCCGGGGAGTTCCTTAGTGAAATCCACCGGGTCACGAAGAGATCGGGGGTCTGCTATCTGAGCACCCCCAATTTGTTCGCTGCAAGCTGTGCTTTTACCTCGGCGGATGGTAGGAAATGGCTTGGCTACAAACTGACAGGGAATAATCGAGGGGTTTACCAATTGTTTTCCTTGGGAAGCCTCCGATCCGCCGCCTTAGCAGTGGGTTTCGAACGATTGGCCCCCCTTCCGATACCGGCGTTCGCCTCCTTCAGAGTCGCGTCGTTCCTTCAGTGGATTCGCCCCACTTTGAAAGTGGTTCTGTTCCGAAAATATTAGGTTTTCCTTTAAATTTTGAGTACGGCAATCGGCTGTTCGAAGGGCCGACTTCCGCGCAATCAACCGATTGCCACTTTCTTCCGGTTCCGTATTCTGTATGATCACCGGGTTTAGAATCCCAGAGAAACAAAGGAGCGGTCATTCATGAAAGGCGTTATTCTCGCGGGGGGGCTTGGCACTCGACTTCGCCCTCTGACCAAAATCACCAATAAGCATCTTCTCCCTATCTACGACAAACCCATGATCTATTACCCGATCGAGGCGATGGTTAACGCGGGGATCGAGGATATTCTGATCGTCTGCGGGGGTAACCACGCTGGAGAGTTCCTCAGACTTCTCGGCAATGGCAAGGAATTCGGGCTTCCCCATTTGAATTACACCTACCAGGAGGGTGAAGCCGGAATCGCGGACGCGCTCTCTTTGACCCGATATTTTGTCGGTGACGACAAGGTTGCGGTGATGTTGGGCGACAACCTGATCGAGAAGAATTTCAAACAGGCGGTCGACGATTTCGAGAAGCAGGAACGAGGCGCCAAGATCCTCCTGAAAGAGGTTCCCAATCCCAAACCTTATGGCGTTGCGGAGGTCAAAGATGGACAGGTTTTGGGCATCGAAGAAAAACCGGAAAACCCCAAAAGCAACTTAGCGGTGATTGGCATCTACATGTACGACGCCAACGTTTTCAAGATTGTGGAGAAACTAGAGCCCTCCGCTCGAGGCGAGCTGGAAATCACCGATGTCAACAACGCGTATATCCAAAGGGGAGAGATGACTTATTCAATCCTCGATGGCTGGTGGGGCGATGCCGGCGAGTCGTTCGAGTCGATGATGGAGGTCAGCAACCTCGTTTATCAAACCGGAGCGAATCACAAATCCTGATGAAGATATTAATCACGGGCGCGAATGGAAACCTCGGCCGTCGGTTGATGAAGGATTTCAGCCACGAGCACGAGGTTGTCGGAGTCGATATCGACAGACTCGATATCACCGATCGAGAGGCGGTCCATCGGTTTACACCGCAAATCAATCCCGACGCCATAATCAACGCCGCGGCCTTCACTGCGGTCGACAAGTGCGAGGAGGAGGTCGACCTAGCTTACGCGGTGAACGCGGTCGCAGTACGCAACCTATGTGAGGCGGCAAACAATGCAGGAGCGCGATTCGTTCACTATTCGACTGACTTTGTTTTCGATGGAGAGAGAATGGAGGGAGGATATCGGGAATTCGATCCGGTCAATCCACTGTCGATCTATGGAAAATCAAAATACGCGGGCGAAGTGGAAGCGACGCGTCATTGCCCCAACTCGATCATATTGCGAGTCGCCTGGCTTTACGGTCCCGGCGGGTGGAATTTCTCCGATTGGGTGGCTGAACAGACCACTCAAGGGAATGAGATTCGAATCGTCACCGATCAGTTCGGCTGCCCGACCTGGGTGGGAGATGTTTCCGCTCAGACACAATCGCTTCTTGAGGCGGGGGCTTCCGGCATCTATCACTCGGTCAATACCGGGAGCTGTTCACGGTACGATTGGGCGCTTGAGGCTGCTCGGATCGCGGGGGGAGATGTCAATAAGATCAAGCCAATCACATCCGAGGAATTCCCTCAGAAAGCCCCCCGGCCAAAGTATTCCGTCCTTGACAATTTCTATCTCAAGACGCAACGCTTGGAGAGAATGCGGCCTTGGCAAGAAGCCCTCCAGGCGCATCTGACCGACTCCTAACCCTCGAATTACATTATGCCTACCCCGAGTCGAAACCTTTCCGCTGAGACCCTCAGCCAATTCAGGCTCTTTGAAACTGTGCCCATCGATCGTTTAAACGATCTGCAAGACTCCATTGAGGTGATGGAGTTTCCCAAGGGTCATCGAGTTTGCGAACAGGGAACGGAGGGCAACTCGCTTTTTCTCGTCCACAGCGGGGAGGTCCGAGTGATCCGCAAGGACCCTGACGGCAATCTTGAAACTTTGGGGAATCTTGGACCGGGCGACTACTTCGGAGAGATTTCGGTTCTTACCGGCGATCCGATGTCCGCGGATGTCGTCGCCACCACCGATATCGAAGTCTACATTGTCAATGGCGAGAAGGTCCGAGAGCTTTGCGCCGAGAATCCCCTGCTTTCGATGACCATGGTCAAGGCCATGTCGGTTCGCCTGTTGAGGAACGTCCCGGTTTTCGAATCCTGTCCCGACGATCTTCTTTGCGAAGTGATGGAATCGGTCAAGGAAAAGATTTTCGATCGCGGCGAACTCATTTGCGAACAGGGCGCCCAAGGGGGAATCATCTACCTGATCAAGTCGGGCCAAGTGAGAGTGGCCCTGGGAGATGGCGGGGACCGTGAGGAGACCCTCGGTTATCTCGGCCCCGGCGATCACTTCGGCGAGATGTCGGTCCTGACCGGCGAACCCATTTCGGCCAACGTGATCGCCACAATGAGGACCCGGGTGTTCGCGTTGCAGGGTGAAGAGTTCGAACGAATCTGCGAAAAGAATCCAATCCTTTACAAGGGGATTTCCAGAACGCTGTCAATCCGGCTGAGAGAGGCGAACCAACGGAAGATTCTGAAGAATCTGGGGCGCCTGACTCGAGTCTGCCCGGATCAACCGGAGTCCGATCCTTCGGTGCTCACTTCGACCATGGCGGGAATCGCCAACGAGATCTGGCGCCAAACTCACACCCGTCAACTCTGTCTGCTGCCCCTCCCCGCCGAGGATGTCGGGAACGAGGACTCGATCCGAGAGATCGCCAGAATCCCCCAAAGAATCCAGATCTCGTTCGGGCTGGAATCGGCCTCGGAAGATCAGAAACAAGCGATCCTTTTTGAGGTGGCGGGGTGCCTGGGTAAGACCACGCACGAATGGTATCGGGTGGGGCATGTCGACCTCCTGACGCTTTCCAAGCCCGAGGTGGGAGAAGAGATGCAGTGGGAGCATCGGGTCGAAGAGACCATCTCTCTGATGAAGCCGCTTTATTCGCAGATCCTGTTCATGGAAAACGTCTGCTCGGCCCGAACGGTTCTCGAGGAATGTTTGCCGGAGGAAGCGGTCGTGGTGCTGGTCGACCTGACCGATTCAAAATGGCAAGAGGAAGCAAGTCATCAGGATCTTCAGAGGTGGATTCCCGAAGGCGCTCGTTATCCACATGACCGAGAAGAAAAACACTGGGTTTTGTCGGCTTTCGGTGAGGAAAGACTCCGCCTTTTGGGAAAGACGCTCGATGATTTCCCTGAAAAGGCTGTTCAAATCGTCATTATCCATGACCCTGAAAAACCCATCCTCGATTACAGTCGCACACGACGCTTGCTCAAAGGGGCCACAGTCAATCTTCTGCCGTTTGAAGAGAAATGGTATCGCCGTGGCCAGCCCCAGGAACCCAAGGGAAACTATCCCTCTTTGGCCATCCTGAGAGGGAAGAATCCGAGGCACGCCCGATCGTTCGTGGGTCGCGAAATCTCCGGCAACCGGATTGGACTCGCGCTTGGCGGGGGAGGAGCCCGGGGGATGGCCCATGTGGGGGTGATCAAGGTGCTGTTGGAGGAGGGCATTCCCCTCGACTTGGTGGCCGGGTCCAGCATGGGAGCGGTGGTGGCCGCCGCGTTCGCCGAGGGTCGGCCCGCGAAGCGCCTGGTCGAGGACATGAAACACCACTGGGATTCGCTGGGAAATTTCCTCCTCGATGTCCGGGACTACAATTTTCCGAGAACCAACCTGCTGAGAGGGCGTAAGATTCGAAGGATGATTGAAGTCGCGATGAAGGAATCGCGAATCGAGGAGACTCAGGTTCCGATCTATGTTGTCTGCACCGACCTCATCACCGGCCAGGAGGTGGTCCTTTCCGAAGGTCCTCTAGGCGAGGCCATTCGGACAAGCGGCTCCTTACCCGGCATCTTCAAACCGACATGGTGGGATGGCCACCTTCTTGTGGATGGCGCGGTCCTGAACAAGGTCCCGGCCAAGGTTTTGAAAGAAAAAGGGGCGAGATATGTCATCGC
Organism: Candidatus Omnitrophota bacterium; assembly: GCA_020632575.1. Lineage (GTDB taxonomy): Bacteria > Hinthialibacterota > Hinthialibacteria > OLB16 > OLB16 > JACKFH01. The sequence goes on along the minus strand of JACKFH010000004.1, from coordinate 260,894 downwards.
GGTCAATGTGACTCCGGAACGCGAGACGAAATTCGTTTCGAAGGGGATCGACGAAGTCGGTTTTTTCTCCAGATGCCTGTGCCGAATACCGGCATTCAAGGAGTGGCTGCAGTATCCCAACATTTTCAGAATCATCATGAGGAGCCTGAGCGTTTCCGGTCTTCACCAGTCCAGGGCGCAAAAAGACCTCATCGATGTCGAGATCAAACCGCGAATCGAGGATTTCGATTTCCTCCGCTTCGATCAATTCGATCAATTGGTTGCCGCGGGGGAGGAAGCCACGCGAAAAGCTCTTCCGGAAATACGTAAATCCCTCCAAATGAATCAGTAAAACCGCTTCATCCCGCCTCTTGGCTCGTCCCTAAATCGAGACAGACAAGATCCCCTCGTGAATTTCGACAATAGACTCTCCCATTCGAAAAGGCGGGCTCGGTCCAACAACGTCCGCCCAGGGCCTGGATTCTTCCAATTTCTTTGAACTCATTCGGAGAGGGTTCGGCTAAAACCAATTCTCCGCTGCCGGTCAGTATGAGGAGTTTGCCATCGACGAGAAGGTTGGATCCTTTCATGACATCGCGAGTCTCCCAGACTTGATCGCCGGTTTCCAAACTGATGCACTTGAATTCGCCCTCGCGGCTCACATGCCCGTTGAATCCGTAGGCGTAACCATCCACGATGGAGGCGGTATTGAAATGGTTCATCATCGTGGTCTTCTCCCAGACCAGATCCAGCGAATCGCCATTGAAACGTAACAGCGCGCAACCGTGACCGTAATCGGCCGAGATGTAGATCTTGTCCCCGATGACTTGGGGGATGCAGGAATTGACGCCGTAATCGGTCTCCCAGGGATGTGCACACACTTCTTTGCCAGATTCCGGCTCGAGGATCACTAGGCCGTAGCTGTTAAAGACCAAGATGAACTTATTCTCGCCGAGGGTCATTGTGGTGGGAGTCGAATAGCCCGGTTCGTAATCCTTGGTCTTCCAAAGAACGTCCCCGGAACTCGGATCGAACGCCACGGTCCGTCCCAAATCGAGAATTCCCTTCCCCTCATCGATCAGAATGGATCCGGAAAACCCCCATCGTCCCGGCTTTGTTCCGAGTTCCTCCGCGAATTGCTTGGACCAGAGAACCTCTCCCGTTTGGGCGTCGAAGCAATGCACCAGTCCCAGCTTGCTGAGTGTGAAAACCTTGCCATTGGCCACGGTCGGGGTGCTACAGGCGCCACCCCCGTATTGATCGCCATCATCGAAAAGGACAGAGGGGTAGGAATAGGACCAGATTTCCTTTCCGGTTTCAGCGTCCAGACAGTAGATCGAGTCTAAATCCTTCTTGAATCCCATCGTGAACAGACGGTCGCCTACGACGGTCACAGAGGAAAAGCCTCTCCCAACGTTGGTTTTCCATAGCATGTCGGGGGGATCGGTCTTCCAATCGAGACTCCAACCCGATTCATACGAAACGCCATCTTGATTGGGTCCATGGTAATTGGGCCAGTCGGCTGAGAAGGCGGAAAGCGCGATAAGGGGGAGAGTGAGGAATAAACTGGGAACGAGCGGGTGAAGGTGTTTCATTAAATGTCCTTTCATCGATCAAAGCTTGGTCAACGGGCGCATGTCGAAGCACGAGACATGTCCCTTTGAGTTTCTGAGATAAAGTTTGTTTTCCGCGAAGGCTGGGGGCGTCCAGCAAGTGCCGCCCATCAAATGGAATCGGCCGAGTTCACGGTATTCCTCGGGCGTCGCCTCGACAAAGACGACCTCGCCCCTTTCAGAAAGGGTCAACAGGCAATTGTTCACAAGTATCGAGGTTCCGACGCCGATCCAGTCTTCCGACCATTTCTCTTTGCCGGTTTCAAACTCGAGGCAGCGGAGGGTGTCGATATCGAAGTAATAAAGGTGGTCTTCATAGAGACGGGGGGTGTTGTTACGGCTGCGGAGGTCCTGGTCCTCCCAAACCACTTTCGGCTCGTGATCCTCGCCCAACTCGAGGAGAGCGGCGCCCCCATCGAAACCCGAAGTGATAAAGATCCGGTTCCCTTTCACCAGCGGAGTCCCCGTGTTGGTGTCAAAGGCGGGAGTCCGCCAGGGTTTCCGCCAACGTTCGTGGCCTGTCTCCACATCCACGATGACCAGACCGGTGGCGTTGAAGACCGCGGCGTAGGATTTTCCATCGAGTTCGAAGGGAGTGGGGGAGGAGCAGGTGGCTTTGAAAGTCTCCTCGCTTCGCCAGATTCGCTCCCCGGTTTTCTTGTCGAGCGCGACAATGGCGCCGACATCCAGGATGAGTCGATCGCCCACCATGGCGGGCGCGCCGATGTAACCGAAGAGGGGGGTCGCCGGGTGGATATTCGCCTGGGCGCTAGCGGACCAGACGATATCGCCCGTCTTGGCGTTGAAACAGAAAGCGTCGCAATCGCGACTCATTGTGTAAACCAAACCATTTTCAATCAGGGGCGCACAAGCCGGGCCGCCCTCATGCTGGAAATCGTGGATACCGCAGGGGTAGGAATAAGACCACTTTTCCTCCCCGGTTTCTGCGTCGAGGCAGTAGACGACATCCTCGCCATCCCGATAGCCCATGGTGAAGGCCAAACCATCCTGGACGGAAACGGGCGAGTAGCCGGTTCCGGCCCGAAATCTCCAGAGGAGTTCGGGGCCTTGTTTCGCAAATTCCGGCTTCCAATTTTTAACGAGAATGTTTCCGTCACGGTTGGGTCCAAACCACTGGGGCCATTCCACCGCGCAGGCAGAGACGGAGGTCAAGAGAAGGAAGAAAATCAGGTTGTGATGGCGAAAACGCATCAAAGAAGACACCCCTAACCGTGTGCGATTGACTAGAATAACGGGAAAAGTCTCCATGGGTCACCCCCGTTTGCGGTCGTCCCATGCTGAAGAGACCATCGGTCCTTGAAAAGGAATCCGTTTCGGGGCAATTTTGTGGACGCCTCAATGGTTTGGAAGGAGCAAGCCCTTTTGTCCTCAATTTGGCGTCTTTTCTCTTTGTGGATCGCGCTCTCGCTTCTTTTGGAAGTGACCGGCGGTTTCGCTCAGGCTCCTCCGACCCCCGTCTCACCCAATTTAGTCGGGGACTTCGAAGTCGACTCGAAGGACCTGCTTCTGTTCCTACAGGGTTGGTTGTCCGACACATCGGAGATAAACCCCGACCTCGACGGCAACGGTCAAATCGATTCACTCGACCTGTTTGTCTTTCAGCGGGAGTGGCAGACCTCGACCGGGTTGTCGGGATGTAGCGGGACTTTTTCTATTCATGACCAACCCGATGTCGAGGCGTTGGCCGGGTGCTCCTCTCTTGATGGCAACCTGCTGATACAGGACAGCGATGAGGACCTGGATCTTCGTCCGTTAAGACACCTGGAGTCGATCACTGGGAATCTGAGGATCGAACGCAACAGCGGGTTGACCTCAATTGAAGGCTTATCGGGGCTAACCGAGGTGATGGGGAACGCGGTCATTTGGGATAACGATGTCCTGACCTCGATTGAGGGACTTCGATCGCTGACCCATGTCGGAGGCAATCTTCAAATCGGGGTTTGCCATTTCTCGGGGTGCGATGGCAACCCCGCGCTCACCACTTTGGCCGGGCTCGAGAATCTGATCGCGGTGGAGGGGGAGTTCCATGTGGGCGACAACGATGTGCTGACCAACCTGGAAGGGTTGGAGAATCTTGTGACGGTCGGCGGTCGGATGGCGATCGGACACAACGCCGGGCTCGAATCGTTCGAGGGAGTGGACAGTCTCGAGTATGTCGGCGGGACCTTGTTTGTCGATGTGAACGCCGAGTTGAAATCCTTGGATGGTCTCCAAAGTCTCGAGCGGATCGATGGCCGAACCGAGGTCCGCCGGAACGACAACCTGGAATCGCTCGAGGGATTTCAGGGCCTCGAATACATCGGCTTGAACCTGGAAATCCGAGGCAATCCCACGTTGGCCTCGATCCAGGCGCTTTCCAATCTCAGGCATGTGGGCGAAGAGGTGCTGGTGTCGGACCACCCGAGCCTCCCCTCCCTCGACGGCCTGCAAGGTCTGACCGAGTCGGGAACCAACCTGGAAATCAGCAAGAACCCGCTGATCACTTCCCTCCACGGTCTCCAGAACATCACCAAGGTGGGCGGTGTCCTCCGAATCTACGAAAACCAATCCCTCACCGACATCTCCGCCCTCTCCAATCTAACCACCTTCAACAGCACCGTCATCCGAGACAACCCCAACCTCGACTGCTCCACGGTGAGCCTGCCAATTTTTCCAGTGAGCGTGTCGACGGGGAATGCGGTGGATTGCCCGGTGAAGTAGGAGAAGAGAAGAAAACATGGAATGTCAGACCCTTCGTTTTTATTCTTGCATCATCAATTCTAATGCGTATCATCTCTCAACGGCATCGCATTTCCTTCCCATCAATTTGGAGAGTGAAGATGGAAACCTCCGATCCCTGGTCCTTTGTTGATGGCGATCTCTGTGCAAAAGAGACGAAGGTCAGAGTGAATCTTTACCAAGAGGACATCGACAACCTTGGCTCTTTTGATTTCGTTGTCATGGGAAAGAAGAATCCCCTAGTTGACTTGGTTGCAGCCAGAACCAACAAGGATTTCGTGGAGGTCCATGAGGACAGTGGGATGAATCCTCATTCATGGTATCTGCTTGAGTCCCCCGAATATAAGTGGCGGAATACTGCCTATGTAAGTTTCAATTCGAAGAGAAAGCACTCACAGAGTCAAGAATTACGGTTAGGTGATGTTCTTGGCTATGCGATTTATGAGAAAAGAGCCAAGCGTATCGGGATACTTCCGTTTTCGTGGAGAGACCCCGACTATTCGGCACTCGTCACGATCTACGATCTGTGGTTCTTTGGGTATACGGAGTCATTGAATTCAGGAATACTCTGGAAGGCTGAAGACTTCGTATTCGAGATAGTCGCCATCGATTCGATTGAACCCTACAAGAGAATTCTCCAAAACCATCTAAAAGAGGTGTGGAAAGCCCTGGAAGATTTCTCGACAAAGACTCCCTCGGAGTCTGTCGGTCCCTCTCTCGAAGATCTGAGAAACGCCAAGGTTCAGATTGAATGGGCTGAGGGAAGATTGGAAGGAGATCCACCCAAGATTGATTACGGGGCATCACGGATCGCGTCCTTCGCTGACCAAGTCAGATGATTTCTTGCCATTTCCTCAATTCTTCAAGGGAGTAGAATCATTTCCATGAACCGGAACCTTAGAATTGTTTCCTTTGTGTCTGCCGCGTTGCTGCTGCCTACCATCGGGTGGCAGTTCATCTCCTACTATTCTTCCTCTGGCAATCTGAAATATGACATCACTGATCTGGGTAAGGTCGCACCGTGTGACATTAACAATCTTGGGCAAGTGGTGGGGTTCTCAATCCCAAACGCAGACGAAATTCGCCCCTTCCTTTGGGATTTGGAAAAGGGCATGACCCAACTGGAAACACTTGGAGGTGGAAACGGATGGGCCTGGGAAATCAGCGATACCGGACTCATTGCGGGATGGGTTGACGACGCAAGTGGTAACTCAAATGCGGTGATCTGGAATGATGAGGGTGAGATCGAAACCGTGGGCTCGGGGGAAATGAAGAAATCCATCGGATTCGGGATCAACGATCTGGGAATCGCGGTTGGACTCGCCATCAATCGAGATGGAACAAGTCAGGTTTTCCTGATGGATGCCACGGCAGCGTTCAGGGTTCCGAGTCGCTTTCCGCATGTGGGTGGTCATGCGAGGGACATCAATAACCGAGGTCAGGTTTTAGTCACTTGGGGAGATTCCGAGGGTAAACGCCATCATTCTCTATGGACCGAAGGAGACGACCCACTAGAGATCGTCACAGATCTGAAGATTGATCCCACAGCATTGAACAACGTTGAACAGGTGGCTGGAGACATTTATTTGTATCCGCGAACTTATTGCGCTTTCATTTGGGACGTGACGCATGGACTTCGTAATTTGACACTAGACTGGCGTGGAAATAGTAGAGCGTCTGGGATTAATGACCATGGTCAGGTTGTCGGCCTACTTGAGAAGCCGACAATCATCCCCTTTGGACAGTTGAAGGGTTTTATTGCTCACAGCTTTGATTCTGTATTTGGGACAGACTTTTCTGTGAAACTAGCCAAGAATTGGGAAAAAGGGTTCTTATGGGACGATGGGAAACTTTATGACCTAAGCGAAATCGTTTCTTCCTCTTCCCCGGATTGGGAAATGATATGGGGCGCTTCCGACATCAACAACCGAGGACAAATCGTGGCTCAAGGGGAGATCGATGGAGAGATTCACGGGGTTCTGTTGACCCCCATCGAAGAGTCGGTCAACCCCGCATCCAAAGTGCCAAACGAAGCATCGGAATCCGAATAGGTCGATTTCGAGGGAGGACTGGAGGCGACGCCCGGATTCGAACCGGGGATAAGGACTTTGCAGGCCCCTGCCTTACCACTTGGCCACGTCGCCATCTCGATTTGGAAGCCGATAGTGGTAACCCAACGGCCCGCCCTTTGTCAAGGCAACTGAATTTCAGTAAATTATGACCCATGACCTCAGATAAAGTAACGCCCGATTGGGTCCGCGCCCAAAAGGGAACCGAAAAGAAACTCACGCTGCTACCCGCCTATGACGCCACCTTCGGCGCGTTCCTCGATCAGGCCGGAATCGATCTCATTTTGGTGGGCGATTCGCTGGGGCAACTCGTGCAGGGGCATGAAAACACCCTGCCGGTGACGGTGGATGACATCATCTATCACCTGCGTTGTGTCCGGAGGGTGGTCAAGCGCGGGATGTTGATCGGGGACATGCCCTTCCTCTCTTTCCAGATCTCGAAAGAGGAGGCGGTCCGGAATGCCGGACGGTTGATCAAGGAGGGGGGTGCCGAAGCGGTCAAACTCGAGGGGGGAGTCGACGAGGCCGACAAGATCCAGGCCATGACTCGCGCCGGAATTCCGGTCATCTCCCACATCGGGGTCCAACCCCAGTCGGTCCTTCTCACCGGCCAATTCCGTGCGAGTCGAGGCAAGGCGCTGGATGATGTCCGCAAGCTGATCGAAGACGCGCGCGCTGTGGAAAAGGCGGGGGCCTTCGCGGTTGTCGTCGAGGCGGTGCCCATCTCGGTCGGGAAAAAGATCACTGAGAGCATCTCCATCCCCACGCTTGGCATCGGAGCGGGGCCGCATTGCGATGGGCAGGTCCTGGTCACCCACGATCTCCTGGGTCTCTTCACCGCCTTCAAACCGAAGTTCGCGAAACGATATGCTCAACTGGCCGAAACGATCGACTCCGCGCTCAAGGATTTTGTTCGTGAGGTGAACGAATCGAGTTTTCCCGACGACACGCATTCCTATCACCTCAAGGACGATCACCTCCTGGAGGAAATCGAGAAGCTTTGACCTTGCTCCAGTCCGATCTCTTGCTCCAAGTCCCGACGGTGATTCATGGTTTCACCACGAAACGCGAGGACCTTCCGGACTGGGGAAACGTGTCTCTCATTCAGGGAGATCCCTCTCATGCCCTGGACAATCGAGCCAAGAACACGACGACTCTCGATATCCCCCCGGAACATCTGACATTCTCCCTCCAGGAACATGGAACCACCATTCGAAGAGTCTCCGTGGCGGACCGGGGCGCGGGGTCGGACAGCCCCGAATCTTCGCTTCCCCCGGCGGATGGATTGATCGCCAACGAGCCGGGCCTCCCTCTCGCCATCATGGTCGCCGATTGCGCCTGCATCCTGATCGCCGAGAGGAACGGCCAAGCGGTGGGAGCCTTTCATTCGGGGTGGCGCGGAACTTTTGAGAATATGGCCGAGGCGGCGGTCCGATCCTTCCAATCACTTTTCGGAATCCCCCCGGTCGATCTGGCGGCGTGGATCAGTCCGATGATTTGCGGCAACTGTTTTGAAGTGGGTGGAGATGTGTGGAAGAAATTTGAAGAAAGGTGGGGTCGGGATCACCTTCTCGAGAATCCCCTTCGGGTCAACCTGCCTGGACTGATCGGGACACAATTGGTTCAAGCGGGAATTGAACCATCGAATGTGGAAAACTCGGGGGCATGCACCTTTGAGGAAGAGAATCTTTTTTCCCACCGGCGGGGCGAGACACCGAATGGTCGGATGATGGGGTTCATCTCCATCAAAAAATAAGAGGCCCGGCGCCGCCTCGCCTAGGCGTTGCCCTTACGGAACAACGCACGACGCCGGGCCCACAAGAGATGAGGTAATTGGCCGTGATATTTGGGGTGATCCAAATGATCACAACCAGTTCTTGTGCAATTGGGGGGCCAATTTAATGGCCACAATACCTTTGGTTCTCGAATGCACCCTAAGCCCGGAAAAAGCGTATCAACCACTCATAAAGCTTGTCATCTCTTTTTTTTAGCATTCTATCAACGGTATTTCAAAATAAAACAAAAAGTGAATCTGGTGTCATCCATTCCCGGCTGTATGACCGGCGGGAATCACGGTTCTTAACGGTCCAAAGGTGGAGTGCATTGAATCGTTACACTTGGAGGCTCAAATAAAAAGTTTTTCACACTCAAAAGTTGAACCTTCAAGAATTTGGTTTATAATAGAAAAGGATGAATCCAAATTGGCCAGTGAGAATTGAGTTTTAGGAAGTGGGTTGCGCTTCATGAAGGACAGTTTTTGGACAAAACTCGCCATTGTGTTGGTCTATGCAATCGCCTCGGCCACCCTCGGATACCTTATCCTCACAAAGGATTTGACGGAGTGGTGGTTCTCGATCGCTCTCCCCCCAATCTTTTTCGTCTGTCTTCGGCGCCGGAAATCGCTTTACCGGTCGATGCTACTCATTATTCTCGGAGTTGGGACTGTCCATTATTTCCTCCGCTACCCCGGCCGTTTCTCCCAGGAATTCATCGAATTCATTTCGGTGTTCGCATCGGTGTGCGGTCTTTGCGAGTTCATTACCTTTGAGTTTAAGCGGCGTGACAAGGTGAACCAGCTCCTTCGAGACAGCGAGGACCGTTACCGGCGACTGTTCGAGGGAACCCAGGACGGCATCGTTTTTCTCGAACGCGACTTGACCCCCTCCTTGATGAACGATCACATCTGTGAAGTCACCGGTTACAACCGCGAGGAGCTTTTGGAAAAATCCTTCATCGATCTGGTGCATCCCTCGGATCGTGAGATGGTTCTTTCCAACGCGGGGAAACGGTTCCAAGGTGGAGACGCTCCACGAATCTACGAGTTCCGAGGCATCCGAAAGAACGGCGATGTCATCGAGGTCGAGGGGAGTTTCGATCCGGTTTACAAGGACCGAGAAATCGTGGGAATCCAGGTGGTGGTTCGCGACATCACCGAAAGGAAGCGGAACCACGAAGCGTTGCGCGAAAGCGAAGAGCGGTACGGTCTTCTCTTCGAGGGCGCCGAGGAGGGCATCGCTCTCTATGGGGTGGAGACTCCGGACCCAATCCTGTTCAACCGTCGATGCGCCGAGATGCTCGGGTACACCCAAGAGGAATTGGCGGAGAGGGATATGATGGACGTGGTCCATCCCGACGACCGCCGGATGCTTGTGGACAATAACCGGAGACGATTAGCGGGGGAGGCGGTCCCCAGGACTTATGAATATCGGTGCATTCATAAGGAAGGCCGTGAGGTCAATATCGAGGCCAGTTTCGACCTGATTCGAAAAAACGACGAAATCATCGGCATCCAGGCGTTCTTCCGCGATATCACCGAGAAGAAGAAGGCGGAACAGGAACTCAAGGAGAGCGCGGAGCGGTATCGTGCGCTCTTCGAGACAGCCAACGACAGCATCGCGGTGTTCGACGAGAATGTTCGGCCGATCTTGTTCAATGAGAAATTTTATCAGGTGCTCGGCTACACCACGGAGGAGATTGCCGCGCTGAATCTTCTGGAAATCCTGCACCCCGACGACCGTGAAATTGTCCTTGAAAAGAACCGTCAGCGTTTCAATGGCCAAGATATCCCGCGGACCTATGAGTTTCGTGTGCTCAAGAAGGGCGGCGGCGTTCTGACTGTCGAGGGCAGTTTCGACATCGTCCAGCTCGACGGGAAGAAGCGAATTCAAGGCATTCTACGCGATATCACCGAGCGGAAATTGATGGAGAACCGGCTGTTCGAGAAACAAAAAGAGCGGACTTTGATCACTCTGGCGGGGGGGATCGCGCATGACTTCAACAACATCCTCCTCGGGATCATGGGAAACGCCGGACTCTTGAAGGATGAGGTTCCCAAGGACTCCGACGCCGAGGAGATGGTCAAGAGCATTCTCTCCTCGTCGGAAAGACTCGCTCGATTGACCAAGGAATTGCTGGACTATTCCCGGGCGGGCATTCATCAACCCAGGAGGATCGATCTCAATCAGGTTGTGCTCGATTCGATCGACATGGTGAAAGGCTCCTTGGGTCCGAACGTTTTGTTGGATTTCGATTGCAGCCCGGAATTGAAACAGGTGCATGCCGACCCGATGCAGATTCAACAAGTCCTTCTGAATTTCTGTGTCAATTCGAATGAGGCCATGGAGGATGGGGGGACTCTCACCATCCGAACTCGGAATCTCTTTCATCCCGGAGGCCAGCAGGGAAGCCAATCCGAGATGGAATTGGAGCCGGGTTACTACGCTTGCATCCAAGTCAGCGACACGGGAACCGGCATGCCGACCGAGGTGCTCAACCATGTGTTCGATCCCTTCTTCACCACCAAGTTCCTTGGCCGGGGATTGGGGCTGGCGGCCTCGGCGGGGATCGTTAAGAACCACCACGGATCGATTCGAGTCGAAAGCCAACCCGGCAAGGGAAGCACTTTCACGCTTTTCCTTCCAGAGGCGGAAGAGATCGCCAGGAAGGACGCCGAGACTTTCAGGGTCGCCGGGTCGAGCGAGGGAAACAAGGTTCTGATCGTGGATGACGACAATGTGGTGGTTGGAGTGACCTCCAAGATGTTTCAAAAGATGGGGTATGAAACCTTGACCGCCAACGATGGAGACAAGGCTCTTTCCCTTTTTGAAATCCACAAGGATAAGATTCAGATCGTGTTTCTCGACATCCAGATTCCTGGTCTCAGCGGTCCGGAGGTTTTCGAGAAGATCCTCGAGATCGACCCGGGCGCCCAAGTCATAGTAAACAGCGGGTACGATCGATCCACCGCCATCGCCGAAATGCGGGATCCCGAGCGTTTGGCGGGATACATCCAAAAACCCTACACCGCCAGCGACCTCGAGGAATTGATCCAATCTTTGGAAGCTCACGCCTGAGTCGATCCGAAACTCATTTTTGTCTAAACTCTCCTCCGGTAAGCTCGACTAGAACTTGGACAGGAGGCCCTCCATGAAAATCGCGATCACCGGCTCAACAGGACTCATCGGTTCCGCATTGAAAAAATCGCTTGTGACGGATGGTCACCAGGCGATCGGCATTTCGCGCCGGGGTGGGGGGGCGGCGGACTCGGTCCATTGGGATCCGATGGAACAAACCATCGAAAAGGAAAAACTGGAGGGTGTCGATGGGGTGGTCCATTTGGCTGGAGAGAACATCGCCTCTGGAAGGTGGACCTCAGAACAACGGAGGAAAATCCGGGACAGCCGGGTCGAAGGGACTCAATTCCTGAGTGAGACGCTTTGCGGCCTTGAGTCTCCTCCAAGCGTTTTCGTTTGTGCGTCCGCCATTGGGTATTATGGGGCGAGAGAGGATGAATTGCTGGACGAGGAGAAACCGCCAGGTGACGATTTCCTCGCGGAGGTTTGTGTGGAATGGGAGGCGGCCTGTCGACCCGCGAGGGAGGCTGGCATTCGGACTGTCAACACTCGAATCGGGATCGTTCTTTCGCCCGATGGGGGAGCTCTCGAAAAGATGTTGACCCCCTTTAAGTTGGGAATCGGAGGGCGAGTCGGGGATGGTTCTCAGTACATGAGCTGGATCGCCATCGACGATGCCGTGCGGGGCCTTCGGCATTGTCTCGACAACGACGCCCTCCAGGGCCCGGTCAATCTCGTCGCGCCAAACCCAGTCACCAATCTGGAATTCACCAAGACTCTGGGCGGGGTTCTGAACCGTCCGACGATCCTGCCGGTTCCCTCTTTCATCCTGGAACTGGTCCTTGGTAAGATGGCGGCTCAGGCGCTGCTTCTCTCCAGCACTCGGGTCATCCCGAAGAAACTCGAAGAATCGGGATTTGAATTCCAAAATCCTGATTTGGAAGGGGCGCTTAGCCGCTTGCTGAAACACAATTAAGTTTTTGGATCCCATATGTGGCGGTTGAAATTAATCAAGGAAACAAAGGTTTAATGGAAAAATCGAAGCCCAAGAGGGGAGTCCTTTTGGTCAATCTCGGATCGCCGGATTCGACCGAGGTGTCCGCTGTGAGGAAGTATCTCCACCAGTTTTTGATGGATGAGAAGGTGATCGACTCACCCTATCTCATTCGCAAATTCGTGGTCTGCTGTTTCATTCTCCCCAAACGACCCAAGGAATCCGCCCACGCGTACCGGACGATATGGACCGATGAGGGATCTCCGTTGATCGTAATCAGCCAGAAAGTGAAGGAACTCGTCCAGGAAAGAGTCGATTGTCCGGTTGGTCTTGGCATGCGGTATGGGAACCCCTCCAGCGCGGCGGGCATCCGAGAGTTGTTGGGACAATCTCTCGATTTGGAAGAGATACTCCTGATCCCTCTATACCCCCATTACGCGGCTTCCAGTTATGAGACCGCGGTGATGGAGGTCGAGAAGCAGTTAAAGAGAATCGCTCCGAAAATTCGGCTCCAGGTCAAGCCGCCTTTTTATGACGATCCAGACTACATTGAGGCAATGGTCGCGAGCGCCTCGGAGTATTTGAAAAAGGATTACGATCACATCCTGTTCAGTTACCATGGCCTCCCCGAGCGTCATATGAAGACCGCCGATCCGACCGGGAAGCACTGCCTACAGGTCGAGAATTGCTGCTCCGTTCCCTCCGAGGCCCACCAGACTTGTTATCGCCATCAGGTCTTCCGCACAACAGAACTGTTCGTGGAAAAGGCGGGGATTCCGAAGGACAAGTATTCCATCTCGTTCCAGTCCCGCCTCGGGCGCGAGCCCTGGTTGAAACCCTACACCGATCTCGAACTGGAGAGACTTCCGAAAGAAGGAGTCAAGAGAATCCTGGTCATCTGCCCGGCATTTGTTTCGGATTGCTTGGAGACTCTCGAGGAAATCGGAATCCGAGGTCGTGAATCTTTCATCCAGGCCGGGGGGGAGGAATATGAGATGATTCCCTGCATGAACACGCATCCCAGGTGGATTGAAACGCTGGTGAAATGGTGTCAACCTGAGGCTTGATTTTCGGAGCCTTCACCGACTAACAGAGAGAGGAAGAAGATGAAATTCGCACGTGTCATATCAGCCGCCGGAGAAACGGTTTCTGTCGCCGAAAAGGATGGAAAACTTTACAAAGTCGAGGGAAACATCCTCGACGCTCCTCATGTCACCGACCAGGAGGTCGAGGCCAAGGAGTGGTTAGCCCCAATCGATCCAAGGGCGATCATTTGCATCGGAGCGAACTACAAAGCGCATGCCGAAGAGAGCGGGAAGGATGTTCCGGAGTATCCGATTGTGTTCATGAAAAACCCGAACGCGGCCATCGGTCACGAGCAGCCGATTAAGATTCCGAAAGTCTGCGATGATGAGGTCGATTACGAAGCCGAGTTGGTGGTAGTCATCGGGAAACCCTGTCTCAATGCCACCAAGGCGAACGCTTTGGATTATGTCTTGGGGTACACCTGCGCCAACGATGTGTCCGCTCGCATTTGGCAAGCGGTTAAGGGAGGATCGCAATGGGTTCGGGGCAAGGCGTTCGACACCTTCGCGCCGATGGGCCCGTTCATTGTCACCTCCGATGAGATCCCCGATCCAAATACGCTTCGCATCCAGGGGCGGTACAATGGTGAGACGGTTCAAGATTCCAACACCGACGACATGATTTTCGATGTTCCGACTCTGATCGAGTTCCTTTCTCAGGATACGACGCTCCTCCCAGGCACGGTCATCCTGACCGGCACTCCGGAGGGTGTGGGTTGGGCCAGAAGTCCGAAACTGCTCCTGAAATCGGGAGTGGTCTACGAGGTGGAGATTGAGAAGGTTGGGACACTCAAGAACCAAGTCGCCTAATTGATCGAAAAAACCGAGTCGCCCTCGAACAAGGGCGACTCGGTTAAATCCCTCTCCTCTTTTGTTTCCCCAATATCGATGAAAAAAATCCTAAGCCTCTTCCTCATAATCGGCACACTCTGCATCGGGAACGCTCACTCTAACGATCTGACGCCGGAGTCGCTGCTTCAGGCCGCGGTGCTGGGCGGCGACTATTTGGTGCGCCATCAGAATTCCGATGGAAGTTTCGACTATGTCTATGAGCCGGAAAAGGACGATTACTCCTCTTCCTACAATCTCCTGCGTCACGCGGGAACCTGTTACTCACTTCTCGAACTGAATGAGGCGACCGGCGACAAGCGTTATCTCGACTCCGCAAAGATCGGATTGGAGTGGTTGCTCGAGCGAACTCGTGGCCCAAAACCGGAACATGAGCAAGAGGACTTCCTCGCCATTGTGTCACCGGATCAAGAAGCAAAGCTCGGCGGAGCGGCTCTCGCTCTGCTAGCGCTTTGCAAGTACGAAGCAATCACGGGAGATCAGGGTTGGCGACCTGTTTGCCATCAACTCTTTCTGTTCATCCGGTTCATGCAGGACGAGGACGGTCAATTCGAATCGAAGTATTTCTATGGTGAGCCGGATAAGCGAAAGTTCGTCTCGATGTACTACCCGGGAGAAGCCATCTTTGCATTGGCCAGATTGTACGAGCTTAATCCCAAGCCGGAGTATCTCGAAACCGCCACGAAGGGGGCGGATTGGCTCATTCAGGTTCGCGACGCTGACAAGTCGCTGAAGGATTTGCCTCACGATCATTGGCTAACCATGGCGCTCAACGAGCTCCATGAATTGACTGACGAAGATCGATATCTCAAACAAGCCCAGCGGATTTGCGATGCGATTCTACTGGAACAGCGCAATGAAAGTTTTCCAAACAAAGAATGGGTGGGTACCTTCTACACCCCACCCCGGAGCACGCCATCATCGATCCGGGGAGAGGCGCTTGCCGCTATGATCGAACTTGCCGAGCGAAACCATCTTCCCACCGACGATTATCTAAAAAGCCTGAAGCTGATTGCGAATTTCGTGCTGAAGTGTCAAGTCGATGAGGCTCGTTCGAAGACCTTTCCGAAACCGGAGGAGGCTTTAGGCGGAATCCAAGAGGCTTTGGGTGAATCCTCGATTCGAATCGATTATGTCCAGCATGGGATTTCCATGATGCTTGGACTGCGTCGGGCGCTCGAGGAGAAGTGAACGCCTTTTGATCATTCGTTCCTGAGTGCATTCAGGAGGGGGCCTCTTAGCGCAAAGATCGCCGCCAGGTAGGTCCAGATCAGGCAACTCGCCACCATGCCGAGCAAGGTGAGCGAGAGTGAGACATACGGGAAGGGATGATGCGCCGAACCGATGGCGGGTAAGACCGAGACAAGTCCGGAGAGGGTCCCGATAACAAGACCGAGAATCACCAGCCACCAGTGTTCGAAGAGGACAATCTTCAGGATTTGCCCATATCGGAAACCGACCGCTCTCAGGAGCGCCAATTCCCCGCGTCGTTCGAGAACGTTTCTGAGGACAACCACCCCCAAACCCAGACTTCCGAGGATCATTCCCAACCCACCCAACGATTGAAAGATCGAGAGATAGGTGTTCTCCACGACATTGAAACTGGCGAGTTTCTCCGCGGTTGTATCGATTCGAACCCCATAATCCTGAAGACCGAAAGCGAGATTCTTGGAGACCCCCTTCATCGTTCCGGGTTCCGCATCGACAAGGAAGGTCCGATACCCAGAGACATCCGGGAACTTGTCGATGAAATGTTTCTCCGAAATGATGATGTTCCCTTGGAGGATCGAACTCGCGAGCGTTCCCACGATGCGAACCTGAACCCTTTCCCCTCGGCCATTGATATAGGTCAGGGTGTCGCCTAAGGCTTTGTGTAGAATCCACATCACCGTGTTCTGGTCGGCGACCGCGGGAACGGTACCGTCCTCTCGGTCTTCCTCGAGGATTCGCCAGGGTTCATTCTCGTATTTCTTATCCAATAGTTGAGCGAACGTGAATGAGCCACGTTTCTGAAACTCTTCAGGATTGACACCCAAGACCTGCGGCATTTGCGGACGATTCAAATTGAGACAGGAGGCGTCGTCTCCCTCCAGGAAACGCATCGGAACCACATCCGCGCCTTTGAGGTCGTCGAGAGTCAGGGCATAGGCCTCGGCCCCCTTTTCTGTGTTGAGATCATGAAGAATGGGAAGTGTTGTCTCCCCATAGAGCGTGAAGCCACCGGTTCCGGAGGAGGGGACCTGCATGTCCTCCGGAGCTCCGTGACGATTAGCTCCAACCGCTATCACCAGGAAACTGCCGGCGGCGAGGAGGGCGACCGTGGTGAGACTCCGTCCCTTTCTGCGAGTCGTGTTCCGGGCGCTCAAAGTCACAAGGCTGAGCGATTCCCCGGGGGAGAATTTGGAAAAGATCGCATAGGCGAGTGAGAGGCCAGAAAGAAGAAAGAGGCTACCTGCCCCAAAGAAAAACTCCGAAGCCTGCGAAGGATCCTGACCGGCTTCGTAAGCCATTCCAGCGCCGCCGATGAACAGAACTGCGGCAATAATCCATCCCCATGACACTCCAGTTTTCTTTTTCCTTTTGCGATTCAGGGTCGCCTCGGCGCCGGAGGCCAAGAGTTCTCGGGCAGGGATCCGCGCCTGTCTTCGGATGGTCAGCCAAAGAGTGATGAACGAAATTAGGATGCCCGCGAAGAATGAGGAGATGAGTGTGGTCGGGTTTGTGGAGAAATAGACCTGCAACCCCGCAGTGGCGCCCGACCATACGGTCGAGAGCCCCCAAACAACGATCTTCCCATAAGCGATCCCAAGAAGGACTCCAATCACACATCCCAAGATCGTCAGAAGGAACCCCTCCAGGAGAAAAATTCGGCGAATTTGTTTTGGAACGAATCCCAGCGCGAGCAGCGTACCCACCTCCTCGCTCCGTTGTTCGATGCCGAAAACATTCATGAGTCCCATGAAGAGGAGCGCGGCGACGATCAGGAAGAAACTGAAACCGATGAAGAGTCCCCCGAAGTCCATGGCTTGGGTGCTGGCCGCGATGGCGCGGTCGCGAACCGGGACAAAACGTAAACCGAGAACCTCCGGTTGAATGTTCTCGGACAGGGTTTGTGACAGCGAGTCGGTTGTCACCGTGCCGATGGGGTAACGAATCGCGGTTAGGTCGCCGTATCGGTTACGCCAGAGTTGTTCGCCTTTTCGGAGGGTGATGAAGGCTTTCGGCGTGCCGCGATGGTCATCCCAATAGACTTCGTCCTTGTCTCGGATCTTGGTCAAATCAATCGGCACACCCGGCTCCCAATTCCGACAATCCTCGGCCTCCGAGAGGCCGGGGAAACCGGGCATCAGATCGGGGTCGTCAAAGGGTCCTTCGATGGGAACGATCTTTCGAACTTTGAACGAAGTGTTTTTTTCCTCAACCGTTCGGAGGGGGCCAATGACGTAATAGTCGACCTCGAATTCATCTCCAACACTGAGACCCAAATCCTCAGCCAACCACTGATTAATGACTGCTTCATCATCTCCAAGGTCACGCGGTAGCGCTTCCAGGAGAGGTCCGCGAGGCTCGTTTTCATGCGTGGCTCCCAGGCTCCCGACAGCGGCAACCATCGAGTAAGGGCAGGACTTGTCGCCAAATCTGAATTCGTTGACAAAGTAGGTGAGAATGCCGGTGTGAGAATCGCCGCTCTTCAGGGCCGCTTTTACCACAGGCGCTTCTAAAAAGACTCGTTCGGTGGAGAGTTCGATTCCCTTCTCTCCCGTCACCTCCTGGATCATTAAATCAGCGTCGGAGGGTTTAAAAACTTTTTCAAGAATCTGGTTGGCTTTGGCTTCGTTCAGGTCCTCGCCCTCACGATACGGAACAAGCAGGAGGTTGGCCTTACCCGCCCTTTCAATCAGGGATTGAAGAGATCCGATCGGAAGGAAGGCGTTGTAGGGGGCGACTTGGTTGGCCTGGAGATCGAACCGACCGAGTTGGTCGTCGCTCAGGATGCCCTTCACGGTCAACCGAGTGGCGACCGATGTGTCCTCATCCGAGGAGAGCGGGGCCTCGCGTTGGAGGAGGCTTGGATTCTCGACCCGCATGAGGACCTCGTCTCCTTCTTTCAGAGAGAGATAATCCGCGAGGTGCTGGTTTACATAGACCGCGTCTTCAAGGGAGGGATCGAAATCGAACGGTTCTTTTGACAGTTTCCAGAAATCCTTTCGGACTCCAAGGATCTTCACACGGTTCGCGTAACGATCGTCATCGCCACGCCGGATCGCCCCTCGTAGCATGAGGGTCGGTACCACATCCGTATCGAGATCTTTCGAAAGCCGGTTGCCGAGGTCGATCGGAAAGAGTCGGTCGCCCGCGGGCATCGCCAAGTCAGTTTCTCCAATGCGTGAGAAGGCGATCGACTTGAGGGTGTATCGCACCGAATCGCCAACCACGAGAGCCCCACAAAGGATCGCCGAGCCAAGAATGACGCCCAACACCACACCAAGGTGGTTGCGCCAATGGAATGTGACGCCACGCAAAGCCAGCGTTCGAAGGTTCATTCTCTGACTCCAAAAGACCGAAGGCGATCGATATAGCCTTCGGTCAAGCCGTGTTCGATTGCGCCCTCGACCACTCGTTCGAGGTATCCGTCATTCGGCGGGGAGATCGTGGTCTGACGATGGTCGATGTAGACCAGAGCCATCCGATCCTTGCCCTCGCCGTTTTGGACCGCCCGGTAACAGCGATCGTAAAAGCCCTCTTCGTGGTCCTCATACTCATCGAGCGTCTCGATATGTCGCGGTTTGAGGAGCCACAAAACCCCCTCGACCCAGGCAGTGCCTGAAGGGACGATGGTGGCATACCCCGTCTGGTTAATGATGAAGCGATATCCTGGCAGAGTCGCCTTCCCAATCGGTTCGGAGCCAGGACACCGGTGAGCCATTTGGCTTCGGTTCATGTTGGACCCATAGGCGAAGTAGAGGGTGTGCGATTCTTCCATTTGTCTTTACCGGAAACTCCCATTGATGTCATTCCGACCGGAAGGAGGAATCCGATGGGAGGAGAACATTAAATCTCATGATCAGGTTCAGATGGGAGTGAGTCCGTTTCAACGGACGGCTCTCTGTGTAGCGACGCGGTTTTAACCCGTCGCGGGTTTGGCGGGTCGAGGCAACCTCAATCCGCGCGACAAAATCTTCGGCGCCCATTCCACCCCGCCACGGAATCAATTCCGTGGCTACACAAAGAGCCGTCTGTTAAAACAGACTCCGATCGATCCAAGTGAAAATAGATCGATTGATATTTTTCTCCCATCAGATTCCTCCCTCCGGTCGGAATGACAAATCTGAAACGTTTCCCTCAAACTCCTTGTTTTTCCCCCGATGGCGCCAACCTCTTATTCCGCAGTTCAAACACCCGCGCGAGTTTTTCGGCGAGAGGCAGCGCATGAGTCACGCAAATCAGTGTGATCCCTTCCTCTCGGTTGAGTTGGAGCAACAGATCGAAGAGCGAATCGGCGTTCTCCTGATCGAGAGCGCCGGTCGGTTCATCGGCCAAAAGGAGAGCGGGCTGATTGATGAGTGCGCGAACCACCGCGGCGCGTTGACGCTCCCCGCCGGAGATTTGACCGGGTCGGTAATTGAGACGATGTCCGAGGCCGACTTTTTCAAGGAGGTCTTTCGCCCTCTTTTCGATTTTCGATCGGTCCTCGCCGCCATCATGAACAAGGGTCGGAACAAGGACATTTTCGAGGATCGAAAGTTGGGGGAGGAGATGGTGCATCTGAAAGATGAAGCCGATTTCACGATTTCTCAGGTCGGATAGTTGCTCTTCATTCAGCCCTGAAAGGTCTTTCCCTCTCAAGGTCGCTTGACCCGAAGTCGGTTTGTCCAGAGCGCCGATGATGTTGAGTAGTGTCGTTTTGCCGCTCCCGGAGGGACCGAGGATGCCGACCGTTTCCCCGGGATGAACCTCTAGATCGACGTTCTCCAAGACCCGGGGGATTTCGCCCTCGGATTCCGTGTCGTACTGTTTAGAAACTCCCTCGAGTTTCAACAAGACATCCGACATCAGCTCGCTTCCTTATCCAATCTCACCCACCGCTTGTGCTTCATCTCGAATCTTGGCAATGAGCCAGGTTCGACCACATCAATGGGAATTCTAAGACTGAAGGTGTGGTGAAATTCTTTCTGCAATCCTCCGACTAAATGCTCGATATCCTCACAATCCGGAGTCGGCTCAACCTTGATTTTCATGACCAATAGCCCGCGCTCCTCGGAGATTTCGGCGCGGTAATCGGCAACTCCCGAGACGCTATGCATGACATTCTCGACCACGCTCGGGGAGACATTGACCCCGCGAATGGGAACCATGTCATCGGTCCTTCCTATTATACCACCAATTAAGGCGAGATCGTGGCACCCCCGGGAATCCGGCTCTTTGGGACCGAGCTCGACAATATCACCTGTCCGGTATCGGAGGAGAGGGAGAGCCGCGCGGCCGAGCGAAGTCAGGACCAATTCCCCTCTTTCGCCAGGAGCCACCGCTTGATGAGTTTCACGATCGAGCACCTCCGCGATGTAAGAAGACTCGATCACCCTCAATGTTCCCGCGCGATCCGGGCATTCATAACTCACCGGTCCGATTTCAGTCATACCGTGGTGATCGAAGACACGCGCTCCCCAGGCTTTCTCGATTCGCGCGCGGGTGGCGGGAACGCTGCCGCCGGGTTCTCCGGCAACAATGAGGGTGTGGATCTTCGCTTGGGAAAGATCGACATCCTCTTCCCGCGCAACCTCCGCGAGACGGAGAGCGTAGGTCGGGGTGCAACAGAGGACGGTCGCTTCGTTTTCGATGATCGCGAGGATGCGCGCGTAACTGGATACGCCGCCACCGGGAAGACAGAGATAACCATTCTTCGCCGCGGCGTCCCAGGCGGTCCAGAACCCAAGGAAGGGTCCAAAAGAAAAGGCGAAGAAGACTCGGTCCCCTGGTCGAATGCCCGCCTCCGAAAAGACTCGACACCAGTTATCGACCATCCATTCCCAGCTCTCCCGAGTGTCCAGACATCGGAGTGGAGCGCCTGTGGATCCACTGGTTCGGCAGAGACGGACATACTTTTCGGGGGGGTAAGTCAGGTTCGTCCCGTAGTGAGGGTGATCTTCCTGATCCTGAATCAACTCCGCCTTGGTCGTAAACGGCATCTTTTCAAAGAATTCCTGAAGCGAACCGACACCACCCTCCAGGCCACAGGTTTTCAACTTGGCCGTATAGAAAGCATTGTTGGGCACAATCTCATCGATCAGTCGGTTGAGTTGACTCAACTGACCGACCTCCACCTGAACTCGAGTCGGAAAGGGGGACAGCGTTGTCGTGGTCATTCGTCGGCGATCGCCTCCGCCGGAGTTTGGGTGGTTTGGACCACTGCCGCAACTGCCTTCTTTGGCGGGGGCCCGCCGGGTTTGTAGAGCGTCACCAGAGTTGCGCCGAAAGCGGCCAGAATGATTCCCGCGAAGAACTGCCAACGGATGCTCGACCAACCACCGTGCGGGGGGTGGACGGTGAGCGCGACCACGGCGTTCACAATCGGAGCGCCAGCGAAGACGATGGACATCACCACGCTGGGCATCCCTTTAGCCCCGAAGGCGAGAAGGATTCCGAAGGCTCCTGTGGCGCCAGCCGTGCCGGCGATGATCGACCACATCATTCCTTTGGCGGGAAAACTCATGCTGGCGCCCTTGAAATAGAGGATCGACAATGGCGCGAGCACTGCGACCAAGAAGTACGCGACTCCGACGAATAAAAAGGCTTTGTACCTGCCATGGACCGGATCGCCCATGTACCCCTGGCCGGTGTGGAGAAGGACTCCGTAACTCCCCCAGGCGCAGACAGTGATCATGGCGTAGAGGAGCCAGGACATGGTTTGGTGGTCGGACGGTGCATTCGGCATTTTTGTTCAGTTCTCCTTAACGAGTTTCCTCCAGCTCTCGAAGGTAATCCTCCGGAGCGGCTTCAATCTTATCTTTAAAGAAGGGGGGAATATTCGCGGCGCGCATGCGACCGTTTCCACCCTCCTTTGTGATGCAAATAACTCTCAGACTTCCTTTGGCGCAGAGGTGATTTTCCTCACCAACTTTGCGGATGAAACAACGATAGAGAATAGTCTTTGACGAAATCTCCTGAACGACAATGTGGACCTCCGCCTCATCCTCGAACCGGAGCGGTTTCACGTAGTCGAAACTCGCATGAACTCTCGGCCAACCGAAAGCGCTGGATTGGTCCTGGATATGCACCGACAATCCGAGGGTCCGATAAAAATCGTGTTCGGCGTTCTCCATGTATTTGAAAAACTCGGAGAAGTGAACGATCCCCGCCATGTCGGTTTCGGCGAAGCGGACGACTCTCCTTGATTTGTGTTCGTACGGCATCAACCGCTCTTCCTTTTCACGTTGACTCCAATTCGTATCGGTCCAACTCCAACCCGTTTCGTTCCGATTCCGATCCGTGTCATTCCGACGTTAGGAGGAATCTGATTGGAGAGAAACGCTGGATCATCATGATCCATTCGATGGGGGAGTCGGATTCCCCGATTGAGCGTTGCTCTTAAATCCAGCAGGCGCCACCCGACAGATTCCTCCTCCTAACGTCGGAATGACACCAATGAAAATGTGTGGAGAGGACAAAAATCAAACCCCCGCCGCAGCTTGGATCGAATAATCTCCCGGGGCCGATACCCGCTCAAAAACTTCGATCATGCCCTCGGCCATCTTTCGGACCGTGAATTTTTCGTTGACCTCGAGTCGGCCTCGCTCTCCCATTTCCTGAGCTAGTGTGACATCCAAAAGGAGTTTTTCCAGGGTGTCCGCGTGGTCCTCGGTATCCCTCGGTTTGAAGAGGAGACCGCCGCCAGTCTCTTTGATGAGGTCGGGAAACGCTCCCTCGGCGGGTTGAACCACTGGAACCCCAGAAGCTAACGCCTCGACCACATAAAGACCAAACGATTCAGCGTAGGCAGTCGGAACGGACAAAACGGTTAACGATTTCAGGAATTCTATTTTGTCTTCGTGGCTCAAGTTTTCCACGAATTCGGCATCCTGCAGAAAGCCGGCCGCGTCCAATTTCATTTTCTGTTCTCGGATAAATTTCTCGTCGGAGGGGGTGGCGGTGCCTCCTGCTTTAAGTTTTAGGCCGGGAATCGATTTTCTTTCTTTGAGACGAATAAAAGTGTCAACAAGTTGGTCAAGCCCTTTCGCGGGGTAGAGACGTGCGAAGTAACCAAGAACGGGAGGATTGTCCGGACGGTGGCTGGGTCCATAGCCATCGAGTTTGATGCCGTTGTAAACAGCGACCACTTTATGATCCGGGAGTGACATTCGGCTCTTCATGGTTTCACCGTAATAGGGACTGACCGCGATGAAGAGGTCAACATCATTAGCCACGTGTCTCAGCGCCGACCAGCACTGATCTGAATAAGGATCCCCAAGGGAGTCGAGATAACCATCTTCGCCCTGAAGTGTGTTCAGCACGGGGACACCCAGTTCGGCTTTGATCTGTTTTGCGAGTCCGGAGAGAAGGCAGTTCGAGAGGAGAACGATGTCGGGGTGACCGTACTCTTTGAGCCAATCGACCAAGTGGCGGATCTCTTTGGCTTGCTTGCCATCCATGCCTTTGAGGGAAGAGAGCGTCATCTCGCCCAGTTCCTTCGCGCTGGTCATACCGGCGCGGTCGCTCAGTTTGCGTAGGAGTTTTGGGTTGTCGAAAAGTTTATCGAGCCAGCGGGGCGTGTGACGAAAGAGCGCGATTTTTTCTTGGAGATAGACATTGAGACCGCCGAAGAGAATGGGTTGCATGCCATCATCTGCGGGTTCGTCGGTGACCATCGGGAGATAAAGAGGCACGGTCAGGGTTTCGCAGCCCAAGGCGTTCAGTTCGTGCGCGAGGGCGTTGTCGCGCACACAGGCGCCACAATAAAAATTACCGGTGCCTGGGGTGAGTTGGACCACCCTCATGAAACCGCAACCAGGGGTCGGCCATGCGGGAGCGGGGTGGGGACCTCCGCGAATTCGGAAACCGCTTCGAAAAGGGCCCCAAAATCTTTGTCGACATTCCCGATCAGGCAGTCGGTCAGATCGGCTCGGTGATGCGGGTATTTCATCAGGACATCTTTGAAACTGAAATCCTCGGCATAGAAGGCATAAACCAACTTCCGCATCGCCTCGATTCCCGATCGGAACTTTTCGCTGTAGTCCTCGAATTGTTCGGCTCGAGTGTCGTTTTGTTCGAGGGAATTGTGGATTGCGTCCGCCGCGAGCTCTCCGCTCTTCAGGGCCAGGAAAACGCCGGAGGAGAAGACCGGATCGAGGAAGGAGAAGGCGTCGCCGCACAGGACCAACCCATCCCGCGCGGAGTATTTCGAACGATAGGAGTAATCGCTGGTAATCTTGTACTCGCCGACTTGCTTCCCTGGGGCAAGGTACTCGGCGACCCAGGGATTGTTTGCGATCTCCCGCTCAAACATCTTCTTGGGGTCTCGACCATCGCGGTAGAGGTAGGATGGTTCTGCGACGATTCCCACGCTGACCATGTTCTCGGGGAGAGGGATATACCAAAACCACCCTTTCTGCGGGATGTAAGCGACCGTCGTGGTTCCCTCGTCGATGCCCTCGTCACGCTTGGCCCCCTCGTAGTAGGTCCAGACCGCCATCTTGTTGAGGGAGGGATCCTGCACCCGCCAGTTGTATTTCCGGATCGAAAAGATGTCGCGCCCCGAACAATCGACCACCATCTTCGCATGGAGGGGTCGCTCCGCACCGTCGGGGCCTCTCGCGATGACACCGGCGATACGTTCCCCGTCCTCGATGAAGGAGATGGCCTGTGTTTCCATCAGAACCTGAGCCTTTTTCTCCCGTGCGTTATCGAGGAGCATTTGGTCGAATTCGTCGCGGACCACCTGCCAGCTCTGACTGCAGGGATGATCCATGTGTTTCGAAAAATAAAAGGGGGCGGAGAGTTTGCCATCGGGGGAGACGAATTGGACACTGTACTTTTTGACGAACGAGGAGGCGTTCAATTTATCGACCAGGCCAAGTCGATCAAGAGTGAAGTAGCAGAAAGGGATCAGCGACTCGCCGATGTGATAGCGAGGAAACTTTTCTTTTTCGAGGATGGCCACACAGTGTCCCATTTCGGCGAGCAAGGCTCCTACGGTCGATCCCGCGGGACCACCACCGATGATGACAGCGTCGTATTGGGTGGGTTGAATCATGGTCGTCGTTCCTGCTTCAGGGTTTCCGGAATCGAGGAAGACCGCGACGGGTTCAAACCGCGTCGCTACGCAAATCGAAGTCTGTTGAAACAGACTGAGATCCTATCAAACCTCTTCTCCGTATGGCCCTTGCATTCTCCTTCATTTCGTTCATTTCGTCGCAGTCGGTTTGTGTTCGGGTAAGAAGAAGGAGTGGAGAAAAGTGTCCACTCGCAGGAGGCCCTCGCGGTTCAGGACCGCTTTGTCCTCGTTCAATGTGAGGTAGCCTTCTTTTTGGATCTCGGCAAAGTTTTCTTTGAAACGGTCATAAATATCAACGTTGAATTTCTTTTGGAAGTAACCTCGATCGAGCCATCCCTTCTTGAAATTCAGGATGACCTCGCGCACCAATCGCTCTTCGTCGGTCATGGGATGGGCGCGATTGATCGGGAGTTCGTCATTGTGGACTCTTCCCAAATAGGGGCCATCGTCTTTTTCGTTCTGGTAGTGGACTCCCTTGAACTGGCCGAAGGAAGAGACGCCGAGGGCAAGCATGTCGGCCCCAGACCAGAGGCTGTCTCGGTAAACAAACTGAGTGGTTTCCGGATTCTTGACCGCTGTGTAGGCGCTCGAGATGGAGTACCCCCGTTCCTCCAGCGCCGAAAAGGCCTCATCCACCCATCGGCGTTTGGTCTCCCAATCGGCGACCGGAGCGGTGGTTTGTCCCTTCTCTTTCATCTCTTTGTAAATGGTGGTGTTGAAGGGGATTTCCATCTGGTAGATGGTGATGCTGTCAGGCTCAAGGTCGAGGGTGCGTTGGACACAGTCCGTCCAGTTCTCGTCGGTCTCGCCAATCATACCGGCGATTAGGTCAATGTTGATCTGCGGGAACCCGATGGAGCGGGCGAAGTCATAGGCGCGACGGATCTCTGGCGATCGGTGCGCGCGACCATTGATCTCCAGGATATGATCGTCGTAATTCTCGATGCCAAGGCTGAGGCGAGTCACTCCGATCTCACGGATCGCCTCCAATTTCGCCTCGGTCAGGGTGCCGGGTTCGCATTCGAAGGTGACCTCCTCCACCTGGTCCCAGTGGAGGGTGTTCTTGAGGGTGGCCACTAAATTGGTCAACTGGTGCGGAGAGAGAAACGAGGGGGTGCCGCCGCCGAAGTAGACATATTGGAGATGTCTGTCTTCAAGGACTTTCTTTCCGGCGTACATCTCCATCTCGTGGGTCATGCCATCGATATAGTTGCGGATCTCCGAACTGTTCTTGTCCGTGTAGACCTTGTAGTAGCAGAAGTGGCAGCGCTTCCGGCAAAAGGGGATGTGGAGATACAGACCAAGCGGCGTTCCGGGATCCCCCGGGCTATCCATGGCGGAATGAATGGCCGAGACCTTATCCTTCGACCAGAAGTTGAAGGGAGGGTAGTTGGAGACAAAATACCCGCCTCCTTTGGTCTCCTTCTGTTGGGGTGTCGGTGTGGTGGCTACGGTTTCTGTGGTCATATTCGTTAACCTTTGTCGGTTTAGCTCGTCTTCATCGGTGCTCGCGCCGGAGTTATTACTCCGGTGCGCGGTTTGTCAGGAGTTGTACTCCTGTGGCCGGTTCCTGGGGGAGTACAACTCCCGTCAAACTCGGTCCCGGAATCGCAGTTCCGGGACCAGCACCGATTTAGAATTCATTATAACGAATGGGCGGGATTCGTCGAATCGACCTCTCCCATCATTCGCTCTTCTCGGCCTTCGAACCGAAGGCATAGACCGATTTGTCCTCCGATCCGATGATGAACATGCCATCGGCGACAGCGGGGGAACTGATCACTTCTTTGCCGATTTCATAGGACCAGATCTCTTTGCCATCCTCGAGGTTGATCAAGTAGATTCGGCCATCATCCGAACCCACCACCACCTTGTCCCCGCAGTGAACGGGAGAACTGTCGATGCGCCCGCGGGTTCGGAATTGCCACACGCCTTCTCCCGTCTTTCGGTCGATACAGTGGAGGCGTTTGTCTCGTCCGCCCAGGATCACCCAGTCATCGGTGAGGGTGGCGGAGGAGAAGAAGGGGAAGGATCGGTCCTTGTAGGACCAGACAATTTCCTGCTTTTTGAGATCTATGCACTCGACCTGATTGCCGTAGTGGCCGATGTAGGCCATCCCCTTATCGAGGCAGACCGAGGCGGCGATGTAATTCCCCACATCGACCTCTCCGATCTTATGGCCATCGGTGGCGGAAACGATATGAACGAAGGCATCGCAGCCGCCGACCACGATGTGGTGGTCATCGATCGCGGGGGAGCCGTTGATGTAGTTCTGCGTTTCGTAGGTCCAGACCGCTTTGCCGGTCCCGGAATCGATGCAGTGGAGGGTGGAGTCATAGGAGCCCATCACGATCCAATCCTCGCCGGTGGGCGAGCTGATCCAATTGGCCGCGCCGAGGATTTTGTCCCAGGTTTCGTATTTCCATTTCTCCTTCCCGGTTTCGGCGTCGACTGCGTAGAAGAAGGAATCGGCGGAACCGAAATAGAGGGTTCCATTGCGATACAGGGGCGCGGCCTCGATCGAGTCCTCGGTTTCGAATTTCCAGATCTCTTTCCCAGTCGCTTTGTCGAGCGCGTAGAGGAAGCCATCGTTGGATCCGATAAACACCCGGTCGCCGACAATGGCGGCGGTGGAACGGACAGGACCTCCGGTGTCGAACTTCCAGAGGAGTTCGGGCTCTGCGGGCAGAGTCCCGGTGGCGATACCGCGAAGCTGCCGATCATTGCGGAACATCGTCCAGTCCTCGGCGAGGGCAGAATCGGGAGTGACGACGAATAAAAGAATGAGTGGAGCAAGGACCATCCTGCGCCGTGAATCCTTTCTCGGCGCAACTTGAGGAGGAATCCCTTCCTCCGGGTAGGGTCGAGAAATTGGATCGTTCCCCTCGACATTACGGCGCCCAACAGCAGGAAAGGATTCCTGCGGAAGTGGGTTCGAGAAAGGATTCTCGAACCAGCGCGGGAGAAACGCCAACGGGAAGAGATTCGATCGCTTAGGCATAAACTGAGCGGTAGAGATGACCGAAGTCCTCCTTTCGGACCTCGCGCGGGTTGAACTGAGCGGTCCATTGTTTCGCGGCCTCCTCGGCCAGGGCGTCGATCTCCTCCTCCGGAATGTCATAGTCCGACAACCGGGTGGGCAGATCGGCGAGTCGCAAGTAATCCTCAATCTGACTGGCCAAGGCCTCGACCGCCACCTCCGGAGCGTCATCAGGGGTTACCAGACCAGCCATCAAGGCGAGTTCTCGATAGATTCCAGCGGCCTCCTCATCGCGGCCGTTAAACCGGATGACGGCGGGCAGCATCAGACCGACTCCCTCGCCATGGACAACGTTGTGATGAGCGAACAAGGGATTGGCCGCCGAGTGGGCGGCGCCGATCATGCTGTTCTCGATCGCAAGACCGGCGAAGGAGGCGCCTTGCAGCATCGCTCCTCGGGCTTCCAGGTCTTTTGAATCTTGAAGCACCTTTGGGTAATTGGCGATGGTCAGTTGAAAGGCGCGACGAGAGTAAACTGTGGAGATGCCATTCTTCTTTTTGGTGACCGCGGTTTCGATTGCGTGGGTGATCGCATCGATGCCGGTGTGGGCGGTGACTTCGCGCGGTTGAGTCAGGGTCAGTGTCGGATCGAGAAGGGCGACATGGGCGGCGGCTTTCGGATCGCCGCAGGCCATCTTCTGGTGGGTCTCCGCGTCGGCGATCAGGGCGAAGGATTGGCACTCGCTGCCTGTACCGGCAGTCGTGGGCACAGCCACCATCGGGATCAGAGGTTGCATCGCTTTGCCGTAACCCCAGTAATCCTTCATCTCGCCGCCATTCGTCAGGATGAAATTGGCGCCACGAGCGGTGTCCAAACTACTGCCGCCACCGAGGCCGACCAGGGTGTCGATCTTCTTTTCACGCGCGAACTCCGCGCACTCATAGACTTCCTTGGTGGTCGGGTTCTCGACCACATCCTGAAACACAAAGACCTCGAGCGTGGAGGCTTCGAGAGACTCGCGAACACGATCCAAATGACCGGCTTTCACGATCCCCGGATCGGTGACCACAAGGACTTTCCCGGCTCGAAGCTCGGCGGTGAGCGATCCGATCCGTTCGATCGCGTTGGGGCCATAGACCACCCGGGTCATCGGTCGGTAATCGAATGGCGTTGTGTTGCAGGACATAAAGTCTCCTTTAGAACCCCTCCCCCCTAACCCCCACCCCACCTTGTGGAGAGGGGGAGCCAACCATCCCCCCACCCCGCCATGCGGGGAGGGGGCGAGGGGGTTAAACCGCCCGTTGGATCGACCGTCTGTGATAAAGGAACTCGAAAAGGTTCCCCTCGTGCGGTTGATCCCATTCCACTTTCGAAGTGGGAAGCGGCCCCAGGTTCAGTCGCTCGATGAGCGGGCAATTGAGTAAATCGTCGATGAAGGCCGGGTCCTCGGTGATGGCGGTCACCACCAATGAGGGGCCGATTTTTTCAAGCATCTCTTTCTGCGGGACCTCGACCACACTGCAGTAGGGGAAGAGGAACTCCCGGTTGGCGAGGGGATGATCAATCGACTCGCAGTGGACCAATGTCGGACGGAGAAAAACCGAACCATCGAGTTCGACCTTGCGGCCTCCCTCACGGTTTTTCGCGGTGAGGTCCTCGGCGCCGGGGGTTTTCAAATCGGTGTCGACTGCGTCGTCAATGAACTCGGCGAACTGACGGTTGGCGAAGGCGGAGAGGACGGCATCGGGAGCGTCATGAGCGCGGGGTTCGACCGCCGCCATTTTCTTCGCGAGGGCCTCGGCGATTTCTCTTCCATTCGAGGGGACCACAATGGCGGAGGCGTTAATGCAGGAGCGTCCTCCATTGAGGACCACCGAGTCAACGAGAACATCGAGGTAATTCTCCCAGTTCTCGATCTTGTCCTCGCCGATGAGCACCTTGCTCCAGCCGGGACCGTGGATCTGGATGTTCGGGTTGTCGGCGTATTTGGCGGTGGTCTTTTCGTCGCCGAAGATGATCGCCTTGCCGCAACTGCTCATGATGCTGGCGGCGCCCTCATGGTCGGTCGGGTAGAAGCCAAAAGCCTCGGCGGGACAGCCAGCGGCGATGAAGGCTTGAATAACACGGAATGGGGTCCAGGGTTCTTCCCTTCCCGGCTTAAGAACAACCGGAACTTTGAGCGCAACCGAGGGCATCCAGATCGAGTTGACTCCCGGCGAGTTACTGGGAAGGACAACCCCAAGCGAGTGGGTGGTCGGGTAATAGCTGACTGGAACTCCATCCTGCTCACCAAGACCGCTATCGAGGATGGTCAGGTCGAGGCCACGGGTCAGACCCTTGAGGATGCGCGGCATTTCGGTGAACACCTCATTCACCTTGGCCATGTTCTTCCGGACAAGAGTATGAGGAAGACCGCTGGTCGCGGAGAGGACCTCAACATAGGAGTCGGCGGACTGTTTTTCGCCCTCGAGACCGAGCGGGAGATCGCCGGTCATGAAGAGGTCGCCCGCCTTCTTGCAGATGTCCATCATCTTTTGCATCGGAACCTTGCGAAGGACATCCCGCGCCTTGTCGATTTTCCTCAAGTCACGGCGTACCAGGCCGGTGTTGGCTTGGCTGATTTTCGCCAGGGTCTCGCCATTTCGGGCGCTTTTCACCTCGAGGGTGTCGAGGCTCTCGTAGGTTTTCCCGAACCGGAGCACGGGGATATGCGGAATTTCCATGCCTATTTCTCTTAGTCCTTTAATCTAAACCGGTTTTCCGACCCGGCTCAATCCAATAAAACAAAGCCCGCAAATATGCGGGCGGAAACCATTGTAATTCTTTATTGAACGAGGCAAAGCCCCATGAGGTGATGGTGGGAAGGGTCGGATGGGGTGGTTTTTCGCTGTTTTAAGCCGCTTTTGTCAAGAATTGGTCAAGCGGGCACCGGTCGGCGGGATCCGCGATGGGATGAATCCCGTCACGATGCGGACGAAACCCCGAACCACAGGGGGTACGGGTTGGGGTGGTCAGGGTCCGGAAATCTTCTTCCAATCTCGGCTGAGGATCTGGAGGTCGGTGTCATCGACTCTTCCATCCAGGTTGAGGTCGCTCCGAAGCAGCGGATACTCAAAGGCGCCCATGTCGTAATCCCCAACGGGGCGAGGGTTTCCATCAAAGTCCTCGGTCAACCCCGTATCGGTCCCCGCCTCGATGCAGGGCGATCCGCGCATGAGTCGGTAATCGCCATGGTCAGGGTCGACAAACATAGGATTGGCGTCGATGTTGCCTTCGCCGGGGTAGCCGCCTTCGATGAGGCTGTATCTAACATTGACAGTGTCTGCCTGTCGGAAGATGTCACCTTCACGTCCGACGGCGATACAATTTGTGAGAGTTGGAGGGTTCTCATTCCATGAAAAAGAAGAGGTGCTCTCGATTCGGGAAACCGTATATATAGTGCAATGACTGACCGTCCAAGAATTCTGTTCTAGATTATTGACATATATATCACTTCCTCTTCTTGAACTATTATCGCTGAAAATACTATTGTTGCAAGATCCATTCGACAGGTCACAATAAATGGCACCTCCGCAGCTATCTGCTATTTGACCTGGACCTCCTACAAAGCGATTTGCAGTGTTGTGATGAAATAGAACGTTCTCGATTATATATTCGATCGTCCTCCTGAAATACCCCCCCTAAAAATCCGCGAACCTGCAATGTTTCGGATGAAAGGCTGTTCTAAAGAACCTCGATTTATTGAATCAATGGCAAAATTAAACCACCTGAAATGGACGAACTAGGTTTTCTTCTACTATACAGTCTCTAATCGATCAGCATGCGAACCACCTGCATAAATTCCGCCCCCACTCCCGCAAAATTCTTGTTTGTCTCCGTTAGAAAGAAGTGAACATTAGTTAATTCTTGCTCTGGAGTTCACAACCGCATTTAAGCATCCTGAACCCTTGCCCTTCGTAATTGTAAAACCATCAACCTGAAGATCATGATTGACAACCAACACACTCCCGAGTTTGTTGCCGTCAATGATCGTTGGATTTTCTTCGGGGTTGCGAAGATCTCTTTCATCAAATTCCTCTGTCCCTTCAAAGCCTCCGAGAAGGGTGATCGGGCTGGTCGTAGTCAGGTTTTCGACATAGCGTCCTCCCTTGACCCAGATCTCATCGCCGGTGCTGGAGGCTGTGATTGCGGCGCCGATCTCTTGAAAGGCTGTGGGCCATGTGAGACCGTTTGTGCCGTCGCCGGTTTTGGAAACCAACAGGGTCGCGGATTGGGCGGGGAGAGCGAGGTTCAGGAGAAGGGCGGCGGTGCAATAGAATCGCATTTCTACACAAGTGTAGGTTTTAATGTGGGAAGCGTCAATGGAGGGTCATGACTAACCCCTCCCCCTAACCCCCTCCCCGCATTGCGGAGAGGGGGGATGTCTCTGAATCATGGATCCCCATGGAAGGGATGGAAAACGTGGAGAAGCGCGGGTCAGAATTTTTCTAACTCTTGGGTCCATTCCTCCCATGATTTCCATGGGCTTCTATGATTTAATCAGCAAGGAACACATCGCCTATGCCCGAACCGATCAAATACGAAATTCAAAATGGTCTCGCGGTCCTCTGTTTGGACTCGCCCGAGACCCGCAACGCGCTCTCGTTCAAGACGCTCGAGGACCTTTCCTACGCGCTCAAGCTGATCGCCAACGACAGCGAGGCCAAAGTGGCGGTCCTCACCGCCACCGAACCCGCGTTCAGCGCGGGTATGGACCTGAAGAACATTCATCTGGATGACGCGTACGAGGCGACTCAATTCGCGGACCTGCTGTCGGAGGTTTATCGAGACCTCCTTCGCTTGCCCATTCCCCTTCTCTGCGGAGTGGATGGAAAAGCGCTCGGGGGGGCGGTCGGAATCGTGTTGGCCGCCGATATGGTTTTCGCGGGGCCGAAAGCCGAGTTCGCCTTTCCCGAGGTGAAAGTCGGCTTGGTTCCCGCCCTGGTCTCGGTGGTCGCGAAACGTCGGATCCATCCGGGTCAACTCTCCGGAATGGCGCTGACCGGGATCGCGGCAAACGCGGAAATCGCGGTCCGATTGGGGCTGGCCGATTCCCTCTCCGCCCGAAGCGCGACCAAAGACATCCTGACCTATGGCCGTAAACTCTGTCTGGAAAACTCGGCCGAGGCGATGAGACGCACCAAGAAGTTCTTGCAGGCGGATTCGCTCGCTAATCTCGAACAAGATCTGGCGCTCGCCTCTCAAGGAATTTCAGATCGCGGTCAACACACGAGCCGCGAAGACCGGCCTGCAAGCATTCCGGGATAAACGCCCAATCGTGTGGACCGAGGGTTTCGAGGAACTTCAATGAACGCCTCCGCCTCGAACCGTGAATTTCACCTGGACGAAATCCGAAGACTCGAGGAGAAACGGTCGTTCTACCGTCAGCCTTTCGCCGAGGTCGCAATCCAGAAGCAACACGGCAAGAACAAACTGACGGTTGCGGAGCGATTGGACCTCCTGTTCGATCCGGATGCGAAACGATTTGAAGTTGGAGCCTTTTGCGCCGAGGGAATGTACACGGAGCACGGTCAAATCGTTTCCGGCGGGTGCCGCGCGGTAGTCGGCCGGGTGAGCGGACGGGATTGTCTGGTCATCGCCAACGATTCGATGGTCAAAGGGGGGCGCCTGGTTTCCGATGACCATCAAGAAGACGCTCTTAGGCCAGAGAGTCGCGATGGAGAACCATCTCCCGGTCATCTACCTGGTCGATTCGGCGGGGATTTTTTTACCGCTCGAAGCCGATTGTTTCGCCGATGAAAACCATGCGGGAAAAGTCTTTTTCAACAACTCTCGGTTGACCGCCATGGGGATTCCTCAGATCGCCGCGGTGATGGGACCGAGTGTCGCGGGCGGCGCCTACATCCCGGCGCTTTGCGATGAACTCCTGATGGTCAAAGGGACAAGCGGAATCTTTCTCGCTGGGCCGCATTTGGTGAAAGCCGCGGTCGGCGAGGATACGGACATGGAGAGTCTGGGGGGATCCAGCACGCACAACAGCCTCTCCGGGATGGCGGATTACGAGGACGATAACGAAGCGGAATGCTTGGCTCGTATCCGTCGTCTCGCCGCGCAATGGCCGGAGAAAGAATCCTCGGCCACTCCCCCGGGGATCGAACCCGCACGATCCTCGGAAGAGATTCTCGACATCCTCCCTCCTGATCGACGCGCCGCTTACGACATGAAGGACATCCTCGATTGCCTCATCGACGCCGGAAGTTGGGAGGAGTTCAAAAAGGATTACGGGGTCACCCTCCTCACTGGCACGGCGCGGATCTCGGGGCGCACAGTCGGTATTCTCGCGAACCAACGGTTGGTCTGTAAATCGGGTCGGGGTGAAATGCAAATTGGTGGGGTGCTCTATTCCGACTCCGCGGACAAGGGAGCCAGGTTTGTCCTCAACTGCAATCAAAAAGGGATACCGTTAGTCTTCTTCCAGGATGTGACCGGGTTCATGGTCGGGAGTCGGGCGGAACAGGGAGGCATCATCAAGGATGGAGCCAAGTTGGTGAACGCGGTGAGCAACAGTCGCGTTCCCAAGATTACGGTGGTGGTGGGAAACAGCAATGGCGCCGGAAATTACGCGATGTGCGGACGCGCCTACGGTCCTCGGTTTACCCTCGCGTGGCCCTCGGCCCGAATCGCGGTGATGGGTGCGGAACAAGCGGCAAAAACATTGTTGAGCATCGAGAAGAGTCGCGCGAAGGAGCCGCTCACGCCGGAGCAGGAGCAGGAGGCGCTCGAGAAATTGAGAGAGGTTTATGAAGAGACCGCTTCGCCCTATCATGCGGCTTCCAGACTTTGGGTCGATGCGATCATCGACCCGAGAGAGACAAGGCAAGCCTTGGATCACTTGTTAAGAATCGTTTCATTGGCTCCGATTCCCGAGGGGTTCAACCTGGGAGTCTTCCAGGTTTAGAGAGGGGTGATGAAAGTAAATTTGACGGAAGAATCCTGTCCCATCCGAATCCGACCTCTGCTCTGGGGATCGATGGCAAGCCTGTTACTCGGGACATTTCTTGTCACCAGTTGCGCCCTTCCGAAACGTCAAGCCCGAAGCTGGAATCAGATGAACACCGAGATCGAACTTGCCCGAGAGGAAGTTCAGGTTCGTCTGGAGAAGATCCCATCGGGGGTGAAGGATGCACCCTACGCTGGAATCCGGGCGCAGACCCGCGATGGGGCGATCCTTTTGCTTGTGGACACGGGCACGAGTGTCACGCTCCTCCGCGAGTCGGTGCGCGACAAACTCAAAGTTTCGAAGTTGAGTCGTGCAAGGCTCGAATCGGAGGACTCCGACAGTGAGAGGCGCCTTTACACAACCTCATCAATAAGTGTCGGCCCGCTCGAGTTCACGAATGAAGCGGTCACCTTCCTTCCAGACGATCAAGTGGATGGCTTATCACGCAACGCCGGGAGAAGGGTGGATGGAATCCTTGGAGCCACGCTCCTCCGTCGCGGAGAAATCGAGTTTCGCGGACCTGAGAACGAATTGGTGATCCGTCCTTTTGACAGGTCAAAGATCAAAGTCGATAATTCCAGTTTGCCACTGATCTTCATTCCGGACTCAAACACTTATGCTATCCCCCTTCGCACAGAAACCGGAATGGGGTCCCGGCTACTGTTGGACACAGGAACCAATGTTGAACTGGTCCTCGATGAGCACCGTCCTCTGGCCCGCAAGGTGATGGAATCGACACAAACCGGGACCTGGAATTACGATTCCGTCCATGGATCTCACGAGGTCCGTGTGTTCGAACTCCCCTTCGGAATCCTTGGGCCGGGGATCTCATTCCCCAAGGGGAGGAAAGTTTGTGTCGACTCGAGACGGGACGGTCCATTGGACGGGGTAATTGGGATTCCAGTTTTTTGGAGAACGTCCAGGATCCTGCTCAACAGCAAAATGGAGATGGCTTCCTTCGTGGGAGCGAACTAGAACCAGTCTTCGCACACCAAACCCGGAACTCGTTCAAACTCTTTTTTATTATGAGTGACCAGAGTCCCTCGGTTTGCTAGAACTGTCCCGGCAATAAGGTTGTCGATCGCCCCAATCGGGACACCCTCCTTTTCCAATCGAACTCGGATAGAGGCCGCAGCCAGGGCTTCATGCCTCCCGAAGGGAAAGAGGGCGATCCGAGAGATCAATTCGTCCAGTTGTTCGCGTCGTTTCTTTGGGGAGGTGGATTTTCCGATGCCAACCTCAATCTCATACAGAACCACCGTGGGGATTCCCACCTCTTTTGGCGAATGACTTAACAACCGCTCCGCCACTCTCCCGACACCTTTGAAGTAATAGATGAGCGTGTTGGTGTCGAGAATAAACACTACAAATCCTCCCGGGGAGCATCCTGTCCCTCCCCAGCGCGAATCTCTTCAACAGTAGGAAAATCGCTCCAGGCGCCCGCGAGTTCGCGAACCGAGTCGGGCCATTCCTCCGACACCTCACGTTCGATCAGTCGCGCGATCCACTTGCTGTGGGACATGCCCGCCGATTTCGAGGCCGATCGCATCTTTGTCTCCGCCTCTCGAGTCAGATAGATGGTGACTTGTCCCATTGAAAACTCCTGAAAAATATAATTTCAATTATAATTGTCCTCTCCGAAGAAAGTCAACGATGAGTGGGGCGGAGACAAGTCAACCGCCCCGCCTTTTCGAGGGTCCTTCCACCGGTTATGATCCCGGCTTGTTCCACATATTTTCAAAAACTTTCGAGGTTATCATTCATGGCTAAAGCAACACGACAGGCTTTCGGCGAGGCGCTCGCCGCAGTTGGAGAAAAGAACGCGAACGTGGTGGCGCTCGACGCGGATCTCGCGAAATCCACCATGTCCAAAATCTTCGCGGAAAAATTCCCGGATCGGTTCTTCGAAATGGGGATCCAGGAAGCGAACATGATCGGCGCCGCGGCCGGGTTGGCGCTTTCGGGAAAAGTTCCCTTCTGTTGCTCCTTCGCCTGTTTCATCACCGGTCGGTACGACACCATCCGGATTTCGGTGGCCTACCCCAACGCCAATGTCCGGGTGATCGGCACTCACGCCGGAATCGGCATTGGCGAGGATGGCAATAGCCAGATGGGCTTGGAGGATATCGGCCTGATGCGCGGACTCCCCAACATGGTGGTCATCCAACCCGCCGATGAGGAGGAGACCAAACAGGTGATTGATTTCCTGGCCAACGGTTATGAAGGCCCCGCCTACGTGCGGTTGACGCGTCAGAAACTGGCGGATGTCTCCCCGGAGGGTTACAAATTCCAACTGGGCAAAGGCGTGGTCCTGCGCGATGGAAAAGATCTCACCTGTATCGCCACCGGTGGCACGGTTCAAGGGGCTGTCGAGGCCGCGGAGAAATTAGCGGGCGAGGGAATCGATGTGCGGGTGGTCAACCTCTCCTGCATCAAACCAATTGACGAAGACCTCATTGTGAAATGCGCCAAGGAGACCGGAAAGATTTTTACGGTCGAGGATCACAACGTGATCGGCGGCATGGGCACGGCGGTGGCCGAAGTCGTCGCTGAGAAATCCCCGGTCCCGGTTTACCGTTGGGGACTTCCCGATGTCTTCGGCGAGTCCGGCTCGCCGGAAGGGTTGTACGAGAAATATCAACTCGATGCCCCCGGCATCGCCGCGAAGATCAAAGAGTTTGTCGGTTAAATCCATTCATCGAAAAGCGCTGGGGAAATCCTCCAGCGCTTTTTTTATTCCACCAAAATAGGAATTCCAATCTTTCATTGTAGCCAACCCTCAGGCGTACCGTGTGGGGTCTGGAATGCCCGCTTTTTCGAAACCATTCCGACGAAGGATACAGGAATCGCAGTGTCCGCACGCGAGACCATCCGGCGTGGGGTCGTAACAGGAATGGGTGAGGGAGAAATCGACACCGAGCGCCGTTCCTTTTTGGATGATCTGCGCCTTGGTGTGGTGGATGAG
The DNA here is from genome assembly GCA_020632575.1 of Candidatus Omnitrophota bacterium. Lineage (GTDB taxonomy): Bacteria > Hinthialibacterota > Hinthialibacteria > OLB16 > OLB16 > JACKFH01. The sequence goes on along the minus strand of JACKFH010000004.1, from coordinate 222,499 downwards.
CGGCGTGATGATACTGAGTTCCTCGCCCTGCACGCCTAATTTCGTGGCGAGTCGCGCCATCTTCTCAAAGGCTTGAATGAATTCGGGACGACAATCCGGATATCCCGAGTAATCCAGCGCGTTCACGCCGATCCAGATTTCATGGGCTTCGAGCACCTCGGCCCAGGCTAAGGCGAAGAGAGAGGAAGACCGTGTTTCGCGCGGGGACATAAGTGACCGGGATTTCTCCCGACATCTTTTGTTCATCGCGGTCCTTGGGGACATCGATCGGGCCGGTGAGGGCCGAGCCTCCCCACTTATCAAGTGGAAGGTCCATGACCAGGTGTTCGACCGCGCCAAGCGATTTCGCCACGCGCTCCGCAGCCACGAGCTCGATGTTGTGACGTTGGCCATATCGGAAAGAGAGAGCGTAGCACTCACGCTTTTCTTGCCGAGCAATACCAAGGACTGTCGCGGAGTCGAGTCCGCCCGAAACGAGAACCACCGCTTTCATGGCCATCAGACGCCTCTCGCCTCCGGTTCCCAAATGAATTTATGCATCTGGAGTTGGAACCGAACCGGGAGTTTTCGTTCGAGAATCCAGGCGACCATTTTTTGGGGATCGATCTGTCCGAAGACCGGCGAAAACAAGACCGCCTTCACCCGCTCATCCAGTTTTTCCCTCAGGACCACCTCGGCGGCCCAATCGAAATCTTTTTCGGTGGCGATCACAAACTTGACCTCATCCCTCTTGTTCAGGTGCTCCAGGTTGCTCCAAAGGTTTTTGTTCATCTCGCCGGAGTCCGGGCATTTCAAATCCATGATCCGAATCACCCCCTCGGGAAGCGTTTCGATCGGCTCGGACCCGGCGGTTTCAATGAGCACGGTCAAACCTCGGTCCAGCAAGGCCTGACAGAGGACCGGGCAATTCGGCTGAGCCATGGGCTCTCCCCCGGTCACCTCGACCAGAGGAATGCCGGAACCGACCGCCGCCTCCACCACCTCGGAAATCGCCTTCCGCTCGCCCCCATAAAAAGCGTATTCGGTGTCACACCAGACACACCTGAGCGGGCATCCGGAGAGGCGGATAAAAAAGCAGGGCAGCCCCGCCCAAGTGCTCTCGCCCTGGATGGAGGGATACATCTCCCAAACGAGGATTTTCTTGTCGGATGGTTCGCTCATCTTTCTATTGGTCATGCTGCCACAAGGCGGGGAGGGGGCAATTGGAGCGACGGTGCGGATTAGCCGCTGTTCGCGCGGGAGATGTGACTTGCGTGCGGGATTCGTCAGGTGTGGCACTCCCGCGAGAGACCTCCGCGTTTGACGCCGGAGTACAACTCCGGTCGAATGACGTCCCGGATTGATAAATCCGGGACGAGCACCGAAAGAGTCATGTGTAACACTGATAGGTCCGGTGCGTGTACCCAGGGGATGTGATGGCGCCACCCTATTCCCTTCCCACCGGCAAACTCTCCCCCAAATAAATCCGCTTCCCCCTGAATCGCAACACCCTCGCATACGTCTCCACTCCCTCATCCAATGCCTCGACAAAAGCGTCGCGGAAATCCGGGTCCGTCTCCCAGTTGGGGCGGAAGCGGGTGGCGCCGACTCCTTGGATGAGGAGGACGATGACGGAGCGGTAACCCTGTTTCTTGGCTTCGGTCAGTTCCCGGACATGGCGGGCGCCTCGGGTGGTGGGAGCATCGGGGAAGCGGGCGACTCCGTCGACCACATAGGTGCAGCACTTCGCTTCGAGGAGGCACTGCGTACCATCCTTTTCCAGCAGGAAATCGAATTGGCTATTGCCCCATTTGTACTCCGGTTTGATAAGGTCCCAGCCCTTCAGTTCGGGGAGCAGTTGTTCCTGGAGGAGATATTTGAGGAATTTGTTGGGGACTCCGGAGTCGATGAGGACGAAGCGGCGGCGGTATTGAACCGCGACCAGGTCGTAGTGGGTTCTGCGTTCGGTCTGGCCACTCGCTGGGCGGAGGAGAACCTGGCGGCCGGGGACCATGAGTTCCCGCATCCGGCCGGGGTTCGGAATAAAAGCCTCGGTGCGGACTCCATCGAGATCGACTATCCCGAGATACTTGTTGGGACGCTCGATGAAGGTCGCTGGGATACGTTCGGAAAGGACCTCGAGAGAGGGGACCGGTTTAGTTCTTGTAGACAAAGTCCCCGATCTTCTCCATCTGGGCGGTCAGTTTTTTGTCCAAGTCGGCGATGATTTCCTGGTGCGCCTCGCTGTCGATCAGGTTGATGTGCTCGGCGGGATCGAGACGGAGGTCGTAGAACTCGTCATAGCCCTCCCGCAAATAATCGCGCATCAACTTGTACTCCGGTGTCCGATACATCCGCATGTGGGTCTTTGTGTAATGGTGCATGCTGTACTCGCCGTACATATCGTTGTTCCAATCGGAGACCTCCTCCCCCTTGAGCAGCGGACTGAAATCGTGGCCGTGAAGGAGGACATCCTTCGGCAGATCGACCCCGGCGAGGGCGAGCAGAGTCGGGTACCAATCGATGTGGGTGATGGTCTCGGTCAGGTGCTTCCCAGCGTCCAACTTACCGGGCCAACGGATGGCGGCGGGAACGCGGATCGAGTTGTCGTACATGTTGGGGCGTTGGCGCTCCTCTTTACTTGCATTCCGCATCGCCTTGGTGATCCAGTGCCCGTTGCCTTTATGCCAGATGCCATTGTGGCCCATGTTGTATCCGTGGTCGCTGGTGAACACGACGATCGTATTGTCCGAAAGACCGAGGTTGTCGAGTTGTCTGAGGATTCGTCCGAAGTTGGTGTCGACACCGGTGGTGCTGGCCAGGTATTCGCGCATCTTTTTCTTGACCAACTCGACATCAAGGTCGGGGTAATCGGGGTTCGGTATCGTCGGATCGAGATCCGCGTAGGGCTCCCAATCGCTCTCCCAGACCGGCAGCCAGGGAGCATGCGGTGAACGGTAGTGCATGCACATGAGAAAAGGCTTGTCGCCATGATCCTCGTTCAGAAACCGGATGGCCTGATCGGTCAGGAAATCGACCGTGAGACCCCGCGCCTCGACTGTGGCCCCATCGACCTCGAAGACCGCGTTCTCGACCTTGTTGCCTCCCTCGAGAAAACCGACGGAAGACATCGAACCCATTCTTGAAGGGATGAAATTCCGGCGCGGTTCCGAGATGCCATTTCCCGATCATCGCGGTTTGGTAACCGGCGTCATGAAGGACCTCCGGCCAAGTGACATATTTTGGGTCGAGCCCGAGATCCGGCTCCTCCTCGGGTTGATCCAATCGGTGACTCCGAGTTCGGTCCCGTAACGGCTGGTCATGAGGGCGGCGCGTGAGGGGGAACAGACCGGGGTGACCGCGAAACAGTTTTTGAGCATCACTCCCTGGCTGAAGAAACGGTCCATATTGGGCGTGTGCGCCTCCGGGTTTCCCGAACATCCGAGATCCCAAGGGGCCTGATCATCGGTCATGACGAAGATGATATTGGGACGATCATCGGACCATACGGGAAGTGCAAGCGTGAGAAGAATGAGGAAAACCAAGTGTCGCATGAGAAAACCTCCATACCCATTCCCGCTGTGGGAGCGGCTTCCAGCCGCGAGTGGAGCGAGATGAGAGTCTGTTGCCCCCCCCTTCGCGGCTGGAAGCCGCTCCCACGGTGGAGTAATTCCCCTCCTACAGCGGCGTTGTTCCGCTCCGACGGAAACGGGGGTTTGTAAACAAAATTGAAATCCGATGATGCCCGATCGAGGTTACCTTCGGGAGGGGGGAGGCGTATTCTGTTAAAGAATCCTTCCCGATGGATTTGAGACCTCAGTCTCCAATCTTGACCTGGTTCGAGAATCCCTTCTCGAACTGACTTTGGCACGAATCCTTTCGTGCTGCCGCTCGCCGGAGATTTGGATTGGTGGATCAAAACATTCGGACCGATTCGCAGGAAAGGATTCCTGCTTAAGTTGCGCCGAGAAAGAAATCTCGGCGCAGGAAGTTGGAGGAGAGTTAACACATGAAAATCGGAATCGTTTGTTACCCCTCCATCGGTGGCTCCGGGATTGTCGCCACCGAACTTGGGAAAGGTCTCCTGGATCGCGGTCACGATATCCACTTCTTCTCCTACGATCTCCCCGAACGATTGAACGGGTATTCCGGTCGCTTCTTCTTCCACCACATCGACGTTCCACTCTACCCGGTCTTTCGATTTCCCCCTTACACCCTCGCGCTCGCAACGTCGATTGCCGAGGCGGCGGAACAACACCAGCTCGATGTCATCCATGTCCACTACGCGATCCCTCATTCAACCTCGGCCTTGCTCGCCAAGATGATGACCTCTTTCTACCAGGGGAAAGATTTGAAAATCATCACGACTCTGCATGGAACCGATATCGACCTGGTCGGATGGGAGCCGAGTTACCGTAAGATTGTTGAATACAGTATCAACAGCAGCGACGCGGTCACCTCGGTTTCGCACCATTTGAAGAGAGCGACCCATGAGAAATTTCGAATCAACCGGGACATTCAGGTGATCTACAATCCGATCGACACCGAGCTTTTTCGCCCGCTCCCCGATCGAGTGGGTCCGAACCCTGGCAAAAAACGGATCCTTCATATCTCCAACTTCCGCCCAGTGAAACGGGTGGTGGAGGCGGTGAAGATCATCGACATCATCCGGTCCTGCTCCAATCCGGTTGAACTCGTTTTCCTTGGAGATGGTCCGGACCGGGCGGAAGCGGAGAAGACCGCTCAGCAACTCGGGGTGACCGATTTAGTGACATTCGCGGGAAAAGCCCACCGGGTCGAGGAATGGTTGCAAAAAGCGGATCTCCTTCTCTCGACTTCCGAGATGGAATCGTTCGGGATGTCGATCGCCGAGGCGATGTCCTGCGGCGTCCCGGTTGTCGCTTACCGAGTTGGCGGCGTTCCTGAGGTTGTCGAGGATGGGATCCAGGGCAAGCTGGTGGGAGTGGGAGAGGTCTGTTCGGCGGCCAAGGCGATCAATGATATCCTCGCCAGCAAGGAGATTTGGAACGCTTACAGCCAGTCCGCGCGGGATCGCATCGTTGAAAAGTTTCGCCTTGAATTGATCACCCAGGAATATGAGAACCTCTATGCGAGGGTCCTCAAACAAGATCCGGTGAAACCTTGCGATCCGGATCCGATTCTTGCCGATCTAATGGAAAGCGCCGGAAAATGATCCATACCCTCTAAGGATTATTTCGCCTTCAGATGAACCAACGTTTCGACATGGTGGGTTTGGGGAAACAGATCGAAGGGTTGGGTTTCCACAATCTCGAAATTCTTTTTGCAGAGAATTTTCAAGTCGCGGGCCAATGCGGCGGGATGACAACTGATGTAGACCACGTCTTTCGGTTTGACTTCATTCAGAGTCTGTAACACTTCTTTCTGACAACCCTTACGCGGGGGATCGAGGACCACCAGATCGGGTTTCGGTCGACCCGTTCCGTGCCCCCCCTTATTCCAGGCTCGAAAGACCACCTCGGCGGGTTCGGAAACCCATTCGACTCGGCAATCGTTCAACCGACGGGCGGTGTTGCGGGCGAGTTTGATGGACTGGGTGTCGAGTTCGATCCCCATGACCTGCTCGAAACGATCGGCCAAAGCGCGAGTCAGGATGCCCACCCCGCAGAAAGCGTCGATAGCAAACCCATTCCCCTCAAAATCCAGGCTCAGAACCTTTGAGTAAAGCTTCTCCGCCATCTCATCATTGACCTGCAAAAAATTCATCGGGCCAACAAGGGTCGCCCACGGTCCCGTGGTGTGCCAGGAGGAAAGTTCCTCGGAGATCACCGCCTCCCCCCAGAAAGGTTCCCGGTTGGGCAGGCAATTGAGAAATCGTGTTCGGTCGTAGTAAACGTTTGTGGCGCGTGGATCCGAATAGCTGAGAAAGGTCTTCAAGTCCGGCACACTTGCGAGAGCCGCTTTCGCGCGAAGGGCCAGAGGCATGTCCTGAGAAGCCACCGCGAGAATGACCACGGAACAGGGATCGAGGCTGGCTCGATCCATCTCCTGATGGGGGAGATTGGGACGTCCGGTGTGAACCCGAACGGTGGCCCCCCGGAGATATCCCTTCTCGCCATCCCACATCAAATCGCTTCCGAATTCTTCAACCAACGCATTTAAGATGGTCTGAGCCGATTTCCAAAGTTCGGGTCGCGCGATGTCGCAGGAGGGTATCGCCACCGAGGCCTCATTCTCCTCGAGCGCGCGCAGGCCCCAACGGACCTCGCCCTGCTCCAAGGCCAAAGAGAACGACATCTTGTTTCGATACCCCCAAGGGTGACCATGGACAAGTGGTTTGACATCGACTTTCAATCCGCCGACCCGAGAGAGATTGTCTCGCACAAACTCCTGTTTGTGCTCCAGTTCTTTTCTCTTTGGTAGATCTGAAGTTGGCAGCCCCCGCAGTGGAGGTTCGAATCGAAAGTCCCTGACTCGTCTGGATTGAGATGGACCGGACACCTCGGTTGTTCACGATGGGAGGATCGCCGATCGATTTGGAGCGCCTTCCCTCGTGCGAAGGTTTTGGCGATTTTTTCAATTTCGATTTGGGCGGTCTCCTCGGGAAGGAGGCCGGGGATAAAAGTTGCCAGCCCCTCTGGGCGCGCAGTCCCTTCGGCTTGCGAGTTGAGCCGCTGAATTTCGACGGTCAACTGCTGTCCGAGGTTGAGCGGGAATTCCCTTGAAGTTTCTTGGATTTCGACTGACATGATTGAGAGAGTGGGATCATGCAACAGAACAAGCGATTGGGGAATGGGAATGGGATTGGGGCTTTGCACGGGGGCAATTCCTTGGAAAACTGTCCCCCTGCCAGATTCCAACGTAAGGATGTTTTGAATGAATCCACTTCCCGCACCCAACCGATTCGAGAATGAGGAAGAACTCGAGGAATTCATGACCCGTCCTTCAGCGGGTTTGATCGAGGATCTGTCCCAAATGGAGGGTGACCTGATTCTTCTCGGAGTTGGCGGGAAGATGGGGCCGACCCTGGCTAGGTTGGCCAAAAGAGCCCTGTTGGAGGCCGGAAATTCGAACCGGGTCATCGGAGTCTCCAGGTTTTCCAACCCGGCTCACCGAGAGACCTTGGAGCAATTCGAGGTGGAAACGATCTCGTGCGATCTTCTTGACCCGGATGCGGTCCATCAACTGCCGGACGCCCCGAACGTGATTTTTCTCGTGGGGATGAAGTTTGGAACCACCGGGTCTGAAGCGAAAACCTGGGCGGTGAACACGATCACGCCGTCGAATGTGGCGAGGCGCTATGAGCAGTCGAGGATTGTCGCTCTCTCGACCGGGAATGTTTATCCGCTGACCGAGGTCTCATCCGGAGGCCCCACCGAGAGAGATCCGGTTGGCCCTGTTGGGGAATACGCTCAGTCAGCCTTGGCCCGTGAAAGAGTCTTCCAGTATTTCTCCGAGGAAAACGGGATTCCCATGGCCATCATTCGCCTGAACTATGCAATCGATGTTCGCTATGGAGTTTTGTTGGATATAGGGAAGAAAGTCCTGGCGGGTCATCCCATCGACCTGACCATGGGGTACGCGAATGTGATCTGGCAGGGGGATGCGAATGAAAGAATTCTCCGTTCCCTTCGACATTGCGTATCGCCCCCGGACGTGATCAACCTGACGGGGACGCAGGCGATCTCGGTCCGAGAGGCAGCGGTCGAGTTCGGTCGAAGACTCAAACAATCGCCGGTCTTTGTTGGGGAAGAATCCGAATCCGCCCTTCTAAGCAACGCCTCGAAATCCGTTCAACTTTTTGGCGAACCCGAGACTCGAATCGATCGGATGATCGGTTGGATCGCGGAATGGTTGGGACAAGGGGGAGAAACCTTGGACAAACCGACCCATTTCGAAACGCGGGATGGGAAATTTTAATGATATCGCAGGAAAGAGAATTTTTTTGGTTGACCGATCAACTATAAGTCTCTACGCTTTTCCTATCTCCACCCTACACCTCTGTAAGAATGCTTTGCACCGCCCAGTTTTGAGGAACCGTTGCGTCCGTTCCTAATGCCAAAATTTGGAGGCTAGCATGACATCACACGTTCGAATCAAATTGAGTCTTCTCGTTTTCACTTTCACATTTCTCTCACCCGGCTCCTGTCAGATCTACGATGTCAATGGTGACCTGACTGTCGGTCCGCATGAGGCGATCGAACTTTCACGCCTTTGGAAACAAGCGGCGCCTGCGATCGGGTCCGGAACGACAAGCGACGCGTGGAGTTTGACCGGAAACTCGGGCACCGATCCGAATATGAATTTCCTTGGGACGACCGATTTCCAAAATCTCGAACTCCGAGTGAATGGCACAAGGGCGCTCCTTCTCGAACTTTCTGGAATCCCCAACCTGATCGGGGGTCATGAGAGCAACGGAACATCGACTGGAGTTGGCGGGGGAGTAATCGCGGGAGGGGGTCAAACTGGCGGCGCCAATCGAATCACCGATGACTTCGGATCTGTCGGTGGTGGCAGCGACAACCAAGCGGGCGATGACGCGGGCAGCACGAACGACGCGGCACACGCAACCATCGGCGGTGGAGAGGGTAATCGCGCGCTCTCGAATTGGTCAACCATTGGCGGCGGATTTCAGAACACAACCCGAGAGTCCGCCTCCGTGGTGAGCGGTGGGGAGGACAATCAAGCAATCGGACTCTATACGACAGTTTCGGGGGGCATGAGCGGAACGGCACTTGGTCGAAACTCCTTGGTTTCTGGAGGTTTTCAGAACAGCGCCACCGGCGAGTACTCGGCAATTTCGGGAGGATCCGAAAACTCCGCTTTAGGAAATTATTCCAAGATCGGAGGAGGCCGGCTTAATACCACGGGGGAATACGGAAGCACGGTATCCGGCGGAACGCTCAATGAGGCTCTGGGATCTTATTCGACAATTTCCGGTGGAGACCAAAACGCCACTGGCGGGGATTCGTCAACGGTGTCAGGGGGCCGCAATAACCGATCCACGAACGATTTCGCCACGCTTTCTGGAGGGATCGCGAACGAGGCCGGCGGCTACGTGTCCACAGTGGGAGGAGGAGATACGAACCATGCCATGGAAACCGAAACCGTGATTGCCGGAGGAGCCCGCAATACGGCCAGCGCCACCGGGTCAGCAATCCTTGGAGGAAGACTTCACTTCAACACCGGTGAATACAGCACCATCGGAGGGGGACAAAATCACAATGCGTCCGGAGGGGGTGTCTTTATCGGAGGAGGAGATGGCAACAACGCGCACTCCAACTTTTCGACAATCGGAGGAGGCTATAAAAACACCACTGGCATGCTTGGAAACCCAGCATCTACAGCTGCCGCTGCGACAATATCCGGAGGAAGTGACAATTCCGCCATTGGGGACTTTACATCTGTGGGCGGTGGTGGGGGTAATCTCTCCAGCGGTTTAGCGGCCACAATTGGGGGAGGGGTCTTTAACACAGCGGATGGTGCCAACTCAACCGTAAGCGGTGGCAGTGGAAACCACTCTCAAGGAACCTCATCCACACTATCAGGCGGACTCTTGAATTCATCGATGGGAGAAAACGCCTCTGTTGGAGGCGGTTTCCTGAATGTGGCTAACGGCCTTAACTCGACCATTCCAGGCGGAACGGGAAACCTGACCGAGGGCATCGGCGGATTTGCCGCCGGCACTCAGGCGAAATCGAAACACACTGGAGCGTTCGTGATGACCGATTCCCTTCCCTTCGACTTCTCGTCGATTACCGACAACGAACTCGCAGTTCGTTTTGTGGGTGGAGTGCGATTTGTAACTGCGGTGGATGGGAGCGGAAACCCAACCAATGGAGTCGAATTGACAGCTGGGGCGAACTCATGGGCTCCATTATCGTTCGGGAGTGACCGGAATATCAAAGAGAAATTTGAGGATGTCGACACCAAGGAAATCCTCGAGAGGCTTACGACTGTCAGGGTTGAAAAATGGCAGTACAAGTCGAGCGGTGAAGCGACACCACACATCGGACCAATGGCGCAGGATTTCTACGCGGCCTTCGAGGTGGGCGATTCAGATAAAAGGATTAGTCCTGTCGACGCTAACGGAGTCGCTTTAGCCGCTATCCAAGGACTGCATAAAATGGTGAAAGAAAAGGACCAGAAAATCGAATCTCTCGAAAAAAGGATCGAGAAGTTGGAACAATTGATCGATCCAACTTACGGCGCCCCGTAAGAGGCCAAGAACTTGGTGAAGTAGATGATGAAGGCCACCATGCACCAAGCGCCGGCGAATCCGATCATCCCCACCTTGCTCGGGCGAGGAATTTCGATGTCGGGGTGATTGATCAGCTTGCCGGTCTCCGGCGGCAGAGGATTTTCGGGCAACGTGCAGGGGGCAATGGTCTTCTCTCCGGGGCGCACCGGCGTCCTCAAGCAGAGGTAGAATTCATCCAGGCGTTGTTTGTCGGTTCGTCGAGTGAAAAGGCTGACAACGATTCCCACAACAGCTGGGATCGAAAGGTAGATGAGGATTTGAATCGGGAATGAAATCCTCAGAGCGGCCGCCTCCGGATCCGCGGCAAGCCCGGGGAAAGTCCCGAGAAACCAGGATTGTTCGGTCATCCAGATGAGAACATAGCCAAGAACGGTGCTCGACCAGGCGCCGGCCGAGGTGTATCCGCGCCAGAACATGCCGAGCCACCAGGCCACCCCCATGACGGCTGCGTTCTTCCAGAAGAATTCGAGAGCGTGAACCGCATCCTTGAAGTATTTGTTGAGCATCAACGAGGCGATTACGATAACGATGCCCGCGAGACGTCCGACCTGAACGTAGTGTTTCTGGGTTCGGTTCCGGATCATGAATCGACGATAGATGTTTTCGGTAAAAAGTCCGGAGGCCACCATCATTTGAGCGTCACAAGTGCTCATCACCGCCGCGAGAAGCGCCGCAAGTAAGAGCCCAATCAGGCCGGGAGAAATCCCGGGGAGGATGTCATGCGCGGCCAAGCCAAAAACCCGGTCGGCGAAATCACGGTCCACCGCCCCGTAGGCTTCTTGATAGACAGACTCTTCGTTGGCGCCGCCCTCGCGCATCGCTCGAGTCGCGTCCAAAGCGTGAGCAAGTTGATGCTGGTTTTCCGGATCGGCCTGAAACCTCTCCAATACGGAGGCTTCCGCCTGGACGGTGGCCGGTGTGGTGGAGACGATTCGAGCGACCTCTTCATAATGTTGGTCTCGTTCCGGGGTGAGATAGATGACCACACAGGCGAGACCGATGAAGGTCCAAGCGATCGTGCAAAACCGTTTGATGAAATTCCCGAAACAGAAACCGACGCGACCCTCCATCTCGGTTTTTCCCGCCGCGCAAACCCCCATGATATGCGGTTGGACCACGATGCTCATCATGGCGTTGAATGAGAGCATGACAATGTAAAACATGGTGATCGGCTCGGCCCCGAGCTTCGTCGCCAGTTCGGTCGAGGCGACCATGTCGAACATGTTTTCGCGAATCGGAGGCTCCGGCATGTTCGCATGGAGCCCGGCAAACCCTCCCGCCTTGGAAATGGCGAAGGGAAGGAGCATGAAAGAGAAGGCGATGGTCAAGACGCCCTGAATAAAGTCGGTCACCACCGCGGCGCCGAGGCCTCCCGCGACGCCGTAGAGGAGAAACATCAGGGTCATGGCGTAGACCGCGTATTCGTAGGGGAGCTGATTCCCGGTTAGTCCGCTGACCATCTTCCCGGAGCCGTACACCGTGGCGCCGATCATGGTGATGGACATCCAGATGCCCACAAAACAATACAAGGTTGCGACACTCGAGTTAAAACGCTTTTCGAAAAAGTCGGCGGTGGTCAAGGCGCGCATACGTCGGAATAGAGGCGCCAGAATCCAGTAAAAAGGCGTCGAGAAGAGCCAGAGGAATTGGTACCAGATACCCGCCAACCCCACTCTCCAGGTCTTTGCAACGACTGAGACAGCCTGTTCGCTGCTGGTTCCCGAACCGAAGGCGAAGAACATCATGAAGACTTTTCCGAACCGGCGGCCGCCCATGAAATAGTCTTCCATGTCCTTGACACGGATCAGGGTGTAGACGCCGATAGCGGTTACGCCGACAAGGTAAACGAGCAAGACAACAAAATCCGCGAAAGTGAGTCCGTATAGAAACTCGGTCGGTTCGTTCATCGATTCCACAATCTCCCAAAACAAAGCATCACAATTACCCGCCAAGGGTCGTTGAGGCTATCCGGGAATCGTGCTTTTGTCCATGTCAGATTTTGACTGAGATTTTGACTGCGCGAGCGTCCTGAAAAAAAGGACTACGAGTCAACCCTCGTTACGGAACATTCTCCATCCAGACCGAGGCAATGGCGAAGAGCTGATTCAGATCGGTGGGTTGCCCCTTCACAAAAGCGATCAGGTCCACCGCATCGATCACACCATTGAGTCCGCGTCGAATTGTCCGCTCATCCCTCCGCCGCCATCCCTCCCTATGCGCGCGACAAGTTGGAAATTCACGGGGCTCGTACTCCGGTTGAAGATCAGGATGAAATAGCTGGCGGCGGTGAGCGGAACCCGACTGTCTGGAGTGACAATAACCGTGCTCTTTCGACTCCCGAGTCCAACATAATCGTCCAGAGTGTTCCCAACCGGTTGGTTCTTGCGCACCTGCAAGATCAAAGATCCCGCGGGAGATGGGTCTTCTCCTGTTTCGATCACCAATTCCTCGGCCCCCTCGGGGACAGTGATGACGTAAGCGTTGCTCTGTGAGATCGCCCCGGCTTGGGGATTGCTGGCGGCGATGGATCCGGTCACCGGGACGCCATCGGCGATGGGGATGGCGTTGCCGGGCACAACGGTCGGGATGGGAGTCGGTGTCGGACCGGGGGCCACTCCAGTCGAGACAAGGAGCGTGTAGTCGCCGAGGCTGGTGGGCCCAAAATCGGTAAAGGCGGATTGAACATCGATCAGGTAGTTGTCATTCGCGGGGAGAGTGAAGCCGGAAATGCGGGCATTGTTGTCACCGCCGTTGTCGTCGTCATAAGCCAATAGGTTGCCAAACGAATTCCCCAGAGCAACCAATGGATCGAGAGTGTTGTCGCCCCGCTTCGTGACCGATATGTCCACGATCTGGTTGGCGGTCCCCTGGAAGTAATAGATGTCCTGTTCGTCGGCGGGATCGATCCGTCCATTAATCGGAGTGTTCAGAAAGATCTGTGTGATCTGACCTCCCGCCCCCTCGAGCGTCACAATGAGCCCGACCTCCGAATAGAAGCCATCGATAAAATCGGCGACCTCGATCAGCCAGACCGAATCGCGGGCGAGCGGATTGGGAACCTCGATCGTTTCCGGAATGTAATCCGAATCGGAAAAGAGGACCTCTCCCGGTCCCGTGAAGGTGGAGGGCGCCACATAGAGCACGACATCCCCCTGCTGAAAGAAACCCGGGACAAATGTCTGGGCGGTGAGTTTGGTAGTCCCGGCTGGAATTCGTATATAAAAATCGGCGTAAAATCCCTCAAAAAGAGTGCCTGTCACCGGGACGCCATCGTAGATCTCCTGGTAGCCGGTCGATTGCTTGGGGTTGGAGGGCGGGGCCTCTTCGGTGTCGATTTTCTCCTTGAGCATTTTTTGGATGCCGCCCTCGGTGATCCCGTGCATGTTGTAGGCGGTCCGAAGATTATTGACATTGGCGCCGCCTCGATTCATATCGCCTTGGACGAAGGCCGAGAGGATGTCGCTGAATTGAACATTGGCGGGGGGAATATGGGGAATCCCCGCCATCATGACTCGGGCCATCTCATCACGGGCCGATTGGGTGGCCGAGCCTCCCCCAGTGAGTTCCATGAAGTCCCAATTGGATCCTCCAAAGATTTCGCCGTCCAAGTGCTCCTCATTCATCAGATCGTTGGGGAAGCGCTTGGTGTTGTCGACCGTTCTGAGGAAAGATTTCCCGGGAATGGTGGACTCGCCCACATTCGGATCGCCATGGACAAGCGCTGCCAAGGTGTCCCCCGCCGCCTCCCCCCATGCCCGACGAGGGGTGTGAGGAGCGGTCGATTCGGTGTTGATTAGAAAATCATCGAAGAAGTGTCCGAACTCATGCGTGGCCACATCGAAATCTCGGGAGAGATTTTGGAAGACATTGCCATCACCGTTTCCGAATACGAATCCCTTGGAGAGCGGAGTGAAGAAAGCATTGTTGAACTCGCCACCGGTTTGTTGGTCCTTTGCGTTGGTGACCACCGGCAAGACGCCGGCGGAGGTGTCGTCAAATCCGAGCGAGCGCATCTTCTTCCGGGTTTCGGTGAGGTAATAGTAGACAGAGGTCTGATTGAACTGTTCTCCGCCGGGGTCCAAATTGAAGTTTCGATTCGCCGATTGAACACGCGGGTTTTCCTCATCCACCACCACATTGAGGGGGCCTCTCAGGAGACCAGAGTCATCGAGATCGGTGATCGTTCGCTGCACCAACCCGGATTGAGCGGGGTTGGGGTCATAGACCGTGGCGGTTCCATCGAAATAGGTGGCGGTTGGGAAAAAGGCGAGCACGCCTCCATCCGCCGCATCGACAAAGAGGATATGGTGCGACCCGATGCCATTGCCTAAGAGTTCATAACGGTAAGCCAGGTAGTTCCCACCCTTGCTGGGGTACTTGGAGTAAACGACCAATTCCCCCGACTCGACCGGCCTCCACGGGAACGGACCAAGTCGTCGCAGGGCCTTTTGAAGAGCCTCTTCCTCGGATAGTGGCGCCGCTTTGGCATCCGAGGCTTTGATGGCAATATCCGGGCTGAACTCGCCATTGACCATGACCAGGTTGTCGTCGGGATCGAAGTGAACGGTGACACCCGCCCCATAGACTCGAAGTCCCTGGTGGTATTGCAGGAAATCGACATGCTTGGACCCGAAGTGATCCTCCCGGATTTTCTCAAAAACAAGGTTTTCCGAGGACTGGCCCTTGAGGAACAATCCCGAATAATCCTCCAGGAATGCCCTCGCCTTTCCCTCGAGATTGGCCCCCGGGACTTTCATCTTGAGATGAGCGACCGAATGGGCGAGACCCGATTTGGAACTCAGGGTGTAAGAAAGGGCCTGGTTGCTCTTTTGAGCCAGAAGACGGTCCAAGTCGGCTTGCACCTCGGCGGAGATGTTGGAGTTGAATGATTTTTGAACCGCCCCGAGAGGGGAGGGTCCGAACCCTTGGTTGAGAAAGGCGTGTCTCTTGGATTCTGGAGCGTGCACCCCCCATGAAACCTTTGGCGAAAGGAGGGAAAGAAAGAACAGGGAAAGGCAGAGAGTGGCGAGTGCTCGGGACCGAGTCATGGTGCGGTTATCCTTTATCATTATCTTGAATTTTGAGCGATGACGGCGCTTGCGGCCTTCCAATCTAAGCGAAGTCATCGATTTCTTCAACCAGAAATTTGGACTGAAATTTGGACAAGGCAGTCGGGCAAGAGATTTTGTCCTAAAAAACAGAAAAACGGCGCCCGAAAATCGGCGGCGAGGGATTTGATTTCGGCTATCTTACGGTCCCAAACTAAGGGAATTGGAGTATGAGACGTGAAAGCAACTAGCGAGACCTACTACGAAGCCTTTGTGCGAAAAGATCGCGACTATGAAGGCGTCTTCTTTGTTGGGGTTAAAACCACGGGGGTCTTCTGCCGTCCGACTTGCCCGGCGAGAAAACCAAAATTGGACAATTGCGAGTTTTTCAATGATGCGAGGAGCGCCCTGCTCGCTTCTTATCGCCCCTGCAAAAGGTGCCGTCCGCTCGACCTCCCCGATGGGGAGACTGAATTGGTTCGGAGTTTGGTCGACGCGGTCGAGGAAGATCCGGAGAGACGGTGGAAAGAGCGGGACTTTCAGGAAATGGGAGTCGATCCCTCGACCGTTCGCCGCCAGTTCAAGAAACGTTTCGGGATGACCTTTGTGGAGTACGCACGATCCCGCCGGATGGGAATGGCCATAGCGCGGATTCGCTCGGGGGATAAGGTGATCGAAGCGCAGATTGACATGGGATATGAATCGGGGAGCGGTTTTCGTGATGCATTCTCGAACATCCTGGGATCGGCCCCCTCAAAGTCGGCTGGCCAGCCACTGAGCGCAACGTGGATCGACACACGGTTGGGGCCGATGCTCGCGTTGGCGGATGAGACTCATCTCCATCTTTTGGAATTCGTTGATCGGCGGGGATTGGAGCGGGAGGTGGAACGCCTGCGACAAAGGCTGCGAAAGACAATCGTCCCAGGGAGCACGGACCCGATTGCGAGAATCTCGGAGGAACTCTCAGATTACTTCAAAGGGAATTCCTTCGAATTCAAAACGCCAATCGCCATGCACGGATCGCCCTTCCAGAAATCCGTTTGGGAAATCCTTCAACAGATCCCTCCCGGAAGCACGCGGTCCTATTCGGAAATCGCCAAGGCGCTAGGCAGGCCAAGCGCGGTGAGGGCTGTCGCTCGCGCCAATGGGTCCAACCAGTTGGCCATTGTGATTCCATGTCACCGGGTGATTCAATTGGATGGGGGGCTGGGTGGGTATGCCGGAGGGATAGCCAGGAAACAGTGGCTCCTCGATCACGAAAAAGCAAACACAAACGGTGGATGAAAGAATCGATTGGGACCTAGCGAGAGATATCGTCGAACCTGCGCTCTTTCTCACGCTCGAGGGTGAGTTCCTCCAAGGAGCCGAGTCTCGATTCGATCGATTCGATCTTTTGAATCAGTTCCTTGAGTTCACCGGATTGGCCCTCGATCTTGGCGCGTGTGTCGAGACGAGCCTTGTACATTTCGGAGATAATCCCCGCGATCACGATCACCGCGATCATTTCAAAGACACCCATGGGCATCCTCCTTTCGTTTCGAGGGTTGCATGGGTTGGAGTATAGACCCGAAGCAGCGCCACGACTACAGACTCTTTTACCCCTTGGACTCGTTCTTGCCAATCCGGTTCTTCACTCGCGAAAACCCGTTATTCAGCGCAATCGAAGAGAGAATGAGAACAAGCGGATCGGACATGAAACGGAAACGGTTGTTTTCCCCATATTCGAAAATATTTCCAATCAGCATCAGATACACAATGTTGAAAATTATGAACGCGATAACGAGAGCGTTTTTGGCAAGCCGCTCTCGTCCTCGTCCGGTCCCGATCCAATAGAAGCCAAGTGCGAGAGACATGGGGTAAATCAGCACCCAGAGATAACAAAGGGCGAGCCACATCGAAACCGCGGGCAGGCGACCATCGACCGCTTTGTTGATGTCGGAGGGACGAATTTGCCCATTCACCCACCGATCGTAAACGGATTCCCATCCCTCGATCGAACTCTGGTTTCCGGATCGAAGGCCGAACTCCTGAACAGGACGGAAAAAGATGAGGAGGTTTTGAGCTATCTTTCCCAACCACCAGAGAGGTTTACGTCGAACCACAGTCCAAGCATCGCGCTCATATTCCTTAGAGACTTCGATGTAGGAGAGGTGGTTGTAATTCGGGCTCGACCCGCCTCGGCGAGTTTCATCGAGGCAGGTAAATCCGGTTGCGTCGGGCATGGCAATCAACGACATGTAACGCTCGACGGGGCTGAAAGGACCAACCGATGAGATCTTTGAAAGGACACCCTCCTTAATCCATTCCTCACGTTGCTGGTCGGGTAGCCTAAAGACCGTGGCGCGGGCGAAGTTCATCCCCATCCAGCTGCTGCCGGAGAAGGTGTCAAAGAGGATCAGATTCTTCGCGTACCAGCCGGTGACAAGTAGAAGTGGCAAGGCGGCCGTAAGGAGAATCCGCTTCCATGCCTTGGGGCGTAGGAACCAGAGGATTGCAATGACTCCCAGCAACCAAACAAGGTGGAAGAGACTGCGTAGAAGCGGCAGACAGGAGCAAACCAGGAAGAAGACAAAGAGACCCCGAGTCGGAAGGTTTTCGGAAGAGTTGACCAGGAGCCAAGTCGATAGGATCAAGAGAGTCGCCGCGGGGTAGGGATAGAACAACCAGTTTTCGAAGAGGAGGACCCCCGGACTGATCATGTAGGCGCCGACCAGAGCGACCGCGAGCCAGGCATGGACGCCGAGGCGTTTCATCGTATCGAACAACAGGAGGGTTTGGGCAAGGCCCATCCCCCAATAGACGATCCGCCAGAACCACCATCCGAGTGGGAGCGTCATCTTCAGGCCAATGCCCGCCAAGAGGTTGAGAAGGGGCGGTTGGGCATGGAGGCGCCACAGGCTAGCGAAGAGGTCGTTCTCGAGGAGGTCGACATCGAGATACTGGTAAAACCAATAAAGGCAGCTGTCGTTGAAAGTCAGTCCCTGAATCCAAAACCAGAGCCTGGACAACAGGAACCCGCACACAAGGAGGGCGAAGGGGGGTGACACTTTGGCGAATGGCTTCACGCCTAAGCGGCTCATTCCTCTCATTTTTCGATTATTCCGTTACCACTGACCATCACATTATGTTTTTTATCTTAAACATCTTGATTTACAAAGTTAATAGATGTATTATCGCCACGAAAATATCAGACAGATGGGGCAGTTACCCAATCGAGATCCACGCTAGGAGGAACTCGATGTCAAAGCAATTTTCCAGGGTGTTTCTTTCCTTGTCGACCTCCCTCGGAGGGTCGACGAGGAGGCGGGTGTCGCCAGCCTATATCCCACCGATATTCCAAGCGCATTCCTCATATCAACATGAGAGGTCCCCGCCCCGAGGCGGAACCTTCAATGGCCGTATACGTCGCTCTGAGTGGCCCAATTCGTTCGGAAAGAAATGAGATTCTCTCGAATTCGCCTCGATTAGTGGTGAAAAGATTAGGGAAAATGGTTCCTGGTGTCCTTCAATGGGCATTTGGCATGATTCAAGCGATGCTTAAAAGTGTGCGGAACGGTCCCTCGGGATCGGCAAGGTAAAGGAGACCAACATGATGAGATCGAAAGCCCCCATTAACCCACAAGACTACAAAGGAGCGATCCTTTTCTTCGGCATTTCCGCCGTCTTCGCAATTGCGCTTTCCGTCTGGAAAATCGGCGCGGTGATGGCTCAGTTTTAAAACCAACCAAGAAAAAACTGGCGGTTGATCACGCCTTCAATTCAACGATCCGGCGATCCTCCAATCCTGGGCATGGGATCCGCCGAGGCAACTTTCCCCCGCGAAAAAAATTTCGCGGGGGTGCGATTAAAAACTCTCATCATTCGTTCGAAGCAGTTCTGTCACTTTATTGTAATCACTTACTTCATAGGCCGCGTCGATTTGACCCAAAAGGACCGCTCGGTCCCAGCTTCGAGTGGAATCCTTCATGATTTGAAGATCAAATCGTGGGTCGGTTCCTGGAAGCGATTCCAATTCGGCTTTCGTTTGCCCGTAATACTTCGTCCGGAAAAGGTAATAGAAATACTCCCTGACCAGATCTAAGAGATAGCGTCTTTCATCCGGACTGATCTCCTCACGAGCCAAGAGCGGCGCGAACTCCGTTTCAACTTCCGCCGCTTCATTCCCCAGGTGTTTTTCCAACTCCGAGATGAGTTCCTCATTCAGCCGAATCGACTCGGGAAGCGCCTCTTCATTATAAAACTTAGCCAACTTGTCCCAATCGTTTCCGAAATCGATGTTCTCGGCATCTCGGACGCTTGCAACTCGGATCGGCGCGCCGGTCTCCTGGTCGATATATTCCCACCGATCGAAGTATCCATCCGCATTGGTGTCGAACATCCGGATTTCGCCGAGTTTCTCCTCGCCGAACAAGTGGCCGACTTGGATCCACCCTTCGGTCGCGCCCTTGAGGTGGATGCGACGGTCCACCGGGCTGTAATAAACCTCCCGCTTGTTGGCGGGGGCGTCCATGAACTCGCGCCGGACATTCCAATCCTGCACCGGACCGCCGGTGTTTTGCATGATCCTTCGATGCCAGGTCCAAAAGACTCCCTCCCAACGGCGATCATATTCGGGGCGTTCGTGGTAGCCGATTTTCATGGCCGCATCCTCGAACTCTCGCCAGGTGAATCCGGTTTGGTCGGCTGGGTAGCTTTCGGCGACTTCAATGACTTTCGAATGGGGGACACAGATCGTAGTTTTGGGTGCGCGTCGGAGGGGTTGGGTGTGTTCCATCCCTTCATACTGGTAAGGCACGGCGGCGATCAGATTAAAACCCATCTCGTAGTGAAGGGGATGCTCGTCTGAGGCAAGGTTGTCGATATCGAAACTGTAGCGGATGTTCATGACCCCGATGTTTTCGAGTTCCTTGTAATAGGGCCCTTGATACCTCTTCTGACTGTTGGCGTAGTCGGGATCGTCTGTCTCCGAGAAGGAGATCGGGGCCGCGCTGAAACGCGCCACTCGATCCGAGGCCCCATCATTGTTGAGGTCGAAGAAGGCGAATGGGCATTCCGAGATGGGGAGCCATTTGTTGGCGTTCGGGTTGTACTTGTTCATGTAGATCATGTTGTCATCGTAGGGATCGGAGAGGAAGAAATCGCCCTTGTAGTCGTAATCGATAAGATGCCACATGTGGCCATCGCCATCGAGGTCCATCCCGAACCAGGCGCGACGGAGCTCCCCATCGACGTAGTAACGGTGCTCCATCTCGTCGGGGACTTGGTCTCTGTCTTCGTCAATGTAGTCCACCATCCGGTCGACCACTCCATCGGGACCATAGTCGACCACATAACAATCGCTGTCCTCGTCCCCCTCTGGGTGGTTCGGGTCCATGTCGCCATCGTCATCGATAATCCAGACGATCATCTCTCCATCCCCGCGTTCGAGTTTCTCTCGTTTGAGGATCATCATCCCCGGATCTTTGAGAACCATCGACTCGCCCAATTTCAGGTTCTTGGCTCGATCCCACCAGGGTTTCGAGTCAATCCTAAGGATTCCACCCGGCGCCATTTCGGTCTCTCGCTCCCACCAAGCGGTTTGTTCCGCGGAAGCAAGGAGGGGGGTGAAGAGAGCGAGGGTGAGGAGGAGTTTTTGCATTATTGGGGTTTATCCTTTCATCGTTTGAATCATGGAATCGCATGGAATGGATGGAAAACATGGAAGGGCCAAAATCGAAGATTTTGGCTTTGCTTTTTTCCATGCTTTCCACAGGTTCCACGGGCTTCCATGATTCAACCCATCAACTTCAACAGATTACCCGATAGGATCTTTTCCTTATCCTCATCGGAGATGTTTGCATCTTTGATCTTCAACGGTCCAATCGCCGGGTTCTGCAGGGGGATGCAACTGCCATGGATGAACCGCTCGGCGCCGAATTCGGCCACTAACTTCTCCACCTCGCGATAAGCCATCATGGCGGAGGTCTCCAGCGAAGTGTTTGAAAACCTCCTCAGAAGCGATCGAGCGGTTTGGAGTTCGAAAAGGTAATTGATCGATCCAAGGATGAAGTGGGTTTGAGGAAACTTTTCGATCACCCCTCCCATCGAGCCAAAATTCATGATCGGGAGTCGCCAACTCATCATCAAGCGGTAGGGGATCAACACCGGAATCTTCCGCTCACCGCACAGGTTGAAAACCTCCTCGACCCTCGGCTCCTCATGGATCTGGTAACTGTGATTCAACGGAAAGAGTTTGAGTAGACAACCTTGCTTCTCTTTCAGGAGGGAGATGAAATGTTCATACCCCGGATGGTAGGGGGAGAAAGTCAGAGCGGGGGAAAAGCGATCGGGGCAACTCTCAACCGCTCGCAGAGTTTCGGCATTCCCCTCCTCCGGATCGGTGAAGACCCCTCGAAGAGAATTGAGGAAGACTCGATCGATTCCGTATCGATCCATCTTCTCCAGGATCGCGTTGGGATCGGTTCCCTTCATGGGCCAATAAGGCCAACTCCCAAAATATCCGTTCACATCGAGGATCATTCGGTTCCCCTCAGTTTCAGGATTCGGTCGATGTTGCCATGAAGGATGAGATTCTTTTGCTCTTGCGTGATGTCCGATTCGGTCACCTTTGCGATTTGAAGGGTCGGGTCGAGAAGCGGAAGATCCGAACCATAGAGCACCCTCTCGGCTCCGACCTCCTCGACCGCAAACTCGATCATGCCGTTGTCGAAGGAGGAGCTGGTGGTGTCGAGATAGATGTTTGGAAATTTTTTGGCGGCGGCCACCGAGGCGTGCCAATCGCCGTGGGCTTGCGGGCAACACCCCATGTGGGCGTTGAGCAAGATGCACTCGGGGACTTGGCGCGAGAGCGATTCGCACTCGGCGCCAGTCGAGTGCGCCAGGATAGGAATCCGGAGTTCGGCCGCCTTTTCGATGAATGGGAGCATGTAGGGGTCGTCGATCAATTGAAGCGGTGGAACCGAATAGATCTTAAGGCCTCGGAAACCATAGTCTGTCACATACCGCTCGAAATCCTCGAGGATCTTTTTCCCATGGCGGCCGGTGACGATGGTGTAGTAAGGGATCATCCGGTCTCTGTAATCGGACACGGCCTCGCGGATCAGACGGTTGCCCTCCTCGATGTCATAAATAAGGGCGGTCAGGTCGGTCACCATCATCCGGTCGATCCCCGAATGGTCGGCCGCCTCGATCAGGTCTCTCGCGTCGGAGTAGACCTGGAGCCAGTTGGATTTCCCGATATGGACATGACAATCGGTGATCATAGAAAGAGAGAGTGCACGAATCCCCCATTCCGATCAAGGTGTTCAGCGACAAAGGAAACGCCGGTTCTCTCTGAAATCGGTTTAAGAAAAAAGGCCCTCCAACGGATTGGAGGGCCTTTTCGATTTCAGGCTCAAGCCAAAACCACCGTTTCTTACTCGGGGTTCATTTCGACTTCGCTCATCTCGGCCAGGTCGCTGGCGTCGAAGACTCCCTGATCGAGCGCTTCCGCGATATCGGGAGGCGTTTCGGCCAGGAGATCCTCTTTGGGCTCCTCCGAAAGGTCGATATCGCGCAAGTCCCGATACTCGGGTTTTCCGGTTCCCGCCGGAATGAGGTGACCGACGATGACATTCTCCTTGAGACCGAGGAGTTTGTCCTCTTTCCCGGCGATCGCCGCCTGGGTGAGAACTCGCGTGGTCTCCTGGAAGGAGGCCGCGGAGATGAAACTCTCGGTCCCGAGCGATGCCTTGGTGATCCCGAGCAGATTCGCTTGGAACCTGGCGGGACGACCGCCATGGGCCGACACCTCTTTGTTGGTGGCCATGACCTCGAAACGATCGACCACATCCTGCGGAAGGAAGTCGGTGTCGCCGGGGTCGGTGATGGTCACCTTGTTCATCATCTGGCGGATGATGACCTCGATGTGTTTATCGTTGATGCCCACGCCCTGGAGACGGTAGACCTCTTGAATCTCGTTCAGGAGATACTCCATGCATCGTTTCTCGCCCATGACCTCAAGATACTCATGCGGGTCGAGGGAGCCATCGACGAGTTTGTCGCCGACATTGACCCACTCGCCGTCATTGCGGATCAAGTGCTTGCCGATGTCGACCTCATAGGATTCGAGAACCTCTCCCTCGCTATCTACGATGGCCATGAGTCTCGTTCCACGTTTCCGTTTCTTCCCGAGTTTCTCGATGATGGGTTGCTCGTCCTCGGGATGTCCGGGGCGAGGAATCTTCACCCATCCGCTAACGCGGGCGATGATGGCGAGGTTCTTCGCCTTCGGGCGACGCGCCTCGAAGATCTCCTCGACACGCGGCAAACCGCCGGTCACGTCGCGAGACTTGAAGGACTCCCTCGGAATTCTCGCGAGGGTGTCGCCACGATCGATCTTTTGATTGTCGCGGACCACGATGTGGGCGCCGGAGGGAAGCGAAACCAGGTTGGCCTCCTCGCTCTTGCCGACAATCTCGAGGCTCGGCTGCTTGTCCTCTTTCTGCTCCATGACAATCAGCTGGACCGACTCTTTCGCATCATCGGTCGAACCGGAATCGCGGTGCTGACGAACCGTGACACCGAGTTCGATGTCATGGTATTTCACCTTTCCGGACTCGGTGGCGATGATGGGAATCTGGTAGGGATCCCACTGGGCGAGCACGGCCCTCTGGCCTCCCTTGGTTTCGATCTGCTCGTTGTCGGCGACTTTGAGGGTCGCGCCCACAGGGAGGATTTCGATCTGACGTAGGTTCTCGCTTTGTGCGAGAATGTCGCCGCGGAAAACATCCTGACCGTCCTTGACCCGAATCTCGCATCCGATGGGGAGGTGGTAAGTGGTGACGACCTCGCCCTTGCGACCGATGATGGCGATTCGAGGCACATTGTGCTCGTCGACCTGGGTCACAATGGAGGTCAGGTTTCCGGTCACCGGGTCGAGACGCTGCTGAATGGTGCGCCCCTCGGCGATCCCGAGGAATCGAACCTTGCCTTCCTCTTGCGAGATGACGGGAAGGGGAAGTTCCGCCAGGAAATCTCCGGGTTGGACCTTGCCGCCATCCTTGACCAGGACCTTCGCGCGCGGTGTGAGCGGGTGCTCCTCGAGAACCTCATTTCCGCTGACAACTTGAATGAGGGGGCTTTCTCCGAACTTGCGTCCCTCGAGGGTGTCCGGATCTCCCAGTTCTTGGACATCGACAAACTTCACCTTGCCCTCGACCTGCGCGATCAAAGGACGCGCCCAAGGAGAGCGAGTGAAGAGAAGATCGCCGGCTTTCACGGAAGCCTTGTCCTCGACCCCCTTGCCGAGTCTCACTCCGAATGGGATAGACAGTTTCTGAATCGATTCCTTCTTACGGCCTTGGATTTGGAGGATGCCACCATCCGATAGGATCACGGTTTGTCCCTGGCGGTCGACCATCAATTTTTCGCACTCGATGGAAACCTTGCCGTCCATCAAAGCGCGCTGACCGGAGAAGGCGACAATGATCTTGCCATTGCGGCCAACCGTAACGGTCTCGTTCTCCTTCACCTCGGCGTCGACATTGATGTACCGGACCGCGCCAATTTCGCCCTCGTTCAAGTTGGCCGAATACGAGGACTCGGAAACGATACGAGAGGTGGTTCCTCCGATATGGAAGGTTCGCAGCGTGAGCTGAGTGCCCGGCTCTCCGATCGACTGAGCCGCGATGACACCGACCGCCTCGCCCGGCTGGACCATACGTCCGCGGGCCAAGTCGCGGCCATAACATTTGACGCACACGCCTCTGGCGGTTTCGCAGCAGAGGACGCTTCGGATCTTCACCTTGTCGATGCCGCATCGTTCGATGTCCTCGGCGGCGGATTCGCTGATTTCATCGCCGGCGCGCACCAGAATGTTGTAAGTGTCTTTGACGTCCTCGAGAACGGTTCGACCCTCGAGTCGGGAGAACAGTTCCTCGGGAATCTCGAGACTCCACCAATCGATATCGGTCAGGTCGACCTCTTCGGGCGGTGCAGTTTTCTTCCCGCTCGAGTTGGCCGCGATGAGCGACCGAATCGCGTAACGGTTTTCGAATCCGCAACGGTGGATCTGAATGACATCCTCTTCAGTCAGTTTGGTTCCCGCCTTGATAATGACTCGATCCGATAGCAGCGGGTTGCGAATGGTTTCGAGAGCGCATCGTCCAAGAATGCGGTCCTTCAGGGACTCGATCACCTGATCGCCTTCCTTGATGGCGGAAACCTCCATACCGGAGATGGTGCCGCAATCGTCCTCGGTCACAATCGCGTCCTGAGCGACGTCGACCAGGCGACGGGTGAGGTACCCGGCTTCCGCGGTCTTGAGAGCGGTGTCGGCCAGTCCCTTGCGAGCCCCGTGGGTCGAGATGAAGTACTCGAGCACGGTCAGTCCTTCTTTAAAGTTCGACTCGATGGGGGATTCGATAATCTCGCCGATACCGCCGGTGAGTTTCTTCATCGGTTTGGACATCAAACCACGCATGCCCGCCAACTGACGAATCTGCTGCTGACTGCCTCGCGCTCCCGAGTCGGCCATCATGAAGATCGGGTTGAAGGTGTTGTTGTGAACCTTCAGGGTTCCCATCATGTCGTCCGCGATTTTCTCGGTGGCCTGAATCCAACAGTCGATCACCTTGTTGTAGCGCTCGATCTCGGTGGTGGCGCCGGCGTCGTACTGCTTTTGGATCTCGTTCACTCTTTCGCGGGTGCCGTTGATCACATCGGACTTGGAGGGAGGAACCACCATATCCGACAAAGCGATCGAAAGACCGGAGTATTTGGCATATTGGAATCCGACGTCCTTCATTCGATCGAGAATTTCCGCGGTTCTACGGAGTCCGACCGAGTTGAACGAGCGACCGACCAGTTTGGACAGGTTCTTCTTGCTCATCATCTGGTTCACGAACCGGAGTTCCGGAGTCAACACTTCGTTGAAGATGATACGACCGACGGTGGTTCGGATGAATTCGGTTTTATGGAGGAGCAACTGCCGCTCGAGTTCGAGCTGAGTCGGATCCTCAAGGTCGAGGCCCGGCATGGGGTCCTCGCCGATGAAGATGCGCATTCCGAGGCTGCGAGCCAGCGGACGACCGCTGTCCTTGTCCTCACCGATGATTTCGACTTCCTCATAGGTGGTGAACCGGACGTTGATTTCTTCTTGCAGTTTAATGAGCCCGTGATCGAAGGCCTGCATCGCCTGTTCCGGCGAGGCGAACCGACGAACCTCTCCGCCGCCCGCCGAGTAGGAGGGATCGATCTTGGTCAGGTAATAACAACCGAGAACGATATCCTGGCTGGGGGTGGCGATTGGTTGACCGCTGGCCGGACGCAGAATGTTCTTGTCCGAAAGCATGAGGTGCTTGGCCTCGTTCCTGGCCTCTCTCGAGAGGGGAACGTGAACCGCCATCTGGTCGCCGTCGAAGTCCGCGTTAAAGGCTTCGCAAGTCAGCGGATGCAGACGGATCGCGTTACCCTCGATCAGAGTCGGCATGAAGGCTTGGATGCCGAGCCTGTGAAGGGTGGGAGCCCGGTTGAGGAGCACGGGGTGATCCTTGATGATCTTTTCGAGCACATCGTAAACGACGGGGTGCTCGCGCTCGATCATCCGTTTCGCACTACGGATCGTGTTCACATGATCCAGTTTTTCGAGATGGTGAATGATGAACGGTTCAAACAGCTCCAGGGCCATCTTCTTGGGAAGGCCGCACTGGTGGAATCGGAGGTTCGGTCCCACGACGATTACGGAACGACCGGAGTAGTCGACGCGCTTTCCAAGAAGGTTCTGACGGAATCGACCTCCCTTCCCTTTCAGCATGTCGGAGAGAGATTTCAGCGGACGGTTGTTGGATCCCTTCACGGGACGACCGCGACGGCCATTGTCGAGAAGAGCGTCGACCGCTTCCTGCAGCATTCGCTTTTCATTGCGAATGATGACCTCGGGAGCGTGAACCTCTTTCAAACGACGGAGACGATTGTTCCGGTTGATGACCCGACGATAAAGGTCATTCAAGTCGGAGGTCGCGAACCGACCGCCATCGAGCGGAACGAGCGGGCGAAGGTCCGGTGGAATGACCGGAAGATTCTCCAGAATCATCCACTCGGGTTTGTTATCCGACTTGAGGAAATCCTGGGCGATCTTGAGACGCTTGATGCACTTGGTGATTTTTTGTTGCGAACGCGAAGTGCGAATGGTCTCGCGCAACACATCGCAAATGAGTTGGAGATCGAGGTTTTCGAGAACTCGCTCGATCGCCTCCGCCCCCATGGCGGCGTCGATCGGACCGTACTCGTCCTCGACCTCTTGGAGTTCCTCTTCGGTCAAGACTTCAAGAGGCTTGAGTTCGTGGAGAGCTCGCCACCCAAGGTAGGGGCTGTTTCCGGGCTCGACCACAATGTATTTCTCGTAGTATAGGACCTGTTCCATGACCTTGGTGTGCATGTCGATCAAGGCGGCCATCCGAGAGGGAACGCCCTTGGAAAACCAGATATGGGCGACCGGCATTTCCAGGTGGATGTGCCCCAGACGATTTCGCCGAACCTTGGACTGGATCACCTCGACTCCGCAACGGTCGCAGGTGACGCCTTTGTGCTTGATGCCGCGGAATTTTCCGCAGTTGCACTCGTAGTCCTTGGTTGGGCCGAAGATGCGCTCGCAGAACAGACCATCGAATTTCGGCTTGTGAGTCTTGTAATCGATCGTTTCCGGGTTTTTCACCTCGCCATGGGATTTGCCCATGATTTCCTCGGCGGAAGCGAGTCCGATCCTCAAGGATCTAATTTTATTAATATCCTTGATTTCGGTCTCCCGCTTGACGCGTTGCGGTGATTGGAAGAAACCAGTCATCGATATCTCCTTAAAAACCCCGCTCCACTTTGGTGGAGTCGGCGGTCGATTGATTCTTGAACCCCGAAGCGCCTTCGCGCTCCGCCCGATCGACCCAGAATTCAGCGGCCGATCATCCTGGGAGACGGCTTACGTCGTCTCCAGCGCTCACCCCAATTCAGCTCTCGAGTCCCTCTAGATCGCCAATAAGGCTATCAAGGGCTGCGGTTTTTTCCTCTTTCTCCTCGACCGCGGGCTCCTCAATTTGAGGCGGAGCAGAGTGACCCGGCCCGTCGGTCTCGCGAAGTTCGATGGAGAGTCCGAGACTCTCGATTTCCTTGACGAGAACGTAGAAGGATTCGGGCAGTCCAGGCGGTCTGGCCTCTTCACCTTTGACAATGGCCTCGTAGATCCGGTTGCGTCCGACGGTGTCGTCCGACTTGACGGTCAGCAATTCCTGCAAGGTGTGCGCGGCGCCATAAGCCTCGAGCGCCCACACCTCCATCTCGCCCAGACGCTGTCCGCCGAATTGGGCTTTTCCGCCAAGCGGCTGCTGGGTGACCAAGCTGTAGGGGCCGATCGACCGAGCGTGAATCTTGTCGTCCACAAGGTGGTTGAGTTTCAACATGTAGATGACACCGACCGTGGTCTCACGCTCGAATTTCTCGCCGGTCTTACCGTCCACCAACTGGATTTTCTGAAGTTCGGACGGGATCGGGGTCAGTCCCAAGCCATTCTGTTGCGAAAGAACCTTCGCCTGACCGAACTCGCCGGCATGAACGAGACGGATGAGTTGACGGAAGGAATCCTCCCGAATCTCCTGAGTGGAGATCTCCTCATCGACTCCGAGCAGGTAATCGACCTCCTCGTCGGAAGGCGAGGGGCAAATTCGGGCCAAGTGATCGCCCAATCCGCAAATCGCCTCGACCGCCTCTCCGAATTGATCGATGGTTTTGATCTTGGAGATCGACTGAATCGCCTGCCATTCCTCGCGGATCTTGTCGATCGAGTTGGATAGACGTTTGTCCTCGGCCCCATCGGCGTACTCGGTCATCACAGCGAGCACGGTCTCCCAGTTCGCGTGGATGGTTTCGAGTTCGGGGATAAAGACCGCGACACGCTCCCCTTCCGGGCGATCGTCCGCGAAGTCTTCCTCGATCTCCAACCCCAGACCTCGGAGATGGTTGAGCGCCTCGGAGAGGCGACGGTGCGAGCGGATCAACTTATGCGCCTGAACGAGAGCCGCGAGAAGTTGCTTGCCGCAGTTGAACCAATCGTCAAACTCCGAGAGGGTGTTGACATCCGCCACCAATCGGATCTCCTCCATCGCGCGGACCACCTGCGCGGCCGAGAGATGAGCGGAACGACCGAGTTCGGGAGAGCCCTCTTCGATGAAAGTGGCGGCCCGAACCATCGCTTCGGCCAATTTAAGTTCGGCGAGAATTTCACGCTCGCGGGCGCCGTCGAAGACCGGAGTCTCGATCGGCTTGTTGAGCACCTTGCAGGCCCAACCGAGGTGGGTTTCCAAAATCTGACCAACGTTCATTCGAGAGGGGACGCCGAGCGGATTCAAAACGATATCCACCGGGGTTCCGTCCTCGAGGTGGGGCATGTCCTCCATGGGGAGAACCCGAGAAACCACGCCCTTGTTCCCGTGACGGCCCGCCATCTTATCGCCGACCGAAAGTTTCTTGGTCTTGGCGATATACACCTTGACCATTTTGATCACTCCGGGCGGAAGGTTGTCGCCGGTTTTGATGTAATCGATCTGTTTGTCGTACTCCTGATCGATCTCCTCGCGGCGGTGGTGGAACTGACGGTTCAACCGACGGAGGTCGCCCTCTTTCTCGAGCGGGATTTCGGCGTCGGCCAACTGGATCCCCTCGAGTTTCTTCATTTGCGAGTCAGTCAGTTCGGTTCCGCCCTTGAGGACAATCGATCCGCTTTCGGGATGGGCCAAGTCCGCGGTGAGGGTTTCCCCATCGATAAACTCACGGATGGCGTCCTCCCATTGGGTGTGGAGTCTTTCAAGGAGCGAATCGCGTTCGCGATTCAGACGGTTGATGGTCTGCTCCTCTTCCTGACGCGAACCCGAACTGCCTCGGGTCTTGCGAGAAAAGACCTTCACGTCAACCACGGTCCCTTGGGTGCCTGGCGAGGCTCGCAGGGAAATGTCGCGAACGTCCTCGGCGCGCTTGCCGAAGATCGCTCGGAGAAGTTTTTCAACGTTTGAGGTTTGGACCTTCCCTTTCGGGCTGATCTTGCCAACGAGGATGTCTCCCGGCTTGACCGGAGCGCCGATGCGGATGATGCCGCTTTCGTCGAGATTCTTGAGAGCCTCCTCGCCGACATTCGGGATATCGCGGGTGATCTCTTCCTCGCCAAGTTTGGTGTCACGCGCCTCGACCTTGGCCTCCTCGATGTGGATCGAGGTGAAGACCTGGTCTCGGATCATTCGTTCGCTGACCAGAATCGCGTCCTCGAAGTTGTAACCCTCCCAGGACATGAAGGCCACAATGACATTCTTTCCGAGAGCCAACTCGCCGCAGTCGGTCGCGGGACCGTCGGCGAGCACATCGCCCACCTCGACACGGTCGCCGACTCGGACCACCGGTTTCTGGTTGACCATGGTGTTCTGGTTGGAGCGCAGGAATTTGGACAGACGGTAAACGTCGATTCCCTCCAGGAAGTCGATCGCCTGTGACGAGGTGAAATCGTATTCGTCCCAATCCCACCAATAATCCTTGCTCTTGATTTCGGGCTGGACATCGATCCGGTCCGCGGTGACACGAATGACTTTCCCGGCTCGGCGAGCGCGAACCACGATGCCGGAGTCCTGGGCGGCTTTGCTCTCGATGCCGGTTCCAACCAGCGGCGCCTCGGCGCGAAGCAGAGGAACAGCCTGCCGCTGCATGTTCGAACCCATGAGCGCACGGTTGGCGTCGTCATGTTCGAGGAATGGAATCAGGGACGCGGAGATCGAAACGAGC
This sequence comes from Candidatus Omnitrophota bacterium, assembly GCA_020632575.1. Lineage (GTDB taxonomy): Bacteria > Hinthialibacterota > Hinthialibacteria > OLB16 > OLB16 > JACKFH01. The sequence continues at coordinate 191,440 of JACKFH010000004.1, read as the reverse complement.
TGTTTCGGAGAAACGTCCATGTAGTCGATGGTTTCGGGATTGACCTTGGTGAATTCGCCGCGGGAACGGACAGACACCAAATCCTCTTTGAAACGACCGTTGTCATCGATGGGCGCGTTGGCCTGCGCGATGACGCAAGCGTCCTCGTCCAACGCCTCGAGGTAGAGGATGTCATCGGAGACATTCCCGTTCTCCACTCGGCGATAGGGCGTTTCGATAAACCCAACGTCGTTGATCCGAGCGTAAGTCGAAAGCGAGGAGATCAGACCGATGTTGGGACCTTCAGGGGTCTCGATCGGACAGATACGGCCATAGTGGGTGTGGTGAACGTCGCGCACCTCGAAGCCCGCTCGCTCGCGATTAAGACCGCCTGGACCGAGCGCGGAGAGACGCCGCTTGTGGGTCAGCTCGGCAAGCGGGTTGATCTGATCGAGGAACTGCGAAAGCTGGCTGCGCCCGAAGAACTCATTGATGGCCGACATAATCGGTTTCGAGTTCACCAAGTTCCTGGGCATCATGCTGTCCAGGTCGAGGAGTCCCATCTTCTCTTTGATCGCGCGCTCCATGCGGGCCAAGCCGGTGCGAATCTGGTTTTCCAGAAGCTCGCCGATGGTGCGAACGCGACGATTGCCAAGGTGGTCGATATCGTCGGGCTGAGCGTTGATGTCGCTGCCCAGCAGACGAAGCATGTAGCGGATCATCCCGACAAGATCGTCGAGAGTCAGGGTCACCTCATCCAGAGGGACATTGAGATTGAGTTTGCGGTTCATGCGGTAGCGACCGACCCGAGAGAGGTCGTACCGACGCGCCTTGAGGAACAGGTTCTCGAGTTGGGCCTGAGCGTTCTTGATCGCGAGCGGCTCGCCCGGACGCAGGAGTTGGTAGATCTCGAGCAACGCCTCCTCGGTGTTGGTGGCGGTGTCGCGCTGCAGGGTGTTGTGCACCGACGTGTACCATTGCGGATCGGAGGATACGACGTTGACGGCGGAAACCCCGGCCGACTTGATTTCGGCAAACACGCTTTCATCGATTTCAGTCCCGCGGGGCTGAATGATTTCACCGGTGTTTTCGTCGAGCACATCGGTGGCGAGGATCTTGCCGGAGATACGCGATAGAGGAGTCTTACCCGAAAGTTTGACCTCTTTGAACTCGCAGAAATAATTCAGGATGTCCTCATCGCTGGAGGCTCCGAAGGCCCGCAGGAGGGTTGTGACCGGCACTTTCTTTTTGCGGTCGATCACCACCGAGAGAACTTGATTCAGATCGGACTCGAACTCCAGCCACGCGCCACGGTTGGGAATGATGCTGGCGGTGACCATCCGACGACCGGAGGGATGTTGATCGACTCCGAAGACGGGGCCGGGGGATCGATGGAGCTGACTGACCACGACTCGCTCGGCGCCATTGACAATGAAAGTGCCTTTGGGGGTGATCAGGGGCATCTCGCCCAAGTAGATATCCTCTTCCCTGACATCGATAATTTCGGGTTGGCTATCCTCCTCGGCGGGACTCATGACCACAAGGCGCACCTTCACACGAAGGGGGGCGGCGTAGGTCATGCCGCGATCGACACACTCGGGCACGCTGAATTTCGGACGGGCCAAGGTGTAATCGACGAATTCAAGGATGCTGCCATCGCGACCTTTGATCGGGAAAATCGATTCGAAGGACTGCTGAAGGCCAGGCTTGTTGTACTCCTCGACAAGCGAAGCCATCTGCTCGTCCTTGCCATCGGTGGAAAGGGAACTCAAGGGGAGCTCGTCCAGCAACCGGAGCATGCTTCGATCGATGGTGGTCCCTTTGGGGATGACAATCCGACGCGTCCGAGGATTGGTGGCGTTTTTCGACAGGGTCTTCCCCTGCAGCCACTCGTACACGTGGCGGATTAACTCGCCTTTCAGATCTTTGATCGGACGATCCCAGGGCGAGGTGTCCTTCCAGAGAAACTCACGGTAAGACCGTTGTTGCGTCTCAATCAGATTCGGCATGCCCATGACCGAGGGAATGCGTGCATAGGATTTACGACTTGGAATTCTCGATTTCCGGGTGGTCATTCCTTAACAATCTCCTTTTTGGTTCATCCAACCCTTTTCGGCCAATCGACCTCAGGAATCTTACATCCAGCCCCAAGTTGGCTTTCGCGCCTGGAACCGGATCGTTTTCAATTTTTGGTATGCGATAGGTACAGACAGGCCAAATAGTCAGGTGGGACCGACGGAGGACAGACCTTGGACCTGCAATGAAATGGTTTCGAGTGGTGGTGTCGCGCGTTCTCGATCAATGAAATCATTCCGGAAATGGTGTACACAGAGCTCGGAAATCTACCGCGATCACGCCCTTATTGTCAAGGGTGCACGGAAAACTTGATCCGGGCAAGGGCGAGAAAACGCTAAGATCAATATTTCCAGTAAGTTATCCCCTATAGAAATGAACCGAATTCTTGGATGACAGGGAGGAGACGGTCAATCCCGCCGCCTCCCCACCATGTCTAACTTCTTCAGTTTTAGTCGAGGTATTCCCGCAGTTTCTTGCTACGAGTGGGATGCCTCAACTTGCGGAGGGCCTTGGTTTCGATTTGGCGAACGCGTTCGCGGGTCACCCCGAACTTATTGCCGACCTCCTCCAAGGTCCGTGGATAACCATCCCCGATCCCGAATCGGAGTCGGATGACCGTCTCCTCGCGCTCGGTGAGGGTCGAGAGAATGTCCTCGAGCTGGGATTGCATGATGTTGTCGGTCGTGGCGGTCGAGGGAGAAACCACCTTGGTGTCCGGGATGAAATCTCCGAAGCTGGTGTCGCCCTCGTCTCCGATGGGAGTTTCCAGAGCCACGGGCTGTTGGGAGATCTTGAAGACCGCGCGCACCTTCTCCGGAGGGAGGTCCATCCGTTCGGCGATCTCCTCGGGGGTGGGTTCGCGGCCCAGCTCTTGAACCAACCGGCGGCTCACTCGGGTCATCTTGTTGATGGTCTCGATCATGTGGACCGGAATTCGAATGGTCCGCGCCTGATCGGCGATGGCGCGGGTGACCGCCTGACGAATCCACCAAGTGGCGTAAGTCGAAAACTTGTAACCGCGACGGTATTCGAATTTGTCGACCGCGCGCATGAGACCGATGTTCCCCTCTTGGATCAGGTCGAGGAACTGAAGTCCGCGGTTGGTGTAGTTCTTGGCGATGCTGACCACGAGTCGGAGGTTGGCCTCGACCACTTCCATCTTGGCGGATCGGGCGACCTGCTCTCCGAGGCGGACCTCCTTGGTGATCCGCTTCAGGTTTTCGAGTTCCATCCCGGTCCGTTCCTCGCAGTCCTCGATGACCGCCATAATCTCGAGAATACGATCTCTTTCCCTGAAGAGTTGGTTACGATCTTTCTTGAGTTTCTCCTCGAGCTGGGTCTTTCTCCCTCCCTCGGGCGAAAGCTTGCCCACTTCGCTGACAAAGCGGGCGGCGTTGAGGTCGTAAGGCTTGAGTCTCCGGTTGATCGCCTCGAGGTCACGCTGGGAACGTCCGGCGCGACGGTGCTCGGCGACAATGTCATCGGCGACGCGGCCAAGCAGCTCGTGATCGAAACGCATGTTGATCAGGAGATGACCCGCGCGCTCCTCCTGTTTGTGGAGTTCTTTTTGAATCTTGTTCTTCTCGGAGACGCTGATCTTGCCGCTGTGAAGGGAACGATTCAGTTTGGTGATCGTGGTGACCGTTCGTTTCAGCTGCTTCAATTTGGATTTGAGATCTTGAAGGATTTCCTGGTGATCGAGTTCGCCCTCCTCCTGGTGGGTGACATAGTTTTGAAGGACATCCTCGATCTTGAACTTCGGAAGGACCTCGACCTCTTCCTCCTCGGCCTGACCGTCGGTGTTCTCCTCAGTCAGTCCCATATCCTCCATCGCTTCTTTCTCGAGGTGGTTCTCGATTCCCTGAACCACCTCCTCCAGTTTATCGATGGTGACCTTCGACCAGGCGATCGCTCGGCAGACTTTGAATCGGCCATCCTCGATCTTCTTGGCCAGCATCACCTCCTCCTCACGGTTGAGGAGTTGGACCTTGCCCATCTCGCGCAAATACAAACGGACAGGATCGTCGACACGAGCGCGGTCGGAGGTCGCGCGGACCAGCGCGTCCTTGTCGATCGACACCTTGCGGGCGGAGGCTTTGGCCCTTTTCTCGTCGGTGTAGGTGTCCTGAATCGGAATCTTCTGGTCCTCGAGGAATTTGTGGATCTTGTCCAATTCCTCGACCGTGACCAGCTCCTCGGTGAGGACCCGGTTGACATCGTCGTAGGTCAGAAAACCCTGGGTCTGGAAAATCTCGACAAGTTTCTCCATCTCGGGAGTCAATTCCACAGTCTGCTTTTTCGGCTTGCTCGGGGCCTTGGCCTTCTTCACGGTCTTCTTGACCTTCTTTTCCCCGGCCGCCGCCCGGGTCTTCTTCGCTTTTGAGTTCGTTTCCTTCTTCACGGTAGGCATGCGATTCACCTAACCTCCTCAGTCGATTCCGAATAAATTGCCTCTCGCTCCGAGATCAGCCTGTCCACTTGTGCGGCGAGTACGCCGACCTGTTCCCAGTTTTGGGATTCTTCCGCTGCTTTGAGAGCCATCCGGCAATCCGTCAAATGTTTTTGAATCAGACTCTTCTTTAGAGTCTGTGTGTAATCCCTGAGACTACGCAAGGGATCGCGGGGGACCTCCCGCCTGCGCATATCCGCTTCGATCGCCCAGCGTTCATCCAAATTTTCGCCCGATTCCCATGCGTTTCGCGCCTGTTCCGGGCCCTGATCCAAAAAGGTTCGGATGAGGGGCGCCAGCAGGGTGTTCTGGGCTGTTTTCTCGAAGGTCGCGAGCGCCTCGTTCAAGTATTCTCCGACCTTCGGATGTTTCGAAAAGGTCGATCCCATCGCCTTTTCCAGCTCGCCCTGGTCCATGAGGATCAGCGACAGAATGCCTTTCATCGCATCGCCCACCGGAGAGGAAGCGGACCGTCTCGGAATGGCTTGGGAACCGCTCTGTGGCGCCGAAGCCGCGGTGGATATCGGGCCTTGCTTCGCTCGACGGTCGGCTTGGACTCGATTCCAATCCTGACGCAGCGAGTCGAAGGGAACGCCGATTTTTTCGGACAATTCCTTCAACCGAACCTCGATTTGAACCCGCGATTCCATTTCGGCGATCGATTCGAACACCGCCTCCACGACCTTCTGAATTTGCTCGGCGCTCGATTTCCCATGCAACCCCACGAAGTGGTCAACCAGATAAGTGAAACCCGATTTCGCCTCGCTTAGCAAGGTTTCCATGTCGGAGGGGCCACGCGCCCGGAGGAAATCGTCAGGATCTTGCCCCTCCGGCAAATGGGCGATCCTGACGGGACACTTGAGGTTCCAAATCAGGCCCAGACTCCGAACCGCGGCCTGCATTCCCGCCGAATCTCCATCGAAAAGAAGAATGATCTCTTCGGCCATTCTTTCCAGCATCTCGAACTGCTCGGGCGTGGCGGCGGTTCCCATCGGAGCGACTGTATTCTCGAACCCCGATATCTGCATCCGAATCACATCGAAATAGCCCTCGACCAAAATGGCCTGGCCTGTTTCGCGGATCTTTTCGCGAGCGGAGTGAAGGCCATAAAGAACGCGTGATTTCTTGAACAGGTCGCTTTCCGGCGTGTTCATGTACTTGGCTCCGACCTCACCGGAAAGGTCTCGCCCAGCGAAAGCGATAATCTGCCCCGAAGTGCCAAAGATGGGGAACATCAGGCGGTTCCGGAAGAAATCGTAGTATCCCCCGCTCTGCTCGCGCTGGCGAATCATTCCCAGGGAGGCTGCCATCGAGAGGTTTTCTCGATCTCGACCTAAAACGGAGACAAGGCCATCCCATTGATCGAGGCCAAAGCCCAGTCCGAATCGGTCGATAACATCCCCGCCCATATCCCGTCCTTCCAGATAATCTCTGGCGCGCGCCCCTTTCTCCGGGTGACGGAGGTTGGAACGGAAATGAGCCTGGCAGATCGCGAGGACTTCAAACCGGCTCTGCCGTTTTTCACGGCTGGGTCCCGAATGACGTTTGAGCTCGACTCCCGCGCGAGTCGCCAATTGCTCGAGCGCTTCCGGGAAGGTCAGGCTTTCCCGATCCATCAGAAATCGGAGAGCGTCGCCCTTGGCGTGGCATCCGAAACAGTAATAAAAACCCTCCCGCGTTCCATCGTTGGGGTAAACATGGAAAGAGGGTGTCTTTTCGCTGTGGAAAGGGCACAACCCTTTAAAGGTTCGGCCCGACTTCTTCAACCGCACCGCCGACCCAATGAGGTCGACGATATCCGTGCGAGCCAACACCTCTTGAACGACCGGATCCTTAGCCATGCTTCATAGTCACCCAGATTCCCAACGCCTATCGGAGGGGACGCCCCTGTCTTGAGCGACCACTCCGATTCGGAGGCAAAATGCCGCCGCCTCTATCAAAATTCGCAGACATGGCGAAGCGGATCTCCAAGGAAGACCCGATCGCTATTCGTTCCAATTCTTTGCTGTAATCTGGTGCGAGTAATAGTTATTCGATACCGATTGGAGGGTTGCGTGTCTCCAGCGTCGTATCCAACGACGCCGTCCACAGAAAGATTTACTCCAATTCCCGGTCAAAATGGCTCGCCCACCAACCCCGCCTTTATCCCCAACGTAACCCATATCATCGGCGGCAATCGCCTCTTTCCAAACCGCTTAAGAAAAGCGCCCCGACTTTCCGACAGACGCCAAATAAGAGTCCGCAAAAGATGAGTGTATCAAGGATTGGACAGTGAGGCAATGAAAAAGAGGGGAAACCGCAATTCCTGACTGAATGGGTTTAGGGACTCGCCCCCTCCAGGAGCGGCGATTCTCCATTTCCCAGGCCGAGTCTCTTCTCGAGGGCGACCGCCGCGCGGATCATTTCGGTTTTGCAGAGGATATTCGATTCGCTGAGGCTAACCCGTTTTAGCGCCTCTAAAGCGTCGGAATCTCCAATATCTCCGAGGATTTTCGCGCATTGAGCGCGAATCTGAGGAAGGGGGTGAGCAAGCCCTTCCAAACCGTCCAAAAGTCTCCGCTTATGGGTGTCCCTCTCATCGATGGTCTTCATTTGAAATCCCCCTAATCGCTTTCCCGCCCCTTTGAACCGTCCACTATCGACGGTTCTTCGGCAATCTTCGCCCTTCCATGGGAATGGGAAAGCCCTGTTCCACACTTCGGAAACGATCCCGGCGAATAGAATTGCCGAAAAATGCTAGGTAAAAAACGATGTGAAGGTGGTCCTGTAACGTCCGGCTATGCTAGACTTCAATGGAGTCGAATCATCTCTTGGGAAAAAGGCGCAACTTCCCTGGAGTTTTCCCTAAATTGGAAATGATTCCCAAAAATTCCCTGGAGGAGCATCTTGATAAAATCTTGGCATCTCATCCCGCTATCGTTCTCTTTGATCACCGTTTGCCTGACAGGATTCGCCCAAAGCCAAGGGGAGTTAGGGACTGTGGAGGGAGTTCTGCTTGACGCCGCGAATCAACGGCCGCTTCGAGGGGTGGGGGTCCGCCTCATCGGCTCCGACACCGAGGACAAGACCGATATCAAGGGGCAATTCAGTCTGACCGTTCCCGCGGGAGATTACGCGGGCTTGGTGGTTGTCCCATCCGGGGGAGCGGGAATTTCCTTGATTGAGGCGCAAGTGACAGTTGAGGCGGGTGTTTCGGACGACTTGGGAGAAATCGAGACCCAACCCGCATCCTCGCCGCCAGTCCAAGTTTCTCCGGAGGGTTCGATGAGTCCGGATTCAAGTATGGAGGAGAACCCTCCTCCGCCTGGTCCCCAGGTTCAATTCTTGCCTTGGTTGGGAATTCTCCCCCAGGAGGTCCCGGCGGACTACGGCCCACGCGGGGGAAGCCCCGTGGCGGTAGTGGTTGGTAAAGTCTTCCGAGGTTCTCCGGCGGCCATGGCGGGATTTCAGGAGGGGGATTTCATCGATTCGGTGGGAGACCAGCCGGTGACCAACGGATATCAATTCGCGCAGTTGATCGCATCGAGTCCCTTGGAAGGTCCTGTTGAAATCTCGGTCACTCGTCGGGGACAGGTGATTCCGCTCAGCCCTTGGTTGGTCCCGGTCCCCGAGGCCGCGATCATGGCGATTCGGGAGCTTTCGCAAGGAGGGGCCATGCCTCCTGGCATGGGCGGCCCCTCGCCCGGCGGCGAAATGCAGCCGCCCCAATCGATCGATTCCGGTGTCGCTCCGCCGCATCCGCTCCTTCGGGAGGCGCGACGACAGGCGGATCGGGGAAATTTCCTTGGAGCCGACCGGGCGTATGATGAGTATCTGCGTTCGAATCCCCCGGACGGTCTGGTCTGGGCGGAGTACGCCGAGATGGTTTATCACAACATTCAACAGGCGCGCGGAATGCAGCTGATGGCTCAGGCGGTGAAGAAGCCCGGCCTTCCCCCACAGGAAAAAACGCGGTTGCGTCTGATCATCGCCCAACGCCGCTTGGAGAGCGGCAACCTGGTCACAGCCCAACAGATGCTAATCGAGGCCAAACGCGAGGATCCGTTTAACCCAATCATCGACGACCTCCTGCAGACCATCGAAATCATCGTTCTCCAATCTTCCGGAAAGGTTCCCGGACCGCCACAAGCCGTGCCGCTCAATCAGCCTGGCGGTCAGGCGGAGGCCAACCAAGTCTTGTTGAACGAACTCATGAGCAAGATTTCGAAGGAGCTCTCGAAGGAGTGAGGGCCATTCGAAATGGAAAGTTTTTTTCTCTGCGCGGTGTGCGGCAGCCGGAACGAAATCTGGATTGACGAGTCCCAAGGAGAGGACCAGGAGTTCATCCAGGACTGTCAGGTCTGCTGCCACCCGAACGTGTGCAGGTCCTATCCGGATGGGGAGGGAGGCTACCGGGTGGAGGCGAGTTTTGAGGAGTGAATGGGGCTCACCCAAGCCTGGGACTTCACAAGCACATCCGTTCAGGACTCGGACTTTCCAGCCGGGACCCGCAAACCGGACATCCGTCGCTCTTTGATACGTTCCCAAACCGGATTTCCTTCCAGCGAATCCAAGGTGCGACGGCTCTTTTCCTCCCATGAAAGTCCATTGTCCTCTCGGTCAATTTCTTCTCTTCGTTTCCGCATGAAAGTCACGGAATCGAATGGCTTATTCTCCATAATCCAAAACCTCCTTGGGCGTCCGTATCTCCAGTATACCGTATCCGAAGGATACGTTAACAGCGTTGAATTGACGGATGCGGCCAAGATTGACGATATGCTTGAAGTTCCAACTAACCAAAACGCTGGCGTGACCGAGTGTCGCCAACGCAACGTGCAGAGCATCGGCCTTCGAACCCGGACCCACCACCCCATGTTCGAGGTAGGCCTCCGCCAATTCCGCGGCATCCTCGGAATCCTCCAAAACAATCTGATGTTCAATCGGGACTTTGAGGAGGTGATCCCGAACACCCGAGGGCGCTCCCTCGAGTTCTCTAAGAGTGTGCGCCGATAGCATGAGGGTGTGGACGCCCTCTATGAAGTGGCGCCATAACGCGATGCTGTCCTGCGAAAACTCGATATCCTCACAACCACCAACCACCGAAGCGTCGACGTAGATTCGCATGTTGACCCTCTTCTTCCGTTATCGACCCCATACTTCCAATTGTGACCCACCACTCACTGTGCCCCAATCCTCAAGGAGAATGTAAAGGTCGCTGAGGTCGACCTTGCCATCCCCATCGATATCCGATTTGGGGTTGTTGAAGGGGAGGAAACGTTCCTCGTAGTAACCGTTGATGGGACGCTCGTAGGCGCCGATGTCAAACTCAGTTCCGGTGCCGTCCGCCCCGACTCCCGGGATGTCGATTGGGCGTTGACGGTCTTCAAGATCTAGAGCGTCATCCGAAGGACCGCCACTATCGATGCAGGGTGAACCAGCTTTTAAACGGAAATCGAGTCTTTCGGGATAAATGAAACGAGGATTTCCGACACGGTTGCCCTCACCGGGAAACTCAGCCCGAAAAAGAGAGTGCCGGAGATCCAATGTCGAAAACCCTTCGGACTCAAATGGATCGGTTGAATCGATAATCGTGTTCGATATCGCAATGTGACTAAAGGCATGTGAGATTCGTGGTTGGATCGCCGTGGACGTTGAGGCCAGAGTACAAGAAGCCAAATCCAGATAAGAATCGTTAAGGTAAATCTGGTGAGGCGCCGGTGTCGATTCCTCGGAAACGAATAAGGAGTTTCGAATTTCCAAAGACGTATCTTCATCGAGGTGGAGCCACTCACCGTTTGGGGGTTGATAGGAATAATTGCATTGGTGGCCATTTGGAAAATAAGAGAAACAAGTAAATCCCAATTGAAATTTCTCCATCCGATTTCCGTAAAACCGGCTTCTGTCAACAAATACTGACCCCTTTTTCACGCCAATAGCGCCACCAAGAGTTCCTTGGTTCTCGGAGCATTCGATGCCTTCCATTTGCACAAGGGAATTCTCGATGTAAATGGCCCCACCGATGCCGCCCTCATTCTCATGGAAGAAACAACTGACTAATGAAACCAAGGGGCAATTTACAATCGAAATGCCACCACCCATTCCCATGTCGGACTTTGAATAGCAGTACTTGCCCCCACAACCAGAATAGATCGAATACTTCGGCGCTCGGTTTCCTTTAATCCCGCAGTTTCTTATTGAAATCTCTGATGTTTCGGCAAGAATTCCCCCGCCCAACCTCGATTGCCCACCGGTGATTACAAATCCATCTAGAGTCGCGTTAAGAACGTTGGACGCTTTCACCGTCGTGTCGCTGTGATGGTCCGTATTCCCATTGATGATTGTCGGATGGTTGGTCCAATCCCGGGTTTGAAATTCCGGTTCATATTCGGTTCCTTCGAACCCTCCATAAATCCCGATCTCCGATTTGAGTTCGATCCTTTCGATGTACTCCCCTTCCTGAACCCAAATACGGTCGCCGGGAACGCTTGTCTCCAAGGCGCTCCCGATCGTGTGGAAAGCTTCCTCCCAAGAATTTCCCGAGAAATTGTCGCCATCGGGAGAGACATAGAGCACTCCGGGAGAGATATGAGGATCGGGGGCTTCATAAATGCCGGAAACCCACACACTTTGGGACGGATTGGCGGGGTCGTTTGTGTGAATGCGCAATGCCGCTTCCTTATTGCCGCGGCTCTTCGGCAAGAAAGCAACTTGGATCTCCCGAGTCGCTCCGGGTGGGATTCGAGCGCGAGAGGGCTGCTCCGAAAAGCCGAAATCGTCGGCGTCCCGTCCGGAAAGGGTGAACCCCTCAACGTCGAAAAAGAGGTCCGTTCTTCCGGTGTTTCCCAAAACTAGGATGTGGGGTTCCAATGGCGGTTCTCCCGCACGTAAAAGTGGAAAAACAATCGGAGTGTCATCGAAAACGAGTTTGGGGGACGGAGGAGGGGGAGGCTCACGGTAGGATGAGAGGAGGATAAACACTATCCCCGCTTCATCGAAAATACTCCCTTCATCATCAAATCCCTGAGAATTGGGAGACGAAATGATCAATTCGTCCCGACCATCCCGGTCGATATCCGGAAAGGTTAATGCTCGATTATAGAGTGCGGATCGTCCATCCGGGGGTCTAATCGACTCCATCGGGAAAATGGAATCGGGTGAGAATCGATAGATCCAGTTTAAATACCGGTCGCGATCATTCCCCGCCACCAGAAACTCGGCCTTCATCGGGGGGAATTGGGATTCACCGGAAACCATCGAATATCCAAATGCGGCGGTTCTCTCCTCGTCTGGTGAAGCGATGGTATTCAGGAGTTCCCCTGTTCCGGCATCAAAAATGTAAATCCTCTCCGATCGATAATCGTAATCGATCAACCCTTCATCGTCGTCCCCGGGATCTTGATTAAAGTCACCGACAACCGCAATTTCGCTGAAACCATTTTCATTGATATCCGGGAGTCCCAGAACGCTGCGTCCGAATTGTTTCGAAGTGGGAGATGGAGACTTGAAAGTTCGAAGACATGTCTCGGTCCTGAGATCATAGAGATAGCACCGCCCGGCGTCGTCATCCTCTCCCGTTGAACTCGCTCGTTCCGCGGCGGCGATCAACTCCGGATACCCATCGCCAGTGATATCGGGAACGAGGGCTAAAGAACCAGCGTTGGAGTACGAAGGGCCCTCCGCCTTGAGTGAATAAAGGAAGTCCCTAGAATTTCCGCTATAAACCAAGAGATGAACATCCCTCGCCCCTCGATTGACCACCCATTCCGGAAATCCATCACCATCGAGATCTGGAACGCTCAAATAATTGGGAGCAAGGAGATCGTATTCATCGCTGGTGGGATCGGGCAGGGAATAAAGAAGCTCCAAGTCTTTTCCGCTAAAGACTTTAACTTTTCGGTTCGAAATCGATACGGCGAAGTCCCCCGCCCCATCGCCATTCAGATCCTTGCTGCCTCGCACCCGAACCCCAAATTTTGCGTCTCGGGTGGGCTCCGGGGATTCAAGGATGTTGATCACTTCAGACGAAGAGGCGTCTAATATGTAAACTTTCCCCGCGTGGCGGGTGTTACCACCCGGACCATATTCCCCGGGTGCGCCGATCAGGATTTCGTCTCTCCCATCCCCATTGACATCCGGGAGGAGGTCGATTGAAAGGCCATAATTTCCCCCATTCGCTGGATTTGGAGAGTACAACCGCCGAACATCGTCCGAGACCACAAACGCCCTTAGAGTAGCGGAATCCTGATCGTAGTCCTGTCTGGAGGAACCGCTCGCCTCCACCCTAAAACGAATTGAAATCGACCTAAGACCGGGGATCGTTGGATGGAATCGATATTCAAACTCACGGGTCGCGGCCGGTGGGATGGGGGAGAGGTCAAATTCTCCAACCGCCTCGAGGTCGCTGTTGATGTCGGGAAAGTAGTAAACTCCGTCCCCAAAGAAGACCAGTTCGGAAGTCCACACATTTTCCACAACAACCTTGATGATAGGGGGAGATGGATCTCCCTGGTGGAACTCACCCAACCAATCTTCGGAGGGATAGATTTTCATCCGCGTTAAACCGAATGCCGAAGTTCCCGGGAAGACGACCAAACCAGCCATCACCAGAATTGTCACTCGACTTATTCGGGAACCCGAGTTCTTTCCATGCATGTCACAAGTATAGCATTATAATACATCAATCACAATCACAATTTAGGATCCCATTGAAATGGCATTTCAACCTTTCCAAGGAGTTCGGCTTGTCGATCGACTGTCAGCCTGGGTTCTCGGGCAAGAATTTTCGTCGGCCTAGAAAGAACTGGACTTGGGAAATGAGGGGTCGGAAGCCCGTGACTCCCCCGCCCCCGTTGCGTTAGAATTCTCACTTACGAATCCTTGAAGGAGGGTTTTTCAGCGATGTTCAAAACGAATCAGTCAGTGCGTTGGTTGGGATGTGTAGCAGCAATAGGCGGTCTGTTGTGGTGCGCGGGGCAGGTTCAAGCGGCGCCGGGGAAATCGGGGGGCGAGCGGTCCTATTATTTCAGCCGGACAGCGACCCCTTATTCGAGTTATGAGGAGTGGTTGAAGGCGAATCCGAGGCAGAATCATCCGTACCACGAGCAGGTTCATGGTCCCCTTTTCCATCAGACGGATAAGACCGATCCGGCCAACACCGAGCCGATTTACAATCAGCCGGCTTTCTGGGCGGAGAAACGCATCAAACCGCCTTATGGGACCAATCGGATCCTGTGGGTGAACGATCGGTACTACAGCGGGAAATATTATCCGACCGCCAAGAAGGACGCCGAAAAGAAACAGTAATCGGAAATTTCCCCTCCGCGCGGCAGCGCGGAGGGGAAAACCTCATGATATCCTCATCATTTCATTCCCGCCCCGTTGGAATTCGTAGTCGACCTTTTCGATTTTGACCGTCAGATCCGACCAAACCTCAAAGGCCTTCAGAAGTGGGTCGACATGCGGGGAGCGGGTCCCGTCGAGGGAGAGAAGCGGAAAGATTCTGACTTCACGCGCCACCCGCAGCATCTCCTCCAGGCTTCGGACATGGAATTCGTAATCGAGTTGTTCCGAATAAAGGAACAGGAAATGCGAACAGAGCGCGAGATCAAAGGACCGGTCCGAAAAGGGGAGATTCGGGAGCGCCGAGGCCACGTACCGCGATCCCGAATGATCCTCGAAATCTTTGAGGAATTCCTCCATCGCCTCCATTCGGACCTTGCCGAGTTCGACCGGATCGGAGATGGATTCCCAAACGAAGTTTTTCCGGTTGGCCTCGGTTTGGGTTAGCACCTCCTCAAAAGTTTCATCGATCCGCTTGCGAATATCTCCGGAAGAGAATTGATAAAGGGGATCGCAGGAGACGATCGATTGACCTTGTTTCGATCCGGTCGAGTTGAAACTAGCCGGACCATCCGAAACCCCCAAGATTCTGCTTCCCAAGTCCGCGGTTGAGAGAGAAAACATTCTTCGGTATTCATCGAATGACCGCCCCCAAGGGACGATTTGATTGAGTTGGAAGGGCATAGACTCCATCGTACCGGCTTCCATCCATGGGTTGTAGTGCGGGAACAAATGCGGAAACGATTCAAGGGAAGCTCCCTTCATTTGAACGGCTCGATTCGTTGGCGTGACTCCATTAAGATTTACGCAACACTCGGGAGGATATTGTGAACGGTTTATTCGAAGCCGCTAAGGAAGTCTGCGGGTTCATGTCTGAAATGGGGTGGCGCTTCTGTTTGATCGGGGGCTTGGCAGTGCAAAAGTGGGGTGAACCGCGAACGACTTTGGACGCCGACATCACACTATTGGCTGGTTTCGGTTCCGAAAGAGATTTCGTCGAGCCCTTACTGAGTCGATTCCCATCTCGAATCGAGAATGGACTCGACTTCGCGTTGAAAAACCGGGTCCTACTGCTTCAGGGTTCGAATGGAAGAGATGTCGATGTCACCCTCGGCGCACTGCCATTCGAGGAGCGGATGATCGAACGCGCGACTTCGGTGGAACTTGCGCCTGGGTTTTCTCTTCCCTGTTGCACAGCTGAGGATTTGTTTGTGATGAAAGTCTTTGCCTCGCGCCCGAAGGATCTGATCGACGCGGAAAGCATTGTCAATCGACAGTTGAACTTGGATAATGCATACATCTTAAGCGAGCTCGGCGAACTCGCCCAATTCAAGACCTCCTCGGACATCCTCGGAGTCGGACGAAACCTGCTATTGAAGAAATCATGAGAAAACCTTCGCGCGAAGAGCAAAGAAGAATGGTCCAACAATGGGAGGAGACCGGACCAGAGCTGGAACGCATCCGTCGCAACGCCCTTAGGGGTAAGGAATACGACTGGAAAGAGGTGGACGATCTCCTGCGCCTCGGAGAACTCGCGGATCTCCCTCCCCGGACCACCAGCGGCCTCGTGGAAATGCAAGAGATCTTCATGAAGGCCCACCTTCACGAGAAGGATTGACGAAATTGACCTCAATAATGGAGGCTCCGGGGCTGGAAACCGATGAATCCCAGGCAAATGAGACCGGTTGGCATCGTTAAGATTTCGAGCGTATAATGGAAAAAGGCTGAGTTAGAGAGGACCCGATGGTGAAGCGATCGATCTTTCTGTTTTCGATGTGCGCGGCGATGGTGTGTGGCTCAATCCCTGTCTGGAGTCAGAACTCCGGCGGTTTCCCATTTGGAGGAGGCGGCGGCGGGGACAACCCGATCCAAAATGTGGTCCCGCCACCGGGAAGCAGTTTCAACTTTTCGATCGACGCCAACCGCAGCGTCAATTACACGTACGAAGGTCCAGAAAAATTCGATCAGCCCATCCGCATCTGGTTCAAAGCCGAAGACCGTTACGATCCCAAACGGAAACCGGATCTCTATGTCTGGGCGGATGAAATTCACTGGCATTCCGGCATCCAGTCCGGAACCGCGGCGGGGCGGGTGATCGTGGACAACTCCACCGAGTATCGGATCGAGACCACCTATGTGGAGTACGATCACAAAATCCGTCAGATCTATTGTCCCAGGCAGGTCAAGATCATCCAGCGACTCCCCGACGGTCCGGATAACCTGATTGTGGCGGAAAGCGCCTTGGTGACCCTGGATGAAAACGGCATTAAATCCGCGCGAGTCGACCGTTTCCTCGACACCGAGTTTCGTCCCACCGACCAGGTTCCCACCAATCCATTCAAGAAAGAGGGTCGCGAGAACCGGATCCAATCGCCCAAAGCGGAGCCAAAGAAAGAGATTGTCCCGGCTCTGCCCGAACGAAGGCGACGGCAGATCGCTCCCCCGGTCAGTTACGAAACCTCATCTTCGGATCGAAGATCGGCGAAAGCGCCTTAACGTATTTCGAGCGAAGCCTCATTTGGATCGAACCCAATCGTGAGAGACTCACGGAAATTTATCCAATCTTCATTTATCCGTCCAATTATCGGGATTGTTCAATAATTTCTCGGCAAAACTATGGGAGGTTCCATTTCGTTATGAGCGATTGGACAAGGCGTCAATTTCTACAAACCACCACCGCCGCCGCGGCGGGAGCCATGGCCGGTCCCTCATGGGGATTCCATCGGCAACAAGATCCGATCGGTCTCACCATCTCGAACAAGCACCCCGAAACGCTCAGCCGATTGAAGATCGAAAATCCAAACCGAATTAAAGTTCTCCAACTGACGGACATCCACTTCTTTTGCAGTCGAGACAAATTCGGCGATTTAATGGACCGACAGACGATCAAAGACCTCCCCAAACTTATCGAACTCACCCAACCCGATTTGCTGGCGGTGACCGGCGACCTGTGGCATGACAACCCCGGGGGTCGGGGAGGCGAGTTCATGGAGTTCGGAGTCGAGCAGATCGAGAACCTCGGCCTCCCCTGGTTGTTCACCTGGGGGAATCACGACCAGATGGACAATTATGTCGAGGGGCATGACCGACTCACCGAGGCGAAAGGTTCGTTGTACCGGGGAGGCCCTGGATCCGGAAACTATTCGGTCTTGTTGGAGGACCGGGAGGGTAAACCTGTTTGGGAGTTCCTCTGCTTGAACACCACCAACATCGGCATTCAAAAAGAGCAGGAGGAATGGCTTAAGGGTTTTCGGGAGAACCAATCTGGGCGGGAGTCGGTCCCGATGATCGCGTTCCTCCACATCCCAGTCTTGCAATATCAGTACATCTGGGAGGAGAAACTCGCCTCCGGGTTCAAACTCGAGAATGTCTGCCATTACGGCGAGGATGGGAGCGGGATCTGGCATATCCAGGATCTGGACCGAGTGCAAGCCTGTTTCTGCGGGCATGACCATGTGAATGACTACGGGGGGGAGCTCGAGGGGATCGAATTGGCTTATGGGAGAGCCACCGGCTACGCCGGATACGGTGGAGAAAAGGTTAAAAAGGGCGGAAAACTGATCACTTTGGACCCTCGAAACGAGACTTACGAATGGGAAACGGTCCTATACGATGGAACCCGGTGGCATCCCGAGAAGGGATTTCAGGCCGAGGAGGTTTTAGACACGCCCTGGATGAGAGGAGCCTAGGGGAAGCCGCAGGGTTTTGGCCCACTCGTCCGAAGCCAAACCACTTGACCTCGTTTTCGCGAGGTCACTATAATCCCCGCTTCAACTTGCCATGTTGACCGCTGGTGACCCCACAATCCGGTAGTTAGTGTTTTCCGGAACATGATTCAATATCTTTGTGTGTGTGAGAAAAAAATCGCCCTCCGAATAGCCCTTGGATCGATCAGGTTCGATCCATTTGTGGAAAGTCGGGGGTAAGTTGTCCGTAAAAGGAAACCAAAAGGAGAAAGTACAGTGCCTAAAGAGAGAGTCCGTCCCTATCATAACGAAGCCGGTTATTTGGAAGCCCCGCCAATTCCCGTGTATCAGTTCCACAAGTCGCTCAAAGAAATCATGGATGCCGGGGAGATGACCGCCGAGGAGGCGAAAAAACTCCTTGAGGTGATGGTTCGGATCCGCCTCTTCGACACAACCATCGGCGAATTGAAAAATGAAGCCTACAAAGACCCGACAGTCAAATACCGAGGAGCGACACACCTTTGTGTCGGTCAGGAAGCCGCCGAGGCGCCGATCAATATCGTCCTTCGTCCGGATGACTATGTGACCTCCAACCACCGGGGACATGGCCACTCCATTTCGAAAGGGACCGACACCAAGGCCATGATGGCGGAGATGTTTGGCCGCGAGGCGGGATGCTGCAAGGGCAAGGGCGGTTCGATGCACGTGGCCGAATTCGAACGCAATCACCTCGGGGCCAACGCGGTTGTCGGCGGCGGGCTCTCGATCGCGGGCGGCGCGGCCTTGGCGGCCAAGATCGCCAAGACCGGCCAGGTCGTCGTCTCCTACATGGGGGATGGCGCGGTTCAGGAGGGTGTGTTCAACGAAACGATGAACATGGCCACCGCTTACAAGGTTCCGGCCGTATTCGTGGTCGAGGACAATGGCGCGGCGATGACCGGCCGTCTCGAGGATGTTTCGAACATCTCTAACTGTGCTGTGAGGGCCTGGGGCTACAACATGCCGGGCGAAGTCGTGGATGGCACCGACGTTCTCGCCTGTTGGGACGCTTACCGTCGCGCCGCCGAGCACGCTCGCTCGGGACAAGGGCCCTATCTGCTGGTCATGATGGTTATGCGATACAAGGGCCATTCGCTTTCCGACTCCTGCAAGACCTACCGGAGCGATGAAGAGGAGGCAATCTGGACCAAACAGGATTGTGTCGAAAAATACAAGCGCGAATTGGTCGGCGCCGGAGTGATGACCGAGGAAGAAATTCAAAAGGTTGTGGACGATATCCAGGCCGAGATCGATGAGGCGGTCCAATTCGCATGGAAGTCTCCGGAGCCTCCGGTTGAGACCATGTTGGATGACGTTTATGCCAAAACCTTCGACCCCGAGTACGAGAAACTCAAAAAGTACAGCCACTTCACCGAGGGCGAAGCGGCGACGGAACGCAAACTCTCGATCAAGGACGCGATTAACGAAACGCTTGCGCAGGCCTTCGAAAACGATCCCCGAGTGATCTCTTGGGGCGAGGATGTTGGCCCCTATGGCGGCGCGTTTGGGGTCACCGCGGGTCTGACCGAGAAATACGGTGTCGAGAAGAATTTCGATGCTCCCCTTTCCGAGGGCGCGATCGTCGGTTTTGGTCTCGGTGCGGCGATGACTCGGCACATCATCCCGGTGGTCGAGATCATGTACAACGATTTTCTGGCGCAAGCGGAGGATCAGGTCCAGAACCAGGCCGCGAAGGCTCGTTACATGTACGGCGGCAAGGCCAAGCGGGCGGTGACAGTTCGCACAACCATCGGCGGAGGGAAAGGGTACTCCTGTCAACATGGGCAGGAACTGGTTTCCAAATACTCGAACATGCCAGGTTTGTATGTGTGTGTCCCCGCCACACCGTTCGACGCCAAAGGCCTCTTGAACACGGCAATCTATAGTGAGGACCCGGTGATATTCTTCGAACACCAGTTGCTGTACGGTGGCGCCATCTTCGGAGCCAACGTACCGGAGGAGCGTTACGCGATCCCCTTTGGTCAGGCAAGCATTGTCCGTGAGGGCGAGGATGTGACGGTCTGGGCTTACTCCCGCATGCTCCACGTCGCCTTCAATGCCGCGCGCAGGCTAGAGCGTCAGGGGATCAGTGTCGAACTGATCGACCCGCGCACCACGGTCCCGCTCGATATCGACACCATTGTGGAGTCGGTGAAGAAGACGCGCCGACTGGTCTGTGTCTCTCAGGGAACCGACTCCGGAAACATCGTGCACACCGTTTATAGCAAGGTGCAGCGTCAACTCGACTTCTTGCTCCCCTTCATCCCGGTCACCGCTCCGGATGGCGTGATGCCGATGGCGGCCAACCTCGAGGACGCCTTTGTCCCGAACGCTGGACGGGTCGGCGATGCGATCAAAACGATTGTGGAGCAGAGTCCTGTAGTAGCCTGAGAACGACGGATTGATAAAAGGGCAGCGACCCGGGAGAGTGGGCCTCGATCGAGGCCCACTCTTTTTTTTGCTCGGCGAGGGACTCGGAGGCGTCGGAGACACGACTGAAGACGAGATTGAAGTCGGTGTCCTCCTCGGCGACAGTCACCGTGTAGCGGGGCTCCAGCCATTGGACAAACTTGGGGTCTCCCAAGGGGCGCTGGAGAATCTGAGATCCGACAATGAACTCGGGCGGGGATTCCTTCAAATCGTCGTGAATCCGTTCGACCCGAGACCAATCGATCCGACGCGAGGCCCCCAACTCCAAATGGTGCTTAAAAACCGCGAGATAGCGGGTCGGGGACAACATTCCGGTCTCAAGGTAGCAATCGGCGAGGTATCCGCTGGCGACCCAGAGGGAGTCTCCCGGATGCATCCTCTCTTTCAGGTAGTGAACAAGGGGCTCCTCCTCGACCTTTTCGGGAAGCGGGAGCCGGTGTACGAGAATTCCCGGATAGGCGAAGTCGGCCAGACCACACACGATCAGAGTGGCCATGCCGGCTCGTCTCCACCAACGGGCGGACCCGCGAAAAAACCGAGTGACAAAAACCAAACCAAAGCTTCCCACGAAGAGAATGGGCGAAACCATTTGAAGATAATAATGGAGAAAGAAAAGGCCCGAGATGGAGGCCGCGAAAAAATCGAGGATGACCCAATACAGCGCGAATAAGGGAATGTAATGGCATCTTCGCAAAAAGGATCTCCGAGACAGGCTGGCGACCCCAAAGAGAAAGAGGGCGCTAGCCAGCAAGGAGTGGGAAAAGATCAATTCGCTGACTCGAAACACGCCCTCCACCATTTTCTCGGATAGCGGATCCGAGGCGAATCTGTCGGCGTATCGAAACCCATAGACAATCACATCGAACCAATCTCCCAAAGCATGATTCCAAATTAAATACGCCAACGGAACGAGCGCGACTAAGAGACCGCCACAGACAAAGGCTCCAATATTTTTCAAACTCCGTTTCCACCCGTTCGGACTGACACAGAGAATGTAAAAGAACCAGGGAACGCTCGATAACAGAAAGGGCTCCTTGGTCAGGATGGCGGCGCCGAATCCGCCACCTGAAATCAGAAGCCAGAGGGGGTTTCTTCGATTGTCCCGAACCGACCAGAGGACAATGCCCCACACTCCCACCAGAACAAAGAAGGCGCCGTACTCCTCGGTGAAATTCCCTCCCCCATAGAGAACGGGGTGATAAAAGAGAAGGAGATAGAGGAGCGTTCCCAGGAAAGAGACTAAAACCGAGCCGAACAGGAGGGTGAGCAGCGAATAGAAAGCGAGAAGAATGAGTAGGGCAAAGGTTGTTTGAAGATCCCGAATGGATTGGTGGTTTTCTCCCTCCAGAGCGAGAGCGGCGGCGTTCAGGAAAAAAACCATTGGCGGTTTGTGGTCCCAAGCATCCTGGTAGAGAACCTTTCCATGGTTCAGGTGCATGGCCACCGCCGCGAAGATGCTCGAATCGATGGCGAGGGGGAGGTCGCGATAGGGTAAGTGAATGGAGAACGCCAGGAGAATGAGGAGGGCCAGGGCGATCAGGTGTTTGAGGTAAGGACGCTTCTGTAAGAATCCGATCGACATCGATCAGAAAGGATACAACATCTTCAAACCGACCAGGAGAAGAATGATCGCGAACGGTTTCTTTAGGCTATCGGGATGGGTTTTCGAAGCCGACCAAGCCCCAACCTGAGCGAATATGGCGGCGATAAAGGCCATGATCGACCAGACCACGAGGTTCACATAACCGTAGGAATAGACGGGAAGCCCCTCGACGCCCCAGCCCGCGATGACGTTTCCGATCATCCCAGCGATGGAGCTGAAGACAATCAAGCCGCTCGAGTTGGCCACCGCTCTATGGATAGGCACACGCAGGGTGAGATGGAGCAATGAGACGGTGATAATCCCCCCGCCGATTCCTAAAAGAGAAGAGAGAAGGCCGCTGATCCCTCCCACCATCATGAGTTGAGGAATCGGGATGATCCGGTCCGGATCCAGGTCGGATTTCGGCAGGGGTTTGATGAATCGGTAAGCGACGAAGAGCAAGAAAGCGCCGAAAAAGGATTTGAGAAAATCCCCGCCAACCACCGAGGCGATCGCCGCCCCCGCCAGGGCGGCGGGCACCGCCAAGATCGCCATCGACAGGACCTGGCCCCCGGTGAGAGCCCCATGGATGGCATGACCCAAGGCGCTCGAAAGCGAGGTGATGACTATAATGGCGAGGCTGGTTCCGACCGCCAAATGCATGGCGAGCCCGGTGTCCTCAATTCCCATCCAGATAAATCCATGGTAAAGGCATGGGACAAAGAGGACGCCCCCGCCCACACCCAAGAAACCCGCAATGAATCCCCCCATGACCCCGAAGGTCACAAACAACAAGATGACCGAAGTGTCCATACCGGTCCGGCCGGATTGTTCCGGTCGGTTCAACTCCTTTCCCTTCCTCGCTTGGTGTCGGGCGGCCAATGACACGCCCACTTTCCTGGAAAATTGTCGAAAATGTAAGTCCTTGACCCCCGTGGTAGGTGGGGTGTGAGGCCATTGGTCCGCATATTGCCTTTACGCTGGGCGCGTTTCGACGCCTCGGACTTCGAAAACGACCCATCCGCCGATGCAGGTATTGACTTAAATGTCAAAATTGCAAATATTAATGGCAAGATAGGATTCGTGCCTGCCAAGGGGATGGGAGCAACCAGGAGGACCCACTATGACCAAAACAACCAACCGCGCTGTTTCGACTCTTGCCTTCATCGCCCTACTCATCCTCACCGCCCAACCCACCTGGAGTCAGAATCGGATCCAATCAATTCGAGAGCTGCGCGAGCGAGTGATCGACCGGACCAACGAAAGCAGTTTTTTCAACAGTCTCCGGATGTCACTGTTGAGCGGGATTGCCTTCTACCCGGATGAGGTGATTGCGGCCATCTTTGAAGTGGCCCAAGCCCCGGACACATTGGAAAAGGGAACCGATTCCACCAATGAGGAGTACAACCAAGCAATGGAGTTGCTTTCGGTTCATCCGGAGATCATTCAAAAAATGAAAGACCATCCCGCCGCGGTTCGGATTATCGGCGAGATGGCCGAGAAGAACCTGGCTCACACCTGGAAATTGATCGATGATTTGCGCGCGCAATACCATGAGGAATCTGGGATTTCAGTAGCGGAAGCGATGATTGCGGACGGGACTCCGCCAGTGGTTGCCATCGATTCGGCTGGCGAGACTGAGAACGATGAAGACGACGTGGTGGTCGACCTCTCCGCCGCAGGCTCCGTTTATGTGGAGGATCCGAACGATCCGGGAATGGTGTATGTCTATCCCGCCACGGCGGTCGCGTATCCGGTCGGAGTCACCGCTTATTACGCAAATGGGAACGCTGCGGTCGGTGGCGGCGGAGTGGTGGTGACCGAAGATGGCGACATCTATGCCGCGAAAGGCGGGGCCGCGGTGGTTGAAACCCAGAATGGAACCGTTGCGGTGGGTGGAGTCGGTCACGCTCAAGTCGACACCGAGGATGGTGATTTCAGCACCGGGGCCACGGTGGGGGCTGTTAATGACAATGGAGAGGGAGTCATTGCTCACCGCGAATCGGACGGGTCCTGGGATGAAAATTCTTTCGATCGGTCGGTGGAGGGAAATGTCCAAGCCACGAACGGTCAGGGGTTCCAATACGAAAAAGACCAATCCCTCCAAAAGACCGAGGATGGGTTTTCGCGTGAACGGTCCGGGTCGGTCGAGACCAATGATGGCCGAAGCGCCGAATACGACAGCAGTTCCTCGGTGACCAAAGGGGAGGACGGAGTCGAAGTGGACCGAGGCGGTTCGGCCACCGGACCAAGTGGGGAAACGGTCGAGTGGGGCAATCAGAACGGGGAAACCGCAAAGAGCTCCGGGCAAAAGCAGAAGGGATCGACTTCACTCAAGGACCCTGCAAATTGGGAGCCTCCCGCGGCGAACTCGGCTTCCAGTTTTCGTTCGAGTTCCTCCTATACACCCAGATGGACTGAAACCTCGAACTCGAGTCGGCGCTCGGAAATCGAAAATCGGGGAGGACAGATGACACAAGCCAGTCGTTCTTTCCACAAACCGACCGAGCAAACCTGGGATCATTTCAGTCCCGAAAAAAATGGAAACGCCAAGTCGAGCGGAAGTAAGTACCGTAGAAGCGGAGAGGCTCTCAAGAGCAAGGAAGCTTTCTCGGGACGGTCCCTCAATAGCCAGAGCCTTGGAACCGCGATTGACCGCGGCCTGAAACATCAGCAATTCGCTTTTGAAACCTTTGAACCCGATATCGGCGGTTTTCAAGGACCGAACCATTCCGGCAAAAGGCAGGGGACAGGATTTCAGGGGCCCAACCGTAGCGGCAGGAAATCTTATAGTGGCTTTCAAGGGAATAGCGCCGGAGGCTTTCAGCCGTCGAACCGAGGCGGTGGTCGCGGGGGAAGGCGCTAAATAGCAAATTCGGAGATTGGAAAGGGGATCGAGAGCGGTCCCCTTTTTTAGGGTCAAATCAATTCACGGTGAACCCGCTAACCATCGTTTTTCCTTTCGTGTATGTTGAAAGGAATCGATGGCGGGCGGCAGAGGAGGCGGCAAACATGGTTCATCCCTGGCATGATGTCCCAATTGGAGACAACTCTCCCAACGAGATCATTGCGATTGTCGAAATCGCGAAGGGGAGCAAAGTCAAATACGAGTTGGACAAGGATCTGGGGATGCTCAAGGTCGACCGGATCCTTTACTCCTCCGTGGTGTACCCCGCCAACTACGGATTCATCCCGCGGACTCTGGGCGATGATGACGATCCCCTGGATGTCTTGATCCTTATGCAAGAACCGGTGGACAACCTCTCCATCTTGAGAGTCCGTCCGATTGGCATGATGGCGATGCTCGACCAGGGACAGAACGACGAGAAAATCATCAGTGTCCACTTGGACGATCCGGAGTACCGTTCCTTCGCCCATATCCAGGAGCTTCCCCTGCACCGTCTATCCGAACTGCGCCGTTTCTTCGAGGACTACAAGAAACTCGAGCACAAGCAGGTGTTGGTTCAGGACTTCTTCGGACCCGAGCAGGCTCGGGAAACCATCGAAGCAGGAATCGATCGTTACAATAAAGAGTTCGCCCCTTCTCAAGTGAGTTGAACCCTGGTCGCTTCGGGGCCGAGTTCAATAGCATTATCGAATTTCAGGTTTGCGAGGATCCTTCAGCGTTTGATCCCGGAGGAGCGGATTCATAGTCCGTTTCCTCAGGCTCCGTATCCGAGACTTCGGATTTTATGTCTTCTTCCGCGGGCAATTCCTCCTCTTTCTTCGGAGGTTCACCGGTTTCCTCCGGCAATCCCCAGATGAGTTTCCCAACTCCGACCGCCGCAAAGATATAAAGAAAAGGAATGATGGGGGCGCGAAAACGGGCGTTGGTGAAGAAGAACAGCAGGCATAGGGTGTAGACGAAGACCAGACCAAACGGGAAAGAGAGTTTCCGAAGCCTCCCCATCCCAACGAAGAACCCAAAAACAGTCAGGATGATCATGGGCCATCCCCAAAAAACGAGGGGAACGCGTCCCTCCCGCCAGAACCATCGCTGATAGGTGGGAAGGATTGGGTTTCCCTGTTCGTCCTTCACCGGCCAGAACCGAAGTTCGCGATCATTGGTCTCCCAGGGCCAGGGTCGATAGGGGGAATCGAGGTAACTCCACCATTTCCATGGTTGAAACAGGGAGGACACATCCGCCGGTTCGAGGTAGAGGTAGTCGAGTTTTTTGAACGTGTTTCTCAAATCTTCTCCGGGATGGTCGTGGATGAACTCGAGTCCGGCCTGAGTGAAGATCTTGCTTTCGGTCACCTCGTCATCGATTCCTTGTGCGCGAAGGGCTCGCCGGATGTCTTCCTTCCGCCCGAAGGAGTGGTATCCAAAGCCCTCGTGGTGTCCCAGATAGAAATTGACTCCCCCATTGGTGCTCACCGGCACGAACTCTCCAAGGACCGCCTGATTGCGGATGCCCCAACACATCACAATGACCGCGGCGTAGACCACCATGATAATGGGTGGAGCGTAAGGGGAGTCGAAGATGGAAAACTCCTTCCAACTTTTGGGAGGAGGAGCGTGGTATTTTCTGGATCGCATGAAGAACCAGTAAACGCCGAAGAGAAAAAGTGGACCTGAAAGCGGGCGTGTTAGAATCAGAAACCCGCCCAAAATGCCAAGTAGCGTCGCCACTCCCAGTCCGGGCTTCCGAGAACCCCTCAAGATCAGGTAGGCGAAAAGGACCAGAAGGAAGACAAAAAGGGTCTCGGAGAGAAGCTGCCCCACCAGGAAAATGGAACTCTCCTCCAAGGCGAAGAAGGCGGCGGCGATCAGTGCGATGCCATTGGCCGCTTTCGATTCTTTCTTTCTCTGTCGATCCGGATTGAATCCCCAAATGATCTCCCGGGTCATGAGGAAGACAAACAAAACAGTGAGGGTGCTCAGGAAAACTTGAATCATCCGGACCGTCTCCGGCTCGGGCCCGAAGAGTTTGTAGCTCGCGGCGATGAACAAGGGATAGAGAGGCGGGCGATAGGCTTTGTAGACCATGTGGGGGGTGTTCATCACCAACCCTTGGCCATCGAGGAGGTTGAGGGCCATGGTTTCGTAATCGGCCATGTCCGAAAAGGGCGGTGTCTCGATCTGAAGGACGTAGGCGTAACGGAGAACGAACGCCGCAATCAGAATGACCGCGAGGTAGGTGACCCATTTGGTCTCTTTTTTTTCGGGTTCGGGGGGCGGTGTCGGCTCAGGTTCGGTTGTCATAGGAAGAAAGGTTCAATTAGTCAGCGGTCAACCATCCGACCCAATAGTCCCACGCCGGGGGGGCGGTTGTATAGTCGACCACCGCCTCGTAACCGTTGATCAAGATCCCAACCATGACAAGCAAGAGGACAGTCGCCGCCACCCGAGCATTCCGGTTGCGTTCCTGATTCAGCCCGAGGAACAAAGGAATCAAGTTGAGTGGAACGAGAGATAGGAAGTATCGGGGTCCAGGGCAGACGCCGCCATGGAAGTCCCGGAATTTCCCGATGACAATCAGATACAAAAGATCCATGACCAGGATGGGGATCCAGATCCATTTCCATTCTTTCCAATTTTGAATGAGGAAGTAGGCGCTCAAAATAAGGAGAGGGTTGTACAAAAAGAGGCTGAGCTCCCGGCTGATGAAGAACCGGGGAATCGAGTCCATCAATGGAACGCCGAAACTGTGGTCGCCATAAGGAGAACCTGTCCATCTCCCCCATCGCCACCAGTCGAACACGAAGAGGAGCGAGACCGATATCAAAAAGGGGATTGAAACGACCAAAAGGTCGGAGCCTCGATTGGAGGTTGATTTTCCCCGCATGAGCACGATCCATAGGACCAAACCGACAAAAACGATTCCCATATCCATCCGTGCCCAGGGGAGGAGTGCCGCCGATATGGCGGCCCCATAGAGGAACCCTCTTTTTCGTTCACCATCGAACCGAAGGATCCCATATACGACCACCACCATCAGAAGGGCGCAAAGAGGCTGGGAAAAGTAGTCTCGAGCATAGGGAAAAATGAGGGTGCTCACACCGCAGGCAATCGCGGTGGCATAGGCAAGTTTCCAATGAAGACCCACCTCGAGTCCCGTGAGAAATAGTAGAACCAGGATTCCGGCCGAAATCCATTGGTTCGTATTCATCGCCATCCAGTCCCCCCACCCGACCTCGGCGGCGCCAGGGGGTGGAGGAGGGTTGTCGAACTGAGAACCGAGAAAGTAACCGGGCAAAGACAGGACCGGGAGAAGCGGTCCGTAATAACTGTAGTGCCTCCCTTCCCTTCCCGGACGGGTCACCATCATTTCGGGAATGTGGAGATGTCCTCGGGCCAACGCCCTGACAGTCTGCAAGGTGGCGGCGCTATCGACTGTCATCGGGTGGCCGGGGTGAAAGAGGGTGAAAAAGAGGCCGCTGATGAGAAAGAGGGAGATCGCCTGGAGTTTCAATTTTCCGAGAGGATTCGCTGTCGAGGGGTTTTGGGGCCTTGGGTTTTCGGGGGTCGGATCTCCACATCGAACCCGGGTTCGGTGGAATAGATCTCATAGCGGGCCTTGCTGTGCTCCTGGAGGTAGAGGGTCTGGTCCCAGAAATCGACAATCGTTGCCGTGGTTTTATCGGGATGGGGACGAAGCACTCGGCCAACCCTCTGAAGGGCGCGAGTTTCGCTGCGTCCGGCCCCCGCGAGGATGAGAACATCGAGAGAGGGGAGATCGAGACCCTCATCGGCGAGTGTGGTGGCGATGAGAACCTGATCCGCTTTTGACCTCAAACGTTGCAGTGCAATGTGTCGAACCTCGCTGGAGTCATTGCCGCTGATGAAGGTGGATTCCGGAATCATCTCCTCCAGGATCTCTCCATGGCGGATCTGGTTCACCAGGATGAGAACCGACCGTCCGCGCTGAGAACTATGGCGAGCGACCTCGGCAATGATTTGATTGCGAGTCTCGTTTTCGACCACCTCGCTTTTGTAGACAGTGGCGAAGTGACGACGAAGACGGCGGCCGGTGGGGAGGATCTCGAACATGGTGATCTTTGGTTTGACCAGGTAACCCCGCTCGATCAGATCGGTCGAGGTGACCGCGCAGAGTTTTTTTCCCAGGGCGGCTTCGATCATGAGATCGGAGTGGTCCGACCTCCAAGGAGTGGCGGAGAGACCATATCGGTAATAGGCGTTCGGGATCTTCATCGCAATGTCGTAAAACGTGTCGGCCGGAAGGTGGTGGCACTCATCGAACAGAACCATCTGGGCGTCCTTGAGCGCTTCGCGGATGGCCTCCTCATCGGAGACGGTGAGAGACTCTCCCGCCTCATCGCCCCAAAGGGGGACCTCATCCGATTTTTCCTTGCTTAACTTCAGATGAAGGGCGCGCGCAGTGGTTTGGATGGTGGCGACCGAAATGTCCTGAATCTCGACCTTCCCATCTCCGATCTGCCCGATGGGTTGATTGAGCACCTCCTCGAGCACTCCCATCGCCTGATAGAGAAGATCCTTGGTATGGACAAAGAAGAGGGATTTCAAACCGCGCTGGGCGATGACATGAGCGCCGATGAGGGTTTTTCCGGCGCCTGTTGCGAGCTGCAGGATGCCGCGTTCTTTTTTGGCGGTCGATTTCAAAACCTCTTGTTGGTAATCGCGGAGGTCATGACCATGGGTTTTCAGAGGTTTAGCTTTCTTCGGTTTCTTGCGCTTGTCTTGGATGGAGTGGTTGAGTCCCGCCCTTTTCAGAACCTCGATGACCGAAGGGAGCAAGCCTGTCGGGATGATTAGATTTCCCCGTTTGGTCATCAGGTGCTTGTGCCCGTCCCAGCGCCCTTTCCGGTAGAGTTGAGAAAACTCGGCGCCCTCGACCCAGAAACTGGTGACCTCATCGATCTCCTCGATGGGGAGATCGGGACCCTCGATTTTGGATTTCGAGTTTTCGACCGCGATCCGGATGGCCGCTTTCTTTTCGCGTTCGAAAGCGTCCCGTATGGATCGGGGGACGGTCTCGAAATCCTGCCCTAAGGCTTCACAGGCCTCCTTGAGAAGCGAGACAGGAATCTCCCAACACTCCTTCTCCTTGTTCCAATTGCGCACCGGCAAGCGTTTCAGGGCTTGCACTTTCTTTTCGCTGTAGGGAAAGCGAACCTGGAGGGTGGCGTTTTCGACAAGAATAAACTGGGCCATGACAGGGTAAGGATAAAGGAGGCGCGGTCGATTGAGCAGGTGGACCGTGCGCGGGGATCCAAAAACGGAATTGGGGCCAAAAACCATATGTCCAAGCAATACAACGGTTGCCGCTTGAAGCCCCAATCTGGTTCGCCTAGAGTAGCCCTCGCTTGGTTTTTGACAACATTCCGGCAGCGAGCAACCCGCGTTGTGGTGCTGTAATCCCGTCCTTTGAATTCCAAAACCATGCAGCTTCTTTGGCGTGATTTTTTCTGCCAGTAACGCGTCATCATTGGAGTTGTTTGGTGGCCAAATACCCGCTTGTCGCAACCTTCTGTCTACTTTCAGGATTCTTCCCCATCAGGTCGGAGGCATTGCTCCTGGCCGAAGGCGGGAAGAGCCACTACGCGATCGTGGTCAGCGCATCCGCTTCCCCTTCAGAAGACCACGCGGCCAGGGAGTTGCAGCATTTCCTGAAGGAGATCGCCGGGGTCGAACTGCCCCTCATGACGGATAGGGACCCCCGACAGCAATACGAGGTGCTTGTGGGGAACAGCCGCCGTGTCGAGGAACTCAATCTTTCCATCGATTGGAAAGGTCTCGGAGATGAGGGTTATGTGATTCGAACCGAGGGAGACCGACTTTTGCTAGCGGGTGGGAAGAAACGAGGGACGCTCTACGCGGTGTATGCGTTCCTCGAAGACACTCTGGGGTGTCGCTGGTTCACCCCTGATGTTAGTCGAATTCCCAAGCAGGGGAGGATTGAGTTCGACTCACTGAATATTCGGAATATTCCCCGCTTCGAGTATCGAGCCGTGGGATGGATTTCCGCGTCGGACCCCGACTGGGCGGCGCGCAACAAGGTCAATTCCGCTCCGCTTGACGAACAGCGCGGGGGCTCGCTTTCAATTGTCGGAGGGGTCCACAATTTCCACAGCGTCGTTCCTCCCAATCGCTATTTCGAACAACATCCCGAATATTATCCGCTGGTAAATGGAAAGCGGGTTTACCAGAATGCGCAACTCTGTCTGACCAACTCGGACGTGATCCGGATCGCAGCCGAAGAAATGAAACGCCGCCTCCGCGAGAATCCGGGCGCCAAACTCATCGGCCTGGGACAGGAGGATTGGGGAGGATGGTGCGAATGCGAGGAATGCAAGGCCATCATCGATCGCGAGGAAAGTCCCTCTGGACTCCTCATCCACTTCCTCAATCAGGTCGCGGCGCGGATCGAAGGTGAATTCCCAGACACCGCCCTAATCACGCTAGCCTATCAAGTCACGAGAAAACCCCCGAAGAATCTCAAGCCGCATCGCAATGTCATTCCATGGGTTTGCGGGATCGAGTGCTGCTATTCGCATCCCATCTCAAATTGCGAATTAAACCGGTCCTTCGTGAAAGACCTAGCCGACTGGGCCGCGCTGACCGACCGTGTGTACATCTTCGATTACACCGCCAATTTCGAACACTACGTGATGCCACATCCCAACTTGCGCGTGCTTCAGCCGAACTTCCAGTTGTTCGCCAAAGATCATGTGCGCGGTGTGTACGCCTCGGGGAACACGGGACCGGGTTCCGAACTGGGCGAGCTTCGCGGTTACCTGATCGCGAAACTTCTCTGGAATCCTGACGCCGACGCCGACGCGATCCGGCGGGAATTCATGGAGGGTTACTACGGAAGGGCGGCCGAACCGCTCGAAAAATACCTCGCGCTGATGCACGACAAGGTCGAGCGGGAAAGCATTCACTGCTCGATTGTTGCGGGGCCGAGAATGCCCTATCTCGCGCCAGATATGATCGAGAAAGCCAAGGCGCTCTTCGACGAGGCGGAGGCGCTGGCCGACAACGACGCGATCCGCGAACGGGTGAAGGTGGCCCGTCTGCCGATCCAACATGTCGAACTGGAATGGACCAAACCCTCTTACCGCTACGAGAGCGGTTCCTATAAACCCGAACTCAAACCCGGCGCCGAGGAATTGGCGAAAACCTTCGTTGAAGTCGCGGACCGACATGGAGTGACTCAGATTTTCGAGATGTACGGCCCCAAGCCCCCTTCCTGGCATCTCGAGCAACAGGAGCTCTGGAAGCAAGAATGGCCGGCAATCCGACTGGAAAACGATTCCCTGCGAGTCGATCTGGTTCCGGGCTGGGGAGGGCGCGTCACCAGTATCTTCGACAAGAACAAGGATTGGGAATTCCTGCTCCCGGGGCAGCCAGACGGCCGCGAGTATCCCCTATCTGGCGGCATTGAAGAATACAGTGAACGAGGCGGGCGCACCCCCGGGTGGCAGCAGGAATACGAATTCGATATCGAAGCGCCCGGGAGGAAGGCGCGAATGTGGGCCGAACTGCCCAACGGCCTGAAGTTCGAGCGGACTGTCGAACTCTCCCAAACCGCCGCGATAATGACCCTTCGCTCGAAACTGACCAATGTCTCCAAGGACTCGAGAAACGCTTGTTTGCGTTGCAATCCAAAATTCCAGATGGGACCGACCGAACAGGTGACGGCTTCCTTCACGACGCTAGGCGGTCAGAATCGGTCGATCCCCCTGACTGTCGCTACGGGAAAGTCAAGAGAAGCCCTGCATCTGCTTGGAGAAGACCGTCCCAATGGCGGCTGGTTGGCCATCAATTCCACGCTAGGCCTCTCCCTCCGACATCAGTTCGACACCACGGAAGTCCAAACATGCACCCTCGACTGGCTACCCTCGCGGTCTCGCTTCTTCATGGAACTTCAGTCCCCCGAGAAGACCCTCGCACCAGGAGAGGCCATCACCCTGACTCAACAAATCGAAGTCCAATCCGGAGAAGCACTTGACACACCCACGGACCAAGGGCGATCCGATAGCCTAAACCTCCACCGGAAACGCTAGCGATACGACCGATTACGCTTATTCCTCACCCATTGGTTTCTCGTCCGCGCGATACGAGAAATCCGGAGTCAAATCCAGCGCTAGTCCCCGAAAATCTTTCACGCGGTGGAGCGTGATCTGATTCGAGTCATGGTTGTTGTAGGGGAGTTCCCCTCCGAGACTGGTTCTTGAAAGGACGAGGAGGTCATCTCCATCGATCAGCTGGGAGGAGTAGTGGAAGGACTCCATCGGGTTCTTGCTCATGGCGACACATCCCGCTTGGAACCAGTTGAGCGCGTCACGACTGTAGACCAGCATCAGAATTCGACGCATGTTTCCGGGTGGTCCCTTGAACCCTTTGGCAGCCAAAGGTTCCGGGTCTTGGTAAGAATCGGGAACGATGACCACACAGCTCCAGTGGAAGTCGGTGAGTGGGTCGTAAACAATGTCGAATTTGTTTTGCCCCCCTGGCATGGCGTGATACTGGAGGAATCGATAATTAAGGTTCTCTCCGTCATCAGTCAATTGGCAGACACCCGCAATGCCGGTCACCCGTTCGAGACCAATTCCCGTCCGGAGCAAAACAAGCATTTCATTTTTAACCTCGATGATATTCCCCTCGATCCACTCAACCGGTTTGTCGAGAGGGCCTCGCATCAACGCCTCGACATTTTGCGACGCCGAGACCTTGTTGGACATCCGCCATGATGCCGGGTCGAGAAGGTCCTTGGAGAGGTCGCCGGCAACCACCAGTGAAGAAAAGGGTCGGTTGGTGTCTTCAAAGGCGCGATAGGCGAATCCATTCTTGATCAGGACGGGCGTCGGGGCGCCATGGTATTTGGAATCGTCGAACAGGGCGACCTCTTCCGACCAGGTCTGTCCGCCATCCACGGACCGCACAATGATGATGGATCGAGTGTGTGGATTGTTACCGATGAAATAGAGTGCTTCGTTGACGGTGAAGAGCGAACCCCAGGTGACACTGGTGGTTGAGATTTGCTTCCAGGTCTTTCCATCGTCATCGCTGGCTTTGATGAGACAGTGATTGGGATAATCAATGCCGCCCTCAATTCCGTTTCCCGGCATCTGAAGCCAGAGTTCCATCGATGCGATGAGTCGACCATTGGGAAGACGGGTCAGGTCGGGAGATCCGACGCAAATCCATTTGTCGGGATCCCCATGTTCGCGCACTTGGTGAACTGTGACAGAATCCTGGGCGAGTGGCTTGGCCCACTGAACGGTATTTGTCCTTTGAGAGGCTCCTCCCGAAACCGCGGAGACGAAAAATCCAAAAGTGAATACCGAGACAAAAAAATGCCGTTTCATAAGGGCCTCCAAAACCTCAAGATTCATTCAATTCGCAATCGAGACTTCCACAAAGCGGATCTGCCGTCGGTTGTGGTCATAGGCGAAGACCAATTCGCCATCGAGGATCTTCGGATTCGGGTAGGCGAGATAGCCGCCATGGATGACATCGGCTTTGATTGACCAGGACTCCATTTCGTCCTCGCTGATCCAGATGGAAAGCGGGTCGCGCGGACCTCGTGCTCCGACCACTCCTCCAACCGCGTTGTGAAGGAGGGCAATTCTTCCATCCTCGAGACGGATCAGACTGGCCAGGCTCGTTGGATTTGGGATGTCCGTCCGCCAGGCCTCGCTCCAAGTGCGGCCGTTGTCTGAACTCTCCGCCCGCCAGAGGAAACCGCCGAATTCGGCCCGCATCAGCATGACAATCCGTCCATCTTTAAGTTGGATACAGGTCGGTTCCAGAAGTCCCAATGGACGATTGTCGATTGCCCCATACTCCTTCAGGTCAGTTGCGTTCTCATCGCTGGCAATCAGGACAGAGGATCCGTGGAGGTGGCTCGAGAACTTTCCTCCGGGATAACCGCCCTCGCTAGCGGGAACCGCGAGCGCTTCCTCTTCGGACTTCGTTTGGGCCAGGGCCATCACCGGTCCAACCAGGGGTTTCTCGCGTTTTTCGAAAAAGGAAACTGGAAAGAGAAGTTCGCCATTAGCCAGATGGACCGGTCCCCCGAAGCAGGCATGGTTGTCATGAACGGTCAGTGGTTGAGGCTTACTCCAGGTGTGTCCGGAATCCTTCGATTCCATTCGGAAGTAGTGCCAGATCGTGTACTCCGCCTCCGAGGGCCAATGTGCTCCGAAGAGGATGAGACGACCATCACTGGTCGGGTAAAGACTGGTCACCGCTCCCGCCATCTCACCCGCGGGAATAAGAATCTCCGGTTCGTCCCAGGTATTTCCTTTGTCGGCGGACCGAGCCATTAGAACGCAGTTGTCGGTAGCGGGTTCACTGTCGGTCCCAGAAAGCCACGTACAGAGCAGATCGCCATTGGGCGCCTCGACAAGGAGGGCCCCGCAGGCCAAACGGTAAGTTATTCCGTCTTTTTCCCACCCCTCAAGGCCATCAAAGACAATGTGCTCGGTGACGCTGATAATCTCCGAGTTCACTTCGGAAGCGCTGCATAGTTGAGCCGGGATTAGAATCAAAAAGAGAAGGACTGATCGGATCGTATTCATTGAAACCTCAAAAGTGGCTTGGTGGTTATTCGAAGGGGACGCCCCTCCACTCGAGTCTTATGGAATCTCCGGCACCGGTCAATTCCGAATCTCACGGTGGAATCCGCCTAGGGTTGGCGTGGTTAACCATCAGCAATAGAGGAGTTGCGCGCAAATCGGAGTCTTTTTTGCGCCTGTCGTGTGGCATGGTTTCTGATAATTGATGGAGAAACGGGCGAAAGGAGGGAATGATGGTTCCGGGATATGGATTGCTGGGAAAAGCAATCTTGATTGTGCTGGCTCTGTGGTGGTGCAAAGAAATCATCCAGCGGCTCCCAAAAGACCTGAAGGAGATCTGCGGCGAATCGGATTGGACAACCAAAGGGGTGATTGTCTTGTTCTGGGGGCTGACCGGGGTGATTGTCATGCTCTTGTGGCGCTTTGGTTCAGCGTTGGTCCGCCCAATATTGGATTATCTTTAAGTTGGTTCCGAAGGAGAGTGGGTCATGAGACAGAAATTCGAGTACAAGTTTGTTCGGCTGGGTGAGGGTTGGATGGGAGCGAGGAAGTCCGCCACCCAGGAATACCAGAGAACCATCGAGGAGCATGCCCGGCAGGGATGGAGACTTGTGCAGATCTTTGCACCCGGCCTGGGTGTCTATGGTTCGGCCAAATTTTACGAATTGATTTTCGAGAGAGAGGTTGGGCAATGATTTTCTATGGCTATCTTCAACATATAGGGCGGGTTCCCAAAAATTTTCCGAATTCGGGTGGACCTCCTCGGAGAAAGGTAATAGAATTCCGGTAATGATATGAGATTATCAAGACGAGCGCCTACGATCCACCCTCTCCCCAAATTTCTAATGCTAGCAATCCTTGTGTTCTTGGGAATTCCACGCTCATGCCCAGCCCAAGAGTTAACCGCGGTTAAAGGTGAGGAAAGGATCGATGTCGCAATCGATGGAGAACTTTTCACCTCTTACCGACATCCCTCCGATTGGAAATTTCCTTACCTTTATCCGCTGATCGGACCGTACACGGGCAAGACGATCACCATCGAGAAGGGAGTTGGGCACCCTCATCACCGCTCCCTCTATTTCGCCATCGACAAGGTCAACGGCGGCAACTACTGGCAGGAGGGGTTGGAACGAGGAAGGATGGTTTCCCAAGGGCCGAAAGTGGTCGAAACAGGTGACCGCGTGGTGATCACCGATGTGTGCGATTGGGAGCGGGATGGGGCGCCCTCCCCCGTGCGAGATTATCGGAGGGTCACCATCGAGGCGCGCTCCCACTCGATTCGGACGATCCAATTCGATATCGAGATTGAATTCAAGATCGACACCGAGGTGCTCCCGTCGAATCACGCTCTTTTCTCGGCCGAGGTGCTCCCGGAGTTATCCGCTCAATTCGCCGGAAAGATTGTCGACGCGGAGGGGAATGTGGATGAAGCGGGAACGTTCGGGGTGAAGTCGGTTTGGTGCGATTACTCTGGAGAGCGCAATGGCATCGACGAAGGGGTGGCAATCCTCCAACACCCCAGCAATCCCTGTTTCCCCTGGCAAAATTTCACACGCGATTACGGTTTCATGTCGCCGACCCCGATGTATTGGATTCCGGAGGAGGGGCTCCATTACAAGGCGGGGGATAAGGTGGCGATGAGTTTCCTGGTGGTGGTCCATGGAGGGACGCCGAAGGAAGCCGATATTGACTCGATTTATCGGGAATGGTCCGAAACCCAACCCCTGCCAGCGTCCAATCCCTAAAAACTTTCTATCCGAAAGGTGGAGATACCATGACTGACTTTCCAGTGAACCGCAGAAATTTTTTAAAGACCTCGACCTCGGCGGCGGTGGCCGCTTGGGCGATCAATCAACGACGGGCCTACGGAGCGAATGAACGGTTGGGAGTGGGAGTGATCGGTTGCGGAGGACGGGGGAACCATAACATTGGAGAGGTGGCAAAAATCTCTGATTCACACAATGTTGAGATCGTGGCGCTGTGCGATGTCTGGACCCTGCCTTTGGAGAAGACCACGGCCCGCGTTCAGGATATGACCGGGAGGAAACCCTTCACCTGCCGTCGATTCCCCGATCTGCTGGCCCGTCCCGAAGTGGACGCGGTCATCATCACCACGCCGGATCATGCGCATAGTCCAATCCTGGCCGCGGCGGCGCGAGCGGGCAAACACGCCTATTGCGAAAAACCGATGGCCTCCCGACTGGAGGATGCGATTGACGCGGTCGACGCGGTGAAAGAGGCAGGGACAGTGGTCCAAATCGGAACGCAGAGGCGGAGCGAGGGAAAACACAAAGCCGCCGCCAAACTGGTCCAAACGGGACTCCTCGGCACGGTCAGTCAGGTGAACACCGCTTGGCATCGTAACGTTCCGAGTTGGGCGCGGCCCTATGACGAAGTCGAACAAGCCGATGTCGATTGGGAACAATTCCTAATGGGCCAGACCGAACGTGATTTCGATCCAAGGCGCTTCCGCTGCTGGCACCTTTACCGTGACTATACAACCGGACTGCCCGGTCTCTTGGGGAGCCATGTCACCGACCTCGGGGTGTGGTACATGGACGATCTCTTGCCGCTCAATGGCACGGCGCTCGGGGGCATCTATGTGTGGAAGGATGGTCGCGAGCATTGCGACACCATCGAGTGCCTTTGGGAATTCCCGAAAGGGTTCCTGATGAAATACGCCAATCGTTTGGGAAACGATTACCCCTTCTCTGAGACGATGGTTTACGGGACCAACGGCACATTCGACGCCACGGCGATGAAGGCGACTCCGCTTGGCGGCGCGGGCGATGGCAAACTCAAAGAAGAAATCTCGGTCGACCCCGAACCCGACGAGTCCCACATGGCCAACTTCATCGAATCAATTCGAGAGAACAAAGAAACCAACGCCCCGATCGAGGTGGGTTACGCTCATTCAGTCGCCTCGATCCTCGCCAGTGAATCGCAGAAGTTGGGAACGCGGTTGGCTTACGATCGAGAGAAGCGGGAGATCAAGGCTGGGTGAGGGTTGTAAACGGTGGTGGTGGGAGTTTGCAAGGGTGTTGAGTTCGCGTTTTGATTGAAGATGGAGGGAGCGACGGAGTCCGCGACGGAATCAATTCCGTCGCTACGCAAAAGAGGCGTCCGTTGAAACGGACTCGGGGCGCCTAAAAAGATTTCATTTCCGGATGGACGTTCGGATCTTTTAGCAACAGATTCCATCATTGTCCGAAGATCCCCTCCGGCTAATCTGGATCTCCTCCGTGTCATCTCGACGACAGGAGAGATCTGATGTTGGCGGTCAATGATATCTCAAATCCAGACTATGATGGGTGATAACTCCTTCCTCAAACCAATTTCCAAAGTCAGGTTGATGAATATGGTTCAAAAGTTGTAAAATAGGATCTCCGCCCAAGAGGGGAGGGCCTCGATGAAGGTCGCCAAATCTCTGGGTTTCATTTTGATCGCGGTTTTAACGATCGCCCTCTTCAGTCTCTTCTTTGGGCGTCAGGGCCTCTCCGAGAAATCGCAACATTTCTCGTCCGCAAGCGGCGCCGATTCGGTCGTTCAAAAGCCCAACCAGGTTCCGGATGGAGACTCCCCCTTTCTCTCGGAACTCGATGAGATCATCCCTTGGATTGTTCAGATGGAAACCCGAAGAGTCGAAGGATCCGAGGCGAGGGTCTTGGCCGAAAAGATCGAAGGTAAAATCGACTCGTTCAAATCCCGTTTTAATCAGAACGAACTCATCGATTTGGTCATTGAAACCATTCTTTATCCCGCCACACAAAAAAAGCGCATTCCGCCAGGAGATTGGGAGCCGACCTATTTTTCAAGTGTCATCCTGTCGGGACAGCTTTCGGAGGGATTGCCTCGAGAGGATTTGATCTGGGCGATCGCACTGAAATTAACGCCGGGCCGGAGCGAGGCTAATGAGTGTCTTGGGGAGGCGCTGAAGAAACTCTTGTCAAGCAATCCTCTCGAGAAACTCAGATCCTTGGTTCAACGGGACCCCGAGAACCCGCCACTAGCGATTGTTTCAAGTCTGTTCTTCGTCGATCCAGAGGATGGAATCAAGATACTCTCGGAAGCCAATGGCGATCCGGTGGAGAACGATCCAGAATTGATGCGGGACATCCGGGAGATCATCCTCGATGTCAAACAGTTCCGCTGGAAAACGCCAAACCCCGATGACACCGCCGACGCCGAGGTCATGGGACACCTAATTCAGATGACCAGCGATTCAAGGTGGTGGATGAGGGCGTTCGCGATCAACTGCATGGGGATTTCCCAGGTTCATTGTAGGCTCAATATTTTGGCGGAACTCCGGAGCGACCCCCACCCGGTAGTCAAAGAAATGGCGAAATCAAAGGAATGTCGATCGCCGGACGGGACACAAAGAAGTTACGGGGTTCACCCTAGAGACGCCAAGGGAGGCCAACCCATCGAACTGGAAGCGGGATTGGAATCTCAGGTCAAAATCGATGAGGCCAAGAGTGCAGCGCGACAACCCGATATGAAGTTTTCCGAACTTATCGAAAACCTCGCCGATCTCCTCGGCGACAGCCAAGCCTCCATGAAGAAGCGAAAGCAGGGGGTTGAGGAATTTCGATCCTTCGTAGCGGACTTAGATCCGGAGAATCGGATAAACCTGGCTGTGGAAGTAGTCGAGATGGAAGCCATGAATGGAGGACCGGACCAATACCGCACAAGCCACGATAACCCCTACGGAACCTTGTATGCCGTGGTCCTTAAATCCGCGTCGAGAGAGGAACTGATCGATCCGTTTTTTGAACTCACCGCGCGAGGAGATCCGATCCTTTCTCGAACGGCCAAGCGAAGACTTCATTTCTTGGCGGGTCCGAAGGCCTTTAGTCCGTTCTTGCCCCTACTTGTCAAATCAAAGGAGACGCCTCGTCAGGAGATCGTCGATTTCATGTTTGAAACCTATCCCAAGAATGCGGTGGAGACGCTGTCCGAAGTCTATGAGGAATCTGTTCCAAAAAGGGAGATCGACCGCCTCGGAACCAACATCCTCAGAGATGTTCAGCTGAAGAACTTCATCACTTCAAGATCGGGGGTGGATCTTGAGCAAGTGGATCGTGACGCTGCTGAAGCCCTCGAACAAATGCTTGAAGATGATCGTTGGTGGTTCCGCCGGTTCGTGGTCGATATGGTCCGGCGGTGTCCGGCTTACTGTGAAAGGGATTACCTCGAGCGGCTCAAGGACGATCCGAGTCCGTTAGTGCGAGAAGCGGCGCGTGAAGTGGATTGTGCCGTAGTCCAGACCGAGTGATAAAAAATATTTTCACTTGGACCCACCGATCAGATCTCTCCTGTTGTCGAGATGACACCGATCTAAGGCATCCCAGATCTATTCGCTTTTCGAATGAAGTCCGACATTACTGTAGTTGCTGCTTGAAAAAGTGGGTTTGTCCCATAGGCCGACAACAAGGTCACCCCGAGAATCCATCCCATTGGTCGGTTGATAAGAGGTGATTTTCTCTGCCCCCACTTCATTTGAAAGGTTCCCGTCCTCGATTGAGATGACCAATAGGCCAAGCACACTTTCGTTCAGTTTTTTTTCATCAAGGAGAAAAGGCGTTTCAGAGCAACATTTGATGAAATATCCGGCTTCTTCTGCTGGAATAATTTTTTTCGGGATTTCACTGATGGATTGGAGATCTGTCCATTGTCCGCATGGACCTATTCGCTCCATCAATTCATGAACATCCACTGGACTGAGGCCTTCGATTGCGTTCATGATTAGGTGGTTCGCTCGGGCGTTCTTTTTAACGAATCGGACATTCTCACTCGCTGGTTTCCAATAGTAGGTGTAAAAGAGAAGACTAACGACGATGAATATCGCGAACAGAATGAAATGAAAAAGCCTCATGATTGACTCGGCTCCAATCCATTTCCGA
The DNA here is from genome assembly GCA_020632575.1 of Candidatus Omnitrophota bacterium. Classification (GTDB taxonomy): domain Bacteria; phylum Hinthialibacterota; class Hinthialibacteria; order OLB16; family OLB16; genus JACKFH01. The sequence continues at coordinate 150,469 of JACKFH010000004.1, read as the reverse complement.
CGACTCTAATCGAATCCTTCGGCCACCCTACGATGATTTCTCCACCAACTCTTTCACCTTCTCCTCATCCACCTCGATCCCCAGGCCCGGGCCCTTGGGAACTCGCACTCTTCCCTTCTCCGGAACGAAAGGTTCCCTGATGACACTCGTTCCGAGGAATTGGGGGCCGTTGAGGGCGGCGGGGTATTGGAGGCCGTAGGCGCTGTAGAGGATAAGCGAGGCGGCGAGGGAGACATCGGGGTCGGTGAGGCCGCTGCCGAGAAACATGAGACCGGCATCCTCGAGGATCTCGATTTGTTGAACGCTGGAGACAAGGCCCCCACAGCGGGCCGGTTTCATCGCGACTCCATCGCAACAACCCAGGCGGAGGAACTCGATCAGGTCGGAAGGAGATACCACACCCTCGTCCATGATGATGGGGAGGGCGCCTTGTTTCTTGAGTTCCTGATAGCCGGTGAGGCGGTTGGATTTGAGCGGTTGTTCGAGGACGGGAACCCCCACACCGGCGAGTTTCGGAGCCACATCAAGTGCGGTGTGGAGATCGTACCCGCCATTGGCGTCGCACCAGAGGAAACCGTCGGGGACTTTTTCCTTCACGATCTTGCACATGGCTAGATCGAACTCGGGGTCGGGCGCCACTTTCACATTGAAGTTTTCGAATCCGCGTTCCAGTCCTTTGTCGATCAGTGGTTCAAGATCGTCGAGGGTCTTCGGATTGAGCGTCCAACTGAGGAGAACATCGTCGCCAGTCTTTCTTCCCCAAAGGTCGGCGACATTGAGACCGGAGGCATGACCGATGAGATCATGGAGGGCGAGATCGATGCCCGCTTTGGTGATCGGTGCGCCTGTCGAGAAGGAGGGGGCGATCTCCTTGTCCATCGTGTCGTGGATGGCTTTCAGGTCGAAGGGATCTTTTCCGAGGAGAACCGGTTTCAGGTAGAGATCGATCGCGCTTGTCGCCCCCTCGAGGGTTTCATAACTCCAACGAGGGACCGGGACGCTTTCGCCCCATCCGACAGTCCCATCATCGGCGGTGATCTTTATCAGGACAGCGGGCCGTCCTGTTCCACGAGGTCCTTCGAAGAATTTGAACCGCATCACAGTCGGATAGAGCACGGGGAAAGTTTCGATCTTCTCGATCTTCAATGGTTTACGGATGGACGCTAATACGGATTCGCTCATGGCAGCCCCCAATATCCCGAAGATGGATGTTCTCGTGAAGCCCGATCTATTCGATCCGATCTAGGTTGGAGGCTCCTCGTGGAATAGTTGGATAGCCTAACTCCAATCATGGATGAGATTGAAAAACCCTCATCCATTGAAAACCTGGAGGTCACCATGCTCGCCCGATGTGATCCTGATCTCGATAGAGAACGGATCTCAAGTCGTCTTCCGAACCGCCCTCCATTGAAAAACCTCGACACCTCAGTGTTTCCATTTGATTCTCGATCTCGAAATGGGGGTCTCACCGAACTTCGCTTCCGACTCCTCGATCTTCCAATTGATTCTGATTGCCGATGGCCGCCACGATTTCGGAAATCGAGATTCCCGGGTTGTCCGGCGGATCGAGATTCCCGGGTCTCTCGTCCTCTGTCCTCACTTGGTGAACGGTGGAAGTTTTGTCATGGGATCTCCACCGGGTCGCTCCTGGGCGGACGATAATGAATTTCCGCAACACTTGGTCACCATCACAAAGGACCTTTATTTCTCCGGAAACCGAAAATCACCCAGGCGCAGTATTTAGCCGTGGTTGGACAATACGGCGTTGGGGAAGAGCCCACGGCACAATACGGCCTCGGCGATGATGGTTTACGGTCTATCCTGGATCTCGGCAAGATTGTTTGTGGACGCGATCAACAACCTCGAGTTGACCGAGGGGACCTTTCGGCTTCCGACCGAGGCGGAATGGGAGTACGCCTGCCGAGGAGGGACTGAAGGGCGGTACTATTTTGCCGATGACGATGGCGACTGTTTCGACCCAATGCTTCCCGCAGAGTACGAGGGCTGCGGGGCAATCCTAACTGAGAACGTTTGGTGGCTGGGGTCGTTTCCTCCTCCACCACCTGTGACAGCCAAAGCTCAACCGGTCGCTCTGTTCGATCCGAACCCTTTCGGTCTCTATGACATGACCGGGAATGTGAACGAGTGGTGCGAGGACCGATACTTATTCGACTGGTATTCGACCCGAGGCATCCGGTGACGATCCGATCAACACGGACATGGAGGAGATTCCCGTGTGCTGCGCGGCGGATCCTGGTCGGCCGGTCCGGACGAACTCCATTCGTCTCACCGAATTCAGCAGGAGGCCAACATCGTGGGACGAATAGTGGGGTATCCGTTTGGTCTTGGAGAAGTGATCAGTCGAGCGCTTTCTCGATATGTCTGGCCACCTCCTCGGCCAAAACCTTCGAGCCCTCCTCGGTGAAATGGACATTGTTCGGTCTCTGGATCTTTTCCATTTGAGGGAGGACAAACGAATAGAGATCGTCGATGGCGATATCGTGTTTCTTCATCACCCTTAGGGCGGCGTCGTTATAAATTTTGACTTGGTCGATATCGCGGAGAGGGCCATCGACATTCTCTGGGAAGGGCGTGGTGGTGGCGAAGATCAATTTGGCGCCCGTCTTCTCAAGGCGTTCGACAATCTTTTCGAGGTTCTTTTCGTAATCCTCCACTGGGATCTGAATGTGCCCCGTTTCGCGGACTCGGGTGTTCTTGCCCTGGTCGTCGACCCACTTGAGATCGTGCAATCCATGATTGAAATGGATGACCGCCCATTGGGTGTCGTCCACCCAATCGTCGATGTTCTCGACGCCCTTTTGGGAATGCGCGGCGTTCCCGGGGTTGTGTTCGACAATGGCCTTGCCCTTAAGAATTTCTGTCAGCGGCGGGGTGTAACCGATAGAAATGGAATCGCCGATGATGAGGACTTTGGGGAGGTCCTTCTCGGCGCGAACCGAAGAAACATTCATGATGATGAAAACTGCCAGGAAAAATAAAGTGAGTCCAGTCGGTGAAAAAATGCCTTCGAATCTCCCTCGCATGGTGCACAGCCTCCAAGATCTTCAGATTTCAAAAAGTGAGAGTCCATTGTTGGCGTTCACCCCACGGATTTCAATGTCCCTTATCGGACAATCACGGAAATCCGTCCGATAGGGTCCAGAAATGTGAACCGATCCCCGAGGCAAGTGTGAAGCCGCAAACCACCGTGGAGTATGAACTTATGGATGGATTGATCCCAGCGATGAAGAGCGTGGTATGTATCCTGCTTTGCCCCGATTCGAAAGAGCCAACCCGATCGGAAGGGAGAATCCGATGAAAGCAGCGGGACATCTGATTTGGATACTGATCATCCTTGGGTGCATTCTTATCCTGAATGCCGCCCTGTAGTTTGGATATTCTTGGAGAGAGTTTTAAGTTGCTGGAGGAAAGGAAGACGACCATGAAACCAACACCGATTTTTTTGATGCTGATCGCGGCAATCGGTCTCATTCTATCGGAGGCGCAGGCCCAAAACGGCTATCCCCCGCCTCCCCCGGGACAACAAGGTGGAGCCTACGGATACGGCCCACCCCCCGGCCACGGGCGAGGTCAGGGACCGGGCATGCAGCGCGGTCAAATGAAAGGCGGGGGTCAGCAATACGGACAGACGCCTGGCCGCCATGGCGGCCCCCCTCCCGGCGGACCGGGAATGCCTCCGGGTGGTTTTCAACATCAAGGTTTCGTGGGCGGACCCCCGCAAGGAATGGGACAAGGCATGCCCCCAATGGGACCGCCCCCGAACCGTTTGATGGAGACCTTGGACGCCGATGGCAATGGAGAACTTTCACCCGAGGAGATTCAGAACGCGGTGACCGCCCTTCTGAGTTTGGACAGCGATGGAGACGGGGCTGTCAGTCAGGAGGAAATGATTCCCCAACCGATCAAGGAAGAGGATGGATTTGTGGCGAGGATCATGGCCAACGATCACGATGGCGATGGGAGGGTTTCCGAGGAGGAACTTCCAACCCAGATGCGATCCTTGATGAGCCGCGCCGACTTCAACGAGGATGGGTATATCGAGCCGGAAGAGATCGAAGAGATGGTGGCGAACCGTCGTTCGAAATCGAAGAGCGAAACGAGATTGAGTGTGAGTGAGACCGAATCGAAAGAATAGGAACCAATCGCCCGGGCCGCGCCGAGAAGAACCCCTCGGCGCGGTCGCCGGCGGAATTCGGCCTTGGATTTGAGTTCTCCAAATTTTTCATCAACCCGATGGTGTGGTAAGGTAAAAAGAAACGATTTGGAGAGAATTGAATGAACCTGACCACCCCCATGCCATCGCCGCCAAAACCCAACCCGACACCGCCGACCCCCTCCCCCCCGATCCCGGAACCCGCCCCGCCGACACCGGTTCCACCGACACCCGACCCAGTCCCCCCAACCCCCGCGCCGGAGCCGCCTCAGCCGACACCGGCGTAGCCTTTTTCCGCCCATTGATCTATGGGATTGTTAGAGAAATGATCTGGGCGGGCCAGGAAAACGGATTCCTGTCTTTCCCGCTTCCCTGTCATTCCCGCGAAGGCGGGAATCCATAGGGGAGGTCAGCGCCGTGGATACCCGCCTTCGCGGGTATGACGGTCTCGTTGATATGTCGTGGCTCCGCCTCGACACTTGAGATTGCGGACTCCCGTCCGCCGTCCACCAGGAACGACTGCATCGGATAGGAATCCGATGGGGAATGGAACGATGCGGAGCAACATTCCAGCGCCTTCAAATCACCGCCCCTCCGTCCCCTTTCGCCAATCCCGTTGGAAGACAAACAGGTCGTTCTCATCCACCCGCCCATTGCCATCGATGTCGCTGCGAAGATACGGGAACTCAAAGGCTCCCATGTCGTAGTCGCCGATGGGGCGTGGGTTGCCGTCAAGGTCGGTCGTCAGTCCCGTGTCCGTTCCCGAATCGATGCAAGGAGAACCTCTTTGGAGATGAAAGTCGCCGATTTCAGGGTCCACGAACATAGGATCGGCGTCAATGTTGCCTTCACCGGGGTGGCCGCCTTCGATCAGCGAATGGTGGGCCCTAGGAGCGTCACTTCCGCTGTGCCACGACGTACTATCAGTAAAATTATTCGTGATGATGCATGCGATAATTCTTGATCCACTAGCACCCAAGATGTTGGCATCCCAGCGAAATAGAAATCCATTCCGGACAATTGTACAATTTCGAAACTCAGTGTCGGGTCCACCACCAGTAACTAAACTTCCTCCGTATGCGTCATTCAAATCAAAAAGTGTGTTTGCAAAATAAGCATTTCCTCCGAGAATCCGTACTGCTCCTCCTTGTGATGGAATTCCGGGGAACTGTCCGAAGGGGCTAGCAAAACCTCGCGCAATGTTCCTCCTAAAAATACAGTTGTATGTTTCCAACCGTCCGCCACTCAAATATACCCCACCTCCCCACCCAAAATACCTAACTGAATTTTGGATTCCGCTCGCGGTATTGTCTTCAATTCGAGAATCGTAAATTCGTACAATTGAGTTGATGATGCCCACCCCTCCTCCACTCGTGAAACTCGTATTCCTGTCAAATATACAATTTTGAATGGTCGCCGTCCCCGACCTTATGTACATTCCACCCCCGATGCCACCACTCGTATGGTTTCCAGAGATGGCACAGTTCTGGAGAGCAATCGAAACTCCGATCGCGATGATTCCACCTCCCCCCGTATCAGGAGTTCCACTTCCCGCGGACACCGTGAATCCATCGATCACGGATTCCGAAGCGGCCCGAATGACCGATCTCCCACCCCTCACGTGGGTGGGGTTCGTTTTCCAATTCCTCAATAGAAATTCTTCGGCCGATTCCGTTCCACTGAAACCGCCGTACATCCTCACCCCGGGCGCCATATCGAGCGGACCGAGGTAAGTCGCCGAACGAACCCAAACCGAGTCCCCGCTGGCCGCGACGACCATCGCCTCCTGTGGGGTCGAGAACGCGGTCTCCCACGAAAGACCATTCGTGCCGTCTCCATCGGGCGAGACATGGAGGGTGGCGGGCCAGGTGGGCAGGGGGAGGAGGGCGATGAGGAGGATGGTTCGGAGCGCATTCATTATTGCAAGAGTGTAGAATACGGGAAGGTTCGCGTCAATTGTTTTAGGTTCCACTGTCGGGGCGTGTTTCTCGCCAATCCATCTGGTAGACTGAAATCGTTCAAGGAGGTCCGAGATGAAAGAAGTTTCTGTCAGCCTGCCCGATGAGATTCTGGAAAGGATCGAAAAGATCGAGAAGCCATCGGATTATCTTCGGAATTTGGTTTATTCGGATCTCCTCATCCGGGGCAACGAGGACCTCGACGCCCAACTTGAAAAGGGATTGCAGAGCGGCGACTCCATCGAGGTGGATGCCTCTTACTGGGAAAGGAAGAAAGCGAGCTTAGCCGCCAAACACGATTTGGAAGAACATGCCTCGTAGGATTCGTATCCTACCCGAGGCGGATTCCGACCTCGACGATCACTTTGCCTACCTTCTTGGGGAAAGTCCCTCAGGCTGCGTTTCGGTTTCTGGAATCCGCGGACAAAACATTTCGCCTCTTAAGCCAACAACCTTCCATCGGCTATCTCAGGCGGAACGCTAAACCAAACCTAAAGGACATCCGCTCTTTTCCGGTTACCGGATTCCCAAACTGGCTCGTCTTCTATCGTCCAACAACTAATGAAATCGAGATCGTAAGAATTCTTCATGGGGCGACAAACATACCGAGGATTCTCGGCGAAGACCTTTAAACTCGTTGCTGTGTCGTGGCTCCGCCTCGACACTTGAGATTGCGGACTCCCGTCCGCTGTTCACGAGGAACAACCGCATCGGATGGGAATCCGATGGGGAATGGAACGATGCGGAGCAACGTTCCAGCGCCTACTCGTCGTGGGAGGGGCATCTTGCCCCGAAGAACTAGGACCCCTCATTCGCGGCAGGATGCCGCTCCCACGGGGGATGGGTTACGTTATTGCGGGGTTCACTCGGCGGTCGTCTAGTTCCACATGCCGCCCATCGAGCAGGGCCATGTGGGAGTGGTTGATGGCGTGGAAGCGTTTGTTGTGTTCGTTCTCGGCGCGGATGACATTTTGGGCGAGGTCGAGTTGGACTCGGACATACTCGGGGTGGGATTTGCGGTGCATGTCGAAGGTGGGGTGGCAACGGTGGGCGTCGGTGATTTTTTCGTCGATGACCCCCTTTGCGTGGGCCCAGAAATCTTCGTTGTCGCGGTCACGGCTCATGCCATCGCAACCGAGGGTGTAGATCTCGTCGGAGAGGGTGCAGGCGACCGGGATCATGAGCGCGTTGAGGACGCTCCAGAACATCGGGATGCGATACTCGCGGGTGAGATCGAAGTTCACCACTTTGGCCTTCATCGGGATGATGAACATCCGTTCCTCGTATTGCGGGAAGTTGGCGATCAGCGGGTAGCCATGGAAATCGGGGACCACCAGATACATGTCGGGTCGCTCGTCGAGGGCCTTCCATAGATTCTCGCGGTACTTGGCGGCGTAGGTGGAGCAGCCAAAGTGGTTGACCGGATCGCCCGCGACCACAAAGTGCGGCTTCACATGATCGAGCAGCGGGATATTGTTGACCACCGAGTTGCACATGATCCGGAACCCATCGGAGAAATCGTAATCGAACGAAGTCTCCAGACTCGGGCCGTTGCCGAAGACATAGGCTTTCTTCAGACCGGTCTTTTTCAGTTCCTCGACATGCGCGATGAACCGAAGTTTGCTCTGGTGACAGACCGCGCGGCGTTTCGGCGGGGAGAGGACCCACCAGTTGAGTTCGCAGTAGTGTGCGTATTCCCTTCCCTGCTCGTCATCGATCGCCACATAACTGATCCGCTTTCCCAGCAAGCGAAGAAACGACACAAATCGATCCTTGCGTCGATCCTTCTTCCACACCGCGATGTGCTTGGAACGGATGGTTTTCCATAACATTCCGAGTTTGCCTTTGACCAGAGAGAGATGACTGAGTTCCTTGGCCTCTTCGCTGATATAGGAGGGACGATCCTCCTCGGTGGGCGCGGCCATCGAGATCTGGGATGCGAACCAGACCTTCCTCAAGAACGGTTCTTGTTTGGGGAGGTACCAGGAGGAGCGAAACCAGTGATCGGTCAGTTCCTCTTTGGATTCGAACTCCGGGTAGAAGCAGACCGAATCGTCACGTTGGAAAAAGAGGAGTCGTCGGACCCATTTCTTTTCCTCGTTCTCAATGAGGTATCGGTTCCAACGTTTGGGTAGCGTTTCTTGAGGCATTGTTCTGGTTCCGTTTGACAATCAGCTTTGGGGAAATTTGAGTTTCAGGCGGTCCAGAACCCGGTCAGGCACGAGGCTGGTCAAGTCTCCTCCAAAATGGGCGACCTCGCGGACAATGCGCGAGGAAACAAAAACCTGGTCCTCACTCGGCATGAGAAAAAGTGTTTCCAGGTCCGGCGCCAAACGTCGATTCATCAGCGCCATCTGGAATTCGTACTCGAAATCGGAGACCGCTCGAAGCCCCCGAAGGATCGCTTGGCAATCCATCCTCTTCGCGAAGTCCACCAACAACCCATCGAAGGACTCCACTCGGACCCCGGGCTGATCCGCGAAACAATCGTTCAGCATCTCCAACCGCTCCTCGACCGTGAAAAGCGAGGCTTTATCCGGGTTCCGGAGAACCGCCACGACTAATTCATCCACCATCAACAACCCGCGTTCGACCAAATCGATATGCCCAAGAGTCGGGGGATCGAACGAACCGGGATAGACCGCGCGTCTAGTCGGCAAGGATCTGTCCTTGGGGCGCTTCTCCGATGGGTCGAGGCGATTTCATGATGGGTTCGGAATCAGTTGGTGACTTCCTCGAGTTCCTCATCGGGGACTTCCTCTTTCACCGTCATCGGCATGATGATGTGAAGAAAGGTGTCGTCATCCTCGCGGGAGAAATACCCCGCACCACCCTGCTGGACCAACCCCCATACCACCTGACCCGGTCCGACCGCCGCCAAACATTCGAGCAGGAAGCTGGCGTTGTAGGAAACTTTCACCGGGTCACCGGTCACAACCGCGTCGAGTTCATCATGAGCATCGCCGGCCTCCTGACGCTCGCCGGTGACAATCAATTCGCCATCCCGCGTTTCGAGGTGGACCAACCGTGTCTTTTCGCTGGCCAAAATCGAGGCGCGGCGGACCGCCGCGTTCAGCAGATCCCGGTCGGCGCGAACCTCGATGGTGTAGTCCGATGGGAGGAGTCCCTCGTAGGGGGGAAAATTGTCTTCGAGTAGGGTCGAGGCGATGGTCACGTTCTCGCAGTCGAAAAGGACTCGTTTGTCGCCAACCGTCATGTACAGGTTGCCCTCGCCCGGCAAGGCGCGAAGAAGTTCTTGCGCGGCGCGCGCGGGCACCAACATCGAGCAGTCCTCGGCGGGCGGGTTGTCCAGAGCGTGTTTGATTCTGGAGAGTCTGCGGCCATCGGTCGCGACCCAGATCGCCTCGCCTTTGGCATGAGAGAACTTGATGCCTCCGAGTTGGAATCGGGCGCGTTCCTCGGAGGTGGCAAAGACGGTGCGTTTGATCGCCTGGGCGGCCATTTCCGCCGGGATCTCCACCACCGGGCCCTCGACCTCGGGGAGGAATGGAGGAAAATCTTCGGTGTCCACCGAATGCAGTCGGAAATTGGCGCGGCCAGCCGAGATTTGGAACTCCGAACCTTCGAGGTCAGATCGACTTTCCCATGCGGGATTTCACGAACGACCTGGCCAAGCAGTTTGGCGGGGAGGGCGATCTCTCCGGGTTCGGCGGAGTCGATGCCGAGCCGCACACGAATGCTGATGGAAAGATTCGTGGCCAGAATCTCGGCCCTTTCTTTCTCGAATCTTAAAACCACATTCTCGACAACTGGATTGGATATCTTGCTTTGAGCGATTCCCTGCACCAGCAGAACCGCATCCTGAAACTCGGATTGATCGAGCGTCCCTCTCATGTTCCATCCCCTCGGAAAAAGATTTGGACGGAGATATTGGCGCCCTCGCGGTAGATTTTGAAGAGGGTTTGTTCAAGAATGTCCCCTTCATCCCATGGGGGAAAGGAAAGGCTGCATGTCCGCGATTTTAGTTGTTGGCGGGGCGGGATACATAGGGAGCGCCACCTCCCGATTCCTCAGGAACAAGGGGTATGAGGTGGTGGTATTGGACAATCTCTCCAAGGGGCACCGGGAGGCGGTCCCCGAGGAGACCGTGTTAATCGAGGGAGATCTCGGCGATCGAGCACGAATTGTCGAGATTTGCAAGGAATATTCCATCAAGACGGCTCTCCATTTCGCCGCTTTCACCCAAGTCGGAGAGTCGGTGGAACAGCCCTCGATGTATTTCGACAACAATTCGTTTCGGACCAAGAACCTGCTTGATGGCCTGGTCGAGGCGGGTGTCGACCAATTCATTTTCTCCTCCACAGCCGCGGTTTATGGGGAACCCCACGAAATCCCCATCAGCGAAGATCATCCGAAATCCCCGACAAATCCCTATGGTTGGTCCAAACTCTTTGTCGAAGAAATGCTCGAATCCTACCGGGTCGCCTATGGATTGCGATCGGTGCGGCTCAGATATTTTAATGCGGCGGGGGCTCTCGATGGGCATGGGGAGGATCACACCCCTGAGGCGCACCTCATCCCATTGGTCCTCCAGGTGGCGCTGGGGCAGAGGAACTCGATCTCGATCTTCGGAACGGATTGGGAGACACCGGACGGAACCTGCATTCGGGACTACATCCACATTGCGGATCTGGCCAAAGCGCACTTCCAGGCGATGGAGTGGCTCGACTCGGGATCGCAGGGGGGATTCTTCAACCTCGGCAACGGCGAGGGGCACTCGGTCAAAGAGGTGATCGAAACCTCCCGCGAAGTCACGGGCCACTCGATCCCCGTGGTGGAGACCGACCGGCGTCCGGGGGATCCCGCCCGATTGGTCGCCTCCAACCAGAAGGCCAAGGAAGTGCTGGGGTGGGAGCCCGATCATCCGACCTTGAAGGAAATTGTGGGAACCGCCTGGGAATGGCACCGAACTCACCCCAATGGATACCGAAGCCCATGAGCGTCGACCTGGGACAACTTCGTCAAGAATTTTCGAAACGGTTCGACAAGCAGGCGGTGTGGGGCGCCTCGGCGCCCGGGCGTGTCAACCTGATCGGAGAGCATATCGACTACAACGGCGGCTGGGTCCTTCCGGCGGCCATCAATCGAGGAACCACAATCATTGCGGGTCCCTCCCGGTCCGAGCGTTTCTCGATTCAATCTCTGTCCTTTGAACAAGGTTTCGAATGGGAGGACGGTGAACTTCCAGAAGGTCCTGTAGAGCCGGCTTGGGCGAATTATTTCGTTGGGGCCTACGATCAAATGGTGCAGCGGGGGTACAAAATCCCTCCCATCGAGGTGCTGATCGCCACCGATATACCCATCGCGTCCGGCCTTTCCTCCTCCGCGGCCATTCTGGTCGCGATCTATACCTTGTTTGAGGCCATCCTCCGAATTCAGATACCGGGACCGGAAAAGGCTCTGTGGTCGCAGGCCGCCGAACACGCGGAGAGACTCCGGATTCGATCCGGGATCATGGACCAGTTCATTTCCGCCAACGCCATCTCCGGGCACGCCCTCAAGCTTAATTGTGGGACCCTCGATTTCAAACCGGTTCCCCTCGATCCTGAAAAAGTTTCGATTCTGATCATCCATTCGACGGTTGCGCGGGAGTTGGTCATCTCCGCTTACAATCAACGCCGCCTGGAATGCGAGGAAGGGTTGAAACTCCTCAACGAAAAATCCGGGCGCGAGGAAGAATGGCTGGTCGGTTATTCGCTCGAGGAATTTGAAACCCTTTCCGATGGAATGGACGAAACGCTCAAAAAGAGGGCGCGCCATGTCATCTCCGAACAGGCTCGGGTCGAGCGATTCGAAGAGGCTTTTTCCAAAGACTTGTTCGATGAGGGCGGGCGACTATTGGCCGAGTCGCATATCAGCCTTCGTGACGATTATGAGGTTTCTTGCCAGGAACTCGATGCGATTCAGGAAATCGCATCGGGGCTGGAGGGGGTTTATGGATGCCGGATGACGGGCGCCGGGTTTGGAGGTTGCGCGGTCTCGCTCGTCCAGCCCGATGCGGTGAACGGTGTCGCCACCCGGATTGAAGAGGATTTCGAAAAGAGAATGGGAAAACGCCCCTGGACCCTCATTTCGCCGGCGACTGAGGGCGCGCGGAAGGTGCTCTAGGTCGATAGCATTTTTGCCTGCGATTGTGAAAACGTTTTTTCCATGGCAATAGACTCAAAAGGATGGGTGGGGTTTGTTATGATTCCTTTCTGGCCGATAAAACGGCATGAGAACCGAAGATGACGGAACAACCCGCTGTCAACCGCCTGAAAAAGGTCATCGAGTCCGAAGGTTTTCAGCAACTCACCCAACGGTTGGATGAGCTGCTGGGAAATCCGGTGTGGTGGTGCTGTCAAAACCGGGACAGCCCCATTGTGTTGATTCACAGCCACGACAAGCGGGATTGCGGACTCCTTTCCGACGATCCCAAAATCCGTGAGGAATGGCATCAGGCGGTCGGCGAAGCAATGAAGGAGTCGGAAGAGGATCAGGTTGGGCTGATGACCGTCTCCCCGCCCGGTCATGTTCAAGTCGTTGTACCAGTCCTTTGCGGCTCCGATCTCCAGGGTTTTGTGGGGATCTCCCACCTCCCCGTTTACGAGCAACGTCGGCTCCCTCCCCTGCTCTCTCTCATGGTCGAACACCTTCGTCAGATCGCGGAAAGGGTCCGTTCGGAGGAGGACCTCGATGGCGTGCGAAGGCTTTGGAACGAAGTGGTCTCCACCCTCGATCTCGGATCCCTTTTGGAGAGGATTCTCGAGGAAATCCTCGCGGTGATGGATTCCTCGAAGGGAGCGCTCTTCCTGACCGATCCCGACAAACGACTTGCCCCGAGGAAATCGTTCGGAATCGAGACCCCGTCCGAATCCTCCGCCGGATTGCCGTTGGCGTCGGCCCCCTACGAGAACAAGATGAAAACCTGGGATCATCCCGCCCGGCCGCTCTCCGAGGGAGATCCGCTTCGCGACGTTTTCTTGAATATGGTCGGCCAGGACTTGGGCAAGATGGAGGTTTGGGGCGTCCCCTTGATGCATGTTGGACACCTCTACGGTTTGGTCCTCTGCCTAAGGAAGAAGGATCGAAAACTGAGCAACCATCTTCAGACAAGTTTGGAGACCCTGGCTCTGGGGTCGAGCATCGCGATTCGGAATGCACTCGAATTTGAGAGCATGCGGCAGAAATCGGTGGCCCTAAGCACGGTGCACTCGGTTTATCGGTTAATGTCCTCGACTCGAGTGGCGAGCGATCTTCTCCATCGGATGGCGAATTTGACTCTACAGGTTTTGAACGCGAAAAAATGTTCCATCATGTTAGCCGATCAGAATGGCAGGCTGCATCCATGTGTCGCGCTTGGACTGCAGAAGGGCGAAATCGGCACCCAATCCCTCGACCCGGGCGAAGGAATCCCGGGTTTGGTGGCGGATGAGGGGGTTTCGCTCCGAGTTCAAAAACCCCGGGATGACCCTCGCTTCTCCTTGGATCCTCCCGACTATTATCTTTCGGAATCCTATCTGTCCGTGCCTCTATTCGAGGAAGATGTGGTGGGAGTAATCACCGTTTCCGAGAGAATGGGATCGCCGAATCACTTCACAGTGGGTGATCGAGAGGTCTTGAACACCCTGGCTGAGCAAGCCGTGATCGCCCTGATGAACATTCAGTACTTCGAAAAACAGGAACGGATCGCCCTCAAAACAATGGGGACTTTCGAAAACCTTTTCGAGACAGGCGATCCGGACAAAGAGGGGCGGTCTCAAAAATTGGCCTCTCTGATGAGCGGCATCGCGGAATCGATCCGCATCGATGAGCACACCCGTCAGAATTTTCAGATGGCGGCTTTTCTCCACAGCCTGGGCACTCTCGGCACGGGAGTCGGAGAGAACGGGGAACCTCTTTCGGCCTCCGAGGAATCGACCAAAAGGGTGGCTATGGGCATTCGGATGGCTCGCAGAATGGACTTGCCGGATAATGTCATTCCCATCATTCGCGACCAGTTGGAGCATTTCGATGGGTCGGGAGGACCGCGCGGGTTGCGTGGGGATGAGATTCCGCTTGGAGCTCGACTTCTTTCCCTAGCTGAGGCCTACCTGGGCCATATCCATCCCCTCAATGGGAGTCCTGGGATCACCATGGAAGAGGCGCTGGCAAGACTTGATGAGGATTCTGGAAATCGATTCGACCCCAATTTGGTTGAGGCGATCAAGGCCTATGTCCGGAAGGGACCGGAAGCGGAAGATTAGCCGGGCTTTCGACATGAAAGCGCCGGGTGGTGTTCCCGGCGCTAAGTTTCAGTCTGAAGAGTATTATGAAAAGCTGGCGCAACCCAGGGGTTTGCGTCCAACCTCGGAGGATCCGAGGTTATTTGCCCGAGCAGGGCTTTTTGCCGTGGTTGGCTTTCTTCGAGCGCCACCGCAGTTTTTTCGAACCTTTTCGTTTACCGTTAGCCATCGGTTTTTTCCTTTTTTTGGTTTTCTGACAAACAGAACGGGAATGATACGGCAAGCCCCCGCGGAGTCAATCCCCCCGGGGGCTTCGATTTTCTTTGGTATATTAATGTTTTTGAACTACACAACCGGTCGTCTGCCAGCAATCAACGCGACAACGAAAACCACGAGGAATACGAAAAAGAGGATTTTCGCGATCCCCGCCATGGCGCCGGCGATACCCCCAAACCCCAGGAGCGCGGCAACAAGGGCAAGGATGAAGAAAGTAATGGCTAGGTTTAACATGATGTTCTCCTTTCGATTGAGCGAACCCCCGATGATCCTTGGAAGCGATCTCAGAAGATTCAAAGTCTATCAATCCGCTTCATAAGGAAAGAGTAGTGAATCCTTCATCCCCCATTATCAGGAAACGCCTTAAAGGCTCATGGGGAAATCTCCCGATATCTTGAACAAATGAGCAATCCTAAGGTCCTTATCCTGATGATCGTTCAGGAGAATTGGGATGCCACGCCAAAAATCGAACGAGGGATTTGAGAATTCCATTGAGAGGACCAAGCAACGGGAGGATGAACCGTTCGATCGGGGCCTGAATCGAGTCTCGCGGTTGGCGAACCTGCTGGACAGCCGTTACAGAATTCCTGGAACGGTTCTACGAATCGGATGGGATCCCATCATTGGGCTCATTCCAGTGGTGGGGGACACACTAACCGCGGGACTCGGAGCGTACATCGTTCGCGAAGCGATTCGACTCGGAGCACGGAAAAGGGTAATTCTGAGAATGCTGTTCAACCTTTTTCTCGATTGGTTGATCGGATTGGTCCCCTTCATCGACATCCTCCTCGACATGGGATTCAAAGCCAACGCCAAAAACGCGAGGTTATTGGTGAGGGAGTGGGAAGCGGGAAGGTTGAAGAAAGTCCCTAGAAGTTCAAACGGATTCCAGGTCGAGTCGGAGAGGTAGCGTGGGATTGAAATCTTCCGGTCCTCACCCCCATAGATCCTTGATTGGCAAATCCGATTCATGCTTCAATCGGTTTTCCGTCATCGCGCTTCCCTACTCCGCTGGATCCGCCCTATCGGGTGAACCGCCTGTGGGCTCGGCCTTGGCTTCCCACAAAAACGACCTGCGGTGAATGCCCCCCCTCGGATTGCGGCCTGGCATCCCGGTGCTGACCAGAACCGCCACCCGGTTCGTCTCGCCCGGGTGAACCACCTTCGAGATATCAATATCGATGGGCGTGCGAACATCGTGATAACCAAGACGCCAGTGGCGGTCCATCTTGAAATTCATGCGTTCGCCATTCACCCAGACCCAGACGCCGTCGTTGTAGACCGCGCCGATGGTGAGCCAAAGATTCTCCGCCGGTTGATCGGCGGGGACTTCGAAGTCGAGGGCGTACCAGGCTTTGCCCCAATAGCCCCAGCCCTTCTCGTCCTGGAGACCTTGGGCCTCCCAATAAAGGGTCGTGTCGAGCGGTCTCCAGGAGTCGTCGATGGGATCGTTGTACCATTGATACAAGGTCCCGACATCCTCGGGATCTTCTTTGAAACTCCATTCGCGGGGGAGCATCGAGACAAGTTCACCGCTGGCACCGTCGATGCGGTCGGCCAAACCCTGGTATTTGGTCATGTGCCATTCGAGGCTAGTCCGAAAAGATTTGACCCAATCCGGCGAGTGGGGAAGAAGGCCGGTCTGGATCGCCTCGGCCTGATCCCGGATGGCCAGCATTTTTTCGCCATCCTCCACCGCTTTGCCGAATTCTCCCTCGGCGACGGATTCTTCCATGTCGAGATAAAGTTTCATGTGATCGTGGGTGAGACGGAGGACATGGACTCGCTCCTTCACCTTTTCGTTATTGGCGGCTTTCTCGGCGGATTCCATGAGGGTGTCGAGTTTGTCGATGACTGAAGGGAGGATGACACGCCAGGGCATTAGGCGTCCCCAGGTTTCGTGGACCGTTGCCGAATCGATCGTGTCCTCCAGGGTCCAGATGTATTCCTCAACCGGGTCGGCCGCCTTCTCATAAAATTTTTCGCAGTAATCCCGGACGAGCGCGTCGACATCCTCGGTCGCGTCCCACTCCAGTTTGGATCGGATGTAATAGTTGAGATGGGTGACCATCCAGGTGTTGGTCCCCTCGGTCCAAAATCCCCAGACACCTCGATCCTTGAAATACGGGATGTCGTGTCTGAGATTGTGCAGCGCGGGGAATGGGAGATTCACCAGCGAATTGCCGGGATCGTAGTCGTAGATGAAGACGCAGTTCAATTCTTTTGTCCACCGATCGAGGATCTGCTTGTAGAGCAGCCGCTGCCAGCATTTGGGATCGCCGATCTTGTGGATCGAACAGGCAGCGATGATGGCGGATTGGATGCCGAGGTTGGGGCTGAGCTTGCCGACTCCCTCGGGTGGACGGACACGGTTGGCGTAGCCATTGGTGAAGATCCATCGATCTGGAAATTCTTTGTAGACCTCAGTGGCAATTTTGTTGGCGAACTGGAACCAGAGATCGCTCAGACTCGGGTCGCCATATCCCTTCCCCTCGAATCCTGGAAAGTAGGATTGGCAGGTGTCGCAGTAGCACATCGGGAACCCATCGGGTGGAGCGAAGGCGAAACTGATCCGGTCCGGGTCTTTCCGAAACGCTTCTTTCACGGTCTCGATGGCGATCTTGTAAGAGTTGGGGTGGGTCATGCACAACATCTCTTTGTGCCGCTTCCCATCCTTGCCGAGAGCATAGATCTCCGGGTGGTCCTCAAAGTATTTGTCCGGCGGGGCGAGCTGGGTGACACTCCCATCTCCGGGAAGGCTGATCTTGAGCGCGGCCATCTTGTTGCGATCGTACCATTCGCCGAGCCTAGCGCTGTCGGTGGCGCTAACCGGGAACCATCCGGAGTACCAGAGATTGCGGAACCGGAAACTGGGGCGCTCGGTCCGGTCTCGCTCCTCGATCGTGATTGTTTTCTTCTGGGGAATGACTTCCCCGTATTCGCCGGGGAAGAACCAACGACACCCGAGTTCCTCGAGGAAATCGTAAACAGCGTACATCGTGCCGCTGTACTCCCACTCCTCATTCCCTGCGAGGATCAGGTCCTTCCCCGCAGTTTTGCTGATGAATCCCTCCTCGTTCATCTGTTTCGTGAACCCGGACGGGATTTCAATCTCCATCTTCTCGACCGCCTTACAAGCGCCGACATAGATGCGTGAGCCATAGATTTTGGCCGACTCGGGTTGAATGGCGAGGCTGGCGCCCGAGATTTTGTGGAGATAACTCTGAAGGATCTCCGCCGACTTCTTCGCCTGCTCGGAGGGTTGTTCGGCAAGGACGATCGTGGCGTTGGGTTCGCCATTGTTCACCAGGGTGATCTCGGCGAATGTGGGTGAGACCAACGCGAAGAAGATGAGAAGAAAGCTGAACCGATGGGATGGGGTGAGCATGAGAGCGCCTTTGCTAAATGGGTTTAGAAGATGAGATTATGAGGGAGGATGGAGGTGGGAATCTAGGGGTGGGTGTGTTGGGGAATGGAATTGACGGGCAAAGATTCGCAGGACTCCAACTCCTGACAAATCACGCACAGCATTTTCAAATCCCCCACGAGCCCCGAATGACACTCCTTTCTTCAATCGGTATAATCCAATGATTCCCGCCCGCATTTCCTATCCACCCGCCCGACCTTTGACGAGGAGGCGCGTCGTGTTTAAAGAAACCAAAATCGAGAACTTGATTCACCATTGCGGGTGCTCGCGGAGGAGGTTCATGGCGGCCACCGGTTCGCTGCTGGCGGTTCGAGCCACAACCGCGTTTGCGGCGGAGGTTGGAATATCGATTGAACCGTTTCGGGAGAAACCGATTGCGCAGGCGGGTCCCGCTTCCAAGTACAGATCTCGCATCCAAGTCGCCTTTGTCCGTAGGAAGGGTGACTATGGCATGCGTTGGCCGGGCGCGATCTATGATGGGGAGGCGGCTTTCGAGAAATACCGAGGATTGATTCAGGAAACGGCCAAGCAACTCGGGATGGATGTGGAGATTCGCCCCGAACCGATCTACTCACCTGAAGAGGCGGATGAGTGGTTCGCGAAACTGGATGAGAAGAAACCCGATGGGCTCCTCCTGGTCCTTCTGGATCGTCAAGAGCATGCTTGGCCCACTGCTACGAAAGCGGTGGATCATCCAATTCCCGCGATCATCTTCGCTCCTATCGGAGCAGCTTTCACCACCAACACGGCGCCGCTTGCCGAAAAAGACGGCGCCTTCATCTGTTCCACCGACAATTTCGATCAGGTTCGCTACGGGATGAAGATGATTCATGCCGGCGCGAGGCTGCGTGAAACCCGCTTTGTCGTCCTCAAAGGTAGTGAAAGACGCGACGAGGAGATTCCGCGGATCGGGACCAAAATTCGCTACATCCCCGCGAGCGATTTCGCCGAGATCTATCACCAGACACCGACATCCTCCGAGATTCAGGGGATCGCTGACGAGTATCTCAAAAACGCCACACGAGTCTCCGGACCCACGCGCGAGGATGTCCTGAACGGGGTCAAAAGTTTTGTGGTGGCGCGGACCATCCTGGAGCGCGAGGAGGCGGATGGAATCAGCATGGACTGTCTGGGGGCGCTCGGCCCGACAGAGATCAGCCTCCCCTGCATCGCTTGGTCACGGATGCTCGATCATGGCATCCCAGCGGCCTGTGAGGCGGACATCGGAGCCTGCCTGACCCATGCCCTGGTCCAATACCTCTTCGACCGACCTGGATTCCAACAGGATCCGGTTCCCGATACCGCCAACGATTGCCTCATCGGCGCGCATTGCACCTGCCCCACACGCCTCGGGGGATTCGATAAAGATCCCGAGCCCTATCACCTCTCCCCTCACCATGGAAACCGCGACGCGGTCCCGGTTCCGCAATGGCGGTCGGGACAGCGGGCAACAGTCACCGACCTATTGCTCCCAAAGAACTCCGAAGGGAAACCCGAGATGATCATCGCAACGGGCGACGTGGTGGGGAATATCGCGGTCCCACCTGCGGGTGGGTGCGTCGTGTCGGTAAGCCTGAAGATGGATGGCGACCCATCGCTCCTTGCTTTCCCGGGGTTTCATCAGCTCTTCTTTTATGGGGATTACAAGAAGGAATTGAAGGCCTATTGTCAGCTTCAGGGATTGGATATCCAGGTTGTCTGAAAGGGATCAACAGCATGGGAAAATTGGATGGAATAACACGTCGAGGCTTTCTCGAGTCCGCCACATTAGCGACGGTGGCCGCGGCGTTTCCAGGACGACTATGGGCGGAGAAATCAACGAGCCGCCCCAATGTCCTCTTCATCGCGGTCGACGATCTTCGTCCTCAGCTGGGATGTTACGGGCAAAGTCATATCCATTCGCCCAGTATCGACCGATTGGCCAGTCAGGGTCTTTTGTTCGAGCGCGCCTATTGCCAGCAGGCGATCTGCATGGCCTCACGGGCGAGTCTTTTGAGCGGGTATCGACCGGATAAGGGGAAGATCTACAACAAAGGTCCCCTGTATGAATGTATTCCCGATGCTCTCTCCTTGAACAAACATTTTCTGGCGAATGGTTATGAAACCCTGACCATGGGAAAGATTTACCATCACCGGTCGGACGAAAAAGTGGGATGGAGCCGAGAGGCCTACCATCCCGAAGGCGAATGGGAGGGTCGCGGGTATCTCGCGGAGGACTCGAAAGAGATGGTTCGGGAATATGACCGTCAACACCCGAATGCGAGGCGCAGCGGTTTAGGTCCGGCGTTCGAGGGCCCCGATGTCCCCGATGATGCCTACATCGATGGGAAGCTCGCCCAGCATGCGATCGAGGAACTCAACCGGGTCAAGGATCGCCCCTTCTTCATGGCGGTCGGTTTCAAGAAACCGCATCTCCCTTTCAACGCTCCGAAGAGGTACTGGGATCTCTACGATCCCAATGAGATCGAGTTGGCCGACAACCCCTTTGTCCCAAAGGGGGCCCCGGAGGAGGCATTGACCACTTGGGGGGAGCTCAGGGGTTATGTCGGGATGCCGAAAGAAGGGGACATGCCGAATGACCTCGCGCGTCAGTTGATTCATGGCTACTACGCCTGCGTGTCGTATACCGATGCCCAAGTTGGAAAAGTACTGGACGAACTGGGTCGTCTCGGTCTGAGCGATAATACCATCGTCGTGTTGTGGGGCGATCATGGTTGGAAGTTGGGAGAGCACAGCATGTGGTGCAAGCACACCAACTTCGAGCTGGACACCCACTCGACTCTGATGATCAGCGCGCCGGGGATGGGGTCACGGGGCAAGAAGACGAGAGCGCTGACTGAATTCGTGGACATCTACCCGACGCTTTGCGATCTCTGCGGTCTCGAAAAGCCGGAGCACCTTGAGGGAACCAGTTTCGCCCCCTTGCTGGAAAACCCCGACCGACCTTGGAAGAAGGCGGCCTTCAGCCAGTACCCACGCGGGGATGTCATGGGTTACTCAATGCGCACCGATCGGTATCGCTACACCGAATGGCAAAAGATCAAGAGCCATGAACTGGTCGCCACCGAGTTATACGATCACCAGACCGACCCAGACGAGAATGTCAATGCGGCGGGGGATCCGGAGAATGCGGAGTTGGTGAAGTCGCTGAACGGGATGTTGAGGGAGGGGTACGAGGGGGCGAGGCCTTAGCAAGGTTTCTTGTGGATCAAGCACGAAATCGCAAACCCCTCGAGAGTTCGACGAACTCTCTGCGGGCCGTTTGCGACTGGATTTTCTGGTCCCCTCGGATAAACTTCCAATATCGAGAAAGGAAGTGGGTTATGTCTGACCGGATACTGGAGAGGCATATTGAGATCACACCCGGCGTGGCAGGAGGTAAGCCGTGCATTGTCGGGCATCGCATCAAGGTCCGGGATGTGGTCATCTGGCACGAGCGCATGGGCAAAAGCCCGGATGAAATCTCCGCCGAATACGACTTAACGCTTGCCGAAGTTTATGGCGCATTGACTTACTATTTCGATCATCGTGAAGAGATCGATCGAGACATCCACGAAAGCGATGCATTCATCCAGGCGTTGCGGGTTGAGACTCCCTCCATACTTTCCGAAAGACTGAAAGCCGGACGCGGTGAGTGAGGTCCAGTTTTATACTGACGAGCACGTTTCGAAAGCGGTCGTCCGGGGTCTCCGTCAAAGAGGCGTCAACGTGTTGTCCGTGGTGGAGGCAAAAACACAAGGCGCCAGCGACGAGGAGCATGTGGAATTCGCTATTTCGGAGGGTCGAGTGATTTTCACTCAGGATGATGACTTTCTACGAATCGCCGCATCGGGCAAATCTCACCATGGCATCGTTTACGCGCCCCAGCGTACGCCGATAGGTCGAATCGTTCAGGGTTTGATGTTGATCTTCCAGGTGTTGGAAGCTGAGGAGATGGTCAACCGCATCGAGTTTCTATGAAGACCTCCTGGGTCCGGGAATAAGATCTCTCTTTTGATGGTCCAGCCGACGGTCATGCGCGAGATCATAGGCAAATTTCGCGCCCCCGTCCTTCCAAATCGAAAAGGCGGTTTCCTCCTCGTTCCAATAGAAAACGCACCGGGTCCCTCGAGGACTCGTCCCGATGTCTTTCCAGACAAAGGGAAACCACCGATTCTCTTTCAAGTAACACCGGCACTCGGGAAAGCCGGGATCGACGAGTCCATAGCGATACCTCGAAACGATCATCACTTCTCTCTTACTGCTTGGGCTGATTTGGTGGAGGGCCGTTTCAAACCGACCGGTAAACGAAAAGACATCATTTAATAAGAAGAATCCCGCCAGCAGAATCGCGAGGATTTGAAAGAAGATGAACGTTCCGATGAAACAGCCCCTGGGCCATTCGGGGGCGTCGCGCACATCCACCGATTTCCGACTGTGAATCAACACGGCAACTGGCGCAAAGATGATGAGGTATCTCAAATACGAAACAGTCCGCGGTATCCATGGGCTGAGTGCGTATGTGTAGTCACCGCCCGGGGATGAATCTCGTAAGGTCCACCCGAAGATTCCGAGTAAAGTCAAAACCAATAGGAACAGGAAAACCTTTGTTCGGTTATTTACTTTCACCTCCACCCGCCTGAGAAGAGCAAAATGGGGAAACCGCTTCTGGGGCAATCGGGAGTCTCCGATACTTGGTCGTCACATTATACTTTGTAAAAACAAGTTATTGTCATTTCAATCCCCATGGATGCCCAGGCACACCTGTGGACGAATCATGCGCGTTCGTCATTGATTTAGGAAAACAGATTCCGTTTCAACGGACGGCTTTCTGTGTGGCAAGGGAATGGACTCCCTCGCGGACTGGGTCAGTCCCTCCCAGTCGGATGAGTGACAATAATTCTTCCGCGCCGACCGAAACCTGCCGCGCACTCAATTGGCGCGACTCCACCAAGAGCCGTCGGTTGAAACAGACTCTGGTCGATTTAAACCGATCAAGATCTTCCACGTCTTCCACCAATTTCAGTTCTTTTCACTAAGCTGATTCGCGGAATTTGGCGAGAAGGAATCGTCTTATTGAGTGGAATCGCGTTTCCATTCTTCTCCTCGGAACCTTCATGCCCAGATGACCCATGAAGATGAAAAACACGAAACCCTATTGACGACATTAATTTCATGTATTAAATTTCGCGATACCTGCAACGCAGTAAGTTTGCTCACATCCGAGGGGAGGAACAAAATGGTCGCTTTATATCCTTGGCTAGTCGCCATTCCGCCTTTGCTGCTGCTTGGCGCCATCCTGGCGCCCAGCCAATTCGCCAATCGCCGAGTCCGAGCGGTCCGGAAAACCGTCCAAGCCCTGGCAATCGTCGCCTTCGTCTCATCGGTCGCGGCGACCTTTCAACTAGCCCTTTTCGGGACATTAGATATCGCGTTGATCAAAGCGAATGGCGCGGGTCCCTTCAGTCTCGGGGTCTACTTCGACAGCCTGGCCGCCGTGATGTCCCTCCTGATCGGTTTCATCGGCGTCGTGATCACCCGCTATTCAAGCCGTTATTTGGACGGGGACCCCCGCCAAGGACGGTTCTTCCGGTGGATCGCGTTCACCCTCGGGGCCGTTCTCCTACTCGTGGTCTCCGGAAATCTCGTCATGTTCACCCTCTCTTGGATGCTGACCAGTCTCGGTCTCCACCAACTCCTGATCCATTATCCCGAACGACCCTGGGCGGTTTGGGCCGCGAGAAAGAAATTTTTAATCAGCCGTCTCGGAGATATCCTTCTCTTGATCGCTCTCTCACTCACCTTCTACTGCTTCGGGACTTTTGAATATGGGGAGATCTTCGAGAAAGCCCCCGCGTTCCGGGAGGATTCTTCAACCAACGCTTATCTGGTTTCCCTCATCGCAACCCTTTATGTCCTTGGCGCCATGACCAAATCGGCCCAGTTCCCATTTCACAGTTGGCTCCCGGACACCATGGAAACCCCCACCCCGGTCTCCGCTCTCATGCACGCGGGCATCATCAACGCCGGGGGATTCTTGGTTATCCGCCTCAGTCCCCTCGTATCGGTTTCGGACTTGGCCCTCGACTTCCTCACCATCGTGGGCGCGTTCACCGCGCTCCTCGGCGCGGTCGTGATGATCACCCAATCCAGCATCAAAAGGGCGCTGGCCTATTCCACCGTCGCGCAGATGGGGTTCATGATGTTCCAGTGCGGTCTCGGCGCCTTCTCCGCGGCCCTGCTTCATATCGTGGCCCACTCCCTCTACAAGGCCCACGCCTTCCTGAGTTCCGGCAGTGTCTTGGAGGGCGCGACCGGAGCAAAGGTTGAATCTTCCATCAACCCGACTTCATCCCGCGCCCTTTCCGGTCTGGCGGTGGGAGCCCTCGCCTCGATGGCGATCTTCATGGGTTCCCTCTGGTTGCTCGGTATCGATCTCGTGGCCAAACCGGGCGGCCCTGTTCTGGGAGTCATCCTGGTGGTTGCGATGACCCACCTGATCTGGAGAGCGAACTTGACGGGGTCCAGGGCTCTGAGGATGTGGGGAATCGGAGGCGCGGTCCTGGTCAGTGTGGGATATCTGGTCGCCTACCTGACCGTGGACCGAATCCTGTCCGCCTCGGTTTCCAATCAAACCATCCAATTCTCCACGCTTGATTGGGTGATGGCAATCTTCATTCTCTTCGGTTTTCTGGCTGTCTTCGCCCTACAGGCCATGGTCACAACAGGAGTCGACCGTCCTTTCCTGAGAGCCTTTTATGTTCACGCGCTCAATGGATTCTACCTGGACATTCCGGCGCGACGGATCACGGCTCGGTTCTGGGGGCACGAATCGCCGACGCCCTGATGCATAGCGGCGCCCGATACAACAAAAAGAGGAGAGAAATCCTGTGACAATTGCCCTATTGGAGGAAGATAAATTGAAAACTTGCGCGGAAGGTTTGGAAACCACGCTGACAAGCCCGACCGATGAATGCGGACAGCTGAAGTCCATTTTGGCCGAGATCGAAGAGATCGTCCCGCCGCTCTGGCCCCTCAGGGACTATGTGGCAGTCAATCCTTTTCTCGGATGGTCTCACCACCGGTTCCTCGAGGCACGAGAGAAACTGGCCGAGGTTCGCGATTGCGATCTTCTCATGTCCTCGGAATACTATCGCTCTCAATTCGACGGGGGCCTGGTTTCCGAGACCGCCATCGAGGAGGCGCTGGCCCAATGCGCTCGCGAATATCCCCAACTCTTCAAAAACTTCGAGGCAAGAGACCTGCTGAACTGGATCCAATCGGATAATTCTCCAAAGCCTGAGAGTGAACGGCGCTACCTCACGGTGGCGGAGGCGGTCGATCGAGAGGATGAAAGCGAGTGGTCGAGTCACATCCTCAACGATATCTCGCGGCTTTTGGCGGCTCATTACGATGAGGGGCAGGCGCTTTGGTCAAGCCCTTGGAAAGGCCCCTCCCTCTTTCGAGCGTGGATCGAAATGGCTTCCCACGCCAGCCGAATGGGGCGTCTCGGCATCCAGGGATTCCGGCAATTTGTCCGTGAACTCCAGGACGATCCCGAGGTCGTCATTCGGGAATTAATCGAGGAACTAGAGGTTCCCAAAGAACATTGGAAGCCGTTCCTTCTCGCTCAGATTTTCTCGGCGGCGGGATGGGCCTCCTATGTCAAACAAAAAGATTTCAAAGATCTGACTGGGCTACTGGCCGTTCGGCTCGCCTATGATGTCGGCCTCTTTCGGGCGCGGGGAAGCCTCCCCATCTCCGGTCTCTGGCCTTCATCCGCAATGAAAGAGATTCCTTCCGCCATGGATGACGCTGGAAAGCGGTATGTTTGTCAGCTCGCGCTAGAGATTTCACACCGAGGGAATCTCCGGCGCCAACTTTCTTCGCTCACTTCCACACCAAAATCGACGGAGCGAAAGACCGCTCAGATGGTCTTTTGCATCGATGTCCGGTCCGAGGTCATGCGCCGTCATCTCGAATCGGTCAGCGACAAAATCGAGACCTTCGGTTTTGCTGGTTTCTTCGGGATGGCGCTCGAACGAATTCCCCTCGGCGCGACCGAGGGGATCGCCCACTGCCCGGTCTTGATCCAACCCGCTTTCCGCATGGAGGAGACGTTGCTCGACGCGGATGAGGAATGTCGCGAAAAAGCGGTGGAGGCCCGTCAGCGGGGATGGATCGGCGCCAAGGTTTGGAAATCTTTTCAAACCTCGGCGATCTCCTGCTTCAGCTTTGTCGAGTCCTTGGGTTGGACCTCGATCGCCCAACTCGTCCGCGACTCACTTTCCGTGGCGCGGGGGAACGGCGCTGCCTCAAATGGCGATTCGAGTATGGGACCGGATCGGAGCTCCCTGCCCCTCGAAACCCAAATCGACTTGGCGGAGAACCTCCTTAAGAATCTCGGCCTCACCGAGAATTTCGCGAGGATCGTCGCCTTTTGTGGGCACTCCTCGGAGACGGTCAACAACCCCTATCAAGCCGGCCTGGATTGCGGGGCGTGCGGCGGGCATTCGGGGGAGCCGAACGCTCGGATCGCAGCCATGATTCTCAACGATCCGCGAGTCCGCTCCGCGCTTGCCAATCGCGGCATCCGGATTCCCGAGGATTGCCTCTTCGTCTCCGGGGTTCACAACACCACCACCGATGAGATTCGGTACTTCGACCGGGATGGAATCCCGCATTCACACCGCGCCGATATGGAGAACTTGAAAGCATGGACCCTCGATGCGGGAAGACTGACTCGGATCGAGCGCGGGGATCGGATGGACGAATCCTCCGAAAGAGATCTTTTGCGGAGAAGCCGGGATTGGTCCGAGACCCGGCCCGAGTGGGGGTTGGCCGGGAACGCGGCCTTTATTGTCGCGCCTCGTGAGAGGACAGCGGGAGTCGATCTCGGTGGGAGAGCGTTTCTGCACAGCTACGACCACCGAAAGGATCCGGAATGGAAAGTGCTCGAACTCATCATGACGGCGCCGATGGTGGTGGCGAATTGGATCAACCTCCAATACTATGCTTCCTCGGTGGATCCCCGCTCTTTCGGCAGCGGGAATAAAACAATCCACAACGTGGTCGGACAATTCGGAATCTTCGAGGGGAACGGCGGGGACCTGATGACCGGTCTCCCCTGGCAATCCGTCCATGATGGTCAGCGTCTTCAGCACGAGCCTCTTCGACTCGCGGCGATTATCGAGGCGCCCCGAGAGGCGGTCCAGTCGATCCTGGAGAAGCACGCCAATGTCTGGAACCTGGTCACCCATGGTTGGATGAGCCTCACCGCGATTGACAACAACCGGTTCTATGTTTGGACTACCGAGGGTGAATGGGAGGAAAGCGATTCCGACACAAGCGCCCAATAAGAAGGATTCAACAGGAATGAGGAGAAATGGATGTCCAACGAAATAAGAGGGGAATCGAGCGGCGGTCAAGGGAACACGGATTCGTCGACCCCGCTGGTGGGAATCATCATGGGGAGCAAATCGGATTGGGAGACGATGCGTCAAGCCTCCGAGATGCTCGATCGATTCCAGGTCCCTCATGAGTGTCGAATCGTGTCGGCGCACCGAACTCCGGAATGGATGAGGGAGTATGCCCAAAGCGCCGAGGAACGCGGGTTGCGAGTCATCATCGCGGGCGCCGGCGGATCGGCTCATCTCCCTGGAATGGTGGCCGCGCAAACCCTGCTGCCGGTCTTGGGAGTGCCGGTTAAGAGTCGGACACTTCAGGGCGTGGATTCGCTTCTATCGATCGTCCAGATGCCGGGCGGAGTTCCGGTGGGGACCCTCGCTATCGGCGAGGCGGGCGCTAAGAACGCCGCTCTGTTGGCGGTCCGGATGCTGGCGCAGACCGACAACGCTCTACATGACCGCCTGCGGGCTTTTCACGAGGAACAGACCGAGACCGTGTTAAAGGATTCCTTACTATGACTCAAACCTATTTGCCGGGGTCGGTCATCGGGGTCTTGGGAAGCGGTCAACTCGGGCGAATGTTCGCGATCGCGGCACGCCAGATGGGGTATCGAGTCCATGCTCTTTCGCCCGACAACGACACCCCCGCGGGACAGGTGGCCGATGTCGAAATTCAGGCGCCCTATGAGGACCTCGATTCCGTGGCTCAATTCGCCAGTCGCGTGGATGTCATCACTTTCGAGTTCGAGAACGTGCCATCGAAAACCACTGAAGTGGCGGAGCGGCATGCCCCCGTTAGGCCAGCCGGTTCCGTTTTAAATACGACTCAAAACCGCATTCGTGAGAAGACGTTTCTCAGGGAATCTGGATTGCCGGTCACCCCCTTCGCCCCGATTCGATCCGAGGGGGAGATAAGAACCGCGATCGAAACTGTCGGTCTACCAGGAGTCTTGAAAACCGCTTCGTGGGGGTATGACGGCAAGGGGCAGGCGAAGGTCGACTCCGAGGAACAACTTCGGGAAGCCTGGAACTCCATGGAAAGGCAGGAAGCCGTATTCGAAGGGTGGGTCGATTTCGAGAGCGAGATTTCCGTGGTGGCCGGGCGAGGTCTTCGCGGCGAGATCGCCTGTTACGATCCGATCCTCAATCTCCATCGAAATCACATTCTGGACGTTTCCATCTCTCCCTCCGGCATCCCCCCCAAGGTGGCCGAGGAGGCCGCCGAAATCGCCCGGACCGTGGTGGAGAAACTCGAGGTCATTGGCGTTCTGTGTGTGGAAATGTTTCTGAAGGAAGATGGGAGCCTGCTTGTCAACGAACTCGCGCCGCGCCCACACAACTCGGGTCACCTGACGATCGACGCCCACACCACCAGTCAATTCGAGCAACAGGTTCGGGCTGTGTGTGGATTGCCGCTCGGTTCGACTCAACAACTCCGACCAGCCGCCATGGCGAACCTGTTGGGCGACCTTTGGAACCAGGCTCAGCCAGATTGGTATCGCGCATGTTCGCTCTGCGACCTCAAATTGCACCTGTATGGCAAACGGGAGGCGCGGCCAGGCCGGAAGATGGGACACTTAACCGGGTTGGCCTCGACCTCCGAGCGAGCGCGCGCTCTGGTGCTCGAGGCCAGAGACCTTCTCAATCCGCGAATCCGGGAAACGCCGTAATCAGTGAGCGAGTCGCGTAATTTCTCTTAGAGGGTGTTTGAAAAGTGGATCCGGGATTATGAACCGGAACGCCGTGGGAGCGGCTTCCAGCCGCGAAAGGGAGGGAAACTCGGTGGATTCCGAAGATCCCGGTTATCACGGCTGGAAGCCGCTCCCACGGCATTGACATTCGATTCGGCGCTTTTCAAACACCCTCTTAGTCCTGGGGTTGAAAATCTGACGGACCAGGCAGGCCGGCGTCTCAACAGGAACCTCTCTTCGATCCCTCCACCTTCCTGTAAGATGGTTGACAGACCGGAAAAGAAACCAATCCGTGCGTGGGATGCCTAGCAATCCCGCGCACGATCTCGAGGCGCTCCGATGCGAATTTCAATCTTCTCTCTTTTTCTATTTCCAATCCTGCTCGCCAACTCGGAGTTTTGCGAGGGAAAGGTGACAGTCCTCTCAGCACCGGCCAATTCGCTTTACACCAGGATCGATCCCGATGGGACCACAATCATTCCCAATGGGAGGTTCGTGAAACCTCTCGGGAATACCGTGCGGGTGGCCCCCCACCCCTTCGGATTGGCGCTCAGCCGGGATGGCGGTATCGCCATCACCGCGAACTCGGGAGTCGATCCGCTTTCGATCTCCATCATTCGGAACCTCCAATCCGACCAACCGGAAATCGAGCAGATCCCACCCGGCCCCACCACCGATGAGGGAGTTCTCGCTTCGGTCTTCATGGGACTCGCGATCGCGGATGACAACAAGACGGTCTATGTCGCGGCCGGTCAGGAAAACGCTATCGCCATCATGGATATCGAGGCGGGGACAAGGACCGGGTCGATATCCTGCGCCGATGCTGATCACCCCGATGGCTACATCGGCGATCTCATCTTGTCGAAAGATGGGAGGCGAATCTACGCGGTTGACCAGACCAACTTTCGCGTGGTCATCGCCGACACCGAGAGCCACGCGGTGGTCGAAAGCGTTCCGGTCGGCAGATACCCATTCGGCATTGCCCTCTCACCCGACGAGAAAAAAGTCTATGTGGCCAATGTTGGGATGTTCGAGTACAAAAAAATTCCCGGAGTGGATGAAAACAACATGGTTCATTCGGGACTCGAGTTCCCACCCTTTGGCTACAACTCGAAGGAGATGAGAGAGGGGACGAGGGTCGGCGAGTACGATGTTCCCGGGTTGGGCGATCCGAATGTCCCCGAATCCTTTTCGGTTTGGACCATCGATCTCACCTCCTCTCCCTCGAAAGTCATCGCCAAGATCAAAACAGGCCATCTTGTCGGCGACCTCATCGAAGGCATCCCCGCGGTCGGTGGCTCCAGTCCCAATTCGGTTGTCGCCACTCAGGACTATGTGTTTGTCTCCAATGGAAACAACGACTCAATCTCGGTCATCGATCTCGCAAACAATGAATTGCTCCAGGAGGTTTACCTCAAACCCCACCCTGCCATCAAACAGTTTCGAGGAGTAATCCCCTTCGGAGTGGCGGCCTCTCCCGATGGAAAACGCCTCTTTGTCGCTGAATCCGGAATCAACGCGATCGGGGTGATCGATATCCCAACCGTCTCGGTGATTGGACACATCCCGGTCGGGTGGTTCCCCTCGAAGCTCAAGGTGACTGGCGATGGAAAAAAGCTGGTGGTCGCGAACGCGAAAGGGTTTGGCAGCGGCCCCAACGGTGGAAGCGATTTTCAACGGGGCCCGGAAGGGTCCTATATCGGCAATCTCATGAAAGGTACGGTCACGATCCTCGACATTCCCTCCGATGACGAACTCCCCTCGCTTTCCGAACAGGTGATAAAAAACAATTTCGCCACCTCCACGGTGGACTCCGAAGAATTCGACTGGCGGAAGAACAACCCGGTTCCCCTCTATGGAGGCCAGAAAGAATCCCCCATCGAACACATTGTCTTCATCTCCAAGGAGAACCGAACCTTTGATGAGGTCTTCGGTCAGGTGGAGGGATGCAACGGTGATCCTTCTCTGGCGCGGTATGGCCATGGGGTGACATTCACCAACCAGGATAAGTCCCGGATGGTGGAGGATGCCACGGTGATGGCCAACCATCTGAAGCTTGCGAAAGAATTCGCCATCGGGGACAATTTTTATGTCGATTCCGATGTCTCCGCGGATGGCCATCGGTGGTTGGTGAACACCTATCCCAACGAGTGGGTGGAGACCACCACCCCCGCGAGTTACGGCGATAACCGTGGATACAACGCCAACCTGAAGGCTCCGGGCAGCCTGGCGATGAACGGCGCCGCGGGCGCCATTTACCCGGAGGACTACAATGAAGCCGGGTCGATGTGGGAACACCTCGAACGACATGGGATCGAGTTTTTCAATTTCGGATTCGGGATCATGTTCGAACCGGCCTCTTACCATGAGTCCTTCAAGTACACCGGGATCCGGCACTTCGTCAATTATCCCGTCCCGGCGCCCATCTTCGAAAAGACCTCGCGAACCTACGCTACTTACAACATGGCGATCCCCGATCAGTTCCGAATCGATCAGTTCATCAAGGAGTTCAATGAGAAGTGGGGCGGCGAAAATGAAAACATGCCGCAAATGTTGACCGTGATCATCCCCAACGATCACGGCGCCGGAGAGAGGCCCGACGCGGGCTACCCGTTTCGGGAGAGTTACATGGTGGACAACGATCTCGCTGTCGGACGAATTGTTGAGTTCCTCTCACACACCCGCTACTGGAAAAATATGGCGATTGTGATCACCGAGGATGATGCTCAGAACGGGGTGGACCATGTCGATGCTCATCGGTCCATCCTGATGGTCATCTCCCCTTACGCCAAACGGGGTTATGTCGGTCATGTTCACTACAGTTTCGGGAGCCTCTTCAAAACTTATTGGAACATCCTTGGTTTGCCCTACCTCAACCAATACGATGCGGGAGCGACCGATCTCGCGGACCTCTTCACCGATGAACCGGACACCACCCCTTACCGCGCACTTCCGCCTGACACCAGGATCTTCGATCCTCAAAAAGCGCTCGATCCCTTCGATGAAAATTTCGATTGGAGCGCGCTCGAGGAATCACCGGTGATCGACAATCCCGAGGACATGATCCGAGAAAGCAAGGAACAAGACGAGTTCCGCCTGGAAAACCGGGAGTGAAAGAGTTATTCCCTGACATTCGAAGTGTAGCGATTCATCGAAAACGAAAATTCCACGGATGGAAGTCTCATCCTCGAATCGATCGGTATGAAGTTGGCCTGTTGCACAAGATCATCGAGGGGCATCGCCGAAAGACTTTTCAAGATTGGTGGTCTAATCTACTCAGTATTCAGGTTTGGTTCTGTTGAGATCTTTAATATACGGTTGAATTTTCACCTCGATTATTTGAATCCGCTGGTAACAATGCGAGGTCAACCGGTATGGGGATTGCGCCTTCATCGATTGTCCGTTCGAGACCATCGATCGCCTTGAATTGACACCCCTCATCATTGAACTGGAGGATGAGGGACACCTTCAATGGACTCTCCATGGCAATTGTCGCGGGGTCGGTGAGTTGTCCGGCTTCGGATTCTTCCAAGGATCCGGAATTAAAACAGGTGATGCCGTTTTTTGGCTTTAGCCTTTGATAGGGCTTACCATCTCCTATCAAGACTAAACGGACCTTGTTCTTAATTAGAATGACTTCCAGAGTCTTGCTAATCGGCAATCCGTCCGCTTGCTCCGTTTGCGGGAGAGTGTCCAATTGAGCCTGCATTGCCACGATTTTCCATCTGGCTTTGCTGGATCGAAGGGATTGTTTCAACCACTTCACTTGAGAACTTCCAGATCCGAGGTCGCTGGAATCGAGGAAATAACATTCAACAAGGTCATCGCCGAAAACTTCAGAGTAGTATTTCCTGCCGGTCATATTGAGGACCGGCCCGGGAAGTTCGAAGCGTTCTAGCATTCCCCCTTTTTGGCTAGCCCCTAACACGGAGAAGAACTCCACCCCGTTCCGAATCAGGGCGTCATAAGGTTTGAGGAAGTCTTTTGGGATGTCGGTCTTCCAATCGTGTCCGGCCTGTTGACCATCGAGAAGAAGTATCCCATCCAATGGGCGCGTTTCATCAACCTGATTTAGCGCCGAACCAATTAACACTTCCTCCGATTCGCCGTCTCCGAGCCCTCCCAGCACAGCCAAGCGGACAACCCAATCCTCGGCGGGCGCGGGACTGACCACAAAGAGATGATATTTCTCCACAATCTCGGATTCCTCGAAATCCGCTTTTCGATCTCGAAGCGTGGAGCGAAGCATGTCCGCGTCCTTATCTTTTGTCAGGAAGACATGGTAGTGAGAACAGGTTGGGAGTTCATGGATTTCCTCCTCCAAGCGATCCGGCATGTAAAACGTGGGATAGGGATGAGTGCTTGAGGTGACCCTTTCCACATTCTCGTCGCTGTAGAAACCCAATCCATGGCGATGGTGATTAACCACGACAATTTCGTGTCGCGACCGGGGGAGGCGCCCCTCCATACTTCGCCAAATAGCTCGACTGTCTTTCCCTGTGGGAAACAAGGCCACCGCCTCACGCAAGCCGATGATGAGAAACGACCAACAAATGACAGCGGGGATAACCACCCTCAGCCGATGACCCTCAAACCAAGTCGGTCTCCAAACCAACCAGCACCTCGCGGTGATGATGGAGAGGGGAGCGAATAATGGGAGCAAATAGAGGGGCAACCGAGAACTCGATATGCAAAACACCATGAAGGGGAAAGCAAGCCAAGTGAAAAGGAAAAGGTTCGGTTCCCGCATCTGCCGATTGAGAATCCCCCTCAGTCCCCCATGTTCCCTCCACATTCCGGACGCTTGAGGATACCAAACCGCGGACCATGGAAGTGTCCCGAGAAGGATTGTCGGAAGGTAGACATAGAATGGAGCCAATGGACCGGGATTGCGACTATACTTCTCACTGAGAAATCGACCACTGATTTGGTTGTCCCACATGTAAGAAAATGCCCCCGGAATATTGGAGGCAATCGCGATATACCAGCTCGATCCGATGCCGAGGAAGAGGAGGATGGAGATGAAAAAGTCAGGCGTCAAACAAAACTCGCGGATCTTCCTTGTAAACAGCAAATAAATCGGAATTGGAAGAGAAATGACCAGCATGGCGGGTCCTTTGGAAAGGACCCCGAATCCCAGGGCGGCGCCCATCAAGATGGTCCAAATCGCGGACCTCCTTCGATCGCTCGCATGAAGCGACTTCCAAAAGCAGGCAAGAGTCGCAGTTCCCCAAAATGCCAACGGGGTGTCGGGCGTGACAATGTTCGAAGCGGCGTAGGGAAACAATGAGGTGGAATACACCACGGCGGAGAGGATCGCCGTTTTGTCGTCCCAGAAGGATTTCGCGAGCCCAGCAACTGTAAGAGCGGTGAGGATGAACCAGACGGCGTTGGCAAATCTTACACCCCACTCGTTACAACCCAGAAACTTGATCCCGGCGACGATTCCCCAAAAGACGATTGGAGGTTTTTCAATAAATGGGCGGAGATTGTTCTGAGGGACAATCCAGTCCCCAGTCGAAATCATGGATTTCGCCGGTTCCGCGTAATACCCCTCGTCGGGTTCCCAGATTCCACGCGATCCTTGAAAACTGAAGGCTAATACAATTAGGAACCCCCCAAGCATAACCCATCTCATTTTACTATTCCCCCAATGAAAGTGATCTATTGATCAACCGTTTCCGTTTTCCCGATGTGTCCGGAGTCCTCTTTTGGAATCACTCCCTCGTCGACCACCTGTTCAAGGACGTTTATGGCCTTGAAGCGACACTCTTTTTCATCGAACTCAAGAATCAGCGCGACATTGGTTTCATCGTTTCCAACCACAAGACCGGGATCGTCGGGGAGATTCTGTCCACGATCCAATTTTCCTCCCGACCCCGCGGTGAAATAATGAATCCCTTTGACTGGAACCCTCCTCTGGTAGACATGGTTGTGTCCCGATAATGCGAGATCGACTCCCCCTTTAACAAAAATAGGCTCCAATCTCTCTCTCAATTGTTCGTCGGCTTCAGGGCGTCTTTCGATAGCGCCATAAAGCGGTTCATGCATGGCGACGATTTTCCAAGTCGCGGGACTCTCTTGAAGGCTTTTGTTCAACCATGAGATTTGCTGAGGGTCGCCAACGATTGTATTGGTGTCCAACATGAAACACTCCACCAGTTCCTCACCGAACATCTCGGAATAGTACCGACGCCCCTTCATGTTGAGATAGGGATGATTCAACTGGAAGCTTGAGAAGCCTCCCTTGATATCGTGGTTGCCTAAAACCGCGAAGAAGCTGACTCCAGCGTCCAAGAGGGCGTCATAGGGCCTAACGAAATGATCCTCAAAATATTCCGGCTCTCCTCGAAATGAAATGTTGTCGCCCAAGAGGACAATACCATTGAGGGGGTTTGTCTCGTCCGTGTGATAGAGAGCGCTTCCGAGTTGAATCTGACCAGAATCTCCAGTCCGAGTGTCTCCCAACGCCGCAAGCCGCACAACCTGAACCTCAGGTGAAGCCGGGTCAACAGTAATGATATGGACCCCTTCGGGGCCGTTTTGAATGTTGTAGGTCGCTCCGGAATTTTGGATTAGTTCGAGAGCTTCCTCGTACTCTCTATCCCTTACGAAAAAAACATGGTGGTGGCCGCACGTGGGAAGTTCATGAACCTCTTCGCTAAGGCGTTCAGTCTCGGTGAACGCAGGATAGGGATTCGACTTGGTTGTGACCATTTCAACTCCATAATCCGTATAGAAGCCAAGACCTCGTCTTCTCATGTTCACGACAACGAGTTCCGAGCGATCCTTGGGAATCTTATCTTTGACCTCTTCCCAGAACGCGCGGGTGTCTCTATCGGTTGGCCAATAAGCCATCCCTCCCCGGACTGTCACCAGTAAGATGACCCAAAACGCGAAAAAAAGGGTCACGGTTAAAGGACGATTCGATCCTATCCAATCCGGTTTCCAACGAATCCAGCAAAGGGCGCTGATCAGACTCAAGGGAGCGAACAATGGAAGAATGTAGAGTGGAAGTTTAGAACTGGCGCTGCAAAAGATGACAAAAGGGACGATTACGAGCATCGACAAGAAGAGCGTTCGGCGGTCCCATTGTCTGAGTGGCTTCTTTTCGAAGCCTCGGTTCTTGTACAAATGGATGATTCTGGGGAGCCAGGCCACGGACCAAGGCAAGGTTCCAAAGAGCACCACTGGCAAATAGACATAAGTGAAAGTGTACCATTCGGGGTTCCGGTTAAACTCCTCGGTGAAAAGACGCCCCGTCACCTGACTCTCCAAGAAATAATGCAGGGCGCCGGGTATGTAGTAGATGACCGCAACATACCAGCTTGCTCCGACAGCGACGAAGAGGAGGCTGCACATGAGAAAACCCCAGCGCAGGCAGTAGGCTTTCAGATTTCCGGAGGCGAGAAGAAAGAAGAACACGGGAGCCATGTAAACGAAGGTGGCGGGACCTTTGGAAAGGAACGCAAGACCTCCCGACACACCCAGGAAAAACTCCCACATCAACCGCCGCGGTTTTGACTGACTTCGAAAGACTTTCCAAAACCCAAGGAACATGGCGCTGACCCAAACAGTCAGTGGGGTGTCCGGTGTGACGATGTTCGCGGCGACGAAAGGGATGGGGCTGGTGGCGTAGATTAAGGCGCTAAGAATGCCCGTCTTCTCGTCGAACATGTCTTTCCCTAGCAGGTAAACAAAGACAGCGGTCAACAAAAACCACACCGAATGGGGAATGCGCGCAGACCATTCGTTGAACCCAAACTGGTCCATCATGAATGCGCTTCCCCAATAAACAATCGGCGGCTTGTCAAGGAAGGGGCGAAGGTTGAGCTGCGGCACGATCCAGTCGCCTGTCTCAACCATATCTCGCGCGATGCCGATGTAATACCCTTCATCGGGCTCCCAGATCCCACGCGAACCTTGAAAGGCAAACGCGAGAATGATGAGAAGCAATAAGAGTCCAAAGAATTTTTTCAATCTATTCCCCCTCCGGTTTTGTGGATTGAATCGAATGCCGTTCGACCGACACTGAACGGGGCCCATCAACACCATGTCCAACGATCGAATTGAATAGCGCAAGCAAGGATGGAGTCACCAACAGAATCAAGGGAAGCTGGACCGCGAGACCGGAAATGATCGCTATTGCCAGAGGCTTCTCCATCGAGGCGCCCTCTCCGCCGCTGATCGCCAGCGGCAGCAAAGCCAGGATCGCGGCGAGAGTGGTCATCGCAATCGGTCTCATCCGATTCTTGCCTGTCTCGATCATCCGTTCATAAAACGGCATATTGTCTGGAAGACTGTCAAATTCCGAATAGAAAATGATGCCGACCTCAGTCACAATCCCAACGATCATCGTCATTCCCATCATCGAAGTGATATTGAGTTCCGTATGAGTCCAAGAGAGACCGATGAACACCGCCGACACGGCGAGAAGAGTCGTGATCATCAACGCAATCGCAACACTGAAACTCTCGTAGAGAAATAGGAGCAGTATGAACACGAGAGCAACGGCGGCGACCATTACAATGATCAATCCATGGAAGGCGATCCGCTGCTGTTCGTACAGCCCTCCCATTTTGTAATAGACCCCCTTAGGCAATATCCCGGAAGTATCCAATATCTTGGCGACATCTTTGGCTGTGGATCCCATATCCCTTCCGGTGATCCGGGCAGTTACGGCGGCCATTTGTTTGAAGTCCTCCCTCGTGATTTGTGGTTGACCGCGGCTAATCTCCAGATCGGCCACTCGTTTGAGCGGGAAGACATGGCCATCCGGAGCGGTCAGCCGGAAGTTCTCTATGTCCTGACGGGAATCTCGAATCGGTTCGGGAACCCAAGCGCGAACTCCGACCATCTTGGGACCGGAGAGGATATCGGTCGATATTGTCCCGGAGAGAAACTCCTCGACCCCATGGACAACATCGTCGGGAGTGGCTCCCTCGAGCGCCGCCTTGTTTCGGTCGACCTGAATGTTCAGGGAGTCCCCGGCCACCACGATGCCGTCATTGACGTCGACCAGACCAGGCGCCTTTTCGATTGCGCTAGCGACCTTGGGGGCGACCGATTCAAGCACTTTTATGTCGTCGGAAAAGATCTTGATCTCGATCGGTTGTGGAACGGCGGAAAGATCGCCGATCAAGTCCTCCATAAGCTGGAGAATTTCGATGTTGACCAGAGGAAGGATGGACTCGATCTTCCCACGAACTTCATCCATCACTTCCTCGATTCCCCTTCTGGGTTGCGGTTTCAATCGAACGAAGAAATCTCCCTCGTTGGCTTCGCTCAACCCGCCACCGAGTTGGATTCCGGTTCGTCTCGAATAGGTTTGAACCTCGGGAGTCGATTTCAGGATCTCTTCGATCTGTCTGAGCAAACGGTCCGTCTCCTCGAGAGACATTCCTGGTGCGCTGCGATAATCCAGAACGAAGCC
Source organism: Candidatus Omnitrophota bacterium (assembly GCA_020632575.1). Classification (GTDB taxonomy): domain Bacteria; phylum Hinthialibacterota; class Hinthialibacteria; order OLB16; family OLB16; genus JACKFH01. Next base: position 111,899 of record JACKFH010000004.1, on the reverse strand, counting down.
CCCCTCGTCCATGGGAGGCATGAACCCCGACCCCGTCTGGTTAAACGCCAACCATCCCAGTGTCAAAAAGGGGATCAAGAGAGAAAGGATCATCCAAGGGTGTGGAAGCACTCGTCTCATCAAGTCTCCATAACCGCGATGCACGCGTTCCGTGAGCCAACCGCCCTCCCCTTTCTTCGCGTCCCGGTTGCTTAGAAGAAAATGGCCCATTGAGGGGATAACCAAGAGAGCGACCAAAAAGGAAGTCGCTAGTCCAATCGCCATGGTCAGCGAAAGATCGGAAAAGAAAGCGCCTGTCACTCCGGATAAGAAAGCCAGGGGGGCGAATATGATGATGGTGGACGCCGAGGAACCCGCCAGCGGGCGAAGATACTCGGTAACCGCGAGGCTGATGTTTTCACTATAGTCTTGGCTGGAACCTCGAATTCGCCGGATCGCATGTTCCAGAATTACAATCGAATCGTCGATGATCAGTCCGACGGATGCGGCCATTCCGCCCAATGTCATGATGTTGAAACTCTTCCCCATGAAATAGAGAAAAAGACTCACCATCGCCAGGACAACCGGCACGCTGACCGCCGCGATAAGCGTCACTTTGAAACTCCGAAGAAAAAACAACAGGACGATGGAAGCGAGTCCCACCCCGAGGATGACCGCGTTGCGAACGCTATCCGCTGAAGAAAGAATCAATTGACTCTGGTCGTACCAATTGGCGATTTTCACATCCTTTGGGAGAATTGAATCCAAGTTCACCAACTCTCGCGAGATTCTTCGTGAGATGTCGACCGTGTTTCCTTCCAACTGCTGATAGACTTGAAAGAGAACCGCGTCATGACCATCGGCCGTGACGCGTGTCCATTGAGGAACGGTCGCTTTCTCGATTTTTGCGACGTCCATTAAATCGATGACGCCGTTCCGGCCTGTTTTCAATATGGTTTGGCCGATCTGATCGATGTTTTCGAATTGCGTGTTCGAGACAGCCAGGTAGAGACGATTGTGTTCCTCCAATCGACCGACCGCGGTGATGATATTGGAGGCGGATAAGGCGTTTACCACCTCTCCTAAAGAAAGCGAGAGGGCGTTCAACTTTTCAGGGTCAACCAGGACATGGTACTCCCTCTCTTCCCCACCCAGCACCGAAACGGTGGCGACTCCGGGAACCGCGGTTAGGACCGGGCGAATTTGGTACAGAGCGAGATCCTTGAGGTCGACAAGGGAGCGATTGTCGGAAGTCAAACTGTACCCCAAGACCGGAAAGACCGTCGGGTCCATTCGTCGAATCTCGAATCGTGTGTTGGCCGGGGCCTCGTCACGAACGCGGCTTAATGCGGACTCGGTCAGGAGGAGAGCGGACACCATGTCCTCCCCCCACTCGAAATTGACCGAGATTTCCGCGCTCCCCCTGCTGGTGGTTGATCGGACCTTCCGGACGCCTTGAACCGACCGGACCGCCTCCTCGAAAGGTCTGGTGACCTCCACCGCCATCCGTTCGGCGGGTTGATCGCCCGCTTCAATCGAGATGACGATACGGGGGAAGGAGACGATCGGGAACAAACTGACCGGCATCCGCCATCCGGCCCCGAACCCCGCTAGAGCCAGAACGATCATCGTAAAAAGGATCGACCGACGATGGTTTCCGATTCGTTGGCTGAACGTCATTCCGATGATTTCACCTTCACCTGCATGCCGTCCGAGAGTTGACTCGCGCCCGCGACGACCACCGATTGGCCGACCTGAAGATTCGATCCCTCGACCTCCACCGAATCCCCAAGGTTCAATCCCAAGGTGACATGATGCTCAATCGCTCGATCTTCCTTGACGGTGAACAAGTTGTCGCCGTTTTCCGAGGGAATAATGGCCAAAGGGGGCGCTAGCAATCCTCGATGTTTCGACGTGAGAATTTGCCCTCGAACATGCTGATTCAGAAGGAGGTGGGCTTCAGAGGACGTTTGCACATAGATGTCGACCAACCGTGTGTCTGCGTCGACATTGCGGGACACCGATCGAACACTCCCTTCAAACGGACCCTTTGGGCCCAGAACCGGGCTCAAAAGAACCTGGCAGCCGGGTTCGACCTGGACCGAATCTTCTTCCTCGACGCCTAAATGAATCGTTAGATCTCCCTCCGCCACAGTCGTCAAAAGGACTGCACCCGCTGGAATGATCTCCCCTGCTTGAACATTCACGCTACCGACGATTCCATCGGACACAGAGATCACGGTCTTAGGAGAACCAATCCCTTGGTCAATCAGGGTTTGGAATTGGAGGTTGGCGGTTTCGACAGCCTGCTTTTGTTGCAGAAATTCTTGCTGGGTGGCCAATTTCATGGAAACTTTCTCCCGAATCACCTCTAGGAGATTGCTCGCGGATTGCAACTCTTCTCGCGCTTGACTGAGTTTGAAGGTTGAGTCAGGACTCGATTCAATCTCGATCAAAGGTTGATCGGCGTCGACCTCCATGCCCGAAAAGACCAAAACCTTGGCCACCCGACTCTCATAGGGAACCGTATAGATCTCAGATTTTCCCGGCATGGGAACAACGGTCCCAAAGCCGGTGACCGTTTGGTGGATCTCTTTTTCTTCGAGCGGCGCCACCTCAACGGGAACCATTACTTGAGGTTCGGATGGAGGCTGGGATTGGGAATTGACTTCAGAAACTCCGCTACTCCACTTTTGGTCCGTAACGAGACCAAGAGTCGCTACTATGGAAAAAGCAAGGAGAGAAACTCCAGCAATTAGATGGCTCTTCATGATCCGACCTCCCCATTCTGGTCCCAAGTTTTGGCGGGAGAATCTGTTATCTCATCCAAGTGAGCGGTCCCCGAGGCGATTTCGAGTGCAATCCGAGTTTCCGCCAGGGCCTGTTTCAAATCGATGAGTTCTATTTTCTTATCCGTGAGGTCATTCCAGGCGTTGTAATAATTCAAAATGTCGGCTTGCCCTCGATCGACAGCCTCCCGGTAGGTGTCCACAAGGCGCCTAAAGCGAGGGATCTCTTCTTGGACGGACTCAATCTGCTCGTTCAGACTTGTGGCGTTGTGAATTAAGGCGGCAATCGTCGCTCTTGCCTCGAAGATGCGCTGAATGTATTCGTCATAGAGGATTTGACGATTCGCTTTCTCAGTGGCGATTCCCCCTTGGTTGCGATCAAAAATCGGAATGTCAAAGGTGATGCCGAAACCTCGTGTCACCACATCCCCCGTGTCTTTTGCTCGGTTGAAACCGACACTCACATTGGGGAATTGTTCAAGGATGGCTTGTTGGACAGCCGCTTCCTGACTTTCATATCCCTTGCGAAAAGCCACCAGATCCAACCTCCGGTCTTCAAGCCCCGACTCGACCTGGTTCAGAGTCGGGGGATCGAGCCGGTAAGGAAGTTCAACATCGTCTTGGACTCGCACCCCGGCATCCGGTGGAATCCCGAGAGCCTCATTGAGCTTCAGCCGTTGATTTCCCGCCTGCTTTTTCAGTTCCAGATACCGCGATTTGGCCTGTGAGCTCGCTGTTTCCGCGGCGGCTAGATCCTGCTCGGTCATGAATCCCGACTCGACCGCCTGGGTCACCCGTCGGAGATTGTCATCAAGTCGGTTTCGATTGTCCTCCGCGGTCATCGCCTTCTGATTCAGGCTCACCTGTTGGTACGCCGCCAGTTTCGCGGCTTGGGAGACCTGCCATTCCTTCCAAAGGACTTCCGTGTTTATTGACGACCGATTGGACTGGGCTTCCGACAGGCGCGTTCGCCTTGTGGCCAGTTCGCGCAAACTCCAATCCAATCCCCACAGGGTTCCCTTCACCGTCCCCTCGGTCATTCCCCCGATCGGGTCATCCACACTCCATGTGAACTGAGGATTGGGGAATAAACCGGCCTGGATCATTTGTGCATCGGCCAGATTTCGTTGGTCTCGTTCCGCCCGTAGTGTGGGGTTGATCAAGACAGAAAGGATGGCCGCTTCATCCGGGGTCAATCCATCGCTAGGATCGACAGTGATTTTGGGTAATAGAGGATGCCCGATGGAATTCGATTCCACATGGAGATCCGCGTCCATCGGGGATTCCAATGTCCGATCGATCGCGGCGTTGGACAAAGGCATTCGGTTGTATCTCTCGCAACCCGAGGTGGAGAGGGCAAATGCAAGGCATAGGATGAGGGGAATCGAAATTCTATTAATCATTGGTCGCGAAGTTCATCGTCCTTTCTCCCTCGGCCTGGAAAAGGAAATATCGCTGACCCAAAAGACAAAAAATGATTTGGGCGATCAGGAACCCGAATCCCGCTCCGAAAAAGACATCCGAAAGGAAATGCCGGCCCCGTGCAACCCGCGCCAACGCTGCGGTTAGGCCTAACACCCAGAACATCCATTTCGACCTGGGGAAATAGAAACCCAGTAGAGTCGCGAGCGCCATCGCCGCGCAAGCGTCACCCGAAGGGAAAGAGGTCATATCCATTGAAAAAGAAAAAGGCTCGAAATGAAAGGGTCCATTTCCGAATCCGGGGCGCGCCCTCCCGACAAGTATTTTGACAAGATCGCAAATCACGCCCTGTCCAATCATGATCAAGAGGTATCCCTTGATAAGGTCTCTTCGGTTCCAACAGGAGAAAAGAATGGAGAGAATCAGGAGGTGGATCGGATACCCCGACATATACTCGACGACACTCAAGGCATCCTTCGTGAGGCCATGTGGGTCCATCCACGACCAATTATAGACGACTCGGTCAAATGGGATTGCGAAAACAGTCAAACCTAACCACGCGAAGACCCACTTGAAATCATTTCTGGGTCCTATTGAGCGACTCCAACGGTCACTTCGATCTGAATACAGGAGAACAGGGCTGGTATCCGTCCTCACCTCGGTAAGTTTTCCTAAAAAGACCTTTGGGATGCTCATTACGTGGGCCTTTCTCCATTCCAAAGACTATCAATCGCCCAAACACTCATCGGGTTTCTATGGTTGTTGGTAAAATATCCGATGAAACATGACCAAAAGATGACAGAGTCTTTGATTCGGATCCTCGTGGATTTCAAAGTAGAACCCCAATTCAAGACCTAAAGGCCCTCAAAATCATTTGGCTGGTGGACGGAGGAATTCCGTCATCTTCCGATCATCTTTCTATCGCTATCCTTCTCAAAATGGTTGGACGGGCGCCATTCGCGACCCTGTGATCCAAATCCGGAAATTCAAAAGGAGGTTGCGGCCATGCTGCACAAAAAAGGTTTTTCGAATCGATCTTTCACAATAGTTCTGTTCTTGCTTCTCGTACTCCCATCCCTGGTTCTGACCGCCGAAAGCGAGGAGACCGTCTCGGCCAAGGACTTGCCACCCGCCGTCAAAGAGACCCTGAATAATTTGCGACCCGGTCTGGAACCCGAGAAAGTCGAGCGGGAAGAAGATGACGGGTTCCTCTATTTCGAAGCCGAATTCAAATGGAATGACACCGAAAACGAGATCAAGACGGATGACAAAGGCCGTGTCGTGGAACTGGAGGAAGCGGTTCTCCCATCTCACCTCTCCCCAGCAATCCAAAAACAGATCGAGGCCAATTATCCCAGCCACGAGTTGGAGGAAGCGGAACAAGTCTCGTTGAATTATTACGAGGTGGAGATCACGGTGAATGGGGAGGAGACCGTGGTCAGGATTCTTGAAAACGGCCGAGTGCTCGGATCGGAATCCGAAGACGAGGGCGGTGAAAATGAAGATGAACAAGTGGTTCCGTGGGAATCGCTTCCGGCCGAGATAAAGCGTTCGATCGAAGATCACCGAAGCGGTGAGCAGCCGGTCAAAATCGAACGATCGTTGGACGACGGATACACTTATTTCGAGGCGGAGTACTCAAAGAAGAATGGAGTCACACATGAGGTCAAGGTCGATGAGATGGGTCAGATTGTCGAAATCGAGGATGAAATCCCGGTCGACAAGTTTCCGATGGAAGCGCGAGACTCCCTCGCAAAATCTTTCCCAAATTCATCGATCAAGGAAGTGACGCGCAAGCAAGCGGTCTATTTCACCGTTGAACTAGAAAAGGGAGACCAGGAATTGGAACTTAGTTTTCTCTCAAACGGATCACCCATTGATGGGAATGAGGAGGATTGACTGTTGAGTGTTCTTAGTCGTTTCGGACAAATCATTTCCAGGGGGAGGAGAATATAACATGAACAAGGGAAATCGAAGTTGGGTGGAAGCCGTCGGGAGAATGCGACGAGTGTTTTTCTCGCAAAAGTTTTTTAGCCCCTTTTTATACGCCGCGCTAACCGGAATCGCCGTCTGGGCCGCTCTGTATTTTGTGCGTCCTGTCCCCTCGGAGTCTTTTGGGGAGCCGACCGGAATGCTCGGTCCGTACATTCAAGACATCTCCTCGACCAAGGCCTCCATTTGTTGGTGGACAATAGATGGCACGGAGGGAGAGAACGATCGAGTGACAGGGGGCGCGCCTTCCGATTGGATCAGGCACCACCTTGATTTATCGGACCTGAAACCCGGGAAAACTTACAACTACAGTGTGGAAGGCGTTGAGGGATCTTTCCACACTTTCCCAGAAGCGGGGAGTCCTTTCAAATTCGTGGTCTTCGGCGACACCCGAAGTCGCCACGAAGTTCACCAACGCATCTGTGACCGCGCCTCAACCGAGAATCCCCTGTTTGTTGTGAACACCGGGGATCTGGTCCATGATGGAAACCGCATGGATGAATGGGTGAAGTTCTTCCAAATCAGCCAGAAACTCATGGGGAAGGCTCCGTATTTTCCTGTCCTAGGAAACCACGAGCACGGATCGCCAATCTATCTGAACCTATTCGATCTTCCCGATGCGGAGAGGTACTATTCTTTTCAATCCGGTTCGGCGGCTTTTATCATTTTGGATTCCGCCGCAGATGAGGTTGATGGTTGGAAATCCACTTTCTTCGCCGAAGAAAAAGCGTGGTTAAAGGAAAAACTCGATGAATACGAGGAGATGGATTACCTATTCGTGTTTATGCACGAGCCTCTTTTTACCGCGATGGAAAGCCGCGTTGACGGAACGATTGAACGAAGAGAATATTGGTCCGATGTTCTCGAGGATCCCCGGATATCGGCGATCTTCTGCGGCCACGACCATCAGTATCATCACGCATTCAGCAATGGGATCCATCATTTCATCACGGGCGGAGGCGGCGCTCCTCTTCATCCGGCGAAGAAACTCATGGACGAGACAGTCAAAACAGCCGAAATTGAACACTATCTCCGGGTGGAGGTCGGAGAGAGCCAGACGGATATCACCGCCATCGACATTAACGGGAACATCATTGAAAAGACTTCGATCAAACCGCGTTCGAATCGTGAGCCCACCTAGAGGATTCATGGGGATGCCTCCAGGACGATTAGCTGGACGCCAGAAGACGCCAAAAAGGGAGGAAGTTCACTCTTGAAGGTTTTAGTTGTCGAGGATTCGCGGCGCCTGAGGACTTATATCAAAGCGGGGCTTGAGGATGTGGGGTACGCGGTCGATAGCGCCGGCGATGGAGAGGAGGGACTTTGGCTCGCGCAATCCAACGAGTACGACGCAATCGTTCTGGACCTCATGCTTCCCAAGATGGATGGGATCCAGGTTCTTCAACAGTTGCGAAAGGACGGGATTGGGACTCATGTTCTCATCCTGACAGCCAAGGACACAGTCGAGGACAGGGTGGTCGGATTGGAGCAAGGCGCGGATGACTACCTGATCAAACCCTTTGCTTTGGAGGAGCTGCTGGCCCGAGTGCAAGCTCTCGTTCGGAGAGGGTACGGGGTTAAATCCTCTCAAATTGTCATCGGATCTCTTTTTGTCGATACGACGAAAAGGGTGGTGAAACGCGGAGGCGATGTCATCGACCTGACGCCTCGGGAGTTTGCCTTGCTTGAATACCTGTGCATGAAACAAGGGCAAGTGGTCAACCGTACGGAGATCGAACATCACATTTATGACGATTTGGTGGAGCCGATGAGCAATGTGGTGGACACCTCGGTCTACCGTTTGAGGAAAAAGATCGATCGACCGGGAGACCCGTCCTTGATCAAGACTCGACGCGGCCAAGGATACGTCTTAGAAGAAGATCAACAATGAAGTCGATTCGACACCACCTTTCCGTGACTCTATTGGCCGCTCTCTTCATTCTGTTCTCATTCGCGGCGACCGGCCTGTATCTCTTCACCAAGAAAACACTCATCCAACAATTTGATGACTCCCTGGAAAAAAAGATCACCGGGCTTTCGGGCATGACGGATATCGAGGAGGTGGAGGGCCAAATGCGATTCGAATTCGAATTCGCTGAGTTCCCCATTCCCGAGTTTCAACCCTCCGACACGCCCGAATACTACGAGGTGTGGAACCAGGATGGACGGGTGCTTGTCAAATCCGCATCCCTTGGCGCCGATGAGCTTCCCAGACCCGACTGGAATCTCAACGGTCCCCATATCGAGGATCTGACTTTGCCCGATGGCCGTCGCGGACGAGGCGCGGTGATTCGGAATTTGGTCCGGCCCGAACCGGGCAATGAGGTTAGGGGATACGACGCCGGGAATCCCAAATACCAATTTCAAATGGCGCTTGCCCAATCCCGGGAAAGTCTGGATCAATCTCTTATGGCCCTGCTCTTAGGTTTTTCCATCACAGGCGTCATTCTTTCTTCCGGGTTGATTCTCGTCGTCATTTCCGGAGTGGGAATCGGACTCAATCCATTGGAACGAATCGCGAGAGAGACGGCCGACATGGATGTTTCCGACTTGACTCATCGCTTCGAAACCGAATCCCTCCCAGCTGAGTTGATTCCTGTTTGTCAGCGTCTCAATGGGCTGCTCGACCGGGTCAAGTCCGCTCTCGACAGAGAGAAACGATTCAGTCGCGATGTCTCGCATGAACTCCGGACCCCGATCGCTGAATTGAAAACGATCTCGGAAGTGACTCTTCGGAGGCTCGAGAAGGAACATGGTGACGAGAAGATTCAAGAATGCCTGATGGACGTGTTGGATATCGCCCAACAAATGGAAACCTTGGTTACCGCTCTCCTCACCATCGTTCGCGAAGGGGAGACCAGCGCGCAGGTTTCTAACCAAGAGACTGATTTGGTTGATCTTGTCGACAAGGCTCATCGTTCTTTCTCGGAAATTGTCACCGAGAAACACTTGAATGTTTCCCTCACAACGCCCGAAAACGCGGTGGTGAGCACCGACAGCAATATAGCGTTGGCCATCTTGCGAAATCTTTTCTCGAACGCTTTTTACTACACCCCACCCGAGGGGAGTGTCGAGTGTGTGGTGGAGATGAATGGAAGGGGCGCGGAGATTCGATTGACGAATAACACAGCGGATTTGGAACCCTCCGATTTGGATCAAATCTTCGAACCGTTCTGGAGAAAAGACGCTGCTCGCTCGGAAGAGGACCGACACGGCCTCGGATTGAGCCTCGTCCAACGATTCTCCGAACTCCTCAATGTGAAAGTGGAGGCTTCTCTTCCCGAGGAAGGGAAATTTCAAATGAAAGTGAGGTTTGCTGGGGACTCGGAGTCCGAATCGAAGACAAGAAATTCGAATCCGATGACGGACTCATGAAGACTAGTCGTGTGGAGTCATCGGTTTCCCAAGATCGCCCCCTATTGTAGGCGTTAATATAAAGTTCCCTTCAAATGAGAAATGAGACGCTATCAGCGCTTTGGATCGATTCATTGTCAAAAATAGTGGACCATCGACAGGATGAAAATTGTCGACCCGTCGAGGACATGATCGATCCCCCAATCGATCTGGTATTTCTCGGTGGCAAGCCCTAGCCCGATAGAAAGATGGTCTTTGTCCGGCTCCTTGGCGAACGCCTCCATCAGGGCCGGATTGTTTCCGTTATAGAACAATGCGTTTGAGTCCTCGCGCATGTAACCGCCGCGGATGAACCAAGCTCGGTCCTCCTCCAGGCGGAACAGGTATTCTCCTCCCAAGTGATAGCGCATCACATCGTCGCGGTGAAAATCATCGCCAGGCGCCGAGTCGAAATCCGACCACGTAATGTAGTCCACATCGGCGAGGAGGCGGAGTTCGTCATTGGGGTGATAAGCAGCGCCCACTCCAAAGGTTTGGGGGAGTCGTGTCTTGAAATCCGAGGTCTCCACTGTCTGTTGGCTCTTATAGACGGACCCGAAAGACCATTTCTCCGTGGCCCTCCATAGGAGGCCGACATTGAAACTCGGAGACCAATCGGAAAATTCTCGGTAACCCGTCCTCTCGGTGATCGATCCCTTGAAGTCCACCGTTTGGGTCTCCTCGTAAGAATAATCGAACCGGTTCATCCGGAGTGTCACGCCAAGGTGTAGACGAGGTTTGATGTCTGTCGCGACCGAAAAACCAAAAGCGTTATTGGTCGCCTCGGTGTCCGAGACAAGGAGTCGGTTCCTCGCTTCATCCGAGAAGTGATGATCGAAATCGATCGTGGTGAGTTGGGAGATCGCCCAGGTGTACTCTTGTCCGGGATGAACATAACTGACGAACGAGGGAGTGGTCCATTCGTTCTGATCGGTGCTCTTCAACCCGCGACCGGTCGGGCTGGTGAGGGGGAGGTACTCCTCGCGCCGGTCGAAGGTGTGAGTGACTTGCCAGGCGAGTTCGGGACGGAGAAGGATTTGGAGTCCGGCGGGGTTGAATTCGGCTGCGGTGGAATCGTCGGCCAGTCCGATGAAGGCCCCGCCCATCGAAAGGGCCCGCGCCCCCGCTCCCGCGAATTCGGCGTCGACTCCACCCAACTGAGCCCAAGCGTTTCCATAGGGGAGGAGACTCGCTCCGAGAGAGAGGAGGACGACACAAAGACCCAGCCGTTTCTTAACGGACACGGACTCGGTCCCCCACTTCGATTGGTTCCGTCACAGGGTTTTCCGGCAGCGGTTGCACTTCGGAGTAGTTGGATAAAACGCGGGAGAGAATCAGTCTTCCACCCATTGGAATGAAATCCGGGCCATGGGAGCCGTCACCGTAATTAACCGTCTCTCCTTTTTTGAAGGCGATGAGCTCCATATCTCTCCGGACTTTGTCGACCGCCGATAAGGTTGTGAGAATACGAGGTTGGACCGCGATCACCTCGCCATCGATTTCGGGATAGCGTTGGTCGAGCTTTTTGGACAATCCGAGTGCCATATCTCGAAGAATTGTTTCCGTTTTACCCGCTCCCATGATATCGACGGTTCCCTCTATTGATCCGGTTTTGACACTTACTACATATAGGGTCACTTGGAGCGAATTGTTCCGAACGATCAACTCACCATCCAGAATCAAATCCGCAGTGGTGAGACCTCGATGGACGCCAGCTTGATAGCGGGTTTGCGAAGCATTGCTTAAGCCGATTCTCTGTTCCAGGAAAACGTCGGAGAGCCTTTCGCTCGCTACCAGAGTGAATCGATCTCTATCGCTAATGAAGCCGACCAAGATGCCCTTTAGTCTCGCCGAAATCGCCTCGGCCCCCTCCTCTCCAATCACCTCGAAATCCGGCAGCGCGACCGCCAGTTGTTGGTTTGATTGGAGCTCTGTCGGGAGCTTAACCAGAAGGGTTAAAGAGTTCGTGGACGAGACGCCAGCCGAGTTTCTGGCGGTGACCTCAATCGTGTGAGTTCCACTCTTAAGGGGACCGGCCACCCTTCCAAAATAGAGATCGATCCCTTTGGGAATCGGCAGCCTTTCGCCGTCGAAAAGAACCTCCTCCACACCATTCGGATCGTAAACGCGTCCATCGATATAGGGATCTTCGATGTAGACTTTTTGCGGGGAGGTCATCCCCGGGAATTCAATCCGCGGCGCAGATGCTCCCGCGCCGACCAGCCAACTCGGATCGAAACCGAGGGCGGCCACCCGAATGGCTCCAAACGGTTTCGCCGAACCGGACTTTTGAGTGAGATCGAGCAAAGCCCGAGTGGTGTTTCCAAAGCCATCCGCCAACTCCACCTGGATCGCGCTTTGCCCTGGCTCCAAATCGACCTTGAGATCGATTGTTTGACTGGTCCCCTTTTGAATCGCAAGATCGGATTGGCCAACCCGAATGGACTGGACGCCGTTCGGGTCGAAAGCGGTCCCGGTTAAACTAGCGGCGGTCCCGGTGGGAGAGACTTTGAGTTCCCGCAGACTGAACACGGGACCCTCGCGATCGACCTGGACGATCACCGATTGGGAGGCGGTCCTTCCAACAAGATCGGTAACTGTGACCGTGATCTCGTTGGTATTTCTCGGGAGGGGGACCTCGGTTTCGAAATCGATTCGGTCTTGGGCGTAATCAATAATCAGGTCTTGACCCTGTACAACGATGGAATCCACATAGAGATCGTCGTTCGCAACTCCTCGGACTAGGATCGAACCCCGATTGGTGATGATCCCTTGAATCGGTTCGAGCAATTCCAAGGAAGGACGGTACTGATCGATCGGCGACGAGAGCGCGGCTTGCTTTCTCGCCTCGTGAAGATAGAAACGAGACTGTTCGAGTTGTGTCGTTCGTAGCGATTTCTGGAGGATGGGAATCGCCTCGGTGTATTTGCCCTGTTCGAAAAGGACGGCGCCCAACTCAGCGTAGGGAAAATACTCTTGGAACCGAACTCCATAGGTTCGCGCTCGGGGGCCCCCTTCGCTCTTGTATTTGATCGCCTCTCTGAAATCCGCCTCGGCCCCGACAAGGTCGCCTTCGTCGAATTTCCGAATACCCCGATTGTAATAATCCCACCAGTTGCCGCGGAATATCTTGCTTTCAATATTGCTGCTTCGGCGAACTCGGCGCGGAACCTCACGGTCGAAGGATTGAGAGGGAGCGACCTCGGCAATGAGCGCCAGGAGGAGGACCAGCACAGGGAGTCCATGGAAGAGTTTGCGTGATGTTAATGCCAATTGAATCCCACCCAAAAAAGAGAATCCGAAACCCTTCCGCCTTCCTCTCTCTCCTTGCGGTCCTTCAATTCGCCGAGGTAAAAGAGAAGGTTGTCGGGACCGAAATCGTCATCGGAGACAACCAGACTGCTCGGCATGGTTTCCAGGTTGCCCTTAAGATCCCGCGCCTGAAACTGGAGAAGAGTCTTACCCGGCAGAACCGGTCTCACTTTCCCGGAGTAAAGCCCGGTTTCCTTGTCCACCCGCTCCATAGGGAGGGTCTCCCTCCAACCGTCGGGATGTCTGACCTCGACTGTGACATCGAGATCCAAGTTAAAAGGAGTATCGACCACATTGACCGACAATTCCACTTCCGATTGAGCCTCGGCCGCCTGTATGTTGGAAGAGGGGGAGATGAATGATGGGGGAGATTTGTCTGGGAGCAGTGCTCGGGGCGGAGTGAACGCCGACCCAACCGCTAGAGTTTTGTAAGGTTCGGCATTGGCATTGATCTCATTCGGTTCCTGTCCGAATCCACCCTCGCTCGCCGTGAGTCGTTCCAACTCCGAGGAGGGTTTAGCGAAAGCTTCGCCAAAACCGAGACCCTCCTCGATGGCCAGCAAAAGCCAATCGGAGAAACCTCCAAGCCCAAAGCGAATCTTTTGGAATCCAGGCTGACAGCAGAAGAGGAAACACCCCTCTTCGTCGACTAACGCATCTTTGAACTCGCCGGCGTAAGGGCAATCGAGGACCACCAAGGGAATGGCGTTCTTCTGGCGGACCAAACCGATGAGTTCGGAGATTCGGCCCGGGGTAATTCTCTCTTGTTGAGTCATAAGAATTTCGGCTTTCCCGACATCGTTATGAATCGCGTCCCCGCGAATATAGAGGAGGACAAACTTATCGGTGGTGATCCCCTCGGACAGGGTCGATTTCAACACATCGTAAGTGGGAGTGCTTGAGCGCAGACCGGCCACTTGCGCCAACTCGGAAAAGACTTTTTGGTCTTCGGAAAGTCTGCGACTCGAAAAGGTGTCGACGATTTTTCGAGCCAAGTAATTGGCTGAATCCGCGTTGGCCCCCTCCGGGGAGGGGCCCGACACAGTGATCACCTCACCCAGATCGATTTCTTCACCTGTTCCTTTCTCGCCATCGCTCCGATAGATCGGCAGGTGAAAGTGGTTGGAACTTCCTCCCACCGCATCCGGCGAGCCAGGCCAAGTTGCCCGAACGATCACCTCTTCACCTGAGGGGTGTGTCGGGGGGACTTCGAATTCAACCGTGAATTCACCCGTTGCCGCCACGACACCGGTATTCGACCTTATTGATCCATCAGCGAATAGAACCTGGACCTCCACGCTCGATGGGCTGGCCAAATCTCGGAGAACCCCCAGCTGCCCACGGACACTCATCCGGGAATCGTCCAACTCCGAGTCGCTGGAAAGCGAAATCCGGGTGGGCTCTCGAAGAATGGTGTCGTTGACAGGAGCCGTCTGAAAGTCGGGCGCCACCTCCACGATGATTGGGATGTAGGACCGATAAAGACTCCCGGATTCGATCACGGCTTCAGCGAAGTACAGCCCTGGCGACGCTTCGGGACTCGACGAAAGAATGAATCTCTCCGCGACGGGAAGCGAGACAAAAGTTTCGGTGGTCTCGAACGAGATCGGTCCCTCCGCTCTGGCCTGAAGGCCTGTCAAGTAAGGATTCTGTTGGATCGGTTCGGCAAGAAACGTGAGTTCTCGAGTCTCACCCGGATGCAAGGCAATGGAGACCTCGGGGAAAGTTGCCCTCCAAGCCATCTCCCCGGGGTCCGCTTGAATCGGACCAAGCGTAACCGGTTGGATGGGGGTATCCGTTTTCGATTGAGCAATAACCCGATAACGATAATCCACTCCAGGTGAGGCTGTCGTATCCGTCCAATAATCCAAATCCGGTGGCAGGGGTCTAGGTGTCAGGCGAATCCAACTCTCATAAGGCGGTCGGTCCGACCCGGGATCGCGACGACGCTCCACGATCCAACCCTTTATATGATCTTCCACCGCTCCATTCGGGAGCCAGTGAAGGTCGATTCCCCAGGATGAAGGCGACTGGAAGGCCTCGAACGCCGGGACCACGCCCTTGGCGTCCTTGGCAGCATTCGGAAATGGATTGTCGAAGAAATGAACCTGACTATCTGGAAAGGAGGCGATCGCGAATCGCTCGGTCTGAGGATTCAAGGTGAGCCGCGCCTCCGTGCTTTCATCCAGAAATTCGAGGGTGAACTCTTGTTCGAGGAAAGTATTGGAATCGAGATCGAAAGCGATCAGATGATAATCATTCTCCGTGTCGGAGTAGGCCAAGTAATAAATACGTTTCGCGTTCTCATCGAGAACCGCGTCATCAATGAAGTCGTCATTGAAGTCGTAGATGTCAGGGGATCCAAGCCCTGCCACACTGGAAAAGGAATAGATGAAAGTCTTATCGCTTTCGATATCCCGAACGGTAACAAGTATGCGATGCCCAATTCCGCGGAGGTTTCCGATGAAACCCATTGGGAAATCTGAATATTCATCCGATGTCCCGTCGATCGTGTCGATAGCGATTAACCGTGGGGGAAAAAAGTAACCGGGAAAAGAAACCCATAGGGTCTGGCCATTTCCGGTAACCGTCATCTCGATCTCGCCGTCTTCCGATCGACCGGCTGGTAAAGGAACGTTGTCGAGGGTTGACAATTCCTCGGTTGGATTCGCCAACGTGTCACCATCGACTTTCCAGATTTCCTTTTTGGACAGAGCGGAGGGATGCGGGGAGGTGAGATAGATTTCATTTCGAAAACCATCCAAAGCAAACGCCTCCGCCGGTTTTGGAAGATCGCCGATCGGTTGGTAGCTGTTTGTGTCGAGAACGACTGGTTGGCCTTTGGGTTGACGGCCCACGTAGAGTCGGTCTCGATCGGAATCGAAGAGCAGCCCGGCCCGCGGATTCGCGCCATAGCCAAGTCTCCGTGCGGTGAGCCGCGGTGGAGTGTCCGTCGTTCCAACCGGGCGGTCTGAGACCAGATAAAGCCTCCCCTGTTGAGACAGGACTGAGAAGGTGTTCCCCGGAATATCGACTTCGATATCCTGGGGAATGACCGACAGGTCGAGTTGCGTGGTGGTCTTCGCCGAGGTCGCCGAAAGGATATAGATCGATTGAAGGTTTTGGCTCGCGACGAAAACTTTTCCCAAACCCCTGTCCGATTCGAGAAAGGCGCTGTCGGTGGCGTCAGCGACAAAGAAGGAGAGGGATTGGGAGTTCGTGTTGAAAACACCCAAGCTCTTGTCCGCGTCCCCCTCTCGTTGGTTGGGAATCCAGACCTCCTCGGTGGTTGCGAAAACAGCCGCTCCACCCGATTCAAAACCATCCGGTTCCGAGATCAGCCCGACCTCGGTAAGCGTCATCGCGTCGAGCAGAGGTATTTCACCCTGGTTGCTGTCACGGGGGGCGACCGCGAGGCGCGATCCATCGGGGGAGAGTGCGAGGGCGCCATTCCGAAAATTCCCCGGAAAAGGCGAAGACTTGGCGGTCGTGGCGCCCGTGACGATGTCGTAAGCCGCAACGAATCCTTCGGCCCGAACGGTCGTTGAGGAGCCGAGTTCCGTTGGTTGAAACAAAACGAAGAGGATGCCGTTCTTCGAATCGAAGGCGGTGTCGAAGGGCAGCGCCTCGAACTCGGAAATTCCGATCTCGGCTTCTTCGATTTCGAGGGACTGGAGATCCAGCCTCTGAATTCGATAGGCTTGTCCGGTTGCCGACGGAGGGCTGATTCCAACCGCCGACTCACCGGAAGCATCCAACGAAAAATCATAGAAGCGCGCTTCCAATGTGGCGGGTCCAATCAGAGCGAAAGATTCCAGATCGAAGACGCTCAAGTGTTGAGGGAATAATTTTTCCCCATCTCTGGGGGCGCCCCAAGCGATGTAAAGTTCATTCCGCGTGGAGGAAACCGCGAGAGAGTACACCCGGCTGGCCTCGGGTATATCCAGTGCGTATTGAGACGCCAGGCCATAGGTGCTGGCGTCGAAGCTCAGAATCTTATGCGGGCTTCCCGGTCCACCGCTATTGTTCTTTACCACCGTGAGCAGACGGTTTGTAGTCGAATTTAAGGTCAAATGAGTGGTCAACAAGTCAGGCCAAAAACCTCCAGGGGCCAAAGGCGTTGAGTCGACCTTCCCCTCCAAGGCGGCCCCATGGACTCCGCTCATACCAACCGTCAATTCAAGGATCAGGAACAGGAGGAGCGGTCTCTTCATCGACTTAATTCTCCTCGAGTTTCTGTTTGACTTTCATCCCCGGCTTCGGATCGGACTCGCTTTGAAGCACTTCAAACGAGGCGGTGTGATCCTCGACTCGCTTGACTCGAATCTCCCCAATCGGCCGAAAACGAGGCTCCCCCCAAGGATCGGGATCGTTGTCCGGAATGAAATAGAAGTTGAAAACCTGCCCGGGTTCGACGCCCTCGGCCGAACCGATGTTGAGTCGCTTCTCCCGATCCGCCCAATCCACGATCAAACCCTTCAGGGGGTGCTTCTTACTCAATCGATCGATCAGAACCTCGAACAATCGATCGACCGCCGAGTCCATGGAGTCGTCAAGGTTCACGTTATCGGTTCCAACCATTTCTCGGGTGCCGACATCGATCGCGCGTATCGTGGCGGTGGTCGCGCCCTCGCCATGGACGAGCGTTCCCGTCACCAGAAATCGAGCGGAAAGAAGATTTCCAATTCGCGTCGACTGCGATGGATCGGCCGCTTCGGAGACACTGATACGCTGCTCCTGGAGAACGCTCAGGAGATTCTTCCGATCCAAGACGGTCCATCTGACTGTTTGAGCGAAGCGGCTTTGAAGACCTTGGAGCAACGCTTCGGATATTTCGCCCTCCTCCGGCAGTGGGTCCCCCTTCAGATCGAAGCCGATCATTGCCACGGTCATCGGTGTTGAGGACCACCGATCCCCCTCGAAACGATCTTCGGGCGTCGTCCGAATCTTATCCTCAAGATTCTCGAGTCCGGCAATGACGTTTTCCCGCTCCTGTTGTTCCCTCTGTTCCCGTTCCAAGGCCTTGGCCTCTCGAATCTTTTGACGGGTCAAAGCCAGTTGGTTACGCAGATAAACATCTTCGGGATCATTCTCTGAGGCTTCCGAATAGGCCGCGTCGGCCAATTCGAACTGCCCTTCCGAAAAATAGCGGTCGGCTCTCTCCCGTGAAGACTCCGCCGAACCGTTCCAGATCAACCAGCCTCCCAGGAGCAGGAAGGCGACCATCGCGGCGGCCATCAGCCATTGCGAATTTTGCCCGTGGCCCGGTATCGAATTTGAAGAGTCTGCGGATGCATAGGATTGAGGCGCCCCTGTCGATGCCCCCGAAGCCCTGGTTCCGACTAAGAGTTCTTGGTCGGGAGTCTCCACGTTTCCTTCAGAACCTTCATCGGGCGAAGTCGTAGGCCACTCTTCCGTCTCCATCAACTGGGGTTGGGAGAAGACGCTCAGTTCGGGGTCGCCATAGAGAACATATTGAGCCCAGGTCAGGCTGTGACAATTCTTCTTGGACCGGGTTTCGATCCTCGCTCGACGTAAGGAATCCCCGACCGAGATTCCGGCGACCACGTGTCGGTAAAAATACTTTGAAAAATCTTCCCCGGTTGGGTCCAGGATTTCCGATACGGCGCCGATGTAATGCGTGCAACCGGCTCGGAGGAAAGCGTTTGCGAAACCGAAACTTTCATGTTCGGTCACTTTATTCCATGCCTCGGTCGATCCCCCATAACAAGCGTTATTGAAAACCATCAACGGAGCCGCTGTGGCTCCCTTAAAGAGTTCCATCACATTCTTCGCCGTCAAATTCCCTCCGGACATTAACCATCCGCTCTCATCGGGTCGATCCCCGAAATGATCGGCGTGACCGCAATAGTGGACGACATCGAATTCTCCCAGCCTCCCTTTGACCGCCTCGGGGGTGACACGGCTCCTCAGGAGTTCCAATTCGACTCGCGTGTCATGGCGACAGAGATCGTAAAGCCCCTCCCCCTCCTTGGCGGCTGCGGGAAGATTGCCGGAGGGGTCGGAGATCAGAAGCAGGTGGATCTTCTCGGTTGGTGGAACCCGCTTCAGTTCATGGATGGGTTGGCTCGTGCGCACCGTTCGTCCCACCGCGAAACGGCAACAAAGGAAATCGACTCCGTCATGGAGCAGTTCCCAGGGAAGGTGGACGCAGGAGTCGTCAAGTTTCAAAAGGATATAACTCGACGCCGATTTCTGGATGTCCTGACGAACCTTGGCGGTGAACAGGAGATCGAATAGAGCCTTTCCTCGGCGCTCCAAGTTGGCCAAAGACTCGCCGATCGATCCCTGCAAATTGGCTTTTCGAATGAGTTTTTGGATCTCCTCCGAATGAGACTCGATCGTTTCCAACTCGAGTTCGTGAGTTTCATAGGACATCAACGTTTCCGAGCCATCCTCCTTCGTCCGAAGGGACACCCGGCTCTCGTTGCCGTTCCAGAGAATTTCGATTTCGAGTTTTTCGGTTCTTTGTCCGCGTGACCGTGGAATGGCGTTCGCCCTCCAATCGAGCTCGTAGATCGAGGCTTTGTTCGATTTTCCACGGATAGCGAACTCCGATTTGGGTGAGCATCGCTGCTGATAATAGGGGTCGATGTGATCGAAAACCGATCGGCTAATGACAATATCGTCCCCCTTGCAGAGGTCGGTCAGACGGCTGCTCACATTCACCACATCGCCATAAATGTCGTCCTCATCCTCGAGGATCCCTCCATAGTCGAGTCCGATTTTCAGTTTGATGGGATTGATTTCCTCGCGTTGGGAGAACTGAACGCATCGTTGCATCTCGACCGACGCCAGAACCGCCTCTTGCGCGGACTCGAAAAGCAGCATCCAACCATCGCCGAGTCCCTTGATGATTCTCCCATTGTGTCGGTCCGCGGCGGCGGAGACGCATTCCCGGGCCGACTGCACCCGTCTCCGTCCCGCCACATCCCCGTACCGGTCCACGTAGGCGGTGTACCCGGAGAGGTCGGTGAACATGACGCAGCCCCGGATTCGACTCTCCTCGATGCGCTGTTCGATATCGCGCAGATTGTTGAGTAGGTCGTCTAGGGATTCCGAATTGGATTCAGATACGTTCATTCTTTCGGTGACCTCCATCCATTCTCGACTTCGGTGAACCGCGAAATTTCCAGATCAATCGAAAAACTCGGAGTAAAGATCTTTCCAGATTCTTTCCTGTTGAGATTCGTCTTTATCCCTCGTGAGAAGATAGGCCGCTAGAAAGGACCCGGCCGAAATCTCGAAGGGATCCTCAGCGATGGGTGGGGCTTGTTCAAAGAACTTAATAGCTCCTTGATAGTCGCCTTGGTGATAATGATGGTAACCCAAGAAAGCCGCCCATCCCGCTTCGATTCGAGGGTCGGCGGATCTTTGAACTTCGTTCACAGGAGCCGGTTTTCCCTGAAGTGCGTCTTGGAAACTGGAAAGAAGCGAATTCAACTCAGTATTCGATTCTTGAACGATCTGTTCCAATTCATTCCGTTGTTCGACCGGATCGTTCACATTGCGAAGTTCCGGGAAGCAAGCTTGAAGCCCATTCCAAAATGGACGGTACGCCGATTCGCTCCAACTCGGGACTCTCACCCCCGACCGAAAAGCTGGCACAGGCATCAGAATCGCGTCCTGCACCCGGACAAGGCCTTTGAGTCCTTCGAGCGAATTCCTCAGTTTGCCGAGAGGCCCGGCGAAATCGGGGAAGGCGGCGATTCTTTGTGAAGCGATGGCAGCCGCCTCAGAGAAATTTCCGCTTTGAGCCTGATGGAGACTCAAACTGATCCAATCGGTCAGGTCGAATTCGGTCGGGGTCAGTCTAATTCCGAGACCGGCGAAATCGGATTCCGCTTTGATGGAAATCACCCGTGAAAGATCGACCTCCACCGAGGGAGGAGGCAGTTCGCTTGTGATTGGATGGGCATGGATCAACGTGTCACCCGACCACGTTTCGAGATAAATCGGGATGGATGATGGTTCATGGTTGGGGAACACTTGAAGGTCGGCTCGAGTTCCCCCGTCATGGAGCGTCACCTTGAGACATCCTCCTAGAGAAGGGAGTCTAAACGTCAGGTTGAGCCAATTGGAACAACACCGCCGAAGGCGTCCCTTCGAAATTCGCGAAGCGATTTCCCACTTCTTCCTATCGCTCTCATCCGGGATCAACCCCTCGCTGTCGTCCAATCGGAAATGAGTGCCGTGGGCGCTCGCGCGGAGTTGGGCAAGAATTGGAAAGGGGAGATCCAGACTCGAATATTCCGCGGCGGGAGGGAGTTCCATGCTCGCCAGAAGCCGCATGGCCTCGGGGTCATGGGACAACTCGGCGAGGAGGGATTCCCTCTCCTCGCTGGAGATGCTGTCCCCGAGAAGGGCGGACACACGGTGGATTAGGTCATCATTCATTGCTTGTCGCTCGCTATCTGGATGAGAGGTGCGGTTCCCTCAGACTATTCTACGATCCCTCGACTCAGTTCCGGACACTTCTTTTCCATCTAATCCGATTCATCCAGTCCTAAATTTTCCAATCGGGCCACCAAGACCTGTTTTGCCCGGAAAAACCGCTTATTCACCGCCGATTCATTCATATCCACCAGGGTGGCAATCTCCTGGGCGGGTTTCCCAAGCAATCTCAATTGGAGAATTTGACGATCGATCGGTTTAATCTTTCCGTTTTGGCAAAGATCGTGGATCGCATTGATCACCATTTCCGTCTTCTCGACTCGTTGGAGGCGATCCTCGGGGGAGGGATCCTCCGATTGCATCAGGTCCAAAATTTCCGTCTCCTCACTTTCACTCCCCGCCGAAGTGACCTCGCGATTTCGACTTCGGTCCCTTTTCTTTTTGAAATCGATACAGCGACTGACGGCAATCACGCACAGGAAGGTGGACAAACGGCTGCGTTTGGGGTCCCAATTACGAAGAACTTTAAAATCTTCTCTCAACAGATAGAGAGAAATCTCTTGAAGAACATCCTGCGCGTCATCCGCGGAGAAATGGAAGGAATTGACCTTTGAACAGATCAACCGTCCGTATTTCTCCCAGAAAACGAGCCAGAATCTCTGGGGCTCTTTGAGGAGGGAGTCTCGGAGTTGTTCTTCGGAGAGGTCACGGGTCTCTTGGGCGAATGTCATCGATCCGAAATCGAAAGCGTTCTCAAAAGTGTTTGGATTCTGGCCCCGGCGGCAAGTGGAAGGTTATCCAAATCGAAATATGAAGTAAACAATCAATTGACAAAATTTTGAAAGGGTTGGATTAACGTAAAATCCAGTGTCCGTGACAATTATCTGACCGGTGGGTAGGCGAAACCCGCCGGTCCCGGCCTTGGCGGACCTCTGACTATGTTCCACTGCATCCAACCGGCTATATTCTTCCCTTCCCAACACTGTGAGATATCGATTCAGATCAAACCCACCTCCCCAATGGCGGCGGCTTAGCGGCAAAGGATCGGATAGGGAGTAGGCTGGGTTATGGATCCAAAAGAAACCAGGATTCAACCGCGGAGGGGGGATCGCCAATAAAGACTTGCCCGTTTTCAAATTCCGAAAGGAACGGGCATCCCTCAAGACTGCGAGCTTCCGTATCCTGAAGGTCGACAGGAATCGCGGTTCCGATCGAACTGATGGCAGAGACTTCAAAATCGAACCACCCAAGGTCAACCCGATCGATTCCCAGAAACTCTCGATCGCCACGAAGGGAAAAGGCAAGCGACTCCACCCTCGGTTGAATGGAAGTCGACCATCCGACCAACTCTAGAGTGGGGACAAACCCTCTCGATTTGAGCGTGGCCGGATCGAAGTGGATCTCGCCCGACACCTCCCCAATCCCGGCGCCCATCGAGATTGAAAGGGGAACTCTCACGAACCCTCGGGGAAATCCGGAATCGGAACCGACCTCCACCGCCAAGAGTTCTTCGTGGGGTGGAGTATCGCCCACAGAGAAGAGGGCGTTATCCGCCAACAATCGATATCGCACGCTGTTTTCGTCATACCAACGCGCCAAGTGGAAGACGATGGGAGTGACCGTTCCGACTGTCGCTGAAGAGAGAGGACTGAGAGCGATTTGCAGAATGGCCGCCTCTCCGGATGTCGCCAGACCTTCCACACTCGCGAGTGAGACCGCCAACATCCCGGTTTCAGGGAAGTCATAGGCCATCAGGAAGGAACTGGTCGATGAAGCCGGTTGGATGTCATCGATGGACAGGAGAGTCGGATCGTAGTCGAGCCGAAAGTCGCCTCCCGCGAAGGATTCGATATCCGACAAACGGATTTCAATCACTGTCTGTTGAAGGGGAATGGCCGCGCCGTTGGTTATTTCAACGATTCGGTCGAGAGCGATGACGGGATCGGCCAAGAGACACACAGGGATTATTAGGGCGAGCTTAGCCCTGGGATTGATACGAGAGTGGAAAGCAACTGGGTTGACCATCATATGGGACGCTCCTTGGGAGCCCATCACCCAACGCAGTTCTGAAATAAGTCTTTCGCTATTCGTTCTGGAAATGCATCTTCCAGTACTTTAAAAACTCGAATAGGTCCTTGTGATCGACCACGCCATCCTTTGTTAAATCGGTGATTAGAGTCCCATCCACAATCTCCTCGGCGGGTTCCAACTCGGCGAGCGTTTGGGTCGGAGTGGGCGTATTCGAGGGGGATGTCGATCCGACAATCGGCGGAAGGAGAGGATCAGTCGAAGGAGATTCAGTCGAGTCGTCCAACTCCGCCCCTACTGGGGTCGGATCAGATTCCGCGCTCTCCTCCGAGGTGGGTTCACTGATGGGGGTTGGGTCAGGGGAGTCATCCTCGCCCTGCCCAGTGGATCCGGTCGGTGTCGTTTCTTCCTTCAGTTTGATGGCCACCGATCCATCCTGAGTGGAGATCGGAATCGCCCGGCTCTCCTCGTCATAAAGTTTCGCCCCTGAGAATCTCAATGGCGCTAAAACATTTTCGCTCGGAGACGCCGAAGAGACTCCCTTGAAAACCAGCAAGGCTCCCGCTCCGGAACTGATTCCTCCCATCGCCGCCATCGAGATCGAATAGCCGGTTTCCGATTTCTTCGCGATCATCAGGAAATCGTCCGAGGCTTCGGTTTTGTCCACGTCGATCAAGTCGATCAACGCAGAGTCGAAGACGATCTCGAAATCCCCGCCGGCCACACCCATCAGGTCGCTACAGGTGAGCGCGACCGTGAAGGTTTCGCCCGGAGAAACCTCGATGGCCCCGAGGGCGAGGCTTCGCCCCACAATGGTGGAAGTCGGAGTGGGAGAGGGGCTCGGCGTGATTGTCGGTTGGGGAGTCGGGGTTTCGGTGGACCCCGCTTGGGTCGGTGTGAGATCGGCCTCCACCGTTGATGTGGCGGATCCGATCGGAGATGGAGTCGGTGTGCCATGACTCTCGGAATCTTCTGACTGTGCTTGTTGCTTGCTTTTCTCTAGGACGGTCTCTTTACCCTCGTTTTGACCGAGAATCTCATTTCGGTTTTTGCTTCTGAGTCCCTTTGAACCTTCGGCGTCCGAACCAGTCGGATCGGATTCTCCTCCCACTACCACGGGTTGATTCTTTGAACCTGAAAAGACACCCGAAAGAAAATTCCCGACCGTATGGACCGCGCTATTCCAAAGACTTTGGGCGCCATCGCTGGGGGCCGCGGCGAGAAAGGCAGTGACGAGACAGAGCCCAAGGGTGATGGAGATCAGACTTAATGTCTGCTTTCGGGATGAGGGTGGCCGATGCATCATCGTTTCGCCTCCTGTTTCCAGATTTCGAGAAACCGGATCAGGTCTCTTTCGTCCACCTCGCCATTCGAATCGAAATCCACTGGGACAACAGGCGTCGGCGAGACCGTCGGGCTAGGTGTGGGGCTGGGGGTCGGGCTGGGGGTTGAAGTCGATGTGGGTGTCGGCGTTTCGCCATTGTCGGACACATGGACGATTCCGTTTTCAACCCGCGCCGAGTAGGCCAGGCCATCGAGGTTCTCGATCCGGACATTTTCGAGAAGGAGCGACGTATCTCCCGAGGTTGCGCCTTCCGAGAGATGAAGACTCCAATTGCCTAAATCCAGGGATTCCAATCCAGAGAGTTCAGTCGGACCCACGAACTCAAAGTGGACTTGGCCGGCGCTCGGGATCAGATCGATTGTCCAGGAATCCAGGATTGCGTTGGGCTGGAAGTCGATTTCATCCAGAATGCTTGGGTCGTATCTTAAATCCCCGGTTAGTTTCCCAATGGCCTCGGGCATGGAGAGGGCCAGCGTGAGGGTCGTGGCTTGTCCCGTTTCGGCGATGGCGGAAGAAAGGGAGAGGGTGAGAGGAAGGTCTTCCGGCATAGTCGAGCCCACGCGGATGACCGCGTTATCCCCGAGGAATTCGTGACGAATGCTCGATTCGTCATACCATCGCGCTTCGCGAAGGATGATCGGTGACAAGGTCCCTTCGTCCGCACCAACGTCGGCTTGAATGGTCAGAAGGGCGATTGCGCCGGAGGCCGAGTCGTTCAGACCTTCGGCCGCCGCCATGGAAATTGAGAACAATCCGACTCCGGGATCTCCATGAGCGACCAAGAAATCGTCGGTGATATCTGTCCGGTCCACGTCCAGGATAGAGAGAACAGTTGGGTCAAATGAGAGGACAAAATCTCCCCCGGCGAAATCGGAAGGATTGGATAGAATGAGAGGGACCTGAACCGATTGTCCGGGTGTGGCTGCTCCATTCGAAACTTGAATCACCTTATCCTCGGCGTCCGCCGGGAAACCGCTCAGCGCCAGGGGCATAGCGACGAAAGCGATAACCCAACGGACGCGCCGGGGTCTTGGAGGGGGCGGTACGTTAGGGAAAACCTGGGGTCGCCCCATGGCACTTCCTTTCTCGCACCCGAATTCGGTTCAACACGGATGGAAGGAGAGGCTGACGCGCTCTCCTCCCATCCTTTCCCAAGCCGGTCCTATACGCGTTTAGCGATTGGAACCGACGGCCTTTCTGAGCATGTAGACGGCGTCACCGGAATCGACTCGGCCATCGCCGTTGCAATCGCCAGTAGCGACATCGCGAACCCTGAGTTGGGTCTGGTCCTGGTCGGTGCTGTGACGCAGGGCGCGGATCGCATCACCGGAGTCGACCTCGCCGTCATTGACCAGATCGCCCACCCGAAGTCCGCCGGCCACCTTGGCCTGCTCCTTCACTTGGATCGTCTTTGCCTCTCCGAGCGGTCCGACGCTGAGGGCTTGGCCATCCTCACCCAGTTTCATTTCACGCACCTGACAAGTGTATTGTCCAAGGCCCGGGATTTCGGTCTCCCAACTGGCGCCCCGGCAATAGCAGAGAGCAACACAGTTTTGGGTGGCGTCGCTGACCGAGACCAGCGTCAGGGCGTCGGTCGCACTCTTGGTCCAGGCAAAGGCGACCTTGGCTTCCGGTCCGGGATACTCGGTCGCGTTCTCCACCGACAGCAGCGTGATGGCTTCTCCCTCAACTGGCGGTTCGATGACCTCGCCGATGGTGAAGTGCCAAATCTCGGAGAATTCCGTGGGTCGAAGATCCTCACCCTCCTCGATGATGGCTCGAACTTTCCAGCTGTAACGCTCGCCGAGAACCGCTTCCGGAACGAGAAGGGCGTAGCTGGTCGCGTCAACGAGGATGCTGGTCGGTGGATCCGTGATTCCATGATGGAGAGGGCCAGGGGGTTCGACGCCCTGTGGCGCTTCCGCCTCGCGATATTTGATCTCGTAGTGAACGGCTCCCGGAACCGACGTCCAACTGAACTCGCCAAGGAATCCTTCTGGTGTTGGATTCAAGGTCGCTTCATCCGGAGGAGTGATGAGCTGAGGAGGATCGACCGTGGTGACGATGGGCCCCCAGCAGGCGCCATGATCGCCGCCGTAGTTGTAGTCGAACTCGATCGGGTCGCACCATTCGCCCGGCCCCTCCGCTCCAATCGCACGGACTCGAAGCTGGTAGGTTCCCTCCTCGCGATCGCCTGCGTGCTGTGGGCCCGAACCCTGGGCGGTCTGGAACTGCCAAGCCTCTCCCTCGGTCAGTTTGTACTCGGGACCGTTGGAGGTCTCGAGACAGATTTGGTATTGAAGAGCGCCATCGGATTTCTTCCACTTGAACTGGTAATTGTTGCCCTCGACTAGATCGTAACCACTCGCCGGGAACATGACTTCAGGTTGAGCGGGGCCCAAGCCGGAGGGCGGCATCTCTCGCACCACGGAGAAATAACGGATCTCGCTCCAGGGACCGAAGGTGGCGTTCTGATGTTTGTGGATGGTTTCGGGGTCGGCATAGAGGCACCGGACCTCCCAACCAAACGTTCCTTCATCGGACGTTCCGAAGCTGAGGCGAGTGTCTCTGGAGAAGAGGATATAGTCCTCGAACTCTTCGGCGGGGTCCGAGATGCGAACCTCATACGCCCAGGCGTCGGAGACTTCCTCCCACTCCAGGAACAACATGCTCGGCCCCGGACCCAACGCCACATACCCATCCGGCGGGGAGAGCAATAGAGGGACGGCTTCTTGAGCCATGGCAACGGATGGAAGCCAGGCGATCGCCGCCCAGACGCCGGCGCACAGAGCGAGCGCCTTCTTGAGAGTGTTGTTTGCTTTCCACATTTCCTAAATCCTCCTTGTTTTGATTTAGGCCGCCGTATCCTTGCCACCATTGCTTGCAGGCGGCATGGGAATGGTTTCTAGATTCAAGAGCACTTCGCTTCCATCGATCCGGTAGGCTCGGACCGACTGGAGGGAGAGGGTTTCCCGACGCACTTCACCATGGAATTGAATGGGGATTTCCAGAATCGGTTCGGAGCGGGTCAGGCGCATCCCTTTGGAGCAAGCCATCGAAACCCGTAACGTTCCGTTCTTCGTGTCGGCTTTCATGAGGAACCCACGGCTGATTTCCGAGAGACCCACTTTTCCGAGAGAGGAAGACTCGGGGTCGTATCGGATTACCAGATCGAGTCCCGCGATTTCCTCGTCGGCTTCCGCCACCAAAGAATACCCCGAGATGGGAACGTCGCGTTGTGGCCGGTAAAGCCAAGCGGCGCCAAAACCTAGGAGAAACAGACAGATACCCGAAGCGAACGAGAGGCGAACCTGTGGGGTGCAGAACCAACCCCTCCAGAACGACTCTTTTGTGGGTTGAGGCTTGGTCGATGCCACTTTCCGAACCAATTCTTGACGGATCTCGCGAGTCAGGTCGGGGGGAACCGACACCATGGGGAGGTTCGAGCAGAGTTTCGAAGCGCGCCACATTTCCAGGTATTCATCGCGGCATTCGGGACAGACGGCGAGGTGGGAGTCGAGTCCCGCCCTCTCCGCGTCGTTCAGTTCTCCATCGACGGCGGCGGAAACCAAATCGAGGTCGCATTCCCTAAAGGCTCTCATGATCATGATTCCCTCCCTTTGCTAAAGGATCCCCGCGAGAGATGCCAACTGTTTTCGCAACGCTTGACGTCCTCGACGCAGGCGAGTCCGAACGGTCTCGATCGGAATCCCCTCGAGGTCCGCGATCTCGGCGTAGTTAAGACCTTCGATGTCGCGGAGGACCAGCAAGGACCGATAAATCGGTTCCAACTTGGCCAAGGCCTGTTCGACCTGTTCGCGGGTCTCGCGCTCTTCCAGCGCCTCCCGAGGAGAGTCCTCATTCCGGCAAACATAAGTCGATTCCATCTCCGACCAATCGGCGTCTTCGTCGAGTGCGTCTCTTCCGGCGCGTTTCTTGAATTTTCTCTGATCGAAATGCAAGTTGGTGACAATCTTCCGCATCCAACCGTGAAAGGCAGCACCGTTCCGGGAACTGGAGTTGGACGAAATCGCACGGAGCGCAGCGGTTTGGAGAAGATCCCGGGCCTCCTCTTCGGAGCCCGAAAGCCGGTAAGCCAGGTTGTAGAGGCGGGGAGCGTGTCGCTCAAAAAGATCGCCGAACGCCTGGACATCACCTTTTCTCCATTTTTCCCAAAGAATTTGATCAACCTCGGCCCTCATCGGTTGGACTCCTTATTTCCAATCCGTTGCGCCTTCACTGATAGAAGACGACAAAACCTTCGGGCGGTGTTCAATTTCCTTTGGAGAAGAGCGCAATCTTTGAGCCAAACTCTGTGCCGACCATACGATCGCGGACTCCTCCTTGATGAGCGATGTCTCGCGGGACTCCGATGGCTATCGTCCGTCGATATCCCCTTGGGCGACCCTCATCAGTGAGGGAAGGATCTCTTTGGGGTGCATCCCTATTCGGTCGGCGATTTCACGTAGGGTTTGTTCTTCATTTGCCTCGATATCCCTTTCCCTCAACTGGGCGAGAATCTCGGTTGGGTCGAAACCCTCCTCCAGGCAGACCTGCTTCAGCGTCTTTCTCCCGTAACCGCCGCCGCCTCCCGATCCCTGGAAAAAACCCGCGCCCTCGATTCTTTCGGAGTCTCGCGAATCGCAGGCGCCTCCCTCTCTCGTTTGACCGGCGCCTCGACGACCGTACCCATTCGATCCGGGGGATTGCGGAACCACGACTTCAAAAAGGGCGTTGGGGGAGACTCCATTCAGGGCGGCGATCTCCCCAAATCGAGCCGAAGTGTCGGTCGCCTCGAATCCGGCGTCGTGCAGTCTCGAGAGGATTTCCTCGGGCGGGATTCCCACACTCGGGGACAACTCGTCGATGGCGAGTTCCTCCGCATGAGCGACTGGCGCCCTTTCGGAAGACTCCTCCCAATAATCCTTCAGTCTCTCGTTGGCCCAGAGGACCGTGCTGAATGGGGGAATCTCGGCCACTGTCCCGGCGACAAACAGAACCGCGACCGATACGGCCACGACCATCTCACGTTTCAGATTGAGGTTTCCAGGTTTCGAGGATCTAAAATAGAAGGAGAAAACCTTCCAGTTGAGGATCAAGTGAATAACGACCACCACCAGGATCAGAGTTGCTGTCGTAATGTGAATGGCCGACCAATTCTGTTTAGTGAGCCCCAACACCGACCAGTCGGTCCAGTTGGCCACCCTTCCCCTTGGAGAGGCATAAAGAACAACCCCTGTTGCTCCCAGGATCAAAAAAAAGATCGCCAGGATCATGGTGGTGAGCGCTCGCCTTCTGAGTCTTGCTTCCGTGTGTTCGTTTCGCATCGTGATCTCCTTGACCCGAATGGGGTCCAGTCCAATGGAGCAGCAATTGGGCCAACCCATGAATGAGGAGGGTGTCTACGGTTTTTCCGTCGTTCCTGTTTTTCTCGTGGATCTGTCTCTGCAATCTTTGCAGGCCCAATTTCGCAATCGTTCATTCCTTGCAGGGTCGGGATCGTGTTCACGTTCGAAAATCCGGGTTTGGACGCCTTTCCACCTTTGGCACATCGCCTGCTTAATTGGGTCAGCGAAAATCGATTTCTGACTCAAGGAGAAATGAAAATGGAACGGAAAAAGAGAAGCGGAAGAGTTTCGCAATCGCTGGCATGGTGCGCGGGAGTTGCTCTGGGACTTCTATGCTTGGCAATGACGCCGACAACCTCCGAGGCGCGTGGAGGACAAGGACGCGCAGGCGGTTACGGCGAATTGGCGTCCAGCCAAACTCGGTCTAGAATCGGCAGCGGGAACGGCTATGGAACCTATCAAGGTCAGCGAAGTCCGAGGTTCAATCAGTCAGGTCTCCAACAGAGAAACGGCCAAGGGCGACGAAGCGAAAAGGGGTATGGTCAACGCTTGCGGGATGGTTCCGGTTATGGAAACCGCAGCATGGACTGTGGCGCGTTGGGGTCTTATGAGACCCGTGCGATGACGCAACGCCGGTCAGGCAGGTCGTCGATGGGCAACGGTTCGGTTGGTTATGGAAACAAGGGTGGATACCGAGGTTCGGGCCAAGGTCGGGGCGCTTCCCGATTGCGCCAGAGTGGTTCTGGCGGCGGATACGGCACTGGCTACTCCGGCTACGGGTCGGGTTTATTCTTTGAGTGACTCACCACGAACCGTCCGCCGTCGGATGAGATCTTCTCGGCTTGGCCGACATTCGGTGATGCTAATTTTGACCGTGAGCGCCAAGATGGATCGGCAATGACAAAAAAACCTCGTGGCATGAAATCCGGCGTATTGGCTGGGGGACTGATCTTCTCCCTGCTGGTCCTATGGTTGTGGCAGGGCTACCGGCATGAACGGACAATGCACGAACAGATGTTGATCGTGAGGGGCGAAGGTGTCCTTTCAGCCCTCGAAGCCGGCATTCGGTCACACCGCAGATTGGAACGCTGGTTTCAGTCAAACATAAGTGCGGTTATGGAAGAGACCGCGAAGGCGCGAGGCATTCTCGGTGTCGCCATCCTTACCGAGGAGGGGATTCCACTGGCGACAGGAGGAGTCGTGCCCAATGACCTTCCGATGGATCAACTTCCCCGGTGGGTTGACGGTGGGCTCTTGGTGGGCTACCAGGCGCCCCTCACAAGTTCCATTGCCGATGGCGCCCACCCAATGGCTGGGGGTTGGGGGCGTGAATCCATGAACCCACCCGAATCGGAGTTGCCCGAAGGCGAGGTCTGGTTCGTTTCGATCGTCGACGGTTCCGAATTTCAAATGGCTGTTTCCCAAGACCGCAAACGTTTTGTTTTCTGGGCGCTGATTGGACTCGGGGCCATCTCCCTCTTCTTGGCAACCCTGAGTCTCCTCCGGCAACGCGCCGAAATGGCGGTCGAACTGCAGCTCGCCAACGAACGAGAAAGTAGGCTGGAAGAGTTGAACCGCTTGGCCGCCGGCTTGGCGCACGAGACCAAGAATCCGCTCAGTCTGATCCGGGGCATGGCTCAAACCTGCTTGAACCAAGCGCCCGACCCCGAAGAGTCCCGAAAGATCGCCCGAAAAATCGTGGACGAATCGGACCGAGTGGAGGGTCGGATCAACTCGTTTCTTTCCTACTCGCGACCCCTGGAGCCGAACCTCCAACCCGTAGTTCTGGCCGAGATCGTCCATCAGACGATCGAACTGTTTCGGGATGAGGCCTCTTCGAAGGGGATTAACCTTGGAATTGACCTCGATGGTCAGATCGTGTTGGCCGATCAGGGAATGGTCCGGCAGATCCTGGTCAACCTCCTGTCCAATGCCCTTTACTCTTGCGATTCCGGGGATTCGATCGAAGTGAGTCTTCGGTTTGAGGATGGGGAGGGGACCCTGACCGTCAGGGACACGGGGTGTGGGATTTCCCAGGAGGATTTACGGCAGGTCGTGAAACCGTATTTTACACGTCGCCCTGGAGGGACTGGGCTAGGTCTTTCGATTGTCGGGCAACTCATCAAGGCTCAGGGTTGGAGTATGAATATCGAATCGGAATTGGGCC
Organism: Candidatus Omnitrophota bacterium; assembly: GCA_020632575.1. Taxonomy (GTDB): domain Bacteria; phylum Hinthialibacterota; class Hinthialibacteria; order OLB16; family OLB16; genus JACKFH01. Next base: position 79,709 of record JACKFH010000004.1, on the reverse strand, counting down.
AGGGAACGACCGTTCGGACTTTGGGGCTCAAGCGAGTGACGGAATGATGAATACCGAGAATCGGACCATGAGGATCGCCGTGGTGGATGATGACCCCGAGCAGCGGGGGCTCCTCCGAAAGGCTCTTGAAGAGGCCGGTTATGAAATCCTGGAGGGGGGCGATGGGCAGGAAGCCATCGATTTGGCTCGAACAAGCAATCTCGATGGGATGGTCCTGGATGTGCGGATGCCCGGGGTGGATGGACTCCAAGCGCTGAAAACCATCAAGTCGGAGCACCCGGAAGTGGTGGTCACTCTGTTGACCGCGTTCATCGACCTTCGCGATGCGGTGGCGGCCATGAAGACCGGGGCCAGCGATTACTTGGAGAAACCGGTCGACCTCGACGAGTTGACGATCGCCATGGACGAGGCGCTGGGTGTCTGCCGGGATGAAACCGGTGACACCGATGACGAGGATTTAGCGATCCCCCGGGGGGTGATTGCCCAGAGCCCCTCGACGCTCCACGCGTTTCGTTTGGCCCACCGTGTGGCCGCGAGCGATGCCAATATTTTGGTTTACGGAGAGAGCGGAACCGGGAAAGAGATCGTCGCTCGCTATATCCATGAGAAAAGTCCCCGCAAAGAAGGACCGCTTGTGACTCTCAATTGTGCGGCGTTCCCGGAAAACTTGATTGAAAGCATCTTGTTCGGCCATGAGAAGGGATCGTTCACCGGAGCCGATTCCCGCAGGCAAGGAAGTTTCGAGGAGGCCTCATCGGGAACCCTTTTCTTGGACGAGATTGGAGAAATGCCCCTGGCCTTGCAGCCGAAACTGCTTCGCGTCTTGGAGGACCGCCGGATTCGTCGGATCGGCGGGACCAAAGACCTCGAGGTCGACGTGCGGGTCATCGCCGCCACTAATCGCGAATTGGAGAAAGAGGTCGAGGAGGGCCGCTTTCGCGAGGACCTGTATTACCGGTTCAACGTCATCGCGATTCCCCTGCCCCCGCTCCGGGAACGGAGGGAGGACATCCTTCTCTTGGCGGATCGATTCATCGGTGAACAAGGGACCGGAGATAAACGTTTTTCGCCCGCCGCTCAGAGGGCCTTGTTGAACCACGACTGGCCGGGCAATGTACGCGAACTCCGAAACGTCTCGATCCGGGCCTCCCTCATGAGTCGGGGCAACCTCATTCTTCCCGAGGACCTTCCCGAATCCCTCGGCGCCATGGCCGACTCATCGGAACTAAAGAGCAGAGTTTCCGATAAGGCGGAAAGCATGGAAGAGATCCAGAAGCAGGCGATCCTCAAAGCCCTGGAAGAAACGGGTGGCAACAAAACCCAGGCCGCTCAATTGCTCAAGATCAGCCGCCGCAATCTGATCTACAAACTCCGTTCCTACGGTCTCTGAGATTCCTCCCCCAATGAAACTCGGCGTTTTCTGCAATTCTAGCAGTGTGCGGGGGCCTGACTCTGCAATCCTTGCAGGGTCTCACTTCATCAAATGACACAATCCTTGGAAACGGAGCCTCCTGTGGCTTGGCATATGGCTTGCTCTTGAACCATTCAATTCCAAACCACTCACTTCGAGGAGACGACCCAAGATGAAACATGCAAAGAGACTTTCTCTCATCCCATTCTCTCACAAGAAACAGGACAAGACCCTTTTAAGCGCTGAACCTCGGGTTCGTGGGCTCGGACGCCTCAGCCTATTGGGGCTCTCGATCGTTGTTGTCGCCCTGCTTCTACCCATCGCTTCGTGGGGAGAGGCGAAATGTGGAGGTCCGGTCGGGTCGGCAACCCTATGCAGTGGAGCCGTTGCTTCAGCCAGTGCGTGTCCCGGAAATCGCGGCGCCGCTTGCCCGGGCATGTGCCAACGAGACGGTTCCTGTTGCCAAGCGGGAAATGCCTCCTGTGGCGGAAGGGGGATGGGAGCCGCGTTGAATGAAACCCAATCGGCCGCACTGCTGCAAGGAAACGGTCCGTTTCGTGGAAGGGGTCGGAATGGCCATGGACCACGGGGGCGTGGAAGGGCCTTTGGAAGAGTGGGCGACGCCACAGGATTGAGTTTCCAATCCGTCCGAGGCGATTTCCAGCAACTCGTCCACAATCACACAAAGATCGTCCGCAGTGTCGTGGAGATTCCCGAGGGAGTTCGCACCATCACGCTGACCTCCGACCCGGAGCTCTTGAAGGTTCTGCGACGGCACCCCCGCGAAATCCGTCAATACCTGGAGGATGGGGGCCGTGTGAGAATGTGGGATCCCCTCTTCGTCGAAATGATTCAGCAAAAAGACCACATCCAGATGGAGGTCCAAGAGATTCAAAATGGAGTGGAAGTCACTCTGACCGCCGACCATCCGGAGGTGGTGAGACTGGTTCGCGCGCATGCGGCCAAGGTGAGTGACATGGTCCAACGAGGTCCCGCATCGGCTCATGAGGAGACTTCCCTTCCCAAGGGTTATGCCGGGCCTACTAATTGATGACGAGGTCATCGCGACCGGAAAAATTTTTCTGTAAAAAGTTAAGGACTCTGTGCCACTGACCCTCTATAAGGTAAAATATCTCTGTTTTACCACTAATGTGGGCGTGATTCGGAGGCCCCAATATGGATCTGCACCGTAGGGGTGGGTGGTTCGAGAGGCGCTTGTACATCTTGGTATCTATCGGATGTGTCGGACTCTTTCTGATTTTGCAATCAGGAGTCCATGCCGCCGAATTGCGGGGACCCAACCCGGGTCCATCAGGACTCCAGGATCTCACAGGCTCTCAGACCATACCGATGGGGGGAGGAACCCAAACTCAGCAATTAGTGGGTGAGATCCCCAAAGCGGTCACCTACCCAACGGAATGTTCGGCCTGTCATGGGATGGGGCAGATCCCCGCTCCCGATGGTGAGACTTACCCGGACACGGTTGGAGCCCATGCCGCGCATGTGAACCTAAAGGGCTTCGACTGCATTCTCTGCCACAACACATCCGAAGGGCCCGGCGGCGTGGGGCACTACGACTTTGTCGCTCCCGCCGATGTCGTCCTCTCAGTCACTCATCCGCTCATCGGTCCAAATGGGCACTACGATTATGCCGACAAATCCTGTGGCAATGTCTATTGCCACGATCTAGGAATCCAAGACTTCACACCGCCACCTGCGATATGGGACGCCTCTTCATCAGTCTATTGCGGGAGCTGCCATCCCGCGCCTTCGAAATTTCTTAATGAGGATCTGAACCTGGACGGCGAAGTCGACCCGATCGACCTCACTCTCTTCAGCCTGGGTTGGCAAGAGGAATCGCAGAAAGAATTTCCTTTTTCGGATGTCACCGGAGATGGGTTTGTGGACGCCAACGATCTCATCCGAATCCTCGAACAATGGCATGAGGCTGGCGGCGAACTTCCCACGCTCAGTGGGAGTCATGCGACGCATTTCGACACCATCCGTGGTCCGGGGATTCGAACCTGCACGGTCTGCCACCCCAACAATGACTCCATGCACAGCCCAATCGATGGGGTGGTCTCGTTCGCCGATGGGATGGATCTCGAAAACACGACTATCTGCAACCACTGTCATGGTGTCACCGCTGAAACAAAACCGGTTTGGGGTGGCACAGTCCAATGCGTCGATTGTCATAACTCCGAAAACCCTGGAAACTCGGAGGTGGATGGATCCGGAATCCCCGCGCCTATGATCGAAAACAATTACTGGTTGGTTGGCCATGGGCTTTCTTCATCAGAGAGTTACCCCCATACGGGCAACCCTGGAGCTGGATTTGACGACTGTTTGGCTTGTCATGAACAATATCCAACTCAGGGTAGACACATTTCCCGCTCTGCTGGAGACGAGAAGCGTCTGCGAATCCTTCCCGTGGATAGTTTAGACCACACCATTCCTTCGACCGAACTTTGTCTCGACTGTCACCGGCCCGATCAAATGACTGCGGGACTCCTAGGGTTTGACGCCTCAGCTGAAGCAGACATCCATTCCACCGCGATCACCGGCCACTACGGGTCGATCCATTCCGCTTCCATGGCTTTTCCCGCGTATGGCAACCAATCGAATCTTCAGGAATCACCCGGTTACCAGTGCGTCGAGTGCCACAACCCGCATGGTACGAGCAATTTGGCGATGATCCGCGAGGAGATCGATGGCCATGTCGGAGGAGTCAGCAACCCGCAACCAGTCGTTCTTACTGAGGTTTCTCCCGATTGGGTCAATGGAACCAATGGAATCTGTGAGGCTTGTCACTCAGAAGGAGGTCTTCCTCACCCGGATTCGTATCACCCGGGGAATCATAATCTCGATTCGGATTGTCGATTGTGCCACATGAACCATGCATCCTCATTCGAAGCCGAGGTCCAGGGGTGCAATGTCTGCCATGGCGGCGAGGCGAGCGATGCGCCCGACGGGATGGTCTATCCGGACACGGCGGGCTCCCATCCCACACATGTTGTTGAACTCGATCTGAATTGCATCCTTTGCCATAACACCCCGGAAGGTCCCGGAGGGGAGGAACATTTCGATTATATCCCGCCAGCGGATCTGATCCTGCGTCTTTCCGATTCGAGAATCGGTTCGGAGGGGATGTATGATTCGGCCTCCCAGACCTGTAGTGTCTATTGCCACAACCCGGGTGGCGGCGAACCTCCAGCCCCGGACCCAGAGTGGGGCGAACCGACCACCGTCTTCTGCGGCAGCTGCCATGCGGTCACTCCGGACATTCTAAATACGGGATCTCATGCCACTCACTTCGATACCATCCGCGGTCCAGGGGCGACCACCTGCACCACCTGCCACCCCGACAATTCAGTCAACCACTCCCCAATCGATGGGGTCGTGTCCTTCCTCGATGGCAAAGACCTACTGGAGACCAACGCCTGTAATGCGTGTCATGGAGTCACCGCCTCGACCAAACCTGATTGGGAGGGCGAGGTCGGCTGCCTGGATTGCCACAAGTCCACCACCCCGGCAAACTCGATGGCGGATGGATCCGGGATCGAGGCCCCCGCCCTTTCCAATCTATTTTGGACTGCGGGACATGGTCTCTCGGCGACTGAAGTCTACGCCTTCACAGGCAACGAGGGCGCCGGGTTCTCGAATTGCTTGGCTTGCCATGAAGAAAACCCGACTGAAGGAAAACATATCTCGCACGTCGCGGGAGATGAATATCGCTTACGAAATGTTCCAGACGACAGTTTGGATTTCACCGTTAAGACCACCGAGTTTTGCATGGACTGTCACCTGCCCGGTCAGAATGCATTGGGGACCCTTGGATACGACGCCACCTCGGAGGCGCATCTCCACTCCACTGGCCTGACCGGACACTACGGAACCCAGATCTCGGCTTCGGGGGCCTTCCCCGCCTATGGCGACGAGTCCAATCTGGCGATGTCTCCCGGTTACCAATGCCTCGACTGCCATAACCCACATGGCACAACCAACCTGGCGATGATTCGTGAGGAGATCGATGGCAAGGTCGGCGGTGAGAGCAATCCCCAAACGGTGGTCTTCACAGAACAAGATCCGCGTTGGGCTCTTGGTGGACAAGGAATCTGCGAGGCCTGCCATGCTCCAGGGGAAAGTGTGCATCCCGACTCGGTTCACCCCGGCAACCACAACCTTCAAGGGGATATCCGCGGCGACTGCCGGGTCTGTCACAACAACCACGAGAGTTCATTCCAGCCCGACCCGATCAACTGCACCCTATGTCATGGCGATTCGATGAATTCGGCACCCGTCGGATTGGTCTATCCGAATAAGGACAACGCCCACACGCTTCATGTTCGTGCGCTCGGCCTCGATTGCTCGCTCTGTCACAACACTCCGGAAGGACCGGGAGGGAGCGGTCATTTCGATTTTCTTGAACCGGCCGATGTGGTGCTGGATACGACGAACCCACTCATCGGTCCCGGTGCCAGTTTCGATCCGGCGACGCTCACCTGCGGTAATGTCTATTGCCATAATCCGGCTGGTGGTGGTGCGACCCCACCACCACCGGAATGGGACAATCCGGAATCGGTCTTTTGTGGAAGTTGCCATTCGATCGATCTCTCGAAATCGCTCTTAGGGAGTCACAGCATCCATGCCGACAAACTCAGAGGACCGGGTCTGAATGACTGCCTGACCTGCCATCCGAACAATGCCGTTCAGCACACCCCGATCGATGGCGTGGTCGAATTTGCGGATGGCCATGACCTCGAGTCGACTGAAACCTGCAACCATTGTCATGGAACCACAGCAGCCGCCAAACCGAATTGGGGTGGCACGGTGCAATGCATCGAATGTCACAAGGCGGACAATCCGGCCAACTCCAGGGCGGATGGCTCGGGGATTTTCGCCCCGGAAAGGACAACCACATTCCCAATCAAAGGACATGGATTGCCCTCATCGCAGAACTACGCGGTGACTGGGAACCAGGGAGCCGGTTTACCCAACTGTGTCCCCTGTCATGAGGACCGCCCGACCCACGGGCAACACATCACCCATGTCAAAGGTGATGAGAAACGTCTGAGGGACATTCCGCGTGACAGTCACGCCTTCACCAACCGGAGCACCGAACAGTGTTTGGATTGTCACATCCCGGGGCGTGAAGAGCTCGGTCATCTGGGAGTCGATGCGAGCGCCGAGGCGATGATCCATTCCTCGGCGGTCACCGGTCATTACGGCGCCCTGCTTTCCGCACCCGAGGCATTCCCGGCCTATGGCGACGATAGCGACTTCGAGACGAGTCCAGGATTCCAATGCGCCGATTGTCACGATCCGCATGGAACCTCCAACCTGGCCATGATCCGTCCGGAGATCGACGGCAAGGTGGGCGGTGTGAGCAACCCTCGGGCCGTCCAGTTGACCGAGACATCCTCGCTTTGGGCCAATGGCAACGATGGAGTCTGCGAAGCCTGTCATACCTCATCGGGACTTCCGCATCCAGACACCAATCACCCCGGAAATCACAATGTCGGGAGCGACTGTCGGGCCTGCCATGATAATCATGGGAATTCATTCCGCCCCGCGGGTGGTTCGGGATCTTGCACCACTTGTCATAGCTCGCCTCAAAACGGGCGGCGCGCCATCGTGGGAGAATTCGCCCGTATCTCGCATCATGTCATCGGCTCGGTCACCGATTCGCAGTGCATTGTCTGCCACGATCAATCCACCCACATGGCGGGGACGGTTCGGCTCGTCGATTACGATAATCCCGGTTCCTCCATCGCTTTCAGCGATGCCCTTTCGGCCGAGGCTTTTTGCCTGGGTTGTCATGATTCCGATGGAGCGGATGGAAATTTCGTTCCCTTTGAGGATGGAGGAGTCGCGGTCAATGTGGCGGGGACATGGGGGGCCAGTCATCACAAATCGGCGGGCCAGACCTGCCTCGATTGTCATGAGAACAATCATGGAAGCGAAAAGCGAAAACTTCTCTCTCCGGCCGACACACCTGCCACCAGTCCTTCCCTGACTGAGGAGGAAGAAGGTTTTTGCTATACCTGTCATGGCGCGGGCGGTCCCGCCTCGAAAAATATTGAAGTCGATTTTGCGCTCCTAAGCCACCACAATGTGGCCTACGCCGATCAGTCCGCCGATGGAAGCCGTGTCGAGTGCACCGATTGCCACAACCCGCACGCGGGAAACCATCAAAAACCGCTCATCGATCCGGACGAACCACATCTGGTTTGGACAGGAAACGAGGTCGATTTCTGTCTCCGTTGTCACGACGGCGCTCCACCGGCCGGGGTCATCTTCCCATCGACTAGTCCGGGAACGGGATACGACAAGAGCCGGTTCTCTTCCAGCACTCATGGACTCTCGGGGTCTGTGTCTTGCGGGGACTGTCACAAAGCGCACGGGAGCAACCGGGAGTCGCTCAAAACAATGCGATACGAACAGAGCGACCAAGTCTCCTATTCAGGTGGGGGCGCTCAGTATCTGCTCTGCTGGCAATGTCATCGAGAGAACGTTGTCGTGGGGAATGAAGCCCGGAATGCGTTCGGGACTCTCCATGACAAGCATGTCAAGGAGAAGAGGGCGCCTTGTATCGAATGTCACGATCCTCATTCGGGATACGACTCGGGTGAAAGTGGCCTGATCAGTTTCGTTTACCCCGACAAGCATGGCTGGAATTTCGATCTGTCCGTGGGCGGTACAAACTACACTCTATCGACTGCCTATCAGGACACGGGAACGAATACCGGACGTTGCTATCTCGACTGTCATGGTGAGAGGCACAGTCCGAAATCGTATACAGGGCAGTAAGTCAATACGGGGAAGCAGCCAACAATTGCGTGTATGATGCAGCGCTTTGACCTGTGAATCGTCCCCCATCGCGGTCGATATATGATCGTAACGTGGGTTTTCACACAATTTCCACTATGAAAGTGAGAAGCCTCCGGTTCGAAATCATTTCCGACAAGAGGGCATAAACACTTTGAGATTCCTTTCAATCACATTTCTCGGGTTGATACTAGCTTCCGTCGCGTATACGGAACCTGTCAGCTATATCAGCGAAGAAGAGTTTCTCAGCGACCTCGCCGTGCTCGGGCTGTCTCCCGTGCATGAGGGATTTGAGGACGATGCCGCGTGGGGCGGCGTGCGCAGCTCGATTGTTGGGGGAAATAGCGCCGCCTCAAGTGTTTCGAATCATGGGATCACCTGGACCGCGAATAATCTCTCTAGCCAAGTGACCACGGGAAGCGGCGCGGCCAGGACCGGAGAGTGGGGTCTTTATTCGACACCTCACGGGAGCTACACCAAGCCGGATCCGGGATCGAACTGTCTCAACCCAGGCGAATGCGGCGATGGAATCCGGGCCCGCATTGACAGCGGTGAGTTTTACGCCGCCGGGGGTTGGTTCCGGACCAACACACCGTTCGCCGAATTGGGAATGTTTATCGAACAGTATCCGGATAACGCCATCGATTTCGGTGAGACCTGCGATAACCAGGGCGAGAATTGCTCGGCCAACGATGTCCTTGGAACTCAATTGCAGTTTTTCGGTGTCATCGACCCGGAGGGTTTCACCCAGTTTGAATTCCGCGAACTGGAAGGGACCGCCGAGGACGCCAAATTCATCTTCGCCGACGATTTTTATCTGGCGGGCTCAACGATCTCCAGCGCATCTCGATCTTCCAGCTGGATCCTTCACTGAACCGAACATTTTGCATGGACTTATTCCCCGATCCCTCGAAGGGTGGGCGCCCGCAAGGAGTCTGCTTGAACGGCCCAATCAAGGGCGCCATCCGAAACCGGAAGCGTTGAGACACGACGCCAGAAATCTCGCTTCCACACACAAGAAGCTGGGCGCCCGTCCGATTTGGCCGAGGATTCATCCCACGGCAAACGACGAGCTCCCTCAAAATCGAAAATCGCCCGACTCCCGCGCCAACCGCTGATACTTCCTTTTGATGACCCGAATCCGCTTCTTGATCCACCTCTTCCGGACCCGGTCGCGCGATGTTTTGAGACGCTCCTCATACGGAGCGATATCCTCGGCCTCTCTCTCGCGCAGACCCTTGAGATAGTTGCCCCTGCCACCCTCAATAAAGGAACTCGGTTTCTCGCTCATCAGCCTGATTGATCGACTCGGCGGTGTTTTTTCCGCTGCGCTTTCCGTAGCGAGGGACCTACGCCCCACGCCCCTGGGAGTTACCCAGCGCCCCGGCCTGTCGCGGTCCGGACTTTCCTCCCCCCGGCGGACTTAAACGCCCCCCGGGCAGCGATGGCCCCCTCGGACCCAGCGGAGATCATCTTACCAGTCCTCCGTGGCCCGGCAACTCACCTGTTGGGACTGTTTTGTTCCTCGTTTGATTTCAGTGAGATATGTGGGCTTAGCCTCGGAATCAATCAGATGTCGGTGCTGGTTCCGGAATTGTGATTCCGTTGCCTTGTTCGACAGGAGTTGTACTCCCCCACCGAACCCCCAACAATTCCCCTATGCCCCTAATTCGACCCATCACCCCCGAGGAGGCTGGTGTCGCGATCGGGACGGCGGAGGTCTTCATCCGCCGCATTGCCGCGCTATATTTGGCCGCCTCCTGGTCGAATCTGCCGAAACGTGGTCTTGTGCCCAAGGCCAAGCCGAATACGAATCCTACAACCAACCAGCTACCTCGCCCACCGCATCTAGAGCTTCGAGGAGGTGTGAGTGGTGACGTGTTTCAGGAAAGGGTGGAGAGGATGATTTAGGCTGAGCCCGAAGGAGGGCCGAAAATTAATGGAACCCGTAATGACCTGCAAATCGAAACTCTGTGAAGAGTCCTTTTCAAAAAGGGACATTAAGTGTCCTAAATGTGGAAGCCTTGGTGTCTCCATGCTTTATAAGCACCGTCCAATCAATGATTTTTTTTGGGACCCTCTTGAAGAAGGAAGAATCTGGTGTCCATCAGCAAAGTCTTTAAATGATCCATTTGAGTTTGATTTCAATCTGCTCTCCTCCTCCATTAATGGCCACCCGATCATTCCCGCGGAATTGCAGGAAGCCAAAGATGAAATGAAGAAATATGGTGTAATATCGTTCGTGGAGATCTGCGATAGCATTATTATGTGGTCCTATTATTCGGACTCTCATTCAGGTGTCTGTCTAGGCTTTGAACGAAACGAAAGCAATTTCCTTGGGAAATCGGAGAAATGTGTTCCTGTTCAATATCATGATACGAATGAACTTCCAGCGGTTCTGCCAATGGACCTTACACAGTCTGAGACGGTGACCAAAATCATTACGACAAAATCAAAGGAATGGAAGCACGAACACGAGTGGCGTATGGTAACTTATGAAAGCGATAAATTGATCGAGTATCCAGGTCGGCTTGCGAGAGTCGTTTTTGGATTAAAAACCAAGGATGTACATCGTAAACGAGTCAAAGACATTCTTGGAAGTGATGTCGAATACTACAAGGTCGTGAAGGGAGAAAGGTATTTCTCTATCGGGATCGAACCGTCAAACGACTAGTGGTCTATTGATTGAGCACCGGCGACTTATGGCACTATTCACAATCCGCCTTGAGCCTCCCTCCCCACCTCGACACAGCGCGCCGTCCCCCCCTCACTCCTCCCCCCGCCACAGCCCGTTCATCATCCTTCCCGCGCTCTCCACGATTCGATACCCCGCGTAGGGTTCGAGGCGGGTCCAGCTGATGGGTTGGCCGGAGTAGCCGCCGCCGAGGACTCCGGCGATGGTGGGGCAGTAGCCTTGGTAGCCGTCGGCTAGACCGATGACCGCGGTGAACGGGGTGGGGCTGCGGCGTTTGATGTCGATTCCGAATTGGCAATAAAGTTCGCAGGGTTGGGTGACCAGGGCGATATCGCCGATGCGGAAAACATGCACGGGCAGCGGGTCGATGGGGCGGTCGCCGTAGCGTTTTTCGAGTTCCACCGCGCCGTAGGCCAGGATGAGATTCATGCCAGCGATCTTCTCCCCGTTCTCGACACGCTCCATCGTCGCCTTCGCCTTCTCCAGTTCCTTCGCGTCGGGCTGGCGAGTTTCGATGGGGAGGTCCTCATGGTCGTGACCGAGCGTGACCTTCGAATGGAACTCCGCGTCACGATAAAGCCGGAGGGTCTCTTCCGCCAACATCCCGCCGATCCGCTGCATGCGTTCGACTCGCTCCTCATGCTTTGGGTCGAGAAGGTTGTTCATCGCGATGTCGCCTTGAGCGCCATTGAAATACAGGACCGGGATGTCGCCCAACTCGTCGCGAAGAATCGCGCGCGCGACCCCCGGGTAATCGGAGGAAAAGAGGCCGGCCCCATAGAAGGTCGTCGGGTGGGAGGTGTTGTGATGCACGACCGCGATCGGTTCGCCGTTCAGGTCGACCGCGAAGATGGCCAAGTGGGTCGGATCGTCCGGTCCCTCGAGTCCGGCGAAATCGGGACTGCCGACATCGCCGTGCATGGTGTGGGTTCCATCCGCCCAACAGACCCTCCGGTTGTAACCGATCCGAGTCTCACCCATCCCCCAACCGATCTTCGCCGGGGTGGCCGAGTCAATCGCCGCTTTGGAGACTTTCACCAACTTGGGACCCAGCGTCGCGATATACTCCTCGTCAATCGGCATGTAGTAGTTGGTCTTCACCAGCGAGGGACCGGAGTGGGTGTGCGTGCAAGCGATCAAAACCTGCCGGGGCGGGACTCCTGTCTCCTCGGAGATCGCCTCGCGGATCGGTTGGACCGCGGAGATTTCCAGCCCAACCAGATCGCAACTCAGGAACAAGAGGGGCGTCTCGCCATCGGTCAAATAGAGCGCGTTGGCTTCGAGATCGTCGCGAATCTCCTCCCCCCTCACCGTGACACCCGCCCCCTGCTGCCAACTCCCCAGGGGTGGGGTGATGATGGTGGTGGCGGCGCCGGCACGGAGGTCCGGTGAGGAATCGTCCGCCGCGAACAACGGGAATGTCGTCAAAAGAATGAGAAGGGCAAAGATCCAAATCATCTTCGCCATGGGCATTTGTATGTGGTCTGTGAGTCGTGTCATTTCATCTTTAGTGGACTTTCAATCTATATTTTCTGACCAGGCCGTGGGAGCGGCATCTTGCCGCGAAAGCCAGCCTCGCAATTCGGGGCAGGGATGCCCCTCCCACGGTACAAATTAAGACTTGAAGGTCCACTAGGCCATCCCAAAAGGTTTGCTCAGTTGAAGCGTCCGCTCGGCCGGTTCGTACCAGCCTTGTGGACGGTATTGCGAAGTGTGCAGGTAGCATTGCACCTGAACCCGATCGCTCCCCTCGGTGAAAGTGAAAAGTCGGCTCATGGGAGTCGAATGCTTGTGGCCATGACACTTCGTGAGCGCGGAGACATTCACAAAATTCACTCCCCACTTGTTCTCGATATGCCCCCTCCCGCCCTTGCGGTCGTCGGGGTTCGTGTGGGTGTGACCGCCCAGCCAAAAGTCGATGGCGCCGTTGTGTTCGTTGAGATAACCCTCGAATGCCTGGGCATCCGGCTTGTCGTCGAGCCAATAGAGATAGGAGGCCCCCTTGGGACCGCCCGCCGGATAGTAACCGTGGTAATCCGATTGCCATTCCCCTTTCTCGTTCTTGGTGAAACCCTCCCATTCCCCGGAGGCGACCGTCGTCTCTTTGAGCATGTGATGGTGGGCCGAGACAATGATGGAATCCGGATTGTTTTTCACCAGATCCTTCCACCACGCAAAAGTCTCGCCGGTCACCGCGCCGGCGGGATAGCCCCCGCGTTCGCCGCGACCGACTGGCGGACCCACATCGTTGCGGTCGCTCATCATCGCGAAAAGCAGGTTTTCCACTCGGAAGGTGTAGCGCTCCCAAGTCCCCTCCACCGGGTAAGGACGGTTCTTCGAGTCGACCCCGGAGTATTTGGTGTTCTCACCCATCGGATCGATCCATTTGCGGAACCACCACTGAGTCTCCTCATGGGCGAATGTCGCGTCATGATTCCCCGCGAGACAATAAAACTGCTCGCGGACATGGTCGCGGGCCGCCCCAAATTGCCGAACCATCAATTCCCCCTCATCGTCCTTGGGCGCCCCCTGGTTTCCCGAGGCGTCTCCGAGATGAAGGGCGATATCCCACTCGAAGGGAGGACTGCCGATCCCCTGTTCGCTTTGGCGTATCGCATCAGCCAGACTTTCGCGCTGGTGATGACGCATGTCGGTACCGACATGAGCGTCGGCGGTCGCCCACAATCGAAATTGACGGGGCGAGTCCCCTTGTCCAAACGACGAGGTAGACTTTGCAAGCGCGCCCGACATGGCCCCGAGCGCCATGGTTCTGGTGAAGTCTCGGCGGCTGATGTCCGAGTGGATGTCAGACTCTCTTTCTATCCGTTCGCGCGCCATTTCTTTTCTTTCCAAGGATCCGGGTGGACCTTCAATCTTTATTTCGTGCCCCCGCTGTGGGAGCGGCATCTTGCCGCGAAGGCCTGCCCCGCGAATCGGGGCAGGGATGCCCCTCCCACGGCGATAAAACAAGACTTGAAGGTCCACTAGAATCCTCTCCCCGATCCAGTCAGGATGCGTATTGTCCTTGTGGGTGGAGAGTATCAGACTCATTACGATCGATCAAACGGAGGTTTTCCATTGAAGATTCTTTTCTCTGTCCTATCGATAGCACTGATATCAATGGTTTCGATTTGCTCGGCGCAAGATACCACCGGCAAAGATCGACCCAACATCGTGCTGATCATGGCCGATGATATGGGGTATTCGGACGCCGGTTGTTATGGCGGCGAGATCGAGACCCCCAACATCGACAGCCTGGCCTCCGAAGGTTTGCGGTTTTCCCAGTTCTACAACTGCGCGGTGTGCGGCCCAACCCGTGCCTCGCTGATGACCGGACTCTACCATCACCAGGTCGGTGTCCGTGAATGGAACGGTATCCGCAACGACAAATGCCTGAACATCGGCGAGGCTCTGAAAGAAGCGGGATATCGGACGATGATGGTTGGCAAGTGGACCGATATTCAGTCGCCCAACTTCAAGGGGTTCGATCGTTCCTTCGGTTCGCTCGCCAATAAAGGTCCCACCAATTACTTTAAAATGAATCGCACCGACGATCACTTCCTCGACAAGGAGGTCTACACGCTCCCCGAGGAAGGTTATTTCAAAACGGACGCTTACACCGACTATGCCGTGGAGTTCTTGAAAGAGGCATCCACTATCGATCAACCCTTCTTTCTCTATGTCGCCTATGTCGCGCCGCATTGGCCGCTTCACGCCAAGGAAAAGGACATCGCCAAGTATCGGAAGAAGTATCGCGAGTTGGGGTGGGACCGTTGCCATGACCAGAGATACCAACGCCAACAATCGATGGACCTGATTGGCGCCTCGCCGCCCGCACCGCGCGATCCCGTTGTCCCACCCTGGGAAGAGGCCGAGCACAAGGATTGGGAGGCGGAGCGGATGGCCGTCTACGCCGCGCAGGTCGATTGTCTCGATCAAAACATCGGCCGCATTCTCGGAACACTCGAAGAAATCGGGGCCGAAGAGAACACCGTCGTCATGTTCCTTTCCGACAACGGCGCGACCGAGAGATACCCGAAAGCCAAGCCCGATGGCAGTTTTTATCTCGACAATGAAGAAACCACTTGGCGCACCGATGGCACCCGAACCAAGCCGGTTGTGCCCGGAGTCATGCCGGGACCCGCGGACACCTTTGGCGGGTACGGTCCCGAGTGGGCTCATGTGAGCAACACCCCGGTGCGCGGGTACAAACAGAGCAGTTTCGAGGGCGGGATCCTCACACCGCTGATTGTTAAATGGCCCGGAAAGATTGAAGAGACTGGAGGGATCACACACCAAGTCGGCCATGTCATCGACATGATGCCGACCTGTTTGGAAATCGCCGGAGGAGAATACCCTCGGCACTATCGCGATCGCGAAATTCTCCCTTTGGAGGGGAAAAGCCTGGTTCCAATCTTTGATGGAAAAGAACGCGACGGACATTCCGCCCTTTTCTGGGAAATAGTCGGGCATCGCGCGGTGAGGAAAGGGGATTGGAAACTCGTGGGCCAAACCGGCGAACCCTGGGAACTCTACGACCTGAAAGCCGACCGCGCGGAAATGATCGACCTTGCCAAACAGAAACCGGAGGTGGCGAAAGAATTGGAGACTCTCTATCAAGAGTGGTCGGAGCGTTGCAATGAGGGGAGATGATGGATTGACCGCCTTGGGTTCATGGATCCAAGGGATTTAGTTCGGGTGTTTGGATGGGTCGCCGGTCACACGTTGTCCCGCAGGTTGGTAGTCTTTGCCAGAATCAACGATTCCATTGTCCCATCCTCGCGACCTTGGTCTTTGCCTGGGCAACTTGCGCGCCAATCCATCCCCAAAGCAAGACCCGGAAAGTCTGGGATGAAAAAAAGGTACGGAGCGAAAGCCGGCTTCGAAGGACTTCATGGTCCTAACGCGAGGGAAGACCGCCTTTAACCGGCACTTCAAACGGTCCCTCGAGAAATTCCGTCCACGATCTCACCTTGGAGTTGTAATCGAGTCCTTGTTGACCTTTAAAGCCAGCGAAGATCCGGAGCAGACCTTCGGCATCGCCACCCAAGGCTGGCGAGACATACCACACGAAAAATTGAAAAAACACCGCAACCTTGAAGTAATCTCGTCCAAAACCGAACAATGGACAAACCCTCCTAACCAAAACAACAGAACTTGAAAACCTGAGCGGACCGGTTACTTCGCTCCATTGACACAACTGCAGCTATTCCGTTCGTACCGGAAACACTCACCGTTTGCTTCAATCTTTCCAAAACTGGGCGAAATCAAATAGTAATTTTTCTTCAGCCTGATTCGTTTCGATCAAATGCAGCCACTCAATGAGGTCGCCGGAATCGATCTTTCCGTCACCGTCAGGCGGGGGCCAAATATCGTAGCCTTCAATGGACCCAGGAGTGCTTGTCGCGGTGGGCGCATTGGTTTCCGTTTCGGTCGGTGTCGGGGTGAGAGACGGAGTTAAGGTGGGTGTGTTGGTTGGATTGCCCACCTCATAGATCCCTTCCACCGCTTGCATGATGGCTTGTTCGGTCCCATCCGCTCGGACAATAACCGGAGCGGATAGGATCAAATGGGTCTCCCCATCCTGGGCGGCCTTAACGATTAGTGTGGCGAGAGTGGTCATTCCGCTTACTCCGGTTCCATCCTCAATAAGGGTGGCGCCGAGTCGGTACCCCGTGTCATAGGGAACCGGGCCCAGAAGGTGTTGAGATCCGATGGTTGTTTCTAGCGCCGGGTTCTGTATCGGTTCGCCCATCCATTCGAGCGAGTCTCCATCAAGGACGGAACCGAACTCATAGGCGCCCATCCGATCGAGCCCCTCGGCAACGATTTCGATGGTCAACTCCCCGCCCGGCGGAATCAGCGCCCGCTCGGGAACGGGCCGAATCTTCACGCCAAAATCTTTGGGAGCGGGAGTGCAGATTGGACATGGGTCGGCGTCGGCGAACTCGAGGGACCACCGGTCGATTACTTCTTGGGTGTCGGTGGCGTCGATGAGGTCGTCGCCGTTCAGGTCGGCGCGGGTGTCAAAAGCATCCGAGCCAAATTCGTTGGATTCCTTGGATCGAACGAAACCGATGTCGGCCACATCGACGCGACGGTTGCCGTTGAAATCGACACCCTTGAACACGACCGAGATCCCCGACTGCGGACGGTCACCGCCGAGAAAGGCGTGGGCGAAACCATCGAGCGCGGTCATTGTCGGTGGAAGCCAATCGAAGGCGAAGCGCCCCCCGCTTGAGGCCACTTGTTTCCCGCCGAGGGCGGAAGAGGCATCCTCGGTCGCCACGCTTCCAACCAGTGGGTTGATCGTGATGAGTGTCCCGTCGGTAATGGTAGAAGTTCCTTCACGTACGGCTTCGGATTCCACATGAACCGGGGTAATCCCGTCGGCGATTGCGACTTCGGGGGTGGCGTTCATCGTGAAGGGATTCTCAGTAACCACGAACCAGCGAATGTTCGTGGCAGTTTTGTAACCAGTTTTGGAGGCGGTCGAGGTGAGCGTATGAATCCCGCTCGGTTCGAGGGCGGTGACGATGAATTGAGTCGAATAATAGGGATCCATCGTATTCAGGTTGAGTGCCGGGACAAATGTTTCCAGGTTTGGACGTAGGACGGAGATTCCGGCTGTGTCGGCGGGTTCGACGACACTCCCGTTGGGGTGGCGGAGATTGGCGGTTCCGACAATCTTTTCGCCGTGTCGGTAGACATCTTCGAGGTCATCCCAGTCCCACTGCATGTCGCGTTTCGTTTCGAACTCGACCGTTTCGACCGGAGTCGTTCCGCCATCGTGATCGACCCATCCCTTTAGCTGATAAGACCCCGCGAGGATGCCGCCGCTATCCCAATCCGTATGGTAGGTGAGGGTCGCTCCGGGGATCAATTCGTAAAATTTGTGTTGCCAGGAGCTGACTCGATCTCCATCTCCCACGTTTCGGATCTCAAGGGTCAGTGTTCCATCGACCGGAATGTCCCCGATCCCTTCGATCTCCATGCCGAGATCTGCTACTTCGCCAATACCGATAAAACCGGGGGTGACCGAACCGAAGGACATCGACTTGATCGAGAGGTTCGGTATTCCCACCCGAAAGTTTTCATACCCCTTATCGAGTTCACCCAAGTGACTGGAATCAAAAACTCTCGCAATGATTTGGTAGAATGTCTCGGGTGAGCCGGCTGGATCCCAACTGAAATGTCTGATCAAAGATCCGCCCGCGGGAATGACAATGCCATTCTGGCTTTGAGAGGAAGCGACTTCGAAAGAACCCATATCTTGGATGTCCAGAGAGACATTGACTCTCACCTCGGCGCTTCCAGTATTTGTTAGACGTACATCGATTTCCTGGCTCTCTCCAAGGGGGACCGATCGGTAGGTGGGGGTCACCGCTTCGATGTCGACCGTCGAGGTGACAAAGTCGATGTGGAAGGAATAGTCCTGATAAAAGGTCGCGTCCTTGGTGGTGGCGTTGTAGAAGAAGGGGTGGACAGTCAGCATCATTTCCTGTCCGCCATCCAATGTCTCCAAGGTGTCCCAATGAAAAGCATCGGATGGAAACGTTCCAGGAGATGGAACATCGCCGGGACCCATCGAGGTTTTCTGGTTCCACCAGGAAACAGGGAGTGTCAGTCCGCTCTCATTGGATTGATTTCCACGCGAAACGAGTTGGATATCATTCACACGGATCCCCGGTCCAAAGTTGGCGGTCACCCGATAACTGGGGACCAGGGGCTCGTTGACCACATCCAAGTGTCCTCCGAGTTCATCGTCCGGGATGTTCACGAAATCGATTCCGTCATCGCTATTCACCTGGTAAAAGGGAATATTGATATGGAGGGTTTCAACGGGTGGATCGAATGTGGTTTTCGGGATCGAATCTTTCGGGAAAAAGGTTGAAGACCCACGGAACGGATCGCCATAGATGTTATAGAGGAGGTTTTGGCGAGAAACGGTCAGGCGGCTCCAACAAAGAGAATACCAATGAAGGTCTCCTGCCAGGGAGCGCTTGCCATTTCTCATGGCTCTCCCTATCGAATGACCCACTTTGTGGATACTGGCGATTTTCTTTCCGAGAGCGTTATTCCCGCTACGAGGGGAAACCTCCGTGGCGCCGATAAATACGGCGGCGTTTTGTGCCAGGAATTTTTCGGCGAGATTGTTTTCGCTTTGAATGTGTCCGGTCAAACAGGCGTTGGAATAGATGATCGGGTGCTTGCTTCCGAAGGACATGTTTGGAACGCTGGATATGCCGAAAGAATCCCAGCTGCCGACATTTCCATGATCCCTGTAATAGACGAAATCGGTGTTGTCCGAGTTGAACAGATAAACATTGTTCCGGATCGATTCGTCGAAGTTGCGCAGTCGGTAGATGAAAGAATCCGCATACCGTTGATCGAGCAATGCATTACATTCTCTCGCGCTCTCCCAAAAATCGCTGTCACCGTCGCCGGTTCCCGAGATAGTCAATGTCTTGTCGAAATAGCTGGGAGTCAGCGCACGGCTAAAGAGGGCGGAATAGGTGTCGGGGTGCTTGCCGGTGATTCGGCCCACAATCAATTCGGGCGTGTAGTTATCGTCTTTGTCCACATCGGCGTAGACATCGTCGCAAACCCACATCTCTTGCTCTCCACCAAAGGTGCAGGACACCTTTCGTCGGAATGATGGAAATTCAACATCCGACCCGACAATAAGGAGGTAACCTGCATTAAGCCAGGACTTGGAGAAGAGTCGATTGAATCGGGTGTGGATGGTCGCAAGTATTTTGTCGGGATCTTCGGATGAAACATAAGCGAGAGCGCCATCTCGGCTGAGAGAGAACTTCGCCATCTCGCGAGGGACCTTTTGGGCAGATGGGTCGGAGGGGGACCGATTTGCAAAGAATAGTTTTGGGTTGGAGACCACCACATATTGGGATCCCGCCATCTCCAAACGGATCAATTGGGAATCAAACTGGTGATTCATATCTAATGGCAGAAGTTCAAAGGCATGTCCAAATCCATCGGAATACGAAACGCTGCAATCGTCCTGTGCGTAATTAAAACTACCTACTCCGGCAAAGGGGACCAAGTCGAGATCGACAAAGAGAGTTTGCCCCGGTGCGACATTCGGCACGGGAATGGTCGAGAAAACTCGGTTGCTCTCCAACTGGGAGTAGTTCGATGTGGCTCCTTCGTTAATGGTTTGGAACCCTGACAAACGAGGGTGAAGCCTGACATTCTGTGCGGGCGCCGTTCCCTTGTTTTCGACAGAAAAACGTACAGTTCTCACTTTATCCTTGGCAAATGCTTGAGTAATTTTCACCTGGAGTTCCGGGATAAAAGGGCGAACGACGACCTCGAAGTCGTTCCCGTTCTTTCTCGCCACCGTGATATCACCGGATTGATCCCGCGCTTCCGGACGAAACCTCACGATAGAATAAGTGTCGAGGGCATCGATGGAGATGGTATGGGAATGTTCCGTTCCGAGAGCAGTCTCGGGGGTTTCTTTCCAGGGGTCTGATCCAACCTTGTAGTGGAGTTTGCTATTGCAGGGCTCGTCCGTGAGGAAGGTCACAGTTAGTGCAGAGTCGGAGGTGTTGGGATTCTGTGGGGTCCAACGTACGCCTGCTATCACAGGCGGGTAGGGGGTGGTTCCCGACACATTCTGAGTGAGAGGGACAAAGGTTCCGCCGGACCCTTGTCCGACCGCGACCGTGATCTCTTTGTTGGAGCGGATCCTCCAGATTCCATTGCCGGGATTGGCATTGACCAACATGGCTTCGTCGATCGCATGCACAGATTGAAGAGCCTCTGTGGAGGCGGCTCGCACTTCGACCGTGGTATTGTCTTGGAGGCCGGTCAGGTAGAGGAAGCCGCCTTCATGGCTTCGTGTGATGAAATCCGTCCCCTGAAAATTACCGCTCTGATCGAGGACATAGCTCATGTAGTTACTATTGTCCTCGGGGTTGAGACCGCCGATCACCGAGACCGAGGCTTGCCCTTTTGTTGTTTCGACCCGAAGGACTCGGTTGTTCATGTTGTCGGTTCCCACATACGAATAGGTTTCCCCGTTTTCGAGGGAACCCGATTCGATTACGCCAAACGAATCGCTGTGGAGGCTGATAATTCGATAGCTCACATCGTCGTCGAAACTGTGAATGTTCAGAAACTCGTCTTGACCCTGATAGGTATAGAAGTCGGATGTGTTGGATAAACCGTTCAGAAAGGGCGGGACAAAATACCCCTGGTCTTCGCGAGTCAGCACCTGGACCGGTTCCCCAGAGGCGACTCCAAAATTTCCGAAAATGTTTCCGGTCGCCCACTCGTCAAACTGATCGCGGGATGAGATCTCATAGGTGAACCCGCATGCATCGATGCAAACAGTGCCACAGCAAGTTCCACCCATGGAGAACCCTTGCGGCGAAAAGACGAACATCCGGTTGTCGCAACCGCCCGTGGATCGGACAAAGAATTTCGAGGCGATTGGACTGTTCCCGTAAGCCTCGCCAGATGAGACATAGTGATAATAACCGTTACAAGCAGTCGTCAGCTGGGGAACGCCGACTAACACACCGCAGTCACCTGTCACCGAAATGTAGTAGAACCCAGGGGTCAGATCGGTCTGGTACGCGGGGTTAGAGGATTCGAGCGTCCCTGTGGCGACCGGTGGATCCGGGTTGGCGGGATCGCGGATGGTGACAACACAGGGGGTTTCATACGCGACCACGGTAACCGGCCCCGGGGTGTAGAAATATCCCTCGCGCGCTCCGACTCCTTTCAACTCTTTGGGTATCTTTAGATCGACAATACCTCCGGGCGAAACCAAACTGGAGTCGAGAGCATGAACGGTATGGCACACGGCCAGGACGGTTGTCACAACAACGGTAATACGCTTCAAAAAGGAGATCATGGGCGGATCCGGGGGAGGCGGTCTCGCGAACAGGGGGGAGAGAGGTCTGAGGGAGGACACGAATCGAGCGGAACGCAAAGAAAGCGCTTCAAATCGGATTCGAACCAGAACCGGCGGAACCAAGCAACCCCACAAATCTCGCGGAGCAACCTCATTCTACCACATTCCGATCGGACTGGGTCGAACCTCGGACGCCGTACGATTCGTTGGGCAATTCGGATGATTTGCCTGAATGGGTGATCTAGTTTGAATCCAGGGATTTAGGATGTCAAGAAAAATCTTTGAATCTTTCGGAGGCCGCCGGGTCGAGGGGAATTTCGAGGGTGGAAAGATCACCTCGGACGCGGGGGGGGGTGCTGCTGTCCGAAGTCGAATCTCGATTCGAAATCCTGAAGCAATTCGCCGCTTGTTTCACCGATTATTGCAGTCCCCTGCTCACCGAACACATGCTGGAGGAATTGCTCGCGCAGCGCGTTTACGGCTTGGCGTTGGGACCGAGATGGAGCGGGCGCAGTGTCACACGATTCGTGAGAGATTGTTCAAGATCGGCGCGTTGGTTCGAGTCAGCGTGCGCCGGGTCCTGGTGCTGATGGCCAGCGGCTATCCTTACGAACGGATTTTCCAACAGGTCTACTGGAACCTGCACGCCTCACACCCCTGGCGGTGCTGAATCGGTTTCCTCACACCCAGTTTCCATTCCTTTTCGTAAATCACTCGGGATAGGTCTGTCCGGGGCGCTGAAAATAGCGCGATTTCGCCCTCACTCTAATCTTCTCATAAGACTCGGTGAGAAATCCGGGCTAGCACTAGTCCCACTCTTGCTTGACATCTACAGGTACGACTAACTCTTGCCGGTTCTTACTCGGGGGGAGTTTCTGGAAGGAACAGTTCAATCGATCCGTCTGAAGCTGAAAGTTCCAACTGGAGGAACGGTTTCGCCGATGAGGAAGGGCTCCCCCTCGATTCTTTGGATGGGTTCTTGCGGAAGGGTGTCTTCATCCGGAGAAGCATAATTTCCCCCGCTGTCGGTTCCCGCATCATAAGGGAGTAGGGGGAGGACGAGATTCTCTTTCCATATCCCATCCTCTAGGAGCGAAACTCCTGTGACTCCCACAAACCAGTCGGGGCTGGGAGCTATCTGAGAAACGAGAGTGACAAGTGGAAACTCTCTGCTCACGACAAAACTGACACTCACCGTATCGGGGGTGGGGCTGATCGCTCCCCCAGAGATGACCGAACCGGCTCGACCCCCTTGGATAGCGACATTGATCTCTTGCGCGAGAAAAGACTTGCTGCCCGTTTCGGCCATTGCCTCGATGCCGGGGCTGGCCAGCCCATTCTCCTCCCAAAAGGTGACGTTTGGATTGTGGGTCCCGCCGATCAGACCGGTAAAGCGCCCTCCCATTGGGAAATCGGTCGGATGTGTCGCTTCACTCCAGGTCCCATCGAAAGTCACTTCATAAGCGGCAACACCAGCAAGTTCCCGCGAGGACCGGGTCCAGAACCTCGAGAAATCGAAAAGCATGTCCGGGGTGGCAATCTTTCCACCTATGAGCTCCACCCAACGGATTAAATCGAGGGAATTGACAACCCCATCCGGGAGGTCAGGAGCGATATCGTAGGCTGTATCCAGAGTGGCCGTCACAGTTGGAGTCACACTGGGGGTCGGAGTCGGACTGAATTCGGAGGTCGGAGTGATCGTGGCGGTTGGAGTTGTTGTGGGAGTTGGGGTTTCCGGACCAAGAGTCAAAATCTCAATGGAGGCGCCGGACATCTGCAATCCATGGGTGGTCCCAAATGGAAGACCTCCGATTCTCAACTGATTGGAAGTCTCTAAATTCAAATTGGGGGAGGACAGCGAAGAAAGTCGAAGCCCATCCACGAAATCAATGAGACACTCAGATTCACCCGGCTGGTCGGAAAAATTGATTTGAAGGTGAATCTTCATGAGTTCAAGGGGAATCTGATTCGGGAGAAGCGGAGGATCGAAAACTGGATCGAGGAGGATGGCTAGTTTTCCCTCCATTCCCGAACAAACGGTCGATTCGTTTTCGATTTCGATGTCAAAAACCTCGGTGCCGGCAACGGCATCTCCGACCTGGATCTCTCGAATTGCGCAAAGTGACGAATCCCCTGTGCAAACACCAAGATACCACCCTTCCACTGGATCCAAGGCGCTTGTCAGGATCACTGAGGCTTCGATTTCAGTGGTCGTTCCAACAACCCCTGTAACCGAAGCGGGCGCATCGATCTCAAGTTGGAAAGGTCCAGGCAGGGGAGTGGGAGTAGGCGTGGGTTCTTGTGTGCTGGAATTGCCCCGAAGGGTCCGTGTGATCTCGCCTGCGTTCGATCTGACATTGAAACTATCGGTCAACCGATCGCTGTTGATGGTGGGAGCGAAACGAACGCTCGCCATTTGGGATTCCCCGGGGTTAAGGTTGAATGGGATCACTCCAATGTTTTCGTTCCCTTCCCTGAGGGTGAAAAGGTTTCCATTCGCAAGTCGCGCGGAACCGTTGATCGATTCAGTCCCCACATTCACAATTTGAAAAGTGTCTTCGCTGTTGGCGCCGACGGGGACATATCCGAAATCGATGTCCCGGGAGACGGAAAGGGCAGGACCTTTCGGCTCGACAATATACTGGACCGGCCCAAGAGTGCTTCCTTGTATGGGAGTATAGGGCAGCTGGATCTGAGGATCGGCGATTTCTTCCCCGTTGTAGTAGACATGTGCGGTGTAGGTCTTCCCCGCTCCCAATTCCAGCGCCTGAGACCCGATTGGAAGAGGCGCCGCTTTGATCGGAATGAAGACATAGAAATTCATCCCTCCCTCAAAACTCCCCACTTCCGCGTCGACGGAGATACTGGCTCCCCCCTGGTCGGGAACGAACTCAAAGCGGAGGTTACCGGTGGAAATCTCATATCCACCCGGAGTTTGGAGACTGCCGACAATGATAACTGGCGGGATGGAAACACTCGCAATGACTGGTGCGACCACACAGAGCAAACCCAGGAGGGCGAGCCCCATGCGACCAACCACCGATGACAATGTGTATTTATTCACCATCACGTTCTCCATGCCATTCCGACTATTTGTTCCCCGAGTAAGCGTAGGTTTGGAAGAAGATCAAAATGTCGGTGACATTCTCTTTGAATCTCCGCAGCGCCTCGTCCCGATCATTGAGCATCGTGCCGGCCGGGATGATCAGGACCCATCGAGTGTTCCAGACCGAGCGGCCAATCAAACGACTGTTGGTGGTTGTCTCATCCGGTTCGAAGTCTCCCGAATCGGGAAAGGCCTTGAACGAGGAATATCGTCTGATGTTTCCAAAAGATCCTGTCAATTGATCGGAAGGAAGCCAGTCCGGGTCGTTCTGAATAGTCGGCCCAACCGGGAATGGGACGGGTAAGACTTGGTCGAGCAAAGTGAAGGAACGAATCTCCCCGGCCAAACCTGTCGGAGACCTCAAAATGTCTTGCCCCACCGGGACCAAATAGACCTGGGGATCGTCGGCTAAACCCGCGTTTTCGTACCCCTCGAACCAAACTCCCACCGAACGGATCTTGGTGGCGAAATTGGTCGAGTTGTAGGCGCTGTCACCGGTGGCCAGCTCGCGACCGAAGAAGTTCGATCCAAAATTGATGCGGGTCGAGAATGGGATGACGATGGCAGGTTCGGTCGGATTCTGCGGGAAGAACGGTCGGGCGAATCGCTCGAACTCCGGAAGAGACAAGACATTTTCCACTGTATTGGTATCGAGAACCATTTGCCAGGTCTCATCGCTCATTGTCGGCCCGGTCGCCGATTCAGGCGAGGGGGCGACTCGATAGAGTTCCTGACGAAGCGAGAAACGATTCGTTTCGGCCTGTGGGTTGTTGAAGCCGAGTTGCCCCTTCAGATTGAGATTCCAATTCAGATTCATCCGGGCCAGGATGTCGGACAAGCCGGGGTCGCCGAACTCTTGGGCGGTCTCCGGATTGAAGATCCCGTCGCCGTCGTTGTCTTGGACAATGCCAATGGCTCGACTGCGCACAATGTCGGTCAGGAAATTCTGCCCGGGTCCCCGGCTGTCGGTTTCGAGGAGGTTGGTTTCGAAATCGTAGGCGCGCGCCGCGAGATAGGCGTAACGCGCAGCCAAATCGAATTGTCCCCGATACTTCTGGATGAGATCGTCGCGGAAGACACGGAAGGCCATGTCCTTATAGCGGGACTCCTGGATATCCGCGGCGGTTTCGGTGCGGAAACGATGAAAGGAGTCCAGTGTTCGCAACCCTTCGTCTAGGGTCGCCAAGTAGGCGTTTCCCGCCTGTTGAAGCGATTCCAATCGACCGAAGAGATCAAAACGTAGGGTCTCCTCGTTACGAACCAAATTCTGCAGTTCGAGTAAATTCTCTCGAGCCTCAAGTTCCGCGTCGAGCTCCGCGATTTCGATGTTGTTCCAAAGTTCGGTCTGAGTCTTGGTAAATTCCGCGGCCAGTTCCACGCCCATCGCAAGACCGATGTATCCGTCGATATTGGCGCCGGTGCTAGCAGCGGCCGCCTTGGTGGCGCCTCGACCGGCGGAAGTGACGTCGTTCGATGTTCCAGAGGATTTGGGGAGCGCTTCGGCAATGGCATTGGCTATTTCCTTGGCCGTGTCCTTGGAGGCCTCCAGGGCGAATTGGGTCAATTGCATCGAGCCAATCAGCACGTCCATCGTGGCGATGGTGTTCGCGGTGGACTCCATGAGGTCGATTTGGTCGGCGCGAATTCCAAACCGCTCCTCAATCAAATCGGCGGTGTCGATGATCTCGTCAATGATCCCGGTGTAATCGCTCAATGCCATCCGATACTCGGCATAGAGCTGAAGAAGATCCGATCGTGTTTCCTGAAGCCGCCCGGTCACACGGCGGCGCCCCCAACCCTCCGGCTTAACCAGGCCCAAACCGTCTGTGGAGACATTGTATTCCACCGTCCGTTCGAAATACTCCACGTTCGTTGCGGCGTCGATACCATCCTCATTGGATGCGTCATTGATCAGCACATTGAGCGTGTTGTCCGGGTTGTCGATGGAAAAGGCGGAATCCGTGAAGTTCACCAGGAACTCCGTTACGGGAACATCGAAGGATTGTCCCAAGAATTCGTCCCGAAGTTCCGAAGGTTCCACATAGTCGTAGTGGTAGATGTCGGGACCCCGATACCCCGTGGGGTAAGTTCCGGCGGGACCAATGTCATCCGCGTAGGGAGTTCCAAAAGTCTCAATCAACCGGTTGCGGAAGTCGGTCTCGCCGTCTTTGACGACACGCTTGTACTCGTCGAGGCTGTCCGCCTGTTTGCGCAATTGTTGCGTGGTCTCATTGGCGAAATTGAATACGGTCGCGGCATTGGAAAGCGCGACAATCGCTCGTTCGTAGATCTGCTCGAAATGGGTCATCCCCTCATCGATTAGACTGGGGTCGATGTCAAACGGCATCACGTTTCGAGCCAACCCAAGCGGGTTGAGTCCGACATCAGCCTTATCGACTTCCTCCTGGACCACCGCGCCCTGGGAGGAGAGAACCCGGAGATCGGTTGCCGATTGGCGGTCGATCTTGGTGATATCGATGGGCGCTCCCTCTTCCGCCTCCGGGAGCATGGCGTTGCCGACCACCCAATCGAAGAGCGCGGCTTGCCCCACTCGACTCCCCCATTCGGCGAGCCCCCACCCACGATCGGGATTGCTGTCTTTGTACCCCTTCCACTGTTCGGCGGGATCCTCACTGTAGAACTGGCGGTGCGTTAGGCCGACGATTTGCGCGCCGGTTCTCGCTCTTGCCGCGGCGGCTCGGATGAATTTTTGTTCGTCGATGAAGTCGACGGTAACGGGGGCGCCTCCGATCAGGATCGCCTCGGCTCTGGGATCCCAAGTGAAATTGTCGTCTTGCAAGAGACGGTAGTAGTTCGTAATCGCTGTCAGATAATGCCCCCAAGCGTCGCCATGCCCTTGGGGATAAGTAAGCCTTGCGTCCGTTTCCGAAAACTCTCCATCCGCGTTTCCGTTCGTATCTTGGATATCGTAATTGAGAGCGTAGGCCACCTCGCCCAGGTCGCGACTGAAGTTCCAGACCAAACGGTTATACACCGGGGGAGTCGTGACTGGCGGAGCCAACCGATCGTCCCGACCTCGCAGGAGCGCCAGTTCCTCTTCGGTGAGGGAACTGGTCATATTTTCAAAGGCATGAACCGAAGTCACCGCTTGAAGAAAAGTCTCGTCGCTGCTGATCCCGAACGAGATCGTCGGGTCGCTGGCGTCGGCGAAGGCCTCATTCCCCAAGAGCCCATACAGATCGGCGAGTTTACTCGAGACCAAGAGCAAGGCATCGTTCGCGGGCGGGTAATCCACTGGAATGGGCGCGCCAATGCTCAAGTCGACCGCTCTCTGATAAACCGTTTCGTAGATCTCGATCAACCCGAAGTCGTCCACACTGTCGCAGTTCAAAGCAACCGAACCTTCCCATCGAGGTCCCGCCTGTGAAATCATGTTGACCTGGGTGTTGATCGTGCGTGTGGGATCGGACAGATCCTCAAACCTTTGATCGAAGGGATTGATTCCGGCGAGCACCCGCTTCACCCAGCCCTCGGCAAGCTGCGGCTGTGTCCACCTGCTCCAAGTATCGTTGGTCGCGCAGACCACATCGGAAGCGCTGGCCGGCCGATATCGCATCGAAAACCAATTGTCGCTTAGCGTAAAGAGTCCGGGGCCCTCGATGGTGATGAAGGTCACCCCTTCTCCGGTACCTCCAGGATAGGAAACCCATCCGTCGCCGCCTTGACCAGTGGGCCTATCCGGGATGAGCCCTCCCACCGCGGGTTGTGTGGCCCATTCGAAGACATAGTCGTCGGTTTGCCCCGCAAGATCGTTGGTGTGTTTCAAGGTCAGTTTTTCGTCGAACACACAGCTGGCGGGAATGACGGCAATCTGTCCTTCCGCGAGCGGGCAGGTCACACGAATGATTTCAAGGCTGATGGGTAAAGCCGGATCGCAAACTGTCTCGCTGTTTTGCATCGCTAGGACCACATAGCCATCCCCGGTCGCCACACCCGCCGAGAGAGCTAGACGGTCCAATTCCGTTTCGGTCTCCGAAAACACCAGATCGTCGGCCGCGATCATTTGAAGCTCGTCGATCGCATCCCGAAAGGCCTGATCCGCGCCTTCCAGGTCTTTCATGATCTGGGCTTCGCTGTCCGAGAACACATTGGGCAGGAAGTAGTCTTCGCCCAAATCCTGGTCCACATACAATCCGAAGAAGGTGAGTTCCTCTTGGATCGGGTTGTATCTCAACCGACTTGCGAGGTGCGGTGGAAGATCCGGAAACGCGACATCACCACCCAGGGGTTCCACATTCATGTCGCCCGAAAGCTCTTCGAGGTCAACGGAATGCGCTTTGGTGGGATCGATCGTTTGGACGCTGATTTTGCTGGGATCGAGTCGCGTTGCCTGTTGATAGATGATCCCCACACTGCAGGGTAAGGAAATGTCGGGCAAGCCGAACTTCGGTTTATAGAGAGTCTCTCCCACCCTCATTTCGGGGACATCCTCCGGCCACTCCACTCGGTAAGTCACCGTAACCGGATCGGTTGCCGGAGACACCAAAGACCCCAGGAAGGGTACATCGCCGGCCTCATTGGTCGGACTTCCGGTTGGGATATAGAAGTCGTCAATGGGTTGGTACCAGAACTTAATGTCGACCTCGGGCGTGGGATCGCTCGGACTATCCGGTCCCGCCATTGCCCAAATATTGAATTTGCGATCCTGGAAGGAGTGCGTTGTGGCGGGATTTGTGTCGACATCGCTCGTATCCTGGGAGGCTCCCATGAGATTGAGAGGAAACGGTGGTTGGAGAAGAAGGCCAGCGGTCGTGTCATATTCGAAGAAATAAGGCGCCTGTTCGGCTTCGATTGAAAACACACGGTAATGCCAGATACTGGAAAGGTCCTGATATTTTGTCAGGACATAGGGGAGCGAGGTCTGCGCGCTTCCCAAGTCGTTCCTGAGCGGGAACGCCGCGACACCCCCCGCGAAGGGGAGCAATTGAGCATGCTCATCGTTCGGGTTGAACCCGGGCTGATCCGGATCGTTCTGAAAATAGAGTTGTACATTGTTCCGATCGGAACCGGTCAAATCGCCTGTGCCCGAGGCGCTCGCGATGACGATCTCCTCGGTTGTAGCCGGCCATACGTTGTTGTATCGGACCACCTTGGAGGGCCATTGGACCCCCTGACTGACATTGGACCACCACACCTCGAGTGTCCCAGTATTGACCGCGAAGATCTGCTGGCGGGCCTCCTCGTAGATTTCAGGATCGTACCGGTCTCCCTCTTCCTCATGGATGTACCCGCCTCGAAGCGAGAGTTCGCTCGTCGCGTGGTCGGGATCTGCGACCTCAACCCCGATGTCCCAATTCATCGGAGTTAGGTTAAAAATGGACGAGTCATCGTGCTCGACGGAATGAATGAGTTCAAAAACAACATCCTCCGAGCCCGGCGGACTGCCAAGGTTATATCTCAAGAGCGACCATCCCGGACCCGAGGTTGAGAACGTCGTCTCGGTCCCCTGATCGAGAGAGGCATGCCCCGGAGGATCTTGCCAATCGTTCAATTGGGGGTTGAGATTCAAACCCGAGGGGATATCGACCGAGGGACCGATCTCACCTTGGGCATCCCCTCGGACATAGAGTTGGGCGATTTCGGAGGCCGCAACCGGAAGAGAGGCCGAGTATCGGTCCATTTCGTAAGGCCAAATGACACTGTCGCTGGGTGGGATAACAGTGACGGTTTCCATCCAGAAAACTTCAACTTGCGAATAGTCTCCGGGTGCGGTTTCGCGAACGGACCAAATGTCCCCCTCCACCGCTCCAGGCGTACTGCTCTGAAAGACGTGGGCCGGGTCGGCTACGGGATCCGTGGTGAGAAGTCCGTTGGTGACCATTGGGGTGACCAATTCAACCGATGCCGATGGAGGCACAGCAGGCGCGAGTTTCTCCGAAACGATCACGTCGATGTTAAAATCCGGTTGGTAATTTCGGACATCGACAATTTCAATGCCGACGAAGTCCGAGGGAACCAAAGGATTAGGCACGTTATTGTATTCCAGTAGGACGAATCCAGTCGTTCCCGCCTTCGCGCGCAACATCATGGTGTTGGGAATGAAGGAAAAAGGCGCCGTTTGTGGCATCATCGGATCGGCGGGCGCGAAGAATTTGGAGTTGTAATGGATCACGACATCGTCGATTGCCGAGAGGTTGATGTTTGGGGCGCCGGTGGCGCCGCCGGTGGAGTTTTCGGTGTGATAAATCTTCTTCGGCTCTTTGAAAGGCTCCGGCGAAATAAGGTAGGTTTGAGGAGTCAGCGGTACGCCGCCTGAATTCTTCCAGGTGATCGTCACAAAACCGGCCTCATTGGCGAAGAGTTTTTGAGCGTGAGGTATCCAAAAAGCCTTCGCCGGGGGATCGATAATGGGAGTTTGAGTCAAACTGACATTGGCAATGAGAGGTGGAATTTCCTGGCCCACATCGAAATCGGGAGGAACGATCAGTCCGCCCTGAACCGGTTGACCGAATCCGGATTCTCGAAGATTGACCACACCCAATCCGGAAACATCCCCGGTAACGTCTCCGACATGTCCATTGAAGAATGCGGTCGATTCCCGCTCATAGCTGCTGGTGTCGGGGATTGAAGCCGGATCTTGTGTATACAGAATATTCTGGTAATCGGCGACTTGCTGAGACCCGTTGGGGATGCCTTGCGCCTGCATCTCGATCGAGAACATGCCTAATGAAAGCAGCAGGAGGACGAGAGGCGGGATTACGCCCTGGATCGGGCGCATGCTCCATTCTCTTTGTTTCGATCGATTTCTCATCATGCTTTTCCAAACAATCCTTAGCGAACTCGAATGATCCAAGCGACGGTCATAGATTTGGGACGGGTTTCCGTTCCGACTCTGGCTGCCCCGTGGGCGCCTTGGGTCGGATCGCCAACAGCGACCGCCTGGTTTTGAATTGAGACCGAGATGGTTTGATTCGAAATACTCGTAATATTGAGGTTCGCGTAGTTGGTGTACGCCGTGTGGGTCCCACCCCCTGTCTCTCCATCCTCCGTGGCGGTGCGGTCACCCGTGTCCCCTCGTCTTGTGGTGATGTCATGCGAGTGATTGAATTGGGTTATCGAATGACCGTGGTTGGCGGCCGTGACCGCGTGAGTATGATTGGAGGCCGAGTGATGGTGTCCTTGAATCTGGTCCTCTTGCAGGACGCCTGTTGTCCCAGTCGATCCCCGTAAGAATCGCCCCGTTCCGTCTCCCACATTGAGGTCGGGGAGGATCCCTGTGATGACCGCGTCGGTAATCCCTTGAGACGCGGCGGTGGTTCCATTGCATAACGCAAAGCCCATTTCCTTCAACGCGGCGATGCTGGCCGCTCCGGGCATGTTGGTGTGATGAGCCAGTATTGAGCCGATCGGGACCATCCCCTGGGCCGAGTAGGCGAAAGGTGTCGAGGTGAGTTGTTGACGGGGCGCGAGGGTCGTCCCTTCGATGGCGATCTCGAGGAATCGCAAATCATTCTCCCCGGTGGTCCCATTGAAGGCGGTGACGATCGATCTTCCGGAAGTGTCCTCGGGGCCCAGAGTGACATTGTACTTTCCATCGACAACCGGAACTTGGGGGCGGTGTCCGTTGGTCGACCCTCCATCGAATTCGATGGGGCCCCAAACAGCGGTTCCAAGTGTCGCCTGGTTGTAGATCGTAAAATTGATCTCGTAATTCCCATCAGGCAGAGGGTTCCCCAAGGCATCAACTAGAACGCCTTGGTAGTTGATCGATTCCGGGACGAGCCCTTGCGAATGAACGATCGACGGCGCGCCTAGCAGGGCGACAAGAATAATGGACTGGATAGTAATTCGCATCTGACCCTCTCTTGGTTTCCTTTCCTGAAAATCTCTTTCCATTAGCCCCTAGCGGACTCGCATGATCCAAAGGATCGTCGTCGATTTCGGTCGGGTTTCATTACCGACTCCCAAGGAACCATTGTTACCTTGAATCGGGTCGCCCACATTGACGGAGGCGGGCTGGACCGTTATCGAAACCGCCGTGTTATTGATGCTGATATTCGCCTGCGCGCCCTCGGTTTCCGCCGTATGATCCGGTTTTCCATTCTTGTCCCCATCCGCGACCTTGTTTCTGGGGTCCCCATCCCCTTCACCCGTGGTGATACTGTGTCGGTGGCTGCTTTGACTCCAAGTATGGGTATGCGGTTCCGCGGAGGTTGTGTGACCGTGGGCCGGACTGGAATGGTGGTGTCCCTGGAATTGGTCGTCCTGGAGAGCGCCGGTTGTCCCGGTCGTGCCCCGCAAGAAGCGTCCGGTTCCGTTGCCCACATTCAGATTGGGGAGAGCGCCAGTGATGATTGGATTTTCGACCCCCTGGCTTGCGGCTGTGGTTCCGTCACAAAGAGCGAATCCCGAGTTTCTAAGCGCGGTCAGTCCCGCCGCCCCACTCAAGTCCGCGTGATGCGCGATGATGCTTCCGATCGGGACCATCCCGAGAGTAGCCAAGGCGTAAGGCGCCGAGAGTATCCGTTGCCTTGGGAGAATGACAGTTCCCTCATAAGTCACCTGAACATACCGAGTGTCGTTGCTCGACGAGGTCCCATCGAAAATATCCGAGATCTGACGACTCGTTGTGTCAACCGGCCCCAAAATTACGTTGTATCTTCCATTGATCGTGGCGACCTTAGCGTCGTGGCCTGTTCCACCGACTCCATCGAATTCCATCGGTCCCCAAATCTCAGTCCCTCCAGTTGGTTGGGCGTAGATTCTAAACTCCACATCATAAGTTGCGTCGGCAACAGGATTCCCCGCTGAATCCAAGAGGGAGCCTTGGTAATTGATCGTGCTTGGAATCAAACCTTGAGCGTGAAGCTCCACGGCCACCGTAAGGACCACAACGCTGAGGGCAAGCCGCGTGAGAATCCGCATTTGATCTTCCGTAAATCTTCCTTTCAACATAACTTGAGCGACGTCCGACTCAACGGACCCGCATAATCCAGACCACCATCATCGATTTGGGACGAGTCTCGTCCCCGACTCTGACCGTTCCATGACTCCCGGTGGTTGGATCTTGAATGCTCACGGTAGCAGAGTCGGTGTTGTTGATGGTGACCGCGCTCGAATTAATCGTGACACTCGCGCTCTCCCCATTCGTGCTCGCTTCCTGTGGAGTCGAGGAACTGTCAGCATCGGCCGCACGATTTCGAGATCCGGCCGAACCTTCACCGGTGGTGATTTCATGGATGTGATCGGTTTGAGTCATCGTGTGGTTGTGCGGGGGAGAAGAAGCCGTGTGCGTATGATTCGGAAGAGCATGAAAGTGCCCTTGAATCTGATCGTCTTGTTCGGCTCCGGTTGTGCCCGTGGTCCCTCTCAAAAAGCGCCCGATTCCATCGCCAACATTCAAATTCGGGAGAGCGCCGGTGATCACAGGATCCGCAACCCCCTGGCTCGCGGCCGTCGTTCCATTGCACAACGCGAATCCCGAGGAGGTGATCCTGGCCAGATCGGCGGCCGAGGAGAGATCCAAATGATGGGCGATGATGCTGCCGATCGGGATCATTCCCTGCGCGGACAGAGCATAGGGAGTCGCTAAAATCGGTTGGCGCGGAGCAAGCGCGGTCCCTTGAACGATGACTTCGATGTATCGGGAATCGGTGCCGGTGGAGGTTCCGTTAAAGGCGGATGAGAGGGGATCGCCCGAGGTGTCGATTGGTCCCAGAAGGACACTGAATCGACCGCCGACCACGGCAACCAAGGGTTGGTGACCTGTCCCCGGTTGTCCATCGAACTCTTGCGGTCCCCAGACCGGCATGCCTCCCGCGGCTTGGCTGTAGATGCTGAAAGCCAGATCGTAATTCCCATCGGGGAGCGGATCGCCGGTCGCGTCGACAACCGTTCCGCCATAGTTCATCGAACCGGAAACCAATCCCTGAGCCTGCAAGCCGACTGCCAAAGTCAGCGAGGCCAAAGTCAGTATTAGCCGGTAAGGCTTGGTCATGAAATAGTCGCTCCTCAAATTCATCTTCACCGAAAAAATCTATTCAATACCGTGCCGCACAACTTTGCACAAGCACGCTTAGTTAATCTGATTCAATGTGTCCACACTGGACATCTTCTTCAACCGAAACGTTCCCGAGACATGAAGATCGTCCCGATGGAGACCGTCGATTGTTTCCCGATAAAATCCAACCAGCAGGGTATCGCCCAGTCCCACTGAGGCGAAACCGTCCGGATCATCCTCCGTGAACTCCATTTCAATGCCACGAATAATGGTGAAAGATTCATTCCCCGGTCCCAGTTGGTTCTCAAAGCGTCGGTCCAGGTTGTCGTGATCGGGGTGATACTTGTGCTTGAAAGGGTTGAGCGGGTCATCGTAATCGAGCACGATTGTCACTGAGGAAACGGTTGAGGCCACTCCGAAATCTCCCGAGGATTCGATGTCAATCGGGTCGATGAAAGGGAACGCAGTCGAGCTGAACCTTCTTCCAACCGTCTTTCCATCTCTCAAAATCGATCCCGACACCTGGTCCAAAAGAGCCTCATCGGTGATCAGGCGGTATTGACCGGGTTCATCGACAATCTTGCTGGGTGGAATGGAGGGATCGTTTGGATCGTCGATCAGCGTCCCTTCGGTGAACATCAGGAAGACTTGCTGGAGGAGTCGCGCCTGACCATTCGCGTCCACATGGACAATGATTCGGAACTGGTAGTCTCTCTCGGTCGGGCGAGGGGTGTTCGGATCCGAAGCGTCGGCGGGAATGTTCACGCTATCCAGCGCCACAGTCCCCACCCAGAGACCGGCGTATGAATTCGTCGATTGTGGGGCCAGCCCTTTGGCGGTCTTGTTGAGGACCTTTCTCAGGCTACGTTCCTTAAGCGAGTGGCGGTTCTTCGCAATTGTCGCGACACCGTCACCCTCCAGACCTTCACTGGTTATTGGAACTAGAATGCGTGTGCCGCCATCGGTCACCTCGAGCAGGTTTTGATAAAGAAAAGAATCACTTCCTCCCGAATAGGGGGCGAACTCCGATCTCCGAACCTGAACCCGAAGTTGGGCAACCTCTCCGGGAGCCAAGGTAAGAGGGAGGTTTCCAGGGAAATCCATCCATGTCCTCGATCCCCCTGGAATAATCGCTCCGAAATAATCCAAAACCACATTGCCCGCGAGATCGGAAACCTGGTCTGTCGGCGGATCTTCCGAAGGCAAAAGGTTGAGGTTGACGGATTTTTGAATCACGTCGTTATTTTTAATTCTCAAATCGAGAGTGTTGATGAGTCGACCGAAGTCGAGACTAGGGCCGGAAGGGGAACCGACCGCGAGGGGCCCCTGAAAGGTGGAAGGTCCATCGGTGAAGATCCAGAATGCCTCCCCGTTTCGCATGGGCGCGGTGGTGGGATTTGAGACTTGGACCCACTTTGATTGGTCATTCAGCCGATATATGGGCTGTCCCGCATGAGCGTTCGACAACGCAAAGAAAGATCCGAAGCGTGGCGGGGCGGAGGGATTGAGACTGAAGCCCACCAAATTAAACGAGTCAGGAATCCAATCGATTTGGTTGAGGTTGGGGATTCCGGTGACTCTCCAGGTGACATTTCGAACTCCCCCCAGATGGATGAGGTATGCTTTTCCACCCCGGATAATATGAAGATTGTTTGTAAAACTCGAGGGAGAATCCGGCTCCTCCCAGTGCAACCACTCGGGGTTCTCGGGTAAGAGATCTTCCGGATCGGTGAGGTACTGGACAGAGTCCACACGTTTGTTCCAGGCCCAAACGCTTTTAACCGGGATCCCGTCGAGGAGGTTCTCCAAATTTCGATCTTCAGGCTCCACTTGGACAAAAACAGAATTCCAACCAGGTTTCAGCTGGATGTCCTGAGTCATCCACTGGGCCTGTGCTTGGAATCCAAAACACAGGACAAAGAGAGAGCGCCAGAGGAGATTAAACAATTTTATGAGAGCGGTATTTTTCAAGTGACACCAACTTCAGAAGGGTTTTGGCCCTCCACCAGTCAAATCGAATGGGAGCAACCATGCTCAGACGAGGAGAATAGGTTAAATCGCGAATTGGAGTCAAGCAAAAAAATTGAGTTTTTGAATCTCTTCAATCTTTCCATCCATTCCATCAGATTCCATGACTCGAATTGCCCCGACGTCTGCCTAGATGTAAAATTTCGAGTGGAGACCTCGGAGAATGGACAATTCAACTCAAGACATCTTGGTTGCCTGCGGAGCCCCCGTCATCTTTTGGACATTAGCCTACCTCACTTGGACCCGAAGAATTGGGAAGGATGCGGATTCGGTCTATCGCGATATCCTCAAGATGTCGGAAGACCAGATCGACGCCATGAACAAGATGGGCGCGGTTTTTGTGGCTCTGATCGGAACCATACCACCTGTCGTGATGCTGTTTCCCGTTGGTTGGGGGAGGCAGATGCTGGTCGCCGTTTTTCTTGTCGCGCTTCTGGTTTCTCCAGCCATCCTTTACAGAATGAGACCACCGAAACCTGTGTCGGATGGACCCGTGGCCACAAGAGGCTTTTTCTTCAAGAACGTTCCCCGAGTTATCTCTTTGATCATATTCGTTTTCGCGGCCATTGCCCCATTATTCCTTTACTATCAAGGACCGCACAATCTCTCCTTTGCGGCAATGGGCTTCATAATGGGGTTATTCGTTGCACTTGCTTATTTCTTTGTGTCGCTCTATTGAAGATTTGCCTCGAGGACCTGGGTTGGCCAATTGGAGGTCTCAATTCGAAACTGGACAATCCACCGCGTTGTCGGAGGAGGCGTCCACCGGGAAGAAGGGGAGATCGAAGGGTGGGCAGTCCAACGATTCGTTGAAACGAATCGTAATTTCACCGCCAACCTCAATGATTCCCGATAGCGCGCCAATATCTTTTAGCGAATTGTTGCTATTGACTCCTACATCTCCGTTCACCAGCGCGAGGTTCTCGATCCCATTCAGTGAAGCAAGTCCGGAATTATTGTAGATGCTCAGGTCGCCGACCTCGAGAAGGCTCTCCAACCCCAACAGTGATCTCAGGAGAGGCGCGTTGGAGATATCCAGATCCCCGCCCACCCTGGTAAGGGATTCCAACCCCTTCATTTCCCGCAATCGGGGATTCCCATAGGTTCGCAATTCAAACTGCGGCCCCCCGGGGCAACTCAGGCTTCCAAAGCAAACAACCACGAGCTCCGTTTTCCCCAACAAGAAATCTCCCTCGACCTCCTCCAGCGAATCGAGTCCGACAAAGGAGGTTATCTCGGTGTCGTATATCTCGAAGGAACCGGTGACTTTTCGAAGGAAGCGAAGCGGCCATAGGTCGAGATTCCCAACGTGCGTGATAGAAAGGTCACCGAGAACCCTCTCAACCCCGAGGAGATCATCAATATCTTGTTGACTCCGAATCTCTATCGAACCAGATCGATGGGCGCCCGGTGTCGGATTTCCGGCGGATGTCATTTCCCTCCATTGCGACTGAAAAACGAACA
The DNA here is from genome assembly GCA_020632575.1 of Candidatus Omnitrophota bacterium. Classification (GTDB taxonomy): domain Bacteria; phylum Hinthialibacterota; class Hinthialibacteria; order OLB16; family OLB16; genus JACKFH01. The sequence continues at coordinate 41,331 of JACKFH010000004.1, read as the reverse complement.
GTTCTTCTCCCCGGATTTGTCGGTATCGTCGTGTCAGGTAATCGGAGTCCAGCCGGTATTCCGGAATCAGGGAGGAGCGAGATCCCTTTGAAGAACCGGTCGCCAGTTCGGCTTGAGAGGAAACGATGGGGATTAGAAGGAAAAGAAGAATTGCCCCAGTAATGGTGTGACTTGCGAGAGATAGATGGGCCCTTTGCTTCATCATTCGCCACACGCCTCCACATCAATACGACAAATAAATGATAACATGAAATCAGATTGCTGTCACTACTCTCTACAGGAATAATAACACCAAGCCAGTGGGAAGCGACACGCACATTCTGGACACAAAGGACAAAAGGACACTGCCCGCTAGCTCGTCTCGATGGTCAGTTCGACGCTCATTTGGGATTCAACGCCGGTTCCGCGAAAACTTCCCGAGGTTGGCGCCGCGTGTTCGGGACTGGCTCCGGTCGCCACCGCGACATGTCTGTCGGCGACTGCAAAGCCATTGGTCGGATCGAACCCACGCCACCCTCCTCCGGGGAGATAGACTTCCGCCCAGGCGTGAAGGTGTTCCGCGGGGAGTTCTGAGGAAACCTCGTGATAGCCGCTGACGAACCGTGAGGCGAGGCCCACATGACGGCAAGCCTCAATGAATAGAACCGCCAAATCTCTACAAGCGCCAGTCCCTTTCTCGAGGGACTCCTCGGGGCTATACGGAGCGCCCTCATGCCGCAAAACAGGAGTCACCCGACTGTGGATAACTCGGCAGAGTTGGGATAGGAAAGTGATCGTCTCATTCGATGAGGAGCTGCCGCTTACCTCATCCAACAACTTCCTGACAGGCTCGGAAGAAGCATTGAGGGGCTCCCGATAAGCCCGCAGTGACTCCCTCGCCTGCTTCGAATAGGAAACCGGTATCGACTGGCAGTCGGGGTCCGCGATCAAGAAATTGAACGGATTGTCGAGGCATGTTTCGACCACCGATCGAGATCGAATGCGGAGATGATCGTGGAGGTCGCTGAACCACAACAAGGCGGTCACATTCCCATCGAGGTCATTCACCTCGGTTCGCCCCGTTGGGATCGGATCGATCTCCAACTCGAACTCAAGCAAGCGTTGATTGATGTCGGTTTTCGGCCGAAGCCTGACAGCAAACGGTTCCAGGAACACCGGAGCGGTGTACGAATATGTCGTTTTGTGGTCGATTCTAAATTGCATCGGCCAGGGACTTTTGACGACTCGGGGGGAGTTGGGTGAACAACTCCTCCAGCCACTCAGATGGGAGCTCCTCGAGCAGTTCCTTGAGTTGGTTCTGCCACCAATCGCCAACCGGTCTCAGATCATCCAATTCGTACCGATGCTGCACCAGTTTGTTGATATCCGGGCGATAGAGCACCATATCGATGGGGAAATAGACATCGGTGGCCGCCTTTCTGGTCGCCTCGAACGCCAGGTACCCGATTTTGACCGCGGTCTGCAGACTGGTGTCGTAGTTCAGCAATCGATCGAGGAGCGACTTCCCGTAACTCGATTCGCCAATGATGTAATAGGGAGTTCCCTGGGAAACCTCCACCCAGTTGGCCTGGGGATAGAGCTGGTAGAGTTTGTGGTCGCTGTCCTTCTCGAGTTGGCCGCCAATGATGCAGTGGAGGTTGAAGCTGAGATTGCTCTCCTTGAGGGCCTCCTTGTCTTCCGCATAGACCCGACGCACCTGATCCGCGAAGGCGTTGACCGCCTTGTAGAGTTTGTCGAACTTAAGGTCCATCCCCTCGAGGACTTCATCGAAGTAGGTGAGGGCTTTGTCCCGCGCGGAACGCAAACCGGAGGTCATCACAAACATAGAGTGATCCCCGTAGTGATAGGTGCTCACCTTCTTGGCGGTGCTCGCCTCCACTCCGCTGGTCACTCGGGTGTCCGAAAGGCCAACCAATCCTTCGCGAAGTTTCATCGCTATACAGAATGTCATCTCATATCCCCTCTCTGGGAAACGGTCGTCAACGAGTGGGTGCTCCCCTTGCCAGGGAGGCGTCTCCCCCACTTCCATAAATACATCATCATAGTACGACAGACGAGCAGGATATCCGATGGGTCGGCTCCTTCTAGGACATTCTCTGAGTCAGGCTCGTTTCCAAAGGGCGAAGGGCGAAATACTGGTTGAAAACGGTCTCGCCCACATCGTTCAATTTCACCTGGAGGCCATCCAGGTATTCGTGCAACCCGTAATCCATGATCTCGTTGACATCCGAAAAATCGAGATCCGAGCGGAGCTTTCCGAGTTTCCTCTCCACATCATCCCGAGAGGTGCCAAGCGGGGATCCGTTGATGCCGTGAACGGCGCGTTCGGCGTTGATCAGGCAATAGTGAATCGCCCTTGGAAACTCTGAATCGAGAATCAGGAAATCCACCACGCTTCCCGGTGTGATTCGGTGGTGGCGTTTGCGATACATTTCGAGGGCGGAGGCCGACTTCAGCACCGCAGCCCATTGAAGGCTGTCATAAGGCGAGCCGACATAGCCGGGTTCGGGAAGGAGAATGAAGTACTTCACGTCCAGAATCCGAGAGGTTTTGTCCGCGCGTTCGATGAAACGACCCAATCGTGTGAAATGCCAGCCCTCAGAATGAGTCAACGTCCCCTCGCAAAGGCCCGTGAATAGGTGGCTCGCCATTTTCACGTTCTCATAGAACTCGTGGGGATGGGAGGTAGCAAAGTCCTTGGCGCCTGGATCGGTCACCATCAAGTAGAATCGGTTCACTTGTTCCCACATCTCTGAGGAGATGATTTCTCGAATGGATCGAGCATTTTCACGCGCCGACCGGACACAGGAGAGAATCGAATTCGGGTTCTCCGGATCGAAGGTCAGAAAGTGAATCACATTTTCTTCCGTGGCCTCGTCGAAACGCTCGAGAAAGAATTTGTGGTCCCCGGTCACCGTGATGAGCGATTTCCACTCGCCCGATTGAGAGTCGGGAAGATCCATCATCAAGTAGCGGTTCACATCGACAAAACGAGCCACATTTTCGGCCCGCTCGATGTATCGACATAACCAATAGATGGCGTCCGCGACTCGACTCAACATAAATTCGATCTCAAACTTTCCTGATAAAGAATCCGCTCAAATATCTTCATGCAACACCCAGGTGTCCTTGCTTCCTCCTCCTTGGGAAGAATTCACAACCAACGATCCCTTCTTTAGCGCAACTCGGGTCAGCCCGCCCGGCAGCACATAGATGTCCTCGCCGCAGAGAACATAGGGGCGCAAGTCGACATGACGCCCCTCGAAGCAATCCTCGACGATGACCGGAACTCGGGAGAGCGAGAGGGTTGGTTGCGCGATGTAGTTCCGAGGGTTTCGACGGATTCTGTTGGCGAAATCCGCTCGCTCCTCTTCCGTGGCATGCGGCCCCACCAGCATCCCATACCCACCCGCTTCATTGACCGCCTTCACCACCAGTTCGTCTAAGTGCCCTAAGACATATTCGAGTTCTTTGGGCCGATCGCAGATGCAAGTGGGAACATTGGCGAGGATGGATTCTTCGCCCAGATAATATTTGATGATGTCGGGAACGTAGGCATAGATCGCTTTGTCGTCGGCGATGCCCGCGCCCGGAGCGTTGGCCAAGGCCACATTCCCCTTCCGGTACGCTTCAAAGACACCCGGGACTCCGAGCATGGATTCCGGGCGGAAGGCCTCCGGATCGAGGTAATCGTCATCGATTCGGCGATAAATGACATCCACATGCTCAAACCCCTTGGTGGTCCGTTTAAAAACATGGCCATTGTCGACCACCAGATCCCGACCTTCGACCAAATCCACCCCCATCTGTTGGGCAAGGAACGAATGCTCAAAGTAGGCGGAATTGTAAATGCCAGGTGTCAGGACCACGACGTTGGGATTGGTTTCATACCCCCCATTAAGGTGTTGGAGCGTTTCCAAGAGTTTGATCGGGTACTCTTCGACGGGACGAACTCCGGAGGCCTGGAAGGCTTGGGGGAAAGTTCGCTTCAGAACATGACGATTCTCGAGGACATAGGAGACCCCCGAAGGACAACGCAGGTTATCCTCGAGAACATAGTAGTTCCCATCGGAATGGCGAATGAGGTCGGAGCCCGTGATGTGGCACCAAACGCCTCGCGGGGGTTGGAGGCCGACGCATTGATGGCGGAAGGCTTTGCTGGTTTTGACCAAATCCTCGGGAATGACACCGTCTTTGAAGATGATCCCGTCGTTATAGACATCCTGAATGAAGAGGTTGAGAGCATGGATGCGTTGCTTCAACCCTTTTTCGATTTGCACCCATTCTCCGCCGGGAACGATCCTCGGAACAATATCGAAGGGGAAGATCCGGTCGGTGCTCTGATCGCCATGGTAAACAGTGAAGGTGATGCCCATGTCATAGAGAGCCGCTTCCGCGCCCCTCTGTCTTCTTTCGATTTCCCCAAGGGGAAGGGACTGAATCTTGTCGATTAACTGACGGGCGCTCGGACGGGGTTTGCCGTCGGCTTCGAAAATCTCGTCATAAAACCCTTCGACTTGGTATCTGGAAAAATCCATGGATTTCCTTCTTTTTAGGCCGTGTCACCCTTCAGTTAAGACAGTATCATGCGGGAAAGCAAAGGAATCTGGCAAGTTTTAAGGTACAAGCCAACTTGAGAAGGTGCAATCCAACCCTCAAAACGGCCCTTCATTAACAACAAAATGCGCCCCTGTTTGAGGGTCAACAGGCGCCCGCAGTCTTGTTTTTAGAGCGGAGCGCGGGTCGATTGGCTGGGACGATCCATCGGGTCAAACATTTTGACCTGAAAATCCGAGAACACGGGACTTCCCTTAATTTGAGCGAAAACAGGTCCATCCACATAGGCGCGGGCATCCTCTTCATCCTCGAAATAATAGATGCCCCCCGTGATTTGATCGCGTTCGTTCAGAATCCAGATTTTCCAAATAAGTCCGGGAACATTGGCCACTTGGTTGATCAGGGGTTCGGCCCCTGCCTCCAGTTCCGGGGTCGAAACCGAATAATGAAATTTGACCTCAAGGATTTTCTTGGACATAACACCCTCCACATTAGATTGCCAGGGATTGTCGCGCATTAAGCGGTCAATGACTACTCCAAAAATCCTCGACTTGATCGGCGTTTCCGGGAGGACCCCCTGGCCCGGCCCAGAGGATGAAATCGCCCAAAGATGTGACCCCATTCGAGGGGTGATATTGGAGCCGATAAAGCGAATCCCTGGTGAGACTTGGACTCGCGTCCAGAACGGAGTCGCTAGGGAGGTCGCGCCACCCATCCGGTGCAAGACTGAAAACCATCATTCGAATCCCCTCGCCCTCCTTTGTGGCGGAGGCCACCCAATAACCGAATACACAACCATAGGGAGGATGGGTATCGGTCTCGTACCGGAATGGATCGACGGGGATGACTTCGAGATAACGGATCGGGGAGGTAAGAGACGGCGGGAGGAAACCTTCGTCATCAATTCGGTAGGGCTCGGGATAGACACCCCAATCGGTGAGGTATTCCTTAAGTGCCTTTTCCACCGAACCCAGCCGATCGAACGAGTCGTAGACTCTCTTCCGATAAAGGTGTTCAAGAATCGAAAAGACGGTCAAATGGGTCATGACCGCCGCGACCACGAAACAGATCGCCCCCGCTGGGATCGCGAATCGAAAGGCCTCTTCAGGTGAGGGTCTCCAAAAAAAACAGAGCGTCCTCAGGGGAATATAGATCGCGCAGAGAAAAACACTGAAAGGAATCCAAAACAAAAAGGTTTCGTCCATATGGAGGTCTTGCAGAAAGTAGGCATAGAGAACCAGCGATAGAATCGAAAGGATGAAAACCTCTTTGAAGAGTTGCCTTCGAAACACTCTCCAATCCGCTTTCGTTTTTGGGGCTTCAATTTCCGACTCGGTCATCGAATGCTCCTGAAATTTTTTCGGACGCACCCACGGCGGGTACGCTACCACCAAGGCGCCGGGTCTGCCATAAGGAGAACATGGGCTGCAAGGAGACTCTAATTTCCATAGCCCTCAAGGATTTGTATCAGGTCGCCGACATCGTTGGGTCCGGAAAAGTCCGTCTCGTTCCAGTGACTCGAAATCTCGAAGAGGTCCTCGGAGAGAATCTTCTCCAGTCCCTTCGAGATCCCATCACGCTCCGCTGTCCGCCCAAGGGTCTTCTCCGAGGTTGGACTCTTCGAACGGGGTTCCGCCCTAACCTCCGGGTCTCTCCCGCCCCCATGGGTGAGAGGCCACACGATTTCCGTTCGCTTCCCTCCCTCGATGAGAATCCCTCGAATCCGCGTGGGTTCGAGGGGAACCGCGGACAGCGGAGCTGTGGATGATTTCAATTCCTTGAGGCTCCCTTCCCTTTCATTACAAATACCACCCGTGGCCGAAGCAATCCGAGATTCCGACTGAAGCATCACCTGCTTCGATCGCATCTCCGTCGAAGGTTCGTTCAATCTCGGTTGGTTCGTGGGCGCCCGCCCTGTCTCCGCTGGGATCACCCCTCTCGTGCCGGTGTCGACTGTCAGGTCCCCTTTCGGCAATCCAGGAAAGGGAATCAGGTATGGGGTCGCCACGACAAACCAGAGCACCACTCCAAGCGCCAAACGACTCAGCCTTTTTTCGGTCATCGGACCACCTCCTCATTCGTTCTAATTTTGAAATATATCTATAGTCTCTACGTGTGTCACATAAAATTTTAACGACCCCCTCACGATGCGCTAACAGATGGTCTCTAGTTTTCGAAAATCGAACTCGCGATTCGTCACCATCCCCCTTTCCATACCGCCCCCATTCCGCCCGGAATGGGGGCGGATTCTCTGTCCTTCCTTTCGGAAATCGATGCCATTAAACTTAAGGTTCAGTGAGGCACAAAATCAGTGTTTCACCTGGAAAAATGCGGATTTTGGAAAGATAGACATGAGCTGGTTCAAGAGACCCCCCCGTTACACCACGATCAACCCCCCGGAGAAAAAGACGGACATCCCCGATGGACTCTGGATGAGGTGCGAGAACTGCAATGAAATGATTTACAAAAAGGATTGGGAGACGAATCTGAAGGTTTGTCCCAAGTGCGGCCACTATTCGATCATGTCGGCCCGGGAGCGGATCAAGAGCCTCCTGGATCCAGGCAGTTTCGAGGAGAAGGACAGTTCGGTCACCTCGGTCGACCCTCTCCAGTTTGGCGGTTACGCGGAATCCTTGGCCAAGAGCCGTAAGAAGACTGGCGAGAAGGAAGCCGTCACTTGCGGTCAGGGAACGATCGAGGGTTATCCGATCCAACTCGCCGCCTTTGATTTTGCTTTCATCGGCGGGAGCATGGGTTCAGCGGTGGGTGAAAAGATCACACGCGCACTGGAACGAGGCTGTGAAACCGGCCAACCCGTGGTCATCGTGTCGGCGGGCGGAGGCGGGGCGAGGATGCAGGAGGGAATGCTCTCTCTCATGCAGATGGCAAAAACCAGCGCAGCGGTGGCCAAGCTGCGCGAAAAGGGAACCCCTTACATTTCGGTTTTAACCCATCCGACGATGGGAGGGGTTGCGGCCAGCTTCGCATTCCTCGGCGACGTCATCATCGCCGAACCGAAAGCGCTGATTGGATTCGCCGGCCCCCGCGTGATCGAGCAAACGATCGGGCAACGTCTCCCCGACGGGTTTCAGACCTCCGAGTTTCTGTTGGACCATGGAATGATCGACATGATCGCCGAACGTCACGCGCTTCGTGAGCGTCTCTCCAAATTGGTGGCTCACCTTTATAACTGAATCCTTTTGGGGTGGCTCCGCGTTCTTATCAGGTGAGAAAGGATGCTCAATGTTCGGTCCTTTACACTCGCCCTTGAGACCCTTCTCGCTTGGTTCTGGCCCGCGTCTCACTCACGACAGATGGCGTTTTGATGTATACTAATGGTGTGTGCGCCATTGCATTGAGTTTTCATTTCGAGGTCGCCTCCCCGACCTTCAGGAGGAAGGAAAGGAGTCTGAAACCATGAAGCAAATCTCCGAGTTAGTGAACAGTCAGATGCGTCAGTGGGAACTGCGGCGGACCCATGAAAAACCTCACCGAGAAGAAAAAGTCGGGCCGGTGATTTGTGTTTCCAGGGACCTCGGAACAGGAGGCCGAGCGGTCGCGAGAGATTTGGCCGGGCGACTGGCCCTGGACATCATGGGGAAGGACATCATCGATTCGATCGCGGAGAATCTGCATCAACAGCGGCGGATGGTGGATATTCTGGACGAGCGGGGGAAGGTGAGTTTGGAGCGTTGGATCGACGGGTACCTTCATGGCGCCCCAGTCGAGTATGGGGAGTACGCGAAGGGTCTGATGAAGGTGGTGCGCGCCGCCGCGCTGCATGGCAATGTGTTGTTCCTGGGTCGCGGGGCCAATTGGGTTCTCGGCCTCGACGATGCTTTCTGTGTACGCATCGTGGCGCCGATCGAGAGACGAATCGAACGCGTGATGGGGTATCTCTCAGTCACCCGGGCGGAGGCGCTAGAGGCGATCCACGAGGCGGATCAGCAACGGAACGAGTTTGTGAGAAAAGTGTTCCACCGGGACCCCACCGACGCCAGCGGCTATCACCTGACACTTAATACCGGAGGGTTCACGGAAGACAAGGCGGTTGACCTAATCCTCGAAGCGATGAAAATGTCGGGCTTCAGTGTCAAACCGGTTCCAGTGGTCGCATCGTGACAATCCGTTTCCGGGGACCACTCAAGGCGAAGGGCAACCTTGATCGCCTATTCGATGGAGGGGGAGTTTTTCATTGAGAATCGGTTCGCACATGTCGATTTCGGGCGGAGTGGATAAAGCCTTCGCCCGAGGGGAGAGCGTTGGCCTCGAGGTGATGCAGATCTTCACCAAGAACAACAACCAGTGGGAAGGCAAACCGATCGATGAACAGACCCGCACTCGGTACTTCGAGGAGCGCGAGCGAACGGGAATCGATTTGGTCTTCGCTCATGCCAGTTATTTGATCAACCTTTGCGCGACCAATCCGGTCACTCTCAAAAAATCCAAAACCGCTCTTCTCGACGAACTCGAGCGGTGCGACCAGTTGGAGATTCCTTATTTGGTGATTCACCCCGGAAGTCACATGGGGGAGGGAGAGGAGAAAGGCCTGAAATCGGTCGCGAAAACCCTCGATGAGGTGTTCGCGAAACTTCCCAAGGGGAAGGCTCTTTTGTGCCTGGAGAACACAGCCGGACAAGGGTCCAACCTGGGGTATGATTTCGGTCACCTCTCCCAGATCAGGGACTTGGTGAAGGAATCCGAAAGAATCGGCTACTGTTTCGACACCTGCCACGCCTTCGCCGCCGGGTACGATCTCGAAACCGACTCCAAATGCCGGAAGGTTTTTAAGGAATTCGACGAAACGGCGGGCTTGGAGCACCTCAAAGTGTTCCATTTCAACGATTCGAAGAAACCCCTGGGAAGCCGTCGGGACCGGCATGAGCACATCGGCGAGGGGACAATTGGACTTGAAGCCTTCCGATTCCTGATGAAGAGTCGAAAGTTCAAGAACCACCCGATGGCTTTGGAAACCCCAAAGTCCGATGACCTCCACGAGGACCTTGAAAACATCCAAAAGCTCAAGGATTTGCTCCATTCGTAACCGATTCATCCATGAATCGACACACAACCTCCACTGACTTACAACTCTCCGCCCTCCATTTTGGCAATAATCCAATCTGATATTCGTTAATCAAGGGACAGGTCTGGGGTCCATTAATCCAAAACTTAACGAAATTGAGGTAAGTTTTGTTGACGCAAGGGACTGTATCTTGATAAACTTTATTAGTTGTTTTTAACAGAATATTTTTTTTATTTATATTATTGACATTCAATAACTGCGTGCTATGATGGGTCGTTGCTTTGGGGAATTGGACTCGTTTTATTATCGAGTCCCTGGTGGAAAAAGGCCGCAAAAAAACTGGTTCAACTTGGAAATTCAAGTTGACGATACCAGGGACAACCGCCAAAGGAGGGCCTGATTATGGTTTCTAAAGCAGCGCCTCACAAAAAATCACGCGACGAAGCGGGTTTCGACTTCGACAGTGACGTGACCTCCAGCGAGGGGATCGACCTAGTTACGACTTGGTTGCGTGAATCGGGCAAGGCCCCCCTCCTCAGCAAGGACGAAGAAATCGAGCTGGCCGCCAAAATCGAGGAGTGTCGGCAATCGATCCTCGCCACCATCGCGCCGACCAAGGTCACCATCGACAAACTCAAGGAGATTGTGAACTCCGTGGAGGAGTTGGCGCCGACCGAGGTCGACGAGGAGAGCGATGATGAAGTTCTCCAGACCGCTTCCGGTCCGCTGACCGAGGAGAACGCGGCGGTCATGAAGAAATTGAGCCGATCCTTCGAACGGATTCGCAAGAGATTGGTCGAGGAGACCGACTCCGAGGATCGCGGCAGTGTTCGGGAAGCGGTCGGATTGTCCATCGATAAGGCTCGCGAAGCCTTGGAGAAGAATCCACTCCACCACACTTGGATCATCGATTGCGCTCAGGAGTTGCAGGACATTCAGAAAGAGATTGGAAACGTCGCCCAGAGAAAGGGCGGCTACACTCGGATCCTATCCAGCGCGGGCATGAGCGAGGAGAAGTTCCTCGAGTCGGTCGACAAAAGAAGGAAATCGGGAAGAGGATGGAAAACGCTCGAAAAAAGATTCGGAAAGACTCGTGAGGAGTTGGACGAATTAGCGGACAACCTTCTGAGTTGCTGCTATGACGAGCAACAGCTGATCGATCGGGCGGGAGTTCCGAAAGAATCGCTGCGACTTTTGTGCCGTCGCGTTCAGAAGATCCAAACGGAGTTGGTTGAAGCAAAGCATCTTTTCGCCGAAGCCAACCTTCGATTGGTCATCTCCGTGGCGAAACGGTATCGGGACCGCGGACTTCCCTTCCTCGACCTGATTCAAGAAGGAAACTTTGGCTTGCTTCGGGCTATCGAGAAATTCGATCACCATCGCGGGTTCAAGTTCTCGACCTACGCCACCTACTGGATTCGGCAGAGCATTTCGCGGTCCATTGGCGACCGCTCGAGAACGGTTCGCCTTCCGGTCCACTTGCAGGACAACATCCGGAAGCTTCAAAAAGCCAAGGATGAACTCGAGATGACTCTGGGCCGCGAGCCAAGCGTCGAGGAAGTCGCCGCCAAGATCGGCGAATCGGTCGAGAAAACGCGGATGATGGAGAATTTGACTCTCTCCTTCGTTTCGCTCGACACGCCGATTGACGACGACGGCAAACTCGAATTGGCCGAGGTCATCCCGGACCATATCCATTCCTCGCCGGTTGAGGAAATGGACAAGAAAGCTGCGCTAGCCGACATCGAGGAAGCGCTCACGAACCTTTCCGACCGGGAGCGGGAAATTGTCCGACTCCGTTATGGATTGAACGATGGAAAAGCGCACACCCTCGAGGAATTGGGGCAGATGCTCGGAGTCACTCGCGAAAGGGTGCGTCAGTTGGAGATGAAGGCCCTTCGCATCTTGCGGCACCCCATGGTGGGCAAGCGATTGATGGACCACGTTGGCAACTGAGGTCTTTGGACAGAAACAACACCGAACAATGGGGCGTTCCTACGGGACGCCCCATTTTCTTTTTTTGCAGACCGTCCATCACATTCCGAATTTGCGTTGATCGGGATGATTCTCAACGACTGTTAAGTGAGCGGTCGAGCGAGAGGACCGTATAACTCGGGGCGTCGAAATCTCGGTCCGAACTCCGTGTGAGCGCGGGCTTTGGACAAAACATGGGGATCGATTTCCGCGACCATGGACGAAGCGGAATCGCCAGCCCAACGTTCCAACATTTCTCCCCTCGGTCCGATCAGCATGCCGCCCCCCGGAAAGTCCATCGATTCGCCCAATCCCTCCACATGTCCCTTGTGGTTGCAAACCAACCCGAAGAATCCATTTTCAAGACAGCGAGTCCGAAGCAGGGTTTCGTTGTTGGCGATCCAGCCCTCGACAGTGCGAGGCTCGGGATCCGACGCGAAAGGCATCAAGACAATCTCGGCTCCAGCGACCTGCAAAAGGCGTGGCCCCTCGGGCAACAGGGTGTCGAAACAGATGCAGGTTCCGATCCTCCCAAGCCTTGTCTCAACCACAGGAGGCAGTCCCCCTCCGTTGTAGAATGGGGCCTCGAACATGGGGATATGCATTTTTCTCGTGGCCGCGAGCACTCCGTTGGGACCCGCCAGGACCTGAGTGTTGTGGATCACCGGCCCGGCGTCCTCGAAAAGGCCGGCGGAAAGGAGGATGTCGAATTCTTTCGCGATCTCCACAAGGGAATCGGTTGCGGGACCGGGAATCGTCTGAGCCCACTCTCGGACTTTTGCAATCCCTTCGGTCAGCCAAGGGAGATGTTCCACGGTGGGGTGATTGGGAAGAAATCCGGAAAGGGACAATTCGGGAAAGAGAACCAATGCCGGCCTATCCCTCGCCAAATCGGAGCAAGCCTCCCGAATCGAGGTCAGGTTCTCACGGACCTCTCCCGGCTGGCAGGGCGGCGCGGCGGCGGCGACAACGAATTTCTCTTTGATCATTGGGAATCTTTTTCCAGTTCGACAGTGTAGGTCAACCACGTTCAACCGAATTCAACTCGGGAATCATGGGAGTTCGAGATCGAGGACGATGAGTTCCTGCGCCTCCTCGCCATAAGGTCCCTCGGTCAACACTTTGCCGCCGGGCCCCATGGCGAGGGAGCACCCGATGCATTTTCGACCTTTCCAAGGACCGCTGGAAATCCAGCCGACATTGCTGACTCCGATCATGGAAACCTCCCACTCTCGAGTCAAAGCGCCATAAGACCCCCGCCACAGGTCGCCGTAGGGATCGACTCGTTGATCGTGGTCGGAATCGACCGCCCAAGCGCAGGGGGACGCGATGAGCCTCGCCCCCATCCGAGCCAGCGATCGTGCGAGGTCCAAGGATTCCGGAAAGTTGTCGGCGCAGATGGCCATCCCCACGGGGCCGATGCTCGATTCGAAAACCGAGAGGGAAGATCCGGGGGTGTAGAGGTCCCGTGCGATGTCCAAAAGGTTGATCTTACGGTGCCGGCCAAGAATTTCGCCTTGCTTGGAGATCCAAATCGAGGCGTTATAAACTCGATCCCCCTCCCTTTCGGTCACCCCGGCGACCACTTCGATTCCCGATCGCCTAGCCCCCTCGCACAGAATTTCCGAAACCTGACCAGGGATCGGTTGCGCCAGGTTCCGCGAATCGGCGAAGGTCCACCCCAAGTCCAAACACTCGGGAAGAATCAACAGGTCGCAAACCCGCTCCCTCGCCTCTTCGATGAAGGCGATGGCGCGCTCCAGATTCGCCTCGAGCGCGCCGCCTTCGACAAGCATCTGCCCCATTCCCACACGGATCGATTTCAGCATCAAATAGTTTTATTTCCTGAAAGAGATTGCGAAGATCATTGAATCCGATGCCCGCATTTAAACTCTCAACGGCAAAGTTCCTAATCTCCTTTTCGAGACATTTCGATAACATTCTGGACCGTTCGTGTGAAGTGAGAGGGTCGGAACGGCTTCATCACCACTTCCCGGATGCCAATCTCCCGGGCTTGCTTGGCCGCGCTCTCCTGAACAAGTCCGGTTGTCATGATAATCGGGGTCTCGGGGCGAACCTCGAATATCTTGCGCGCCAAACGGTCCCCAGTCATTTTCGGCATGGTGTAATCGGTCACCACCAAGTCGAACCCCTCGGGATCCTCCTTGAATTTTTCCAATGCTTCCTGACTGTCGCTGACTCCCACGACCTCATAACCATTGCGTTCGAGAATCCTCACGCCCATTTTGACGATCATGGTTTCGTCATCCACAAGAAGGATACGTCCTCTTCCGGTGATGAACACATCGTCATGCGGCGCGACATCCCTTTTTTCCTTGGCGGTGAGAGGCATGTAAACAGTGAACGCGGTTCCCTCATTGGGTTGGCTTTCGCAGGTGATGGCGCCTCCGATCCGGGTGATCACGCCATGGACGACCGACAACCCCATTCCGGTTCCCTTCCCCACATCCTTGGTCGTGAAAAAGGGCTCGAAGATTCGCGATTGCACCTCGGCTGGGATGCCGGCGCCCGTATCCCGAACCTTGAGTTGCGCGTACTCGCCAGCCGGGAGGATTTGGTTGTCGAAGAGCGGAATCTGCTCATGAAGGGTGTTTTTTTCGAGCGAAATCTCGAGGGTTCCCCCCGATTCCTCCATCGCGTGGCAAGCGTTTGTGCAAAGATTCATCACCACTTGATGCGCCTCGGTCGGGTCGATCAAAACATATCCGACATCTTTCTGGATGCTCTGCCGGATCTCGATGGTGGAGGGAATCGAGGCTCGCAAAAGTTTGAGAACCTCTTTTAGGATGAGGTCGAGTTGGACCGCTCTCCGGTTCTTCTTGTTTTGTCGGCTAAAAGCGAGGATTTGTTGAACCAGATCGGAGGCGCGGTTGGCGGCGTTCATCACCTCCAGCAGGTTCGAGTAGGCCATGCTGTCCTCCTCGAGATCCAACAGGGCGAGATTCGTGTACCCCAAAATACCGGACAGGATGTTATTGAAATCGTGGGCGATGCCCCCCGCGAGAACTCCCAGGCTCTCCATCTTTTGGGCTCTCTGAGCCTGGAGTTCCATCTCGCGCCGCGCCTCCTCCTCCCGTTTCAAATCGGTGATGTCCCGCGCGACGGAAAAAATCAGGTCCTCGCCCTTGATGGGAACGGAATTCCACGATATCCAACGGTAGTCGCCATTTTTACATTGGAAACGGTTTTCAAAGACGAACAAAGGATAACCCGACTTCAGGTCATTAATCGCATCCAGGGTTCGTTCTCGGTCCTCTGGATGGACGAAATCGATCCAGGGTTTCGAGGTTAATTCCTCCTCGGTCCAGCCGAGGCGACTCCACGCGGGATTGACCTGCTTGAGATGGCCATCGAACGTCCCGATCGCCAGCATGTCGATGGATAGAGCGAAGAGCCGTTCCTTGTCCTGAATCAATTTCTTTTGATCGGAAATGTCGAAAATGGCCCCATCCAACCAGAGCACATTTCCATCGCGGGTGAAGATTGGCTGGCCCTTCTCGTAAACCCACCGAATGGAACCGTCGGCATGCTGGATCCGATACTCCAAGAGAAAGGCCTCTTTTTTTCTGACCCTCTCTTGAACCTCCTCGGAAACCGCGCTCCTGTCCTCGGGATGAATAATCGAGTCGTATGTGCGAACCCGATTCTGGATAAAATCGGAAGAGGGGTACCCGGAAATCTCCTCGATGTTTTCGCTGATGAACTCCATCGTCCAATCCGGGTCCAAGTGGCAACGGTAGACGGTCCCCGGGATGTTCGAGACCAAGGTCCGGAACCGCTCCTCGCTCTCCTGCAAGGCTTGGGTCGCCTTCAGTTCCCTAAGGACCTCCGCGCTCAATGACGCAAGAATGGCCCCCAGTTCTCGGTCTTGAGGGGTGAATGGGGGGATGGCCTTGTTGTGGAGGGCGATCAATCCCAGGGTCACCCCTTTGTCATCGAGGAGGGGAAGAATCAAAAAGGAACTGTTCCGGTAGTTGTCCCCTCCGCTGGATTCGATTTCGGGAATTTCGGTGATGTCCCGAACCAAAACAGGTTCCTTGGTTTCGATCGCCACGGAGAAGGGAGACCGAGATTTGAGCGGAAAGGGGATGGTCTCCGGAATCGGATTTTCGTTTCGAGCGGTGACTAATTCCAGGGCGTCATCTCGGCAGACATAAAGGCTCCCTCCCTCCGCCCCCATGTTTTTCAGAAACTCGCGAAGAAGGAGAGGACCCAGGTGACGGAGTTCCGAGCAGGATGGAAGTAAGTGGGCCGATTCGACGATGAGTCGAAGGCGGGAGTTGATCTGCTCGAGTTCGCGATTCCGGTCTTTCAGCGTCTCCTCGGCATGGATCTTCTCCCGCTCCAAACGGATCTTCTCGAAACAGCGATCCAGGGTGGAAAACAACTCCATCGCGTCGACCGGTTTCCGAAGGTAATCGTAGGCTCCCTCCTGCAGAGCGCCCACCGCTGTGTCGAGTGTGCCATAAGCGGTGACCATGACGCACAAGGTTTTCCATCCCCTCTCCTTGAATGTCTTGATCAGATCGATACCGCTCTCGCGCCCCAACCGGATATCGATGAGAGCGATGTGCGGATTAAACGATTCCCCCTGCTCAAGCGCTTGGGAGGAGGTGTGATACACCGCGGTCTCGTATCCCTTCGGTTCGAGAATGTCCTTGAGAGTCTCCGCGAAGTCATAATCGTCATCGATGATCATGACGCGACGTGAACTCGGCCCCGCATCGGTCTCCAGATTGGCAACGGCAAAGTCTTGGCGTTGGTCAGTCAAGATAGGGTTCTCCGAGGTCCGTCCGTGAAATCAACTCGTCCACTGTCCGGCGCAGGATGGTCGGATCGATCGGTTTGACCATGACTCCAGTGTTCTTGGACGAGTTGATCGCCGACACCTTTCCCGCTTCGTCTTCCGGGTAGCCGGTTACTATGATAACGGGAAGATTGCTAGATTGGCTACGGACTCTCGAAAAGATCTCCAAACCATCGATATCGGGGAGTCGAATATCGAGCAAAATCAAATCGATCCGGTCGCCCCCCACTCTCTCGATCGCCTCCCGCCCGTTCGATGCAGTCACCACCGAGTACCCGGACAATTCAAGGATCTCGCTCACGCTCCGCAGAAAATCGGGATCGTCATCCACGATCAATACGGTTCCATCAGGACGAATGCGATCGACCATTGAAAGGATCTCGGGAATGTCCAGCGGTTTTTTCAGGACTGCCCACGCGCCGTTCTTTAACGCGTCATCAAGGAGTTGTTCCATGCTGAACCCGGTCATCATGATGACTTTCGCATGGGGGTTCTTCTTTCGAAGTTCAAGGAAACTGGCCACCCCATCCATTCCGGGCAAGCGCACATCCATAAACGCCAGGTCGAAGGGATGGAGGCTGGCGAATTGGAGCGCTTCCTCGCCCGATCCCGCGATATCGACCGTGTGCGCTCGCGATTCCAACACATCCGCGATCGTTTCCGCGAAATCCCGGTCATCGTCGACAACCAAGATTCTGAGTCCGTTCATAAACACCAACCTCGCTGTGGACGGAAGTCGGCCAGCCAACCCATCTTCTGAAACCTTCCATTCCCGGGGAGAAACCAACGGTTTTGTTTAGAATTTCCAGTTGGAAATTCTGAACAACTGTCTCCCTTTTGAGTCTACCTGGAAAACTCGGCGGACTGAAGACCTATTTCTTGAATTATTTGCTTTTGATCCAATTTTTGACCCATCATACCGATAGGGTGAAACCGCTACAGAGTGGAGTTCGTCGGCTTGGCCTCCCGTTGAGTCTACGACCGATTCCGATAAGATGGAGGACGATCTTCGGGGGCTAGGTCACTCTCGCCTCCGGGAGACTGAGCCTGTCCCTAGTCATCCCTCGACCGGATTACATGCCAGTGAACAAACAGAAACCTTTGCCTGTAAGGAGCGGCGTCCATGATCGATCTTGATCCCCATCACAAGGATTTGGAACCCACAATATTTGAGATTTCTCGGAAAGACCGGGTTGGATATCAGATTCCCGCCTCCGACGTTCCAGAAATCGATCTTGAAAGTTCGCTCGGATCGATGCTTCACCGAGGAGGAATTCCCCCTATCCCCGCTCTGTCGGAACCCCAGGTGGCCCGTCACTTCACTCGGTTGTCGCAGTTGAATTTCTGTATCGACACCGGTTTTTATCCTTTGGGGTCCTGCACCATGAAGTACAATCCAAAAATCAACGATCAGATGGCGAGCGATCCCGATTTCTCGGCACTGCATCCCATGCAGGATGACGCGGACACGCAGGGCGCGCTGGAACTCATGCACTCCCTCCAAAGATATCTCTGCGAATACGCGGGGATGGACGATTTCTCCCTATGCTCCCTGGCCGGCGCCCAAGGTGAGTTCGTGGGACTTCTCCTGATCCGCGCTTACCTGGAGAGCCGGGGCGAGACAGAGCGCAATGTCATTCTGGTTCCCGACTCCGCGCATGGAACCAACCCGGCCAGTGCGATTCTGGCTGGATTCAAAACCAAGGAAATACCGTCGGACAAACGGGGTTTGGTGGATCTCGCAAAACTGAAAGAGGCCCTCAACGATCAAGTCGCGGGTCTGATGATGACCAATCCCAACACCCTGGGTCTTTTCGAAAAGGATATTTTGGAAATCGCAGAAGCGGTCCATGAGGCCGGTGGCCAACTCTACTACGACGGCGCCAATTTGAACGCCATCGCCGGTGTGGCGAGACCGGGGGACATGGGGTTCGATGTGGTTCATATCAACCTGCACAAGACCTTCTCGACTCCTCATGGAGGTGGAGGGCCTGGCGGTGGACCGGTGGGGGTTAAGGAGCACCTCATCCCCTTCCTGCCAAAACCCCATGTCGAGAAGAACAGCGATGGCGTCTACAGTCTGGATCAGAAAAACAAGGACTCCATCGGCGCGGTCAGCGGGTTCTGGGGAAATTTCGGAATCCTTGTCCGGGCCTACGTTTATCTCCGCCACCACGGACTATCGGGCATTCGCAACAACAGCGAGATGGCGGTCCTTAATGCGAACTATCTCAAGGCGCTCTTGCAACCCGAGTTTCCCCCCGCCTATCCCGGGACCTGTATGCACGAATTCGTTCTCAACCTCAAGAAAGCCGACACCGGCGATCAACGCGCGATGGGCGTGGCAAAGCGGTTACTGGATTATGGGGTCCACGCTCCAACGGTTTACTTTCCACTCGTGGTGCCGGAAGCGGCGATGATCGAGCCAACCGAATCGGAGACGCCTGAGACTCTGAGGAATTTCTCATCCATCATGAAACGGGTTCGCGAGGAGTGCGTCGAGAATCCGGCCATCATCGAGGGCGCCCCCTGGGAGACTCCGGTCCGCAAGTTGGATGAGGTGACCGCGGCGCGAAATCCGGTCTTAATCGAAACGGTGGGGTAGCGGATGTCACCATCGCGGAAATCGCGGAAATCCGGTCTTGCCCATCCATGATGGCCGGGGTTACCCTATCGATCATGCGATCGATCAATGTGGGAACCCAAACATTCATTCCAATTCTGTTGCTTTGCGCGGTCCTAACGCTGGGAATTCAGCGAGGGCGCGCGGAAGATCCGCCGAAGAAGCGGCCGAATATCCTCTTCATCTTCACGGACGATCACGCCAATAACGCGATCGGGGCCTATGGTTCCAGGATCAATAAAACCCCCAATATGGACCGGATCGCCAACGAGGGGATGATCTTTCGGAATTGTTTCTGCACCAACTCGATTTGCGCTCCGAGCCGAGCAGTGATCCTGACTGGAAAGCACAGTCATATCAACGGCAAGATCGACAACAAAAACACCTTCGACGGCTCCCAGCAGACCTTCCCGAGACTCCTCCAACAGGCGGGGTACGAAACGGCCATGATCGGCAAGTGGCACCTCCGTTCGGATCCCACTGGATTCAACCATTGGGAGGTCCTCAAGGGCCAGGGGCACTATTACAACCCGGAGTTCTTTTCGGCCGAAGGTGATAAGACCTATACCGGCTACGCAACCGACATCACCACCGATCTGGCCCTGGATTGGCTGAAGTCCGGGCGCAATCCCGAGAAACCATTCTTGCTCATGTGCCAACACAAGGCGCCCCATCGGAATTGGATGCCGGGTCCCGATCATCTGACTCTGTACGACGATATTGAAATCCCCGAGCCGGACACCCTGTTTGATGACTACTCGAATCGGAACAGCGGAGCGAAGAATCAGGAGATGACAATCGCCAACCACATGTACGACGCCTACGATCTGAAGATCTCCCCCACCGAGGCGTTGGAAGGACCGGCCAAGAACTTGTGGGACAACACCTACGGAAGGATGACGGAGGACCAAAAGAAACTTTGGGATGAGGCCTACGATCCCAAGAACCAAGCCTTTCACGAAGCCAACCTGGAGGGAAAAGATCTCGTTCGCTGGAAGTATCAGCGGTACATCAAGGACTATCTCCGCTGCATCGCCTCGGTCGATGACAACATCGGGCGACTCCTCGATTACCTCGATGAAACGGGCCTCGCCGATAACACCTTGGTGGTTTACAGCTCGGATCAGGGTTTTTACCTCGGCGAGCACGGTTGGTTCGACAAGCGTTGGATGTACGAGGAGTCCCTGGAAATGCCGCTCCTCATGCGCTGGCCTGGGGTGATCGAACCGGGCTCCGAGGACACGCATTTGGTTCAGAACCTCGATTTCGCCGAAACATTCCTGGACGCCGCCGGTGTCGAAGTCCCCACGGACATGCAGGGAACAAGTCTCCTGCCGCTGATGGAAGGAAAGGACCCCGAGGATTGGCGCAAATCCATTTACTATCACTACTACGAAAACCCAGGAGCCCACAATGTGCCCCGTCACTATGGAGTCCGGACAGACCGCTACAAACTGATCCACTACTACCGGCTCGGGGAATGGGAACTGATCGACTTAGAAAAGGACCCAAAGGAGTTGATGAATTTCTATGGCAACCCCGACTACGCGGAGGTTCAAAAGAGGTTGAAGCATGAACTCGATCGATTAAGGGAACTGTATCGAGTCCCCGAGGATTCCTGAATCACTCCTGAATCACTCCTGAATCATCGAGATCGCCTGATCGGTGTCGACAACCTGCGCATAGAACATTCCCAAAGCGGTCATGATGACGCCATGAGCGTCACCCGCGGCGATGGTCTTGTCCTGGTAAGGGATGTTTCGAGTGGTGCAGGCATCCTGCGCAACAACACACTCATAGCCAAGATCCGCGGCGGCCCTTACTGTGGCGTCTACGCAAACATCGCTCATCGCGCCACAGACGATGACCTTGTCGATTCCCTTCTCTTTCAGGACCTCTCCCAATTTGGAAGCCCGAAAACTGTTGGGAAAATGTTTGGTGATGACAGTCTCCCCCTCCTCCGGCTTGACCGACTCATGGATCTCAATCCACTGGGTGCCGTGCTGAAAGATAGGGGAGTCGGGATCGGGTTGGATGTGCCGGATGTGGAAAACTGGAACCGAGGCCTCACGCCCCGCATCCATCAGCCGTTTCGCTTTGGCGGCCACCTCCTGGATATTCACCAGTTCCAAATGGCCCCCTGGAAAGTATTCGTTTTGAAGATCGATGACCAGGATGCCATATCCCATGGTTGTGTCTCCTTACCGGAATGATTCAAAAACATTAGGTTGGCATAGGGTCCCATTTTCCCTTCCAGCTCGCAAGTTGACCGAGAAGGATCTACGGAAGGACCTGACCTATCGGGAGTTAGGTGAGACTCGGGCTCTTACGATTGATTTAATCGTATGATCAATCTATAATTCCACATTCTTCCCCATATTCCGCCCAATGGCTCGGTCCGCCCCCGAAAATGTATTCCTAGGAGGCGGAAAGATGCCCAAAACCTCACTTGTCTTGTTGGTTCTCGTCAGTTTTTTTGTGTTCGCGCCGTCAGTTTCCTGCCAGGATAGCGCCACCGTCGAATATGTCGGCAGCGCCGACCTGGATGGAAACCAGGAGGTCAACTCCCAAGACCTCATCCTGCTCCAACAACAATGGAAGAGCGCCGGTTCGGCGTCATTCGATTCGGTCCTTCCCCAAAACCTCAACTTGCCGAACAGCCTGCACGCGAATCCGAGGGGTATGGATTATTTCTATTCTCGGGCCGATGGCTTCGGCCCCCTTATCGGTGTGGATTATAACACCCTGGGCTGCAAGGACTGTCATGTCCAAAATTGCGCCTCCTGCCACCAGTTGACGAATGGCTCATACGACCCAAAGGCCACTTGCTTGGTTCAATGCCACAGCCGTCAGAACCTCGAAATGAACAGTTTCAAACTCGCGGATGTCCACAACAATTATGGGATGACCTGCACGGATTGCCACTCGACCGAACAACTCCATGGGGACGGCGCGGTTCATATGTCGATGCTCGCTCCGGGCGCTCCCACGATTCATTGTTCGGATTGCCATGTGGTTTCCGCAACCGACGGCGTCCGAGAGCATCAGACGCACTTGGGCAACATCGACTGCTCGGCCTGCCATCTCCAGACAGTGGTCACCTGTTACAACTGCCATTTCGACAGTGAGATCGACGGCCACGGGAAGATCCATTACGGACCGCAAAGAAATTACATTCTCTTACTGAACAATGACGAAGGTAAAGTGACTGCGGGAACCTACATGGCCCTTTACCACAATCAGACCGACACTTCCTTTGTGGTGTTTGCCCCCTTCCACAGCCATTCGGTGATGGCCGAGGGCCGGACCTGCGGCGATTGCCACAACAACCCCTACGCGCAAACGATCAATTCGGGTGGGAGTGTCGCGCTGGCGCAGTGGACGGGGAGCGCGATCCAACACGCCACTGGAGTCATTCCAGTCGCGGCAGGCAAGATGCAACTGCAATTCCTGAATCTGACAAACCCGGACGCCGCTCCCCAAGACCGTGTCTGGACTCCGACCAAGACCACCAACGATGGCGAGCAGTTCGGTTTCTGCACACCATTGGATTCGACACAACTCAGCCTCTTGGCAACACCGCTATCGAAGTTAAACAAGGCCTCGAACAGTCGGATCGTTGTCAAAAAACAACCCTAGATCAGGTTGAGCCCCCAAGACCGAAGGAGAAACCTGTTGGGTGCGCCGCGGTCCGAGAAACCCCTCGGACCGCGGCGATGTGTGTCCATGCGTCTCGATGACGCCCTCTCGAAACCATTGGGGAGAAACCGAACCGGATAAAACCGAATTTCCCGGTGACAAACGCCTTTCCGGGTTATATACTGACTCTAAAGTGGAGATGCATGGCCATTTCCTCGGGGTGCGCGGGTTGACGGTGTCACGGGCTGACACTCTCTATATGGGTGTGAACCGTCAACCATAAACAACCGCAGGGAGTGTTGAGCTATGTCCTTTGTGAGGTTTTCATCAGTAGTAACCCTGATTGTATTCATCTTCTTCCCCACCCCCGTTGTCTCTCAAGACATGTCGATGCCGGGGGACATCAATGGGGATGGTTTAACCAATCACATCGATTTTTTCCTTTATGCCCTAACTTTCGACCCACATGGGCACCGGGCCTCCAGCCCGGCGGAGGACCTGAACCAGGATTTCGAGATCGACCATAACGACCTTTATCTCGCAATCCTGGGCCGACTCCATGGCGAGCATGGTCTTCCGCCCATTGATCTGAATCGAACGGGAACGATCGAGGGTCGTGTCTTGGAGGATGTCGGCGACGCGGCGGTTGTCATTCCGGTCCCGGGCGCGAATGTTTATATCCTGGCCTCGACCGGTCATCGATTCCGAATTCAAACCAATGATGGTGGCGGCTTTCGCGCCGATGGCATTCCCGAGGGTCCTGCAACTCTCCGAGTGGAGCACCCGAATTACAATCCCGGATACGGTCGTGTGGAAATTCAAGTCGGTCAAATCGCCGAGACCACCATCCTGATCATGCCGAGGCGCGATGATTTGGCCAGCCTGAGAGGAGTGGTCCAGGGGGCTGCCAATCCCTTTGTCGATTTCCAGCAACCCTTAGGGGGTGCGGTGGTTCGTGTGATGCCGATCGACCAAGGACAGGTCATTGGGGACAATAACCCCGATCACCTCCCAGGCGAGGTCGATCCCGATCAAGTCGTGTTCACAAATGACCGCGGGTTCTATGAGGTGCATGACCTTCCTCCGGGAGAGTACCGGATGGTTGTCTCGGCGGATGGCTACGAATCGGAACGGAGGGATATCCGCATCGACGGAAACGAGCCTCAGGTTCAAGATTTCCTTCTTTTTGAAATCAACCAAGAGGGAGGCGCCTTGTTCGGAACGGTGACTTCAATGGGTGAACCGGCTCAGGACATGAAAGGGATCGAGCCGGGATCCGACCATCCTATCGCTGGGGCGCACATCCTGTTGGAGGCCGAATGGTGGGATGAGACCATGTCGGTGGACGAGAACGGAGCCCCCTCCGATCACCCCATCATCTTCCCTCATCCCGTTTATGAAACCCGCACCAACAACGATGGGAATTACAGGATCGAAGGCGTCCTTCCCGGCAGGTATCGAGTTCATGTCTGGGCTGAGGGACATTTCCCTGAGAATGCCACAGTCGAGATCGTCGCGGAAAACGAAACCGAGAAGGACTTCGTTCTCACCCCGATTGTGATCGAATACGGCGCGGTTGCTGGAACTGTTTTCGGCGTCACTCCCGAAGACTCTGCGCAAGTTCCCTTGGCCGATGCGCTGGTGTCACTCGTTCCTCGATTTGATTTCGAATTCCCTCCAGCCCTGGCGACCATTTATCCCGACCAACCCGCGGCCTTTGTTCAAAGCGCGACCACCGATGATGAGGGACATTACCAATTCAACCATGTCCCTGTCGGTCTCTATGACCTCTTCGCGAGCGCGAGGGGCTGGGGCCGAACCTCGGCTCCCGCCGAAGTCATTAAGGATGAAACAGCCGAGGTGGATCTCGTGATCGTTCACACGCCTCCACCGGGTCCTTCAACTCTCGAGGGAACCGTCTGGCTGCAACCAGAGGGAGCGGAGACCGTGCTCGAACCGGCTTCCGGCGCCGAGGTGATCGCCATCCCGGCGGAACCCGAATGGTTCGAGGTGGATCCGAATGGAACCGATCCCACAATTCCATTGCCTCCGCCTCACTTGGTGACCCGGACAGACGAACAGGGCCACTACCGGTTCGACCCAATCCGACCTGGAAAATACCACGTCATCGCGAGTTTCCGTGGGTATCGATCCTCCGAAGAGCTGGTGGGGATACCCCCTGAGAGCGTGGTCACCCAGGATTTCGTGCTATCGCCGATCCTCACAGGGCCCGGCAAGGTCTTGGGCCGAGTCACTTTCAGCCCACCTATGATGATGGCTTCGGAACCCCAACCGATTGCGGGGGCCAAGGTCTTGTTGATTAGCCAGAACGATTTTCCGATTCCCCTGCCAATCCTTGAACCCGACCAATTGAACGGACTTCCGATCCTTCCTCCAGATCTGCTGTACGAGACCCGAACCAATGAGAGAGGGTATTTTGAGTTTCCCGAGGTCCAACCGGGACACTACCTCATTCAAGTCAGCGCAGAGGATTTTCAGTCCGAACGTAGAGATATTTGGGTCCCCGCGGGCGAAACGGTCACCCTCCATTTCGACCTCATCCCAGGCATGGGTGGCAGTGAGGACGCGGTATTGGAAGGTGGGGTTTTCGACTCGCGTTTTGTGGATGGGAGTGACAACTATCGCGATCCGATCGTGGGCGCAACCGTCGTCGCCATCCCTCTCTGCCTCAATTGCGATCCCGCAATTGGCAATATCGGACCCGATGGACAGATCCTCCCGCCTCGTATCACTCAAACCAACGAGCGCGGTCGTTACCGATTCGAGGGGATGTCCGCTGGCGCCGTGGCAGTGACAGTGATCGCCGAGGGGTATCTCCCCGCCATTCAATACACGCATCTCCCATCCGGACAAACGACGGTGGTGAATTTCTATCTTGAGAAAATCGGGGGGAGCGATCCAACCGGACTGTATGGCAAGGTCACCCAATGGACTCCCTACCCCACCTTCGCGCCCGTTCCTGTTCCAGGCGCCCACATTTACCTCGAGCCGTTGTTCCCTCTTCCACTGCCGCCGACCGGACCGATCCCCTATGTGTTGGATACGGTGACCGACGACCAAGGGAACTATCGCTTCCCGAACCTCGAGCCGGGGCCCTACCTGGTGGATATCAAAGCGGAGGGCTTCACCTCGATCGAAGACATGGAGGTGAATGTGCCCAATGGTCAAAAGACACGACAGGATTTCTTGCTCTACCCCCTAAATCAGGGTTCCGCCAGTTACCTCGGGCATGTCTTTCATGTCGAGGGGGATGTTCCCCCTGACGCGAAGTTGGTCCTGCACCCTATTCCCGGAGCCACGGTGCGGTTGGTCCCCGATTGGTTGCCTGTGATCGAGATTTTCCCTCCGCCGAATGTCGGATTCGACCGGACCACCAATGAGGAGGGGGAATTCTATTTCGAGGATCTTGTCGCCGGCGGTTACAGCGTCACCGTTATCAAGGACGGATACGCAATCCAATCCGGACACATCCGATTGGAGGAGACCGAAGTCCTCAACCAGGACTGGTTCCTGGATCCCGATGCGGACAATCTGGTCCGTGTCCGAGGCCGTGTTCAGGAGGACACCGGAGAATTGGACATTTTTATCCCGATCGAGGGGGCGACACTTTTATTGAAAGACGCTAACTCCGGGATCCCCTCGGTCGCGGAAACCCAATCCGGTCCTGGCGGGGATTTTGAGTTCCCTCCGGTGGAACCGGGCGGTTACCAGTTGGTGGTTGAGGCTGTGGGCTATGAACGTCACGAACAAGGCTTGAGTCTAGGCCAAGAGAAAGAGCCATTTGTTTTGGTAGAACTGCAACCTCAAATGGAACCGGTTAACGCCGAATAGCGCTGAGGATAAAACATTGAAAAGAAAAGGCTCTCGGGTTGCATTCCCGAGAGCCTTTTTCATTTGGGTTGAAAATAAGTGTATTCGCGACCCCAAGTATCGAAAACGTCGATGCGCCCCGAACGATCCTCAAAGGAATGGTGACGATTTCCATAAACGTCTGTGTAGGAGGTGGTGTGAACCGGCCCGGGATTCAGGTAATTTTGGAAACGCTGTAGATTCCACCACTCCTCCATGACCATCCAATCCGGTTTCTCCCCCTTGGTTCGCTCCCAATCGACCAGTTTGGGATAGGTCTTGGGTTTCAGTTTTTGTTGAGCTAATTGGTCGTAATACTGGTCGATTTCTTGTTCGGAGAGTTGATTACGAGCGGCCCAGATGTTGTCCTCCTCGGATTCCACAGGTTCCGCCAACTCGAAATCCTGGACTTGGTCGGGCAATTCACTAACCGGCCAATCGAGCAGTTTCCCAGGTTGATCCGCATTGACCTCCGCGATCAAAGACTTGTTCCCCGATTCTTTCAACGTTTGGGTTGAATCTTGGTGAGGCTCCGAGGATTCGTTGTCAGCCTCAACAGATAACTGGTTTGTGGAGGAATCCGGTACTTTCGGCGACAGATTGCGGTCGTACCAATCGTAGGCCAGGAAACCAACCAAAAGGATCAGGACGGTCAAGTAGCAGATTCGTTCGGTTCGTCGAGTCATCGCCACCTCCCCGTGAAATTTTGTCGTTGGACAAAACCGGATTTGCCCGTATTAGTTGCCGCCTAGTTGAAATGGGGGCAAGACAGGCAATTCGGCTTTCGCCTTACCTATTGTATTCGCTCGAACCGCACTTCGGCAATGGTCGCCTAAATAAAGCAGCAGTTCGCGGTCATAAATAACCCCATCGCCATTCGAATCGGCCATGCCGGTCAGTGCGTTTTCCATGTTTCCCCAAAGTTCGGGGTAGCAGCCTTCCACCGAGAGGGTCGCTAAACCAACGCCGATATTCGGTCGTGGGTAGGGCGGCGCCCCCTCGGGCAAACCCTCACTGCTCAGTTCAATTTCCCGCACCAACCGTGTGAACACCTCGGCGGCCTCCTCCGAGGCTTGTGAGGGATCGACTTGAAGATCGAGCACCCACAAGATCGGAGCAATCTTTCCGGCAGTCTCAATGGCTTCAAGCCAGTCGGAGAGGGGTATTCTCTCGTTTCGATAGGATCCCACCGCGATTTGTAGTTCCTCGCCCTCTGCCGCTGGAAGGAGAACCGCGGAGGTGTAAAAGGTTCCAAAATCCTCCGCGGTGAAAATTTCTTCGATATAATCCAGATTCGTCTCCATCACCTCGGCGTTCAGGGTGTCGAAGGGGATCACCACCTGGAAGGGGTTGTATCTTCCTTTATCCAACAAACTCGCCCAGGCCTGGACCCAATCCTCGCCGGACCCCGCTTCCCTGCCCGGGGCCATCCAGATCAGGAAGTTGCCGAGTTCTTCGTTGGGTTCAACCATTCCGGAATCGGTCACAGTCTCAATCGGCTCGCTCGAGGGTGGCATGGTGGGCACATCCTCTCGGTTGGGCAGGGGCTTGGCCAAATCCACCACGGTGACCGGGGCGGAGGAGAAGTCATCCACCGACTCCATTTCAGCTGCGCCCAACGGGTAAAGACGAATCTTGTCCCCTCCGACCGCCATCCACCTTCCCTTGGGATCGAAAGCAAGCGACTCCGTGCTTCCCGTTCCCAGGGAGATGGTCTCCACCGGAGCGCCGGTCGCGTTCACATTCCAACGGCAAATCTCCCCATAGGTGCTGGTGGTCACCAGGCTCCCATCGGGGAGGAATCCGATTCCAGTCACCCCCCCGGAGGGCAACCGAAACAAGTTTTTCCAGGCCCAGAGTTCATCATCGGTTCGGTAGAAAACCATGATCTCGCCTCTAGCGTCACCAGCGGCCAGTGTCTGCGAATCGGGACTGAACGCGGTCGCTGTCACCGCTCCCTTGAATTCCTGAGATCCGAGGGCTCGCGCCGGGGCGGTGTCGTTCATCGGCCAGACATAGAGTTTGGAGGAGGGAGTCCCCATCGCCGCGAAACGACCGTCCTTGGAGACAGTCAGCGATTGACACCCCTCCCTGAGGGAAGCCAGCGGGGGGATGCCTTCTCGAATCCAAGTCCCAACCTCGTACCGAAACACCTCGCCCGGGTTCTTTCCCCCCACCAAAAGGAGATCCCCAACCGGGTCGTAGGCGACCGAGGCGACAGGGGAGTTCAAACCCCCACCGCTGTATAGCGGCTTCCAATCGGTGGTGGAGAGTACGACGAATCGCAACTGATTGGGTTGGCCGCTCTCGGAAACGGAGAGCGAGAACTGATCGCCTAGGGGGCTGAAGGAGACTGCCATCGGTTCTGTGTCGAGAAGCGCCTCCTTGATCACAGTCAGGTCGGGGATGCTAAGCACGACCACCTTCCCCGCCTCGCCAGCCTTTTCTAGAGCGACCGCCAGACGACTCCCAGTGGTGTCGAAAGCCATTCGGGGGTAGCCATCGGAGGCGACTTGGAGATCCGCCTCCGCCACCGGTTGATAATCTTGTGCGACACTATTCGCACCCAAAATCCAAAGAACCGCAATGAAAAACGGAAAGAGTCGTTTCTGGATGTGCATTCCCCTATCTCCTTCGACGCTATCGAAGTTTAGACCATTCGAAAACGCGGCAAAAAACAAAACAATTAAAACGCCAATAAGAGGTAGATTATCACAGTTTTAGCGAAGATGCGTCAACTCTTTACGAGACAAACCTGACTCCCGGTGGAGAGACCCAGCCTGTTCGAGGCGTTCCCGCAATTAATAGAAAGCTCAAGTCGGAAAAACCCACCCATCACGGAACATCGATTCTCATTCGGAACCTCGGCATAGGTCCGGGCGAATGGCCATTCAACTCCCCCCTTTGTCTGGACTCGAAAATCCCCCGTCTCGACTACGCCAAGGAAGCGATCGGAATCGAAATTGGTGACCAGGTTCCCAAATCGATCGACATAAACAACCTCTCCCAACCAGTCCTCACCCTCACGGGCCGGCTCGCTCGATTCCATCCGGATGGGGTCTTGGCATTTGGGCCCCAAATCGGCGAGCGGGACGCCACAGCACAAATGCGCGGCGGCGGGGGCGAAGATGTCACGGCCATGGAACGTGTTGGAAACCTGAGGCAGACGATGGCGGTCGCTCTCGATTTGATGGACCCTTCCCGCATCGAGAAAGGAGTTGAGCAAACCATTGTCAGGTCCTATGAAATAATGTCCTCCACAATCGATTGCTAGTTTACGACGGTGGGTGCCAACCCCGGGATCGATCACACAAAGGAAAATCGTTCCTTGTGCGAAATAATCGACCGAATGGTCGAGGAGAAAGGCGGCGGATCGAATGTCTTGGGGAGGAATGTGATGCGAAAGGTCGATCATCGCACAGCCTGGGGCGATCGATTGGATGACCCCTTTCATGACGCCGACATAGTTGTCTTCTATTCCGAAATCGGTGAGCAGACAAATCGGTCCTTTTGTCTCGGCGTCAGCCATGACTCTCTTCCAGAACGATTGACATCTTTTTCGGATTGAACCGGAGAAGGACTTTGCCTTCCAAAACGGAGAGCAGACGGTCCCCGGCGAGTTCCTTGCGCCACCCTTCGAGCAGGGGATGACCCTCCAAATTCCCCGCGCTGAATCCTCCCACCAATTGGCGGAGATCCTCGCTGGTCGCGACCACTGTGGGAGCCACATCCGCTTTTTCCGCCTCGATCCTCAGGACAGCGCTGAGGAGTTTCAGAATGGCTTCCGCGTCTTCGGGGATTTTGGTTCTGAGACTGGGGGAAAGTTCAATCGGGTCGGTTTCGGCCAGGCGTTCCCCCTCTTGGACCGCATGGAGGATATCATTGCCGAACCGGGAGATGTCGCCTGAGTGCATCCCCCTTTGCCGTTTGAGTTGATCCAGAGATTTCGGCCGACCCTTGGCGATCGACAGAAGCAAGTGGTCGCGAAGAATTCTCCCCGGGGGAAGGTTTTTCTCTTGGGCGGTGATTTCCCTCCACTTCGATAGGGATCGCAACACCGAAAGCGAGGTGGAATCAAGAGAATTGCGCCCTTTGACTCGTTTGTAGCAGGTCTCCGGCGGTTCGCGGAAATGAGTCGCCTCTTCGCTAAGATGACAACACTCCTCATCGATCCAGGATAATCGCCCTCGCTTTTTCAATTGGTCGACAAGGTTACCGTAGATCTCGGGGAGATGCTCAACATCTTTTTCGGCGTAAATCAGTTGATCCTTGTGGAGTGGACGATGGCTCCAATCCGAAAAGGTCTCCCCCTTGGGAACTTTCTTTCCGAGGATTTGGTAGACCAGACGGCTATACCCACATTGGGAGCCATAACCCAGGAGGGAAGCGGCGATCTGGGTGTCGAAAATGGGCGCGGGAAGCCTTCCGGATTCCTGAAGCATGATCTCCATGTCCTGCAATCCCGAATGGAGAACCTTTCGGGAATCGGGATGACACAAAAGGTCCCACATCGGCGAGGCATCGCGGATGGCCTGACAATCGACAATGGCGATTTCATCCTCCACGATGATTTGGACCACCTCGAGCTTCGGGTAGTAGGTTTTTTCCCGGACAAATTCGGTGTCGAAACCGATGAGATCCGCGCCCATGTGCCGTTGGCAATATTTCGCGAGCGCTTCGTCTTCTTGGATGAACTCAGCCAATTTAGTAGATTCTCTCCATCATGATGGTGTGCTTCACAGTAACTCCATGCCCTTGGCTCAAGGTTTCGATCCCACATGCCGGCGGGAGTAGGTGGTTGATTTCGCGGCCAGCCATTGGGAACTGGAAACGATATGGTACTATACCTTGAACCGGGTCGAATTTGCGAACACATTATGAAGAGAATGGAAAAATAGGGGAAGGGTTGGGAATTTGACGCAAAAGACACGAACTCCCATGCGGATCATTGGCGGGACGGACCGCGGGAAACACCTGGTTGGCCCCTCGGACCAATCGATTCGACCAACCCCAGGGCTGGTCCGAGAGGCGCTGTTCAATATTCTCCAGGATGTCATCGAGGGAGCCCACTTCCTTGATCTTTACGCCGGTACTGGAGCGGTCGGTCTCGAGGCTCTCTCCCGGGGGGCCGCCTCGGTCACCTTCGTTGAGTCCTCCCAAGCGGCGGTCCGACTGATTCGCGCCAATCTGGCCAAATTCTCCAGACAAGGGGATGCCTACATTCGAACAACCTCCGCGCCGGGCCAGTGCCGTGTTTTTCAACGGGATCAGCGCGAGTTCGACCTCATCTTCCTCGACCCGCCATACAATCTCCCCGGATTGCCGATTAATCTCCTGGAACCGATCTTAGCTCCAAATGGCTTGGTCATCCATCAACGTCCCTTCAAGAAGGGTGTGGGGGATCCCTTCAAGGGGACGACTCTGGAGCGTCTCGACCTGAGAAAATACGGTAAGACGGAACTTTCGTTCTGGGGATTTCCAGATCGATCTGGCGATTTCGCGGGAGATGACGATGATTGAGCGTCTTTCCCTCTTGGACCAAAGCGTGGATTCGCTGGAGGGTTGGCTGAACGAGGCGGGAGAACCGGCTTACCGGTCCCGCCAAATCTTGAAGTGGGTGGATCAACTTCAACCCATCGACTCGATGTCGGATCTACCCGCTCCGCTCCGGGAACTCCTCAAAGAAAAATTCACGGATGAGTACATCGACACCTCCGAGTGCATTGAATCCAAAGACGAAGGAACCAACCGATTCCTCTTCCGGTTAAAGGACGGAGAGGCGGTCGAAAGTGTCCAGATCGGCGCTCCGGAGGATTACACCGCCTGCATTTCCACGCAGGTCGGTTGCGGGCTTCGCTGCTCCTTTTGCGCCTCGGGCAAGTTTGGTCTGGTTCGCAACCTCAGCCCTGGAGAAATTGTCGGGCAAATCCTTTCCCTGCGGAAAGTCATCTCACAACGGCATGGCGTTGATGGTTGGCCGAGACATATCGTGTACATGGGAATGGGCGAGCCCTTTCAGAATTACCGGGCGACCATGGAATCGATCCGGCGACTGATCGATCCCCAGGGAATCAATTTTGGGGTACGGCGAATCACGGTTTCGACAGTCGGTCTAGTCCCGGAAATCTATCGGTTCGCCGAGGAGGACCTTCAAGTGGGTCTGGCGGTCTCGCTCCATGCTCCCAATTCGGACCTGCGGAAGAGCATCATGCCGATCGAGGAGGTCTATCCGCTCTCCCGGCTGTTCCCCGCCTGCGAAAAGTATATCGAGAAGACCGGACGGAGGCTGACTTTCGAGTACATCCTCCTCAAAGACATCAATGACGGTCCCAAAGAAGCGAAGAAGTTGGTCGAGATTTTCAAGAGTTGGAAACTGGTTCATTTCAATCTGATTCGTTACAACCCGATTGGGATGACCAAACTCCGTCCCCCATCTCCTCCCCAAGCCAAGGCCTTTTTGCACCGGCTGCGAGAGGGAGGGCTTCATGTCACCCTGCGTCAAAGCCCGGGTAAAAAGATAAACGCCGCCTGCGGACAGTTGCGGGGGTTGGAATACGAGAAACACGGGGTTCGCCCCGAACCCGCCGAGGTCGAGGGATGAGACTCCCTTCCCCTCCCTGGAGGTTCTACGGCTGGGCGGGGCTTTTGATCGATTGGATCGACTTCAAGGACATCAAGCGACATCTTTTTCACCAGCGACTCACCCCGGCCAAGGTGCTCCGCGACGACACTCTGTCCGGTCATTACTTCGGCTGCTATACACCGGTCGAGGGATCGACCTTCCAGAAACCCTTTCACGAGTTCGGTTACATCACGTGCGAGGCGCGATACGAGGACGCCAAGGGGTTTTATGTGGCGAGGATGGCGGTCGACCACCCCGGCGCGATGCTGGGGGGGAAACAGTTTTGGGGGGTCGAGAAGGTCGAGGGGAAATTCGAGGAGGGGGAGGGTTACGCGCTCCGAATCAATACGGCTGGGGGCCGTGTCCGACCGACTGTGATTTTTCACAAGCGCGTCTCACTGGGTTATTGGGAGAAGCGGTTCTCATTCCTTTCGTTTCTCAAGGAACGCCCGATCCGGTTCCACATCACCTACCACGGGGAACTCTTCTACTGCCGGGTCAAAAAGGAACGGATCTGGAACGAGGGACGAGTGATTCCGCTTTTGTTCGATAAATGCTGGATTACCATGGAACCGGGGGAATACCTGGACTGAGACCTCCCTGTTGGAATTCGATCCTCTTATGTTAATTTCCTCACTGACCTCCCGTTCGGGGGGCGATTCCAATTCGATCTAAACATCGATCAAGAAAGAGCTTTTTCCCGTTATGGATATTGAACCGTTCAAAGTCATCCACTACCCGCTGAAGAGCGATCTTTTGGAGCGTGTGGTCTGCCCGCCCTATGACAAGTTCACCAATGAACAAATCGAATCGTTCCGAAACCAGGATCCCCATAACTATGTGTGGGCCATCTTGGGCGAATCCCTACAGGATCACAACTACTATTCGGAGGCGGCCAAGCGACTGCGGGCATGGGTTGCCGAAGGGATCTTGCTTCAAGAAGACTCCCCCAAAGTCCTCGTGTATCGGCAAACCTATAAATCGCCGCTGACAGGTGAGGAGAAAACCCGAAGCGGCTTCTATGCTCTCCTTAAACTGCCTGACCCCGGCGACAATGCAGTGTTGCCGCATGAGCGCACCTTTTCCGAGCACAAAGCGGATCGTCTCAAACTCTACTCTGAAGTGAGAGGGACGCCCGAAGCCATCTTTGTCCTCTATTCCGATCCCAAGGGGGAACTCGGAGAGATGTTCAACGATCTATCTCCCGATGTGACTTTCCCAGATTTTCATGGTCACGAAAACGATGTGGCCCTGGTTTCCGATCCAAAAATCATGGAGGCGATCAAGCGCATCGTCTCCCCTCAAAAACTCTTGATCGCCGATGGACATCATCGTTACGAAACGGGACAGAATTACCAGGCCCAATGCAAAGCCGCCAACCCCGACGCTGAGGGTCCCCAGCCCTACGATTACATCCTCGTTTACTTCGCCGCGCTGGAGGATCCAGGTGTGGAAATCCTCCCCACCCACCGCATGGTGAAGGGGGTCTCGGAGGAAGAGATCGAGAAATTCCTCAAACATGCCGGGGACTTTTTCGATATTGAGGAGTCCGACGAGGATGTCTCCGCGGAATCGATTCATGACAAGGCGATCGAAATCCACCAGGATGAATCGGACGCGGAGGTCATGGGCTTTGTCACCCGGGATAAGATCTACACGCTGAAACTTCGGGACAAAGAGAAACTCCAATCCCTCCTTTCTCCCGATGTTGAGGACAGCATTCGTGATCTCCCGGTCGTTTGGCTGCACCGGATCTTTTTCGACCAACTTTTGGGAGTGACTCTCGAAGAGGGGGCTCCCGATCGGATCGCCTATGTCCGGACCGGAAGCGAGATCCAGGCGGGTTTGAGTCGCCTCGGATACGATGTCGCCTTTATCCTTCGAGGAACGCACCCTGATGAAGTGAAGACCGCGGCTCAGGCGGGGGTTCGGATGCCTCAGAAGTCGACGGATTTCTATCCGAAAATTCTATCCGGTCTGGCTGCGTATCTTCACCCGTAGAAAGACCCGAACGATCTTTTCAGTCGAGAATGAGGGTGGGTCGAAAGGAAGTTATTCGGCCCACCTCCCTCCCGACAAAGAGGAGACTCCTCCATGACCCGTTTCTTAGTGATGTTTATTCTCGCCGGAATCCTGGTAACAACCTCCTCGGCGCGGGATTTCGGTCCTTCCAGTGTCAACCAATCGTTTCAACAACAATCCGCGAGCCGTTTCACCCAACCGGAGGGTGACATCCTTTCAGTCGCGGTCATTCCGGATGGACGCGCGATTGTTGCTGCCATCTCCGGTCTCTTTATTTCGAGCGCGGATCGATTGGGACCATGGGAGGAGGGTCCGGGATTTGAGATCACGGTCTTGGAACACGATGGGGAGACGCTCTGGGCGGGGGGAGGACATCAACTGGCCAAGCGGGATCAGGGCGGATGGGACAATTTCAATCTGGCGGAAGAGATCCGGATCGACGATATCCGCTTCTTTGGGGATAAGATCGGCATCGGAACCAATCAGGGATTTTGTTTCCTCGACAAGGAGACCCTCGATGGAATCATCATTGGGGACCAACCGATTCGCGCCTTCACGGTTTTGGGGGACTGGATTTACCTGGGAACCGACGATCATCTCCTGCGGTCGACCACCAAGGGGGGATCGCTCGAGGAGTTGATCATCTCCGATGATAAGTACAGTTGGTCCCCGACTCAGGTGACCGCACTTGCCTCCGACGGGTCTCATCTATGGATGGGCTGCAAGGAAGGCGCCGCGGTGTTCGATAGGAGCCAATGGAAGATCTTCACTGGCGAGGAAGGGCTTCCCTACGATCATTTCACTTGCGCCGAGGCGAGGGATGGCAAGGTTTGGTTTGGAACCGAGTGGGGGGCTGTTTACTTCAATGGGGACGAATGGTCTTACCGTGCGGGGGATAGGTGGTTACCGGACGACCATGTAAATGACCTTTCAATCGCCCCGGATGGAACAGTCTGGATTGCCACACCCGGAGGTGTCTCCAAGATCCAAACCGAGGACAAAACTTTGGCGGAGAAAGCCAAGGAATACGAAGAGATTATCGACCAACGTCATTGGCGGATGGATTATGTCGTCCGCTGTCGGTTCCACGAGAAAGGAAACCTGGACACTCACTGGATCAACCACACGGACAACGATGGCCTTTACTCCGCGATGTACGGAGCTTCTCAAGCCTTCCGATACGCGGCCACCCAGGATCCGGAGGCGAAGGAGAGGGCCAAACGGATTTTCAAAGGGCTCCTATTTCTGGAGCAGGTGACTCCCATGTCCGGGTTCCCCGCCCGCTCGGTGATCCCGGCCGATTGGGAACCGAACCCGAACACTCAATTGACTCCCGAGGTCAATCGCAAGATGAAAGAGGAGGACCCCCTGTGGAAGGAGATCTTTCCGCGTTGGCCGACCAGCGAGGATGGAAAGTATCTCTGGAAATGCGATACGAGTTCGGATGAGATCTGCGGGCACTATTTCTTCTATGCCCTGTATTACGACTTCGTCGCCGAGACCGAGGAGGAGAAGGCCGAGGTTCGCGATCTCGTTCGGAGGATGACCGATCATATCGTGGATCATGGCTACCGTCTGATCGACTACGATGGGAAGCCGACGCGATGGGCGAATTGGTCGCCCGAGTATGTGAACGGTCCGGATGGGTGGGCGGATCGCGGGATTCAGTCGGTCGAGATTCTCTCCTTCCTCAATGTCGCGCATCACATCACGGGCGCCACGAAATACCTGGAAGCGAAAGCGGCGTTGTGCAACGACCACGATTACCATATCAACGCGATCTCCGGCCGAGCGATCTTTCCACCAAACATGGTGGTGCCGTGGGACAACAATCTGGCGTATCTCTCGTATTGGGGGCTGCTGAAATATGAGACCGACCCGGAGCTGGTCAAACTCTGGCAGCGAAGCATCGAGAGAAATTGGCTGTTCGTCTCGAAACAGAACGATCCCTTCTTCAACTTCATGACCTTCGCGTTGGATGACAACCTAAACACCCACATGCTCGAGGGCATCGAGCCGGATTACGATCATTCCTTTGCGGCGGGAATCGAGACCCTCAAGAAGACTCCAAGGCTCCTTCTCGGTTGGGAGATGCAAAACAGTCAACGTCTGGATGTCATGCAGGATCCCACCCCTGGGTCGGAGCCCGGGTATGGTTGGGACCGAGTCACCGGCGAAGCGATCCCGATCGACGAACGCTGTCACATCCGCATCAACAGCGACCACTTCTCTCTGGATTACACTCGAGGGGATGTGGAATACGAGGGAACTTTCTTCTTGTTGCCGTATTATTTGGGGCTGTATGAGGGATTTTTGGAGTGAGGTGAGAGGGCCTCATTCATGAATGTAAACCCATTTGCCAATCGGCTCGGTATACCCACCAAGGAAGTAATCGGGATAATTCTCGCTCGGCAGATAGATCATGCAGTCGAAGTTCAAGAATCGCTGCGGCGTGTCCACCCAAAGCGTCCATGGATCTTCGGAAAGTTCGCCGTGGATGTCGCTCACCGAATAGGAGAATCTTGGATAAGCCCCGATGCCTGTCGCGGGGACTACGGCCATATACTCCGGGGTGAGACTTTCCAATGACATCGGCCATCTGCCGTATTTACCCTGGTACTCTCGAAGGGCTTTCAGAATGGGCGATGCGCTTTCAGGAATCGCCCTCATCCCCTCAATCCGAATTTTCTGCGAGAAGATTAGCGAGGGAACCAAAAAGAGAATGAGAAAGACCACCCACAACAGGACTCTCGCCGATTCGATTCGCTTCCGGTCCAAACACAACCTCGCGAGGTGAAAAGGAAGGATAAACAAACAGCCGACTAAAATCACCGCCGCAACAAATTGAGGGAGCAGCATGATGGGATGTCCAAAAGGACTCACCAATAAAGCGGCGCTCCCGAGAAGAATGAGACTAGCGGTGAGACTC
The DNA here is from genome assembly GCA_020632575.1 of Candidatus Omnitrophota bacterium. Classification (GTDB taxonomy): domain Bacteria; phylum Hinthialibacterota; class Hinthialibacteria; order OLB16; family OLB16; genus JACKFH01. The sequence goes on along the minus strand of JACKFH010000004.1, from coordinate 3,244 downwards.
GTCGCGATGGGTTTAATCAGTTCTCGCGAGATCGACTGAACCTCAGAACTTTCTCCCGATTCCATGTCTAATATGCCTCCGGATAGGCGGATGGAAACATTCGATTATTTCACCTTATCCTTCTGCCTCACATCCAAACAGATCAAATCGCCCTTCACATTCCGACTATAGATCTTGCCATCACTGAGGACCGGCGGAGTCCAGCAGCGACCGCCGAGAATATGGGATCGAGATTCCTCTTGGAAACCCTCCGGAGTCGCTTTCGCCACAATAAGTTCGCCGGTCTCGAGGAGCGCAAGGATGTGACCGCCAGCGATGATGAGGGAGCCCTTGCGGACTTGATCGTCCTTCCATCGGGTCTCGCCGGTCTCGAAATCGAGGCAGGTCAGGAACCCCTCATCGCGAGTGACATGACCATCGAAACCATAAATAAAACCATCCCATAAGACACAGTTGCTGAAGTGGGTGTGCATGTTATGGTTCCGCCAGAGGCGAACCAGGTTGGTCGGATCGCTCGCATCGTAAAGCGCACACCCCATTCCAAATCCCGAGGAGATGAAAATCTTTTCCTCCTGAATGATCGGTGTGGCCACATTGATCTCGCTACTCGTTTCCCAGGAGGCGGAGGAGACCACATCGCCCGATTCCGATTTGAGGATCTTCAAACTGTCGGCGTTGAAATTCGCGACATAAGATTGGCCCCCGATCTCGAATGGAACGGGGGAGGAATAACCGGCTTTGAATGCCTCGGTCTCCCAAATCGTGTTTCCACTTTCCAAATCGAGCGCCACAATCTTCCCCGCGTCGACAATCAAGCGTCCGTGATCGGCGAGCGGCGAACACGCGAACCCATAATGCGGAATCTCGACCTCGAAATCATTGACCAGATCGCGTTCCCAAATCTTTTCGCCGGACTTCCGGTCCAAGCAGAGAAGCAGTCCGGTTCGACTGAGGGTGTACACCTTGTCCCCATGCACAGTCGGAGTCGCGGTCGGTCCGCCCTCGGCCCCCCGCTCATAAATCGGGGCCTCGTAATCGAAGTTCCAGACCCCTTCGCCAGTCTCCGCATCCAGGCAGTGAACCATGTCGATGCCATCCTTGTGCCCCATTGTAAAGAGGCGACCGCTCTCGACGGCGAAGGAGGAAAACCCCATGCCAACCCGGGCCCTCCAAAGGATTTCCGGCCCGCTCTTCGGCCAATCGGTCATCCATTCCGCTTCACGGGAAACCCCATCGCGATTGGCCCCGCGCCACCCCGGCCAGTCGGAGGAAAGAGCGGAGCCAAAGGGTTCAATAACTTGAAAAAGAAACACTAGAAAGGGTATCGATCTCTGGGATGTCATGAAATTGAAGAATCCTTTGACCATGGTTTGTATTTGGATTGGTAGGTCCCCCCTTACATGGTCAGGGAAAGGTCGATTGAGGTCAAGAAAGGTCGGAAAACCAGTCTTCAGACTCCACCGCCCCATTGACCGACTCCAAGAAAATTATTATGTTAAAGGAGATCGGCGAGTGACTGGTCCTCACCCTCAAGACGGAGTCAAACCGTTGGGAAGCTCGCCGGAATTTCAGTCCTCATCGCCGCGGGCCTGGGCGATCGACATCCAAAATTTTCAACGAAAACACACTTGCACCACAGGAGGGGAAACTTATGTCCACAGTTGCCGTTGATGCCTTGGATGCCATCCAGGCTGTCGATCCCGAAATTGCGGATCTCATTCACAAAGAGGAGCAGCGTCAGGCTGACTCCATCCGTCTGATCGCATCCGAGAACTACACCTCGAAAGCGGTCATGCAAGCCACAGGTTCGGTTCTGACCAACAAATACTCCGAGGGATACCCGGGCAAACGGTATTACGAGGGCCAGGAGTTCATCGACCAGATCGAACAACTCGCCATCGACCGTGCCAAAGCGCTCTTCAAGATGGATCACGCCAATGTCCAGCCCCTTTCGGGATCACCCGCCAATCAGGCCGTCTACATGGCCCTCCTTGAGCCGGGCGATAAAGTGATGGGAATGCACCTGGCGCATGGAGGTCACCTCACTCACGGATGGAAGGTCAACTTCAGCGGAAAGTTATTCGACTCCGTGCAGTACACGGTCTCGGAAAAAGATCATCTCCTCGACTATGAAGCCATTCGCGAGATGGCGATCAAAGAAAAACCCAAAATGATCTGGGCCGGGATCAGCGGCTACCCCCGCTACGTCGATTTCGAAAAGTTTGGCGCCATCGCTAAAGAGGTTGGCGCCTACCTGATCGCGGATGTCGCACATATCAGCGGGTTAGTGATCACCGGCAACCACCCGGACCCTTCCCCGTATGTGGATGTCATCACGACGACGACTCACAAAACTTTGCGCGGACCTCGCGGCGGAATGTTCCTCTGCAAGGAAGAACACGCGGCGGCGCTCGACAAAGCGGTCTTCCCCTGTCTGCAAGGGGGGCCTCACAATCACACGACCGCGGCCATCGCGGTCGCTCTTAAGGAAGCAGCTTCTCCCGACTACTCGGTCTACTGCGGTCAGATCATCAAGAACGCGAAGGCTTTGGCTGCGGCTCTCCAAGAGGAAGGATTCGACATTGTGACCGGCGGGACGGACAACCATCTGATGTTGGTCGATGTCACCTCCAAGGGGCTCGGCGGTCGTGAGGCGGCCAGCGCCCTGAACAAGGCGGGCGTTGTCTGCAACTCGAATGCGATCCCATTCGATCCACGGAAACCATGGGATCCAAGTGGCCTCCGCATCGGAACGCCGGCTGTCACCTCTCGCGGCATGAAAGAGGAGGAGATGAAGACCATCGCCAAGTGGATCTCCGAAGTGCTGGCCAACATTCAGGACGAGGGAACGCAAACCCGAGTCAAGCGAGAGGTCAAAGAACTCTGCGACCAGTTCCCCGCCCCGGGCATTGCCTCCTGAGAGAAAGTCCCCCATTGAGATAGCCCAAAAGGGGCGCTGGCATTGATGCTCAGCGCCCCTTTTCATTGAGTTGGATTGAGGCAAAACAAGAAAACCCCGAACGTCCTTGAACGTTCGGGGTTTTCTATAAGTCGATTTAAGAATTTCTTATTTGTCTTTGGAGGAGATGAAATCCTGAATGAGGATTTGAATCTTCATCCGTTGCTTCTCTCTCGGCGCCGGCTTCTGAGCGACCAGCGACTCGGCGGTCTCATTGGCGAACCATTCCTCGTAAGAACGGTTGGTGTATTTCGAATTGATCTCAAGTTCTTTGGTCAGGATCGA